>CAIYLG010000015.1 GCA_903927025.1 uncultured Armatimonadota bacterium
CCAGGGACGAGAAAGCCCAAGGCCCATCGCAAAAAGCTCTTCAGATGTCACATTGAAATCACGGACAAAAGAGTCGAAAAGCGTCTACCTCTGAGAAAGATCTGCATTGAACCTAACCCACAGGAAGTGAGAGAGAGCCATGAGCAATTTGGAATCACCGCACTCAAACGACCAACATCTTGCTAATGCCGTACCAATATGACTCATTGTGATGTATGATATCAGTACGTCATGTTTAAAGCAACACGAACCTGGACATTAAGCATCGCAACGAGCTTTTTCTGGCGTGCGTCATTGCGTTCATAGCGCTCCACGCATTACGTCCGCGACTAGACTTTGACGTGAAAACGAGGGCTCTTCATTATGATAGTCACATCATTTCTAACTCCTTAGTAGCATTAGCCAAAACAGAAGGCGTTCATCTTTATCCACAGACAGGGTTGTCATTGAGCTTAATCGGCAAAACCTCAAACGGCTGGGCAAAATTCACCGATGGCGCTCAAATCGCAGGCGTCCTCGATGCGGCTGCTACCGAGAACGGATACATCGTCCAAGGGCGCGCGATGCTCTTATCGTTGTTATCATGCGCATTCATCGCTTTTGTTTATCAAATGGCGGTTGGGGCCTGGTCCTTGTGGATTGGCCTTATTGCCATTCCCGCGGGAGCTGCAATTTATCAGTCTTGCCCCGCATGTTCAGGCTTAGAGAAAAACATGCTGACGTTTAGCCCCCTATGCGCTGTGCTTTTGGTGGGGCTGCTTTGGATCTTACTTTCCGTTTCGGCTTCTCGCAAAGTCATGCGGTTAGCCATCGCATGCGGTTGCCTCGTATGGTTCGGACAGATGGCCTTGATTGCATTGGCACCCAAATTTTGTCTGGCTTGCCTAAGTCTTGGGTTGGCAAATTGTGCCCTTATTTCTCTCGCGGCTGCACGGCTCGACAATTCAGAAATCCTTCCCATCCGATTGCCAAGAGGATTATCAAGCTTGGCTTACACTGGGCTTGGTGCGGTAGCTATGCTGCAAGGTGCCTATGCTGCTGGCTGGTTGATTCCTCACCTTGCCCAAGGGATTGCAATGCCTCAATTCATTGGGAAAGGCATTCGCCCCTATGTGCCGATGATCGACCGCGTGAAGTCACGAATATTAGTCGTAACACGTGAGGGGTGTAGCTACTGCGACCGGGCTATGGCGGCTCTGACCTTAAGAAAAATAAATTTTCAAAACGTGCCCGTTAATCTGGGCGACGATTCCATTGTGACTTTCCACGCCAAGGACACACCGATCCTAACTCCGCTTATCCTGGTTTTAAATCCCGATAACACCGTTGGGTTTGCCCAGTCCGGTTGGCCAAGTTCATCTGATGGACAGACGACTTTACTCGAAACTCTTGCATCGGTTCGGAGGAGCAAATGAAACTAGCAAAGATCAAAATCTACGTGTGCCGCTACGCGGCTTTAACTTTAGCAGTCGGCGTTATCGGGCTTTCTGCTCGCAGTGCGCTAGCAACGGGTATTAATTGCAGCGCGGATGGAGTGGAAGGGTGCGAGAGTATCCCCAAACAGTTCTGCGGCACCATCCAGGGAAACTACAACTATGTGATGCGTCAACCTTACGGCTGTAACGGCTCGGTTAATACAGGGTCTGGAATCTGTTTTCCTGCAGAAACTGGCCCATGTTGTGTGACAGTCCGCACAAAGAGCTGCCCAACAGCCTTGCCATGTCCTTGCCCCGCTCCAGCATCACCCGTTAATCCTAACCCTTAGCGGAGGAATTCCATGAAATCGCGTGCATTTAGCTTAATGGAACTTCTAGTCGTCATCGCAATCATTGCGGTTTTGGCAACTGTTCTATTCCCCGTTTTTGGGAGGGCAAAGCAGAAAGCAAAAGAGGCCAACAGTATTTCAAACTTGCGGCAATGCTCTTTGGCGTTATTACTTTATGCTGACCTGTACGGCGGTGAACAATACATGCCTCAATATAGCGAGGCCATAAAGGTTCTGAGCAAAGCACCAACATGCGATCTAAACGACTACTGGCGGCAGAGTTGTACTGAAAATGTTTATGCTCCTCTGATTGGCAGTTACGGATATGTACGCGGTTCCATAGTAGGCGACACGGAAGCACATTGGACGGAATACCTTGCAGACCAAACCGTCGGGCAAAGTCTGCTAATTTGTCCCTTCTATGGTTCAGAGCATCTGACCAAATTCAGGGGCGACATTGAACCGCCGACCTGTGGCCCTCCTATAGCGGGTTGCCGTTATCCTGACCGCTTGCTGGTGGCTCGGATGGATGGATCGGCTACCGGCAGCAACAACAAAGCTGGCGGATCAGTTGCGACCGGGGGATTTTCATTTAGTTGGTCGTCCGCTTTTGTGGGGAGGTATTAGAATTTGAGTTCACAATTTGCGACACTTGCAGAAGCGGTGAAAGAGTTTCCTAGGGCGACAAGACTATTCCTCGGAATTACAATTGCGACGCTTCTCGGTGTGTTTGTACCAATCGTGTGTCTGAACATTTTTGGGGTGTGGTCGAATGCCTACAGTGCTTTTGGCGATCACTTGTTTGTCGGCATCCCTTGCACCCTCGGCAACCTTCTTGGCTTTGCCGTCAAGCGGATCTGGCCTTGCGTGATGGCGTTTTTGTTCTTACTGGCCATGATCCAGTTCGTTCTTTTGGTAAAGGCAAAGCCCATGGACGACTGGTTAAGTGCCTATCCCGCCTTCACGCGGACGGTTGGTGGTCTTCTCCTTGATGCTCTGTTCTTCAACTGGTACGCCAAGCAATCTGGTTTGCTGACAAGTTCTAAATCCAAGTCCGCAATCTGATTTAGACGAATTTCCGACAACGGTTTGTGGCTTCTTCTCACCGTTGCGCAGACGGTCAAATACTCCGCTTGTTCCGTATTCTCCCAAATGCAGTCAATGCCCCGACTAAATTCGCCTGACTGATGCTAGGCTTCGCATCGCATCGCAAATAGTCCTCTCGCCTCACTCCGTCCGTCTCCCGGTGGGCGGGTCCACCTCGCCCACCCTTACCGGCGCTTCGGATTTGACCGGCACCTCCGCTCTTTTAGTTCTTAGTGCCGGCGCGATGTTAGGTTGCGGTCAGCAAAAAAGACGGCGTGAGACCTAGGCTGCCTATGGCTGAGCTTTGGAAGCTTAGCGTTCTGGGAGCCTGTTCCAAATGTTCAGTCTGCAATACTTGCCTGCTGAGGATGCCGAAATAAATCTCCGGTAGCCTGGCTCGGGCACATCCGCATAAGTACATCCGTTGCCGTCGGCGAATACAATCGCAAGCGCTTTGGAATCGGCGCCGTCGTCTACTTTTGAAATCCAACTCGATTCTAAAATTTCGCTTGGAGCATCGATAAGTATGGGAAGCGCCGCGGACTGTTGGCCCAGAGTCCCTGTGCGATCTCACGAGGTGCTGATGTGGACTGGTCAGAGCTAGTCGTGCCCTTTTGTCTAAAGGGATTCTGCGGGAAATGAAGCGAACCAAGACCCATTGCGCCAGGATCCGTGACCTCAGGGCATTTGATTGTTGACAGCCGAAAGACTGGCCCAGGCCCAAAGAGTGGTGGAGAATAGGGGACTCGAACCCCTGACCTCTTCCATGCCATGGTTAAGGCGATTTCCAGCTGAGATAAGTGCCGTTTGAACCTGAGATTGGATCTCAAACTGTCCTGAAATGACGAAATGAAGCGGTCATACAACGCTTCAGACCTAGTATAGATCGTTTACCGCCTCCGATGTTATCGGATTTGGCAGGCACTACTTTGTAGCGATTTGGTCGGTCACCTGTTTAAACAACTCGTTGGGATCAATGCCCAAGGCAGTCGCAACTTCTATAAACTCGACGACATCAATGCGCCGTGTGCCTTTCTCAATCTTGGCGATGTAGCTGAATGACTTGCCCATTTTAAGCGACAGGTCACGTTGGGTGGCATTTCCTGCCCTTCTAGCGGCCTTCAGGACAGCGAGTAGGGCGTCATATTCGGCGGTCCTAACAGAATCGACAGCCTTTTCGCCCACTCGTGAAATTTGGATTCGTTTTTGATACCAACTTGGTATTTCTTCGAATAGAATGTTGTCGTGAGCTCCGCGGATCAGATGCTAGCTAGATTACGGGACCCAAAGTTGGCGCAACTTGCTGTGCCTACTTACACCTCATGTGAGCATTGTAAGGGAACGCAAAAATGCGGTTTTTGTGAAGGCCAAGGCATGCACCGGCGATTTGGTGGAGACCGACACGGGAATCCTATGCTCTGCGGATTCTGTGAGGGGACTGGTCGTTGCCCGGGCTGTGCTACTCATATCGACGGACTGGCCAAGGTGAAAATGGAAATCGAAGCTGGCTATCTCACTCTGGCGGAATCTACAATCCAAGTTCATCTTCAGAAAGTAAACGAACGTGAGGCAAAGGAACGAACGTTCGACAAAGCCGTTGCGGTGGGTGGTCTAGCATTGGCTGGTGCCGCATTGTTCTCGGGATTAGGACTGGTTGCCGGTGCTTTGGGCGGTGGTCTCGTTTCTGAGAACAAGAATGCGAAGCCAATTCAGCATCTTCAGGTAAGAAGGGCGGATCTGTTTTTCTGTCTTGGTTTGGTGTACACACTGCAACAGCGTCACTCAGAAGCCAAGCAGGCATGGATAAAGGCCCTTACAATGTGTGACACCCACCAGCCAACGATCAAAGTTTTAAAGGAGCTTGGATAAATGCAAATCGATCTACCGGGAATCATGGGACTCAAAGTCCACCTCTTCAACGGTCTGGATGGAGTCACCCACGTTGGATCAGGGCATATGCATCACATGAATGCTGGCAGCTGGGTCAATAACGGTCACGTGATGCACCATTCACCAAGTTTTGCCGCTTCTCACATGGGTGGCGCTTTCCACCATTCAGCTAATCCTCTGGGTGGGGAAATCACCCTGCCAAGTGATCACGTTGGCGGGATGTTGTTGGAACTCTGAGTCTGAAAGGCTGGATCAGTTGGTTTAAGTGAGAGGCTTGATGAAACGAAGTTCTTTGGTCTGCTTGGCGTTTGCCCTCTGGGGTTGCAAAGCCAGCCACCCAGCATATGGTGGGCCTCCCAGAGCTGTCTACAGTGTCTACTATTTGGCGTCGGAGGATGGGGTGAACAAGACCGAAGTATCTGAAACCCAGTTCTACGACATGGTTGACGCTCATGAATGCAAAGCCGTCAGCCGGGAAGGCAACTCCTGTGTGGTGTCGCCGCAGACCTACATGGCACTCTCCCTGAAGACCCAATAGTGTGTCGAAGGATTCGTCATTGCGGGAGAATCGACCCTCTAAACCTGCTTGTAGCGCCCACCAACAGCGTAGATTCAATTGGGAGCTTATGGTCTGTTGGGAAGGCTCCGCCACTGGGACCAGCCCGATTGCAATAATCCTTGGTGATCGCTAACGCATTTCGATCTTCATGGACTTAGCTGGTTTCGGTGGTGGAAGGGGCCTGGCTGACCATAAGTCACAATTGAGGCGGAGCAGGAAGCACGCCAACCAGACAGGGTCGAAATTATTGAACGGAATGCAAGGAGTGCGACGCAGGCGCCCCTGGAATGCAGAGATCAATTTCGTGCCCGGAAAAACACGAACAACAATGGAATTTCGAGGTTAAAAGGCCTTGTCGGAAAGTGATGCTAACATCTTAAAGTTGTCCGAGAGAGGAGAAATGACTCGAAGAATTAGAAACAATACGATTTTTTGGGGTGCTGTGCTCGGATCGTTTTGTGCCAATAAACTTGGAAATGAGTTCGTTTTGCTGTTTGGCCTAGTTCCAAAAGGTGAGGAGGTGGAAAGTAGCGATGCGGGAATAACCGCGTCGATGATCTGCTACCCCGCTGGCTTCGTAGTCACCTTTATTTTCTTGTGGTGGTTTCTCGCTAAACGGAAGGGCTAGCCACCTCATTGCACACCGCTCGGGGGCTTTGACTAGTTTTGCACAGGAGCCCTTGGCACTGAGCCGAATATCACGCAGGATTGCACTCTGGTAAATACGGGAACGGAGGGAGAAACGGTTGAGGCGGATTTGTCTTGTAGATGCCACTGCATTGTGCTTCGCAGTCTGCTTGGGAACTCTTGCCCTTTTTGATGGGCTTTCGGCCAATTGCCACTCCAGTGCTGCACCAGCCCCACCTGTCTTGCCAGGACCCAACTCTGGACGGCGTTGTGGCGTTCTGTCCCGCTTGAGCCGTCTGAGCACAAGTTGATCCATCCACACGTGTGAGAACACAACAAGCCATGCAGTGGGAGTAGGGATGGTTTGCTCCATGCATAGGCGCTGGGAGCCAAGACTTTCGAATAGCCTGAGCGCAATCTTTGCAATGCTGGAGCCCTGTGCGAATCCCGTTCACCCCATTGTAGAGGCTGATCCCCTGTTCTGGAGTACAACCCAATCCGCCCGAGAAAATACCTTGCATTCCAGGAGGGTCTACAAAACTTATCGGATTGGCGTTGACGTAAGCATATGGCAATTGCCATGGCCACATCTCATCGACAGTTAGCCATCGAGTCAATTGGGGGACATACTCCCGTGCGCGCATATATATTCCACCCCAACTGTCGGTGTAGCAACCCAAGATGCCTCCAAACATGAACGGTGTTTCGCTGGTGCCGACATGGCTCTGTAGCTCACCAAATGGCCAGTAGGTGAATGTGTCCGTTACGTTTCCTGATGCGTCCATTAGCCCGATTGTGTTGCCGTTGGTATCTCCCATATAGAAGCGTTCGACTCCTCCTCGATTTTCATGGACGATCCTACCGTTGATGGTTGTGTAAACGACGCTCATAGGCATGGGCTTTTCTCCATATCTTTGCGGCTAGTTGCGTCACTCCTCCAAAGAGGTCGACACGCTTGTCTCCATCTAACCGCACTCACATTGAAATTATATGACAGGATTTCGTCATTCAGTGAGGGTATTTTTCAAATCTGAAAGCCTGATTGGTCACGCAAACTTGGCGGGCTCTATCTGGGAATTTCGGGAGGTCCCCAAAGCAGTCACTAACCAGACGAAGCCGACTGAAAGGCAGGATGCCTGGAAGGAGAGCGTCAAAACCACGACACAGAGACGCAGTTCCGCAAAGCCGGTGAGCAACGCGAACAATCAGAAAGCGTGAAGCGATGCCATGGATGGCAGTGCTCAAGGAAGTGGTTTTAGCCATGGATGGCGTGAAGCGTGGAACACAACTGCCGATCAGTTGCCCCAAAACGAGCTTCCAAACCGAAACCGTATGAAGGCATGGATGCCGAAATTCCTTCAAGAAGCAATTGGGCCTGAATGTTTGGGAGGTATTTGCGGATTACGCCGGGGTGGAGTTCAAGTCAGATGTTAAGAAGGCGATCAAGGCATCTCTATATGGGACGGTAAACGGTTTAACTGCAAAGGGTGCCTGTGTAGATCTAGCCAAGGTGATCGGAGACGGTCCCGCGACCAAGTTGGTTCACCACGCTGTCTATAAGGCTTTGCGTGAAGCCAGTAAGGCCCGCCTAGATTGGTTTTTGCAGGAAAAGAAGCTTGTTGACGCTGTCGGCCAAGAATTTGAGCTTGGCCCCCATGTGAGAGGAAACACCCATCGACAGCAAACTTATTCGGCGTTTGCCAACGAGGAGCAAAGTTACGAAATGGCTGTGCTGGCCCCGGTCTTTCAATACGCCAAATTAAGCGAGAGGACAGATAGGCCAGTTTGGGTGATGGGTTGGCTCCATGACGGTTTGTTCATCCACTGTGAGCCTCAGTTCCGAGACCACCACGTCAAGCAGATAAGGCGTCTCATTAAAGTCACGTCCGCCGATTTATTGGGAGCTGAAATGGATGTTGACATTGATCTGCCAAAGTCGCCGTTGACTCCAACACAGATCAGTACATTGCGATCTCTTTATGCTTCGAACCCTGTAAAGCATGAAGACTTCGATTTTTCGGCGCTCATCCCGGAAACCGCCTAAGTGCTTTTGGTTCCTAATCTGTCTCCGGGTGAGAATTGCCGGTGCTGATTCTCGATGTCCGCCTGAGCCAATGCAACATAGCGATTCACCATGGTTAAGGTTGTATGGCCCAAGATCTCTTTGAGGCTGAACACATTTCCTCCCGCTCGTAGAAACTGAACAGCAAAGGAGTGCCTGAAAGTGTGAGGACTGCAACGAGTAGCTTCAATTTTGGCGGCTGTGCCAATTCGACCAATGAGTTGTAGCAGACCGTTTGGTCTAAGTGCTTCCCCTGTTTGGGTGCCCCGATCTGAGTAGAAAACGGTTTGACCTGGCTCCCGTGGTGATTCACGCAAATAGTGCATCAACGCTTTGGCGGTCTGCTTGCCGAAATACACCGTTCTGTATTTGTTGCCCTTTCCTTGCACAACGCATCTGCGACCAGGGACGTCAAGATTCTTGGTTTTCAGGCTACGCAACTCCGACGCGCGCATACCTGTATCGTAGAGAAGCCGGACAATCACCTCATCCCTTTTTGGGTGAAATGTCAACTTCGATGCTTTGATCAGTGACTCAATCTGTGCTTCAGAGAAGGGCTGTACTTGATCACTTCGCACAATTGGGGATGCGATACTCTCCATGGGTGAGTCCGAAAGCATGCCCTCTTCGACAGCCCGTCGGAAAAAGGTTCTGAGGTGGGCATAGAAGGTTCTGATTGTTGATGGTCGGGCTTGGCCACACTTGCGACCATTGTTCCATCTTCCCTCTAGACCATGATTTGCTCGCCCCAGGTAGGCAATAAACGCCTTCAATTCAGGAGTGCCGCAGTGTTCGTGTCGGTTCTTTTTCAGGAACCAGATCAACTTTTCGGTTATGACTCTTCTGAGCGATAGCGTTGCCGCTGAATGCTGTCTGATCTCGCAATCGAGCAACCATTCTTGGACGGTTGACTCAAAATCGACAACCGAAATGGTCGTCGTCGTTCTTCGTGAAGTAAGCGCGCTTTTTCTCAAGGAAGCCTCCTGCTTGGGTTAGGAGGACAGAGAGATTCTTGAATTCAAAACACTTAAGGTGCTTAAGTGAACCTCAATACTCGCGGTATTGCAGGATTCCTTAAAGAGTGGTGGAGAATAGGGGGCTCGAACCCCTGACCTCTTCCATGCCATGGAAGCGCTCTCCCAGCTGAGCTAATTCCCCACTCGGAATTGATATTGTACCGCCTGGTGCCGATTGATGCTACAGCTCCCCTGCCGGATCGGAAAATTTGGGTCACACCCGTCTACAGGCCAGGAGCGTGGTCGAGGAAGTAGATGGAGGTGGCGGTGCGAAAGGCGAGGCCCTTTGCTCCAAACCGGACTAGGTTGGGATCTGGGACAGAGTTCAAGCTGGTGCCGAACACGGCTGGGATATTCACCGAGCCGACGGGGAGGAAGGTTCGAGTGTCAAAGGCGCTAAGGATGTAGGGGCCGGAATAATAGTTCACGGTGAGAAAGAACACCCTATGGTTGACCCCGTCCACCACGAATGAGATGGCAGAGCTTGACTGGTTGCTCACAATAGACAAATCGAACGATCCGATTCGCGTCTTCGCCACGGCATCGAGAACCGAACCGTCTGACACATACACTCGGCCAGAATCGTAGGTTAGGCTCACCGTGTTCGTGCTGTTCAGCAGGTTTAGGCTACTCAGCTGCGTTAGACCCTGAGAATCTGCAGATACATCCAAGAGGCCGGAGTAGTTTGTGGCAGCAAACAATTCGCTGGGAGAGACAAAAGCTAGCGCATAGGCCGTCGAATTTGACAGCGTGTTTGGAGCAACGGCTCCACTGAGATAGAACTCCGCGCCGCTATTGAAGTTGCTGACGCGAGAGACGGCAATGTTGGATGTGCTGCCCGGCTGAACGACGATCTGTCCTGCAGGTGCGTTTACGTTGCTAAATTGCGGCGCGGCGAGGGCAAACTGGGTTCCCAGACTCGGCCCTGCAGTCAAAATTTGTTGGATGGCATCCGCCCCGCTGAGCCCCACAAACAGTGTGGACCCATCTGAAGACAGTGCGAGTGGCCCCGGCTCACTTCCGGCAAAGATTCCGCCCACAACTGCTCCCGTCGCCGGGTTGATCTCCACCACCTGGTTGCCGTAAGTACCGCCAATTGAGGGCACGCTTGCCCAGATCAATCCCGATTGGGGACTGATAACCATTGAATTGGTGTTTTGCAACAGCTGTCTCAAAGCTGCTGACACCGCTTGGACGCTGATCGCGGTCGCAGAGCTCGTAATGTTGCCAATGCTCGCCTGCACCGTAACCGTGCCAGCAAGTCCGGCAACTAGGTTTCCTGCCGCATTCACCGTCGCATCCCCCCCCTGAACAATCTGGAAGGAGACGGCACCATCTTGGACTGCGACGATATTGCCGTTTACGTCGAGGGCGCTGAATTGGATCGGATAAGCCTGACCGACGTTTGCGGTTTGCCCATTGATTACGGAGATTGAATTCACTCCAGTCCCGAATGCGATGGGCTCCATCGCTCCTCCCTGATTCCCCATCAGGGTTCCTGCGCTGGTTGCTGTTACCGTGCCAGATGCGGTTGCCACCTCGGTTCCGGTGCCATTTGAACCTGATTCAAACTTGACGAGCATTGTGTGGAGACCAAAACTGATGACGACTGGGCATCGGTAACCCTGGGTCATCGCTCCTGACCCCGATCGGTTCACAGTGAACGTCACGTCGCCGCCACCAGCGGCGGCACCAGGGAACACGATGATGGCCGACTTTGGGCTTTTGAATGCATTCGATGGAGCAGGCCAAGCAATCTTGACGAGCGGATTCGGCAGAGGCGTAGGGTGCCCTGTGGCACCTGAACCACCACATCCTGTTAATCCAAGAGCAATAGCGCAGAACAGAATTGAGGTTGGGCAAAGCTTTGACATGGCGGCTCGAATGCTCAGATAGTTCATATTAACGGTTTGCAGTCAGAACGTGGTTGCAACGGACCCTGTGATTAAATAAAGGTCATGCTGGATATTGCTGGCCAAAAGGTTCCATGGCTCAGACGCCTTGATCACCTGATCTGCGAGGTGCCGAATATCGAGGAGGCAATGGATGTCTTTCAAGCGCATGGGTTTCCCGTCGCTTGGCCCATTGGTCGGTTTTGGCCGACCGGACGCACCTCTGGGGTGGCCCTTGGCGGACTGAATCTCGAGTTCATTGAATTTGATGAAGGTGCCCCGGAGGTCGCCCAAATTCGGACACTCGTCTTTGAGCCAACGGATCTGCAGAGCGCCGCAGAAACGCTCACACGGCTCAATATCCCGATGCGAATTACGGATAAGGTCGAGGCTAACCCTGACCTGCTCCAGCTGCGGGGTTTCTCGGCAGAAGATTCACAGAGCACGCAGCTCATCTGCCGTAACGCCTACCCAATCGAACCTCAGCCGTATGACTTCTTCCTGTGTGATTACGCGCCCTTCCTGAAGGCACGGCTATTGCCTAAGGCATTTCCTGGAGTGCCACCGATAAGGAGCATCATCCTTGGCTCTCCCAATCCTTGGGAAGATTGGGGACCTGCCAACAGTGCATTTGGGTTGCCAGAAAAGGAGCGCGGCTGTGAACTGTGGATCTCGGAATCCGCGCATCCGACGCGGGAGGTCATCGAGATCATTTCGGATCGGGGGCCCCTTGATTTCGGCGATTGGCCAGCCTCGTTTCGTTTCTCTTAATGTGTGTGCCAACCGCTGACGAGTCGATGCTAAGATCGTGTTGGATTGGCTCTGGGGCCATCCAGCACGGGACACACGATGAAGTCACTGACCGGCTCGCTCCTACTCGCTCTGGCATCTTCCGCGTTAGCGCTGGGTGGCAACCCCAACGTCCAATTCAAGGCTAGGCGAGGTGCCTTTTCGCTTATTCAGAAGGGACGAGCTGCTCGAGTTTTGGTGGACCCAGCTGATTGGCCAGGAGTTGCTCGGGCGGCATCGGATCTTCGGAAAGATCTCGGTTCAGTAGCCGGTAGCATCGCGGAGCCTGCCGGCAGCAGCCCGACAATCCTTATTGGCACGATTGGCCATAGCCCGATCATTGACGGCTTAATCCGCTCAGGTCGGATTCAGGTTGGAGCAACTAGGGACAAATGGGAAGCGTGCGTCACTCAGGTTGTCCAACTGCCGGACACTGGGACGACACTAGTCATTGCCGGTAGCGATAAGCGCGGAACGATCTACGGAATCTACGATCTCAGTCAGGCTCTCGGCGTTTCTCCCTGGAAGTGGTGGGAGGATGTCCCGATTCGCCGGCACCCCGATGCGAGCATCATCGGCAGATACGAAGCACCGTCACCAAAGGTGAAGTATCGCGGAATCTTCTTGAATGATGAGGCGCCTTCCCTCTCGAACTGGGTCGCTGCAAACTACGGCACCTACAATCACTTTTTCTACGAACGGATCTTTGAACTGCTGCTTCGGCTAAGGGCCAACTATCTGTGGCCGGCAATGTGGAACAGCGCATTCAGCGCGGATGACCCGGAGAACCCGAAAAATGCGGATGAGTACGGGATCGTTATGGGAACTTCCCATGTTGAGCCGATGATGCGCGCCGATAAGGAG
Organism: uncultured Armatimonadota bacterium; assembly: GCA_903927025.1. Classification (GTDB taxonomy): domain Bacteria; phylum Armatimonadota; class Fimbriimonadia; order Fimbriimonadales; family Fimbriimonadaceae; genus Fimbriimonas. Next base: position 12,551 of record CAIYLG010000015.1, read on the forward strand.
TGGGGGCGTGCTGGCTTTTCCGAACGGGATTGGAACTACAGCACCCACCCGAAAGAGCTCGAAGCATTCTGGAGCTCAGGAGTTGTTCGCAACAAACCTTACGAGAACATCGTGACGAAGGCGATGCGAGGGAAGGTTGATACGCCGATGTCCGAGACAGCGAACATTGGTCTCCTTGAGAAGATCGTTGCCGCACAAAGGAGGATTCTCGCAAGTTCAATTAATCCAGACCTCACTCAAATTCCACAGTTGTGGTGCCTCTACAAAGAGGTGCAGGAATATTACGAAAAAGGGATGCGGGTCCCAGAGGATATCACCCTGTTGTGGGCAGATGACAACTGGGGAAATATCCGTCGACTTCCGACTTCGGAGGAGCGTTCTCGATCTGGCGGAGCAGGCGTTTACTACCACTTTGACTACGTAGGCGGGCCGAGAAACTATAAGTGGATCGACACGAATCCGATTCCAAAGATTTGGGAGCAGATGCACCTGGCCTACGAGTCCGGCGCTGACCGAATCTGGATCGTCAATGTAGGAGACCTCAAGCCAAAGCCGTTCGCGACCGAGTTCTTTCTCACGCTAGCGCAAGACCCGGAGAAGATTCGCTCAAGCGATCTGGCGCGTTACGCCCGTGAGTGGGCTGAGCGCGAATTCGGTGGTACCCACGCCGCTGAAATCGGGGGGATCATGATGGAGACGGGTCGCCTGAATGGTCGTCGCAAACCGGAGCTTTGCGACGCAGACACGTATTCTCTGACGATCTACGATGAGGCGGAACGGGTGAATCAACAGTTCTCGGACCTACTGAATCGTGCAGAGAAGGTTGGAAGTCGGTTGCCTGATAATTGTCAGGCTGCCTACTTTGAAGAGGTTCTCCACGGCATCAAGGCCGGGAGAGTCCTCAACGACCTCTACCTCGCCACCGCGAAGAATCACTTGTACGCCAAGCAGGGTCGCGCAAGCACGAATGATTGGGCTCGGGCCGCTTCGGATGCGTTTGCGAAGGATGCGGCAGTCACTGAGGAGTACCACAGTCTAAACGGTGGAAAGTGGAATCACTTCATGGACCAGACCCACATTGGCTACACATCCTGGCAGCAACCGGACAAGAATGTGATGCCCAAATTGGAGACTCTTACCATTCCCGCCTTACCCGCTCTGGGGGTTTCAGCCAGGCCGGGCGGCATGGAATTCACACGTTTTGGACAGGACACGGGAACGATCGACCTGTTCAACAAGGGCGGCGGCAAAATCTCCTATCACGCCTCGGCGAGTGTGGATTGGGTAAGACTGGACCCCGCCGAGGGACGACTGGATGATTCCCGAAAGGAGCTGACGATGCGAGTTCAGGTGGATTGGACTCGGGTACCAGTAGGAACTTCGAGGGGGATCCTGACCATTGGTTCGGATGCTGGCTCCTTTACGGTTCCGCTTTCCGCGTTGGTCCCATCGATATTCGGGAATGCGCCCTTGGGCTCTTTTTTAGAGGGAGATCATCTGATAACTATTGAAGCCCACCACACTACGGGTCGGACGAAGCAAAGCGCCATTCAATGGGAGACCCTTCGCGGATACGGAAAGACGGATTCTGCGGTGACTCCCTTGCCAACTCAGTTCCTGCCATTTAGACCTGGCAAGGGACCTAAGCTGGAGTATCGGGTCATGGTGTTCACAACTGGCGCAGCCCAAGTCGTGGTCTCTACTTCCCCTTCCCTTGCCTTCCATCCCGGGCATGGTCTTCGGCTGGGAGTGAGCCTGGATGACGGCCCCATTCAGCTCGTTGATACATCAACAAGCTATCTCTCCCACGCCTGGGAAATATCAGTGATCAACTCCGAGAATCGGGTGTCGGTGCCTGTGCAGCTCACGGCTGGACCGCACCGCCTTCAGCTTTGGGCGATCGACCCCGGTGTAGTCGTCCAGCGCGTCCTCTTGGACCTAGGCGGGCTCAAGTCCACCAACCTCGGGCCGGTTGAGAGCAAGCAGGCAGGCGATTCAGGGACGGACTGACCCATCCGGGTAAGTGCGATTTCTATAGGCGATCGCGATAAAGATCAGCACGAGACCGGTACTTGACTGCGGGATTGCGGCATAGAACACACTATCCTCCGCGACTGCAAGACTGCCCGGGCCAATCACTAAATGGGCGATGAGCAATAGCAAGAGAGTCCTTTTTAGGTTCTTAACTAGGATCCTATCGACAAGGTAAGCGGCAACGGTGAGCAGCGTGAGCCCAGCAACGGTCGCCCATACGGCAGGCGGTATAGGAACATTCGAAGTATGCCGAGTGAACCTCAACAAGCTGACGACATACCAAAAGACACCCAAACATGCCAGGGCAATGTGTTCAAATGGCTCCATGTTGAATGTTTGGTGGTCAGTTCTCTAGTGACGTGCTGGAAGAGGATTGCCACGAATATCTCGTTCCGCAACCAATACTAGAATTCAAATCCGCTTTGCTACGCACCGCGGTGGACAGCTTCGGCACGCTAACGAATTTCAATCATAACATTGAAGTTTCAGAAAGCAAAAATCAAACTGCTCGAATTCGCCTGGCGTGAATTAGGAGGCTCGCATTGATGAGGAGCGCGGAGCAAGTCAGGGTAAGGGCAAGCATCGTCCCAGGCAGTTATACCGCTGCCACACCTCAAGCTGGCCCCAAAAGGAACCCAAGGTCTCGGTACCGCTTGTTCTTGCTGCCAAGTGCGAGTGTCGCCCCACACAGGACGTTCAAGAGAAATAGGGTCCAAATCGCAATCGTGATCATGGATGAATTTTTCGGCAAACATCGCTCGTGCGGACGGTCTGCAAAATATCACCCAACCATCCTAGACTCGGTAGAGCTTCCAATTGACCACCAGCGCCCAACAGAAAATTCCCGTTGCACAAGTTGCTCCGATCCAGTAGATGCCCAGAGCGAGAGGAGCAGCGACGATCAAAGTGAAGAGTGGCCACGTTAGTCGGAGGTGGTGAATCTTACGGACTTCAACCTCGCCGGCACCAAGGAAGAACATCGGCGCACTGTCGAAGGGCCTGAGAGCATGATGGGGTGCTGACCCCGATGCCGCAACGAGGAAGCAACAGCCGACGAGCCCCAGGAAGACAAAGAAATGCCCTACAGCGGCTCTAGTTTCATCCGATACTGGCTGTTTCACTAAACTCTTCCGTGCCTGCGTCAACTATACAGATGTTTGCCACCAGAATCAACTTCCAGAGAGTTGCTTGGCTACGTCCTAGATAGCAATCAGGCCTAATTGACAACATCCCCCAAATTCATTCCCGTTATACGGTCATTTCGACTTACCGCGCAATTGTTGATTCGTTGAGCATTTACTGGACCACAGTTGGTGACGACGGATGGGCGGTATTGAAATGTTGGGTATAGCCTCTAGCCAGGTGCACGTATGAACCGCCTGAGCAACCAGGTCGTCAGGACAAACGAGGTGAATGGCACCACGATCAGCCAGTTGAGCCCGTAATCGTGGCTTACAGCCAAGATCCAGACCGTTAACCCCGCTAGGGCGGGAAGGGTGATGGCATTGCAAAGGATAATGGGCCAGCACTTAGGCTTTATCCTGAGGAGGTTCACCATCGCCGCGGCCAATGCTCCTTTCGAGAAGAGCATCGCTGCAATCTCAGCAGTTACCTCGGCTGGGATGTCTAGATGCATCGTGATTGAACTGATTCTAACGACTCTTTGGCGACGATGCCATAGATTTACAGTAGATGGCTCCGTCGACTTATCCCGCTACGATAAGCATCCCCAGGCCCAGAGGCAATGATACAAACTTGAATACCTGAATAGACATAAGCAGTTCGGCCAAAACTAGGCCTGAGCCCTTGCCGAACGGCCGAACTATTTCGGGCAACAATTGCGAGACAATTCTAAGCGTGAGGGCAGATAGGTAGACCGCACCATAACCGATCGCAAAGAGGGGATCATTTTGTCCAGTCATGCCAAATCAGATTATCAGGTGGAAGATAAACTGGCTAGCAGGCTAAGGGTATAGGGAGTCGAAACATCTGCCGTGGCACCTACAGGTTTCCGGAGAGCCAACCCACTTTGAGGTTGAACCGTTTGGTCGCCCTTTGACCCCAAGGTTAGCCGCCACAGCGGCTAACCTTGGGCTATGCGGAAGCAAGCCCTACACGCTTGGGGCGCGAAAATATCTTCATCCGACCAAATGCTTCGGCAAGTAGCTTTGGAGGACTTTGACGTAGTTCGCACGGTCGAAGGCGGCTGGGTTTAGGACGTGCTTTTTGCTCATGGAGCCTTTCATCTGCTCAACGGAACGATATCCGTGGCGATTGGCCCACTCGACGAATTCGGCCATAAGGACGGCGAGGTGTCCGGTGCCATTCTTGAGCAGCGAAGAGGTCGTCATCGCCACATCCGCACCGGCAAGAATGTACTTCGCAACATCGTGACCGCGGTGGACGCCGGTAGTCCCAGCTAGAGAGCCATTGATGTTGCCGTACAGATTGGCAATCCAAAGAAGCGGCAGACGGATTTCTCCGCTGTGGCTCAGTTCTAGACTCGGACGTACGTCTTGCCGCTCCATGTCGAAATCTGGCTGATATAGACGATTGAACAACACCAAACCATTGGCACCTGCGTCTACCAGTCTCTTTGCGGTGTAGCCCATTGAGCTGAAGTACGGCGGAAGTTTCACCGAAATGGGAATCACCACTGCTCTACGCACGGCGGCTACCATATCTTCATACTGCTTCTCCACGTCCATTGAGGACTGTGTGTAGCTCGGAATGAAGTAGGGGTTCAGTTCAATCGCGTCTGCGCCGGCCTGTTGAAGCTTCAGCGCGTACTCTGACCAGCCGTCGGGAGTACATGCATTGAGGCTCGCAATGATAGGAATCTCGACAGATCGCTTTGCCCTCCGAATCAGGTCCAGATATTCATCTGGACCCGCCTCAAAGTCATCCATATTCGGAAAGAAGCTGAGGGATTCGGCAAAGGAGTTGGAGGAAGTGTGATCAAAGAAGTCATGAGATTCTGCCTCAAACCTGATCTGCTCCTCAAACAGGGAGAACATCACGATGGCGGCAGCTCCTGAATCCTCCAGTCGACGTATTCCATCGAACTGCTGAGAGATCGGAGACGCGGAGGCAACGATCGGGTGCTTGAGCTCTAGGCCGAGATAGTGTGTTTTCAGATCCATGAGTTAGCTCTCCTGTGCCATCTCTTCGTATAGGTGCCATCGATGGTCGATGCCACTTTGGGCGCTGGCCATCATCGACTCCACCGCCTTCGGGTTCGTCTGTTTGAGCATTCGGAACCGGAGTTCGTTGTCCGAGAAGTCTCGGAACTTGCGAGTTGGGCGAGCGGAATCCAGAATGAACGGATTTTCACCAGACGGCTTTACCTCTGGGTTGTATCGGAGGAGCGGCCAGTAGCCGCTGTGGACGGCGAGCTGCTGCTGTTCCAGCCCCTTTTCCATGTTGATGCCATGGGCGATACAGTGGCTGTAGGCCAGGATAATCGAAGGTCCGTCGTACGCTTCCGCTTCTCGGAACGCGGTCACGGTCTGCTGAGGGTTGGCACCCATAGCGATTCGTGCCACATAGACGTTTCCGTAAGCAATTGCCTGGAGCGCGAGGTCTTTTTTGTTGACCTGCTTTCCACCATTGGCGAATTTCGCGACGGCCGCCATTGGAGTCGACTTGGAAGCTTGGCCACCGGTGTTGGAGTAAACCTCGGTGTCCATCACGAGGACGTTCACATTTCGACCGGAGGCTAGGACGTGGTCCAGACCGCCCGATCCAATATCGTAAGCCCATCCATCGCCACCCACGATCCATACGCTTCTTCGCACCAGCGAGTCGGCGACGGCAAGGAGGAGTTGGGCTTCGGTTCCTGGGACGTCCTTGAGAATCAGCTTGAGGACGGCCACCCGCTCTCGCTGTTTTCGTATGTCTGACTCAATCCGCTGAGGAGCTGAGATCAGGTCATCGACAAGGCTGGTCCCGATGCGGTCGGCCAACTTCTTCAACAGACGCTCTGCGGAAGCTCGATGCCGGTCGGAGGCGACGCGCATTCCAAGTCCGAATTCGGCATTGTCCTCAAAGAGCGAGTTTGACCATGCAGGTCCTCTTCCCTCCGAGTTCACCGACCAAGGGGTGGTGGGCAGATTGCCACCATAGATGGAGGAACAGCCTGTCGCGTTGGCGACCAACATTCGATCTCCAAATAGTTGTGATAAGAGCTTGAGATAGGGCGTTTCGCCGCATCCGGCGCAGGCACCCGAGAACTCAAACAGGGGCTCCAGGAATTGGGCTCCGCGAACGGTGCTGAAGTCGATACTGCTTCGATTGTTGACGGGAATACTTTCGAAGAAGTCGTTGTGGGCGGTACCAACGGTGACCTTTTCGGGATCCTTGGGAATCATGTTGATGGCACGGCGATCTGCCTGACGTCGATCCCGCACCGGACAGGCATCGACGCAGAGCGTGCAGCCGGTGCAGTCTTGAGCGTACACCTGAAGGGTGTAGCGAGTGTCGGGGAATCCTTTTGCCTCGATCGGGGCGCTGGCAAACCCTGCTGGCGCTTCGGCGAGGGTCTCCTTGTTGAACAACCGAGTACGGATGACTCCGTGTGGACAGACAAGGCTGCAGTTGCCGCACTGAATGCAGAGTTCGGGATCCCATTCGGGAATGAACTCGGCGATATTGCGCTTCTCCCACTTTGAAGTGCCGCTTGGGTACGTGCCGTCAATCGGAAGGTCTCCGACCGGGATATTGTCGCCATCGCCAGCGATGATGCGAGCGGTCACTCTTTGGACAAACTCAGGGGCGCCGGCGGCAACTGGATCGAGCAGCTGGCGGACGCTGGTGGCATCGGCGGGGACTTTGACCTCAAAGAGGTTGGCCACCGTCTGGTCGACCGCCTCAAAGTTCTTGCGGACAATCTCTTCGCCCTTCTTGCCGTAGGTCTTCTTAATCGCCTTCTTGATCTTGCCGATGGCCTCTTCCGCTGGCAGAACGCCAGAGATGGCAAAGAAGCAAGTCTGCATGATGGTGTTGGTTCGGTTGCCCATTCCCACCGCACGTGCGACCTGTGACGCATCGATGACAAAGAAGCGCAGCTTCTTGTTGAGGATCTGATGCTGCATGATCTCGGGAAGCTGATCCCAAACTTCATCGGGTCCGTATGGGCTGTTCAGAAGGAACGTTCCACCGGGAGCTGCAAGGCGAAGAATGTCCGTTCGGTCGATGAAATTGAACTGGTGGCAAGCCACGAACTGGGCGTTCTTGATGAGATACGGTGACCGAATCGGTCGAGGTCCGAACCTTAGGTGAGAAACCGTTTGGGAGCCCGACTTCTTGGAGTCGTATAGGAAGTAGCCCTGGGCGTAGAACTTGGGATCCTCACCAATGATCTTGATCGTGTTCTTGTTGGCGCCCACGGTTCCGTCGGCACCTAAACCGTAGAAGATGGCTCGGTGAACGTCGTTTGGTTCGATGTCGAGATCCCGATCAAAGTCGAGGCTGGTACCAGCAACGTCGTCGATAATGCCAAGCGTGAAGTGGCGCTTTGGCTTAGCGGCAGACAGTTCATCAAACACAGCTTTGACCATGCCCGGGTTGAACTCTTTTGAGGAAAGCCCATAGCGGCCCGCGATGATTCTGGGCATGCTTCCGGTTTCTTCCGAGGCTTCAAAGTAGGCGTTGACAACGTCTGCGTAGAGCGGCTCACCCGAGGCCCCTGGCTCCTTGGTTCGGTCTAGCACTGCGATACTTTTTGCAGTCGTGGGGATAGCCGCAAGGAGTCGGTCCGCTGCGAATGGGCGGAACAGATGGACTTGAATGACACCAACGTTTTCACCGCGGGCGTTGAGATAATCGCAGGTTTCCCGAACCGTCTCCGCTCCGGAACCCATGATGATGATTACGCGGTCCGCAGTCTTCGACCCGAAGTATTCAAACAGCTTGTAGTACCGGCCGGTGAGCTGGCCGAATTGATCCATGGCCTTCTCGACGATTTCTGGACATCGAGCATAGAACGGATTCACCGTTTCTCGGCTTTGGAAGTAGACGTCTGGATTTTGAGCGGTGCCTCGAATGAACGGTGCGTCTGGATTGAGGGATCGCTTTCGCTGGGCAATAACGAGGTCTTCATTGATCATCGCTCGGATCTGCTCATCTGAGAGCATCACCAGCTTGTTAACTTCATGGGAGGTTCGGAAGCCGTCGAAAAAGTGAATGAACGGCAGCCTGCTTTCTAGAGTCGCCGCCTGGGCGATGAGCGCGAGGTCGTGCGCTTCTTGAACCGAACCGGAGGCGAGCTGAGCGAAGCCCGTGCTTCTTGCCGCCATCACGTCCTGGTGGTCGCCGAAGATGGAAAGGCCCTGAGTAGCGATAGATCTTGCCGCGACATGGATTACGCATGGAGTGAGTTCACCCGCGATCTTGTACATGTTGGGAATCATAAGGAGGAGGCCCTGAGATGCAGTAAAGGTCGTGGTAAGCGAACCTGCCTGAAGTGCTCCATGAACGGTGCCAGCCGCACCCGCTTCGCTCTGCATCTCGATGACGTCTGGAACTTCGCCCCAGATGTTCGTTTTGCCTTCGCTTGCCCACTGGTCGGCAAGTTCAGCCATCGTCGATGACGGAGTGATCGGATAGATCGAGCAAACGTCGTTCACTCGATAGGCAACGTAGGCGGCGGCCTCGTTGCCATCAATCGTTGCGATTTCTAAGTCAATTGCAGTGGGAGCATCTAAGACTTTGCTCATTTCAGGATCCTCTCGCGGGATGCGGGTTCTGGGACAAGGGAGATGGCATGGCATGGGCACTGCTCAAAGCAGGTGGCACAGCCCGTGCACTTGTTGAAATCAACGGAGTAGCGTGCGCCTTCACCGAGCTTGATAATCGCGTCTTCTGGACATGCACCGTAGCAGCCGTCGCACTCAAAGCAGTTGCCGCAGGAGAAGCAGCGAGAGGATTCGAAGATCACTTCTGCTTCCGAGAGTCCACCGATGACTTCGCCAAAGCCATCCTTTCGACCCGCCAGATCTAGCTGGGGCTGGGAGGTCTTGGTGACGCCAGTGAAGAACCACAGCTTCAGCTTGTCGTAGGTTGCAATCGGCCGTTCCGGACTGGTTTCCGCCTGCTTCTGAGTAAGGAAAGAGTCGATGTTTCGTGCAGCCTTTTTACCATGACCTACACCAATCGTTACCGTTCGCTCCGATGGCACCATGTCGCCGCCGGCGAAGATACCGGCGTGTCCCGTCATCAGTTGGGCATCCACAACGACCGTTCCGTCGTTTTTGAATTCGATGTCGGGAACCCGGCGCAGAAAGCCGGTGTCGGTATCTTGGCCGAGAGCAAGGATCAGGTCGTCCGCTTCGACGGTTTCAAATTTCCCAGTTGGTACGGGCCTTCCCTTCTCGTCGATGTCCATCTGCTCGACGGTGATCGTCGTCGCTTCGATTGACTTGATGGTTCGAAGCCAGTGGATGTCAACGCCCTCTTCAATCGCCTCGTCTGCCTCAATCTGGTGAGCCGGCATGTGGTCGCGATCTCGACGATAAATGATCATCGGGTCGGAACCGAGCCGCATCGCGACTCGAGCCGCGTCCATGGCGGTGTTGCCTCCACCGTAGATGGCGACGCGTCTTCCGAGTTTAGGTGCCGAACCCATTTCAACGTCTCGGAGGAAAGTGACGGCATCAAGAATTTTTCCGGCATCTCTTGCTGGGATCTCTGTCTTCTTTCCAAGGTGAGCGCCGACGGCAATAAAGGCGGCGTGGAAGCCTCCCTCCGCCAGTTCCCTTGCGAGATCTTCGACCTTATGGTTGAGCGTGATCTTCACTCCCATTCGGCAGATTCGTGCGATTTCGGCGTCCAAGATATTGCGCGGAAGTCGGTAGGCAGGAATGCCAAACCGCATCATGCCACCAGCCTGGGGACCCGCATCTCGAATCTCAACCTCGTAACCAAGCAGCGCAAGGTGATGAGCGCACGAGAGGCCGCTCGGTCCAGCGCCAACGACGAGGACCTTCTTGCCCGTCTTTTTGGCTGGCAACTCTGGGGTCCACTCCTTTTCGATGGCTAGGTCACCAAGGAACCGTTCGATCGCGTGGATGCTCAGCGGATCGTCAAACTCAGATCGATTGCAGTTTGACTCGCATGGGTGATAGCAGACGCGCCCGTGAACGGCGGGCATCGGGTTGTCTCGAACGATGACTTCCCAAGCGCCTCTGAAGTCGCCGGCAGAAGCCAACGAGAGCCAAGCCTGGATATTCTCCCCGGCGGGGCAAGCGTGGTTGCATGAGGGTTTCAGGTCCTGATAAATGGGACGCTGAATGCGAATGGGACCCGTTCGACGCTCGTGCGTAAGGTCCGGCGGTAGCGTGAGATCTGAACGATTCGAATTCACTAACATCTCCCGGCGTACACCGTCATCCAGGGGATATATGAATCGGAGAGGTTCAGCAGAACCTGGGCGGTTCACCCCGCGGAGTGAGGTTTCCTGCTAATCAGCATAGACCTCAGTGCGGGGTTCCAACCGTCGGTATTTCTGTGGACAAAGTTCGGGTACGACTAGAACAAGCCCGTAATCTTTCCGCTCTCGTCGACGTCAATTTGGAAGGCTGTCGGTGTTTTGCCCAGCCCCGGCATCAGCATGATGTCTCCACAGACTGCGACAAGGAATCCTGCGCCCGCGGAAAGGCGAATGTCTCGCACGTGAAGCGTGAAACCCTCAGGGGCATTGATCAGCGAAGCATTGTCGGTGAGGCTGTACTGAGTCTTGGCCACACACACTGGCAGGTTATCAAATCCCTTCTTCTTCAGCCATTCCAACGTCTTCTTCGCCTTGTCCGATAGTTCCACCGTTACACCGCCATGGGCTTTTAGCACGATGGCTAGGATCTTCTCCTCAAAACTCTGTGTCGGGCTGTAAAGCGGCGTGAAGGTGGACGGAGTCTCCGCCATTTCGGCAACGACCCGTGCAAGCTCCGTACAGCCTTCGCCTCCCCCTCCCCACGGATTGCAGGTGATTGCTTGAACGCCAATTTCCGCACACATCTCGATGAGTGCATCGTGATCTTCTAGCGAATCTTCTGCTCTTCGGTTAATCGCCACGACCACGGGAGGGCCGTAAGACTGGAGGTGCCGAATGTGGCGCTTCAGGTTGCCGACTCCTATTGCCAAATCCCCTCCTCCGTGGTGCTGAAGGGCTCGAATGGTAGCGACGAGGACGATGGCATCGGGTCCGTATCCGAGACGCGGGCACAGAATGTTGAGGAATTTCTCCGCACCCAGGTCTGATCCAAAGCCCGCCTCGGTGACAGTGTAATCTGCCAGTCCAAGCGCACATTTCGTTCCAAGAATGGAGCTGCAGCCGTGGGCTATGTTTCCAAAGGGGCCACCGTGGACAAACGCCAGTCCCCCTTCCATTGTTTGGACGATGTTGGGTCGAATCGCAGAGGCGAGAAGTGCGGTCATGGCACCGTGAGCTTTCAGATCACGTGCGTAGATCGGCTCCTTCTTTCGGCTACGCGCTACCACGATGGAGCCCAATCTCTCCTTTAAGTCTGATAACGATGTGGACAGACACAAAATTGCCATGATCTCGCTAGCGGGCGTGATCACAAAGCCATCCTCTCGAAGCACACCGTTTCCGCTGCCCATGCCGACAATGATCTCGCGGAGCGCACGATCATTCATGTCAATGGTTCTGGGCCACATGACACTTCGGGTATCGATTTCCAACTCGTTTCCAAAGTGGATATGGGCGTCCAAGATCGCGCTGAGAAGGTTGTGGGCGGCCGTGATGGCTGGGAAATCGCCGGTGAAGAACAGGTTGATGTCCTCCATCGGAAGCACCTGGCTGTAGCCACCTCCACAGGCACCACCCTTCACACCAAAGATTGGGCCCAGGGCAGGCTCTCTGATCGCGGGAACAGCCAGCTTTCCGATCTTCTGCAGGCCCTGAGACAGGCCAACTGTCACGGTGGACTTCCCCTCTCCAGCAGGAGTTGGGCTTACCGCGCTGACTAAAATCAACTTGCCTCGCTTGACCGCACCCAGTGAGACAACAGCTTCCGGTTTGATCTTTGCCTTGTATGTCCCCAACGGTTCGAAGTCATTTGGGCCAAGCCCAGCGTCGTGTGCGACTGACGTGATTGGCCTCATTTCGGCCTGTTGGGCGATGTCTAGGTTGGTCATGATCTGGTACTTGGCTTCTTCCGAGCCTTCAACAATCTACTGGAAATCTAAGCAGAAGCATTGTCGTCGGTTCCCTTGACAGCAGACGACGTTACGAATTGGCTACCCTTTCTGCGATGCCACATATCCTTATCATCAATGGTTCGTTGGGCGGAAACTCCGGCAACACGGGTGAATTACTCGCGATTGCGGAAGAGGCGCTTTCAGAGAGATGCACTGTGAGCTATCTGGAACTGGTACGCGAACCCAGCATTGATCGGATTATTGAGGAAGTTGGAAAGGCAGACGGGTTTGTCTTCGGCAGTGGAACCTACTGGGACTCTTGGGGTTCACCGATGCAACTGTTCTTTGAAACCACGGCTCACACTGAAGGTGGCGAAATCTGGTTCGGAAAGCCAGTCGTAGGAATCGTAACCGCTCATGCAGTTGGTGCCAAAGGAGTGCTCACTCGTTTGCTTGGAGTGCTGAATGTTTACGGTTTGCGCATTCCACCTCTTGGCGGGCTCGCCTACACTTGGTCCAACGATGCGGCGCTAGAAACCGCAAGTGACCACCTGCGCCGAGAGCTCTGGAAACCGACGGACGTCCAAGTGGTCTGCCACAACCTCGTCGAGATGGTGCTCGGCACCAACGAGTGGCGCACGTGGCCAACGGTGGAAGGGGAGGCCGGCAACAAGTGGCTGTACGCCTACTCGGGCCGACCCAATGCCTGAAGCAGGAAGCTTACTGAGCCGATTCTGTGCTGTCACCCAAGGAAAGAAGCGCACCGCCGCCACCTAGGGTTTTCTGCTCTGAGTAGCTGATCAGCTTCGCCCGAGTGTCCTGAATGTCCAGGTTTCGCATCGAAAGCTGGCCAATTCGGTCTTCTGGCCCAAATTCGCTTTCGCCACTCTCCATGCTCAGTCTCTCGGGATGGTAAGCAAGACCAGGCCCAGAAGTATCGATAATGGAGTAGTCGTCACCGCGTCTCAGTTCAATCGTGACTTCTCCGGTAACTAGGCTTGCGACCCATCGCTGGATACTGTCCCGAATCATCAGAGCCTGCGTGTCGAACCATCGCCCCTCGTAGAGGAATCGACCGAGACGCCTGCCTTCTGAGCGATAGTTCTCAATCGTCCCTTCGTTGTGAATGGCATTGATCAGTCGTTCATAGGCAATAAAGAGAAGTGCCATGCCGGGAGCTTCATAAATCCCGCGGCTTTTAGCCTCAATAATGCGGTTTTCAATCTGATCGCTACAGCCGAGACCATGTCGGCCTCCAATCTCGTTCGCTTTCAGGACAAGATCAACCTGTGACTCGAACGCCTCGCCGTTAATCGCAACGGGCCAGCCCTCTCTAAATTCAATCGTGACTTCCTCAGTTTTGATCTCAACCGAAGGATCCCAATACTTCACGCACATGATCGGATCGACGATGCGGATTCCCTTTGACAGCAGTTCAAGGTCCTTGGCTTCGTGGGTGGCACCCCAGATGTTGGCGTCAGTGGAGTAAGCCTTTTCCTTGCTGTCCCTGTAGGGCAAGTTCCGAGCCTCCAGCCACTCGCTCATCTCCTTTCTGCCACCGAGCTCAGTCACAAACGCCTTGTCTAGCCAGGGTTTATAGATCCGAAGGTCAGGATTGGCAAGGAGACCATAGCGGTAGAACCGCTCGATGTCATTGCCCTTGTAAGTGCTTCCATCGCCCCAGATCGACACTCCATCTTCGGCCATCGCCCGAACCAGCAGCGTACCGGTAACGGCTCGACCGATTGGCGTCGTGTTGAAATAGGTCTTGCCTGCGCTCGTAATATGGAAAGCTCCGCACTGGAGTGCAAGCAGTCCCTCGCGCACCATCTCGGGGCGGCAGTCCACCAGCCGCGCCTCCTCCGCTCCATATTGTTTGGCTCTGTCTGGCACGCCGTCTACATCGGCTTCATCGTATTGCCCTAGGAGGCCCGTGTAACAGTAAGGGATGGCGCCCTTTTCTCGCATCCACGCGACTGCACAGGAGGTATCGAGGCCACCAGAGAAGGCAATGCCTACCTTTTGGCCGGCGGGAAGATCGGAAAGAATTCGAGACATGGCTTGTTTAGATGCGCGAAGCAGATCGGAAAGTCGGTCTGCTTCGGCCCTAATATGATGGCGCAACACGGCAGTTCAGTGCTTCTTTGGGTTCAACAGGTGACGGTTTCATGTCAACCCGCTATAGTTATCTCCAATATGCTCCACGCCCTCTTTGCGGTTCTGCTGCTGTCCGGTCAGAAGACCGACTCCGTCGTCATTGCCTCTGGGGCAACCCTTCAGAAGCTCGGGGGAGGCTATGCCTTTACTGAGGGACCGGTCAATGACGACCAAGGAAATGTCTACTTCACGGATCAGCCTAACGACCGAATCATGAAGTGGAACATCGACGGCTCTGTTGAGGAGTGGATGAAGCCATGCGGTCGAGCCAACGGGATGGCATTCGACAAGAAAGGAAACCTGATCGCCTGCGCAGACGAGAAAAACGAACTCTGGTCAATCTCACCTGACAAAAAGGTTGAGGTCCTCATTCACAACTACCACGGCAAGCTGATGAATGGACCGAACGACGTATGGATTCGACCGGATGGCGGAATGTACATCACGGATCCACTCTACGCACGACCCTACTGGAAGCGCCGCCCAGAGTCCGAGCTCCCTGGCAACCACGTTTACTTCCTATCGCCGAACCGCAAGAGCATTGCTCAGGTAACTCGCGACCTAAAGACCCCTAACGGAATCGTCGGCACGCCGGACGGCTACTACCTCTACGTTGCAGATTTGGGCCTAAATGAGACGTTTCGGTATCGAATTCAGAAGGATGGCAACCTCAGCGAGAAGACGCTGTTTTGCAAGCTTGGCTCAGATGGAATGACTCTGGACGCAAAGGGTAACGTCTACCTTTCGGGCAAGGGAGTTACCGTTTTCGATAAAACGGGTCACCAGATTGAATACATTCCAGTGCCCGAGAGCTGGGTCGGTCACGTATGCTTCGGCGGAAAGGATCACTCACTGCTCTTCATCACGGCAAGCAATGGAATTTATGGCCTGCAGATGAAAAACCGCGGGGCCTACTAGGTCTCTTCTCGACAGTTAAGAATAAGGTCCCAAGGCGGCGGCCGCTCCCCTTGGGCCAGGTTCATACCTGGTATGATTCGCTTTCACCATGCATTCCAGCTTTGCAAATAATCGTGGATTCGGAAGCGTCGGTCTGGCTAAGTTAGTCGCCTGTCTCCTCTTCGCCGCCTGCTTCTGCTTCGGCATGGGGCAAGTCCAGTCCGAGCCGTACAAGCTTGGCCCCGAAGACGTGATTTCCGTCGCAGTGAGGAACCACATTGAGTTCTCTGGAGACTTTGTTATTCCGGCCGACGGCATTGTGGATTTGCCTTTGGCGGGAACGACCAAGATTGATGGCAAAACCCTTGCGCAGGTACGAGAAATCATTTTCGGATATCTGAGAAAGCGGCTCGTCACCCCGGAAATCAACGTTGTCCTTAAAATGCCTCGAATTCGGCGCGTCTTCGTTGAAGGCGCTGTGCGAGCAAGCGTGCCCATCGACTATAAACCGGGCTTTCGAATCAGCGAAGTTCTGGCTGGAGCCGGTGGTCTTCCTGATGCCGTACAGCCGATTGACTGCAAAGTAACTCTGCTCCACGCTGGCACGAACAAGGTTGATGAAGTTGCCCTGAGCGACGTTTACGCTGGAAAGAAGTCGGCTAACTTACCGGTCCAACCGGGTGACGTCGTCACTGTCATCACCTTGGAATCCATTCCCGTGTACGTGGTTGGACAAGTCAAGGTGCCCGGAGTTATCCGAATGCGAACCGACCAGGTAACCCTGATGGCATCCATCGCGATGGCTGGCGGGTTGCTCCCAACCGCATCTACCTCTGGGGTTACGATTACCCACTCCAACGGTCAGGTCCAGAAAGTTGACATCACTGGTGTTGTGCTGAACGGAGAAAAGGCGAAGCTGCCAACACTGAAGTCAGGCGACCTGATCAGTGTTCCAGAGCTTCAGTCCCGTTTCGCAGTAACCGGACTAGTCAAGGTCCCCGGTCTATTCCCTCTTCCTGATGGAAAATCCTATCGGCTCAGTGATGCTATCGCCCTTGCCGGTGGCTGGGACACTAAGCGGGCTCGAATGAGCCGGATTGCCCTGTTGCGAAACGATCATGGCAAGATGAAGCGAATCGTGATCAACTATGGCCTCTTCCTCACGAAGGGAGATGCGACCCAGAATGTTGAACTCCAAGCAGGCGACGTCCTTTACATCCCGGAGACAAACTCCATCGATTGGGGTGTGATTCTGCAGGCAGTCTCAGCTTCCTACTATATCGTCAACGCAAACAACCTTCTCAAACAGTAACCAGACCTGTTTGAAAGAGCCCACCCAGACTGACGGTCAGGGTGGGCTTCTTTGTGCCTGATTGAGTGTCATGCATGACGATGTCAATATCAAGCCAATAGACCTAATGAAGGATAATTGCCAGGTTCGCCTCGTGCCTTAACGAAAGCCCATGTTATAATTAGTACTTCTATTTCTATTTGTTTCCGGAGGGCGAAAGATGTCGACGGTTGGGATTAAATCTCGTCGCATACATACTGATTTTGCGTTGAAGCTCGCGGTGGATACCGCGTTGGTCAACATAGCCTTGATGGGCGGTTTTATGTTCCATCGCATCTGGGTCGAGCATAAGCTTCCCAGTGTTCAGCAGGGAGACTCATCCCGATACGTCTTATTAACGGGACTTTTTCTGCTCATTAGCGCGATGCCGCGTCTTCTGGCCCAGATCCCAGAGCCCAAGCGCGCATTAGAATCTCTGCCGACAGTTTTGGGAACTTTCTCCCTTTACGGCGTTCTAACAGTTCTCTTCCCAGCCCGCTTTGGCGAGCCTTTGTCTGTGCTGGCGACCAGCACTGGGCTCGGCCTACTCTTCATCGTTGGAACCCGTATGAAAACAGTTGCAGCCGACAAGACCACACAGCCTGCTCGCACGAGCCTGTTCCCCGAGAAGCGGATCAAGAAGGTACTTGTGATCGGGGGTGCAGGTCACGTTGGAGCGGTCCTGGTGCCGAAGCTCCTTGAGCGCGGATATACAGTTAGAGTGCTTGATCGCCTAGCCTTCGGGGCGGGCTCTCTCGAGTCATGCCGATCAAACCGCCGATTCCAACTGATTCAGGGTGATTTTCGCGACCTGCATGTCGTGGTGAGGGCCATGAGCGGTGTGGATGCGGTTGTCCATCTTGGAGCTGTTTTGTCAGATCCTGACTACTGCGGAGATGAAGACCGGTTGATGGAGACAAACTTGATCGCCTCCAGGCTTATCGCTTCCTGCGCCAAGGCTGTCAATGTCCGACGCTTTGTGTATGCAAGCTCCTGTGCGGTCTATGGCACTCAGGATGGAGTTTACGACGAAGAGTCTGAAACTGCACCTGAGACACTCTTTGCAAGAATCAAGGCAGAGTCAGAAGCCGAAATACGGCGACTTTGCGGCAACCGCCTTCAACCTACGATCATCCGATTTGGCACCGTTTTCGGAATCGGCGAAAACAGCAGATTCGACCTGGTCGTAAATTTCCTGGCATCTGCCGCCAGAATGCCGGGAAAGGTCACGCTCCACTCAAGAGAGCACCGACGTCCCTTTATTCATGTGGCCGATGCGGCTGACGCGGTTGTTCTCGTGCTCGATTCAAAATGCGCTGTCGTCAGGGGGCACGTTTTCAATGTGGGATCAGAAGATCAGTGCCGGACGTTGGATGAGCTGGCCTCAACAATCCGAAAAGTTGCCCCAACTGCAAATGTTGAGGTTGAATCGGAATCCACTGGCGGCTCCAGACACCTGGTTCAGTTTTCCAAAATCAGGTCCCAGCTAGGTTTCCAGCCGTCTTGGACAATAGAGGCGGGAATCAAGCAGATTGTGGATCGAACGGAACCTGACCAGCCGTTTCAAGGCACAATAGGCATGCCTGCAAAAGCGGATTTGATGACAGATGAAATGGTGCTCCAGTTCGTCGCTGGGGAGACTCCTGCACTTCGATGTTTTGGCGACCAGACGATGCTTTACTAGGCGTTTTATCGATCCAAGCGACGTTGCTTGAGTTCTGATTCTCAATAGACTATCGCAATGGACTCAACTTCAAATTCTCCACTTGATGTCGTTCTTCTCGTCGGAGGACTTGGTACGCGGTTAAGATCGGTCCTAGGAGACTCCACGCCCAAAGCGTTGGCTCTGATAAAAGGGCGCCCTTTCTTGTGGTATCTCCTTCACCACATCGCCGCTCAGGGCTTTGACCAGGTAACTCTTGCCACCGCTCACCTCAGCGATTCCTTCAAAGAAGATCTGCAGAGCTACGTGCCAGAAGGGATGACGATTCAGTTCTCATTTGAGGCATCTCCAAGAGGCACCGGCGGTGCGATCGTTCAGGCTTATGGAGTCGTCCAATCCTCTCCGTTCATCGCAATGAATGGGGATGTGTTCGTGAAGGTGCCGCTTCAGCAGATGGTGGAAGAGCACCGGCGGACTGGCGCAAAGGCGACCCTCGCGATCGTTGAGGTGGACAATGTGGCGCGATTTGGCACAGTACGGGCTGATGACGACCACCAAATTGAAGCGTTCCTGGAAAAGACTGGAATCGAATCTCCAGGCTGGATCAGCGCCGGTGTTTACGTACTGAGCGCGGAAGCGCTTAGTGAGATTATGGAAATGGAAGTCTCTTCCATTGAGCGAGATGTCTTTCCAAAGCTTGTTGGGAACGGCCTCTATGCCTTTCCAGTGATCTCACCCTTTATTGACATCGGACTGCCAGAAACCTTGGAGGCAGCAGGAAAGTTCTTTGAAGAGTGTGGATATGCCTAAGAGATATCTATTGCTTGATCGAGATGGAACCCTGATCGTTGAGCAGGACAACCTTCACGACCCTGACGGGGTCGTCATTATTCCCGGTGCCGTAGAGGCCTTGCGCAGGTTTGTCGACGCAGGTTGGGGATTGGCGGTTGTGACGAACCAGTCTGGGGTGGCCAGGAAGATATTCACCCTTGAGCAGATGCACTCGGTGAACGAGAGGGTCCAGAATTTGCTTGAGGAGCAAGGAATCAAGATCGAGAAGTTCTACGCCTGTGTTCATGCCCCTGAAATATCTGAGTGCACTTGCAGGAAGCCAAAGCCTGGTCTTGTGCAACAGGCTGTAAGCGATCTTGGACTTGAGCCCAACGCGTCGATGATGGTCGGAGATAAAGGATCTGACATCGGCCTCGGAAAGAACGTGGGTGCAGTCACCGTGCTGGTGAGAACCGGGTACGGACAGAAGGAACAGCACCGGTCGGACCTCGATCCCGATTATATCGTCGACTCTGTGGCAGATCTTTGCCCAACGATGGCGGACAGCAGGATTTGAAGTTTGTTCTCCACGCCGGGTCTTTAGGTTCCTCCTTTTGGCGTTTACTCGCTTCAAACGGAAGCGGGTTGGTATATTTGAACCTGGGCTTCAGAAGAAGACGTTTGGATGAGTCTGGTACGCGTGCGCCGCACCCAGAATGTGTTCAGCCAGGGCAACCTGAGGGGCTCAAGTTTTTTTACTGTTTATGAGCCAATCTGAGAACGCATTGACAGACTATCGCCAGATCCTCGGCATAAACTTTTTTGTAGGAAACTGCGAAAAGGCAATTGAGTTGATGCTTAAGAATAAGGGGCTTTTGGTGGTTCCATCCGGACCTGGCCTAAAGGACCTAGGGACCCATCCCAAATATCGAGAAGCTCTGCTTGGCGCCGACATGGCAATCACCGACAGTGCATTGATGGTGATGCTGTGGAATTTCATTCAGCACGACAAAGTTGTCCGAGTTTCTGGCCTCGAATATATCAACAAGTTTTTGGAACAACCCGACATCAAAGACTCACAAAAAGTGATGTGGATAATGGCGGGCGAAGAAAGCAGCAAACGCAACCTGGAATGGCTTGGATTAAAGGGGATCTCCGTTCCAGAAGAAAACGTTTACATTGCTCCCTTCTATGGCAAGAACGTTGAGGACGAGGTGTTGCTGGAGAGAATCAGAAAAGTGATGCCCCAGCACATCATCGTGACGGTTGGAGGAGGAACCCAGGAACCACTTGGCTACTACATCAGAAAGAACCTTGACTTTAAGCCAGGAATTCACTGCATCGGTGCGGCAATCGCATTTCTCAGTGGAGACCAAGTCAAGATTCCGATGTGGGCAGACAAGCTGTATCTGGGATGGTTGATTCGATGCCTCTCCCAACCAAGCCGCTACGTTCCACGATATTGGGAGGCATTTCGCTTAGTGCCGCTCATGCTAAAGTATCGTGCGAAGCTACCCGACGACGTGTCTGGCAAGTAAATTTCGATCGAAAATCCGAGGGCGCGGTGATGCACCCATCATTCTGCTCGGCGCCCCTTTTGCGGGGAACCAGGCGCAAATAATTAGCAGATATTGGACGAGTGCCCTGCACTTGCCCACTCATTAAAAAACGAGAGGAGCTATCCATTTGAAGAAAGCGTTAATTACAGGCATCGGAGGTCAGGACGGTTCGTACCTAGCCGAGTTGCTCCTGGAAAAGGGTTACGAGGTTCATGGAATTGTTCGAAGGTCGTCGACTTTCACCACTGACCGCATCGATCACCTGTACGAAGACCCACATGCGC
Source organism: uncultured Armatimonadota bacterium (assembly GCA_903927025.1). Taxonomy (GTDB): domain Bacteria; phylum Armatimonadota; class Fimbriimonadia; order Fimbriimonadales; family Fimbriimonadaceae; genus Fimbriimonas. The sequence goes on from CAIYLG010000015.1 coordinate 33,404, forward strand.
CGCACGCTCGACTGAAGCTCCACTACGGAGATCTTGCCGACGGCACATGTCTCAAAAAGGTCATTAGTTCCGTAGAGCCGGATGAGGTCTATAACCTGGGTGCTCAGTCTCACGTTGCCGTATCGTTCCAGTTGCCCGAGTACACAGCAGATGTAGATGCCCTAGGAGTTTTGAGACTCCTGGAAGGGATCCGAGAGTTTAGAGATCGGACAGGAAAAGACGTAAAGATGTACCAGGCTGGAACATCTGAAATGTTCGGCTCGGCACCAGCTCCGCAGTCCGAGGCCACTCGGTTCCAACCTCGCTCTCCTTACGCTGTCGCCAAAATGTACGCTCACTATCAGGTGATCAATCACCGTGAGTCCTACAACATGTTTGCCGCCAACGGAATCCTGTTCAACCACGAGTCAGAGAGACGCGGCGAAACGTTTGTGACCCGTAAAATCACTCGGGCTGCAACCCGCATCAAGCTCGGTCTTCAGCCCAAGCTGTACCTCGGAAATATCGATTCGATCCGAGACTGGGGTCATGCTCAGGACTACGTTGAAGCCATGTGGCTGATTCTGCAGCACCACGAGCCAGATGACTTTGTCGTCGCCACAGGAGAGAGCTGGACAGTTCGCGAGTTCCTCAACGAAGTCTTCGGCCGACTTGATCTGGTCTGGCAGGATTACGTCGAGATCGACCAGCGATACATGAGACCAGCTGAAGTTGAAAACCTGCAGGGCATCTCAGACAAAGCTCGAACGGTTCTTGGCTGGAAACCCAAGATCTCGTTCAAAGAGCTCGTCGACCGAATGGTTGAGAATGACCTCAAACTGGCGTCTCAGGAACGAGACCTTAAGCATGGCGGGCACACGATGGTGCTTCGCGGAGCAGCCACACAGTAGTTGGCCTAAAGCGAAAGCAGCCGCTCAGGCGGCTGCTTCGTTTTCTAAGAACCACTTATAGGTTTTCGACAGCCCGTCCGTGAGACTTGTCTTGGCTTTCCATCCTGCTTCAGCAAGCCTGGACACATCCAACAGCTTGCGCGGTGTTCCATCGGGCTTGGAGCGATCAAATACCAATTCGCCCTCATAGCCGACGGTTTCCATGATCGCAAGCGCCAATTCTCGGATGGTGCAGTCTTCTCCTGTCCCAATGTTGAAGATTTCCTTTCCGTCGTAGCTCTCCATTAAGAACACACAAGCATCGGCGAGGTCCTCGCAGTAGAGAAACTCCCGCATCGGGGTGCCGCTCCCCCAGATCATAAACTCTGAACTTCCCTGCTCTTTCGCTTCGTGAACCTTTCTCATTAGTGCAGGCAGCACGTGGGAAGACTGAAGATCGAAGTTGTCACCCGGACCGTAGAGGTTGGTCGGCATCACTGAAATTGCCTTGAAGCCATACTGGTCGCGATAAGCCTCGCACATCTTGATGCCAGCTATCTTCGCGACAGCATATGGCTCATTGGTCGGCTCAAGAGCACCCGTCAGAAGGTACTCCTCTTTGATTGGCTGAGGAGCCAGCTTTGGATATATACAAGAAGAGCCTAGAAACAACAACTTTTCGGCACCATTCACATAGGCGTTGTGGATGATGTTGTTTTGAATCTGAAGGTTGTCATAGATGAATTCCGCTCGGAGCGTGTTGTTCGCGAGAATTCCTCCCACTTTCGCGGCCGCTTGAAAAATGTACTCGGGCTTTTCGGTCTCAAAGAAAGCCTTCGTTGCGGAAGAGTCCCTCAGGTCCAGTTCTTTGCTGGTTCTCAGAAGGAGGTTAGTGTAACCAGCCTCTGTAAGTTTCCGCGCAATAGCGCTTCCTACCATTCCACGGTGACCGGCGACGTAGATCTTGCTGTCCTTTCTCATATCAGTTGCATCAAGGCAGTTGGGCTCATTTCGAGCGGAAGGAAGAATGTCTCGGGCCACGATGCCTCGAATTCATGCTGTCTAGCAGGCGTTTAGTCCGACGGGGACGGATGGTATAGTGGCATCGAATCCTGCGAGATGTAAAGTCCGCTGACTCGATGGCAACCGTTTAATTGCACCGCAGCATGAATGGTCAAGCACACCTCAGCTTGACGCGGATTCAAGTGATTAGAGTAAAGGAAATGAGGCTGCTTCATGTTACTGGGTCGGCGAAGCTTTCGAGTGGCGGACCAATAGAAGGAATTCGTCAACGCGCTGTGCACCTAAAGCAGATGGGGCACAGCGTCGAAATCGTCACGCTTGACGCCCCTGACGCGAACGACATCAGCCACCTAGGAGTTCCAGTCCACGCGATGGGGCTACCGACGGATGCGTTCAATTACACTCCCAATCTTCGACCCTGGCTTGAGGCCCACAAGGATGACTACGATGCCTTCATCGTTCACGGACTTTGGCGATATCACGGCTGGGCGATGCATCAGGTGGCTCGGAAGCATAGGCTTCCCTACTTCGTGTTCACACATGGAATGTTGGACCCTTGGTTCAACAAGGCGTATCCCCTAAAGAAGCTCAAGAAGATGGCGTATTGGCCGTGGGAATACCAAGTTCTGCGCGACGCGAGGGCCGTCCTGTTTACGACTGAAGAAGAGCGCATCATGGCTCGAGAGTCGTTTAGGCCCTACCAAGTGGTCGAGCGAGTTGTCCCTTACGGTACTTCCACCCCACCAACGCCCAAACCCGACCATGACAAAGCGTTCCGACAGCTTGTTCCCGGAATCGAGGATCGCAGAGTTTTACTGTGCCTCGGAAGAATTCACCCCAAAAAGGGTCATGACATTCTGATTGAAGCATTCGCATCAGTGCTCGGCGACCGCAAAGAGTGGGTTCTAGTTATTGCCGGACCTGATCAAGAGGGTTGGAAGACTCAACTGGTTGAACTCGCAACCAAGCTGGGAGTCGAGGATCGAGTTTTATGGCCAGGAATGCTGAAAGGGGATGCAAAATGGGGCGCTTTCCGGGCAGCGGATGCCTTCATCCTTCCGAGCCACCAAGAAAACTTTGGAATATCAGTCGCTGAGGCGCTTGGATCTGGGACACCTGTATTCATTTCAGACAAGGTCAATATCTGGCGAGAAATCCTCGCGGAAAAGGCTGGAGAAGTTGCACCAGATACGGTGGAAGGCACGAAACTTCTCCTCGAAAAGCTTGTCGCCCTTTCAAAGAAAGACCTTGATCAGATGTCATCTCATGCGGAGAGCTGCTTTGCAAAGCACTTTGAAGCTTCTCGCATGGCGACTGGACTGCTGGAAGTCATCCATGAACTCGGATGACGCGACCCTGAGAAAATTGCGTAGCTAAAAACTATTATTCAAGATCAGGAACGATTTCACGGCTGAAATCGTCTGGAAGGTTGGGAGGATCCCAATATGGCAACCGCAAAGTCGCGTAGTCTAAATCCGTTGCTCACTGGTGAGCGGCACAACTGGTATTTCCAGGTCCGTTCTCTTTGGCAGAGGATTTTGGCGGCCTTTATCATGGAAGAACCTGACGAGTATGCGTTCCACCCTGATTTGGCTGTTCATCTAAATCATTACCAATAGGTTTACAGCCTGTTAGAGACGTGTGCTCGTTGAGCACATCTCCGCTCCTTGCCGATTTCTTGATAAATCGGCAAGGGTTAGTTGCGTTTGGTTGGATTACCTGAGATGATTGGTCATGACTCAGGATTTGGAAGCAGAAGACAGACCAGCATCCGTTCCGCATCGCGAGTCAAAATCTCAGCGCAGAAAGCGGCGACGGAGCGCGAAGACCATCATGCAGATTAAGCGCCGCAAGAGGAAGCGAGTGCTCGTTCCGCTAGCCATAGTTATAGCGATCATTCTAGGGGCGTTGGTAATTGTGTACCTTGCCAGTGCCACGGCCAAACTAGGTTAGGGCGTACCCGCAACGCAAATCCAAGTCGCTAGAATTGCGGCTGGTAAACTATTTTGGATGCGTGACCGTAGTTAATGAGCAGGATCGAGCATATCTTTGAGGCTTCTTTTAGGGATGCCCAGGACCTGCTGTCGCTATATGTCGGCGATGCAGGGATACAGGCGACTCACGTCAATTTAGCTGAGAGGATTGCCGCAACTTTTCAGTCAGGTGGCAAGATCCTTATCGCCGGCAATGGCGGAAGCATGACTGACGCCATGCACTTTGCAGAAGAGTGGACGGGCAGATTTCGGTCGGATCGGAAACCGTATCCGGCAATGGCACTGGCGGACCCAGCTCACCTCTCTTGCGTCGCCAACGACTACGGCTTCGAATTTGGATTTAGCAGGATGGTTGATGCCTTTGCTCGTCCAAATGACTTGCTGATACTGCTTTCCACGTCAGGGAACTCTGTAAACCTTCTTCGCGCCGCTGAGGCAGCAAAGAAGATAGGGTGCTTTGTCTTCGGGTTTCTTGGCCGCGGTGGCGGTCCGCTTCTTGAATTGTGCGATCAAGCAATCATTGCCCCTGGCACCACCGCGGATAGGATCCAAGAACTTCACCTCATGTCTCTCCACATTCTCATCGAGGCAACCGAGGAGTTGCTGGCCTAGCTTTCACAATGAGTGCAAGTCCCGTTGCCCGAACAGCCACATAACCGCTGAGTTGCCTAGCCGATTTAGGATTGCCCACCTTCACTTTCAGAACCATGCAAGCTCCTACCTCATCACCATCGCCGAGTGCGGGCCCGACAAAGTCTCAAGCAAAAGGGATTCTTCGGGACGCCAGAAAGTGCCAAGCGGTTGTGACAAAGGGCTTCCCTAATGTCCGAGTGGCAGTTGTCGGAGACGTCATGATCGATCGGTATCTCGTGGGCACCTGTGATCGCATCTCACCCGAAGCCCCGGTGCCCGTTGTCAAACTGACAAAGAACTTTGCATCGCTGGGTGGGGCCGCAAATGTTGCCGCAAATCTCGCCGCGATGGGAACAACGGTTGAACTGGTTGGAATCACTGGGAAGGATAGCGGAGGAATCGAACTCCGGAAGGCTTGTGGCGAGATTGGCATTGGAATTTCGGCGCTTGCAGAGTCCGAACAGCGCTCTACAATCGTTAAAACGCGGGTACTCGCCTCGGACAGGCAGATCGTCCGAATTGATGAGGAGTCAACCGAGCCCATTTCTGATTCAGATGCTGATCAAATCGTCGAAGCGCTCCTTGAACTGATTCGGACTGGCCAGGCGCAGGCGGTCATCCTCTCGGATTACGCGAAGGGAGTTTGTACGGAATACCTTTGCCAGAGAGTGATCCAAGCCGCGGCGGCCAACAGGATTCCAGTGTATGTCGATCCCAAGGGAGTGGATTACGAACGGTACCGTGGAGCGGCAGGAATTAAGCCTAGCCGCCTCGAGATGATTGAACTCGCCAAATCAATGAGATGGCCAACCGACGATCTCGTAAAGTGTGCCGGTCTGCTGCGAGAACACCTTTTGCTCGACTTCGTCGCTCTCACCCTGGGTCCAGAAGGGATTGCAATCGTCACCGATTCAGGAGTGGAAGCAATACCGACGGTTGCGAGAGAAGTTTTTGACGTTTCCGGTGCCGGAGACACCGTTATTGCGGCCATGGTCGCGGGCAAAACTGCCGGACTAGAGCTTGATGAGGCGTTTTCGCTCGCCACCATCGCGGCCGGTGTCGTTGTCGCCCACGTTGGCTCTCACCCGATCAGTCGGCAAGAGCTTCTGAGCGCTATTCACGAATACGTGAAGGGTGAAGCAGGAATGAAGCACTTCGATTGGGAAGAGCTTCGAGTGGTTGTTGACCTGTGGAAGGCTCAGGGCCTTGTGGTTGGATTTACAAACGGCTGCTTTGACCTCATTCACGCAGGACACGTGACGCTGTTGAATGAATCCGCTTCAATGGTAGATAGGCTTATTGTTGCTGTCAACTCCGACGAGTCAGTGCGGCGGCTCAAGGGAGACCTGCGACCCCTCATGAATGAGGCTCAGAGAATCACAGTCCTTTCCTCAATGGAGTCTGTGGATGCGGTTGTTGTCTTTGGGGAAGACACCCCCCTTGAACTGATAGAGACTGTTATCCCAGAGGTGTTGATTAAGGGTGGCGACTACAAGAAGGAATCGGTAATCGGCCGAGAAGTCGTAGAGGCAAACGGGGGGCGAGTCGAACTGATTGCGCTCGTGCCCAATATGAGCACTTCCTACTTAGCCGCTGCAATTGAGAAGCTGTAAAGGCTTCTTCTAGGCTCGCTTTAGAAGCCGCCTTAACAGCCATTTGAAGTCGGGACGCAACATTGCTCGGGCCCATTCCTTGGGGTCGTCGTGAATGATTTTGATGGCGATCGGCACCACGATCACCAGCATCAGGGCTTCCAATTCGAAGACGGCAAAGCCCGCTCCAGCAAGTCCCATGTATTTGCAGGCAATCCAACAAGAGACCACCGAAATCGCGCTTGCGATGCAGTAGTAGATGGACATCTTAAGGTGCTTGTTCACACCAGTAGGTGCCCCCATGCTTCCGCTATAGGCGCCATTTGCCAACAGACCCAGCAACATGAGGCCGAACAGGGGCCAATCAAATGGAAGACGCGGGTGTGCGTTTCTTGTGTAGAGCAGAAAAATGGGCTTACCAAAGATGGCGAGTCCAAGCGCTGCCATTGCCGCCATCCAAAAAGAGACCTGAGACATTCGATGATGCAGCCGCTTCGCAAGGGCGAAGTCAGATGCACCGAGCGCTGTCGAGAATTCTGAATTGACACTGTAGGACACCATATTGGTGAGCTGCATTCCAGCACGTGCCACCGTTCTCGTGGTGTTGTAAATTAGCCCAGCTCGGGGACTGATTGCGCTACAAACAGCCAGGAACGTCCCCTGGATGCTGAGCCCCTGGCCAAGGGTAATCATGTTCATCCCCATACCCGGTCCAAAGATTGGGCGCAGTCGATCCATCGTAAGTGGGATGAGTTTAGGCTTTAGCCAGGCCACTCGGCGCCTTCCCTCGACGGAAATAACAATCAGAACAGCAAGATACACGGCCAGCATTGAGACTGCCAGAAACAGCGGGGTGGCGTGGAAGACGGCAGTAACGATTACAGCTAGAAGTGTGCCGAACCCATTGAAACTGGTAATCATCACACTCAGGCTTTGAAGGCCTTGAGTGCGAAATGATGACCGAAGCACTCCGGTCATCTGATTACACAACACTTGCAGTGTGAAAACAATCAGAAGCTGTGTGGTGAGGCCGGGGTCCAAATTCTTAACTCCGAGCCAATGCCCAACGGGTCCCAACACAAATATTGGGATAAAGATCATCGCACACAGCGTGCATGACAGAAGAATCACTGTAATGCCGGTCTGATAGACCGTATTTGCTTCTTCCAACCGATCAGCGGCCCACAGTCGACCAACCTCACTTCCAACTGCGAGGCCGAATCCAAGGTCGGCCAGAGTAAAGAAGGACGGAAGCGCGATGACCAGAAGCCAGTCCTGGTAGACGAGCGTTCCCCAGGCTCTCAACAAGAGCGGAACGGTCAAAACTTGGCTGATTATGTTGACGACTTGGCTGAAGCCGTGAGCTGCGAAGGTCCTGCCTAAACGTCCGCCGACAGAGGTTCCAATCAGTCTCAAACCCAAATCTCCAATCTGCTCATTGAGTGTCCTAGCCCCTGCTGTGAAGGGCTAGGACGTAAACACGCTGAGTTCGGTTTCAGCAAAGTTCGGGATTGGTAAGTGCCTACTTATCCTTCGGAGGTCTTGAACCCTTCTTTCTCTTCTTCTCGTCCACTTCGTCTTCACCGTAGTAGCCATAGTAGTAGTAGTAAGAATAATAGTAGTAGTTGCTTCGGCTATATCGAACTCGGTTGAGAACCATACCCAATACTGGGGCTCCAGCCAAATTCAGCAATCGGATGGCACCAGCGAGATACTGCTTTTCCGTAACGTCCAGAGCGACAACCAGGACGATTCCCTGAACAACCGTGCTAATGACCTGAATGTCTGAAAGGCCGGTACATGGAGGACAGTCGACGAGAACGAAGTCGTAAAGTTCAACCGCTCTTTCAAACAGCGCACGAGCCTGGGTTGAGTTTAGGAACTCTGAAGGGCTCGGAGGCAATGGTCCTGTAGGAAGACAAGAGACATTGTCGAAGGCGGTTGGAAGGACAGCATTCTCGAGACTGACGTTTCCTCGCACGACGTTGGTAAAGCCAACTTCGCGGGAAAGGCTGAGATACTTGTGAAGTGCTGGACGTCGAAGGTCAGCATCGATCAGAAGCACGCGGTTACCGTCCATCGCCATAGCGATGGCCAGGTTAACGCTGGTGGTGGACTTACCGTCTCCCTTGCCTGCGCTGGTTACAGCGATGATCTTAAGCTGGGTATCCGGAACGCTGAAAGCGATGTTGTTTCGCAGAAGGCGGAAGCTTTCCGCAAACCCACTCGGCGCGTCGCTAGAACCAATGGTAAGACTTCTTCCACCCGACTCCGCCGTCGGCTTAACCTCTGGCACGGCTGTAAGAACGGTGAGGCCCGTGATTCTCTCAACCAGCGCCGGGTCGTGAATTCTGGTGTCAAGTCTCTCAAGGATCATCGCAGCAATGACGCCGGCGAGGATTCCCAAGAGGACCGACAGCGCGGCCGCCGTCATCATATTCGGGAATGAAGCTCTCAGAGGGATTGATGCTCTCGAAACGAAGAATCCGCTTGGAATACTCGACTTCTGCTCAATCAGGAGCTCGTAGTATCGGGCAGAGAGGAGATCGTAAGTCCGCAGAAGCTTTTCGACTTCCTCTTTGTATTCGGCATAGCGTCTGCCCTTTTCCGGGATCGCTTTGAATTCATCTCTACGGCGCTCCACATAAGCCTGGATGCCATGCTGCTTTGCTTCATCGACAACCTTCTGTCCAAGCGCTTGAGCATAAAGGTCGATAACCTTGTCCAGAGCTGGATTACGGGCGACTGTTCGGCTGTAGATATAGTCTTTGGAGAACCGGGCGAGGTTTCGCTTTTCTGCATCAAGCGCTTTCGTCAGCGCCTGAAGTTCTGGAGAGTCTGCAGTAAAGGCCTGCTTAAGGGTGGATATCTGACCTTCGATGTTGCTGATGCGTCCGCGGACCTGTTCGTAGTCGGGATTAGTCTGGATGATGTGAGCCACGTCCACTTCGGGACTAAGCTTCCTCATCTGATCCTCAAGAGTGTCTACTTGGGCCTTCTCAGCCTCAGCTGCTACTCGGGTTTTATCGAGTTCAGCTTCTGCCTCAATCAAGTCCTTTGTCGCGGCAGTTACAAGGATTGTTGGCTCAACAATGCCCGTCTCCTTCGCGTAATCAGCCAGCTTCTTGGACGCGTCTTGGAGTTGACCCTTGACCTTATCCATCTCGCCCTGAACAAAGTTAGCGCCCTGCTGAGCCTGTTGCTGATTGCGCTTCAGGTCGTTGTCAAGATAGGTTTGAACGATAAGGTCGGCCAGTTTGGCAGCAATCTGCGGCTTGTAAGAGGTGACGTTGACAGTTATGACGTCAACATTTTTCTTCTGCTCCAGGTCAAACGCCCACTTTGGAACTTGCTGTGGGGCGCCTTTATCAACACCAAAACCATCCAGCTTTTCTTTTTCTGTAAGTCCTAGTCGACCGTTCCTAATTGGCGGAACTGAATCCTGGGAAATCTCACCCTTTCTGACCTTCTTGCTTTCAACCTGAAGGCGCTCCCTGTACTGCAGTTGGAGCCAGCCTTCTCCATTAAACGCTTCTGCCAAGGTGTCTGGACTCGCCAGAATTGCAGCCTGAGTCTCAACGTTGTGACTGCCGCCAGTGAGCGACTCAAGACCGCTCATGATGTCCATCGAAGCGGCCGTGCCGGTTGCTCCGTGGCTGGCAGCCTGGGTCGAAACCGCAAGGCTGGCACTCGAAGCAAACATCTTCCGCTGATTTTTCGCGAACAGGATGCCAGTGACCGAGACTACGATTAGCGCAATAAGGACAACTACCCAGCGCCTTCGTAAAATCTCGATGTATTCAAAAAGACTGCCTCCACGCATCGATTCAGTATCGAAGGCATCTTCATTCAGCTCAGGATCTCTCATAGGTGGCGGTCGTTTCTGTAAAGAATTTTCATCAGGGCCCTGCAAATTTACAGTGGCCTATCGTGATTGAACCAAGAAGTCAATGTCAAGGTCCGGTGATTTGGATCGCAGACGCTCGATGGCTGGCTTCCAGACTTTGATCACACAGTATGATGGAATTGCTTCAGGCAATGCTCGGCAAGGAGCCAACCGAATAGGAAATGGGCCGATTGGGCCGAAAGCATTAAACGGTCCATTCAGCAGACTGTTTTCAGGTTGACGTTGATCAGGGTTGCCTTGTTTTCAGCCTAGAAGATCAACGAGGAGTTCTCCGGAGGCTTGGAATTCCCGATGGATTAGGGATCTTCGGCTCACGCTCTCAACCGGGTTCGACGTGATCAGAGGTTTGCCTGGTATCCTTGTCACCCAGGAAAGGTCAGTTCCAATGTTCGAAATTGACTTGGCTTTGAGAAACCTTTCGAGTTTCCACGTGGAAATGATCAGTGGCAGATTTAGTGTTGAAATCAGTGGAACTATTCAATGAGATCTGATCGCCTTCCCGGAAACCTTGCAGCTGCCGGTCCCGGATCTCGGAACGCATCGGCATGGAAGAAGCGAAGAAACAAAAAACCTAAGACAACTGTCGATATCCCCACAAAACCTGCCAACTTCCGAGAGATTCGAAAGTGGATCTACCTGATCTCAATGGTTGGTATGCTCGCCCAGCTGGCCATTTCTCAAACTCCTGAGAATGTGTTCGCGGCAATGGTTTGTGCGGGCGGAAACTCGTTCGTGGCCTTCTCATTCTTCAGGCCAAAGAATCTAAAGAATTTCCCGCTGTCCTCTTGGATGGTGCTCCTATTCGCGCTGTCCAACTTCACTGTCCCGCTGCTGATGAAGACGGCGGAATTCGAGCCGCTGGATTACAACCTCAAATTCCCATACCTGACCTTTGGATATGCGCTGGCCACCCAGCTAGCGCTCATCGCCGGTCATTGGCTTTATAGCAATTCCCAGACGGTTACCCGCCTGAGAAATAGAATTACCTATAAAGTTCTCCAGCCGTTGGGAATGTTCAAGACTCCCAATGAATTCCAAATGTGGATCATGGGCTTTATCGGGACGGCCGCACACGCGGTGGTTATTTCCCGGCCAGACCTTAACGAAGCGGGGTCGCCCTTGGTCAAGGCCTGCAATGCACTTATTCCGTTCACCTACGCTCCATTTTTGATGCCCTTTGCATTTCTGGTGTCGGATAAAATAGATAAACCTGCAAAATCAAGCAAGCTCATTCCGCTGTATTTTGCCTTCACTGTGGTCATCGCGCTTGCGGCCAACGGTCGGGGCGGACTGATTATCCCCCTCGTCACCCTCCTTATGTGTTGGATGCTGGGATATTTCAGCAACCGTCTTCCGTCCTCATTCAGGCAAAAGCGGCTCGTCGTTATCACTGCGTTGGCGGTTGCGATTCTGATGCCGATTATCAGCAATATCGCTCTGGCCATGGCTGTCGCGAGACATGAGCGAACCACGTCATCTCCCGTTCAACTGATTCAGCAAACGATTAAGGACTACGGTGACACTAAGGCGATCAACCAGGTCATTCTCGATGCTCAAAGTGACTCCACATGGGATGAGACATACGTCCACAATCCGCTCCTCGCCCGCTTCGTGAACACCAAATATCACGACAATGGATTCAACGACACTCATAGTCTGAATGGTGGCGACAGGGACGAGTACGTAGCATTTTTGAAGCAGAAGTCGGTGGACCTATTGCCAGCCCCTGTAATTCTTCAGCTTGGAATGAAGTCGGACAAGAACGATCAGGCCGGAAGTGGTGCAGATTTCCTTCACCGTCTGAATACCGGTGCAGCCCTGGGCGGATTTCGAACCGGATCAATCGTTGCTTCGGGCGTCTTTCTCTATGGAATCTTCTACCTACCCGTGGTGGGAATCGCGAGCATATTTATGTTCCTGGCTGCCGACAGTTTTTGTGCGATTCGCAGACGGCGAAGTGTCCAGCCCGGCGTTGAAGGATCTACGGAGCAAATCAGGTTTATCGTCGTTTTTTCGCCTGCCATCCTTCTGATGGTTTGGCAGTGCGTTTACAATAACTTCGAGTTCGAGGCAGTGACCGACTGGATCGGCGTTCTATTCAGGATTATGCCCGTCCAGGTTTTGTTCTACTTCGTCATTATCAAGCTCACCTCCCTAGTCTCCTTCCAGTCCTCCTTCGCTGATACGAGCCTTAAAAAGCCAGTGGGCGTGGCGTAATTCGGAGGCAATGCACCAAAGATGTCTGACCTTGTAAAAGAGAGATCCGACCGCTCCAGTCCCGCGTTCTCCGTGGGCAACCGACTGCGAAGGATGGTTTGGGGCTATGCATACGCGCTCCTTTTCCGACCCTCGCCAAGATTGGCGTTCGAGTGGCGCTCAATGCTTTTGCGCGCATTTGGAGCCAAAGTTGGAGTCCGTGGGCGGATCTATCCAAAGTGCAATATCTGGGCACCTTGGAACCTCGATCTCGGCGATGACTGCGGCATCGGTGACGGCGCCACCCTGTACTCGATGGATCTCATCAAGATCGGGCATCGGACCACCGTTTCTCAAGGTGGCTATCTGTGCTGTGGCACCCACAACTACAACGACCCCAAGATGCCGCTCGTCACTCGGCCGATCATTGTTGGCGACGATGCCTGGATATGCGCCGAAGCATTCGTTTTCCCCGGCGTGACGATTGGTGACGGTGGCATCGTTGGAGCTCGTGGAGTGGCGACTCGCAATATTCCGGAGTGGACGGTTTGGGCTGGCAATCCTTGTGTCCAGCGCGGTACTCGCAAGCGTTTTCCAAAGCCTTAAACGGCCAAATTTGAGGCGATCCGCGAATCCTTTTCGTCGGTAAGTGTGAATTGAACTCAGAACCGCCAAAGAAAGGACCGATCAGCAGCGTGATCAAACTGCTGAGAATTAAACAGTGGGCTAAGAACCTGCTCGTTTTTGCCGCACCACTATTCAGCGGTCTGTCAGGGCACTCGCATTTCGTGATCCCTGCGATCAGTGCTTTCGTGGCAATGTCGCTCGTTAGTTCCGCAACCTACATATTCAACGACCTGCTTGATGTTGAACGGGACCGACAGCACCCAACCAAGCGATTTCGGCCCCTCGCATCTGGCGCAATTTCAAAGCCCATGGGCACTGCAATCGCGATTGCCTGCCTCATCCTCGGAGTGGGGATTGCGGCGATGGTCAGCCGTGGCAGCGTCGGGATTGTGCTGATCTATCTCACCCTTCAGGTTTTGTACAACTGGAAGCTGAAGCGGATGCCAATTGCAGACGTGTACACCATTGCGGTGGGATTTATCCTCAGGGCTGTTCTAGGCGCCGCCGCAATTGCGGTCAGCATCTCTGGTTGGCTTCTCTTCTGCACGGGGGCACTGGCTCTCATGCTGGGGTTTGCTAAACGGCGAAATGAATTTATCGTCCAGGGTGAAGACAGAACTACCTCCCGAGAGAGCCTGGCCCATTACAGCCGTTCAGCGTTGGACGTTCTCGTTTGCATGTTCGCTTCGGGAGCGGCCATGTGCTACGCGATTTATTCCCTACAGAGCAAAACTGCACACAAATATCCTGGAATGATCTTCACATCGGTATTTGTGTTCTATGGGATTTCCAGATACGTGCTCCTAGTGTTCGCCGCTGATGAAGGGGGAGAGCCGGCTGATCTGCTCTTTAAGGACAAGCACATCATCTTCAGCGTTCTTGGCTTTGTCATTGCAGCTGGACTAGCCACCAATTTTGTCCACGTACCCCTTCTGGAACAGTGATCCTATACGGATGACCGGGACAGAATCCAATCGGCGGCTTCACCGATGTGCGATACAACTGCGTCGGGCTGGGCTCTGAGCTTTTCGTCGTAGCCGTAGTCGATGAAGATGGTTGTGCAGCCCGCCGTGGCACCACAGTCAATATCTCTCCATCGGTCACCGACCATGTAGCTGGCCCCAAGGTCAATGCCGTATTCTTCAGCGGCCATCAGGAGCATTCCTGGCTGGGGCTTTCGACAGGTGCACTCGTTGTCGCTACCATGCGTACACACGTAGATCTTCTCTACCGGTAGCTCTGCTCGCACCAGATCATGCATGCTCTTCACTGCCTCCAGGGTCTGCTTGCCCCGTCCGATATCGGGTTGGTTGGTTGCCACGAATAGTAGGAACCCGGCAGACATAAGCCTCTGGCAAGCCTCTTTCGCATGTTCTGTGAATTCGAAAGTATCTGGCCCGGTGGGAGGATAAGGCTTTCCGTCAATCACACGACACACGTTGATGACTCCGTCCCTATCTAGAAATACTGCTTTCATTCGAATCCCCTTCTACTCAAACCCAAGCGGTGAAACCGCCAGTCGCCTGGTTTCTTCCGACTAAAGAGAGGGTACATCAACCAGACATGACCGTGCACTTGGACTCGGGCTCTCAAGATCATTCATAATCCCCGGGTTGGAGGAGTTGATACAAATTGGCTAGCGCATACACACCGGGCCTGACAGTTAGTGCGGACATCGTGGTTAAGAGAGTTCGCCGCCTGCCCATCAAGGGCGAGGTCTTGGTGTCCGTCGGGGAGAAAGTTGGACCCCAACAGGTCGTCGCTCAGGCGATGCTCCCTGGCGTCCTGCAAACCATCAAGATCGCCGAGAAACTCGGCATTGAACCTCAAGACGTCCCTTCCCTTCTTAAGCTCAAGATTGGCGACGCGGTTGCAAAGGACCAGCTTATCGCTGAGGGCAAGAAGCTGTTTGGCTTCTTCAAGGCTCCAACGGTCTCGAGCGAGTTTGTAGGAACCTTGGAGTCGATCTCCGAAGTCACTGGGAACCTTTTGATTCGCGAACCCTCCATTCCCGTTGATGTCACGGCCTACATTCAGGGCACGATCAAAGACGTGATGCCCAATGAGGGTGTGGTCGTAGAAACACGGTGCGCCATGATTCAGGGGATTTTTGGCGTCGGTGGCGAGCGAGTCGGCACCATTCGCGTTGCGGTTGCCGATGGCGGAAAGGTTTTGGATGCCTCCGACATCCTTGATTCCGATGCAGGCAAGATTCTGATCGGCGGCTCGGGCATGACCTTTGAAGCAATCGCGAAGGCATCCAAGCTCGGCGTTACTGGAATCGTCGCCGGAGGACTGAAAGACAGCGACCTCACCAAGTTCCTAGGCTTCGAAATAGGTGTTGCCATCACTGGGCAGGAACAAATCAATCTGACTCTCATGGTCACCGAGGGTTTTGGATATCTCGGAATGGCAGAGCGAACCTTCGCCCTGTTCAAATCGCTTGAGGGCAAAACGGCGAGCATCAACGGTGCCACCCAGATTCGCGCTGGAGTTATTCGACCGGAAATCATCTCACCAATTGCGGAAGACGTTAAGCTAGCAGAGCAGAGCGCCGAAACCTTTGAATTGAAGGTTGGCACTCCCATTCGCGTGATTCGTGAACCCTACTTTGGAAAACTCGGCTCAGTCACAGAACTGCCTGCACAGCTTGTGGTGCTGGAGTCAGGAACAGAAGTGCGCGTTCTTCGCGCCAAGTTGGGCGATGGCGAGGAAGTCACCGTTCCCCGCGCCAACGTCGAGATCATCGCGACTCACTAACGAATCTAAGCGCCCAGACAATCGAGTGATTGGCCGACAGAAATGGACGCCAAACACTTCGACTTTACAGTCCCTTAACCTGAGTCGGCTAAAAGTAACCAGGGGGAAATCTAGAAGGGGAGAAGACACAGGTCGTCTCCCTTTCGAATGTTGCCCCGGGAACGATGTGAACCGATGGCGCTTGTCGATAAACTACAATTCGAACTGCAAGGAACTGGCTCCATGAAGCTGCTGATCGTAGACGACGAACCGGCAATTGTTGAAACGGTCGAGAACAAATTCCGCAAGGAAGGGTTCTCAACCTTTACGGCAGATTCGGCGGAAGAGGGCATGCGACTCTATCGCCGCATCAAACCGGACCTGATCATTCTGGACATCATGCTCCCGCAGCGGTCCGGATTGGACTTCTGTCGAGCGGTTCGCAAGGACAGCTCCACTCCCATTATTTTTATCTCGGCTCGCGCAGACGAGTCTGACAGGGTCAAGGGCCTTGAAATGGGCGCTGACGACTATGTCGTAAAGCCATTTAATCTCTCAGAGCTTGCAGCACGAGTAAAGGCCATCCTGAGGCGCTCTACTGGCGAACCGTTGAAGGAGATCGTCGAGAGAGGAAATTTAAAAATCGACCCAAGAAGTCATGAGGTCACTCTTGATGGCGGTCCCCTCGCCCTCTCTCCTAAGGAATTCGCCCTACTTTACTTCTTGACGCGAAATGTTGGGCAGGTGTTTTCAAGAGAGACCCTCTTGGACCGAGTATGGGGACGAGATGCGTTCGTCTCGGCGCGGACAGTGGACGTCCATATTCGGTGGCTTCGAACCAGAATCGAGCCTGATGCAAATGCCCCGACGCGGCTGCTCACGATCCGCGGGGTTGGCTACAAATTCTCTGGCTAGACGGTCCGCTTAGAATTAGCTTGCCCATCTTCTACATTGCTGGCGAAACAGCCTGGGTGGGCCACGTACACGGAATAAACGGGTCCAGCAAGTGTCCTGGGCCATGTCCGTCTGCCGGAGGTCCAGGTGCCCTGGAGTGTATACTCCGCAACCAGCACGCAGGCTTGGCTAACAACTTTTAGTTAGCATCCTCAACATGTGAGGGGCCGCCGAGGGGAGCTCATGTCTTTAATAGAACCAAGTGCGATCTCATCGGAGATCTGGGATGTCATCGTAATTGGATCTGGACCTGCTGGCCTCGCTTTTGTGCAGGAATACACCAAAAAGCTACATCAATCAAAGATTCTATTGGTCGAGTTCGGCCTCGAATCCGAACCAAGCACCAATGCTTTGGACGAGTCGATCGATATCCTCAATCCTGAGAACCATCACCTCCCCTACGACTGCACGAACAAGGGACTGGGTGGAACTTCGGCGACGTGGGGCGGCAGATGCGTCTCCTATGATGAGATTGACTTCATCCCTAGATCGATCATCGGGGACAACTGTACTTGGGATCTCTCTATCTTTGAAGACGTCAAGCGATTTTATGGCCCCGCGGCTGAGCTGTTGGACTGCGGAAAACCTGCCTTCAACCTAAAGGAAATACCCGAGTCGGGAAACAGACGAATCGCTGAAGGATTTCAAGAAGGAGACTGGCTGGATTCTGCTGTGGAGCGCTGGAGCCTTCCAACTCGCTTGGGTCCCAAGTACAACGAGATTCTAAGGGAAGCCTCGAACGTTCGGGTCGTCTTCGGAATCCAGGCAAGCAGAATTGGTGAATCTTCAGATGGCGTTAGGACCGTTGAGCTCGTGGATCGGAGCAACGGCCAAGCGCTGACATCCCGTGGAAAGCGAGTTGTGGTTGCCGCCGGAGCGCAGGAATCAACTCGCATTTTGCTTCAGTCATCTCATCTGTTCCCGGGAGGAAAAACACCCTATGCGCTTGGTCGCTTCTACCAAGGGCACATCTCCGGCAAAATCGCTTCAATCCGCTTTTCAGGAAATCCGAGGCTGACGGATTTCGGGATGCCAAGAGACGCTGAGGGCATCTACTTCCGAAGGCGCTTCCAACTTACCACCGACGCTTTGATTCGCGAAGGGTTGCTCAATACCGCGATCTGGACAGACAACCCCCTCTATTACGATGCGCGGCACCGCAGTGGAACCATGTCTATGATCTATCTGATGCTGATTGCACCCGTGATCGGCAAGAAGCTGGCCCCTGCGCCTATTCGCAACTCTCTCACAAAGGGCAAAGTCAGCAACGTTCCAGCCCATCTAATGAATATCCTGCGTGGCTTCCCTAAGTCACTCTTCGAACCATTCCTTATATTCTCGAAGCGCTATCTTCCCAAGCGAAAACTTCCAGGTGTATTCCTGTATAGCCCTAAGAACGAATACGCACTTCATTTCCACGCTGAACAGCAGCCGATTGAGGGGAACTACATGAAGCTCTCCGAAGACGGGAAGCGGCTTCAAATTCAGTACGGGTACACGGATGAAGATGTAAGGTCTGTGCTCAGAGTCCACGAAATGCTTGATGCCTGGCTCAAAAAGCTGGGATGCGGAGAGCTCGTCTATTGGTATCCAAAAGAGGAACTCGCCGAACAGGTTAGAAAGGGGTCATCAGACGGTGTTCATCAGGTCGGAACGACACGAATCAGTTCCAGTGCCGAAGCAGGCGTTGTCGACTACGATCTTAAGGTGTGGGGCACTGACGACGTTTACGTCTGCTCCTCTTCTTGTTTCCCGACGTCTGGACAAGCAAATCCAACCTTCTTACTGGCGGCCTTTGGAGCCAGGCTCGCTCATCAGATTGCCACCCAAAAATGAAAACCATCGAACTCGTACCAGGACACTATTCCAGTCAAATAGGATTTGGTTGTGCGCCCATTCTTGGCTCTGTAGACCGAGCACGTTCACTGCGCGGCCTTGAAGTGGCCTACGAAGCTGGGATCACCCACTTCGACGTCGCTCCATCTTATGGGTACGGGGAAGCCGAAGGATTCCTGGGGGACTTCCTCACTGGCGGAAAGCGTCAACGAGTTGTCATCGCAACGAAACACGGAATCGAGGCCAACGCCAAAGCAAAGCTCCTTAAGCCACTCAAAGGAATTGCTCGAGCGACTCTCAAACTCCTAAAGGGTTCCCGCCCCGCATCGGCCGGCTCGGGCGGCCAGGCGATTGCGCGGGCCATGCTCAACCATGTCCCGATCACAGCTGATTCCCTTGAGAAGAGCGTACATCGATCTCTCAAGCGCCTCAGAACGGACTACTTGGACATCGTCCTGCTCCATGAGCCTCCTCAGGCCCTCGGCGAGATTGACGCAATTTTTGAGAGTGCACATCGGCTTAAAGACGCCGGTAAGATTCTTGGGTTTGGCTTTGCGCTGACGCGCGAGCAATGGCCAATCCACGCAGGGATACTCCCAAAGTGCGATCTGCTCCAATTCGATGCTGCTTCGCCGGAAACCCCGTTGCCTGACGAATCGGTTGGCAAGCCAACCATTCTCTTTTCGCCATTCCGGACTGCAAAAGAAGGCGAGTCAAGAGAGGATGTTCTCAGGCGCCTGGTGAAAGCCAATGACCAATCGGTGGTGTTGTGCTCTATGTTTTCAGAAGCGCACATCCGCTCAAACGTGAACGCAGTCAGCTAAGTCAGTGGCACCTCGCAGGCGCCTATGCATGTGAATCAGTTTCTTTCGCGGATTACCGAAGCGTAAAGTAGAAAGTGGCCCCTTGCCCCTCCGTTGACTCTGCCCAGACGATGCCGCCGTGTCTCTGCACGATCCTCTGCACCGTAGCCAGGCCAATGCCAGAGCCAGGAAACTCGTGATGGGAATGAAGGCGCTCAAACGCTACAAAGAGCTTGTCTGAGTAGGCAGGATTAAAACCTACTCCATTGTCCTTCACGAAGAATGCATTCTTGTGAATTCCAATTTCGATAATCGCAACCTCTTTCGGAGATGAAAATTTCACGGCATTTCGCAGTAAATTGTCCAGAAGCACCCTTACCAGCTTGGGATCGGCATCAGCTTTCATCCCAGGGCGGATAATGGCTTGAAAGTGCGTTGGATCCTGCCCGTCAAGTACGTCTTCCAGGGCCAACTTTGCGAGTGAAGACATATCGATTGGCTGGCGGACGATTTCCAATCTTGTGATGCGCGACAGGTTGAGCAGTGCGCTTATCAGCTCATCCATACGGTGGCTGGCGTTTCGCAACCGGGTGAGGTAGTCCCGAGCCTGGTCATCCAGCTTGTCGTAGTAGTCTTCAACGAGGGACTTGCTGAAACCGTCAACACTCCTGAGGGGAGCCCGAAGATCGTGCGATACGGAGTAACAAAATGCCTCCAGCTCTTTGTTGGTTGCTCTTAATTCTGTAGTGCGCTCTTCAACGATCTGCTCTAGATTTTCGTTGAGACGATTCGCTCGTTCTTCAGCCTTACGGCGCTCCTCAAGTTCTGATTCCCTTTCATCCACCAGCCGATCATTGGTGATGGCGGCGCCTATCCTTGAACTGATTTGTACAAGAATAGCCATATCATCATCACTAAAAGCATTCGATTGCCGGCCGACTACTAAGGAGCCTATGGCCAATTGACGATCAAGAATAGGCAATACGGCAAGGGTCCCGATACCAGCATTCTGCATCTCGTAGAGATGCGCATCTGGCCCCTTTGAGAGATCGAATCGGACGGGAGTAGGATGCATCGTTAGCCAACCCACGACTGCATTGTCTTCAAATACCCCTGCTGGATTGAGCGAATCACTCGAATTCGACTTACACCGCACAATCAGCGATCGACCGCTTACGGTGAAGAGGATGGCGCAGAAATCCCCAAACGACTCAGCAATTCGTTGGGCAACAGCTCGCAGGTTTTCCTCCCCTGAGCCCAAATCGACCAGTTGTGCACCGATCGTTGCAAGCAGCCGCTGATTGGATTCACTTCTCTCCAACTCCCTTGCTTTGGAATGCAGCTGATCATAAGCCTTAACTTGGCTGAAGCTCACTGCCGCGAGAACGGCACTGATCAGCAGCCCCGAGATCGGAATCCATCTCACGAGCCAGTAGGCGGACTGCTGCTCAAAGGCCCGGCTCGAGTGGTATCGAACCAGCCACTGCCTACCGTGAACCGGTATGTATCCATCGAACACAATCTTTGCCCGGGTGTCGCCCGCCGTTCGCGCAGACTGATAAAATCGGACTGGAGTCTTGCCGGACTCTGCATCAAAGATCTCAATGGAAAGGTCGCGACGGGCCTCACCCTCCAGGACATCACGAAACAGCTCACCGCCTCGAAATCGCGTGTAGATGAATCCGATTAGTTTTTGTGCCCGATCAGCTGCTGTGTCTGGAATTGCCCCTCCAGCATAAACAGGACAGTACATCAAGAATCCGCGGACTGAGCGTGAACCTGACTGAGATGGCACGGAGACAAGTCCAGAAACTGTCGGCTGGCCAGAATCGCGGGCAGACAGCAGAGCAAGTCTCCGGATTGGATCTGTATAAGTGTCAAAGCCTACAGATGGATTATTCAGCGACGTTCGAGGTTCGATGTAGATGACCGGGTACATCGGCTCTTTTGTCGAGCGCGGATGAATAGCGAAGTCAACTTCACCCTCCAACTTCAGACGCTTTTCTACCTGGTCGACCTCTGAAGGCTGAATCCGTTGAATGAACCCAATCCCCTGGGAGCCCTTGAAGAAGGTGCCAAGGTGAAGGCTGTTTACGTAGCTGTGGAATTGTGAGCGAGTCCAGCGACCCTGAAGATTGAAAGTTGCGGCCGTAGCACGAAGCAGATCAACCTGATCTCCAATTCGGTCTCGGATCGCATGCTCTGCTTCCTCTGTGGCGTAGGTGAACCGCTCTTGGTCTTTGTTCCCAACCACCAAGCCCGCCCACGCCCAGGCACAAAGCGTTGCCGCCATCGACAGCAAAAAGACGAGATAGGGCAGAGACTGCCTATTTCCTCCCTTCGCTCGCTGCAATCCTTGCCTCATCAGTCCTTCGGTGGAGAAGAAAACGCGCCCCTCTCCACCCCACTATAGCGAAACTAGACTTTGAGTTTAATGGTGATGATTTCAAACGGCTTGAATTCAAACCGTACAATGCCATCGCTGACCTCGAGCTCTGCCAGTTCGTTCTCTTCTAGATCACACAGAATGGCAGTAGAAGGTTTTCGAGCGCAAGAGAGTTCGGCACGCCCTCGGCTGTTGTGGCACTCATATAGGCGAACGATAATGTCGCTGGAATCCTCGGCCTTTTTGACCGTCTCTATGACAATATTGCGGTCCTCACAGGCAACCAGAGTGGGCAGCTCACCATCGGCACCAGCAGACGGCTCGAGCCGGACTGCTCTTAGAGGGGCGTTGAACGCGTATCCTGCTTCCACGATGCCGGCGTAGTTGTAGGGGCCATAGTGCGGCATCAGGCAGTAGCTAAATCGATGAAGGCCCATATCGCATTCAGGATCGGGTGCCTTGGGTGAGCGCAACAAGGTCAGCCTCATCACATTGCCACGAATATCGTGACCGTACTTGCAGTCATTGATCAGAGCAACACCCTGATCTCCTTCACTAAGGTCGACCCACTTCTGGGCGCAGACTTCAAACGCTGCCATATCCCAGCTAGTGTTTCCGTGGGTTGGCCTCTCAACGTTGCCGAACTGGATTTCGTACGTCGCTCGACTGGAGTGGACTTGAACCGGGAAAGCCACCTTGAGGAGCTTGTCCTCCTCATGCCAGTCGATCTCGGTGTCAAATCGAATACCGGGGGTGGGTCCCAACGAGATTCTCTGACGAATGGTCGAGTTGCCAAATCTCTTGACTACTTCTGCGGCAACACGAACTGGGCCGCGCTCAACTATTTCAAAGCTCTCACTCTTAATGAGATCCTGGCCAGTCTCCAGGGCGAATGCATCAATATCCCAGGCAGACCAGAAATTTGGCTTGTCCTCAAAAATCTGAAACAGATTGCCGAGCTTTCCGGCTTCGAGAAACTCTGTCTGATCCTCAAGGCTTTGGATAGAAGTGATGTTTCCGTGATTGTCGAAGCGAACGCTAATCTGGTCGTTCTCGATTCTCCTGTTGCTGCTCTTGAGACGATACTTTGCAGTCGAAGGAGCGTCGCACAGATCTCCTACCACGACTGTCCCGAGGGCACCCTCTGGAATTGGAAGGATCAGCTTTCGCTCTCCAAATTCTTGGACCAGCTGGACAGGAAGGTTCTCCTCAGCCGTGACAAGAGAGTTTGGAACTGACTCTTCTGTCCAGGGAATGATTCCCTGAGTTGTCATCGTTGCGTTGTGGAAGAGCGCAACCGGCTTGGACATCTTGCTGGTATCGAAAGCGGCTCCAATTTCTGCCAGGGCCGAATTCACGATGGAAGTGCCAACCTGTTCGATCTTGGCGTAGTCCACTGCGCTGTCCTCATAGACTTCGTGAACCGATGAGCCTGGGATGATATCGTGGAACTGGTTCAGCAGCACTAGCTTCCATGCGGCCTCCAATTCCTCAGCCGGGTAGCTTGCTGGGAATCCAGGGCGGAAGCATGAAAGAATCTCTGCATCTCGAAGCAGAAACTCACTGACGCGGTTTCCTTTCTTATTGGCGGCCTGGCTGGTGTAAGTACCTCGGTGAAGCTCAAGATAGAGCTCTCCGACCCAGGTCATCAAATCGCGCGAACGCGCCTTTGACTCTCGGAAGAATTCAATCGCCTTCTTTCCGCTGGCAACATCCGGGTAGTTCGGAGCCATTCGACCCCGACGCAGGAATTCCAAGTGCCGTTCGGTTGGTCCGCCGCCGCCATCACCGAAGCCAAAAACGTACATGGACTGATCCAGCCGGGCCTGGTCCTTGTAATTCTTTACTGAGTAGACAACTTCTTTAGGCTCACAGGATGCGTTGTAAGTGTCTGCCGGAGGAAAGTGCGACCAAACCCGAGTGCCATCAATTCCCTGCCACCAAAAGGTATGGTGCGGAAACTTATTGAATTGATTCCACGAGATTTTCTGGGTGAGGAAGTATTTGATGTTGAACTTCGCCAGGATCTGGGGAAGTGCTGCCGCGTAGCCAAAAACGTCCGGCAGCCACATATCTTGAGTGTTGTAGCCCAGCTTGTCCCGGAAATATCTTCGACCATAGAGGAACTGTCGGATAAGCGACTCAGCCCCAGTTAGATTGCAGTCTGCCTCGACCCACATGGAGCCGACAGGCTCCCACTGGCCCTTTTTAACCGTTGCCTTCACTCGCTCGAATAGAACCGGGTAGTCCTGCTCCAGCCACTCATACTGGCTAGCCTGGCTATGGCAGAAGATGTATTCGGGATATCGCTCAATCAACCCAAGCTGGGTTGAGGTCGTGTGAGCCATCTTCTTCCTGGTGATGTGAAGCGGCCAGAGCCACGCAGTGTCGAGATGGGCGTGTCCGACTGGAACGATTGTATGCTTGAACTCGCCGTTCAGCGATCCCAACGCGTCCTTCAAGATCTTTCGGCAACGCGCTAAGGTCTCTCTATTGGTAGGAGAGTAAGTGTTGGCAACATCGTTGAGAGCCCGAAGAATCGTTGCATAAGCGGGATCACCCTGATCGATTGTCTGCAGCAGATTCAGGGAGAAGTCGACGTCGTAAAAGAGATCCTTCGTCTCGTGGTCGACGGTTACGAGTTCGGCTCGCTCGACCGTTTCAGTGACTGCAGATCGAGGAAGCTCTCGGCCGTGCACCGATGTTTGCGCATTCCGGGTGTATGCCTGGATATAGAATTCGACGTCTTCACCTCCGACGGGAGGAGTGCTTCCACTTGAGAATGCCGCGCCCTCAAGCCATCCAAAATCGCTGTGCTCGACGTCCACGCCACACCAGGGGGAGTTGTCCTTCCAAACGGTTCGCTCGCCACCGACCTCGGCAACCACCGAAACATGGTGTCCACCAAAGGAAGTCGGAATCGTTCCACTCAGACGGAACCAAAAGGTTGTGTACGCTGGACCATACTGATAACCCTTTGTAACCTCTACCCAAGGTCCTTTCATGGCCTCGTGTTGGTTCTCACACGGATTGGTGTTGATTTCAATCTTCAGGGCAGACCTTTCGCCGTAAATTCTCGGCTTGAGTTCCGTCTGGAGAAAAGATTGGATACGATTTCGGGTGAGGTCGGTGTGCTTGAGCATTGGTAAACGGATTTGGTGAGAGCGGACAGTTTACACGGCACTGAGTGGCCAACCTCCTCGTGGGGCCCATCGCGGCGCAAGAAGTATGAGATGATCGAGGACCTTTCCACATGTCTCGCGGCTCTTTACCTGCGGGGTCTTCCTCGCCCCGCCCCATTGGTGAGGAGGAGGTGGCCAAAAGTCGTTTCGGTGCTGCGACAACACGACACTGGTTTGGCTGGCGCTGCGGAACTGTTGCGGAAGCACGGACTTTGGGAGGAGGCAGTCGCCCTTGATACGCCGGTGCTTATCGAGGCTGCTTCGGCTGAAGTCACGTCCGGCAGAGTTCTAACATCAGTCGATGACGGTTATCCAATTCGGTGGCTGGAGAGACTCGCTGACGGAGCCCCACCCGCCCTATGGATTTCAGGTTCTGTTTCCAAAACCCGATACATCGGAATTGTTGGAAGCCGTCAAGTTGATGATGCAACGCGGCGCTTTGCCGCAGCAATTGGGTCCGAAGCGGTTGAACTTGGATTTGGAGTCGTTTCGGGAGGTGCCATAGGTTGCGACCAAGCTGGGGCACAGGGAGGACTGACTGCAGGCGGTGTTGTTGTTGAGATCCTCCCCCATGGCATAGACCTGTATCGAACTCAGGATCGATGTGGTCTCGCGGTCTGCCCACCTCACGAAGAGTTCACCCGAGCAAATGCGATGGAACGCAATACACTCATTTACGCGGCTTCTGAACAGACAGTGGTGGTTCACGCGCGATTCAAGGAGGGCGGAACCTGGATTGGAGCGGCTGAGGCAAACCGAAGACGACTATGCCAACTGATCGTTAGAGACGATGGCTCCCCAGGAAACCGAGCCCTGATCTCCCTCGGAGGCACAGGAATTGAGCATCCAGAGCAACTAGGGCAGGCGCTCGAGCGCACCCCTCCGCAGCCTGGCCTCTTCCACATCGGATAGCCCAATAGGTCGGTACACTTCCGTAAAGACATGAAGATTCTGGTTGCGGATAAATTCGAAAAGAGTGGTTTGGATGGGCTCAAGGCCATTGGCGCGGAAGTGCTTTACGAACCAGAGCTGAAGGATGAAACGCTCGCGGCTCGTCTGACCGAGTGCGAGGCAGACCTTCTTGTCGTTCGATCAACCAAGGTCACCGAGTCCATGATCAGCGGATCGCGGCTGAGCGTCATCATCCGTGCGGGTGCTGGCTACAACACGATCGACGTGGCAGCTGCAAGCCAGCGCGGAATTCTTGTCACCAACTGCCCGGGGAAGAATTCGCAGGCGGTTGCTGAACTTGCTTTTGGACTCATCATCGCCTGCGATCGCCACATTCCCGATAACGTTGGGGAATTGCGGGCTGGTAAGTGGAACAAGAAGAAATTCAGTGTTGCAAAGGGTTTGTACGGCAGAACGCTCGGGCTCATCGGAATGGGCAAAATCTCGCAGGAAATGATCCCGCGGGCACGAGCTTTCGGCATGAATGTGATTGCCTATTCTCGGTGGATGACGCCAGATATTGCGGCGGCCCTCGGAATCGGCCGCGCAAGCACGCCCGAGGATCTCGCCCGCATGTCGGATATCGTCTCGGTCCACGTCTCTTTGACCCCGGACACAAAGGGCCTCATTGGAGAAGCGTTCATTAAGGAGATGAAGACGGGCGCCATCTTCGTGAATACAAGCCGGTCTGAAGTCGTCGATCAAGCCGCCCTGCTGGACGGAGTCGAGTCCAAGGGAATCATCGCAGGCCTGGACGTATTCGAAGGTGAGCCAACCTCCGCGGAAGGATCCTACAACGGCATCCTGACATCCAAAGAGAACGTCTACTGCACGCACCACATTGGGGCTAGCACCGATCAGGCGCAAGAGGCGATCGCGGCGGAGACTGTTCGCATCGTCCGCGAGTACAAACTCACCGGGACTGTGCCAAACGTTGTCAACATCAGCAAGGCGGAGTTGGCCACTCACCTGATCGTGGTTCGACATTTGGACAAGGTTGGCGTTCTTGCCCACATCCTTGGTGTGCTTAAGGACGAAGGCGCGAGCGTGCAAGAGATGGAAAACATCGTTCTTGGCGGAGCCAAGGCCGCCATCGCCCAAATTACTGTTGACAAGCAGCCGAGCGATGAAGCGATCCAGTCGATCAAGCGCAATCCAAACGTATTCGATGCAAGCGTCTTCGCAATCGGCAAATAGCCTAACAATAGACGCTTGATAAAAGCGAATCACCTGATTGGAACGACTCACTTCGCGTTTGCGAGGTGGGTCGTTCTTTCATAATTGTCAGGTGCTCCTATCTGTTTCCAATGTCTCGAAAACCTATGGGGTCGATCAGATCCTCACGGGAGTCACATTCCGGCTTGAGGCCAGAGAGAAGGTCGCCCTTGTTGGAAGAAACGGAACCGGGAAAACCACGCTTCTAAAGATCATAACCGGCCAAGAAGAGCCAGATTCCGGAACCGTTCACGTTGCCAAGGGAGCAAAGATCGGCTACCTGAGACAGGAAGCGCCCGTGACGTTCGGCCGCAGCGTTCTCGAAGAAGCGGAGGAGGCAGTCAAGAATCAATTGGTTCTTCGCGCCCGACTCGAAGAGATTGAAGCACGGTTGGAACTGGGAAATCCAAGTGATGAAGACTTGGAGGAATACTCCCTGCTCCACGAACACTTCTTGGAGGCAGAAGGCTATTCCGCTGAGCGCGATATCAAAGTGGTTCTGCAGCGAATGGGCTTCACCGAAGATGAGTTCGACAAGCCGACGTCTAAACTGAGCGGAGGCGAAAAGACTCGGTTGGCAATTGCTCGGCTCCTTCTGGAGGAGCCTGATCTTCTCATCCTCGACGAGCCCACAAACCACCTAGACCTGCAGGCCACGGAGTGGCTTGAGGGATGGCTGAAGGGTTATCACGGAGCCGTCCTTCTCGTTTCGCATGACCGCGCCTTCCTAGACAACACGGCTGAAAGGGTGATCCTGATGAGGGACAAAACCGTGAAATCCTATCCTGGACCCTTCCCGAAATACCTTCAGCTCAAGGCCGAGGAAGAGGACCGTCAGGCAGAAGTAGCCAGAAGGCAAGATATCGAACTGGCAAAGATGGACGAGTACGTCCGCCGGTTTATGAACTCGCAGCGCACCGCTCAGGCGCGGGGACGCCTCAAGCTGATGAACCGATTGCTCGAATCCAAGGTTGAAGCGCCGAAGAACGAAAAAGGAATGAAGGCTGGCTTTGGCGAAGCAAAGAGAAGCGGTGACCTCGCCCTAGAAACCGAAAAGCTCTCGGTTGGATTCAATTCAGCTGAGGAGGGTAAGACAACCCTTTTCACCGATTTGAACTGGGTCGCTCGATATGGGGAAAGATGGGGTGTCATTGGTGAAAATGGTGCTGGAAAGTCGACCCTTGTCAAAGTTCTGATGGGTGAGTTGGAGCCCCTATCTGGCAAAACTCGCCTAGGCTCCAACATTGTCGCCGGCTACTTCACGCAGGACAACAGCGATATCGACCCAGAAATGTCTCCCCTGGACGTGATGGTGTGGGAGATGGACATGAAGCCTCCAGAGGCCCGCAACCTCTTGGCACGCTTTCTCATCTCTGGAGATGATGTCTACCGGCCGGTAAGAACGCTGAGCGGCGGAGAAAAAAACAAGCTGTCTTTGGCGAGACTGACGCAGCTGCAGCCTAACCTTCTGATTCTCGACGAGCCCACCAACCACCTTGACATGGACTCGCGGGAAGCCCTTGCTGAGGTTCTCAAGGATTACAAGGGCACTCTGATCCTCGTATCACACGACCGCTGGCTACTGTCGCAGATCACTCAACAAACCCTAGACGTGCGCAAAGCAGGTCCGATTGTCTATCACGGTTCCTACAGCGAGTACCGTGCACGCGGATCCAAAGCCAACACCAGAACCGCCAAGCCCGTCGAAGCGGCACCGCTGATTCCCAAGCTCTTAGGTTCAGAGAAGCCGGAAGAACCTCAAATGACTCCCCGCGAACTCAGCAAAGAGATCGGCAGAGTCACAAAACTCGTGGCCGAGATTGAGACTGAGATTTCAGTGAAAGAATCCGAAATCAAGGTCCTTGAAGACCAGCTGGCAAACGTATCGCCAACTGCCGACATATTCACACTCACTCGTGATCACCAGCGACTTCAAGAAGAACTCGAAGGGAGCCTCTCCGCTTGGCAGGAGCAATCGGAGAGGCTCGAGAAGCTCGCCGCGATGCAAGGTTCAGCGTGATATCTGGCGAGCCCAGCGCCGCATGGCTTTTCCAATCGCGATCTGAACGGCTCTTTGCTCGCGAGGAGTCGCTGGACCTCCGCTAACCATCGGCACGATCGGAGTAATCAGGACCGCGGCGACATCCTTAAGAGCGGATTCCTTTTCGTCGCTTCTACCTTCACTTCCGAGGTTGCGGTAGACAACCCTGCCCTGCTGTGCACTGTAAACAAACAGGTCTACAGTTGCGCTGGAAATCGTTTTGGGACCGGTTCCTACCCAGATGCTGCGGGTATGCCAGTTCACCTTTCCAAAGATGATGGTTCCAGCGTGGACGGCATCAGCATATCTTGCCAACTCACGATCACCTGGCAATCCATGTCGAAGCGAAACGTGTGGACGGAGTGAGTCCCATACGCCGACTGCGGTGTCTTGAGCAATCACTCGAAGTCCCTGGTTCTCGGCAATGCGGGTAATGGTTGAAACCGCGAATGACTTTGAGGTGACGTTTCCGCTTGTGAAAATCCAAGGATAGACGGCGACGTTTCTGCCACTTTGCGCGGCCGAGAATCCGGCTAGAGCAGAGACGAGAGACACGGTAAGTGCGGTGTGAAGTGCTTTCATGGGTCGAAACCTCCCTCGGTAAATACCTGCTCCTTCTACGACAAATTCGCCAAAATATCAGGTTAGTCCCAATTTCCCCCAGTAGGTAACATCGGCTTCAGATGGAAAGACGCTCGTTTGGGAACACCGGAATGAAGGTTAGCGCGCTTGGCTTTGGGGGCGCAGAAATTGGATTTGAAGGGGCGCCCCAAGGTGACGTCGACAAACTCCTCAATGCTGCGCTGGACGCTGGACTGAACGTTATTGATACCGCGGAATGCTATGCAGACAGCGAGGACAAAATTGGTGCGGCGGTAGCAGGAAGAAGGAATGACTTCTATCTGTTCACGAAGTGCGGGCACAGTTCGGGTCTAGATCTGCCTGATTGGGACCCTAAGATGCTTGAACTGAGCATTGACCGGAGCCTTAAGAAGCTCAGAACTGACTGCGTGGACCTCGTCCAGCTACATTCCTGTTCAGAGGACCTATTGAAGCAGGGGGACGCGATAGATGTCCTTCAGCGGGCTAGGGCCGCTGGCAAAACGAAGCATATCGGCTACAGCGGAGACCACAGGGCGGCACTCTACGCGGTTGAGTGTGGCGCATTTGATAGCCTCCAGACTTCCGTAAATATCGCCGACCAGGAATGCCTTCACCTAACCCTTCCAAAGGCTCTCTCGGCGGGAATGGGCGTTATCGCGAAGCGCCCGGTAGCAAATGTTTCATGGCGAAGTGGAGGAGAGCCTCCCAAAAACAGCTACTACCAAACTTATTGGGAGCGCCTCAACGTGTTGAAATATCCGTTCCTCTCGACCCAGGATGCCGTCTCGATTGCTCTGCGCTTTACACTGAGCCAGGTTGCCGTCAGTGTCGCGATCGTCGGGACGAAGAACCCTTCGCGCTGGGCTGAGAACGCTTCTTTTGCGGATCTCGGCCCCCTTTCTCCTTCGGAAATGAATGCGATTTTGGCTCGGTGGCAGGAAGTGGCTGAGCCGGATTGGACGGGACAGCAGTAGTCGAAGGCACTATCTTCAGATGACGCTTCTTGAAGAAGCGCAGATTGAGCATCTCGACGAGCACCGACCACGCCATCGCGAAGTAGGTGTACCCCTTTGGAATGTCAAATCCAAAACCCTCTGCCATCAGGTTGACACCGATGAGAACCAGGAAGGAGAGCGCCAGCATCTTCACCGTCGGATGCTTGTCCACAAATTTTGCGAGAACATTGATTCCTGCGAGCATCGCCATTGAGGCAAGCACGACGGAGATGATCTGGATAGGCACCAGTTTGACCATCCCAACCGCGGTGATCACTGAATCTAGTGAGAACACGATGTCCAGCACAAAGATCTGCATCAGAACCGCATTCAGCGTGGGTGAGGCGTAGAGAGACTTTCTGTGTTCGTCTCCCTCCATTTTGTGATGGATCTCCGTGGTCGCTTTCGTGATGAGAAAGAGGCCGCCAATGATTAGGATCAGGTCCTTGCCTGAAATCGAGACCTTAGCAAACTGAAAAAGGGGATGCTCCAGAAGGCTCGCAATCCAAAGGAGCGTGCACAGCAGAATCAGGCGCGATATCATCGCGACGATTAGGCCAAGCTTTCTAGCCCTAGCCTGATCTTCGTGCTTGAGCTGGCCAGATAGAATGGTCAGCAAGACAATGTTGTCGACCCCAAGTACCGTTTGGAGAAACGTTAGGGTCAGCAGAGCAACCCAGGATTTAGGATCCGCCATCCACGAGAAGCTGCTCATTGCAGGCGAAAGCATACCGGCTGCTGCCTAGTTGAAGGTGCGGATAAGGTTCAGGCATCCCAGGTTCCCGCCTGCCCGGGCAGGGCCCGGGTCGCCATAATAGAGGGCATGATTCCGATCCGTCGCAATGTCCTGAGCATGCAGCCTTACTCGCCGGGAAAGCCCATTGACGAAGTTAAGCGAGAACTTGGACTAGACCGAGTCGTCAAACTGGCCAGCAACGAAAACCCGTTCGGTCCATCCCCAAAGGCAGTTGCAGCCGTTAAGTTGGCCGCGGAGAAGATGCACATCTACCCGGACGGCGCTGCCTATGACCTTAAGCAGGCACTTTCCGCTCACCTTGGAATTCCGGCTTCCAGCCTCATGGTTGGAAACGGAAGTGACGAACTCATTCACATGATCGGCCTCATTCTTTTGGGTTCCGAGGAGGATGAGATGATCATGGGAGACCCCTCGTTTTCTCGATATGATCCTGCCGCCCAAATAGGCCCCTCGAAGCTGATCAAGGTCCCTCTTGACTCCAATTATCGGCATGACCTCCCGGCTATGGCGAAGGCGGCAACGGAGCGGACAAAGCTTCTTTGGATCGCGAACCCAAACAATCCAACCGGAACAATTGTGCGCAAAAGCGAAGTGGACCAGCTCTTGAAGGATCTTCCCGAGCAAGTCGTCGTGGTGCTGGATGAGGCCTACTACGAATTCGCCGAGGGGCAAGAGGACTTCCCTGATGCGAGAGAGTACATGCTTGCGGGGGCGCCCGTTATTGGCCTCCGCACGTTCAGCAAGGCGTATGGTCTTGCCGGGATTCGCTTAGGCTACGGATTTGGCCCGGAAGCAATTATCGATGCCATCAACCGTGTGCGCGAGCCGTTCAACGTGAATGGATTGGCCCAGCTTGCTGGCATCGCCGCTCTGTCCGACGACGAGCATGTGAAGAAGACGGTGGAGAACAACCGGCGAGGACTCGAGTTCCTCGCCGGCGTCTTTGAGAAAGTTGGCGCAAAGCCGTGCGAAAGCTTTGCGAACTTCATCTATGCCGACCTTGGCAGGCCGGCCAGACCCGTATTTCAAGCCCTGTTGGAGCGTGGTGTGATCACCCGACCGGGCGACGTGCTTGGAAATCCGACGTGCTTGAGAGTGAGCGTCGGAACAGAGGAAGAAATGGAACTATTTGCAGCAGCCCTGGAAGAAGTGATGGCACCGGTGGCGACTCGATGATTATCGTGATGAAAGGTGGTTGCGGAGAGCAACAGGTACACGATGTGAGTCAACGTCTTGAAGAACTCGGTTACGTCGTCAATCCTATTTTCGGCGTTGAGAAGACGGTCATTGGCGCGGTAGGCGGCAAAGAGCATGAGAAGGTCGACGCTGTCGATCAGCTGCGCGGCTACGACGGAGTGGAAGACGTGATCCTGATCACGAAGCCCTACAAGTTTGTGGCAAAGGAATATCGAGGCAAGAAGTCAGTGCTTGATATCGGCGGGGTCCTTATCGGTGGCGATGAGATCGTGATGATGGCGGGACCGTGTACGGTCGAATCCGAAGACCAGCTCTTTCTGACGGCGGAGCGCGTCGCGAAAGCTGGGGCGAAAATCCTCCGGGGAGGAGCCTATAAGCCCTGCACCTCACCCTATTCCTTCCAGGGAATGGGGCTTGAGGGACTAAAGCTTCTTAAGGAAGCTGGAAGGCGATACGGGCTCAAAGTGATCACAGAGGTCATGCACGTCCGGAAAGTTGAGGAAGTCGCAGAATACGCGGACATCCTTCAGATCGGTACTCGCAACATGCAGAACTATGACCTCTTGCGAGAGGTTGGTCAGAGCCGAACTCCAGTCATGCTCAAGCGGGGGATGACCGCAAAGATTGAGGAATGGCTCCTCGCCGCCGAGTACATTGCTGCAGGCGGCAACGAAAAGATCATGCTGTGCGAGCGCGGGATTCGGACGTTCGAGCCGTACACCCGAAACACGCTGGATCTATCAGCAGTGGCGGCACTCTCGTCCCTCACCCATTTGCCAGTGATCGTCGACCCCTCACAGGGCACGGGGCGCCGAGATCTCATCGCTCCGATGAGCAAGGCCTCTGTGGCAGTTGGGGCCGATGGCTTAATCATCGAGGTCCATCCAAATCCGGATCATGCGATCAAAGACGGCGCGCAGAGCATCACCATCGATGCCTTCGAAAACCTGATGCCTGAACTTGAGGCCATCGCTGGCGCAGTTGGGCGCACGTTCAAAACTCCAGCCGCCGTTTAAGCGATCCACGGTAGCTATTTGAGGCAAGTCGGCTCCTCGGCTGGGAACTTTCCAGTTCCCGCCGGGGTAACCTTCATCCGCAATGCAGGAGTACTTGGGGATTCTCGTGCTGATGGGCTTTGCCGCATTTCTTTGCGGAGCCCTCGTCACCCTCAGCTGGTTTCTTGGGCCAAAGAAATTCACGCCCTATAAGGCGTCGCCCTATGAGTGCGGTGTCGAACCGATTGGAGACGCTCACGAGCGATTCCCGATCAAGTTCTATCTAGTTGCTATCATCTTCATCCTCTTCGATATCGAAGTTGTGTTCCTTTGGAGCTGGATGACGGTGTTCAAAAACGCAGACACCGAGTTTATGGTGTTCAGCTTCTTCGAGTTCCTTGCCTATATGGCAACTTGGGTCCTCGGCTATGTGTACGCCGTCCGAGTTGGAGCGATGGACTGGGATGAAACGACTTCCCTTGCCCCTGAAAAGTTGGGCCTTCCTGCCGAACCAGATCGCATTGATGCCATCTTCGCCGGGAGCGCACAATGAGCGAGGTTCCAGTCGAAGCACCTGCCGAGCCAACGGTTTCTGAATTGCTTGAGATCACAAAAGTTCGAGAAGCCTTTCCTGAGGGATTGCTTAAGGTCAAGGAGTACCGCGGGGAGACTTATCTGTGCATCACTAAGGATTCGCTAGTAGGCGTCGCCACACTTCTGAAGACCGATTCCGACTTGGAGTACAGCTACTTCTGCGAGTGCGTTGGGGTGGACTACAGCCGGTGGGACCACGAGCGAGACCTTGAAGGTCGTTTTGAGGTGGTCTACAACCTTCGCTCTCTCAAGCACCATTCCAGAATCTTCTTGAAGGTTGGCGTCGATGACGGGGAAACCGTCCCGACGTTGAAGCACCTGTATCTGGGCGCAGAGTATCCGGAACGAGAAATCAACGACCTCTTCGGCGTCATTTTCGCCGGAAACGAACAGGTTGGCCGTTTCCTTCTCCCCGATGACTGGGTCGGTCATCCGCTTCGCAAAGAGTATCCACTGGGTGGCGATGACGTTCGATTCGACGGTGGAAGCACTGGGCCTGCAGTCGAAGACATGATGATGCCGCACGCAGGAGAGAGCTTCCACGGGCGCACCGGTTCTGAAGGCGTCAGCGGTCGTTAAACGCAAAGAAAAACGGCCACCCGGGGTTAACCGAGCGGCCGCAAAACACATCCAAGTGCTCTTCACGTAACGGGATTATTATTCCTGCATGGGTGACACATTTCGCGTCAGGCTTTTACGGTACCACGAGTAGGCAGGCACTTAAACCGGCTCCTGGACGCAGTCTCGCAGACGCTTTGCCGCCCCTTCTGCCGTGAGATCTCTCTGTGCTTCGGCGAGCAATTCAAAACCGACCATAAACTTCCGAACCGACGCTGACCTGAGGAGAGGCGGATAGAAGTGAGCGTGGAGTTGCCACTCAGGATGGTCCCTTCCATCGGTCGGAGCGCCATGCCAGCCCATCGAGTAGGGGAAACTGGTATCAAACAGCCGATCATAGGCTTGAATGCCAGTCTTGAGGACGTAGGCGAGGTCATCGCGCTCCTCAGAGGTCAGTTCAGGCATTCTCCGGACTGCCCGCTTGGGCAGGAGCATCGTTTCAAACGGCCACGTTGCCCAGTACGGCACGATAAGCAGCCAATGACGGCTGTCCACCACGATCCTGTCTTCGGCGGCCAGCTCCTGATCCACCAGGTCTAGCAGCATCGGCCGCCCGGTGGAATCCGCATACTTCCTCTGGCACTCTCCCTCACGAGCAATGAGAGTTGGCAGATAGTCACACGCCCAAACCTGGCCGTGAGGATGCGGATTGGATGCCCCCATCGCCGCTCCCTTATTCTCGAAGATCTGCACCCATTTCAGCCTGGACCCGACATCTAGAATCTGCTCTGCCCACATGTCGACAACTCCGCGGATGTCGGGGATGGACATATCCCCAAGCGTGAGATCGTGGCGGGGAGAGAAGCAAAGCACGCGACACTCACCACCCACTGGAGAGGAATGCAGAAGTCCGTTGTTGTAAGACGTCGCCTCCTCACTTTTCATAAGGAGGGCGGCAAAATCATTCTCAAAGGCAAATGTGCCCGCGTATTCGGGATTCACATCGCCTGTCGCCCGCACATTACCAGGGCACAGATAGCACGTCGGATCGTGGGGGGGCTTCAGTTCCTTCGATGGTTCATCCTTCTGACCAAGCCAGGGACGTTTGGTCCGATGGGGAGATACGAGGACCCATTCGTCCAAAAGAGGGTTATAACGTCGATGTGGCTGGTCACTCGTGTCGATCATTCTGAGTCCTGGAGCTGTGGCGGAGCAAACGCTCTCACGGAGCGCCTCATCTAAGATACTCAATCCGAATTCTTCGGCGAACTTCAATCAGGGGCCCTATCGGCGGATATCACACCTACAACCTTCGTTTCAAGCTGGTGCCATCTCAAATATTAGTCGATTAACTAACCCATATAAATCAAATTTGTAATCCGCTAGTTTCCTTGTACTTCATATAGATAATCGAACGTAGGCCACGATTCCATAATGTTCTTTACCCACAAGCTTCTATAATCTTATTAACGTGAAGGATGAAATATTCGCGCTTGCAATCGGCGGTCTTGCGGGAGTGCTTGGAGGACTATTTGGGATCGGTGGTGGGATACTAATCGTCCCCCTTCTTGTTATAATCTTCGGTTTCTCCCAACAAAAAGCTCAGGGCACTTCCTTAGTTGCTCTGCTTGCTCCGGTTGGTATTCTCGCATTAATTGAGTATCACAAACGCGGACAGTCAGACCTCAAAGTTGGCGCGCTCATCGCCGTTGGATTTCTATTTGGCGCACTGGGTGGCTCCCACCTGGCTCTTAGCCTCAATGAGGCAACCATGCGAAAAGGATTCGCGATCTTTCTCGTCGTCGTCGCATGCTGGCTGTTTTTCGGAAAGAGATGAAGCCGGAACTACTGGAAGAATTTGGCAAACAAGAGTCAAAGGAGTAACTCGATGCTTTCAAGTCGTGCAAGGTACGCGGTACGCGCTATTCTGGACCTAAGCGTAAGGGAAGATCAGGGGCCTATTCAAAGCACCGATATCGCGGCACGGCAATTAATCCCAATTGATTTCCTCCAGCAGATTCTTGGAGATCTGAAGAGCGCACATTTAGTCGAAACTCGACGTGGCCCCATGGGCGGATACTTTCTGGCAAGGCGCGCAAAAGAAATCACTCTTGGTGAAGTCATTCGTCTTATGGATGGGCCGATCGCCCCAATAAGCTGCGTAAGCGTGACTCAGTTTGCGGAGTGTGGTTGCCCCGAGCCCGACTCATGCCCACTTCGGCGGACATTCAAGCAAGTGCGGGACTCGATGTCATCGGTGTTTGACAATGTTTCTTTCGCCGAACTGGCGTCCCGCCAGGGCCAGATGGCGATCCAAGGGTCAGCCAATCTTTAATGCATATCTACCCATAGCTCGGTCGAGCCGAGCGTTGGCTGAATTGAAATCATAGAGAGCATTGACTTGATTGCTTTCTGCCAAAGTCAACGCGGTTTGAGCGTCACTGAGTTCAAGAAGCGGCGAGATTCCAGCCCGAGCAGAAACACCGGCTAGGTATCTCACCTGAGCAAGCTTAAATGCTTCTCTAGCCTCTGTCAGAGAAGCACTTGCCACTTCGATTCGCTCCCTTGCTTCCTCGACCGAAAGGTAGGCCTGTTCGACCTCAAGGGTCACCTGATCGATCGCTTGACGTTGAACCGTCTGCGCCCCTTCCAATGTACCGAGGGCTTCTCTCCTTCTAGCTCGCGCCAATCCACCGTCAAAGATGGGTACAGAAAATAGCGCCTGGGCAGCCCAAGTGTGCACTAGCGGGGTTGTGCCTCCTGCATTAGGAGCGTACAGGTACGACCAAGACAGGTTGAGCCCAGGTAGCTCAGACCTTCTTGCCAGTGTCACTCCCTTCTTAGCGGCTTCAATGCTCGTAGCCGCTTCTTTGATTTCTGGACGTTGGGAAAGTGCTTCCTTTAAGTCTTCGTCAAATTCTGCACCCAGATTTCCCATGGATTGGGGAGCGTTAGCTTTAGGGCCGGGTTGGATGACTGCCCCTTCATCGGTAACTGCTAACGGAGTCGTCACCTGGATGCCTATGACAAGGTTGAGTACACCAAGGTTTGTTTGGAATCGATTTTTCGCAACAATGACATTCTGTTGAGCAGCTGCAACATCCGTCTGACCACGCAGCACGTCAAACTTGGTGACCACTCTTGCATCGAATTTACTTTGAGCGTCCTTTAGTCTGTCCTGAGTATCTTTTAGGTCTTCCTTTGCCACCCTGACGAGTGCCTGCGCACGAAGCACATCGAAGAATGCACCTTTCACCTCGCTCACAATCTGGTTGCGAGTTCGATCCACATCAAGTCGATACGCCTGTTCCTGAAGCTTGGCCTGCTGTGTCGCTGTCCGAATGTTGCCGCTGATGTCAATTGGAAGTTGGGCCGTAACGCCGACGAGTTTCTGTTGGACATTTTGATTCACGATCTCTGCTCCAATAGGTTTATTGAAGTTCTGCGGATTGTCCGAGATGAGAGTCTTGTTCTCGACAGAGTCATTGATGCGAATGAAATCCAAAGCAGATCCCAGTGTGGGATTCATGACAGTGAATGCTTCCGATGTCTTTCCTTGGGCTACGAGTAGATTCGCCTCCGAGAGGGCCAAGGAATGGTTCGTTACTAGGCTGATTCGAATAGCTTGATCCAGAGTCAGCGTTTTTCCTTGAAGGTACTTTCCAAGATCCTCCAATCGAGGGGATTTGTTTGCGGATCGCAAAGCTCCTCCATCGCGTGGGAGCTTTTGAGCTACAGAGACGCCGACGATCATTAGCGATGAGACGCCAGTAAGAACGAGCAGAGCAGTCTTTCTCATTTCTTGTCGCTCGCAACTGGCTTTACCTTGTCTCCCTCTTGGAGGGATTCGTCTAAGTTGGTGGCCAAGATCTCCTTTCCCGTGAGGCCCTCCAGGATCTCAACCTCGCCTCCGAAATCTCTGCCAACTTTCACCGTGGCGTAATGGAGAGTGCCATCAGGCTTCACCACTCCGACCCGAGTCCCTTTAGAGTCGAAGATGAGAGCGACTGCAGGGATACGAATCGCACCGGCTCCCGAAGTCCCCAAGAACTTTATCTGCGCAAACATACCAGGCTTCAAACTCCCGGATTCATTCGGGATCTTAACCTCAACAAGGAGTGTCCTGGACGATGCATCCAGGGCGCCGCTCACGTGAAATACCTTCCCGAGGAAAACCCTGCCTGGAAACTCTCGGGTGACCACTTGGGCATCCTGACCTTCTCGAATCGAAGTGACCGAGTCTTCGGGAACGTTTGCCTGGGCAAGAAGTGTGTCCGTCCTAGCGAGTCCAAAGAGCCCCTTCTTGGTCACAGTATTGCCAGGGTCGGAAGCACCGGAACCACTGCCGGAGTTGTTGACGAGATCGCCAACATCCACATTTCTCGCGGTAATGACTCCACTGAAGGGCGCAACCACGTGCTCAAAAGCCTGGAGAGCGGAGAATTTTCGATAATTTGCCTGATTGGAACCAACCGTAGCTTTCGCGGCAGACACGTTTGCCACACTCGCATTCTTAGCAGAATATGCTGCAGATAGATTTGCCTTCGACGATTCTAGAGCGGCTTTGGCCGCCTGTATCTTCTGCTCCCCAGAAAGCACATCGGCCTGTGTTGCCGCGAACTCTGCCTGCTGAGATTTGACCGATTCTCGTGTCGCCATAACATCGGCTTCAGCAGAACTCACCTCGGCCATTGCCGCATCTACCTTGGCAATGCTAGCATCAAAGTCTGACTGCTTCTCATCAACATCTTGCCCTGATACTGCGTCTGCCTTCTCCAATTCCTTCCACCTGGCAAGTGTCTTTCTTGCGATGGTGTGGCCAACCTTAGCTCGTTGAAGCTCTGCTTTAGTTCCGTCCAGCCGTCGTTCAGCCTGTTGATATTTAGCTTGAGCTACATCGACCGCTGATCTCGCCTCAAGCGCCTTCGCTTTAAGGTGTGCCAAATCGGCTTGCGACTGGCCCACATTCGCTCGATACATCACGATCTGAGAATTCGCCGATGAAATGGCAGCGTCAAGACGGCTGACATCTGCCCTAGCTTGGTCAACTCCAGCGGATGCATGGGAAACTTCCGACTGAGATTGAAGCAGCTGTTGATCCATTTCTGGTGACTCAATGTCTGCAAGGATATCGCCAGCCTTGACCTTACTGCCGATATCAACATATCGCGCCTTCACATAGCCATTCGTTCTGGCGTTGAGGGTGGTTTCCTCAATTGCCTGTAAATTACTAGGGAGCATTATCTCTGAGGCGGTAGCTGTCCGTGTGAGCGACACGACGCTCACTACAGGAAGTTCTCCCTTCAACTCCTTGACTTGCGAAGCCAGATCCTTGGACTGCTGGAGCTTAGGCTTTGCTCCGGCGTAGCCAAGCGCAGCTATCACCAGGACAGCTATCCAGATACCACCTTTACCGCGCCGCTTGGGTGACATCGTGAGGTTTGGAGATCCATGCGCTTGATGAACATCCGAGTGAACAGGAGTAGAATTTGAGCTTTCGTTTGGGTTCATTTCAACATTTGGCTGGGTTGGACGACTATTAGGGTGTAACAGTGGAGTTGGTGTGCCCCTTGATTGGCTGGGTACGGAGCAGACTGTAGACAAGAGGTACAAATACGAGAGTTGTCACGGTAGCGACAATGAGTCCGCCGATTACGGCGCGACCAAGTGGGGCATTCTGCTCGCCACCTTCTCCTAGGGCGAGGGCCATCGGGAGCATTCCAAGTATCATTGCCAACGCAGTCATCAGAACCGGGCGCAGACGCGTACACCCTGCTGTAACCGCAGCGGTGGTGGCATCATCCCCTTCCATTCGCCGATCATTGGCGAAATTAATCACAAGGATGCTGTTCGCAGTTGCCACACCGACGCACATAATCGCTCCCATCAAGGCAGGCACATTGAAGGTTGTGTTTGATGCGAAAAGGATCGTGAGGATCCCGCTTAGCGCTCCCGGGAGGGCGCTAATGATAATGAACGGATCAACCCAAGACTGGTAGTTGACCACGAGCAGGAAGTAGACCAGCACAATTGCGGCAAGCAACCCGGCTCCCAGGCCGAGGAACGACGCGTTCATGCTTTCAACTTGACCGCGAATGACAATTGTGGTCCCGTGGGGAAGTTTGGACTTGTATCCATCCACGATGGATTGAATGTCCGACGAGACCCCTCCAAGGTCCCTTCCCTGCACGTTTGCATAGATGTCAAACGTCGGCTGGACGTTGTAGTGGTTGATGACTGCGGTCGTCTTGCGACGAGTCACAGTAGATACGTTAGAGAGTTGCTGGCCAATTTGTGAGGACGGCGTGGGAAGTGACAACTTGTTGAGCTCCTCGAGATTGCTCACATCACGCTGAGGGGTCTGGACTGCAACCAGATAGCTCACACCATTCTTGGGATTAACCCAGTAGTTCGGCATGACCTGCCCGCTGGAACTGAGGGATACCAACAGGTTGTTGGCAATATCCTTCTGTGAGAGCCCCAGTTGTTGCGCCTTTTCATAGTCCACTCGAATGTGAAACTCTGGATTGTCAACTACCTGGTGGATATGCACGTCTGCCGCACCTGGAACAAGGCGTACTTTCCGGGTCAGTTCCTGAGCAACCTTGTAGTTGTCCGGACTGTTGCCGACAATCTGCACATCAATGGGGGCTGGCAAGCCGAAATTCAAGATCTGGGTAGTGATATCGGCAGGTTGAAAGAAGAATGTGCAGTTTGGATATGACTGCGACAATAGTGTTCGGAGTCGGTCTACGTAGGTATGAGTAGGTTCGTGACCTTCTTTAAGCTGCACCAGAATTTCACCATCCGATGCACCAATTGCCCCCGTAGTATTGTAGGCAACGTTGACTCCTCCAACGGGAAGCCCAAGGTTATCAAGGACGACATCAAGATCCTTGGATGGAATCGTTTGAGATATTGAATGTTCCACCTGGGCAAATAGTCGCTGAGTCTCCTCAAGCCGCGTTCCTGACGGTGCCCGGACGTGGAGTCGGAATGAACCCGCATCAACGGTTGGAAAGAAATCTTCTCCGATAAGCGGCAAAAGACCAAAGGAGGCTACGAAAAATATACAGAAGCCCGTGATGACTGCCTTACGCCGGGCTACCGCGCCGTGAATCATATTTCGGTAGCTGTTCAGAACTCTCTCGAAGATCACATTGAACCGCAGGTGAATTCGCCAGATCCAGTCTCCTTGAAGGGGTTGCCCCCCTGCTGAATGCTCATGTCCATGAGCATGGAGGTGCGCCTCCTTGCCCAGCAGCTTCACCGCCATGACCGGCACAAAAGTCCGAGACAGGATATACGAAGCGGCCATGGCGAACACGACCGACATTGCCAACGGCTTAAAGAGTGAGCCAGCGGCTCCCGAAAGCACCATGATCGGCAGGAAGACGATGCAGATAGAGAGTGTCGCAGCAATCTGAGGGGCCGCAATCTGCTCAGCACCATCGACGATGGCTCTTTCTAATTGCTTGCCCAACCCAAGGTTTCTATAGATATTCTCAATGGAGACGATAGCGTTGTCAACCAAAATGCCAATCGCCAACGCCAATCCACCAAGCGTCATCACGTTGATCGTTTGGCCTGTTACCTTGAGACATATCACTGAAAATAGGATCGATAGCGGAATCGACATTCCGACAATCAGGGTGCTACGCCAGCTCCCAAGGAAGAGCAGGATCATGAGAGACGTGAGCACGGCGGCAATAACACCCTCGCGCACCACTCCATCAACCGAGGCCTGAACAAAGACACTCTGGTCTGAAACGACATCCACGTGCAAATTGGATGGAAGCGTGCTCTGAACCTGAGGAAGTGTCTCGCGGACGCGTTTTACGACCTCCAGAGTCGAGGCGTCTCCGCTCTTAAGGATGGTCAAGAGGACGGAAGCTCTACCGTCCTTGTGCACGACGTTCGTCTGAATCGCAGAGCCATCATGCACTTGGGCGACATCTCGGATATAAACCATTGAACCGTTGACCTCTTTGATCGGAATGTCATTAAGCGGCTCAATACTTGTCGGACTGCTGTTCAGGCTGACGATATATTCTCTCGAAGCGACCTTCATCGTCCCCGTAGGAAGAATCAAATTCTGGGTGTTGATCGAATTTGCGACATCCATAGGTGTCAGCCGCTTCGCCTGAAGCGATGCTGGGTTGATATCCACCATGACCTGTCTAGGCTTGCCACCGTATGGAGATGGAATGGCTGTTCCTCGAACCGCCGCAAGTTGAATCCGAATAAAATTCTGCGCGTAGTCGTAAAGTTGCGCCTCGGACATATTCGGACTCGAAACTCCCAATTGCATGATCGGAACGCTCGACGCGTTGTACTGGATGATCAGGGGAGGTGTGATTCCCGGCGGAAGCAGCTTTAATACGGACTGCGATGTCGCAGTGATCTCAGCGACAGCAGCGTCAACTTTAGCGCCAGGCTGGAAGTAAATCTTGATAATGCTGATGCCGGGCATCGACTGTGACTCCATGTGCTGGATATCGTTCACAGCCGAGCTATAGGAACGCTCAGCGTAGTTCACAATCCGCTTCTCCATCACATCCGGAGAGGCGCCAGAGTATTGCCAAATCACGGTGGCAACCGGAATGTCGATGGAAGGAAAGACGTCTGTGGGCGTGCTCTTATATGAAACAATCCCAATAACGGCAAACAGGAGTGCCATGACGATGGTGGTGTATGGCTTCGCAAGAACACGTTTAACGTTGAACATTACTGATTCAAAACCGGCGCTGGAACATCATCGTCCCCTTGCTTGTCAGGCAACTATACCGTTCCCCGTTACACACAATTAGTGCCATCACAATGCTGACACCCTCGCTAGAGTTAGCATTTTTCGTATTCAGACTAAATAGATCGACTAAATCCTATCAGACGAAAATAGGGCAATAATTGTCTGAGCTTCTATTCTTTTTGAACCTAAACGAACCCATACTTCTACTATATAGCTTTAACAAACTAACATCACATTTCACAAGTTGAGCCTCGCAGGTTAGTCAGAAGTCGACATACTGAGAAATATCTCAGGGATAGGCAAAGGCACACATAATCAACCTAGATTTATCCCAGATAACAAATAAGACTCAATCGATTGATTAACATACTCAGTCCAACAACTCAAGGTAGTTGCTTAGTCAACACAGCTCATGGTTAACTCTGAGGATGCTATCCAGCCGAGCGCGCTACGCGACACGTGCAGTCCTGGACTTGAGTCAGCAGTTTGACAAGGGACCAACACACATCAAAGAAATTGCGGAACGCCAAAATATCCCAGTTGGATTTCTTCAGCAAATTCTCGGCGCCCTCAAGATGACTGGCTTCGTAGTCAGTCAGAAGGGGCCAGGAGGCGGCTTCACGCTTTCGAGAAAGCCAGCCGAGATAAGTCTGGGGGCGGTACTTAGGGCAATGGACGGGCCATTGGCCCCC
The DNA here is from genome assembly GCA_903927025.1 of uncultured Armatimonadota bacterium. GTDB lineage: Bacteria > Armatimonadota > Fimbriimonadia > Fimbriimonadales > Fimbriimonadaceae > Fimbriimonas. The sequence continues at coordinate 77,492 of CAIYLG010000015.1, forward strand.
ACAAGCTGTGTGAGCCAGACAAGACGCGGAGAATGCGGCTGTCCCGACGCCAAGACATGCCCAACCCGAGACTACTTTCAACAAGCCAGAGATACTGCCGCTGAAATACTGGATTCGACTAGCTTCGCCGATCTAATAGCCCCAGGAAAGGAGATCCTTTGATTTTCCTGGGACATGAAATGGAGCCGATGACAGGACTCGAACCCGCGACCCGCTGTTTACAAAACAGCCGCTCTACCACTGAGCTACATCGGCAAGGACACTAATAGTGACCGATTGAGAGACTGGGAATCAAGTGCCTTTAGGCTTTGGAGCGCTTGCGCGTTCTGACCAGCTTAGGAGATCCGTCAGCTCCGTATCCAAGCTTATAGCCTGCAGGAAGATTCTTAAGGGCCTCTGCCAGCTCATTTGGCATGCTGACCGAAGATGCTCTTCTTCGCGTTCTGCGCTTGCCTGGATTCAGCACATCAAATGCCTCGGTAGCATCAGCATCCTTATCAAGCGGATTCAGCTGCTTGGTATCGATCTCATACAGCTCTGATGATGCTGGGAAGGACAGGAACAGATAATTGGAACTGCTCAGCATCCTAGCCTTAACTGGTACCGAGAACTTCTTGACGCCGACCTTAATCGACAGAACTCCTTCTTTCTCTTGTGCCTTGAACTTCAGTGAATTCTTAACGTTTTGGACTGTTTTCTTCAAATTCAACCCCTATTAGTGTTTATCACTTTACTCTAATCGAACCTTAACTTGCCTTAAACACCGTTAATAATTGCGCTCAAAACCCTATGGATTCACAGAATGATGTTGTCGATCAATCTTGTTTTACCGAGATATGCGGCGGCAATCAGCGCTGAACCCTCTTTGGCACTGTGGGTGGAATGGGTAGAGGAGAGGTCGATTAGCTCAAAGTAATCCACTCTAAATCCGACTGCTTCCAGCGAAGATTTCGCATGACGCAATTGGACTTCAACCTCTTCAGAACTTAAATTATTGTCCTTCAGAGCAAGTGCTGAACTTATCAATTGTCGTTGGAGTTCAGGCGCGATCGCTCTCTCCGATTCTGTAAGGTACATGTTCCTAGATGAGAGGGCGAGCCCGTCTGATTCGCGCACAGTGGGTTGTAGGCTGACCGTTACGGGCAGGTTCAAATCTGCAGTCATTCGACTGATGACGAGGCATTGCTGCAGGTCTTTCAACCCAAAATAAGCCACATTGGGCCGCACTACATTGAACAGCTTACATACAATCGTGGCCACACCTTCAAAGTGCCCGGGCCTCGACGCACCCTCCCAAAGGGTGGTGACTGCAGGAACATGAATGGTGGTACCCCTGCGCGGGTACATCTCATCCGTAGTGGGGGCAAACAGGATGTCGACTCCAGCGGCCTGCGCCATTTCAGCATCTCTTTCAAGATTCCTTGGATACCGCTCAAAGTCCTCCCCGGCACCAAATTGAGTCGGATTCACAAAGAGAGACGCCACAACAAACCCACATTCAGCTTTGGCGGTGCGCATCAGAGAAAGGTGACCTTCATGAAAGCCACCCATCGTAGGAACAAAGCCAACTGTTTGATTAGCCGGATGAGGAAGATCGGAGATTACGTGGACAATTTGCATTAAGTTCTTCCGAATTAGGCCCTTAGTCCGATTAGAAACTATTTTCTTCGGTCGGGAAGGTGCCAGCTTTTACTTCACAGCAATAGTTGTGAAGTGCATCCAAGATCACCTCATTGCCATTGAAATATCGCTTAGTGTGCTTGAACTCACCTGAGCCAAACCCCAAAAGGTCGTAAATCACTTGGACCTGCCCAGAGCAGTGCGCTCCACCCCCAATACCGATGGTGGGTACCTCAAGTTCTTCCGTAATTCTGCGAGCCAACTCTGAGGGGATAAGTTCGAGAACGATGGCGTATGCCCCGGCATCTTGCACTCGCTTCGCCTCGTCGATAACATCCTGTCCCTTAGCTCCCTTCCCCTGAACTCGAAATCCGCCAAACGCGTTGACTGATTGAGGCGTCATGCCGACATGCCCCATTACAGGAATCCCCGCTCTTGAGATCTCTCGGATGGCTTCCACGTACGCTCCTTCAAGCTTTACAGATTCAGCGCCGGCTTTAACAAGCGCGACCGAGTTGGCTACTGCATCCTGCACAGATGCCTGATAGGAGCCAAACGGGAGATCTGCAACAAGCAAAGCCCGGTTTACACCGCGTCTCACCGCTTGGGTGTGGTAAATCATCATCTCCTGGGTGACAGGAATGGTAGACGTGTACCCCAGGACTGTATTTCCTACAGAGTCACCCACCAGGACAATGTCTGCACCAGATCGGTCCGCGAGCGAACCCAGGATCGCATCGTACGCGGTAACGCAAACGATGACTTCCCCCTTGGCTCGCATCCGGACTACAGCAGGCGCAGTTACCTTATCCAGCATAGAGGCTGAGTTTACCGTCCGGTTAGAGCAGCGATGACTTCATCCGCATGCCCTTGCGGCTTAACCTTTCGAAACACGTGAGTTACGATGCCGTTCTCGTCAAGAACGAAGGTTGTACGTTCCACGCCCATGTACTTTCTTCCGTACATCGACTTCTCCGCCCATACGCCCGCGGCTTCGCACAGGGCGTGCTCCGTATCCGCAACCAACGTAAATGTTAGGCTGTATTTGTCTACAAATTTTGCGTGGGACTTCGCGCTGTCCGGACTTACGCCCACCACCCTAACCCCCGAAATAGACGGGAGGGCATCCCGAAATTCACATGCCTCAACCGTGCATCCGCTGGTGTCATCCTTGGGATAGAAGTAGACAACTGACTTTGAACCCTTGAGGGTATCGAGTGAAACAGTGCTCCCAGTCTGGTCAGACAAGGAAAATTCTGGAAACGGGCTACCTACATCAATCATCGGACTCTCACTGGGGGACTCATTTACTCCCGATTGAATTACGTATCTCTCTTACGAATCATTTCAGAGTGCTAGGGCTCGTTTGGATGACTGTCCAGCAACATCGCCTGCATAAGGTCTACCCGCAGGACAATTCCAAATAAACGTCCCTCATCCGTTACGGGAAGTATCGTGAGGCCGCTGCTCAGCATGCGATGAAACGCCTCCCCGATTTCCGTGTCTGCCGCAGCTACAGTCGGTTCCTGAGTTCCATAAATGTACGCAGGCTCCCTGGACATACTGGTCAGGCTGTCGCGGCTGGCCACTGCCCGGCACAAGTCCCCCTCCGTAACTACAGAGACTGGCGCCATATCCTCATCAACAACAACCAGTGCAGGAAACTGGTAGATGTCCATTTTGTCGACAGCGTCCCTCACCGTACTCTCACGCGTGAGAGTCGGAATGTGGGCGTGGAGAACCTCGCGCAGGGTCATTTCAAATCCATAGGGGCCGCTGTAGGCTAGTTGGCCGTATACGTGAAGCTATCCATAGCTTCATAGTGGCCCGGCGAGGTCCTTCCTTTGAACGTTACCGTCGCCTTCTTTCCGTCAATCTCTACCAGCATATAGCCATATGTCTTGTCCACGTGCTTGATTCGCTTTAGCGACCAGCCCGTATTGTTTCCGGCATACTCACCCTGCTTGTAAAAGGGAGCTCCCGCGGTACCAGCCACAAATTGGTGCATTTCGGGGCCAGGCTCTCCGCTTGCTTTCGTTACAACCATGTGATCGTAAAGGTGATCATGACCGCAAAAGAACACTCGAGACCCGGCATTGATCAGGCTTGTCCAAAAGGCATCGCGCTTCTCGGGAGAAGCATCCATCGTGTCCTTGTGGGCGCCATCCATAAATGCCGGCTCATGCCCCATAGAAAAGATCAAGGGTTTATGGTGCTTCTTCAGGACGTCGTCTAACCACGGCTGGTTGATCGCCTCACCCTTTTCCGTGTACTGATCTAGCCCGATGGCGAGTACGTTGCCCCGAGTGTAGTAGAAGGTTAAGTTCTTCTCACCAACGGGTCCGTTGCCTGGCATCGCATACTTGCCCGAGAAGACTTTGTCCCAAACTGGCCAAGCTTCAGCGCTGCCAGCATCATGGTTGCCGCGACAGGCCAGGACGCCAATCTTCTTGTCATAGAGAGGCTGCATGATGTCTCTCCAGGCTTTCAGCTCGGCCTCAAAAGCCTTTGGCTCCTTTTCATAGCCAATCACTAAATCGCCTGTCCACATCATGAACTTCGCTTTTTCATCCTGAACCGCTTGGCAGATTTCGGAAGTGATCAGGGTATTAATGCCGTTTTTGTCTTCGGGCCGGTGCGCTTTGGGATCCGACCGACCATCCCCAGCGACCACAAAGCACCACTTCTCTGCCGCAGCCAAACCTGAAAGCAACATCGTCCCAGCGACGACAACACCAGACCACAGTCTCATGAGGTTAGTTTACAGCGCGGTCTCTATGGCACGCTTGCTACAACGCTCGCATTGCCACGACTGGATCCTTGCGGGAAGCGTTGATCGCAGGCACCAATCCAAAGATCGCACCTACTCCCACACTCACGCCGAGTGCAAGAAAGATGATCGCAGATGTGATCTCAGGCTTCACGGGAGTAAACCGATACAGAGCAAGATCCGCCGCATAAGAAAAACCTAAACCGCAAATACCTCCCGCCAAAGAAAGAAGCACGCTTTCGAATAGAAACTGAACAAAGATGTCTCGGTTACATCCGCCAACAGTCTTGCGGATACCAATTTCCTGCGACCTCTCGTTCACGGACATCAGCATCACGGTCATGATTCCGACTCCTCCAACGAACAATGCAATGGATGTGAGGCCTGTGAGCAGCCAAGTCAATATGCCCATTAGTTTGTAAACGAGCCCAAGGAGATCCTCTTGGGTCAAGACTTGAAACTGCTGTCGATCCAGTCGCTTCTGAAACTCACGATCCAAGCGCTTGATCAGTTGCCGAGGTTCCACATCGGGCCGAATCTGAATCATGATTCGAGCGGTTTGGAGGTCTGGCTGAATCGACTTCAGCCGGTAGTAATCGAGATAGACAAGGTTTTGAAGGCTCCCAAAGCTGAGAAGACTTTGCTCCTGCTTCTTGTCCTCCGTCACTCCAATCACGCGATATCTGCGCTGGTTGACATCGACCATCTTGCCGACGGCCGAAACATTGCCGAAGAGTTGCTTCTTTGCGATAGAACCCAAGACGACTGTATCGGACCTGGCGTCCTCCGGCTGAAATACTCGCCCCTCCTGCATCTGAACGGGCCGCATGAGAAACCAGCCTGGGGTTGCGGCGGCAAGCAGAGGGGAAGCCACTTTTGCCCCATTGCGAATTCCTCCGCCAACAAACGTGAAAGGCTCGGCGCGAACGACGCCTGGAACTTTGGAGCATCGCTCCACATCAATGTCCTTCAGGTAGCTCATACCACCAAAATTCGGATTGAAGGTGCCCGCCTCAATTCGGCCCGGCACAACAACTAAGACGTTCACGCCTAGGTCCCTAACTTGATTGGTGACGTCGTGCTGAACGCCAGTTGCAATTGAGACCAGCAAAATGATTGCTGAAGAGCCAACCATAACGCCAAGTGCGCTCAGCAAAGCGCGGGTGCGCTGCTCGCGAATACACTGCACAGCAGCCAGAAAATTTCGAAGCAGAAGCGCCACCAGGAGTTCCTACGCTGACGGCAGCTTTATAGCGGCACGATTAGCTTCGGTCGAGGTGATAGCCGTGAACTTTGCCTGCTTCATCAAAATTAACTTCGAGAGTCAAGTTGGTTGAGTACACCAGCAGCGAGTGTTTAGGTCCAACTGCCTTTAAGTTCGGTGCCTGCTGCTCAATGGTGTAGCCATTGTCGGCAAGCTGCTTCTGGACCTCGGCGACTGTTTTCTTGACACTAAGGTCGTTCTTCATAAGTGTGTCCATCACGCTGGCTTCCTTTCCAACACCTGCCGCAACAATAGCCACAGCAAGAAGAATCAAGAAGAAGAAACCGCAGACACCACCGATAATCCAGCCTTTTTTCATGCTAAATCTTGGACGCAGGTACTTACCGTAAAGGTTGCGGACTACCACGCCTCGAGGCCTGATTTAACAGACCTTTCTCCGCCAAAACTCTCGATGAGCACCTTCAAGGATGACAACCGCCCATACTGCCCAGCTCATTTGCAGAGTCAGTTCAGGTGTATCCTCTCCAGCGTGGATGCACGGGCAGAACGGAGCTTAAAGGATCTGATTGCCGGGTTTTGTGGCGCTGACGCTCAAGTTGCCGAAGCATGCTTCCCTGCTCTCTGCGAAATCACTAGCCGCGGGCTCAAAGCCTATTTGAAATCCAAGCTTTACTCCGATGAAGCCAGAGAGGACGTCATTCAGGAAGTCCTGAAGCGGCTATGGATGCGGCGCGGCAAATGGGAGGACAAAGGAGCATCCGGGTGGTGGGCACTGGTGAAGCGCATTGCCGACCAATGTAGAATTGACATGGTCCGCAAGGTTGGTGGCGAAGTGCTCTGGGATGACGCGGAGGTAGGCGAAGTAGAAGACGGCGAATCAACTACCGTCGAACTTTTGCTTGAAGCTATCGCCGACCGAGAGGCCCTCTATCGAGCAGCTGACGAACTGTGGCTGGGGTTTTCTGAATTGATCTCAGATAGAGATCGGGTCAGGCGAGCCCTTGCGGCTCAACTTTTCTACCAACACGCTCTTGGCTGGGAAGAGGTCTTGACGATGCTCAATCGGAACTCGCCAGACAGGCCGCTCAGCCGTGTTGAGCTTGATTCTTGGCTGGCGGACCCCTCCGTCATTCGGTCAGCCGCCTTTAGAACACTGTTCCGTTCCAATGACCAATTGGCATCCCACCTTCTTGAGATGGATCCCATTGATGAGGCCGCACTCAATGCGCTAACCGTTCTGGCTATGGCTCCAAATCCTAAAGTTGCTCCACCCGGAAACTGGACGTGGCCGGAGGTCCAAGTGATCCTATGGCGCTATCGACAGGCAGAGAGAGTTGACAAGATACAAGCGCATGAGCTTTGCAGTGTTGAAAAAGATGAAATGGCAGCGCTGTTTGATAGATGCCTTGCCAAATTCCCGTTCTCAGACATTATGAAGCAGCTTCTAGATTCTCTTGAGCGATGGCCCCTCGCGACAAGGGAACTCTCAGAACCTGGCCTTTGGCAGCGACTCGTTTTCGAATACTACTGCCGCGAGACCAGCAACCACCGCGATATCTTTGATCGCACTTCCAGCCCAGCCGACTTGGCCTCATACCGATTAACAATGGCCATGCTCAACGTTTGGCTTTCCAACGGAAGGCTATTCGCTCGGCTTGCCGCACACCTCCAACAGGCGGGAGGAGAGGCGTGAGAATCACAGATACTCCCGAGCGATTCAGTCCCCAAGCAGTCGCACTGCTTGAGATGGCGGCTGCTGGTCACCTATTAGGTGAGCCAGAACAGCCATCCCTAGAGCAGTATGTTCGTTACGCATACGGTGCGCTTACTGAATCGGAAGCGTGCGAATTAGAGCAGACGCTCCAAACTTACCCTGCCCATGTCGAGACCCTGGCGAGGGTATATCGGGTCGCAGAGGAGCTCCGTACAACTCCTTTGTACAACAGTATTCAGTCAGACCAAGATTCCCTGCATCAACAGGTCCAGGTCATATGGACACGGTTGCTGCAAGATTCGGAATCGCAAACAGCTCAGGACTCCACATTGCTGGCACTCGCTGCTCTGACCCTAAGTGGCAAAGACGCAATGCGGTCGGTCCGAAAGTTCCTAATGGACCTTCTTGATCCGGGACTTGCTCCACAACGAGTTGCATTCGCTGGTTCCTTGAGAACATCGCAGCTTGGGCCACTTCTCGAGAATATGGAAGTTGAGGTTTCGCTCGACGCTCAAATTGAACCGGATGGAAGCCTTCTGCTGACAGCCAGCATTCCTTCCGAAGGAATACTGAAGCCAACCAATGTATGCGTAGGATTTGAACTCAACCGTCAGTGGGTCCGTCTTGGAAATGCACCTGTGTTGGAGGGTTCCTGTACCCTTCTCATCCCTGGTTTCGGGGATCTCATCGGACTATCTGCCGGCCCATTGCCGCCCGACCTATTTGCCCTTCGACCTGACGTGTGGCCATCCGTTTGCGGGACCGGCAACTTCGTCGTTCAGGCGGGCAATATGCCATTTGCAGAAGTTGAAGTTCCTCCGACATCTGCTTCCGGTTCAATTTCCCTCAATTTGAGGCTGTTGCCTGAATCAGCCGAGCTCAGACAGGCGAAAGAGCTTGAGGTTTGGTTTGGAACAGGTGGGCAGGTATGGCAGCTGGTGGGTCGCTGGCCAATTCCGCCTCTATCCGTTGGCACGATGAGCATCAGCTTCCCCTCCCCAACCAGAACTACTGCTAGCTCAACTTTCTCAGGAATTCTGAAACTCGCACTGAAGTCGTAGGATATAGTTCTTGCCAAGCCATGAATGGGCAGGGCAGGTCATCAAGAAAGCTGGTTCCCGACTTTGTCCTGCGACTGGAGGCAACAGAGTCGGGAGTCGTCGCGACCCTCCGGTCACCTAATGAGCCGGAGGCTCCGATTATTCACGAATCGAAGACGGCCAACGTTCGAAAAAGCGTAGAAGGCTGGAAGTCTCGATTCCTCTCCGATCCACAGGGCTCAGGGCTAATCACCTTGGGTAAAGAACTGGGCTCGGTTGCCTTTCCTCCGCCAATCCGTCGATCGCTTCTTGCTGAAGCGGCTGTCAACCCGATTCGGATCCGACTCAGCACAGACGAACTTCTTTGGGATGTCCCGTGGGAGGTGTGCAGCATGCAAGAACTTGCGGCATCAAACGAGGGATTTGTCGCGTTGTCTGCCCGGATGCGGATCATTCGAGACCTAGGACAGATTTCCAGCGCGTCCGGAGCCACTGAGGCAGCCACCGTCCTTGTCGCTTGGGCGAATCCGGGTTCAAAGAAATACCCGCAGCTCCACTTCGCGGAAAAGGAGGCAGCATCGGTCATACGCGCGCTTCGCAGCCCTGAGTGTGGTCTTCAGACAGATGAACTCCCCTACGCGAGCGTATCGGGCTTGCTGAGGAGCTTGAAGGAGAAACAACCGTCCATTCTTCACTTCATCGGCCATGGGGATTTGAATCCATCTGGTGGTGTCATTGTTTTGGATGGCGGCCAACCAGGCACGGACGCCGCCATGTACGCAGATGAACTGTCGAAGGCAGTTGCAGGCGCGGGAACGTCACTCGTTGTCTTGTCTGGATGCATGACCAGTGGCGCTCCTCAAGCGATAGGAAGTGTTCTCGCCAAATCTGGCGTTCCCGCCGTCATCGCCATGTCTGCGCCGATCCAGGATTCCTCGGCTCATCAGTTCGCCCGTGCCATGTACAGCTCCCTTGCGGAAGGAACGCCGTTGGACGAGGCAGTGTTCGAGGCCCGATGCGCGATCATGGGATCTGGTTCAGCGTGGGCTATCCCGCAGCTGATGCTCACCTCTGGAGAGCCGATCGCGTTTGCCGATGCGGACGAGCAGCCTTTTCGATGGACCGGCAATGAGCCTCGCACCAACTTGGCCTACGACGACAGGCCATTCATTGGTCGGGTCAAAGAACGATCCGACCTGCGCCGTAAGATCCGCGACCTGTCTCAGCGCCTGGTGACCGTCACGGGTCCGGGTGGAATGGGAAAAACGCGCCTAGCCAAGCAGGTTGGCGCGGAACTTGAGGGAGACTTCCCTGATGGGGTTTGGCTGATTGATTGCGAGGCGTTGACTGGTGCCAGCGAACTTATCGGCGGCATCGCGAACTGCATTCCGTTCTGTGGCGGAGGTGATTCCATTCAGAGGGTCAAGGAGGCCATTGCCCGTCGAAGACTCCTACTGATCCTTGACTGCTTCGAGCACTCCGTCAGCCAAGGCGCACTTATCAGCGAACTGGTCGATGCCGCCCCGGGGCTCTACGTTCTCCTCACGAGCCGAATTCTGCTGGGCATCCCTCGCGAATTTGAATATCCGCTTCCGCCGATGTCCCTAAGCGGTAAAGGCGGCGAAAGTTCAGAAAGTATTCGTCTCTTCGCTGAGGCCGCCTCTCACGCAATTGATGGCTTTACCGTTTCCACAAAGAACCGTAAGCAGCTCAGGGATCTATGTGAAAGCCTCGAAGGAGTTCCACTGGCGATCGTCCTTGCCGCTGGTCGACTGCGACACATGGGACTCCTGGATCTAATCGACCAGGTGCAATCACAACCTATCGAGACGCTGCGCAGAAGAAGTGGCGGAATCGACCGGCACTCCAATATCGAGTCGGTCGTGGCAGCCTCGTTTGCCCTTTTGCCTGAACGGGAAAGGCATATGCTTTGCCGATTTGCACTCTTCTCGGGAAGCTTCACGCTTGCAGATGCAGGTGTCGTGTGCGGCTCTGGGGAAAAGGAGCTGCTTGCCTGGATTTCCGACCTTAGAGACCATTCCCTCATTCATCTTCAACGGACTGAAGAGCGAACACGCTACAAGCTGCTTGACACTGTTCGGGACTACGTAGCCCGCATCCCCATGGAATCTGAAGCAACTAGGGAGCTTCAACAGTGCAAGGTAAGACACGCGGAGCACTATGCAAGGCTGGCAGTTGAAATCGCTAGACTCATGGCAGAGGGTCGTTGGTCCGCGGGTACCGATCAACTCATGCGTGAGATCGGAAATCTGCGAGTTGCGATTGCCACCGCAGCCGAACTTAAGCGAGACGATTTGATTTCCGCAGTCGCTGGCAGCATCGGCAGAAGGCTGTTCGAGGCTGGACTGCTAACCGACTTCCGAAAACTGACCGATGCTGGCTATCAGGCCGCGGCGAGAACTGGAAGCACATCCCTGAGGATTCAACTTTTAGGCCTCGATGGTGCCCTAGCCTCACGGAATGGAGATGAGGCGCTGTGTGAAAAGCTCTGGCTGGAAAGAGCCGACCTGTGCCGTCAGATCAAAGATGTCGAGCATTGCGCAGACACCCTGATTGACCTGGCGTGGCAGGCGTTCGAGCGTGGCGACAACTACAAGAGCCGCTACCGGCTCTTTGAAGCGCTTAGGCTAGCCCGAAGCGTGCAGGACCCCATCTTCGTGGCCACCGCGCGCGTCGTTCAGGCACGGCTGGCGTTCGCCGCTAGCAACAGCCGCTTGGCGGCGCATCGCGCCAGGCAGGCAGAAGCAATATTGCCTCAATGTACAGACCGCAGCGGGGCACTTTTCCTCTACCAAAACCTGATGCTCTCATGCCGAGAGCTGGGGCAACTGGAAAAGAGCACAGAGTACACGCTGGAGCTGCTGCGATCTGCAATCGAGCGTCACCAAGTGGTTCACGCTGGCTGGGCGCTGCTGGAACTGGGTCCGCTGTATGAACAGACCGACCGCTCCGACCTCGCTGCGAAATGCTACGCAGCCGCCCTCAAGGTCCACGCTGAGTACCAGACCCGGCTCAAGACCCGCGCAACAGCTGCCTACGCCCAATTCAAAAAGAAATGCCAGGATCCAGTTGCGCAGTCGATGCTGACATCGCTTCGCAACAGATCCTGGCAAGAGATTGTAAACGGGCTAACTGAAATCTAGCCGCCGGCAGGCGCATAGATCTTGATGATGGTTCCGTCGAGCAAAACAACATGTTGCTCAACCAGCCCACTTCCCACATTGCACGCGTCCTGGGTACCAAGTGCAACCTTGGAACCCTGGAACATGATGTTCAGCTTCGTCAGATCAGACGAGAGGATTGATCTTCCTCCAGAAGAGATCGTTCGGAAGGTTAGTTTGGGTCCTTCTGACTTGGTGCCGTCAGCGTGAACTTGGGTCACCTTTAGCTTTCCGTACAAGTTGCAGAGCCAATCCTGATTCTCGATGGCTCCGGCAAGAAGACCGTGTCGCAGGTCTTCATGCTGTCCAATAGGAAGGTGAACGAAACATCGATCTCCAACCTGGGCAAACACAAATTCTGGATTCATTCCCAAGATCTTCTTCTCAATCGCCTCGTAGTCGATTCCACTGTTCAAGTGGAATCGCCCCCCAATCGAGGCCATGCGAACCGAGATCACACCCGTGTGATCGATTCCATCGATGATGTAGGACGCAGAGTGCGACTCCGAATCCGAAGCGGAGACGTCCAGGGAAATCACAAAATTGTCAGACAGTACTGCCTGGCGTCGCTGCTCTCCATGTCCAACTTCGATCCGCTTGATCCACTCGTATGGATTTGTAATCAGTTCAATGAGATCTTTTGAATCGTTCGTTTCGTAGATCCACACCGCGTCGTCTTCGGCTAAGGGAATATATGTGTGCTTGTAGGCCATACCGCTATCCGTCCTGCTCCTATCTATCGTATCGGTTTCGGGCTGGCTGACAGAATGGGTGTCTGGCACCCGCGAAAACGGGGCCAAAGCGCCTAAACCTTTGTCAGCTAGTATCAAACGCCAGAACTAAAGGCAATCTATCAGATTGCTTCAGTTAGAGGTAAACAACCTGTTAAGGATTAGGGGACGCCAACGAGAGACGGCTTCGAAGTCACCATGCTGACACCGTTCTCGATGTAGTACTCAAACTCTTCAGGGAACACACGAAGGGCCGCAAGCACCGGCCATGCTGCCGCATCGCCGAGTGGGCAGAACGAGCGACCATCAATCTGGTTGGCAACTTGCTTAAGCAGATCAAGGTCTCCAGGCTGGCCGCCTCCCTTGCAGATGCGCTCAAGAATCTGAACCATCCATTTGGTGCCTTCACGGCAGGGAGTGCACTTTCCGCAGCTCTCGTTGGCATAGAACAGCGCGCTTCGCCAAGCAAACTTCACCATGTCGGTGTGCTCGTTGAAAAACATGCAGCCACCCGATCCCACCATGGACTTAACTTCGCCCATCTCTTCGTATCCAATAATTGCGCGCTCAACGTCAGCGGCCAGGATCACAGGGACTGAGCTGCCACCGGGAATGCACGCCTTGAGCTTGCCTCCTCGAACACCGCCAGCAAGCTCCAACAGCTCACGCAGAGGGGTGCCAAACTCAATTTCGTAGTTGCCCGGCTTATTGACATGGCCCGAAACCGAGAAGATTTTGGTGCCGCGTGAGTTCTTGGTAGAAGCTCCCAGCGAGGCAAACCATTCTGCGCCGTTGTTTACGATGTAGGGCGCATTACAGTAGCTTTCAACGTTGTGAATCAGCGTCGGCTTGTCGAACACTCCGCTAATAACTGGAAATGGCGCGTGCGGGAATTTGAGGCGAGGCATTCCGCGTTCGCCCATAAGCGAACTCATGAGTGCAGTCTCTTCTCCACACTCATAAGAACCGGCGCCCATATGAATTTGGATATCGAAGTTGAACCCCGTCCCTAAAATGTTCTTGCCAAGGAGGTTATTGGCATAGGCTTCGTCGAGCGCATTTCGAAGCGCCTTAGCGCCATCCATGTACTCACCACGAATGTAAACGTATCCAACGTCGCCCTGTACGGCGTAGCCAGCGATCGTCATGCCTTCAACGAGTTCAAATGGGCATGTCTCAAGGAGTTGCTTATCTTTAAATGTGCCGGGCTCTCCCTCATCCGCATTGCAGATCAGGTAGTGCTCGGTCTTCTTTTCTTTGGGCATGCCGCCCCACTTGAGAGCTGCTGGCGCACCGGCACCGCCTCGGCCCCTAAGGCCAGCGGCCTTGACGGAGTCAATGATGGCGGAGCGCTCCATCTCCAGCGCTTTGGGAAGTGCTGTGTAGCCGCCCTTCGACTTATATCCCGCGAGAGTTTTGAAGAGCGGATCGTTCGTATGCTCTAGGAGCAGCTTGTACTCGGCCATGCTTATCTTTTTCTACTGTGTGATCGGTCCCATCGACTGCCTTGTAGCCGGCGACGAGAAAGGATGTTGTTCCCTACGCTTCTCCCTTGCGCAGCTGAACTTGAACGATGTCGTTGGAATACTGCACGACGGTGCTCTCCTTCGTGTTCCTTAAGGTTTCGATGAGATCATCGAGACTCTCTTCTGTAAGCGGGCCGTAATATTGGGAGCCAACCTGCATGCAGGGAGCGCGATCGCAGGAGTTGAGGCACTCCACTTCTTCCAATGTGAATAAGCCGTCTTCCGTGGTCTCGCCATGATGTATGCCCAGCTTCTCAACGAGACGATCTCGGAGATTCCACGCCCCGTTGATGTGGCAGCACAGGCAGGTGCAGATTTCAATCTTATGCAGGCCGGGCTTGTGAGCCGTGTTGTACAGAGAGTAGAACGTGGCCACTCCCTCCACTTCGGCATAGCTTCTCTCAAGTCGATGAGCGACTTCGGCAATGGCATCGCCTGAGAGGTAGCCGTCGTACTCACGCTGGGCTAGCCAGAGCGCGGGCAAAATACAGGCTTTCTTAGTCGGATAGTGGGTGAGGAGCGCCTCAAGTTCTTTAACGCCCTGCTCCGAAAACTGGAGCTTGAGATCTTCCGGACGCGGCTGACGCGGTCGCTGGTTGGGGCTGCCGATCTGAATCAGTTCACTCATGCTGGTGTGCCGGGTTTAGCGGTCTATCTCTCCTAAAACGATATCGATGGAACCAATGATTGCGACGACGTCGGCAATCAGTCGACCCACCGCCAAAATCTCAAGTGCCTTCAGGTTCATAAGGCTGCTGGGGCGCTCATGCCATCGATATGGTCGGTTAGATCCGTCACTGACGATGTAGAAGCCGAGCTCACCCTTCGAGCCTTCCACACTGGCGTAGGCCTCGCCAACAGGAGGATGGAACCCTTCGGTGAATAGCTTGAAGTGATGGATAAGCGACTCCATCGAGTTGTCCAGCTCGGCACGGGGTGGTGGAGCGATCTTACGATCCGTGGTTCTGTATGGACCCTCGGGCAGACCATCGATCGCCTGTCGGATGATCTTACAGCTCTCCTTCATCTCCGCGATGCGGACGAGGAAGCGATCGTAGACGTCTCCCTTCTTTCCAACTGGGATGGCAAAGCTGAAGTCTTCGTAGCTGCTGTAGGGGTTGCTCTTTCGCAGGTCCCACGCCACTCCGCTCGCTCGGGCGATAGGGCCGCTCGCCCCGAGGCTGAGTGCCTGGTCCGCGGTGAGAATGCCTACGTCGTAGGTTCTCTGCTTCCAGATTGGGTTCTCGACGAGCATGTTTTCCACGATCGTGAGTTCAGGGATGAAACCGTCAAGAAAGCTCTTGAGCTTCTCCTCAAATCCTTCCGGCATATCCCCTCGAAGGCCACCTGGAACAATCCAGCTCGGCATCATGCGAACGCCTGAGAACATCTCAAAAAGATCAAGGATCAGTTCGCGCTGCTGCCAAACATAGAAGTAAGGTGTCATGGCTCCCAGGTCAAGACCGTGGGTACCCAGCCAAACAAGATGGGATGCCACTCGGCTCAGCTCCGCTAGGATCACTCGGAGGTACTGGGCACGCTTTGGCACTTCGCAGTCGAGAAGCTTTTCAACCGCCAGCGCATGAGCAAGGTTGTTGCCGTTAGCGTTCAGGTAGTCCATGCGGTCGGTCATGACCACACACTTCATGTACTGCTGATACTCGGCTTCCTTCTCCATGCCGGTGTGGAGGTAGCCAATCACGCATTTACAGCTGATGATGACCTCGCCCTCCAGTTCGCAAATCACCCGGAGAACTCCGTGGGTCGAGGGGTGCTGAGGCCCCAGGTTGACGACCATCGTGTTCTCGCCGATCTTCTGGAAGATCGTCTCAGTCGAGGGCATGAACGTGTGAGAGGACATGGCGTTTTAGCTGAGAGTTCAAGACATGCTCCAGCAGATTCGATTCTACCAGCGGAAGTGGCTATCCTAAGTCCTAAAGATGCTAGCTCTCTACTTGTTGCAGCTCACCGGGTGGCAGATTGGCGATTTCAGCCGTGCTGGAATCGATAATCCCATCCTAAAACCTTCCGAAACGGCTTCGTTCAACTGCCCGATGCGAGGTGAGAAGGTGAGATTTGAACACGACCACGTCTTCAACCCCGCCGCCGCAGTGCTCAACGGAAAGGTTTATCTGCTCTACCGAGCTGAAGATGATCATGGGGCAGGCATCGGCGGACATACGTCTCGGATCGGCCTTGCTGTGAGCGAGGATGGCCTGCACTTTAAAAAGCGCCCAACTCCAGTCCTCTTCCCTGGCAATGACGCCAACAAGAAGTACGAGTGGCCAGGAGGATGCGAAGACCCACGTGTGGTGCAAAACCTAGACGGCGAATTCGTGCTCACCTACACGGCTTGGGACCGGAAGACGGCACGACTCTGCGTTGCAACATCGCGAGACCTGATCCACTGGACAAAGCGCGGCCCAGCCTTCTCCGGAACGTCATTTGTCGACACATGGTCAAAGTCGGGCTCCATCGTGACCACGCTGGTTCACAGTCACCTTGTTGCTGCGAAGGTCAAAGGCAAATACTGGATGTACTGGGGCGAAGGAACTCTAAATCTAGCGAGCTCAACTGACCTGGTTCATTGGAACCCGTCAGTTGGTTCGGATGGCAAATTATTAGGCAACCTTACGACACGGTCAGGTTCCTTCGATAGTGCCCTCGTAGAGTCTGGCCCGCCCGCCCTTCTGACAAAAGACGGCATCGTCCTCATCTACAACGGCAAGAATGACAAGGCAAAGGGAGACCCCAACCTTGGAGATGGCGCGTATGCTGCCGGCCAAGTGCTGTTCGATCCGAATGACCCTGGCCATGTGCTGGATCGAAGCCAAACCTATTTCCTAAAACCCGACCTCAAGCAGGAGAAGACCGGTCAGTACACCGCCGGGACCGTCTTCACAGAAGCTCTAGTGAGGTTCAAGGGCCGCTGGATCCTCTACTTCGGCAGCGCCGACTCCTACGTCGGCGCCGCGCAGGCGCGGTAATCGTCGGGGCACGACCCCAACTGAACGCGCAAAGCGCGGGCTACCCTAGGCTAGTAGGAAGAACGCCGTTGGCGTTCGAATGCCTAGCCGCGACGCTTGAACATCATTACGATGTCCTTGCCAGGCAAGGTGAATCCTGTCAGCGCGAAATTGGCTACGTGCCTCATCTCAGTCTTCTCAACTCCAGAATCTAGATCGATCGTAGTGCAGTCATAGTCGCCGTCCCCAATCGACAGGCCATAGACGGACCCCGAAACTGACTGCATCCCAGCATTTGCGGTGAGGCGCATCAGCATCCAGTCCGATTCCCCAACACCGATGCCGGTTGCCTGCGGGCCCGCGTTCGTGAGGACAAAGTCAGCGATCTGCGCCCAGTCTCCGCCATGGTTCTCGATTCGCAGGGTCACGGCTCCGGCGGGGTAGGGCACTTCAATGGCTCCTTCAGGCGCGTAATTCTTGTCCTTGGGGGCGTAATCCTGAGTCTTTGCTAGCTTATCGTTCACGAACACGCTGATCTTTACCCCAGCCTGGGAGATCTCGCTGAATCGAATCTTGAGCAACCCAGCCTGCTTTGGGCTCAGCTTTAGCGTGATCGGGCCAGCCTTCATGTCTTTATGGTTTCCATCCATGCTCTGGAAGTAGCCAGGCAGCTTGGATAGTTTCCTCGGTACCAAATCGTCAGGGGCGTTGAACGTAGAGACGTCCATGTTTGTCCAACCAGCCCCGGGACCAAATCGAAGATCTCCTGCTCCGGCCGTATTCATCTTGATCGACAGCGTCTTCGCCTGAGGATGTGCCGCGAAGTTGCTGGCGGCGAGCACCCTGGAAGCCACTTTGAACTCAGGATAGAGGCCCATCTTGTCGACCTTCTCCCAATCCCACAACATCGCGGTGCCAGCATGGTTCGCACAGATGGCACCGTAGATTCCGTCGCGCAGCCCCGATCTTTCAACGTCAATGCCATCTCCAGATGGCCCAAATTCACCGAAGAAGCCAGGCTTGTCAAGAGGAAACGTCTGACCGGCGACCGCATTCAGCACGTTTGGCGGATAGGTGTGGGGCTGATAGTAATCCATCTCCGCGAACAATCCTGGACGCTCCATCTCCGAACTTGTCGTGACGAGGTGGGCATAGGGGTCAATGCTGCGAATGTAGGCTGCCATCTCCTTGTGCCATGCCTCAATATCCTGCCAGCGGTCCGCGTATCTTGCGTCCACCCACTGGACTTCATTGAACAATTCCCATGAGAGAAGGCTTGATGATGCACCGTAGCGCGCGACCGCGTAGCGAAGCCACATCTTGGTTCTCCGCTTGGCTTCCGCATCCGTAAAAAAGTTGCTGGCGTCAGCTAGAAATCCGCCATTCTTCGTGTTCCAGGGGTGGTCGGGCCAGTTCGGATTAACCTTGGAACTGAACAGCCCGTGATTGAACAGCACCATCTGGAATTCCACTGCATTCTGTTCGCAGGTCCTTTCAAGATCTTCCCAAGTGCTCAGAGCCTTCGGCCAAAGCTGATCTTTCAAGGTGCCTGGCGTCTGGGGCCACCATGGATTCTTGCCATCCCAGTTGCTTGCCCAAATTCGAGTCCAGTTGGCACCGCTCTTTCCCAGTTTGGCAATCTCTTCGGTCATTGGAACATAGCCGGTGCTCTGCCAGCCGAGATTGCATCCGAGCGGAAAATACGGCGTGCCGTCATCCCACACAAAACGGTTGGCTTGCCCCTCATCTCGCCGAACGAAGCCATGCGACAACGGAGTCTCGAGACTGAGAAGGCCCTCCTGAGGCTGTTCGAGCAACTTTTTGCCATTCCGCATCAGGGTTGCCTTGTACCGCCCCTTCATGGGCGTAACCAGGACCGCCTTGTAGCCACCTTCACCATCAAAATAGGCGATTCGCTCAATCGGGTCGCCTTGGGGACCGAGAAAACTGACCCGCACATCATTGACGGCAGGGTCGTAAGGGTTCCCGGCAAACATAACTTGGAAGGTCGCAGTCGCGGGTCCGTACCAAGTCTTCAATTCTCCGCCTGCCAGCAGCAGCGCACACGCGAAGGCAATCATAGGTTCACTCTACAAGATGCGAACGACTAACGAAGCTGAACGGAGATCTCTTTCGTGTTCTCAACTCGCCGCCATTTGCCGGTAAGCGCATGCAAAAACTGTCCGCCGTGGCCGGAATGACCGACGATCAGCACCCGCTTGCCCCCAAACCTTGCCCGGAACTCAGCGAGGGAGGCATCCACTTGAGCGAGACCAGAGTTATAGTCGGGGCTCGATGGCAGTCGATCGTGCCCAGCCTCAACAAAGAAAAGGCCCGCCATATCCTTCGGAATTGAGACCGCACTTCCCCACTTAAATGCAGTTGGGTGAGCGTCCTTAGGTCGCTTACCCGTGCAGCACTCGTACGCCAGCGGCCAAACCAAGGCTTTGCTGTGCGATGCCCGCAAGTAGGGAGCAATTGTCTTGAGCGCCCTGGGTGAGGGAGAAACGAGAATCGCTTCAAAGCGCGGCTGCGATAAAAGCTCTCGGGTGATGGCAGATACTCCTGCCGCGCCCTTGCCCGAAAACTCGTTCAACGTCTTGCCATTGTAGTGCCCGGTAGCATTCGCCACCGTCTCTCCATGGCGAACAAACGTGAGGTCCGTCGGACGAAAGGTCGCCAACACAAATCCGAGCGCAGCAAGCATCCCCAAGAAGTTACCCATCCGGTCCCCGTTGAGGCACGTCCAACCCATCACCCCGACGGCGTTGTTTCTCCGAGAATCCGGTACTTGCAACCCGCATGGATTGTGCGCCACCAACCCGAACCCTCTACACCTGTCCAGAGGAACATCCGCGTTGCGGTACGGGTCCGGAGGCGCGCCGTCCTACTCAGGGAAGCCCTCGATTCACGAGCGCATCTTCGCTTCGCAGAATCGGCCCCCTTGCGGCATCACCCGTAACCGGTCACTACCGGAAATTAACTGACCGCTTGACAGATACCTCCCGATAGGCATATATTCCCATCGGGAGGTATGAATGCTCTACAAAGGTGAACTGGATGGTGTGGTGCTGGGGGTGCTTCAGGCGGGCCCGGCCCACGGATACGAGATCGTCAAGCGCGTCAAGCTCATCAGCGAGGGCGTCCTGCAGGTTGGTGAAGCCAAGCTGTATCCGTGCCTACACAAGCTGGAAGCGGCCGGATGTATTTCGGCAGAGTGGATCCCGCAGGAAGGCAAGCCGGACCGAAAGGTCTACACCCTCACCGAGAAGGGGACGGGGATATTGGAGCAGAAGCGGAAGAGTTGGCAGAAGTTCACGCAGGGCATCGGCTCCGTCCTGAATGCGGAGGAGATGCCAAATGGATGATCGCTTTTCGCTCTACCTCTCCGAACTGCGGCGCGCGCTCACTGCCGAATGCGGCAGCGTTAAGTCGGAAGACCTTCTCAAAGAGGCTGAATCCCACTTGAGCGAGACAGTCGAAGAGCTCATCGCCCAGGGTATGAGTCGCACTGAGGCCCGGGAAACCGCAGCCGCACACTTTGGAGAGGTTCGCAAAGTAGCCGCCTGGTACGCGGCGGAGCACGGAAAGCCTTCTATCTGGCGGGCCTGCAGGTGGCCATTGGCGATGACGATCCTCACCGTCACCTGGTGGAACGTTCAAAACGAAGTCATTCCCTACGACTTCTTCTATCACATCGGGCACACCCTCATCATCGATGCATTGATCATCGCCACCGGGTACGCGTGCTTTCGGTCCCGGCGCATCACCTTGGGGGTTACTGCCCTTGCCTGCGTCGGCCTATATGCGCTAATTTTCACTAACGCCTGCCTCAATTGGGTACCCGTGAAGGTGCCTCTGAGAGGCGAATGGGTGGAGTACGGCATTCCTAAACACGAAATCCAATCCACCATGCAGAGGTCTCGCGAAATTATCGCGAGAGATGAGTCTGCCCGCAAAGTTCTTGAAGCCGGTCAAAGGGCATTTGCCAGCAAAGAGGAGCCAGCCGGCGGTGTCGGACAGTTCCATGACTCCAGGGGCTACCTCAGTCAGCTCTATTTCGAGATGCAGGACCCAAGAGTCCATGAGGAGTTCGAGGGAGGATTCGAAACCAACGGAATCTTTGCAAGCTATGGAGAAGCGCGAAACTTCTGGGTGAGCCAGCCATCACAATACTGCTACGCGACCCGGAATAGCGAGATCTACTACCTCGCCAGCAAGTACGACGAAATCTATCAGCAGAAGGCGCTCCTCGCCCAGTTGCCCACCGCTGACCGCGCCTCCCTTCGCAAGAAGATGGCGGTGTTTAGCAGTGAGTCCGCGTTCGAGCCGACGTTTATGTTCTGCATCGCCGCCATCGCCGATCTAAGTGGCGCCTTCGTAAGGTTGATCATTGGCCTGGTTCGAAGACGGCGCAGAAACGGCCCCATAGTTGCCTGAACAGCCCGAAGGGACTGTATGATCCCGCGAACGGTTGGCTAACCTTCTATCAGCAGATTCCCAATCAGGTCGTCGTGACCGAAATAGAAGTGCTGGGAGAAATTCCCGGGTCGGAGCCATATGAGCGCTGGCGGAACGCCGCGGAGGACGAAGGCAGCGATGGCCTGGCCTTCCTCCGTTGCAACGGGTTCACCATCTCGATGGGTAATGATCAGGTGGAGGAGGTCTTCCTCACCCTCAAATTGATACCGGAACGGGCCTACCGAACCCGAAAACTGATTGGCCTCCAGGCCGATGGAGAGCAGGGCAAATTGGTCGCTTGGCCGAGACAGCGTCGGGTCGAACGGAGGAAGCTTGATCGTGCGATTCTGATTGACGAAGTCTAGGATCAGCCGCATGATCTGATCGCGTCGGGCTTGTTCCTCAAGGGATGGAGCGGTAAGTGCCAGATTGCTCATGGAATGACCTGTCTTCCATAAGGTTACCGGAGGACAGTCAGCACCTCAGCCAACAAAAAATCGCGTCCTGCCGAAGCAAGACACGATTTCAACTTATCAGACTGCTTCTCGGCCGCCTGGAAAACGGCCACAAATCTGAAACCTGGCGGAGCGGGTGGGATTCGAACCCACGATCCGGTTCAACACCGGATACGCGATTTCCAGTCGCGCTCCTTCGACCACTCGGACACCACTCCGCGACGCAACTATTATGGCCGAATGGCGATCAAGTTGGGATGACTTGAGCCCCAAGCTCGACGAGAGTTCTAAAATTCGGGCTCCGATCCGATACAGAAACCGGCCTTCCCGCCTTGATCGCCAGCTTTGCCACCTTCTCCATGTTTCCACCTGGTGCGACCTGAACGAAGGAAAGTCGCCGAGAAAGGCATGCCACGAGGCGATCTCGGACCTGGTTGTTGATCCCCACAAACCCTGCGTCAGGACGGAAGGGACTGACCACCAAATCCGTTTTCGGATCAAATCGTTCGCGCCAAAGCTGTGCCTCATTCATCGCATCGCGAATCAGATCCGGACCAAGCGCCTCAAACAGTCCGCGATCCAGGCAAATAATCCTTGGCGAGCCCCACCTGAGGGGGACGATGGCAGACCGCCGATACTCAGGTCGGTCGTGCCCGCTCACCAAAACTTCGGACCGCAAGACACCTTCTTCCGTCAGCCGCTCAATCAAATCCAAATCCGCCGGGCGAGAGTTCCGGGAGCTCAGCACACAGAAGGTATTGGCTTCCAGAAGGCGGGTGTTGCCGTACAGGAAGAGAATCCCGGGAGGCTCTGTATCCATCTGTTCGATGAGGACGGGGTAGTGAGCATCGGCAGAGGAGACGAGGGTCACTCCCAGGGTGCCTAGTCGATCCTCCAGCCGCTTCATGTCCTCAATCTGCTTTTCAGGGTCCACGCTGAGGTGCTGCGCAGCACGGGCCAAGAGCCGATACTCTTCCCTCATCGCCTCCGGAGACAGCCGGAGAAACTCTTCCGGCGTCCGATTCATGAGGTCGTTGCGGGCAAGCACGCGCGTGACGCTTCTGCCACCGACTCCCGGCGTCATCGCCAGGAGAAGCGCAAAGGACCGCCTTGTGAGACTCACGGGAGGACCGCCAGCTTCTTGGCAGCGGCAAGCAGTATATTCACGGCTCGCTCCCCCGACCGGTTCATTTCGTCAACTACTTCCTCGTGGCTCAGCGGCTCATCGGAAATACCAGCGGCGAGGTTGGTAACGATAGCCAAACACGCATAGTCCACTTCCGCTTCCCTCATCAGAATCGCCTCTGAGGACGCTGTCATTCCAACTAAGTCTGCTTTAAAATTCTTGTATAGATCGATCTCTACTGGCGTTTCGTATCTGGGGCCATTTGCTCCGAGGTAGACACCTTCGGGCAAAACCGTGTTTCCCAAATCGGCCGCACTCGCGAGGATCGCTTTGCGACTGCGCGGCCCAAAGGGATCCGTAAAGTCTCGGTGGACCACTTCCCTGTCGAATAGCGTCAGGTTGCGGTAGGTCAGGTCTAAAAAGTCGGAGCAGGCAACCATCGTTCCTGCTGGCCAATCCCGGCGCAAACTGCCAACCGCAGCCGTTGCAAGGCATCCCTTGACGCCGAGTTGCTTCATTCCAAGCGCCATCGCGCGGAAGTTCACGTGATGGGGAGGAACCTTGTGACCAGCTGAGTGGCGACCGATGAGGAACACGGAAACACCTTCGTGGAACAGGAGTCGACCCTTGAGAATTCCTGCTGAAGTCGGCACGGCAAGCGGGGTGCCACCGAGTTTCAATAGCCGATCTCCAATGCCCGTTCCCCCGATGATTCCGACGTCTACCAGCATTTAAGATTCGATTATAGCGGTCAAAGGAAGGTCGGCAAAAGTTGAACGACCCTGTTTGAGACAGAGTAGAATAGGAAGGCCATATTCCGAAGCACTATGCTGGACCAACCGTGGCCGGAATTGCACTTGAATAACGCTAACGATACCTATCCAGAAGGCCAGCACAATGTGCCTTTCTTCCCCTTGCTCGCCTACGTAGTCGTGCAGTTTTCCCTCGCAATCTTCCTGTTCCACTGGGTTGCGCCGGCAACGTTTGCGGCAGAGCTGAAGCGACCGCTCATGATCCCAATCTGGGCTTTGCTGTTCGGCCTTCCGTTGAGCCTGTTTGAGTACCTCTACCACAGGTATCTGCTTCACAGCGCGGTATTGCCGTTTCTCCGCCCGATGCATAAGGCACACTCCCACCACCATGGCCTCACTGCTGTCAAAGCGCCAGTGACACCAAAGGAACCAGCTCGACTTGTACCCGTCGACAATGAATACGCCGTAGAAGCTCATTCGCAGGAAGAGGACATGATGTTCCCCATCTACTCCCTAGCCATCTTCCTTGCCCTGTTCACGGTGACGCTGGGACTGCCCTTCAAATTTCTCTTCCCCCACCAGCCAGTCATGATCGGGCTCATGATTTCGGTTGCGCTGTACTACAGTGCTTATGAGTTTTGGCATGCCGTCATGCACTTGCCCTTCGAGCACTTCTGGAAGCCAGCCATGGAGAAGAAGACCGTGGGCAACACTGTGAAGTTCGTCTATAGCTTCCACCTGATGCACCACTGGCGCCCGACCTCAAACCTCGCCGTAGTGGGCCTCTGGGGCTACGCACTTTGGGATCACGTCTTCGGCACCCACCACCGTCCAAAGAACACGCCGCTCGTGGGCACTCAAGTGAACTACTTCGACGCTGACCTTGCCAAGCCACGCTGGCCGATTACCGCAATCGACCAGAGCCAGCCCAAGCTGTACACATGGTCTAGGAAGATCGAGCAGACGTTCGCAAAAATGTTTTTGGGCAAACCCAAGTAGCCACCCTTGCACGGCATCCGCCGTTTCGGTCACAATTTAACCTGGATTGCCGCATAGCTCAGTTGGTAGAGCAGCTGACTGTTAATCAGCTGGTCCTAGGTTCGAGTCCTAGTGCGGCAGCCATCCTTCTAAGGCTCTCAGTGCACATGCATTGAGAGCCTTAGAAGCTTTTGGGTTGTGCGTTAAGAGCCTATTCCGCGCTAGTTGGCTTACAATGAACCCATGCGCTCTCTCCTCATTGCTTCTGCCTTGATTGCATTGACTTCTGCCCACGCCGGCTCCGCAGAATGGCCGTCCATCAATACCACCAAAAAGCTCTACGCAAAAACCGACTATCGAAGCAAGCCTGCGCCGAAGATCGTTACTGAGCAGTGGCTGACGGGAAAGGCGCCAGACACAAAAGGCAAGGTTTTGATCGTGGACTTCTGGGCGACTTGGTGCCCACCGTGTCGAGCTACTATTCCCGATCTCAACAAACTCGCGACCAAGTTCAAGGATGACGTCGTCGTTATCGGCATCAGCAACGAAAAGCCTGAGGTCGTTCAGGCGTTCATGCAGAAGACCGAGATGAAGTACAACGTCGGCATCGACACAGAGAACACGAGCTCAAAAGCCATTGGTATCCAGGGCATCCCCCATGTTCTGGTGATCTCTGCCGACGGGATCGTACGCTGGCAAGGGTTTCCATTGGACGACAGCGACCCGCTTACGGAAGCCGTGGTGTCGAAAATCGTGACTGCGAGCAAGGCCGCGGCAACTGCCTCAACAACGACGACTCCGAAGGGATCGGGTTAGCGCTAATGGGCTGACCTTTCGCTCCCTTTGGCCAACTATGGAGAGGCCACCTTTTGGCGACAAGGTGAACCTGTTAGGTGGGCTAGAGCAGATGAAGGGTGGCTCTCTCCCGCGATTTTTGGCTGAGGGAGGCTTGGCGAATGAAAGAGGACCCCGGCTGCGCCGGGAACGCTGATTTCCGCCACCCCCTCCCCACCCTCCAGCCCGCCACGGAAGGCGGGAGAGGGAGCCGACTTACAGCGCCTTGGCCGAGCCGATCGCGCATGAAATCTTGAATTTCAGCCCTTGATCCATGACAAGGCAGCCGTAACCCAGGTTCCCTGCACGCCAGAATTCAAGCTGAACTCTGGGTCAATAGCTCCTTAAACTCTCCCAACCAAGGCTCGTAGTTCTTCCATCTGCCGATGGACGTGGCGTACACAGGTTGGCGGGCTTGCCACCAGCTTGGGGTTCGGATCACGCCGTCGTTTGACTCGTGGTGGAGGCATCGGTCGTCCCAATCGAGACCGCAGAAGTCGATTAGTTGGCGGGTAACCGCCTCACGGTTCATCACCAACTCCTCATAGTCGACCTCAAGAAAGCGGTCGCTTGGCAGTACGGTTCGCCAGTGCTCCATGAGTCGCAGGTATTCGCGATAGAAGAATACGATGGTGTCCTTATCATGAGCGGTGTTTACGGGCTCGCGAAAGTATGTCGTCCAGATGGAGATGCAGGTGTCCAGCGGGTTTCTGCGACAGTGAATCAGCCTGGCATTCGGAAACAGGAGGTGTGCCATTCCCAACAGCAAGAAGTTATTCGGCATCTTGTCGGTAACGTGGGCCGCTAACGGGTCAATGCTCTGCAATAGGTCAAGGTATCCATCGGCCACTTCCTTTGCTGCCTCCCGATGAGGTGACCCAGCAGGCGGCTGAAGGATTCGGCCCCATCGGTTCAGCAGATAGTTCTGCTCGCCACCTGCCGCTACACTTGGATGACTTGATACAATCTGCTCGATGAGCGTCGTGCCAGACCGCATCATTCCAACAATCAGGAACGGGAGATCAGACTCATTTCCCATGGACTTGTTGCGCGAAAGGTACCCAGGCGTGAAGGTGCGGATGGTTTGGTCGATGCCCATCGAAAACGCCCGGCGATCAAATGCCTTGTTCACAAGCTGGGAGCGCATCATCCCATTCGCCTCATCGTAGTGCTGCATCGCCTTGGCATAAGCGGCAAGGTCGTCGTACGCTTTCCCCAAAGCATAGTGAATCGTGCACCGCCCCTCTGGAGGCAAGCTGCGGGACTGCAGCATCGATGTCATTCGGTCGACCAGGGGTCGATCTTCATCCTTCATCTTTTTGCAGGCGGTAAGTTCCAGATAAGGCTTGGGATTGTTGGGCTGGAGTTCAATGACCCGCTGGAAATCCCCACAGGCTGACTCGAAATCGCCAAGCTGTTGATAAATAGCCCCGCGAAGCTCGTACGCGCCAGGCTGGTCGGGCTGGAGTTCGATTGATCGGGTAAAGCCTCTGAGGGCCGGTTCTCTTAGGCCAGATTCAAACAGCAGCCGGGCCAGTTGGAACTGGCTTTGGAAGTTGTCTGGAGTGGCCGCAACAATGCGATTAATCAATTCCTCAGCGTCATCCGCTCTCCCTTGTGAGATGAACAGGGCCGCCAGGGGCGGATAGCTGTTCGGCATGTTCGGCGCCAGCGATATTGCCGATTGATACTCTGCCACGGCTTCGCGATCTTGCCCAGAACCTCGAAGTGCCTCGCCTAGCACGTGGTGAAGCAGAGGAACGTTAGGCTCAACTGAGATCGCGGTTCGGAGATGGTGGGCTGCAAGCTCTGGCTGCTTCGCAGCGAGATAGCAGATGGAAAGGTTAAACAGCGCCTGCGAATCGCTAGGGCGAATCTCAATCGCTCGCTTGCCATATTGAATGGCTTCGGAGATATTTCCGACAGAGCGAAGCATCATCCCAAGCCAGTAAGCTGCTTCAAAGGAATCAGGGTCGGCTGAAAGAACTGCTTGAAGGATCGGAATCCCTACCGCCGCTCTTCCTAACTGAGCGCTGATGACTCCCAGCAGCGTCTTTGCTCCTAAGTCGTTTGGAGATTTAGTAAGGATTTGACGACAGATCCTATCGGCATCTTGAATCTTCCCTTCTTGATGGGCGAGTCGTGCAGATGCCAATAGAGGTTCCATATCTATCTCCATGTCCTTAAAAACTCGCCATGCAATCAGTCTAACGCGAGAATAGGTGCCTGCATCCGCAGACACCTATTCTCATTCATGCGATTGTCCGCAACCGGTATCGGCCTACTTCGGAATTTCCGGAGTGGTCGCCTTAGGCGCTGGACCAGGTGCGACAGCATGTCCCCCACCCATCGTGGGAGCACCCGGAGTTTTTGCAGTTCCCTTAGGGATCTTGACTTCGGCATCGCCGACATCAGCCTTCGGGGAACAACCAACGGCTACTCCGGTTACTACTGCAAGTGCGATCAGGAACTTCATCAGTTGCCCGTTCCGCCCGGCCAGAAGTGCGTGAATACCGTTGAACCATCGCTGATCTGCTGAGTCTTCATGAGCTGACCCTTATAGTCGAGCGTCTTGGCATGGCCGTCAACGGCGGCGTACACGCCCATTCCGTTTGGATAGAAGCATCCTGTGTCAATGCCGCTGTGAGTCGTTGGCTTGATCGAAACAGGGCCGGTGAAGCCCTCCGCTCCAGGCACGACGTCATAGGAACCCGGATTCCAACCGCCGCAGTTAGCGAACGGCTGAGGAAGAGTGCCGAAGACACCCATCCAGTAATCCCATGACGAAGCAGGCGTAATCATCGCCATATCCGTCGGGCTGTTGACTGTAGTGGTCGTCAGCGAGGGAGTTCCAGAAGTTGTGCCGTTGTAGTAGCCGTAGCCTGCCTCTCCGTAGCCCATCAACCCGTCCAGGTGAGCTGGCACGTTATTGCTGAAGTAGCCCTGGTAGGCGTAGCCGCCGTTCGGAGACTTCGCCATGTGCTGAACAGCTGCCTGCTCA
Source organism: uncultured Armatimonadota bacterium (assembly GCA_903927025.1). Taxonomy (GTDB): domain Bacteria; phylum Armatimonadota; class Fimbriimonadia; order Fimbriimonadales; family Fimbriimonadaceae; genus Fimbriimonas. Next base: position 105,873 of record CAIYLG010000015.1, read on the forward strand.
GGAAGGGATCCGAAGTGCTCCAGGCGCTGCCAGTAGGCTGCAGGTCCGGTAGGAGCAGCGATCTTTGGGTTGAGGAGGATGCCCCAGTTCTTGGTGTATGGCTGAATCTTGCCCTGCCATGTCCAGAGTCCGTCGCCGGAGGGATCGTCGCTCCACGAGAGCGGGAAGCTGTCGTCGTAGTCGTTGGTGTACATCAGCACGGCGAGGCCGCTCTGCTTCAGATTGCTCACTGCAACGGAAGTCTTTGCTGCATCCTTTGCCTGTGCGAAGACAGGGAAAAGAATCGCGGCCAGGATTGCAATGATAGCGATGACGACCAAGAGTTCAATAAGTGTAAATGCTTTACGAAATGATTTCATCCAGTTCCTTAATGAGCAGCAGCACTAAAGGCTGATGCTGAAAATGTCTTCGTACAACTACTTTCAAGATGTCGAAGAACCGTATCGATTCGAAGGCCAAGCTACAGGCAACTAGACAAGAAAATCAAATTCACTTTTGTAAGGTGAATACTATATGCGTACGCCAAATTCACAAGCAAAATCTCGCGTAGCGCTGACTTAACGAAGGAACATACCGGGTTAGTCGGTAATACTTTTAAAGCCACTATACTTCAGCACGCAACGATGCTCTGATTGAATAGGCGCAATCCTAACTGACGAGGTGCGGCACGCGCTTCGTTCACGCTTTTCAGAATATCGCTGAATATTCTGAAATTCCGTGCCAGATCCCGTTTTGGGACACAAGAACCCCTCGTCTGGGCACCAGAATCTCTCTCCAGAGCGGTCGGTCTAACCCTTCTCTTAGTTCAATGAGTTAACGATTGGGGAGAATTTCGCCCACAACAAGCACCGCCCCGGCATACCATGCGGTGTCATCGTACACCTTTGGGTCGAGCGTGGCGATGTCTGCGTTCTCCCTTCTCTGGTGGAGGATCTTCAGCTTATCCGGCTGTTGGGGCAGAATGCGCAAAACTGCAGTGTGAATGCCGTATGGAACACTATCTGCAACCGGCAAAACGCCTAAACGATGGTAGGTGCAATAGGCATCGAAACGGGGAACCACGTACGGCGGGAACTGATCGACTTTCACGGTGATCTGGCCGCAGTCGGGCCCCAGCAGGTCATAGACCAGAAGCGACGAGCCTTTGAACCGAATCGTCATGTTGGCACCTGGCCTGTTCGCCTTCCAAAGGCCAGGCAGATACCGTCGATACTGTTTGGACTTCTCGTTCTTGAGGGGATCCAGCTCACTCCAGGAGTCGCTGAGCCGCACCTGACCGAGTGGAACTAGTTTGGCCTGCTCCCAGTTGTCTGCCCGAAGTGGAAGTGGCACCAAGTGTGGCCCTGGTGCGACTCCCGCCTGTTCGATCTGGGCAAATCCACGCTTGACAGCCTGCAGATAGAGTTCATGACCCGTTGCTTCGTATGGGTGAACACCGTCCGGTGAAAAGAGAACCTGGCCCTGCTGTGCCATTTGATCGGCTTGCTCCTTGGTTGCCTTCCCCGAGAAAACGAGTTTGCCTTCTCGATGAAGACGGGCGACCTCCACACCGAAGTGAATGGATGGGATTCCGTAGTGATCGGCAAGCTGCTCCATCACACTGGCGGCGTGGGGAAACTTTCCTGCGTCCAGGTCGCCAAGCATTCCCTCAGTAAGCGTATAAACAAAGCAGATGTCCGTCTTGGGATTCGACTTCCACGTTTGACGAACGATCCCCTCCATCGCCTTCAGAATCCGGTCAGTTGGAGCGCCACCGTCGTTCACGGCAAACTCTACAAACAGGAGATCCGGATTGTGGTCCAGCACATCCTGCTTGAGCCGAAAAACGCCTAAGTCGGAGCCCGTTCCGCCGATAGCGGCGTTGATCTCAACCGACTTCGAGTTGGGATGTTGCTGATTAAACCAAGCCAACGTCTTGGGGCGCCAACCGTTTTGGGCGGTGATGCTTCCCCCGAGGTAGCCAATTCGCACTTCTTGGCCCGTCCACCACTTCTGGATCACGTTCGGCAACCCGTTTCGGACTGTGCATTCGGTTGCCGGGTGAAGCACTTCAGACTGCTGGGCCCTTGCCAAAGACGTCAACAGAGACAAGGCTCCCAACCAACACAGTAGAGCGGAGACCGCTTTCATAGCCGATATCATAGCCAGTAACCGACGGGATAGAGTGGTCCAAATACAATCACCGGATTGCAGCCAGTTCTCCCTCAGGTAAAACCCCCGCAAGGTTGCCTAACGATGCCGTTGTCTTTTCTCTCCTGTCTGCTTCTTTTCTCGACTCCGTCCGTTCACGCTTTCAGCCAAGCTGCTACAGGCCCAAGACTCTTAGTGGTCAACCAAGGCGACAAGACCTTAAGCATCGTCGACCCAGTGACCAACAAACAGGTTGGGGTGGTGGATGAGGCACAAACGACCATGCACGGTCACGAAATCGCGGTAGGTCCAGACGGCCGTTCGGTGTTCATGCCGATCTATGGTGATGTCGGAGTCGGCAGCCCGGGCCTCGACGGCAATGAGATGCTCATCATCGACTGGCCAACGGGAAAGATCACCGGTCACGTCGACTTTGGCCACGGCGTCCGCCCCCACTGCGCTGTCTTCAGCAAGGCGACGGGAATGATGTATGTCACCACCGAAATCGACAACGCCATCACGATTGTCAACCCAAAGACCTTAAAGATCGTCGGAACCATCCCGACCACCCAGACCCAGTCCCACATGCTGGCCATCACCCGAAACGGCAAATGGGGCTACACCGCCAACGTGGCGGCAGGCACGGTTTCGGTGCTGGACATGAAGGCGCGGACAACGGTTAAGGTCATCCCGATTTCCAAGGTAACTCAGCGAATCGCATTGTCGCCTGACGACAAGTTTGTGTTCACATCCGATCAAACCCAGCCCCGAATGGCCGCCATCGATACAAGAACAAACGAGATCGTTAAGTGGATCGACCTGCCTGGCAACGGCTACGGTGCCGCCGCGACTCCTAACGGGAAGTGGCTGCTTGTTCCGGTTCCAAGCAAGTCGTTGGTCTCGGTCGTGGACCTAAAGACTTTGGAAGTTGTCCGCAACATTACGGTTGAACAGGCACCGCAAGAGATGCTGGTAAGACCAGACGGCAAGTTTGGCTACGTTTCGAGTGTTCGTACGAAAAAGGTCTGTGTGATCGACCTGAGTCAGTGGAAAATGACCGCGACGATCGACGTCGGCAGCGGCCCGGACGGCCTCGCCTGGGCTAACTAGGCAAGGATCCCTTTAGCAATCTCACCATGCACATCGGTCAGCCGATAATTGCGGCCGCCGTGGAAGAAGGTCAGCTTTGTGTGGTCAATTCCGAGCAGGTGAAGCATCGTCGCGTGAAGGTCGTGCACGTGGCACTTGTCCTTCACTGCGTAGAAGCCGTAGTCGTCGGTGGCTCCGTACCGGAAACCGGCCTTTACCCCGCCGCCCGCTAGGATCGTGGTAAAGCCGTGAGGGTTGTGGTCGCGGCCATCGTCGCCCTGGGCAACCGGAGTGCGGCCAAACTCGCCGCTGATCACCACCAAGGTGTCTTTGAGAAGGCCTCGCGATTTGAGGTCCTTCAGCAGACCTGCTATGGGCAGGTCGACCTCTGCCGCATTGCTGGCATGATCGCGCCGGAGGTCGCTGTGCTGATCCCACTTGTAGCTGTGGGTGACCTGCACGAAGCGAACTCCCTTCTCGGAGAAGCGGCGGGCGAGCAGGCACTGGTGGCCAAAGTTCCGCGTTTTGGGGTTATCAAGACCGTAAAGCTTCTTGGTGGCTTCACTCTCACCCGCGATCTCCTGCAGCTCAGGTGCCGCAAGCTGCATCCGAAAAGCCAGTTCAAAGGAACTGATTCGACCTTCCAGAGCCGGGTCCGGACCAAGATGTGCCAACTGATCTTGGCTTAGCGTCTTCAGCATCTCAATCTCCAACTTCTGGGCGTCAGGAGGAGTTTCACTGTTCTGAATGAATGGAATCTTCGCCATCGCCGCGTCCACACTTGCGTTCCCTATCGGCGTGCCCTGGGTGTAGGCGGGCAGGAATGCGGAGCTCCAATTGTTCACCCCTCCATGCGTAAGAGTTGGACATATCGTGAGAAATCCGGGCAGATTCTGATTCTCCGTGCCCAGACCGTAGGTCACCCATGAGCCCATTGAGGGACGCACAAAGGTGTCGCTTCCTGTATGCAGCTCCAATAGCGCACCGCCGTGGCGGGAGTTTGAACCGTTCATCGAGTGAATGAAGCAGAGATCATCCACGCATGAACCGACGTGAGGGAAAAGGTCGCTCACTTCGATGCCGCTTTGGCCGTAGTGCTTGAACTCCCAAGGGCTCTTGAGCAGGTTGCCGGTAGGGCTGGAAACGATGCGCGGCATCTCGCCTGTGTACGGCTTCCCGTGGTCTCGAGTAAGGAGCGGCTTGGGATCGAAGGTGTCCACTTGGCTGGGACCGCCGTGGAGGAATACAAAGATCACGCGCTTGGCACGCGCCGGAAACATCGGAGATTTCGGCGCGAGGGGGTTGTGCGGATCAGGCCTTCCCTGCGTGGCCATCGCCTGCTCGGCAAGAAGGCTCAGGAGGGCAATGTTTCCAAAACCCAAAGCGCTGGCCTTTAGCAGTTCCCGGCGGGAGAGAAATTCCTTATTCCACATAAATAAACTCGTTGGCGGCGATCACGGCCTTGCAGAGACTCTGCCAGGCACTCAGTCTGGGATCCTTCGCCTTGGCATAGGCGGTTTGAAAGCGGGAGAGGAAAGTCAGCGCTCGGCTCACTTCGGCGGAGGTCGCCGGTCGACCATAGCAGGTTAGGTAAAGCTCCTTCACCCGGCGATCATCGGTCCAGTCAGGATGTTTGAGGAGATCGCCCGCTTGTGCCTTCGTAGCGGCAAGCACCACGCTGCTATTGAGCATGAACAGAGCTTGCGGAGCCACCGTCGTGCTGCTCCGGTCACCATTCATCACGGTGGGGTCACCAAAATCAAAGGCAGTGTAGACATCATAAACAGCCGACCGGATGACGGGCAGATAGACTGCCCGTCTCAGGCTGGTGTAGTTTACGGGGTCTGAGTTATTGGTACTCGTCACGTAAGATCGGGGTGCAAGCGTGATGGTGGTGCCACCCATCTTTCTGTCAAGCGTGCCCGACACAAACAGGATGCTGTCTCGGATCGATTCCGCCTCTAGCCGCTGTCTTGGGAACCGCCAGAGGAGCTTGTTGTCGGGATCAATGTTGGCGGCCGTCTTTTCAAACTTGCCGCTCATCATGTAGGTGTTGGTCAGCATCATCCGCTTGTGCAGCTTCTTCAGACTCCAACCATCTTGCTTCACGAAGCTTGTCGCAAGGTAGTCCAGCAGTTCTGGATGAGTGGGCAAGTCACCTAGCGTTCCAAAGTTGTCGACTGACGCCACGATCCCTCGGCCAAATCGCCATCGCCAAATCCGGTTCACAAACACGCGTGCCGTCAGCGGGTTTTTAGCATCGGTGAGCCACTGCGCCAGTTCAAGACGACCACTATGGTCTGCTGGAACTGCAGGCTGCTTGGAGTCGGTAATCACACCCGGAAACCCACGGGAGCAGTCTTCGCCCAGCGTGAGGTAGTTCCCACGAATGTGAACCCGCAGGTTCGTTGGCTTGCCCTCACCTACCGACATCGCCCTTGGCAAGGGCGGCTTGGTCTTTTGGAGTGCGGCAATCTGGTCGTCCAGCTCCTTGAGCTCTCTAGACACTGGGGCGGCGAACACAGGGTCAGGGTTATCGGGAAGTTCGATACTGACGTCCACTCCGTTCTTCACCTTATCCGCCACCACGCTGATGATTTGCGGGATAAGGTTCCCTTCCTTTGCGATCGAATCAAGGCTCTCTGCAGGTTGAGAGCCGGGCCGAGGAATCAGGAGGAACTTATCGATGTGTGGGAAGTAGCTGTCTCTCTCAAACTTGATGTGGTTGGTGCCAGCTTGGAGCAACAAAATCCCCTGCGCGTACCACTTCTGGTCTTTGGGATAGAACCCTCCTGAGACTTCTCCGGCTGCATCTCCGAGCACGAGCGCCCCGTTCACATAAACGCGAATCGGGCGCGGATCCCCAGAGGCGTACCGGAGGTCCAGTTGATATGCACCTTCTTTGGGGACAGAAATGTCGTATTCGGTTCGATTGGGATACTCGCCTTGATTGACAAGCACCCCAATCCCTTTGCCAAAGCCGGAGGTGTCCTTATTGAGGTTTCCAGAAACGTAGTCTTCGGCCTCATGAACAATCGCCTGGCTCGGCGCCGTTCCATCCGCACTGACAATGGCAGGATGCAGATCCGCTTTCTTTGCATCGGAAGCAAGCAATCGGCGCGCAGCCTTTTCGTACGCTGGAGTCTGCGGCTTAAGCTCTTTGAGTAGCGCTTCGCTCGCTGCGTCACGCTTCTTATTGACCGTCTCTTTAAGCGCCTTGACCTTGCCTTCGATTTCGGCCAGCTTTTCCTGATCGGCTTTGGAGCCAAGCGGCTGCTCTACCCACTCCGCCATGTTTTTGTAGCCCAGCATGGTCTTGGTTGACTTGAAGATTCCAGCGAGCGAGTAGTAGTCCTTTGACGGAATCGGATCGAACTTATGATCGTGACACCGTGCACAGCCGACGGTTAGACCAAGATAGGTCTTCGTCGTGGTGTCGATTTGCTCATCGATGACGTCGAGTTCCTGCTTTACAGGGTCATCTTCCGCGAGCATCTTGGCCCCCAGCGACAGATAGCCTGTAGCAATGATCCCATCATCCCCAGCACCAGGGAGAAGGTCCCCGGCAAGCTGCTCCTGAAAAAATCGGTCAATCGGCTTATCCGAATTGAATGCCCCGATGACATAGTCTCGATACCGCCATGCGTTGGGAAAGACGAGATTCTCATCCAACCCGTTGGAGTCGGCATACCGGGCAACGTCCAGCCAGTGCCTTCCCCACCGTTCGCCGTAGGCGGATGAGGCGAGGAGCCGATCGACGACCTTCTCATAGGCATTCGGGCTTTTATCGGCTAAGAAGGCATCAATTTCGGCGGGGGTGGGCGGCAGACCGGTGAGGTCAAAAGTAGCGCGCCGAATCAGCGTCCGACGATCTGCCGGGGGTGCCGGCCTCAGACCCTTCTCCTCTAACTTGGCAAGAATGAATCGGTCAATCGGGTTCTGCGCCCACCATCTCGCCTTGACATTCGGCGTTTTGGGGGTTGCAGGAGGAATGAAAGACCAGAATCTGGTCTTCGCCGAAGCCACCTTCGGAACGACGGGCCACGGCGCACCCGCCTTGGCCCAAGCCGAAAGCGCCGCCAACTCATCAGCCGGCAACTTTCCGGATGGGGGCATCTTCACTTCACCCGTGTAGGCGACAGCTTCCACCAAGCGCTGAGCAACATCGGTCGATATCGCTTTGTCCAGTCTGACCCCGCCCAAATGCTGTTTGGGGCCGTGGCAGGCGACGCACTTTGCTTCTAGAATGGGCCGAATCTTTACTTCGAATGCGGCCGTCGCCGCTGAATTCGCGGCGGTATTGGAAGTCGCTTTTGGCGCCTGTAACGCTGTACCGAATACCGCGTAGCCGAGAAGGGCAAAGCTTCCAGCGGCGAGGCCCTTGCTCAATGAAATGTTCAGCTTGAGTATTTGCTTTGAAGAAATCGGGTCCTTTTCTTGAAGCGGCCGCGACTGCATGGGGAGCATTATACGAAACCCCGAGGCGATCCACAGGTTTTTTGGTGTCAGGAACGATTTGAGTTTGCAGAGCCAGGCCGCGGACGCTTTTCACAGGGTCATTTGCCGACCACTATGAGGATGAGCGCACGGGCGTCCGTAACCTCAAATCCTGGTTCGTCCATGTGTGGCAGGTTCGCGTTGAATGTCATAGCGTGCCCCTGTTCAAGCCTGCAGGCTGATTCTTCCACCGTAATGACCACCTGCCCCTCGAAGCATCGAATCGATCCGCAGATGTCACGTTTTCGTGTTCCTTTGCAATAACCAGTCATTCGCATCTTGGAGATTCATCACGTTGACGTTATAGTTTTCTATGCCGCTCCGAACCGCCTTCGCTGAGAGCTTTCGCCGAGCCAGTAGCCTAAGCCTTCCTGCAATCGCCATGGGCCTTCTCACGGGCCTTTCATCACAGGTTCAGGCACAGACACCGCTCCCGCGCGAATGGAGTTCGAGCCAGTTTGTTGTGATCCAAAGCATTGCCTACTCACCAAACGGCTCCAAGTTGGCGATCGGCGGATCTGGAGGCGTCGAGATCATGGACGTCGCAACGGGTGCATTCACCGTCCTCCACACCCACGCACAAGACACTGTCAATGCCGTCGCATGGTCTCCCGATGGCAAGACGCTTGCCGTCGGCGGCTCATTTTCGAAGGGAGTGGTCGAGCTCTGGAACCCTGCGAACAACACCCTAAAAGGAACGCTGCCCACGCAGGAAGTCAATGTGTCCGCGATTGCCTTCTCCCCAGATGGCAAATCGCTGACTTGCGGCGGTTGGGCGGGAGGACCTGCAGAAGCTGAGGTTTGGAATGTAAAGACAGGTGCCTTGAGCGACCGGCTGACGGCAGCTTCAAGCGGAACCGTATCCTCCGTCGCCTACTCAAAGGATGGCAAAATCATCGTCATCGGCGGCACAGAAGCGACTGCCAATGGAGGATTCGTAGAGCTATGGAATGCATCCTCAGGCACCCTCAAGAAGTCGCTGGTGCCCTCTTCCTATGCTTCAGCGATCAACTCTGTCGCCATTTCCCCAGACGGCAAATCAGTCGCCGCCGGTGGCACGTTTGCAGACAACAATCAGGTGGAGTTTTGGAACAGCTCGACGGGAAAGCCCGTCGGATCTCTGCCCACATCCGCTGGAGGGACCATCTCTGCCATCTGCTTTTTCCCAAGTGGAAAGTCGCTGGCTGTGAGCGGATTTCTCAATGGGCGAAGCATTGCCCAGGAGTGGAATGTTTCCTCTGGAAAGCTTTCCCACACCTTTCCTTCCAAAAACTTTGCTTCTGTCGTCGCCCTAACCATTTCCCCTGATGGCAAATCTGTTGTCGACGGCGGCGAATCCTTTCTGGAGTCATGGAATGCCGCAAGCGGCCTCGAAACAAAGATCCTAAACTTGGGCCCAGGCGTTAGAGGTTCAGTCGTGGCTGTATCGCCAGATGGAAAGAAGATCGCAAGCGGAGGAAGTGGGAGCTTTGTTGGAAATCTTCAGCTCACGGATGCCTCGAGTAAAAAGACCGCGAATCTGCCAACGACGGCCAACCAGGGCATCACTGCCGTAACCTTCTCTTATGATGGGTCCATCTTGGCTACGGCGGGATTAAGGGCGCCATATTCCGGTGGAAGCACCGTGCTTACGAGCGTCCTTGAGCTTTGGAGCGTCGCCACCGGAGCCCTGATTACCTCCTTGGGCCCCACACCCGATTCAATCACTGCCCTAGCCTTCAGCAGAGATGGAAAGACGATTGCGGCCGGAGGATCCTCTGCGAACGGTGCCGTTATCCGGCAGTGGGACGTGTCGACAAAGGTTCAGGGGGCGGACCTATTTCCCGCTGAGGCAGACGGAGTCAATGCGCTCGCCTTCAGCAACGGGAATGAGCTGGCAGACGCTACTCAAGGGTCGGGCGGACCGCTTGTCCATATCTGGAATCAGGGACAAACCCTTGTGGGAACCTACCAAGGGCAAGATCCATCGACTGCATCTTTGACGGCGCTTCAGTTCTCACCCCAAACTGAGACTCTTGTGTTTGGCGGAAACTCCCTTACACCCCATGGGGCAACGATTGGAACAGTGAACGTCTTGGACTCCTACGGAAATATCAAGCTCCTCCCCGTCGATGCTTCTCTGGATGGTGTCATTTCGTTGGCATTCACTGCGGACGGTTATGGCCTTATCGCGGCTGGACAAAACAACGTGCAGACATTCAACCTGCTTGACAGAACCTTCCTAAGTGCCTATCAAGTCATCGGGCTGGCCTCTTTTTCTTCCTCGGCAAACTCCAATCAGTGCGCCTACATCGAGATGAATGGGACGCTTTCCGTTGCAAAAACGCCGTACAAAGCCCCCCTTCTCATCAAGAGCCTCATCATCAGCCCAAATTCAGTCATTGGCGGGGCAAACGTGACCGGCACTGTTCGACTGACAGCACCGGCCCCGGTCGGAGGTGCGCAAATTGTCTTGAAATGCTTATCAGCGTACATTCACGCGCCAGCCACGGTGACAGTTCCTGCAGGAGGAACCGAAACCTCATTTACAATTAAGACGAGTCCCACAGATGGCGCATTCGTAATTGGGGTTGATATCTCTGCCACGCTAAACGGTGTGAGCGTGTGGGCGACGGTATCTTTCACAGCACCACCCATTGTCAGTTTTTCGCTATCCAAGAGCGACGTAAAGGGGGGCCAGTCAATCGTCGGAACGGTTGTTTTGCTGGAACCTGCTGGGGTTCCTGGAATGGGTGTGAACGTCACCCTGTCTTCGACATGCGCCTACATACTTCAAGACGTCACGGTGATGCCAGGGCAAACGTCAGTTACTTTTTCCATCGATACTTCAGCGGTTGCAAAAGACACGCCTGTGACGATCACGGCCTCGTGCGTCAACTCGAAATCGATCACATTTACGGTCAAGAAATAGCAAGGATCCATGCGAAACTCTTGGGTTCAAGAGGATCAACGCACACGTCACAGGGTCATTGACCATGCCCGAGAACTCGCATCACCTCAATGCATGAGAGATGGGTTGCCATTTGCCTGATCGGAAGCAACTAAGCTACTGAACTAGGATGGCCTCAGAGAATATGGCAGCCAAAGATTGATCCAGCGTTGCGAGTTGGCCGCGGTGGTGGGCAACAAGTGAAACGAGATAGGCATCCGTTACCTGCCGATAGCCAGAGATCTTCTGCCAAGGAAGAACGGCACACGGGATGTCGTCAGGAAGAAACACGTGATTCTTCATCTCGAGGATTCTCGCCAAGAAATCTGCCGCCAAAGAGGGTTGTCCCGGATAGTTCCTGATAACGAACCGCACGAGGGCAGATTGAGTGATCGGACAAGTTGCGAATGAGCCGTTCAGTGCCTTGAACCATTCACTTGCCACACGGTGGTGGACATGATCTGTGAATGAGAGCGCAATCAGAAGGTTGGCATCCAGGAGAATCGGGTTATTCATCTTCCAGTCCGGCAACATCCTCGCTCGTAATCGTTCGACCAAGGGTTAAGACGGGAAACCCAGCATCGCTCCTGAGGATATCCGAGGTAGGTGGACCGGTTTGCCCGTAAGCCGATTGGATCGCCTCCGCAACAATCTTCCCAAGACTTACACCCCGTTGTGTAGCTATCGCCTTGGCCAAACGATAGCTGCCAGTCTCAATATCGATGGTAGTACGCATCTTCTCATCATAGCATCACGATGTGATGATGACAAAATTAAAATCCTATTGCAGTTGGATTGCTGAAGTGAACCGTGATAACCTAATTGCTGGTATTGATAGTGATCAGTGCTGTCCGAGTGGTGCGACAGAGAATCTGGGCGAGTCGTCCAACCCCCCAGTGTGAAAGTGAAGCCATGCATCCGCAAGTTCCAGTTCCAGCGCTCACCCTGTCCATACTTGCACTCACCCAAGGGTATGCGATCATTCCCTCCCTGATGGACTCGATCATCAACCGTCGGCCCTTCTCTGGCCCTGAAGATAAGCGACGCACGGCGTTCATGAACCAGAAGCTGAAAGGCACCCGCCTGACCGGGCTCACTCTGGTCGTGCTCGTCGGGGCCGTTGAATTTGGATGTTTCTTCCTCAATTGGGCGGACCGACTCCCTGCCTCGCTGATCGGTTTGGCGATAGTAGTCCCCCACCAAGCTTTCTATTGGGCGAAGACCTATAAGGTGGTTGAAGGGATGGACTTGGTGAACTTGAGATGAAGCCTGAGACAAAGTACGAAGACAGTCGCAAGTTATGGGAACGACGGCAGGTTCGTCGTCTGCCCACGCTTATCGGCTACGTATACATTCCGGCCGTCGTAATTGCCGCTTCATGGCTCACGGTTCAGGTGATCAGAGATACCACTTGGAGTCAGGCGTTTATGATGCTCCTCTATTTGGCGGTACTTGGTGGCATCGCTCGCCTTGTCATTTTCCTAACTTTGAAACTTCGCCAGCTAGATCGAGACCCGATCTCAGTAACGGGCCTCATCCTGTTTAATTTCGTCTCGGCGGCCCTCTTGGGAACTATTTGGTGGATTGCCAGGTGAGAACCCCCACTGAGAAGAGAAATCTGGATATTCCTGATATAACGCTGACTCATAGGAAAACAGTGGTCTGATTTATGCACGAATCCCTCTTAAAACCTGAATTGATCTATCTGGTGCTCGTTGCCAACACAGCAGTTTCAGGCAATTTGGCTATCACCGCCAAGTCGAAAAACCCTCTAAAGGATGCCGGATGGATCTTGAGTCTGAGCCTCATCATCCAGATGTTTATTGTTCTGACAATTTTCACCAACCTAGAAGCAGCGGCTAAAGGCACTCACGAATTTGATAATCTAAAAATGCTTATGGGCCTGGTCGCTACCCTAATGTTGATGCCCACTTGGATCTTCATAAAGCAACGTAGAGGTCAATCCGTATGGGAAGAGATGTGGATATCTCGACGAGGGAAAACTCCACGGATCGGGGTGCATACACCGTCGGATCACTCTAACTCCGACCTGCGTGAGTAAATAATCTGGGTCGTGGATCGGCGCTCCAAGTCCACCAGGGAAGCCCTCGTTTCACGAGTGCATTTCTGCGGGTCTGGAACTCTGACCGCCCAACTTCCTTCCCGGTTAATCCTTAGAAAGCACCCACCGCAGATCGTCGGCGGTGAAGGTTCGGATGCCTTCGGCGTCATCCGTGAGAATGCTCCGTGCGATGTCTCCCTTTCGGGCCTGCATCTCCACCATCTTCTCTTCGATGGTTCCCGCCGCTACCAGCTTGTAGACGATCACCGCCTTCTGTTGCCCGATTCGACGCGCGCGGTCGATCGCCTGGTTTTCAACCGCTGGATTCCACCAAGGGTCGTAGAGGATGACCGTGTCGGCGGCAGTAAGGTTCAATCCGGTACCACGAGCTTTAAGGCTGATGAGAAACAGCGGCACTTCCCCATTTTGGAACTGGACCACCGGCATCTCTCGATCCTTGGTGTCTCCACTGATTTGTACCCACCGAATTTCCCGCTCCTTGCATCAGGAAGTGGAAAAGCGACCAAAGCTCGCCTAAGTGGTTTTCAACCGGAGTGCCGCTAAGACAGACTCGGTGGCAGGCATCCAATTCCCGCACCGCCTTCGCCGCTGCCGTGACCGGATTTTTCACGGTCTGGGCATTCTCTTGGAAGCCTTCTCGGTTTGGATGTGCGCAAGAATCTGCACCGTCTTTCCGAGGCCCATGTCATCCGCGAGAACGCCCCCAAAATCCATACTCACGCTGGAACCGCAACCAGGCGAGCCCTTCTCGCTGGTATTCACGGAGCTGGCCGTGAAAGCCTTCCGGTTCCATTGCGGCCTCGAGATGATGAAACTCAGCAAATTGCTTCCGAAGCCTGGAAAGCTCTTGCCCGGATTTCCAGGGAACCCCGCCCTCGCCTAGGCTCTTTTCAAACCCATCAACAACGGGTGCCATCGACTTGGGAAGAGGACTCGCTTCCACCAAACACGGTGTCCCGGTGGTTGAAATTCTGCTCAAGCGGAAACGTAAGCCGGACTCCTTCATCCGAAGCTTCGAAGACACGAGCCACCATGTAGGCACTCATGGGAATATGGGAGTGAAGATTCGCTTCAAGCTCGCGATCGAGGGGCACGAATTAGGATAGCGCGAACCACCATTCAGGGCTCAGATCCAGCCGCGAAACATCAGGTTCTCGTACGCCTTTGCCAACCTGAACATCTCGCCCACTACTTCTGGCCCCCGACAGACCAAGAACAAGAACACCACAAGGAGCAACAAAACGAGCTTCCTCAAGGCATTGTCCTGAAACGCCTGGTCCGAAACTATCCGATAGCCAATCTCTTCAGAGAATGAACCCACATGAACCTCCGCGGGCGCCGGCGGACGAGGCACTTTACGAGATGCGTGAGTCAGGTGGCCATCCTTAAAGTGGCCAACCACGCGGCCAAGTTCCAAGTCACCATTCATCACCCAGTACGTCAGAGAGGATTCACCGTGGGTTGGGACCGTGATAGCGTCTGTCGAAATGTGATTACCGATTTCATTCCTGACCTCGACACGAGAAGAAACATCCCTGCTTCGGAGGATCTGAATCTGCTTATTCAGACGCTGGAGGTCCTCATGCTCAATCCCGGTCACCGACATCGACTGCTTCATCGCCATCTGCATTATCGTAACACCAAGGGCAGAGCAATACCAAATATATTTGCTGTTCAACCCGGTAGATGGCTTGCGCGAACCTGATGCAGGCAACGCCGATACCGCGGCTACAGCGACCCAGACAGGGCCATTTGATAGAGGCCGAGGAGATCAGCCTTCCCGACCGGAACCGGGTTGGTCTCCGCGGGCGGATCGACGGCGGCCATCTCAGACATCTCCTCGAAACGCTCGTCTCCAATCCCAAGATCGGTGAGAGTATGCGGTATGTCGAGCTGTTGCCGAAGCTCGAGGATCCACTCTAGGAAAGCCTCAAACCGAGTGTCAGCGAAGCCCATATAGGCGGCAAGACGTGTGATCTTGGGTTCGATCGCGGGTCGGTTGAATTGAAGCACGTAGGGCAGGAACACCGCATTGGTGAGTCCGTGATGCGTGCCGTAGATCGCTCCAATCGGATGGCTGAGCGCATGAACGGCGCCGAGGCCCTTCTGGAACGCAGTGGCACCCATCGTGGCAGCCGCCAACATCTGTGCCCGAGCGACCAGGTCCGAGCCATCGCGATAGGCGCGCCCAAGATACTGGTGGCAAAGCCGCGTACCTTCCACTGCAATGCCTTCTCCCATCGGGTGGCACGTGGGAGCGCAGTACGCTTCCAGGTTGTGGGCGAGCGCATCGAAGCCCGTACCAGCCGTCATCTTCGGAGACATTCCCACCGTCAGCTCCGGATCCAAAATCGCCGTTATCGGCAGCATTTTAGGGTGAAAGATAATTTTTTTGGTATGAGTCGCTTCATCCGTGATGACCGAGCATCGCCCAACTTCGGACCCGGTCCCCGCCGTGGTAGGCACCGCGACTACCGGAGCGATCCCCTCAACCATTGCGCGCTTGAAGTTGTCGCCAATATCCTCAAATTCCCAAATCGGGCGGGACTGGGGCAACATCAGGGCAATCGCTTTCGCCACATCCAAAGGGCTCCCTCCACCTAGAGCAATCACCCCATCGTGTCCGCCGTTTCGATAGACTTCTAGGCCGGCATCGACATTTGCCGAAACTGGATTCGCTTGGACCCCCGAGAAGACTCCTGTGGGCAATCCCGCGGATTCGTTGCGCGAGAGGATGTTGGCAACCATGTTCAGCCCGGCAAGGCCAGGATCCGTGACCATGAGCGGTCGGCTGATCCCAGCTGATTTACAGACCTCTGCCAATTCAACGATGCGTCCTCTGCCGAATCGGATGGGAGTTGGATAGTTCCAGTTGCCTCTAAGCTGTTCGATGTTCATGGATGGGTTCGAAAGTGAAAGGATTTCGGTCGAGTGAGCTGATCAAAGCCAAACTCCGACAGGGTGCAGCCGTGGCCGGAGTTCTTCACGCCGGTCCAAGCCAAGAGCGGGTCGAGATAGTCACAGCGATTCATGAACCAAGTTCCGACTTCCGCACGGTCGCCAAGGCGCTGGGCGGCGGCAAGGTCGGAGGTCCAAACTGAGGCCGTCAATCCAAATTCACTATCGTTGATTAGGGCGAGAGCCTCTTCATCCGACGGAACCCGCATAATGCCGGCAACAGGGCCAAAAGTCTCATCCCGCATCAAGCTCATTGAGTGATCCACGTCAACAAGCAGCTGCGGCGCAACGTAAAGCGAACCTGGCGCAGACGTGGGAAAGAGAGTTTCATCCACGAGCGGCCTGGCGCCAGCGGCAATCGCTTCCGCCACCTGAGATCGAATGAATGCGGCAGATCGCGCGCTTACGACCGGGCCAAGCGTGGTAGCGGGGTCGCGAGGATCGCCAAGCACGTATCGGCTGGCAAGGCTCGCGGCCTCTGCTACAAATTCATCATAGACATCGGTGTGCACGTAAACACGCTCGACCGCACAGCAGGACTGCCCAGAGTTGAAACAGATCCCGTCGACAATGTTTTCGACTGCAAATGCTACATCGGCGTCGGCGCGCACATAGGCCGCATCCTTTCCACCAAGCTCAAGCCCCAAGCCAATAAACCGGCCTGCGGCGGCCTGCTCCACCTTTCTCCCCACCCCAACCGAGCCAGTAAAGGAAACAAAGTCTATGGCAGGATTTCGAACCAATGCTTCCGCAGAGTTATCGCTAAGGTGGAGGAACTGGAAGATACCTTCAGGCAAGCCGGCGTCAACCAAGACCTCGTGAATTCTCTCCGCACAAAGCGGCGTTTGCGGCGAGTGTTTAAGAATCACCGAATTCCCCGCCACGAGAGCTGGAATGACCGTATTCACAGCCGTGAGATAAGGATAATTCCACGGCACGATTGCAAAAACAACACCTACCGGCTCGCGTCGAATGGATCGAATAAAGCCCGTCTTAGGCGGAAGCACCACGTCGGCAAGCTGAGTTTCAGCGAGGTCGCACATGGTTGCAGCGCGATCGACAAGGCCATCAATTTCACCGGCCGCGTATCGACTCGGACGCCCCATTTGAAGGGTGATCTCTTGCCCGAGTTCTTCTCGCTGCACCTTCATGATCTCGGCAAAGCGACGACATACTGCAATTCGCTGGCCGAGGGATTCGTGCTTCCATAGCGCCTGGGCTCCCTCGGCCCGCACAAGTGCACTCGCAATCTCTTGATCGGATGCTAAAGACCGCTCGGCCACCAGGTGGCCATCAATTGGGGAAAGGGTTCGCTGAACGTTTGGCACTTGCACCCCTATATGATCTCGAAGTAGCGAGACAGTTCCCAATCAGTCACGTGCTTTCGGAATGCCCGCTCTTCCCATTCTCGGGAGGCGGCGTAGTGATCCACAAACACATTTCCAAACAGGTCGCGTGCAGCCTCAGAAGCCTTCAGCCGCTGCGCGGCATCCCACAGGGTTGCCGGCATCTGGCTCTCCACCGGTTGTTGCTGTGCATAGGCGTTTCCAGTGACAGCGGGAGGCGGCTCGATTTGATGCTCGATTCCATACAGTCCGGATCCGACCGCCGCCGCGAGCGCCAGATACGGATTTGCATCAGAAGCGGCAACGCGGTATTCCACGCGCTGTGACTTTGGCGACCCAGGAATGGCTCGAATCGCGCAGGTTCTATTCTCAATCCCCCAAGTCGCGCTTGTGGGCGCCCAAAGCCCAGGAACCAAGCGGGAATAAGAGTTGACAGTGCTGCCGACCATGGCGAGTAGTTCGGGCATGAGCTTTTGCTGCCCCCCAATAAACTGAACCATCTCCCGACTCATGCCGCGCTCAGCGTCGGCATCGTAAAAGGCTGGCGTCCCATCTTCCCTTTGGAAGGAGATGTGGATGTGTCCGCTTTGCCCCGCCTGCTTTTCAGACCACTTGGCCATGAAGGTCGTCATCAGGCCACTGCGCTGAGCAAGGACCTTGGTGAAAGTCTTAAACAGAGCCGCTTTATCTGCCGCATTCAGCGCAGCGTCCACCCCAATGCATCCCTCAAGAACGCCAGGACCAGTCTCGGTATGAAGACCTTCCAGCGGGAAATCCATAGCGTGACACATCCCCAACAGAGCGTGATAAAACTCAGACCCAACCGAATTCCGCAGGACGGAATAGCCGAAGGAACCCTCCGAGAAGGGCTTCATGTTTCTGTAGCCCTTCTCGCGAACAGAGTGAGGCGTCTCCTCAAACGTGAAGAACTCGTACTCAAAGGCCGCAGAGACCTTGTAGCCGGAATTCGCTGCGCGATCTAGAACCGATTTCAGGACCGAGCGCGGGCAGATCGCGGTAGCCCCCTCCACAAACTCACAGACGAAAAGCAGCGTCTGCGGCTCAAACGGAATCTCACGGCAGGATTCCGGAATGATGCGAACCTTTGCATCTGGAAAGCCGGTGTGCCAGCCGGTATAGGTGACATTGTCATAAGGCTGATCGTCAACATCCCACCCGAGGATCACGTCACAGAAGCCTAGACCGGTCTCTAAGCCTGAGAGAAACTTGTCTCGAGAAACATACTTCCCTCGCATCACTCCATCGAGGTCAAAAACGCCGATCTTGATGTAGGCAAGATCCCTCTCCAGCACGATGCTCTTCGCCTCTTCGGCGGTCCGAACGTCCCTTGGGCTCATGAGGTTCCTATTATGTGCGCTGATGCAGAAACTGGCTCGTTGCTATTGTTAAGGAACGCGCAGGACCCCTTAATTCAGGTGGAAAGCTTGGGTTAGAATAGGAGCCCCGCTTAACCTTGCCCCTATGAAGCAATCTCCTCCAAACCTCAGCAGCCACAACCTTGAGGTGGAAGAAGCCGACCGCCAAATCCTTCATCAGATGGGCTATGCGCAGGAACTCCTGCGGGGAATGCGCACCTTTCAGAATTTCGCCATCTCCTTCAGTATCATCTGCATCCTTGCTGGTGGCGTCAATTCCTTTAGCCAAGGTCTCTCAAGCGTAGGTGGAGCATCCATCGGCCTCGGTTGGCCCCTGGCGACCATCATCGCACTGCTCTTTGCGTTGGCGATGGGGCAGATCGGTTCTGCCTTTCCCACCGCGGGCGGATTGTATCACTGGGGTTCGATTCTGGGCGGGCGTGGGTTGGGCTGGTTTACAGCGTGGACAAACCTGTTTGGTCTCATCACCGTGCTATCCGCCGTCAATGTCAGCGCCTATCAGTTCTTTGTAAGTTCCCTTGGCCCGAACCTGGGACTGGATATGAAGCTGCTTTCCCCGGCAGTGCCGACGCTTGCCAGCATCGGCATCCAAACGGTGGCGGTAATTCTGATCACCTGTTCGCAGGCGGCGGCCAACCACCTTGGCATCCGGTTGACTTCTAAGCTGACAGACATCTCGGGTGTTCTGATCTTTTTAACCGCGATTGGGCTTACCATTGCGCTCTTCGCTTTCGCCCACAGCCACGACTTTGGACGGCTCGTGAGCTTTGAGAATTTCAGCGGCAAGGCAGGCGGAGATGTTTTCCCGCAGACGTCCAACCTCTCGTATCTGTTTCTGCTCGGCCTGTTGCTTCCTGCTTTCACGATTACTGGATTTGACGCTTCTGCGCATACCGCGGAAGAAACAATTGATGCACCCCGGGCGATACCCAAAGGGATGATCCATTCCGTGCTGTGGTCTGGAGTGGTCGGCTGGCTGTTTCTGTGTGCCCTTATCCTCGCGGCGCCCACCCTTAAGGAAGCCGCTTCGCAAGGGTCCAACAGCTTCTCCTGGATCCTTGAGAAGACTCTTCCGGGCTGGCTCAAACTGACATTCTCTGCCGCCATATTCCTCTGCCAGTACCTGTGCGGCCTTGCCACCGTGACCTCACTGAGTCGAATGGTTTTTGCCTTTGCTAGGGATGGCGGTTTGCCTTGGAGTAATCGCCTTAAGCATGTCAGCCACCGATTCCGAACGCCAGGTGTAGCGATCTGGGTCGCGTCTCTCGTGTCAATCCTGTTTACGATCTACACGCCGGTCTACACCATCCTCGCTGCCGTCTGTGCGATGTTCGTGTATCTCTCCTACGTGCTGCCGGTCGCAGCGGGCCTGTTCGCTTATCGAAAGAGCTGGACAAGGATGGGTCCGTTTGACCTTGGAGGCTGGTACCGACCGATTGCGGTGATCTGCATCCTCGGTTGCGCACTGTTTATCTACATCGGCATCCAGCCGCCCAATGACAAGAGTCTTCAGATCCTCATTGGATGCGGAGTCCTTACCCTCATCGCCTGGTTTGGCTTTGAGAAGAAGCGATTCCAAGGCCCTCCAATCGGGAAGCGGATTCAGGAAATCCAGAAAGATATCAGCCGGGCTGAACAAGAAATGACAGAGCCGGAATAGCCTCAGAAACGGGGATAATCATCTCTCATGCCCGAGTTGCCAGAAGTCGAAACCGTCCGTCGAATCCTATCAAGTGTGTTGGAAGGACAAAAGATTGTCGCCGCAGAGTTTCCGGCTGATTCCATCGTCCAGAAAAAGCTGCCAGAGGGCACCCTGCTCGCCGCTTGCATCGGTGCAAAGGTAGAGCGAGTGGGGCGACACGGAAAGTTTTGGTGGATTGAACTGGACCGCAAGCCGTGGATCTTTGGCCATCTCGGGATGGCAGGGTGGATTCGTGAGCTGGGGCAAAGCTCCATCCGACTCCGAGAGCATGGGCAGGCGCCTTTCGATGATGAGAACGGTCGTCCTCGCTTCCTAAAGATGCTTCTTGAATCGGAGAACGGCAGGAGAGTAGCGATGACGGACGGACGTCGATTGGCAAGACTCTGGATTGGCGATGACCCGAAATCTGCCCTACCAAAGCTTGGTCCGGACATGATGCTGAACCCGTGGTCAAGTGAGGCCCTTTTAGCGAAGCTGTCGGGCCGATCTGCCCCGATCAAGGCGCTTCTCCTAGATCAGGCTCTCTTCTGTGGGGTGGGAAACTGGATCGCCGATGAAGTTCTGTACCAAGCAGGAATCGCACCCAATCGCGCCTCTGGAGAGCTTTCCAAACTCGAACTCGGAAGGCTTATCGATGCGCTTGCCGAAGTCCTCGCACATGCGGTTCGAGTAGGAGCAGACTCCGATCAGTACCCGCCCACCTGGCTGTTCAACGCCCGATGGGGTGGCGCCAAAGGCCAAGAAATGCTAGACGGTTCCGCAATCCGAAGAGAAACAATCGGCGGCCGAACAACCGCCTGGGTTCCTGGTAAGCAGAGCTAGCTTAACTGTCCGGGGAGTGCGGGTTGCGGCACGCACTGCTTTGGTGACTCTCCATCTCGGCCGAAATGGCTTGCCCTCAAAGGCGCGAATGTCGAAAACTTCTAAATTTTCCCTAAAATGGGCTCTTTAGGCATCTTGACCCGCCGTTAACAAGGGCCTAGCATCATCGCTAAGAGGTGTTCTCCCATGCGAAAAGCATTTACTCTCATTGAACTCTTGGTGGTTATCGCCATCATCGCAATCCTAGCAGCCATCCTTTTTCCCGTGTTCGCTCAGGCAAAATTTGCCGCGAAGAAAACGGCATCGCTTTCTGGCCTCAAGCAGATGGCACTTGCCCTGCAGATGTATTCAAACGACTTTGAAGACATGGCAGTTTTTGAATACGGATACTCGGACGGCAGCATCCCAGGGGATACGAACGCGTACCACTACAACACAACTTGGGCTGGCCGAATCCTGCCCTACGTGAAGAACCAGCCGATCTTCTTCGACAAGACGACAACTGAGATTCACGACTACAACAAGTATTTCCAAGACCCTTACTATTCCAGCACCTACTACTCGTACTCCTGGGCCTGGGTCACGGACTTCTCGCTCAACACGGACGGCTACTCCAGGCAGACTTATGCTGGCTCAAGCTGCGTGAACTACGGATCATCAACTTCCGTGACCCGCAGCCTCACCGCCATCGATCAACCTGCCTCGCGTCTTGCGATCACGCCGACACGATACGGAAATATTGACGGCTGGTCATGGGCTCGATTCATCGCTTACGATGCATCATTCCCCTACGCAGATGCCTACGCGAACGGATTCTCTTGGAACCAGCTCGTATGGGACAGCCGAAAGCAGTATGGACAGCGCTTTATCGGTGGATATTCCGATGGACATGCCGGCACCTATGGACCCGAGAAGTTCATTAAGCGCTACTACAACAATCCGAGCCAGAACCAGGCAAATGACTGGAACTCGTATTGCGGCGCAATGGACAATCAAAAGCTGTGGGACTTCTGGGGGCCGTTTTGGTCCGGAAACTAGGAGCTCTCCTCCTTGCATCGGCTGTGCTTAGTTTAGTCGGCTGTAGTGGAAACGGCGGGAACCAGGAAGGAACCACCGTGAACGCGGCAGATCTGAACAAGGCGTCATCGAACATGATGCAGAAGAATGGAAAGAAGGGACCAGGCGTCCCTGCTGACCACGTCGGTGGACCGGCCGGCGGCCCGGGTGCTGGCCCAGGACAGGGCCAGCCCCGCTAGGGGCAACTTCGAGTCGGGCACGGATGTGCCCGACTCGACCAGGTATACGAGTTAAGTCTTGAGCACCTCAATGATTGAAACGGCGGTTCAAGCTGCCATGTCCGCGTACCTTTCTGGCAACCTTCGGGATGCAGAATCGATCGCCAAGAATGTGCTCAGTGCCGCGCCGAATCATCCTCCCGCACTCGTCGTCGTCGCCCTTGTATGCGCCCGAACTGGACGAAAGCCAGCCGCGATCGCCTACCTCCAGAACGCCACCCGACGAGATCCAAACAGCTTTGAGGCACATATTTCCCTCTCCACACTGCTTTTTGGAGAGAACA
Organism: uncultured Armatimonadota bacterium; assembly: GCA_903927025.1. Taxonomy (GTDB): domain Bacteria; phylum Armatimonadota; class Fimbriimonadia; order Fimbriimonadales; family Fimbriimonadaceae; genus Fimbriimonas. The sequence continues at coordinate 128,405 of CAIYLG010000015.1, forward strand.
AGTCCGATGAGGCAATCGAACTTGCCGAGCGTGCGATTGAAATATCGCCACACGACCCAGATTCCTATCGACATTTCAGTCGCGATCTGATGCAGGCGGGGATGGCAACCCGCGCACTGGACACTCTGACACGTGGTGCCCTTGCCGTTCCCACGGATGCTTCCCTTCACCAGGACGTTGCCGCGCTGTGCACCGAGCTTGGTCAAACAAGAGAAGCGGCGCTCGCGTGGATGCGAACGCTCGAAATAAATCCTGATCTCCTGATCGGATGGCTCAAGTTGGGAGGACTCCACCTGTCCGCCTCCGCATTTGAACCAGCGGTGGAGTGCGGAAGGCGGGCTGTAGCCATTGATCCAGACTCGTCTGACGCAAGAATCCTGTTGGCGCTGTCCCTCGCCGAATCGGGTGGGGCGGCAGAAGCCGAGGTCCACCTTCGAAGGGCCATTGATCTCAATCCCACGGAGCACATTGCCTATGCCGCCCTCGGCCTTTCCCTGCAGGAACAGGGTCGGTTTGACGAAGCTCGACCCTACCTTGAACACACCCTCCAGATTTGCCCGACGAACGGTCAGGCCCACTATGCGCTGGTCAGAACCCGAAAGACCCGTTCCGAAGACCAGAAGCTCCTTAGTGAAATTGAGGCTCAAACCGAAAGCCCAGATGCCAACCTGCTGGATCGCTCCTACATGCACTATGCGCTTGGCAAGGGCTATGAAGACCTCGCGGAGTACGAGAAGGCGATTCGCCACTACGACCTAGCCACGGAATTGGCCGCACAATTTTGGTTTAAGGATCGTCCCGCCGATAGAGATTGGTATTCCTCAATGATCGACGCGACAATTGAGCGGTTCACCTCCAAGTCGATCAAGGAACTGCAGAAGCAAGGCTCAAAGTCTTCCCAGCCGCTCCTCATCGTGGGCATGATGCGCTCAGGCACGACGTTGGTGGAACAGATCGTGTCTAGCCACCCCGAAGTGGCGGCAGGAGGCGAACTGACGTACTGGCACGACCACGCCAGCAAAGTGTTTAACCCTAGTGGCAAGAAAATCGACTCTGAGGCATTGGAATCCGTTGCTTCCGGCTACTTAGATCTCCTTAATCGAATTGGTCCGGACGCGGCGAGAGTTACGGATAAGCTGCCCCATAACTACGCCATGTTGGGATTGGTTTTGGCTGCGTTTCCGAAGGCCAAGGTGATTCATGTTCGCCGAAACCCCATCGACAACTGCCTGTCGATCTACACGACCGCATTCAATCGTCCCCCTGAATTTTCGTTGCAGAGGGACAACATCGTCTTTGCCTACCAGGAATATCAGCGCCTCATGGATCACTGGCGAGAGACGCTGCCGAGTGATCAATTCATTGAGGTGGAGTACGAACAGCTCATCGCCAACCGGGATGAGGAGACTCGACGCCTGATCGATTTCGCGGGCCTCGCTTGGGACGAAGCCTGCCTTCACCACGAGGAGAATGTCAGGGCCGTCAACACACCTAGCGTCTGGCAAGTTCGCCAGCCCATCTACAACACTTCAGTTGAGCGCTGGCGAAGATTTGAGCCCTGGTTACGCGAGTTTAGGGACCTAGCCTAGGCTTCCTTGGCGTGGACTTCGATGCTCTTGGTCGACTCTGCTTCTGCGGTCTGAAGGAGCTTGGCCAACTTCGCCGCCTGGTCAGCCGGAAGGGACGACTCCACCGCCTTCAAATCCTGGATAGCCTTCTGGACGAGTTCAAGGCCGTGTCGGAAACGAACTTGACTCGTGATGACCTTCTTCATCTCCTCGGCTTTAAGTTCTTCAGGAGTCTTTGGGGCAGCTGCGGCAACCGTGGCGGCAACTGGCTTAGGTGCAGGCACAGGAGCAACCTTGGGTGCCTCCTCCTTCCCTTTCTTGGGTGCTTCCTTGAGTTTTGCCTTCTCATTGGCAGGCTTTTCCACAGGCTTGGGAGCAACCGGTGCAGCTATCGCAACGGCCGGTTTCGCCTCTTGAGGAGGCTCGTTTGCAACGATAACGCCGCGCACAGCAACTTCCGCCTCATGGAGAGCGTTCATGGCGACGCCGCGATGGCCCTCATAAATTGGCATGCAGGATTGAATCGTCCGATAAGCGGAGCGAATCTCTCTATGAAGCACTTTCAGCGATTCAAGATTGACCTGGGTCGAAGACTGTCCCATGGACAAACCTGCGACCAGAACACCGGCCAAAACTAAAGAATTGCGAATAAGCTTCATGGGCGAATTATCGCAGAGAAGACACCTCGGTGACCAGTAAAGATTCCCTCAGGTTAGGCACAAAAAGGCCCCGACAACCTTTGAGTCGCCGGGGCCAAGAAGGATCTTAGTAGATCGAGTCTGGGAAGTAGAAGTTCTTGGCATTCTCTGGAGTAATCAGCGAGACGTCGATCATCACATGGCCAGGGGTGTACTTCTTCGCAGTGTCCTTGCCGACCTTGAGCATGCTGGCCGCCGTCTGCATTCCGTAGGCGATCATCGAAGGTGGGTACGTGATGTTGCCTGGGTACATCTTGTCCCCGTCCATCACACGCTTCACGACTTCCTTCATGCCGCCTCCACCCAGAATCCAGGTGTTCTTGTCTCGGCCGGCGGCCTTGAGAGCGGACTCGACACCAAGTGCCATGTCGTCGTCACTGGCCCACACTGCGTCAATCTGTGGATTGGCAACGAGCATGTTCGTCATGACCTTCTCCGCCTTCTCTCGGTTCCACATGCCGCTGTCTTCAGCCACGATCTGAATGCCTGGGTTGGCCTTAAAGACCTCTTTGGCCGCGTTCACGCGATCCGTGTTGACGGTGCAGGGGATTCCTTCCAAAACGGCAACCTTGCCCTTGCCGCCTAGCTTCTGCACGATGAACTCGGCGGACTTGCGTCCGAATGCCTTATTGTCACCTTCAATGAAGACGTCGGCCGCTGGCTTGGTAAAGCCACGGTCCACATTCACGATGAGGATTCCAGCAGCATGGAGCTTCTCGGCAATTGGAGTCAAAGGAGCGCTCTCAGTAGCGAGGATCACGAGGGCATCGACACCCTGTGTCTGGAGGTTCTCCAAACCGCTGATCTGCTCGCCTGGCTCTTTGGCGTCTTGAATGACCCAGTCCACATCTGGATTGGCCTTTTTGGCCTCTTCTGCCCAGTACTTCACACCTGCGGTCCAGCCATGATCGGCAGCTGGAATCGAAACGCCAATTTTAAACCGCTTGCCACCAGCTGCAACGGAAGACGATCCGCCACCCGAAGCTGTGCCGCCGCCACCGCCGCCTTGGCATCCCGCCATCATGATGGCCGCAAGACCAAGTGCCCCAAAACAGACCGATTTGAACCTAATCATTATCTTTTCTTCCCCGTTGAATAAGAACCGCTGCCAGAATGACGATTCCGCGAACCAGTCCCTGCCAGTTAGTATCAATGCTGAACGCTGTAAGCATATTCGCGATCAGCGTCAAAAGTAAAACTCCGACAACCGTGCCCCAGATTCGGCCCTTGCCGCCCCGTAGACTCGTACCCCCAATCACGACTGCAGCGATAGCGTCCAGTTCGTAATAAAGCCCCACCGAACCAGTTCCCACCGAGTTCATTCGAGCTCCCACCAGAACCGAAGCAAGGCCCACTAATCCACCTAAAATCGTGTAGACGGCAAGCTTCACTGTTTGAACGTTGATGGCAGAGTACTCGGCCACACGCTGGTTCGCACCGACGGCAATCACATACCGTCCGAATCGGGTGCGGTTCAGAACAAAGCCCGCCCCAATTGCGACCAACACGAAGATGAGGGCGCTCCAGTAGAAGTCCACAGACCCGCCGCCCGCGTTCTTAACAAACGGGATTGGGATGCCGCCAAAGCCAAAGTCCTGTAGCGCTGGAACCGTCGAGCGAATCTCACCGCCATTCCCGAGCACAAGCGCAATCGACCGGAAGCCCGCCAACCCGCCGAGAGTAACCACAAACGCCGCCACACGCCCGTAGGCGATGATAAATCCGTTCACGAACCCCGAGAAAGCACCAATGAGGATCCCGCCCAGAACGGCGAGGAGAATCGCCATGTTGGGGCTCATCCCAGAACTGGCGAATTTATTCACCAGGAGAATTCCGGCAGCTCCGCACATGGCGGTCATGCTGCCCACGCTGAGGTCGATGCCGCCAGAAATAATGACCAGCGTCATTCCCACCGCGATAATGCCGACCGCGGCGTTCTGGCTCACCAGATTCCGCAGATTTTCAATCTGCAAGAAGTTGCCCTTTCGGGTGATGACGTTGATGACAAACAGGATGACTAGCGCAAGCAGCGCGCCGTACTCCGTGAGAATGTTGTTCCGCTTCATGCCGCCGCTACTCCGGCCGCAAGATGCATCACGGCCTCCTCGTTCAATTCCTCGCCCTTGAGCTCTCCCACGATCTTTCCATCTCGCATCACGACTGTTCGGTGGCACAGCCCGATGATCTCGGGCAGTTCGGAAGAGATGACGATGCATGCCATGCCTTCTGATGCCAGCTTCTGGATCAAGTTGTACATCTCACGCTTCGCACCCACGTCCACGCCTCGAGTGGGCTCATCCAGGATGATAATCCTGGGCTTGATCTCCAGCCATTTTGCAATCGAAATCTTCTGTTGGTTGCCACCGCTGAGATAGACAGTTTCCTCAGTAAGGCTCCCAGCTCGGATGTCCAAATCAGACTTCCATGTCTCTGCGCTTTCGCGTTCCGACTTTTGGTTGATCACCACTTCCCCGTAGGAGCGGAGGTTCGCCATCGTCACGTTCTCAATCACGTTGAGGGAGAGGTGGAGGCCGAGGTGTTTTCGATCCTCGCTGACATAGGCAATGCCATGCTTCATCGCCTCTTTCGGACTCCGAATTCGACACGGCTTGCCGTCAATCTTGATGGAGCCTTCTCCAATCGGTCGGATACCGATGACCGCTTCTGCAAGCTCCGTTCGACCAGCGCCAACGAGCCCCGCCAAGCCCAAAATTTCTCCGGGCCGCACCGTGAGCGTCGCACCGCCGATGTTGTCCAACTCAAGAATAGGTGCCGCCTCGGGCGAGGAGGATTTGGGTGGAAAGAATTCTGATAGCGGACGCCCAACCATAAGCCCAGCCAATTCAGAGGGAGTCGCGGCTTTGGCCTGGACGGTGGCCACAAAGGCTCCGTCTCGCAATACCGTCACCCGGTCGCAGATGGCGCAAACCTCGGGGAGCCGGTGGGAGATGTAGAGAACAGTGGTTCCTTTAGCCCTCAGCTTCCCTATTAGTTCAAACAGCGATTCCGCTTCGGGCTCGCTGAGGACCGCAGTAGGCTCATCCATGATCAGCACAGAGGCATTCAGAGCCAGCGCCTTGGCGATCTCGACAAGCTGCTTGCCCGCAATAGACAGCTCGCCGACCTTTTGCTGGGGTGAGTAGGTCGCATGGACCTGCTGTAGGAAGCCCTCCGTCAATTCACTCATCTTTGCACGGTCCAGCAGACCGGCCTTGGTTAGTTCATGGCCCAAGAAAACGTTCTCGGAAATCGTCAGTTCATCCACCAGGTTGAGCTCCTGGTGAATCATGACGATGCCATGCTTTTGGGCATCTCGGACGCCGCCGAGCGCGACCGGCTTTCCGTCGACGAGCACAGTTCCGGCAGTTGGCTTCTGCACGCCACCAAGGATCTTCATGAGGGTGCTCTTGCCCGCCCCATTTTCACCCACGACGGCGTGTACCTCACCCTCTTCAAAAGAGATTGAGACCCCTGTCAGCGCCCGCACCGATGGGAACGCCATTTCAATGTCCTGGACCTCCAGTTTCGACACGAGCAGTATTCTATCTTCAACTGAAATTCTAAGTACGGTTATGGCGCGGTAATCTGCCGGAATGGTCTTACCCATCCTCGCATGCGCCGCTGTCCTCACGGGGTTGCCGCAAGCATCCACCCCCCATCGGTCGATCTTGGTCTTCTCCGGATCCAAGGGATTTCGCCACGATTCCATCCCAAATGGAAGGGCCGCGATCCTGAATCTAGGCATCGAAAGGGGCTGGACGATCACTTTCTCAGAAGACGCCAACATTTTTCAGCCGAAAAAGCTTCAGTCGTTCGATGCCATCGTTTTTCTGAGCACCACCGGGAAGTTTCTCGATAAGGATCAGGAGAAGGCACTCGTCGGATTCATCCACCACGGCGGTGGATATGCGGGCATTCACGCGGCTGCCGATGCCGAATACGAATGGCCTTGGTACGGTCAGCTTGTGGGAGCATGGTTCGCACACCACCCAGCTCAGCAGGTCGCCGAAGTTAAGATTGAGGACACCACCAGCCCGATCACCCAGGGCCTCCCCGCTGTCTGGTCTCGCAAGGACGAGTGGTACGACTATAAAGTCGATCCTCGCGACAAGGTGCACGTGCTCGCGTCCCTCAACCAGTCGAGCTACACCGGTTCGACGATGGGGGCAGACCACCCGATTATGTGGTCCCACGAGTTCGAAGGCGGCCGCTCTTGGTACACCGGAATGGGGCACACCCAGGAGTCCTACCAGGACCCCCTTTATCTCAAGATGATCGCCGAAGGCATCGAATGGGCCTGCGGCAACAGCAAGAGGAAGTAGTATTCACGGGTCGATTCCAAAGCTGGTATCGACCTATCTTTTTGGATCCACACCGGATGGTGTAAAACACAGCTTCGAAGGCTTCACTATGGCAAAAGAAATTTCAAGAAGAGACGTCCTGCGCGGTTCTGCCGCGGCGGTAGTCGGTTTAACAATCGGTCAAGCGGCCGCCGCAAGTCCCCAGCCAACGAAGGCTCCCAACGGACGCCTTCGCTTTGGAATTATTGGGTGCGGTGGTAAGGGTTGGAGCGGCATGGCAGCCGCATCGGAGCATGGCGACATCGTAGCCCTGGCCGACATCGATGCCCAAAATCGAACCAAGGCGATGCTGGAGCACCCACGCGCCGCGGCATTCGATGACTATCGCAACCTGTTCGAAGCGATGAAGGGCAAGTTGGATGCCGTCGTTATCAGCACGCCGGATCACCACCACAGCATCGTCTCCTCGCTGGCCATGCACCAGGGCCTGCACTGCTACACGGAGAAGCCTCTGTGCCGTACGATTTGGGAAGTCCGCCAGTTGATGCGGATCGCCAAAGAAACCGGCGTTGCCACCCAAATGGGCAACCACAGCACCGCCTCCACCGCCATGCGCAAAACTGCCGCCGTCATCAAGCGCGGCGACTACGGAGCAGTGAAGGAAGTTCACCTCTGGACCGACCGAGCCAAGGGCTGGTGGCCACAGGGCGTCGAGCGACCAAAGCCAAGCAAGGCTCCCAAGACGGTGGACTTTGACCTCTGGCTTGGCCCAAGACCGACCCGACCTTACGCAGAGGGCTACCACCCATTCTCCTGGCGCGGCTGGTGGGATTTCGGTACGGGGTCGCTCGGCGACATGGGCTGCCACATCTTCAACATGCCGTTCATGGCCCTTGACCTTCGCGACCCGCTCGCGATCACGGCAAAGACCAGCGGCCACAACCGCGACAGCTACCCTGAGTGGGTAGAAGTCCACTACGAGTTCGGCCCACACAACGGTCGACCGGCTCTGGATGTGTTCTGGTACGACGGTGGACATCGCCCGCCCGCATCCCTCGCTTCGGACTTCACGTATGGCGGCAACGGCGTCATCGTAGTCTGCGAGAAGGCGACGATCTATAGCCCAGACGAGTCGAACACCAAGTTCATGCTCCAGGGTGGCGGCACGATCCCCGACATCAAGGTCGACGAGTCGCCCGGTCACATGGCCGAGTTCGCACGAGCCGCCCTCGGTGGACCTCCAGCCGTCTCGAACTTCCCCAACTACGCTGGCCCCCTCACAGAGACGGTCCTGCTGGGCAATCTCGCCATCTGGGCAGACGGCCCACGCGTCGAGTGGGACGCCAAGCGCATGTCCGTAAAGGGCAAGCCCGAGTACGACGCCCTCATCCGCCCCAAGTTCAACCCCGGCTTCGGGGTCTGAAGTGCAAATGGAACGCTGGCCCGAGCCAGCGTTCCATTTAGCCCCGATTCAACCCCAAGGGTGGCAACACCTCAATCCCAAAAGGGGTTCATTCTTCGGCTGACGTCCGAATCGATTAAACCGGGCCGGTTGTCGCAGTTAGGCCACATCAAATGTCGAGGGTCGGTGTCGCGGATCCGAACATGCATCGGACTCTCTCAGCCCGCACATCCCGTCGTAGAATGTAGTTCCAACGACGGACTTCGTCTATCGAGACCCCGGCAAGGACATCTGAATGCAAAGGTTCATCAACCGGAATCACGCTCTTGCGTTCGGCGTTTTTTTGGGCTCATTCGTGATGTTGCAGGGTTGCGATCCAGCCACGACGGCGATCAAAGTGCAAAACACGAGTGACCGTGCGGTTCGCGCCGAGCTTCTAGACAGAGGACCTGGCACCGCCGCAACCGTCCTACCGGGGACAACGGTTCAGCTCTCGGACCGGAACTTCATCGGCAGTTCCATCGACGTCTCTTACACAGACACTGCCACCGGAAAGTTCCTCTACGCCAAGCGATACCGGCGAGAGAACATGGAGGGCAGCTACGCGGAAGGCGCGATCACGCTCAAGTGCCCACCTCCTAATGGGGTAGAGACGATCGAGCTAAAGAAGAAGCCAAAAGCGATAATCCCGAAACGTTTGGGGCAGTCGCCCTCAAACCGCCCCTGACGAAACGCTGCCGCCCCAAACAAAAATGGCCCCGAGGCAATGCCTCGGGGCCATTTTTGTTACGTTCCTAGTACCAGTATTCGCGCTTTGGATTCATGCCGGGCTGGGGGACCGGGTAGCGGCCGTTGGCGCCTGGCATCAGCGGGGAGTCGTCTCCCTGCTTGAGCTGGTCGAGGTTGGGTGCGAACTCGTGGTCGCAGTTCAACATCTGGTCAAACGTGATGACCTGCCCGGTGTGGGCGGCCATACGGCCCATGCTGGAAGTGACCGAAGCCTCGACACCGCGCTTGACCTCGTTGTACGGCTTATCATTGCGAACGGCGAGCACAAGGCTGTCCCACTCGTTCTGATACGGGTTGGTGTTGTCCGTAGACTGCCAAACCGGCTTCGTGTTCGTGTTCTGTCCCTTGTAGATGGCGGCAGGACCGTTGTAGTCGTTGGCTCGAGCGGCGATGGCGCTTCCCTTGGTGCCGTGGACATAGCTGGAGTAGATGCCCTCCGCTCCCTCGACGCACCGGCCGTCAAAGTACATCTTGGTGCCGTCCTCAAACGTGTACTCCACCGAGTAGGTGTCGAAGTTCTGGTCGACAAACGGAATCCCTTCCGCATTGGTCTTGTAGTGCCTTCCACCCAGTGCCTGAGCCTGAACCGGCCAAGCGTTCTTCATCCAGCAGAGATGATCGATGTGGTGGATGTAAAAGTCGTTGAAGTTGCCACCGCTTGCCCAAAGGAAGCTGTGGAATCGGCGCACCTGGTAATCAAGGTGGCTAATATTGTCCGGCTTGGGGAGCGAGTTAAAGAAACCGGCTGGGCCGTGCATTCGGTAGCCGCGCATCACGAGAATCTCGCCAAGCTGACCGTGCTGAATGCGATCATGCAGCTCAATCAGAGGCTTGTAGTGACGGGACATCAAACCAACACCAACCTTGAGGTTGGCGGCAGAGGCTTCTTCGCCAAGCTTCAGCATCTTCTTGCTGGCAGGGCCGTCCACCGTAACCGGCTTCTCCATGAAGACGTTAAGCTTCTTGGAGATGGCGTACTGGAAGTGAACCCATCGGAAGGCGGGAGGGGTGGTGAGGATGACGATGTCGCCAGGTCTAAGGGCATCCATCGCATGCTTGTAGGCATCCCAGCCAAGGAACTTTCGGTCCGCAGGAACGTCCATTCGGTCGCTGAACGTCTTGCTTAAGTTGTCGTAGCTCGCACTGAGGCGATCCTCAAATGCATCGGCCATCGCGACCAGCTTAATCGGGCCGGTCTTGGTAGAAAGCGCGTTTGCCGCCGCTCCGCTACCGCGTCCACCGCAACCGACGAGGGCTACCTGGATTAGGTCGCTGCCGCCAGCATGAACGTTGGGGAAAGTGAATCCGGAGAGCACGGTGGCAGCTGCCACCCCGCCCGTTGCCTGCAGAAACTGTCGTCTAGATGGATTTTCGTTATTGTCCGTGCTCATGTTCTTTGCCATTGAGTGCCCGATGCACCACTCGCTATTCCTCGTCGAATAGAGTCCGCAGCCTCAAAGATGAGCGGACTCGACTGATGCCGACTATTATGCTCGGCAACAGCTTCGTTGTTGCGAGTTTAGACCGAACTCCGTGCGTTTCGCAGGATCAGACTAGGCCCGTCCGATCCATCCAACTTACCGGCTTAACGAAACGTCCAGTTTCCAGTAAGATCGCGTTGGAGTTCGATAGGATTCCGACTCATTGTGGAGGCAGAAGATTTGTCTGAGATAGAAAAGAATACTGACTGGACTCGACGTCAATTTATCGTAAGAACCGGTGCCGCGGCGGCAGCCGGAGCAGTTGCCCCGTTCGCCCTGGCATCAGCTCCAGGGTCACTCAAGGGGATTTCGCGATCTGCGAATGAAAAGCTCGTGATTGGGCTTGTCGGCTGTGGAGGAATGGGCGCGGCGAACATGCGCAATCTCATGAACTTCCCCGATGTGGAGATCGCCGCCGTTTGCGACGTCGACGAAAACAGAATGCCGGGTGACATCTCAACAGTCGAAAAGAAGTACGGCCGAAGACCAGACGTATACAAGGATTACCGAAAAATCCTAGACCGAAAGGACATCGACGCCGTCATTGTGGGAACCCCAGACCACTGGCACGCTCTGGTTCTCATTCACGCATGCCAGGCAGGAAAGGACGCCTACTGCGAAAAGCCGATTAGCCACAACATCGTGGAAGCCCAGTACATGGCCGAAGCGGTGAAGCAACACAAGCGAGTGGTTCAATGCGGAACCTGGCAGCGCAGCACCAAGGAATTTACTGACGCGATCGACTACATTCGTTCCGGCAAACTTGGCCGCGTCACCCTCTGCCGAGCATGGATCTCAGATGACTTCCGTGCAGGTCGACAAAAGCCCACTACTCCTCCCGCCGGGTTGGATTACGACTCCTGGGTGGGACCGGCCGCAATGCTTCCGTACCAGTCCAACCGATGCCACTGGAACTGGCGATGGTTTATGAACTTTGGTGGAGGACTCAGCACAGACTGGGGCGTTCACATGATGGACATTGCTCTACTCGGCATGAGCAAGGACGAGAACCTCGTGATGCCTACGAAGGTCAGCGCATTTGGCGGTCAGCTGGCGATCCTCGACGATGACCGAACCGCACCCGACAGCATGGAGGCAATTTACGAGTTCCATGATCCCAACTTCACCATGCACTGGTCAATCGGGCGAGACCACCCTGGAAAAGAATCCCATGGAACTGAGTTTGTCAGCGCTGATGGCCGAACGCTGAGAGTGTGGCGAGGTGGATGGAAGGTTCTGGATTCCGGAGGCAAAGAAATTCCAAAGGAAGAGTCGGCTCCGCCGCCCAACCACTGGAGAGACTTTGTGGACTGCGTCAAAACACGCAACAAGCCTCGAGCCGATCTTGGATCCGTGGCTCAAACCACCATCGTCTGCCACCTTTCAAATGCCGCGTTGTACGCCGGTGAAACCGTCCACTGGGACGGGGAGAGAAACGACATTGCCGGCAAAGCTGGCAAGAACACCCTCTCCTACAAGAGGCCGTATCGAAAGGGATACAAACTTCCGGTGTACAAGCCACTTTCCACCGAAGTGGGCTAAAGACACCTGTGCCTTGCCGTCCGCTATCGTGCAGACGGCAAGGCAATTGGCGGCTAGTTCTTCAAAACTCGAAGATACATTTTGGTTCCGCGGTAGGTCCGCAACAAGCCCTTCCTCGTTTCGTCGCTCACCAGCGTTAGTGCCGTCGACAGTGGATCGGCGATCAGCCCGTTAGGACTAAGAATCGTCACCTCAACCCTGGTGGTGCTTGCCATACCCGTGTGCGGATTCACCACGTGTGAATAGTGCTTTCCGCCGATCTCTACGAACTGCTCCGTATCCCCAGAGGTTGAGACAGCACAGTTGGCCACCTTGATCTCAACATTTCCGTGCTCAGTATCCGCGTTGGGAACTTCAATCGTCCAACCCTTCGTTCCCGGTGGCGGACCAGTGACAACAATGTCGCCTCCCATCTCCACAAGGGCGTGCTTGATTCCGAACCGCTTGAGCACCGTCTGTGCTTCGTCATCGGCATAACCTTTCGCGATGGCCCCCAAATCGAGGCGCATCCCAGGAATCGCCAACTTCACGGTCTGATTGCGCTTGTCCAGCGTCATCATCTTCCATCCGACGAGTTTCCGCGCCCGCTCAACATCTTCAGGCGCGGGCAGAACGTGCGTCTTTCTCGCTTTGCGCCACAGCAGGACTTCAGGGCCAGAGGTCACGTCGAACATCCCGTCCGATCGACTTGAGATCTCTTGTGCCACCCACAGGACTTTGAACAGCTCGGGCGAAACCTTCTTAGCCGGGCCACCAGCACCGTCGCTCAAAAGGTTCAGCTCGCTGTTCTTGCGGTAGTCGCTCATCATCGTATCGAGGAAGGCGATTCGCTCAAAAGCAGCCGTACACGCTTTTTCTGCGGTCTGTTTGTCGTACGCATAGACAACTAACCGCGTATCGACCCCCATGTGGTACTCGGTGAAGGTAAAACGTGTCAGTTCCCGCGCGTGCGAAAAAGCGCACAGCGCGGAACGGCTGCAAGCAACGGTGCATACCGCAATGACGATCCGGACGAAGTTAAACAACCCCTTCATTGTTCTCGGCATTCTGACAGGAACCACAACCGCCTTTGGGTACGGATTTGTGACGCGTTCAGTGCCCCACACTCATTCCAAGCATCCTGCCGTCAAGCAGGCCCTTCAGGCGTATGAGGAAACCCTTCCCGGATCGGTCGTCAAGATCAAGATGGTTCCGGTGCCTGGCGGATCGATCAAGATCGGCGATAAGTCGGTGGACGTAAAGCCGTTCTATATCGCCACCACGGAAACCCCGTGGGAAGCCTACGACGTCTTCATCGCCAGCGGCCCTCCCTCCAAGCCGTACGATCAGACGAATTTTGCCGCTGACGCGATTGCCCGCCCGAGCCGCAGCTACATCCTGCCCGACCTGGGATGGGGCCACCACGGCTACCCGGTGATCAACGTCAGCTTCACCTCGATTGAGATGTTCTGTCGCTGGCTCTCCGCCACGACGAAGAAAAAGTACCGCGTGCCCACCGAAGCCGAGTGGGAGTTCGCCTGCCGAGACGGCGCGCCCGACACCTGGAAGCCAGAGAAGGCAATGGACAAGATCGCCTGGCACAGTGGAAACAGCGCCTCCACTACCCATCCGATTGCGCAGAAGGCTCCCAGCAAATTGGGTCTCTACGATATGTTTGGCAACGTCGGCGAATGGGGAACTGACCTTGAGGGCAAGCCCGTTTTGTGCGGCGGAAGCTACAAGGATACTGCTGCTGAACAGACTGCAACTCTGAGAAAAAGATGGCAGCCAAGCTGGCAGGAAACAGACCCACAGCTCCCCAAGAGCCGCTGGTGGCTGTCTGACGGTTCGTTCGTCGGCTTCCGCCTGGTTTGTGAACCCTGAGGAGGTAGTCTGGCGCCGTGAAGCTGAAAATCACCCGTAAAACAGCGCTGTTCTTCGTAGGTGCCATGGCAACTTGCGTGAGCGGAGCCTATATCGTCCAAGACCATCGAGACGGATATAAGAACACTCCAATCATTCCAGGGCAAAAATGGCACGTCCACGATTCAGACCGCCCATATCCTGCTGAAGTTGTTCCTGGAGATAAGCCAGGTGCGCCTCCTTCTGACGCAGTTGTGCTTTTCGATGGCAAAGACCTGTCGAACTTCACTCAGGAGCGAGATGGAAAGGATGTCGAGCCTCAGTGGAAAGTGGTGGATGGAACGATCGAGGTCGTGAGCGGGACTGGCTACCTTTACACCAAAGAGAAATTTGCTGACTGTCAGCTTCACCTCGAGTGGCAGGAGTCTCCAAAGATCACCGGGCGTGGACAGGGCCGCGGCAATAGCGGCGTCTTCCTGCAGAGCCTGTACGAAGTCCAAGTCCTTGATTCCTACCGCGCCCCAACTTACGCGGATGGCCAGGCTGGTGCCCTCTACGGTCAGTGGCCACCCATGGTCAACCCAATGACGAAGCCAGGAACTTGGCAAACCTACGACATCATGTTCGAGGCCCCCAAGTTCGATAACGGCAAGCTGGTTTCGCCCGCGTACATCACGGTGCTGTTCAACGGAGTCCTGGTTCACAACCACCAGAAGCTAAACGGTCCTACCGCTCACCAACAGGTTCTGGACTACACGGACGCCGTTACCGAAGGCCGCCTAGCCTTCCAAGACCACGGTCCTGCCCAGCCCCTCCGATTCAGAAACATCTGGTTGCGAAAGCTAAAAGGCTACGACCAGCCCTAGTAAGGATAACCGAAGCCCGAAATGGGCTGTGGGCGCGACACGAACTCCATACCCCGAGCCGGTTGCGGCTTCGCCCACCCAGGTAACTCGAACGACATTCGGGTTACCTGGGTGGCGAGGAAGATGGCCACATCAGCCAACCCGGTGGGCGCGCGGCTAGAGCCACGGATGGGTAGCAGACTGAAGTTCTGCGCTCCGATGTGCTACCACAATTGCTCACCATCGAATAGTGTGGAATCCCGCACCCCATATTCGAGCCTCAAACTTCCTAGTTAGCCGCCCACATACGCTCGAAGTTGCGGAGGCACTTTTCGGCGCTGTCCAGGGGGGTGGTTGGGTAGGTTTCCTGCTCGATGATGAAAAACCGCGGATGCGCCTTGGTCTTTAGGATCTTAAAGGTCTCTGCCCAATTCTCGTCTCCTTCTCCCAGCAACGCGTTGGGGTTGGTGCTCGAGAAGTCCTTCACGTGGACCGAGATGACGCGCTTGGGATACTTCAGCAGGAACGGAGCCGCCTGAGCACCAGCCGACAGCGCGTTTCCAGTGTCGAACTGAACCGCGACGTCGTTGCCTGTGTTGCCAAAGAACGTGTACCAGGGCATCTCCCCTTCCACCTCTTTGAACTCATCCATGTGGTTGTGGTAGCCCAGGGTGATCCCGTCGCGCTTGAGACGCTTCGCCAATTCGCCAAACTTGTGTGCGGTTTCAATCAGCGCCGCTTTGGTATTGCGCATCTCGGAGGGAATCCAGGGCACCACGATCAACGGATTGCCAATCGCTTTGTTGAACGCCACCGTCTTCGCGTAGTTGTCACCTTGAAGGTCACCCCACGGAACGTGGGAGCCGTAGCATGCTAGGTGGTCCTCATCCAGCAGCTTCTTAAGCCGCTCGGCCGTGTATCCGTAGTAGCCAGCAAACTCGACGCCACTGAATCCCATCTTTGAGACCGCCTTGAGCGTCCCAGGAAAGTCCTTGGCGCAGTCCGAACGGACGGTATACAGTTGAAGCCCAACCAAAACGGGTTTGACGGTTTTAGGCTCAAGCGGATAAGTTGCACTCAATGCGGAACCGACCACCAGGGAGGCGGCAACGAAACCGACGAGCGTTCGCGTAGCTAGGGTGAGAGTCTTCATTGATCCAGCCAACCTTACCTTTTATCAATTCCTCTCTAACTTGGGAATTCTGTAAACCTTTCAACATGCCTATCTCTATGCTCACCGCCGCAATTGCACTCTTCCTTCCCGGCCCTACCGAAGGGCCTGAGTTGGGCGTCGTGGACGTTCGGCTCGCGGACTCAAAGACGGTGGTGATCCACTTCCGAGACGGCTACGTCCGGCACCACGAGCTCGGGAAGAGCCGCAGCGAAGAAACGGTGATCCTTGCATTTCCGCTCAACACGGCAATGGCAGCCACACCAGATTTATATTCGGTCTCGAGCAACGATGATCCAAAGTTTGCAAAACCGATTCACCCCGAGAAGATCTATCGAAAAACCAAGGGAACCGATTTCGCTTGGTTCGCAGACAGCTGGTCAAACGGGCGAGCGGTAAACAATCGCCCTGATTTTGCGGCGGAACATTGGCTGTATCTCACTCTCCCCCACCCATTCAAGGAGGGAAAGTTATACCGAATCCAATCACCGAGTCTACGATTCGACTTACCCCTCAAGCTTGATCCACAAAAGGCACTTTCGGATTCCATTCACGTCAACCTGCTTGGCTATCGACCCGATGCGCCACAAAAATTTGGCTACGTTTACGCCTGGATGGGTGACGGCGGGAGTCTAGAAGGCAAGAAACTGGCTGATCTCAATTTTCAGATCATCGACACAGCAACAAACAAACCAGTCCTTTCTGGGAAAACGAAATTTCGAGCTGGAAGCACCCAACCTGAAACTTCAAACCTGAACGACACACCAAACGGCAACTTCTTGGGAGCCGATGTCGCCGAGTGCGACTTTACTGACTTGCGATCGCCTGGCCACTACTTCCTGCACGTGGACGGCATTGGACGCTCGCAAGCTTTTGAAGTGCGCCCAGACGTCTACACTCCGGCGTTTCGCGCCGTGATGCAGGGGATTCTTGGCAACAGGAGCGGGATCGAGCTTGGACCCCCATATGTTCCCTACCATCGCCCCGCTCCGCACAACGCTACACTCACTCCCGGCTTTGCGGGCAAGCTGAAATACTCCACGTCCAGGTACCTCGACCGAAAGAACCCTGACTACTCTGGTGAAGACCGAGCCGCAGTGGAGCAGGGCATTAAAGGCGACCTGGAAGCAAGCGGTTGGTATCAGGATGCGGGAGACTGGGACAGCTACTCATCCCACATTCAAGTGCCCGAGCGACTGATGCTGGCGTACCAGCTCAATCCGAAAGCGTTGGGCAAACTCGATTTCCCACTTCCAGGAGCGCATAAAGGACTGCCAAGCATTCTAGAGGAGGCACGATGGCTAATCGACTTCTGTTATCGTCTCCGACATGAACTGCTCATCAAAAAGTTTGGATCTGGCGGCATCGGCTTGCGAATCTGCGGAGACCACTTCGGATCGGACACTGGCCCGAAGGACGTAGGCAGAGGCTCTTGGCAAGATGTGGACCGAATCTGGACGGCTTCTGGTGAAGATCCCGTTTCGACCTACGGCTATGCGGGAATTGCCGCTCAATTTGCCATATGCCTCCAAATTCAGGGCATCCCGGACCCTGAGGGCGTAGATTGGACTAGGGAAGCTTCTGAGAGCTTCAAGTGGGCGGAAGCTCACTCCCTGCCAGGAGATAAAGACAAACCTGACTATAAGGAGTACCGAACCTATGCACTCGCCGGGCTCGCCCTGCTCAGTAAGGATGATTTCTACTCCTACCTGTTGAAAACCGCCACCAAAGATATGAACTCAGCCACTCGATTGTGGTGGTCAGTCCTGGATGGGCCAGCGCTCTATTTGATCACTCAATCCTCAAATCGAGATGAAGCCCTGACCACTCGATTCCGCGAAGCATTACTGGCGACAGCAGACTTCGAACTGGAATCCTCTCGAAAGCGTGCCCTGAGATGGGGCGGAGACTGGGGCATGCCGATGCTCATCGGACAACAAACGACCCCTTGGGTGGAAGCGATGGCAGCTGCATATGTGGTGACGCGAGAAACGGACCGTGCAAAATCAGAAGCCTATTTCAGCGCTGTTCTCACGACGGCGGACTACTTCTTGGGTACCAACCCGCTCAACCAAACTTGGGTTTCGGGTCTTGGGCCGGCTTCTCCAAGAAATGTGTTCCACATGGATGGCTGGTATGAAGACGGCCCCCAGCCGCATCCCGGGATTGTGCCCTACGGCCCTTGGCAAAAGGGTGCAAACCAGGGTGCAGGTCCGTGGGATCACGACTGGGCAAACAAGAGCGTCTATCCAGCAATTGACGCTTGGCCAGGGGCCGAGCGATGGTTCGAGAATCGATGTAGCCCAATGACAAATGAGTTCACTATTTGGCAAAATCTTGCCCCATCCGCGTTCACTTATGGATTTTTACTGGCTTTGCCGAAGTAACTCATCTGTGATTCAAAACCACTTGCAGGTAAACATCTTTAGTTCAAAAACTCTCCGCTCGGGCCAGATTGCATGGACTTTCTGCCTACGAAAAATAAGCATTTTTACCGGTAAAGCTACTACACATCCTCGGACGCAGACACAGTTACTCCAAAGTGATCGCGTGACACGTCGACTTGTCGAGGAACGAGATGCTTGAGCAGATGAATAGAGATCAAACGGTTGTCGTCATTGGTGCGGCCGGATTCATCGGGGGCGCCGTTTACCGTGAACTAATCAGCCAGGATTTTGATGTTTTGGGCTTAGACGCCCGACGTAGCCCAATTCACACTGAGATCAGGCAGGTGGACATTCTTGACTTGGAATCCCTCACCGAACAGATTCCGGCAGGCGCATCCGTCATCCACCTGGCGGGTCCAGTCGCGGGAAGTTTCTCAAGGGGAATGGCTTCACCTTGGCGACTTCAAGTCGATGGAACCTCGAATGTTCTGCATGCCGCTGCCTCAAAGGGATGTCCTAACATTGTGTTTGGCAGCAGCTATCACGTCTATATGGCCTCGCCTCCTGAGTCGAAGGTCGATGAGAATACTGATTTGCCAGAGAAGGACCTGGACGCCTTCGGGACCTCCAAGCTTGTCTCAGAGCACTTGGCTCGCGCATTTTGCAGGCATGCGGGCATGAACTTGGTCACGCTCCGATTTGGCTCCGTTTACGGGCTAGGAAGCTGTACAAACCTAATGGGAGATCTCTTTAGCGCATGCAGCTCCGACAAGGAGGTCGAGATATGGGGCGCGGGCAAACGAACCAACCATTACGTCGATCTCTACGATTTGGCTAAGGGATGCGCACTCGCTCTTACCGCCCAACCCGGCACCTACAACGTGCTGGACCCCCACCGCTATACCATTCGCGATGTGTGCGAAGTAGCAGAACAAACTCTGGGCGTTCGCACAACTTACCGGATGGACATCCCGGAAAGACCCAGTTTCGCGACGATCAGCGCAGATCGGTTTATGGACGCCACCGGCTGGAAGCCAACCAGTCTCACCGAATCCTTCCGTCGAATTTTGCCTCAGATCGTCGCTCAAAGAGCGGCCTGAAGTCTGTTGCACGCCATCGCACCAGCCCCGAAAACGACTCCTATGCAAAGTGATCTCTCCAGAAAACCAAAGATTCTCATCATGGCCAACTACGCCCCGGACGCGCAGTTCAGCCAACTCGGCCACGCCAAATGGCTGGTCAACGAAATGCCAAAAGAGGGGTTTGAGGTCAGCGTGATCTCACCAAAGAAGATCTTCGGTGGTGGCACCGGCGAATTCGCCAAGTGGCGAGGCTACGTCGACAAATACATCCTATTTCCGTTCGTGCTGTATAGGGCCTCCAAGAAGGTGGACATGGTTCACATTGCGGACCACTCCTATGCCATGTACGGAAAGTTTTGCGCGGGTCGGTGGGGCGTCACCCTTCACGACCTGATTCCTCAGAGATCGATTAAGGGAGAGTTGGAGGTGAACGTCAGGTTCACCGGTCGAGTGCTCCAGAACTGGATCCGCACTTGGCTGAAACGGTGCCCATGTGTCGGGAGCGTCTCAAGGGCTTCGATGGAAGACTACCTACGATTCATCAACCCTGACCCTTCAGTGCTGTTTCTCACTCCAGACTGCCTCTACCGAGACTTTCACCGTATCCCCGAGAATGAGTCGCAGCGGCTCTTCGAGGAAGCAGGAATCAGCGAACTGCTGTCAACGCCGTTCATGTTCCACATTGGAGGGAACGGGTTTACCAAGAACCGTAGAGGTTATCTGCGAATCGTCTCGGAGCTGAAGAAGAACCCTAAGTTCGCCCACATGAAGTTCGTGGCTTGCGGCAAGACGTTTGACGCGAAGACCCGCGCCGTTCTCGAGGAGCTCAACCTTCAGGACACGATCATTGAGGTCCAGTCGGCGTCCGATGACATGGTCTTGGCACTCTATTCAAGAGCTCAATGCCTCATCTTCCCCTCCTTAGTCGAGGGTTTCGGCCTGCCGGTACTTGAGGCCATGGCATGTGGATGTCCCGTTTTCACCTCGGGTCGCCTGCCAATGACCGAAGTTGGCGGCCAAGCCGCCCGCTACTTCAACCCAGACAATCCTGCCGAAGCCGCCGAAGTGATCTCCCACCATTGGGACGAGCGAGAGGAAATGGTTGCCCAAGGTTATATCGAGGCAGAAAGGCAAAACACCGCCGCCTCTTCTGGTGCTTATGCTGAGTGGTATCACGTTGTGCTCAATGGCGAGAAATCCAAGGCCGGCTCCAGGGCCAAAGCCACCGCCAACATCACCGCCTGAGCTCATCGTGCGGGCGTTTTGCACTGCGGCTTGTGTCGTAGCAGTGCTGCAGTCCTCTGCCGGTCTTCCCTAATTGGCAGAGGAATCTTCGACCAGGGACAGATCCTGCATGGATCATTAACCTAGTTTAAAGGTCACAAAAGCGAGAAGCGTGGTCCATAAACCAGACATCGCGACACGGAACTGCGCAGAAGCTAAGGCTGACTGCGGCAAGTCATTCTGGATCTAAAATCCGCCAACCTGGCTAATGCCGGAGTGCCAAGCGAACCCAGCAGCTACTCGCACCGCAGATTCTCATCCCATTTCATTTCGTAACCTCGGCCATGGCTAACCAAAACGGCCTGGATTCGCACCTCGCTGCCACGGTGCAAAGGTTTTCCAAATGACTTGAATGGAATTTGAAGCGCAAGGATGTGCTTGAGGCCCGGCCTTTCCGAGCAACTCGCAATTCCAGTTGACAAGGAGGCCTTTTTCGAGAATCCGTATCGGACGGTTCCCGTCCAGTTCCCAACCTTCAGTTTGAGTAGCGGCCGATCAACCTCTGGAATCTTTCCTGACTCATACAGGTTGGCATCGCCATATTCCATCGGCACGAGACCGAAGTACAAACTCGACGCATCGCGGCAAGCATACAGGTCCGCCCATTGTCGCTTAGAAGCTGACCTGAGCCGCCCATCAAGGCGATCCCAGGACTTCAGATGATCCGCTAGCGGGCTCCTGGGTGCTACCGGTAAAGCGTGCTTCGTCAAGCTTTGAGTTGACTGGTGAACCTGATCTGCGTGGAAGCCTTTGAGCACAGACTCCATTTGCGAATAGGTCCTTCCCTTTACGTCGACCAACCCAAAGTTCCAGTCTTCACCGTCTCCACGGCCCTTTGGCGGTTCATCCGAAAATTGAAACCAGTGCGCGCCAACCACGTAGGGAATTCCCGCCAATTGCCGCAGACAGTTGGCAAATCCAGATCCCCGCATCTCTTGAGTTTCCACCTTGGGAAAAGCGTTGCCGGTGTTTCGATTGCCAGACTGATTCTGGTTCGCTGAAAAGTAAAACTCAGTTACCATCAGCGGCTTCCCGGTCAAGGCGTAGAGGCTCTCAAAATAGCCAGTAGAGTAGGTGCCGTCAGTCCAATCCGCACCAGCATTGGTCGAGGTCACATCAGTCCATGGCGCTGACGCTTCGGCGGTGGCCATGTTGTAGTACTGGCAGTAGCGATCTCCTAGGATCAGGTGACTCGGGTCGTATCTCCGCACTAGGTCATGGACCTCGCGATAATATTCGCTAGCAAGCTTGAAGTTGAAATCGTGAACAGCGCGGATTCCACTTGTTCCTGCTTTCAGCCAAATCTTCGTAGTTGCGGCTAGGTCCTCAAACGAGGTGGCGTCTGTCTTCCACTCGCGCAGAAATGCAGAATAATTTCCACCATAGGTCTTGCGAATCGACTCAACCAGAGCCAGCTTTCCTGGTGCGCCCTTTTTGAATCCGAAATAGGTGATAAACAGCGTGTCGTCCCACCAGCCGAGTTCATTATCAGTGAAATAGCCGATGAGCTTGGGGTCGTCCCGGTGCTTCGGGATGAGATCGGCCGCAGCCTTTGCAATGATTGTCTTTGACTCAGTCGAAAAGAGGTCGTGCCAGGGAGCCTTGTCATAACTTCCCAAATGGAGGACTTCGGTGTAGGGAAATTGTCCCCTGAAGGGCTCAGGTTGCGACCAGCCACCAAGCGTGTTGATGCCCCAAGCGTGAAATTTTCGGGTTGTGTCTGCTGCCCACGCTTCGTTACTGCCGAACAGCCCTATGCCGTCGTAATTTGGGTTATCTGGCTTGCCTTTATCTCCAATCCCTACACAATCCACGCCCAGGCTCCACAACCTTTGTCCACCCGGTGCACTTAGCCACCAGACGCCATTCTTTGACTCGACTCCAAACCTGTCGGGAGTTAACTTCGCCGGACACACAAGCAAGCCAGTCAGAAAAGCAGGGGCAAAGAGGCCGAAAAGCGAAGTCATGGACATTAGCCTATGACATTCAGGTACGGACCCATTTCAGGCGTATTTCTACTTAATGTCCGCCAACGTGGAGCGATCTGATCATAGGTCAAATTGCAAACTCTCGATCCAATAGCAATCCGAAACAACACCACAGTCAAGTTATAGCGATCCACGACGACTTAGGCAAGTATTCCGTTCATCGAATCTGTCGAGGGCAGATTTGCAAAAATGAGAGTAGCCTTACAAAGAAGCACCGACACAAAAATCGGGGCAAGGCGTCTGCCGCCTCGCCCCAATTCTCAGGAAATTGGATCCTACTTTGAGAGGGTTATCTGCGGTATTCCCGCTTTGGCCAGCTTGGTGTTTAGCTCCGGAATCTCTTTGTTCTGAATTGCCTGAAGCTGCTTCTCCAAGTTGGCCAGATTCTTCAGCACCGCATTGGCAGCATCTCGAACAGGCTGGCTCGGAGCCAAGTCGCCAAATTCGACTTTCGAGAGATAGTTCAGGGCCTGACCCTGCAACCCACCAAACGTTGCGCTTCCCGATCCGCCAAATCCGAACACACTGTGCTGCGCTTTGGAGCCACCGATTTTGTCAATCTTCTCCAGGAGCGCATCCACTGCCGCGCTGAGGTCTTTGGGCAGCTTCGCCTTTTGGACTTCAGCAACTTTTGCACGGACAGATGCCACCGCGCCGATACCTGACATGGCCCTCTTGTCGCCCTCATACAGCTCGATCTGGAACTTGTGCTGCTCCGCAAGATCTCGCAACGATGCGGGTGACCGAGGATCGTTCTTTACCGACACCTTCTGGGAATACTTCTTCCCTTCTACAGTAAGCGTGACGGTATAGACGCCGGGGAACACGAGCGGCCCCTGCGGGGAGGTCGGGGTGAGGAACGGAGTCGCGCTGATGTCGTAGTCGTGCGAGAAAGAAGGCGGGTTATCGTATCGGAGATCCCAGTTGATTCTGTTCGTCCCAAGCTCGGTTGGCAGCGGCTTCGGAATCTCTTTCCAGAAGTCAGGTAGGGGCTGAAGATCTTCCTTCACTGGAGCCAGTGGCTCGCTGGAGTAATGGCGAACTGAGTTCCCTTTGCTGTCAAATACATCAATCGTAATGGGCGCACTTGGCTTATTCCCCAGATAGTAGTAGATCAGCGCTCCAGGAGGGGCATTGAGAGAGTGAGGCACCTCCGGTGGCATCGGTGTGTCCTGGTTCACGTTCCGACGAACTCGAACTGCATCCCCAGGGGCGAACAGGTAGGCGGAACCTAGGTCCGTTCCTACTTGGCGCAACGGCGAAATGTCGTCCAATACCCAGAAGCTGCGACCGTATGTGCCGACAACGAGGTCATTGTCCTTGACGATGATGTCTCGGTAAGACGTATTGGGTGAATTGAGCCTTAGCGACTGCCAGTTTTTGCCGTCATCAAAGCTGACGTAGATAGAGCTCTCCGTGCCGAGGAACAAGAGACCATCCTTTTTGGTATCCGCGCGGATAACGTTGGCATGACTCCCAGTGATCTCATCCGTCGGCAACCCTTTTACGATTTTCTTCCAGGTCTTGCCGAAGTCCTTTGTGCGATAGACGACCGGGTTGTCGTTGGTCGCAACAACCGCATAGGCAGTCGCCAAGTCAGTGTGGCTGGATTCGATGCAGGCGATGGATCTCTTGGAGTCAGGGATATTGACGTCGTCCCATGTCTTTCCATGGTCCATGGTCAGCTTGATCGTTCCATTGCTGATCCCCGCCCAGATGACACCGCCATTAAGACTGCTTGGTGAGAGCGATGAAATCGCGCCAAATCCGCCTGAACCACGCTGGCCCTCACTGTCCATGAGTTCCTGCGCCCGTTCCATTGCATCCTTCTGATTGAAAAACTGATCATGAGTGTCGCGGTCCTCATCTTCGTCGTGCTCGATCTCGCGCTCATTGGCCTTCTTTTTGGGCGGAACCGGTTTGTCCTTCTTCGGCACCTCTGGCTTCGGAGGAACATATCCCTTGGGGAAGCTCAGGTCTCCGCCAAGCTTGTGCCAAGTTCTTCCCCCGTCCACCGACGACATCAGGAACTGATAGCCCAAGAACAGCTCATGGGGATTTGTGGGTGAGAACTGGATCGGCTGATTGAAGTCATGCCGGAGCTTGAGCGTTGGGTCATTGTCCGGACTGATGCTCACATACTGGCCCGATGGGAAGCTCTGCTTGATGACGTCGTTCTGTTGCCCTGTCGAGTACAGGACGTTCGGATTGAGCGGATCGACCGTGATCGAGCCCCACTCCCAGCCAGGGTTTGGACTCCAGTCCAAAGGCGTGATTTCGCCATAGTTCCCCCGACTGCTCATGCCGATGGCTCCAGAATCCTGCATGGTTGCGTAGATCCAATACGGCCAGGAGTTGCTCACCGCGATGTGATAGAACTGGCCATTCGCGATGTTGTACCAACCGCTCCACGTCTTTCCGCCATCCAACGAGACGGTTGGACCCTGATCCACACCAAGGAACAGTCTGTTTCCATCGGTGGGATCCACCCACATCTGTTGAGGGTCGTCTCCCCCTGGAGCACCCTTGAATCCGGTGAACGTCTTTCCGCCGTCATGGGAGATGTACGAACAGGTGTTCAGAACATAAACCGTGTCTGGGTCCTTAGAGTTTGTGTAGACGCCGCAGTTGTAGCCGCCCTGTCCATTGCGGATTCGGTTGTCCTCCTTGTCCATACGCGCCCAGCTGTCGCCACCGTCATCGGAACGCCAAAGACCCGCATTGCTTACATAAAACACGCGCTTAGAATTCGTGTGCATGGCAACGGAAATGCTCGACTTTCCACTAAGCGCACCAGACAGCCCGTCGCCTTTCACTTGCTTCCAGGTGACACCACCATCCGTAGATTTCACAATTCCGGTGCCCGTGAATGCCCCTGGGGCACTCTTCTCCTCCCCGCCGGAGCTGGTACTGCAGTGCCTCTGGGTAACCGCAAAGATGACATTTGGGTTCTCAAAATCTCGGGAGAAATCCTGAACACCCGTGATGTTGTCCGTAATCAGCGTCTTCTTCCACGTCTTGCCACCATCGGTGCTGCGATAGCCACCACGCTTAGATGTGGGCGCCTTCTGATCGCCGAGCACGGCAACGAGAAGCGTATTCGGATCCTTGGGATCCACAAGAATCCTGGGCACCTGCATCGCGAAGTCGAGCCCGATGTGGGTCCAGGTCTTACCTGCATCAGCCGATCGATAAATCCCGTTCCCTTCGTTGTGACCTCCTCCCGTCGTTCCATCCCCAAGGCCAACATAGACGATGTTGGGATCGCTGGGAGCGACACTCACAGATCCGATGGCACATGCATCTTTGATTTCGTCAAAGATGGGTTCCCACGTAATTCCTGCGTTGGTCGTTTTCCAGAGTCCACCTCCAGGGGTGCCAGCATAGAACACGCCAGGCTGGCCAATCGCTCCCCCCACAGCAGAGACGCGACCGCCCCGAAACGGGCCGATGTTCCGCCATACGAGGCCGCTGTAGGCGTTAGGACTCACCGTTCGGAGAGTGCTTTTCATGCCGACTGGCGATAAGGGAGTGGCTGCGCAGACGGCGGCAAGCGCCACAGCAAGGGTTGAGAGGGCAACAGTCTTTCGATTCATAGGGCAGAGTAGGAGGGCAGATTGGATTGGGTGATAAGGACTCAGATCCACTCAAGTCCACACGGTCAGCTGTTCATTACGAACAGTGGTGCCACGTACGTGCCGACATTGGCACGGGTTGCGACCGTATAGGGAGTGGCGCACAGTCTGCGCAACTTGAAACTAAGGATAATGGACCCATGGCCGAAGCCGATAGCAACACAACCAAGAAAGCTGAAGAAAAAGTCATTTCTTACGCAATTCAACCGGAAGCAGACCCGATTGTCACTCAGCATGCCCAGGGCAAGCTGAAGTACACCGCGACAGTCGGAATGATCCCAATCAAGGATGCGCTTGGTGAGGTGAAGGCTGGGATTTTCTACACCGCCTACACCGTGGAATCCAACAAGCCGCGCCCGCTGACGTTCAGCTTCAATGGCGGTCCTGGCAGCAGCTCCGTTTGGCTGCACCTTGGTGCACTGGGTCCAAAGCGTGTGAAGCTTGGTGACGAAGGCGAGGCTTTGAACGCGCCTTACGAGTTAGTTGACAACCCCGAGTCTTGGCTCCCGTTTACGGACCTTGTGTTTATCGACCCAGTGGGAACCGGCTTCAGTCGCAGCGTCAAATTGGAGGATGAAAAGTCATTTTGGGGACTCAAAGGGGATGTCGACTCCGTTGCCGAATTCATCCGCAACTACCTAACGAAATTTGAGCGCTGGCTTAGCCCGCTTTACATTGCGGGCGAATCTTACGGCACCACCCGAGCTGCCGGACTCAGCGATGCGCTGATGGATAGGGGGATCGGGCTCAAAGGTCTCGTACTGATCAGCAGCATCCTCAACTTTCAGACGGCACGCTTCCAGCGCGGCAACGATCTGCCGTTTCTTCTCTTCCTTCCCACCTACACCGCGACCGCCTACTACCACGGCAAACTACCCGCAGACCTTCAGAAAAAGAAGCTTGAGGAAGTTCTTGCAGAAGTCGAAGCGTTCTGCGACAGCGAGTACCTTGTCGCCCTCAATCAGGGAACGGCGCTGCCGAGCGACAAGCGCGACCAGGTTGTCGAAAAGCTCGCACGCTATACCGGATTGGACCCGCAGTACGTTGATCTGACGGACCTCCGAATCAACATCCATCGGTTCTGCAAGGAGCTGCTGAGGAGAGAAGGACGAACCGTCGGTCGGCTAGATTCTCGATACAAAGGCATTGATGCGACCGGGGTCAATGAGATGCCAGAGTTTGACCCATCAACTGTCATCGCCCCTGCGTACACCCACTGCCTGAATGACTATGTTCAGCGCGAATTGGGCTACAAATCGAACCTTCCCTACTACATTTCCAATCCTCATCAGCTTTGGGCAAGCTGGACCTGGGGAGACGCCGGTGCGGGATATCCGGACACCAGCGAAGCGCTTCGTCGAACCTTGAGCAAGAACAACTTCATGAAGGTGTTCATCGCCAACGGCTACTACGACCTCGCGACGCCCTATTTTGCAACACGATACACGCTGAACCACATGTCGTTGGATCCAACCCTACAGGGCAACATCGAAAACGGATTCTACGAGTCGGGGCACATGATGTATGTCCACGCGAAGGAATTGGCACAGCTAAAGACTGACGTCGAGAAGTTCTACAAGAAGTCGTAAGGCAGAGTCATGGCAGAAAGCAACACTCACCAAGCACTTATCGACGAGGTCAACCACGCGCAAGTCCCTTACGGGACATGCGCGCTCTGGTGGCTTGGGCAGCACAGCTTCATCGTGAAGCTGGGAGAAGCGGTCATCTACATCGACCCTTATCTCACCCCCAACGATGCGCGAAATACGCCTCCATTCCTGAAGCCCGAAGAAGTTACGAACGCAGCCATTATCATCGGCACCCATGACCACAGCGACCATATCGATCGTCCGATTTGGCCAGACTTGGCAAAAGCTTCCCCAGAAGCCGTGTTCGTGATGCCAATGCAGGTTCGCGACGAATTGGCGAGGATCCTTGGTGTTCCGTCGAACAAAGCGATCGGAGTAGATGAAGAGATCGTCACAACCATTGCCGATATCAAAATCACGGCGATTCCGGCAGCCCACGAACTGCTGGTGAAGGACACAGTCACCGGATTTCATGAGTGCCTCGGTGTGATCATTGAAGGCAACGGCTTCTGTCTCTATCACGCTGGTGACACGTGCATCTACGAAGGAATACAGGACCGACTTCGAAAGTGGAAACTTGACCTAGCGCTGCTGCCAATCAACGGCCGGGACGCTGCTCGACTTCGATCTGGCTGTATCGGAAATATGACTTACCAGGAGGCAGTGGACCTTGCTGGCGCCGTCAAGCCGGGACTCACCATTCCGACTCACTGGGACATGTTCAACGGCAACACGGAGAACCCACAGCTATTCCTCGACTACATTCAGGTCAAATATCCCAATCTCAAGGCTGAGATTCCCATTCACGTCAAGCAGACCCACGTGCGCTCCAGCGCAGCCCACTAAACACCCATGGCAGAACTCCAAGCAACCTGGATTGAATGGCTGAACAGTAGAAAATCCTCCTCTCTAGAGGAACTGTTAACCTTCCTCCGGATTCCGTCTATTTCGACAGCAGATGCTCATATAGAAGACGTCCTGAAGGCGGCGCAGTGGGTGGCGGAAAAGTTGACCACGGCCCATCTTGAGAACGTTGATATCGTCCCGACCGGAGTGCACGCCTGCGTTTATGCAGACTGGCTCCACGCGCCGGGCAAACCCACGGTGCTGATTTACGGTCACTTTGATGTGCAGCCCGCCGATCCACTTGAGCTTTGGGAGAGCCCACCGTTTGAGCCAGTCATCAAAGACGGATGCATCGTCGCCCGAGGGGCATCCGACATGAAGGCGAACGTTCTCCTTTCGATCCTCGCGGTCGAGTCGATGCTTGCCACGATTGGATCGCTTCCTGTCAACGTAAAATTCTTACTTGAGGGACAGGAGGAGATCGGAAGCCGAGACCTTGGCCCATTCGTCTCGGCGAATATCGACCGATTGGCCTGCGATATCGTGCTGACTCCCGATGGAGGCCAGTGGTCTGCCGATACCCCTGCGATGCTGATGGGCACCAAAGGAATGTGCGCCCTGCAAATCGACATAGAGACTGCTTCGATGGACCTTCACTCCGGTATGTATGGTGGCGCAGTTCCAAACGCACTCCATGCCTTTGCGGAGTTAGTTGCATCTTTCCACGATAAAGATGGACAAATCCTAGTAGATGGCTTCTTCGATCAGGTGGTTTCGCTCACAGAAAAAGACCGCGAAGAGATCTTAAGGGTCCCTTTCGATGCAGCTGACTACCAGAGCCAGATTGGAATCGACGCGCTCGTTGGGGAGCCAAACTACTCCACCTACGAAAGAGCATGGTCCCGCCCAACTCTTGAAATTAACGGCCTTTGGGGCGGCTACCAAGGAGATGGAGTCAAGACTGTAATCCCTGCACAAGCTCATGCTAAGGTCACCTGCCGGCTCGTGGCTGGTCAGGAACCAGAGGATGTCTTGGCATGCCTTACCCAACATATTCACAAGCACTCCCCCCTAGGTGCAAGGGTCACCGTCTCTCCTTTACAAGGCACGGCAAGAGCTTATAGAATGCCGGCAGACAACGCAGCGGTTGAGGCCGTAGCATCTGTGCTTGAAACGCACTACGGCCGACCACCTTACTACATCGGCATCGGAGGCACGCTGCCGATCATGGATATGTTCCTGCAGGATCTAAACGCTTACACCATTGACTGCGGCTTTTCATTGGACGATGAAAAGATCCATAGTCCGAACGAATTCACTCGGATCGCCAACTTTGAGCGAGGCGCGGAGGTGTACGGACACTTCTTTGAAAGGCTTGGCCAGTTCGAGTCAGGAAAATTTAAGCCTTAAGCAAGAACTTCTCCCACATGAAAATTTCATAGAATCGGTGTGTTCGCAAAACCCTCCGTGGTATTATCTCCCTCCAACGGCCAGTCGCTCAATGTAGAGCGTGCTGGCCCGTTTTTATTTGTCCTTAGAGGCGCTCAGGAACTGGAGATTGTTCTCGGCTGAGATATCCTTGGAACTCATGCCGACTGCCGCACTTATCCTAGCAGCCTCGATCGCCGTTGGGGGCCACCCCGCTCATCGCACCGTCGATGTTCACAAAGGGAAAAAGCCAGACCTTCTGAGCATCATTATCGACAAGTCAGTCGATCCTGGCGTGGACTTCTTCTCTTACTCCAACGGGTTATGGATCAAGGCGTATCCCATCCCGCCATCGGAATCTTCATGGGGAATCGGCAACGCTGTCATCACGGAACTGCGATCGAAGTTGCTGACGGTCAACCAGCACGCCTCGAAGAATGCGAAGCCAGGTTCAGACGACCAAAAGGTGCATGACTTCTGGACAACTGGAAATGATGAGGCTAAAGCCGAGCGGTTGGGCATTACTCCGCTGCGCCCCCTATTTGACCGAATCGATGCGATCTCAACGGTACAGGACGCAGTCGACGTAAGCTTCTGGATCCAAAATCAAGGTGTCAGTTCCCTGTTCAGCTTCTATGTAGGCCAGGACGAGAAAAGCAGCGACGTCATGGCAGTGCACGTGCAGCAAGGCGGACTGGGACTGCCCGAACGAGACTTCTATTTCAATTCAGAAGCTGGCGTCGCCAAGATTCGCGCCGAGTACCTGAAGCACCTCGAAATTCTGCTCAAGCTGGCGGGGGACAGCGATGAGACTGCAACAGCCAAAGCCACTTCCATCATGAATTTCGAGACGTCGCTTGCCAAGGCATCTCGGAAACTGGAAGACCTGCGGGACCCTATCGCCAATTACCACAAGATGACCCCTGATGACGTCACTTCAAAGCTGACGCCGAGCATCGACTGGCAAAAGCACCTCAGTGACTGGCATCTCAATCCGTCAGCCGTCGTGGTCGGACAACCAGAATTTTTTTCCTCTCTAGAAGCGCTACTCAAAGGCACCTCGATCGACTTGCTCAAGAGCTATTTTCGAGTCCGCACTTTGGCCGCCTACTCGCCTTATCTCAACAAGAGTGCGGTCGACGAGGATTTTCGATTCAACCACACAGTATTGAGTGGACAGAAGACGCTGAAGCCGAGGTGGAAGCGTGTGATCGATTCGGAAGGCGAGGCGATTGGATTCATTCTTGGACGAATCTTTGTCCGTGATTACTTCCCTCCCGCCTCAAAAAAGCGATACGCCGATATTGTTGAAGCATTTCGGCAAGCCTATGGTCGCCGAATCGACAAGCTGGACTGGATGAGCCCGGCGACCAAAGCCAAGGCACACCTCAAACTCTCCATACTCCACAAAAAAGTCGGCTATCCAGATAAGTGGAAGGACTACTCCAAACTCGAGATCGGCACCGAATCCTATTGCCAAAACATGATCAATGCCTCGAAATGGGCGTTTGAGGACATGTTGTCCAAGTTCGGCAAACCGGTAGATCGAAACGAATGGGACATGACGCCGCAGACATACAACGCGTACTACAACCCGTCGAACAACGAAATCGTGCTGCCTGCAGCTTCTTTCGCTGTTCCTGGGCTCTTGGACTCAGAGGTTGACGAGGCATTCGCCTATGGCTACGCAGGAGCTTCAACAATCGGCCACGAGATGACGCACGGCTTTGACGACGAAGGCAGACAGTACGATGGGAAAGGCAACTTGTCTGAGTGGTGGACAAAAGACGACGCCAAGAAATTCCAAAACCGTGCCGCGGTGATGATTAAGCAGTTCAACTCCTATCAGCCGCTTCCCGGGCTCCATATCAATGGCAAGGCGAGTCTAGGTGAGAACATTGCTGATTACGGCGGGATTCTCCTCGGGATCGACGCTTTCAAGCGAACCGCGTCTTACAAGTCCGGCAAGAAGATTGGCGGTCTAACTCCAATCCAGCGATTCTTCCTAGGCTATGCGATTAGCTGGATGACAGAGGAGAGACCCGAGGTCCTTCGCCGCCAGCTTCTTAGCGACGTGCACGCCCCCGCCAAGTGGCGCGTTCTGGGACCTCTTTCGAATATCCCTGAATTCTATAAGGCGTTCCACATCAAGCCAGGACAACCCATGTGGCGACCAGAAAACCAGCGCGTTCGAATCTGGTAGCTCCGCGATTCCATGCCTCGGCCTTCCCTGAGTTAGAGAATCTAAACGAAACCGACACGGTGCAATCGTTGGATCGTCTGACGGACGGGAAGGTTGAGAAAATGACATTAATCGTTTGTTGTGCCGCGATGGCGATGCTGAGGCAAGTAGCATCTCCTATTCTTTGGTTAGATACTCAGGGCAATGTCCTTGTTCAGGGGCGAGAGTACGTACCGATCGTGACCCCTGGTGTCACTGCAAATCACACTTCAAAGGGAGTCGTGTACGACTTCAGTGGCAACCGTGGCGGGATCCTCTTTGGGGATCCAGATGCCCTGAAGCTGAGTGGATCGATGACGATTTCTTCCTGGATCTACCTCCGCTCTTATGCCAACAACGGTGCGCAGGCTCAGATTCTGTTTCGAGGTGACGACCGAAACGGGCTGGACCCGTACTGCCTGGCAGCAGAGGCAGATGGGACAATGAATTTCACAATAAACAACGCTCAGGGCCAAGGGATGGGTGTTAAAACGGAAGTTCCCCTCAACCAGTGGCTTCATGTCCTGGCGAGCTTTAACGACCAAACGGGCGAACTTGCAATGTGGGTGAACGGTGAAAAGACGGCCTTCGCGCGCACCGCAAAGCACCCCTTTACCAATCTGCAGGCTCAGTTCACCCCTGGCGTCGGCGTTGGAAACGTCCAAAACAACCACGGTCCTCACAACCAGCCGCTAAACGGCATGATTGCGGATCTGCGTCTTTACACTTCCGCACTGACTCCGGAAGACGTGAGTTGGTTCGCTCCTGGCACAAGCAAGCAGCCTTAATCGATTCGCGAGTTCCAGCTACTCGGATGCCTGCGATCCGACTAGCTGGAGTTCTGCCGCCAACTCTCCGATCTTGCGGAGGTTATCGATATTTCGGGTCGTAATTCGCTGGAGAATTCCTTCCCCCTTCTCGGTGAGAGAAACCCGCACTACCCGTCGATCACCTGGGTCTTGCTCGCGATCAACGAGTCCAGCAATCTGGCAACGATCCACCAGCCCGACCGTGGCATGATGCTTAAGCTGGAGTGCATCCGCAAGCTCCCCAACCGAAGACCACTCTCTTTCCGGGTGCCCGGCCACCGCTAGGAGCAACTGATGCTGTTGGGGAGTAATGCCCTCTTCGAGTGCAAGATTTTCGACAAATTTGAGGAGCCTTCTCAGAGCTCGTCTGAATCTGGCAACCGCTACAAAATCTTGCTTTCCCACCACAGCGGTTTATTCTAGTCCCTTCAGGCCCTCATGGCATGAAGGTGTGATGACGTGAGGAGAACTATCCGATTTCACTCCTGACCTATCTAGGGCCAAAACACTCCTGTAGCACCTTGGTTCGGGCACGCGAAGAAGAACTCATATAGAACGTTCGGTGCGGGGCGCGCGTGATGCTCATTGTCGATTCTCGGGGGCAAAGGCATCGTTCAAATCTCAGTTGATGAGATTCTTCTTACAAGAAGTTCGCAGCACTCAGACTGGGTCCGCCGTATACTAACCAAGATGAAACCTTGGCTTTCCGCTCCCGCACTTCTGCTGGCGCTTAGCACTGGCGCACTCGCTGCAGACAGCGTGGGTCCAGGCACCGCAGCACCAAAACTCGACATTCAGACCTGGTACAAGGGCACCCCGGTAAAAAGCTTCGACAAAGACAAGCTCTACGTTGTTGAGTTCTGGGCAACATGGTGCGGCCCCTGTAAGCAGAGCATTCCTCACTTAACGGAGCTAGCCAAGAAGAACACCGACGTCAAGTTTATCGGCGTCAGCATCTGGGAAGACGACAAAGACGGCAACATCAAGAAGTTTGTCGACGAGATGGGCACAAAAATGGATTACACCGTCGCCTATTCCGGAAACAAGACGGGCATGTCTCAGTCCTGGATGACCGCATCTGGTCAGAACGGAATTCCGACTGCATTCGTGATCAAGGAAGGAAAGGTTGAGTGGATTGGTCACCCAATGGAACTCGAGAAGCCACTTGAGGAAATCAAGGCAGGCAAGTTCGATGAGGCCGGGTTTAAGACAAAGTTCGCCAAGCAACAGGAAGAGCGAGAAGCTCAGCAGAAGGCTTACAAAGAGCTCTCAAATATCCAGAAGCAGTACGCGGCTGGCAAGAAGGCTGAAGCTGACACCGCTCTTACAGAGCTAATCAAGAAGTATCCAGAAGTAGCCGCTGGCCCAGCCGCCAGTATCCGACTTGGGTGGTATGCAAAAGACGATGTTGCCAAGTGGCGCGAAGCCGTGAAGGCATACGCCTCCTCGAAGGATGACGCCAAGATCCAGATGGTGGCTGCGTTCGCATTCGAGCAGACCCAGAAGGGCGGCAACCTTGATCTAGGAAAGGAAGCAATCGAAACGGTGCAGACCGCAACGAGCAACTCCAATTTCTTGGTGAACTACTACGGTGGAATGTTCTACAAGGCAACCAAGGACTACGCTTCTGCACTCCTGTGCTACAACAAGACCCTTGAGCTGCTTCCGAGCACTCCATACAAGGAGAACGCTGGACTCGCCGACGAGCTGAAGAAGCTCCAGGCCGAAGTCGCCAAGCTTGCACAGCCAAAGAATAAGTCTTAGGCTCAAACCTAGCACATCAGAAAGCCCGCCGCTCAATTGAGCGGCGGGCTTTTCTTTTCGCTCTTCCCTGAGTTACCGCACATCTGGGGAGTGCGATATCTACTGCGGAGGGTTGGGCAGCGAAGCTGGACGGGGTGGTTCCGATAGTTAATGCCCTGCTCCACAGTGGTCAATCGTCCAGACAAGCTAGCCAGCGAAATCTTAAACTGGATGACATTAGGCTGAATGCCCGCGCGCCCTATCTGGTGGACGTAAGCCCTACAAAACATCAAACCGTTTCGTCCGAGTCAGAGGCGACACGGCTCAAAAATTCCAGTGCACTCTTTGACCGCGGGCAACAGCGCAGAATCGCCGTAGACGAATCATGAATGCAAATCGATTCATAAATAAGTAGTTTTTACTGCTGATTTATGAATCGAGTTTGAATCTCGCTTCGGCAGTCACAGAAAACAAGAACATTCCAGCCACCGTCGACCCAAATCTCAATAATTGAGAGCATTATTTTGGTGAATCCACAAAAAATGGGACATCCTTTCGAGGAACCACCCGTCTGTACCGATAGAGGTTCATAGCCCTTTCTAGATGTGCCTCCATTACGCAGTCGACAAGGATGTCACTGACAAGAAGAAGGAGACGCCATTATCAGCTGTATGAACTGCTAATAAATGGGAGCAGACTAGAAGGCTTGCAGACTTAGAAAGAGACAAAAGATAACGGATTATCGCAAATGACTCAACAGTCACTCTTTGATAGGGCATTAGGAGAAAGATGCCCTCGCTGTGGAAGCACAGATGTGACGTCGATGGACGAGCTCAGTGAGCTTGTCTCCACGGCGTCGTACCAATTCGCGCCAGATGTGTCTAAGTGGATTTCCCCTCCACAAAGCCCAGATCGCCCTATTCCGCAAAAGCGCCGGGTCGCCGTTCGAAACAGTATCGCTTTCGGAATTTCGATGGTGCTTGCTCTCTCCGTGAGCGTGTTCGCGATCACTGGAAGCCTACCTTCGTGGATTATCTGGTTTATCATCATCACAATTGGACTCTCCGTCAGCACAAGGAACTGGAGAACGGAGTCCCGAGGTGCCGAAGAGGAAGAGGCGATGC
This sequence comes from uncultured Armatimonadota bacterium, assembly GCA_903927025.1. Taxonomy (GTDB): domain Bacteria; phylum Armatimonadota; class Fimbriimonadia; order Fimbriimonadales; family Fimbriimonadaceae; genus Fimbriimonas. The sequence goes on from CAIYLG010000015.1 coordinate 164,180, forward strand.
TGCTGGAGACTCACGCTGAGCTCTACCGCGCGTACCTGCATCGGAAGAAGGTTTGGTCACGTCTCCAGTACTGCTGCAAGTGCTCCATCGTCATCGACCCGACCACATATCAAACTCGATCCCTTTATGAAATTCACGAGTTGGCAAACAACCGGACCAGTGGGGTGAGCCTCCGCTGATTCGCGCAACCATCTTTGTTGGAACCGCATTCTTGGCAGGGCAAGCGCTGGGCGCGGATGCTCTTCTCCATCCGTTTACAACGGATCGGCCCAACCATGTTGACGGCTACGCCTGGAGCTATTTCTTTGAAATTCCGGGCGGTACGACCATGGCCCAGGATGGCGTCTTCAACATCGACTACGACACTTCACCCACTCTTTCCGGAGTGGAGGGCGGACTCACCGTACTGTTCAACCACCAGCCGGTCAACGCAGTCCCGCTGAGAATAGCCAGTCCTGATCCCACCCACTGGCAAGTTTCGATTCCCAAGAAGTACTGCAAGAAGGGCTTTAACGAGATAGATATCATCTCCCGGAGCCGCACTACACTAGGCCCCTGCCGCGAAGATGATGACCTGATGAACTGGATTCGGTTCCGAACGACGTCAAGTCTTAGACTGCAGTTCACCGAGCCGGCACTCTATCCGCTAACGGCCTATCCGTTCCCCTTTGTCGATTGGACAAAGCAACCGGTTGCCACATTACCAATTTCTGTCACCGCGCTCGCAAAGGATCGCACCCTATCCGCTGGCCTGAATATCGCGGCTGGATGGGGCAGTAAGATGACCAATGATCTTCTAAGCCTCAAGATGACTCGGGAGCCAGTCAGCGGTCCATCAGTCCACATCGGACTGCAGCAAGAGTTTGGACTTCCGCTGACCACATTCCCAATCGAGAGCAAGAATCACGAACTCTGGGTCACCGGAAAGAATAGCGACACCATCGACGCCGCAGTACGAGCGCTCAACAATCCTAACCTCATCGCCCAGATGACTGGGCAGACCGCGGCGCCGGTCGAATATGTACCTAAGCCCGACGATGCGGGACCTCGAGTCGGCTCCATCACACTTGAACAGCTTGGCTACCCATTTACACGGTTAGCTGGCATCGGCAGTCAAGGTGCCGTACTCGTACTTCGGCGGCCCGTTGCTGCTCGACTCGGTCGAGGTGGCGAGCTTCGACTCAAGTTCAGACACTCAGCAGTCTTGATGAAGACTCGGTCGATTCTCTCTGTCACGATTAATGACCAGCAGGTCGGCAGTGTTGCCCTGACACCGGAAAACGCAAATGAAGGTGAAATGGTTTGCCCGTTGCCGATCAACTTGGCGGATGCGAATGAGTGGAACGTTGCCATCATCGCCCACAACGAACTAGCAAGCGTTGACTGCGCGAAAACGTACCAAGACGTCGCCTGGACAACTATTCTCGGAAGTTCTGATTTTGAACTCAGAGAAGGGACTCTTCCCAGCTCCCCCTTTCTGGAAGGCTTTCCTTACCTGCGTTCCCGCGAAGGCCTGTTGCCCCAATCTGCAGTCGTCAACGTCGGATCTAAGCCAAGCACAGAAGTCTTATCCTTCGCCGCCACCACCGCGGCAAGATCGTCTCAAACCAATCGCGGCCTCACAAATTGGACTGCAAGTACGGGAGAGATCACGGGAGACGAAGATGTTGTGATCGGATTGCTTCGACAAGAAGATCGGTTCCGACCAGTGCTCCAAAAGCTCCTCGTTGCTCCATCCAAGAGCGGAGATCCAAAGATTGCCGGCAACCTGCCGATTCTCCCATCTGCGCTCGTAGGTGGGGTTGTGATTGAAGCCATTCCGAAGTCTGGAAACGGAGTTTCCTACTACGTGCTGGCATCTTCGAACGGAGCGCTTCAGCGCTTCACCGACTATCTCGCCAAACCTGAAGCCGCCGGTCTGCTCCGGGGTCAGGTTGCAGTGTTCACCAAGGAGGGAGAACTCTTTACTTTTGATACGCTAACGCCAGAAGAGCGACGGAACGCTGAGCTGGCGGAGATGCGCCGCTACAAGCCGGAAATGTCTGTGTACATGACCATCGTGCTTGGACTGTTGGCGGCAGCAGGCGTTTTCATCGCCAGCAAATTTGTAAAGAGAACTCGCCCAAAGCAGTAGTTCTATGACCTTTCGGCTAGACAATTACGACTGGCTCCTGATGCTCCGGGATTTTTTCGCGGGCATGACGTGGGTTGTTGCCATCGTCTACTTCCTCAGCGGCACCCAAGATCTCATCTACGATATTGGGGCCTATTGGCTGCGCTTTTGGCGGTACATGACCTACCGCAAACAGCCTCGCCTTTCACTGGAGCGCTTAAGAGCGCGTGAGCAGCAGCGGATTGCGGTCATGGTGCCAGCATGGAACGAGGGTGAAGTTGTTGCGAGCATGGTTGACAACATCATCAAGCGGGTGGAATACGACAACTACAAGATCTTTGTGGGTACGTACCCGAACGACCCTGCAACGCAGAACTGCGTGGACCGTCTCGCCAAAGAGTATCCACAGATCATCAAGGTCGTTACGAAGCGCCCAGGTCCAACCACCAAAGCAGACTGCCTACAGAATGTCCTAGAGACCATTCGTGCCCATGAGGATGCCAATAACGTCAACTTCGACCTCATCCTCATGCATGACGCGGAGGACTGGGTTCACCCCCAAGAGTTTCTGATCCACAACTATCTGATCCCATCTGTGGATGTCGTTCAGATCCCGATCCTTCCATTCCCATCAAAGTGGACCAAGTGGGTTCACTGGATTTACGCGGACGAGTTCTCAGAGAACCACATGAAGGACGTCCCCGTCCGAGAGAAGATCTCTGGGTTCGTCCCTTACGCAGGGACGGGAACTGGATTCTCACGCAAAGTCATCGACTTCCTCAACGATGAACACGGCGGCTACGTGTTCAACGAGAAGTCCATGACTGAGGACTACTCGATGTCCAAGAAGGTTCGAGAGTCTGGCTTCAAGTCGGTCTTCGTTAATGTCGTCCTCGCTGACGATGACTCCAAATGGTGGGTCCCGCTTTGCAAGCGACCGATGTTTATCTCGAACTGGTCTTACTTTCCGATGGACTGGACTCGGTCTGTTCGTCAGAAATCCAGATGGATCATCGGTATCTCCCTCCAAGAGTGGGAGCAGACGGGCTGGGACGGCAATTGGCTGATGAAGGAGAATTTCGTAAAGGACCGCAAGGTATTTGTCGCGGCCACAGCGTCCTTCCTCGGCTATTTGGTGCTGATCTACAACATCCTTTACGTGCTTGGCTATATGGGCTGGGTTCCATTCAAGCTGATACAAACCCTCGAGATGGGTAGCCCGCTTACCAATCTCGTCACCTTTTGTACGTTCTTCATGGTCCTCCGAATCACCCAGCGCATCGTCTGGGTGGGCCGAACCTATGGTCTCGGGGCAGGGCTTCTTGCCGTGCCCCGATTGATTGTCGGCAATATCCTCAACGGCCTTGCTTCAATGCGGGCACTCAATCAGTTCGCTGCATCTCGATCTGGAAAGGCCACCGTTCGCTGGGACAACACCCAGCACCTTGAGGGAATTGGCGACCTTGGTGGCGAGATCATGAAGAAGAAAACCATTGACCTCCAGGGGATTCCCCTCGATCAGGTGGTTCTAGGACTCACGTCGGAAGACAACACCCTCGTGGTGAATTCACTCGGATATATCCGCTCCGATCTCAACGAGCTGGAGCGACCGGAAATCGTCAGTTGCCTGCGCAATCTCGCAACCCACAGAGATTTGACCGTGCGGGCCTCGCTGGCAAAAACAATTGGACAGCTTCCTTGGAATGAACTCACACCTACTCTATTTCACGCCCTGCATGACCGAGAGTCGGCAGTCGTTCTCAACGCGGCAAGGTCGTTGCTGGCACGCCCACGTTTAGGTCCGCTTCTTGAGGAAGCGTTCACAACCGGAAACTATCGAGCCGTAGACATCCTGGTCCGTATGGTTGAGCAGGATCGTAAGAGACAGAGGAACGTGTTTGAGATGATTGAGCGAGAACACCTCGTAGTCACCCGAACGCGGATGATGAGCATGTCTCCATTCCTGCGCAAGCGGTATCAGGCGTTCTTAGAGACGCGAAATGCAGAATCACGCGGAGCCATTTCAACCTTTGGAATGGAGTTCCCAACAACCGATCCGGCGTAGGGCGCTTCAGCGAACAAATGCAATTCCCACCGGGGAACTCAACGCAACTCTCGATCCTGCCTCGCCGATCCCTCCGGATTTGGGATCGATCTTAAGAGCCAACAGGTCGTTGCTCATCTGACCGCCCACCACGATCCATTTACCTGTTGGGTCAATTGCGAATCCTCGAGGAAAATGAACTGGCAGCTTGTAAGATTGGACAAGTTTCAGCCTCCCGCCCTTCTGGATGGAAAAGCAAACCAGACTGTCGTATCCTCGCGTGGAGACGTACAGCCACTTTCCATTTGGGTGGAGAAAGATCTCAGCAGCAGTGGTCCCTTCTAGGGAGACGCCATCTGGAAGCAGCGGAACCTCCTGAATAGGGGCAAGCTTCCCTGCCACAGCTTCAGCGGAGTACACGCCAACCGTGTCGTTCAATTCATTAGCGACGTAAACGAACTTGCCATTCTCGGAAAAATCAAAGTGGCGAGGTCCCGCACCTGGTTTAGTCTTTGTTCGGACCGGATCTGCCAAGTGAATCTGGCCCGAAGGGCCGATGGGAAATCCAAGCAGTTCGTCCGTCCCAAGATCAGCTGCCAGCACGTATCGCCCCTTAGGATCCACCTGAATGGAATGCATGTGCGGACCTTCCTGCCGATCCCTATTGGGCCCGCTCCCGGTATTCAAGAAAGTCTCAGAACCAGAACCTAAGGAACCGTCTCCCAATACTGGAAAGGCGATCACGTTGCCGCTGCTGTAGTTGGCGGCAAACACAGTTTTGCCGTCGCTTGTCACGCTCACATGGCAAGGCGCGCTCCCACCTGCCGATTGGTTTCCGATAGGCACTAGTTGGTGCTCCCTGCCGATCTTATAAGCGCCAACCTCTCCGTGGCCCGACTCATTCACGGCATAAAGATAGTGGCCCTGAGGCGAAATGGCGACGTAGCTTGGATTGACTGCTGTGGCCGCCAGTGATGGCTCCGAAAGCTGTCCGGACTCCGTATTCAGAGTGACTCTGTAGATTCCCTGACTCCCTGTAGGCGATGTGTAAGTGCCGACATAGAAGTCGATATTCACTGGGGCAAGAGCAGAATGTATGGCGAGCAGTACCGGGAAGAACATCTTAAAACACTGAGGGCGCGGAAGTGAATGTAACACTACCACGCCCCAAGCGGCAAATCCTGCGGATTCCTTTATAGAGTAATCGTCAGAGTTTGCGTCTTGCTGAGGGATCCAACTGATGCAGAAATCTCGGCAATCGTCTTAGCCGTCACAGCAGCCGTTGTGATCGTAAAGGCAACTGCGTTCTGCCCGGCTGGGATCGTCACCGTCGCCGGTACGCTTGCCGATGCTGAGTTGCTTGAGAGAGTGACGATCAATCCACCTGCTGGAGCTGGACCATCCAACCGAATCAAGCCAGTGGAAGTGTTGCCTCCCTTAACGTGCGAAGGGTGAATGTCGAGTTCCACAAGGGAAACTGGGTTCACTATGAGCGTCGCTGTTTGAGTTGCCGTTCCAACCGTTGCCGTGAGGGTCACGGGTGTCTGAAGGGCCACAGAACTGGTCGCAATCTTGAACGTAGCAGACTTGTGACCTTCCTTGATCGTCACCGTTGCAGGAACTGTTGCCGAAACATCACTGCTGGTAATTCCAACAACGACGCCACCGCTGGTAGCGAGCCCATTCAGAGCGACCACTCCAACAACCGTATGACCGCCGGAAATGCTGGTTGGGAAGACATTGATGGAAGCCAACCCAAGCGGGCTCACCGTCAAGGCAGCCGTTTCCGTAACCGTACCATCGGTTGCCGAAATCACGGCTGAAACCGAACTGGTCACCGTGGCTCCAACCACTTTGAAATCAGCTTCATCATGGCCCTGCTTTACCGTCACCGTCGCCGGAACCGTAACGGACGAGCTGTTGCTGGAAACTTGAATGGCGTATCCGCCCTGAGGGGCTCGCCCTGTCAACCGAACGTGACCAATTGTGGACCCACCCGAAGAAAGTGCTGTTTGATCGAGAGTCAATGCCTTCAGCGCAGGAGGCGTCACAGTAATCGAGGCCGTCTGTGTGACCCCACCGATCGCTACCGTGAGTGTTACGAGTGTGGAAGTCGATACGGAACCAGCCATGATCCCAAACGATCCGGTAGTTTGCCCCCCTCGAATTCTGACCTGACCTTCAACATTTGCCGCTGAATTGTTTGTCGTTACCTTCGCGGTCAACCCACCAGACGGAGCGGCCGTCGCCAAGGTAACTGTTCCGGTAGAACTTGAACCGCTTCCAATCGTCGTTGGATTTACGGAAACCGTAAAGGATGCGGTTGGCTCAACCAACAGTCCTGCCGATTCCTTTGAGTTGCCCAGCGTAGCCGTGATCTTCACGCGAGCCTGACTCGATACTGCCGAAGTGGCGATCGCGAAAGTCGCGGAACTGGTGCCCTCTGAGACGCTGACCGAGGTAGGCACCGATGTCGAAGCATCACTGCTGGAAAGTGTAACTGTGGATCCGCCGGCCGGAGCAGCTCCATTCAGCGTTACGGTTCCGGTCGCCGCTCCTCCGCCCGTAACGGTCGCAGGCGAAATGGCGACGGAGGCGATTTGAAGCGCCTCAATCTTAAGTTCTGTGTGACGAGTTCGGCTATCTAAGGATGCCGAGATTCGTGCGGATGTCGTTTTTCCTACTACCGTTGTCGCTACCGAAAAGGTCGCTGTGGTGGCTCCAGACGCGACGACAGCGCTACCCGGAGTCGTCGCGGCAGCATTGTCGCTCGCGAGCGAAACTGACACACCCGCGGTTGGGGCGGCAGAATCGAGGGTGACTGTTCCTGCAGAAGTCGCACCCCCAAGCACAAACCCGGGTGAAAGCGAAACCGAGGACAGCCGCGGTCCGGATGCAAATGCTTGCCCTATAAGCGCAGTGCACAGGGCAGCCAAAACGACCGTCCCTCTAAGTGACCTGGTTGACGCTCGCCTAAGCATCCCGCTTCGTTGAGGTCGGCTCGTGAATTTAATCGTCATTTCTAAAGTGTACGACTCCTTTTGAGATCTAGATCAGACCAAGTGCCTGTTTGCTGGATCTGACATTCACAGAAACCAGTAATTCACACATGCTCGATCCACCCCTTCTACCTTGTGTCCGCTGACTATCCGAATGAAGTCACAAAAAAGCGGTACAGGCTCCAAGTGGAGTCTGTACCGCTCTTTGGGTAGCTGGTGAACTTACCGACCGCGATCTTCGTGGTTGGGATCTTCGCTCTTATGATCGTCCGCTACTTTTTGAAGAGCATCCTTTTTGGCCTTCTGTTCATCGTAAGAGACCTCACCAGCACTGCAGCCCTGAAGCAACGCGGTGATCGTTACCAGCACCAGCAATAGAAGGGATCGCTTCAACCTATAGCCCCCACATTGGCCAAGCGCCAGCTGTCCAGCTTGGTGTTCCGTTGCCGTAGTAGGCGGCTGAAACAGGACACAGGTAGTGATTGAACGTGAGACCATACTGGGCGGCAGTCGGAGTATTCGCCAAGAACTGGCCGACTGGAATTGCCTTAGCATGGCCATCGCAATAGCTTAGAGGCACGCTTGCGGCAAACGGGGCCGTGGTTGGATCGACAACACCAACCTGCTCTCCGCAGGTGCCGGTACCGCCAGTCTTGTAGAAGTATCCTGACCAATGCTCCTTCACTGCCATTGGGTAGTACGTCAAATTGATATGGTTGGACGTTGTTCCTGCCTCATATCCACCTACGACGGAATACGTGGTCTGCTCCATGATCAACATCGTGTCTGCTGGCTGCGGCACGGCAGTGGTGGTCCCGCCCAACCACGAAGTACGACCTCCATACAGTCCAACTGCACCCGTATTCAGGTTCACATTGAGCGCGCCGGTGATGGCCAGGTTGAGGGCATATCCTCCGTCCACTTCACCTTGAGCCCAGCCCGTGGGGCTCTTCTGGATTACTGGATGGAAGAAGATTCCTGTGTTCTTAGTGTACGGAACCGTCCATTTGCCCCAGCTATAGTGGTTGTCTCGGAAAGCATAGCCGCCGTTGTTCCCGTTAGCACCAGTACAGAACGGCAGTGGATTAGTGCCTGCGGGTTGGTTGTTGTAGACCGGATTGAACGAGTCATTCAAGGTGCATCCGTCTTCACGGGGATAGGTATCGTCGTAGTCCCCCGCGTACATGATCAGGGCAAGACCTTGCTGCTTCTGGTTTGAAATCGAAACCGATTTCTTGGCAGCAGACTTAGCCTGAGCAAAAACCGGGAACAGAATGGCGGCAAGGATCGCGATGATGGCGATAACGACGAGAAGTTCAATCAAGGTGAAAGCTTTCTTCATGATTTCTCCGAACTCGAAGCAATGGATTCGGCCAAGCAAACTTGGCACGTGGCAGAACTCACTGGAACCGCCAACGGAAGTATCTTCACCGTAGTTTAACGACCGGTTAAGATTGTTTCAGTATTTACTTGGATTACTTTTCCACAAGCAGTTTTTTGAATGCACCAAGCCAAGGTTCATATCGACGCCAGCGTTCCACGGAGGTTGAATAGATTGGCTGACGCACCTGCCATAGGCTCGGGGTAATCACGTTTCGCTCGTTCGACTCATGGGTAAGAACAGAATCGTCCCACTCAAGCCCAATAAAATTCAGCATTCTCTGGGTCTGTCCGATTCGGTCTGCGACAAGATCCTCGTACCGAACTTCCAAAAAACGATCTGACGGCAATACCTCCCGCCAGTGATCCATAAGCCGGGTGTATTGCTGGTACGCAAACACGATGTTCTCCCGATCATAGGCAAACTCGACGGGCACGCGGTTTGGAGTCGCAAAGATAGAGATGCAGGTGTCGACTGGGTGTCGGCGCATATGAATGATGCGGGCATTGGGGACGGCGCAGTGAATGGCCCCGAGGTGTTCATAGTTCGCCGGCATCTTGTCCGTCACATAGTCGAAACCTGGCACGATTCTTGCGAGAGACGCCGCGTACTCAACCCCGTAGCGCGTAAACATAGGATCCAGGCTTCTGCGGTTTTGCCCGTAGATCGCAGGTCGCCTTAATGGCCAGAATCTTTGTTCTCCCGCAGCGCCGACACTAGGATGAGATGAGATAATCTGCTCGGCGAGGGTGGTCCCAGACCGCATCATCCCCACGATAAAGATAGGTAATTTGCTATCAGACCCTTTGAGCTTTTCCTCTTCAATCCGCTCACGAGAAAACGTCTGGATCAGCCAATCGAAGTCAGCCGCATATTGCTCTCGATCAAATACCGAGTCCCCAAACTTAAGCTTTCGCGCGAGCCGATTTGCCTCGTCAAAGTGCCCGATTGCCTTTTCGTATTCTTTGAGGTTCTCAAACGCCTTACCGAGACCGTAATGCAGGAAATCCAATTGTCTCGGATCAAGCCCCCCGTTTGATAGCACGCGCTCCATCTGCTGAACCATAGGGCGATCCGCCTCGGTGATCCTATTGTTGTGAACGTAGGCAAAGTACGCAAAACCCTGCTTGGGCTCAAGTTCGATCGACTGAAGCAGATGCTGATTGGCTTCAGTAAATCGCCCGAGAGACTGGTAACGCTGACCTAGTAGTCCCTGCGACTTGGCATCATTCGGGTCAAGTTCAACGGCACGGAGCATATACTTCTCCGCTTCCCCGGTTAGGCTATCCTCCACAAGCGCACTCGCCATCAGCAGGTGCGCTTCGGCGGAGTTTGGCGACAGTTCAATCGCCCTCCGGGCACATTTAATGGCTTCGCCCGGGTTGGTCTGGCTGAGCAAGACCTGCCCAAGCGCTAGGTAGGAGTCCACCGCTTTTGGCGCGAGAAGCAGCGCACGGTCGAATGCCTTTGCCGCATCCAAATCCCGCCCCAAGAGAAAAAGCGCAGTGCCAAGGTTATGCAGAATCTGTGCGAAGTCCGGCCTCATTTCAGCGGCGTTGGCAAACACCCTTGCCGCTTCTTCAAGTCGCACTTGCGCGAGCAGGCAGAGGCCAAAATTGTTCAAACCATGAGCATCGGCGGGGCGAATCGCTGTCGCCTTTGCAGCCAAATCGGTGGCCTCATCGAGGCGCCCACCACGTCTTGCCAAAATTGACAGCCAAAACAGCGCCTCGAATGATTCTGGCTGGACCTTAAGCACTCGCCGCAGGTGGCGCTCCGCCAACTCATCTCGCTGCGTCTTGCCCGCGAGGACCCCCTTTAGGAGGTTGGCGGCTGGATCCATCGAGTCGAGTTGGAGCACCTGGTCGACAATGCGCTCGGCATTGCCAAGCTGCCCTGCCGCGTGGGCTTGGTTGGCCTGCCGCATCAGGTCCTGATTGCGTTCTCCCATCAGATGCCCGCGATTATATACCTCCGCTGTTAAGCTCCTACTTATTCGCTTAATTTAAATATGCCGCCAAGGCGAACGCGTTAACGAAAACTCTTGCCTTTCGCTCATTGCGTGGTTAAACTGCCAATGACACTGAGGTCTAATCGTCAATGAAGCACGCACGTTCATCCGTAATCGCATCCTTCACCGTACTCGCAGGTACCGCCGTATCCGCGACACCAGGCACTCTCCCTGAGCTGCACACCGTGGGAAACCAAATCGTGGATTCATCAGGAAGAGCAGTTCGCCTATGCGGCGTGAATACTGCCTGCCTGGAATGGAGCTCCGATGGAGAGGGGCATATTCTCGACACGATTCGGGTGGCGACGCATGACTGGCACGCCAACATCATTCGCCTTCCTCTTTCTCAGGATCGCTGGTTCGGAACCGGACCTGAGCAGAAAGACAAAGGGGAGGCTTACCAGTCCCTGGTCCAGCAGGTTGTGGACTACTGCGCCTCCAACGGCTGCTATGTCCTGCTGGATCTCCACTGGAACGACTGCAATCAGTGGGGCAGCAACATAGGTCAGCACGTGATGCCGGACATGAACAGCATCACCTTTTGGCGGTCCTGCGCAAGGGCCTATCGCAACAACCCCGCTGTGCTGTTCGACCTGTACAATGAGCCCCACGACACGACTTGGGATATCTGGCTCAAGGGTGGCACGATTACAGAATCGAGGGGCGTCGGCGCACGACAGGGCAGATTCGTACCCGTCAAATACAAAACCCCAGGCATGCAGGCGCTATTGGACACTGTCCGAGACATGGGCGCAAACAATGTTGTAGTTGCCGGCGGCCTTGATTGGGCGTACGACCTATCGGGATTCCTTAAGGGATACGCTCTGAAGGACGCGTATGGAAATGGCGTCGTCTATGCTTGTCACGCGTACAACAACAAGGGGGAAACCGTCGACAAGTGGCTGTCCCATCTCGACCTAGCGAGGCCAAATTTCCCCATCATCATGAGTGAATTTGGAGATCAGGGTCGCGGCACAGGCGCAAACAAGCCCACTCCATGGATCGCGAGGGTCGTTGCGGAGATGGACAAGCGAAAGTCCAACTACATCGCATGGGATCTCCACCCAGGAGCCGGCCCCTGTCTCATCTCGGGATGGGACTACAAACCGACCCCATCGTTTGGTGAAGTCGTGAAGGCCTCAATGGCAAAGCGATAAGCGATCAAGTCGTGTCAACGACATTACTTAGCAGAGCGAAGGTTAGGTCCAATTTGCACCGGTTCATACCTTCGCTCTATTCGGAAGCGATCCCGCTGGAGAGCGCGCGTCTAGTGCTTGCCCTTGATCTTTAGAACCGTGATCGATCCAGCCGGGAACACATGATGAATGGCATCATCAACCACTTTAACCCGGACATGCTTTGGGCCCACCTTCGTCGGCTCTTCCACCGTATTAGCATCTTCGCGGTTCCCTGTGAGCACGAGCCCCATTGCCTCTGATACTCCAGTTGAAAGGCCCTCAAGACTGACGTCAACCCTTTGCGAAACTTGAGAAACGTTGACGATCTTCAGGTAGATGTCTCCCGTCTGGGAATCGACGCTGGCTGCAGCGTAGAGTGGGTTCACCGCCGGACGCGGCTCTTCAAACGCTGACTCAATCAGCTTCCCATCCAGGTAGCAATCAATCTTGGGTCCATGAACATCAATGCGAATGTCGTACCAGCGACCCGTTTCCACCGTTGTGTCCGTTGGACGTCCAACTTCATCCAGCGATCCGTTGTCCTCTCTCTGAATCGCCGATCGACTGTTCCCCCAGCCACCGATGTTCCAGCGCAGAAAGCTGTGTCGGCTCTGGTAGTGAAAGGCGACGAGGAACCCTTCGTTCCCGCTCAACTTCCTCGCCTTCAAACTCAGCGAGTAGTCAGTCCACTTGGGATCTCCTACCGTCGAGAGCGTGTCTTCATCCAGACTGGACTGGCGAAGGCTGCCATCCTCTACGCTCCACTTGCCAGATTGCTTTGTCCAGTCACTGGTGCCTTTGGCAATCTCGGACGCGTAGAGCGTCTTGCTTCCCGCGGTAACACGTACATCCTTATATTCCGAGTCGGTGATCCAAGTTCCGACTCCGATCGCACCATGCCGCACGGGCAGTTTGGCGGGAGCAACCTTGGGGAGCTTGATCGAAACAGGCAGAACGGTGTTTCCAGTGTAGTTCCCAAACATCGACTGCACGTAATACGACGGAGACCCGAAGCTATTGATCCCGTTGTAGCCGATAAGGTTGGTGGGCCATTGAGAGCCGTGCTGATTCACATTCACCAAGAGCGGTGCATAGGCTTCCATCACGACGATGTCTGAGTTACGCTCCATCCCGGTGAGCCAAGCCGCATCACCAAGCGCTTCGTTGAAGGTCGGAGTCGGGTTCCCGCCGATAGAGGCCCACTCACCCACAAAGATCTTTGGACCCTTTCGGTCGTAACCGTCATAGTGGATCGCATCTCGTGCCATCTCATCCGAGGAACGGTAGTAGTGCTCGTCGATGACATCAGGAGTCCGCGACTTGATGGTTGCTGTTGAGATCAGCTGCAGATGCGGATACTTCGCCTTAATGGCGTCAAAGAATTGGGCAAACCTTCTGTCGTAAGTGCCGGACCGGTCGAACCCATCCTCGTTGCCGATCTCAACATAAGTGAGAGGAAAAGGCTTCGGGTGGCCGTTCTTGGCTCGCACCGCACCCCATTTCGTTTTGACACTGCCAGTCACGTATTCAATTTCGTCCAAGGCATCCTCGACGAACGGCTTTAGATCCGCACCAGGCTCAACATGATCTCCTCTTAGAGAATATCCAGCGTAGACCGCCAAGACAGGTTGCATTTTGAGGTCTTCACACCACTCGAGGAACTCTATCAGACCCAGGCCATCCGTGGATCGGTAACCCCATGGCCCCTGGTGCCCTGCTCTCTTGGCAACATCCCCAATCGTATCCTTCCACTCAAAGCGCTCAGGAATCGTGTCTCCTTCGAGATAATTTCCACCGGGGAGACGCAGGAAAGATGGCTTCATACCATCCAACATCTGCATTAGGTCGATTCGGTTTCCGTTTGCACGGTTGTGAAACGTGGGCTGAAAAAGGGATACGTCTCTGAACCAGACGCTACCGGTTGCAGTAGTCCAAATGACAAACCTTCCGGAGGTTGAAGCGGTCGATCCATCCGTTTTAAGGATGGCAGTGTAATGTTTCCAGCCAGTCGAAGTGGCTCCAACACTTGCCTTTGCGTATGAATGTGTCCCGTCTTCCGATTCAATCGAAACGGAAAGGGGAGATCCATCTAGAAGTCCCTTTGCGTAGAACGAAACCTTGTAGCTTGTATGCGGACGGGTCGGAATTCCCCAGTAGCCATCGTTCACAACTCCAACTTCCCCACCTTTGGAGTCAAGCCGCAGACTAACATCCAGCGGAGTCGATCCCGCGGAAAAGTCCAGCGAAATGTCCCCGCTCAGTCCGTCTTTCGAGATCATTCGCCAGTGAGGGGTTGCCTTTGTCGAATCGCGAAAAGACCGGTTCTGGAGCAATTCGCCGTAAAGTCCGCCATCGTAAGAGTGGTTGATCTCCTCCGTCATCAGGCCGTAAAAGGTCGGGCTAACCTTCACTCCAGGCTTGTCAACCCGAACCGTGATCTTGGCGGCATCAATTTGTGCGTGGCAAATGGCCCAGCTTGCGGCCAAAAGCGGCAAGATCGCGACCCTTATAGACAGTTGCGGATGGTTCATAGACAGCAAAGAATATCCCCAAGAGGAATTCTTTGCTGGAATCCACTCAACAAACTGGGAGCCAGCTTAGCGGTGCAGCGGCCTCACTCGATCAGAAGAGCTTGGCTTCAGCGGCGAATTCGCTTTCACATAGTCGATGAGACCGTCCAAATCGATAAGGCCGGTCTCAAGTCTCTTGCCCGCTGCCGCCTTCAGAATCGCGTGGGCGTCGCCGCCATTTGCGGTGAAGTTCAGGAGCGTGACGTGGTAAGTCTTTGTGGGATCAAGTGGGGAGCCTGCGACCACAATGTCGGTCACTCGAGAACCTGCTGGCTGCGACTTATCAAATGTGTACGAAGTGCCGCTGGAAGGGTTCAATTGGCCACCGGTTCCGATTCCTTCTTCTATTGCAGCCGTAAGTTCAGCTCCTGACAAATCCAAAACGACAAGCGTGTTTCCGAAGGGCTCGATCGACAAAAGGTTCCCGTATGTGATGTTCCCCGGCTCGAGTCCCCCTCGAACTCCACCTGAATTGATGAATGCCGCTTGGGCACCCATTTTGGCAGTTGCCGCCAGCATCGCGTCTGCGATCACATCGGCCATCGCGCTATCTCCGCCGGAAGCGGACTCTTTTGGAATTTCGACTGATGCCTTCCCCACTGGCTTGCTTTCAAGTGCAAGGATCGGCTTCTTGAAGCTTGCGACCATCGCCTTAACAGAAGGGTCTTCAGGAATCGAAGCATCCACGACGATCGCTTTTGCGTTGGACCACTTAGTGACATGGCCATTTGCATCGAACTCCAAGGTGATATGGCCGAACACCTTGCCCCACTCCCAGCTTTGGACGATGGGTACGTCAAAACCGTCCGCATTCTTCACGACTGTCGGATACTCGCCCTGCGATTTCGGCCAGCCCGGCAAGTCTGGGGTACCTAGCGGAGTATGGGAGTGGCCACCTACCACAGCGCTCACCCCATGGAGGGTCTTCACAAGCGCCTGATCTTCGAGGTAACCGATATGCGTCACCAGAAAGATCTTGTGGATCCCCTGTTTTCGAAGCGCGTCCACCTCGGTCTGAACCGAGTCATGCAGATCCTTGAGCTTCACGGTGGGTCCTGGCGAACTGATATTGGTTACCGTTGGAGTAGTTGCGCCGACCACTCCAAACTTCTCCCCGCCCACAGTGATCACCGCTGAGGCATGAATCCTCTTTCGGAGCGCGGGTTCACCGCTTACGTCGAGGTTTGCGCTCAGAACGGGAAAATTGGCATGGGCTATGAAATTGCCCAAAGTCTTGGGCCCACGGTCAAATTCGTGATTGCCTACCGCCATTGCGTTGTAGTGGACCTGGTTCATAAAGGCCAAATCTGCAAGGCCGACATAGGTGTTGAAGAACATCGTCCCTTGAAATGTGTCCCCTCCGCTGAGCAACAGAACATTTGGCTCAGTCAATCTCGCCCGTTTGATAATCGTCGCCTGGCGGGCGTAACCGCCAAAATCAGCACCCTTAATCCGCGTCGCCTCCATGTGGGCGTGAAGGTCATTGCTGTGGAGCAACGTGATCGTGATGGGCTTATCGCCAAACGCAGAAGCGGCAACCATCAAAAGCGAGGCGGCAGTAAGGAAGCGCATGAGGCTCCGTTTTACCAAACATGTTGAGGCGTCGTACTCAATGCGAAAAAAGTGCTTGCACAATTTGGCTCAACTGCCGATAATAATAGACAAGTGTCTACTAACAGATACGCAGGAACAAAATGAGAATTCAAGACCAAATCATCGAAGAAACGCGACGAGCGGCTGATGAGGCTTTTCGATACGCCGCCGGTACACCAGACGACAAGCTGTCCTGGCAACCACTCGAACTGGGCCGATCGGTCCTCGACCAGGCTCAAGAACTGGCTAAGTGCCCAGACTGGGCGTACATTCTTGTGTCCGGCGCCGAAATGCCTGAGCAGAACGAAGAGTCTATGGAGGCTTACAAGGCTGAGATCAGCAGCTGGGATACGATTGAGAAGTGCAAAGCCGCCTGCGACGAGCGGCTAGAAAAGCTCTTCACCCTCTACAGAGAGCTGCCAGATGCCCGCCTTCTGGAAACAAAATGGTTGCCCTACGGCGGCGGCAAGGATTTCTCGATGGAGGAAATGATGGACTACCCGCGCTGGAACTTCAATTACCACGCAGGGCAGATCGCCTACATCCAAACCCTGTACGGCGACCGAGAAATGTACTGAGGCAAGTTTTGGGGAGTCGGTTTAGACCGACCATCCCCAAACTTGATTCCAAGCCGTCATCCAATCTGGGCCCGTACTGACAACCGTCAGCGGGTCTGGAAACTCGACTCCAGGGCGACCTTTCCAGGCATTTGCATGTTCAACGGACCCAATTTCAATCGTGATCCTTGTTGGCTTAGCTGGCACATAAGGTTTCACGTGATGGCGATTCTCTAACGCAATGCGTGCGCCCTCTTCGATCATCTGTCGTGCTCTTACCGGTGGGATCTGCCTCGCGGAGAACCGACTAAGCCCCTTTTTCACCGCGACTGTTGTCAGTTCCGGGCCGATCAAGCCGGCGGATTCGATACAGGTCGCTGTGTCCCCCGTCACTAAAACGCAGGGAACTCCGTAATGTCCGCACAGTGCGGCATTGATCCCAACCTCACCTACATAGGTGTCATTGAATCGAAGGTGACGCCACTGCGTCGTCGAGATCGTGTGGCATAGAACTCCGTCTGGAGTCGCGGCTCTAGCGTGCATTCCAACCAATAGGCAGGCATCACACCCTTCCTCAAGCATATCGACGTATCGAGACCATGGATGATGTGCAATCCACTCGCAATCAGGATCAAGCAATTCAGGGACAAGCGAGTTGAAAGTCCAGCCTCCCCCCGCACCGTGGCAGTCCACCACATGGATCTCTGTGGCTCCCGCCGCCTTCGCGCCGCGTACCGCAGCATTGATCTCCTCAGTGTAAAGGCGACGACACTCCTCGAACATGGGATCGCCGCCGGTTACCTGGTTCCAAACGACGATGCCGCTTACACCTTCCATGTCGGTCATGATCAAAACGCGCATGCTCTAGGCTAGCCAAAACATCCTCATAAAAACCTCATTTCCGTCTTCTAAAATCGCATAAACATCCCAGAAGCGGATTGACTGCAAGAGGTAGCTGCCAATGAACTTCACTATCACCCTCGCCCTACTCGCGCTCCAAGCTACGAGCGTTAACCTAGCAACAAACCCATTCTTTGATCAGGCTGATGGGACGGGTCAGTTACCACAGAGCTACTCGCTGACCGGGAACGCCAGATGGGCTTGGGTCGGATATTCGGATGAAACTCGAACGCACGGCGTATCCCTGAACGCCTACGCACCGGGCGGTCAAGCAACGGGGGAGGTCAGTCAAATGGTTCGTGGCATCGACCAAGCAAAAGGAAAGTGGCTTACCTTCTCGTTTCGCGGGAGGGCAGAGGATGGCTTTACCGTCGCCAATGACCAGTTCCAGATGAAGATCGACTTCTACGCAAAGGCTGGAGGCAACTATATCGATTCGGCCCAGCGCCTCATCTACCGCGAAGTTCTCCGGGATCGCAAAGATTTTGCTGTCAATGGCAATGACCATAAGAGTGGTGCGGCGGCATGGCGCACATATCAAATCGAAGAGCTGATTCCTTTCTCCGAAGTCGATTCCGTAAAGCTCACGGTTCAGTTCAAGAACGGCAATGCAGGGTCGGACAAGTCCTCGAAGTTCTTCCTTCAAGACTTTTCGTTGACTCAGCGCATTCACTCCACCGACGGCAAGGTCGAACCAAGTTCAAGGATCGTATCGAATTCACGAATACGCTCAGCTGATGGAATGATTCCGCTCGGGGGGCGCTGGTTTTACCTGCCGGCAAGTGGCGAGCGGGTCCCAGTTGATTCGACGGGTCATCTTAAGAGCTCGATCAAGGTCGATTTCCAAAATGCAGATCGGCTCTTTTATCGAGATGACAAATTGGAGAATCCATTTGCCAAAAACATGACGGCATGGCTCAGAAAAGGCTATCTGGACACTTCCGGTGCCTTAGTGACAGAAGACAGATTTCTCCCCGAGAATGTCGTCATCGAGTTCGACGGTTCAAAGCGAATGAGGATGCATGTCCGAAATATCCCCAATCATCCAACTGCCGTTTTCCCGGACACTGTGGGCACTCAAGGCTATAACCCGAGCTATATCCAGGCCCATAGCGATGTCTACATTCTTCCGGTTGAGCCGAATAGGAATCCAAGCGCTGTCGCAATGACAGATAGGGATTCGAACGGAGCGCTGAACATGGGGCCGGTTGGTCTTGCCGTCAATGGCGTCGTGTTCTATAACCCTTTCGACGCCAACATGATCGATGCCTCCAACATCATGGACAGGTGTTGCGGTCACCCCAGCCCAGACAATCGCTATCACTACCACAAGTATCCGATTTGTGTGAACACCCCGTTTGTGGACAAGGGTGAGGCTCATTCGCCTGTCATCGGGTTTGCTCTGGATGGGTTTCCCGTCTATGGCCCCTATGAATCGGCGGGAGTTATGGCCAAGGACTTGAAAGAGAATCCTCTTGATGCCTTCAATGCCCACTACGACAAAGTGAGGGGCTGGCATTATCACGCAACTCCTGGAAAGTTCCCCTATATCATCGGGGGCTACATGGGAGTTGCCGAGCGCCATCGTATGTACGGCCGCTGACAACGGGCACGTCCCATCGCCTCAATTTCGGGTAGCGTGCCTCTACCAAAAATGAGCGATGCACCAAATGCGCTGTGGTTGCCGGGAAAACCCAAGCCCGATACGCATGTAGCCTTTAGAGGACTGGTCCAATCCTCCACAGAGGGTAAGTCCGAAATTGAAATACTGTCGTCCTGCCCGTTCCAGCTGTGGCTGAACGGCATCCTGATCGGTGAGGGGCCAATACGGTGGGCAAACTCCCATCCTGAGTCACAGATATTTCAGGCATCGTTGCGCGCTGGGGCCAACATCATCGCCATTCACGCTCACTATGAGGGTGTAGACACCCGGATGATGCCTTCGATGCCCCCCTTTATTCGGTGTGGCGTCCACGAAGCTCCGGTCATTTGGAGGTGCTTACACCTTAGGGCATTCAGCTCCCAAGTTAAGAGAATCAATCCACAATTCGGATGGATCGATTGGTGCGACACACACGAGATACCTTTGGGTTGGCATCAACTCGACTTCGATGATAAAACTTGGGAATCCCCTTCTGAGGTTGTTTCGGCACCCGTCAGCCTTCAAGCAACAGATATCGAAGTCCCCATCAACCGGATCCAGCAGTTGAAGGCATCCGCCCACGGCACCTTCACGGAATCGTTTGGTTACGACGCCGACGACCCAAATGCGCAGTTTTTCCTGCGTGATTTGGAGGCTCATCATGGATCTCCACAGGGTGTTTGGCGTCGCTACGATTTAGGGGTTGTTAAACTTGGCAGACCAAGGTTCGTCCTCAATCTCCCGTCGGGCGCCATCGTCGAGTTCGCCCTGTCAGAATCCCTGTCGCAAGGAAAGGTCTCCCCATGGATCACCTTGAGTGCCGGACCAAGCTGCAACCTCTCAAGATTCGTTGCACGCGGAGGACCCCAGGAGTTTGAGCCATTCACAGCTACGGCGGGCCGCTACATGGAAATCCACGTTCGAGCGGACCCGAACCAGGTTCGGTTCGCTGCAGAGTCATTTCGGATTAGGTCCTACCACGGAGACGCCGTAGGCTCATTCGCGGCGAGCGATCCGCGACTCACCCACATCTGGGCAGTTGGTGTGGACACATACCGCGCATGTAGTGAAGACTCCGTGATCGACAATCCCACCAGAGAGCGTGGCGAGTGGATTGGAGACTCACTCACGGTGGGCTTGGAAAACGCGGCATCCGCATTCACGGACCTCAGACTATTCAACCGAGCTCTCCACCAAGCGGCCCAATGCGCCCGCGAAGACGGCCTCGTAGCTGGACTGTGTCCGGGAACAGTCAGTTATCTGTCCACCTATGCCTGCCACTGGACATCTGCGGCCTGGCGACTTTATGAGATGACGGGCGACCGCCCAGCTTTAGAATCACTCCACAGGGCGATGGAGCGAAACATGCAGGCTTTCTCATTAAAACTTACTGATAAGGGACTCACAGGCGATCTGGGATGGGCCTTTATCGACTGGGGCTACGTCGGATCGCCTTCGGAATCGGAAATGGGTCTGAACCTCATCTGGACCACGGCGCTGAAAAGCGCCATCAGGTGGTGTCAGGCGCTAGATAAACCCAGAGACCATCATGAGGCGAATCTTGCGAGGATCACTTCGATCATTCAAACTCACATATCCCAAGCCTTTCAAACCAAAGACCCGTGGGCATTTCTAGGCCTCCAGCGCGCGGTACTTGCCCTTCGAGAAGACCTCATCCCAAAGGAAAGACTGTCGGAATGTATTGCATTCATCAAACGTCACTATCACTCCTGCTTTCCCAATGATCCATTTGGACCCAACCTCGCAAATCCCGAAACTGCCCAGCCAAGGCTAATCACCCCTTTCTTCAGCCACTTTGCCCTCTCCGAGCTATGGAAGCATCACGAAGGTGACTTCGTCTTGGACCAGTACCGAACGTGCTGGGGTTGGGCGCTCGATCTAGGGTTGACAACGTGGCCGGAGGTCTTCGATCTTAGGTGGTCACACTGCCACCAATGGTCCGGCTGTCCCACATGGCAGCTCTCCCGATACGTTCTTGGAATTTCAGTGCGTCAAGATTTGGGCTCGCGCACCGTAGAATTTGACCCTTCTCCGTGCGCACTCCATAACGCCAACGGATTCGTCCCTATACCTGGGTCAGACCATCCAATCAGAGTCATCTTCGAGCGCCGAAGTCGAGACTGCTCGTGGTTGCTTGAGTCCAAATCACCGTTCGATGTCATCGAGAACGGGAAGCGATTGAAGGGTGTCACTTCTTTCAGCACCACCCGCCCTCACGGGACGTCAAGCGGCTAGAAGCCCAAGCAGGTATAATCCGGCTCCAATTCCGTGGGAGGACCTCCGGGTCCGCCTGCACCACAGGTGATTCAATTGAGACAGAACGTACGTAAGAATCCGCATTCGCCTCGCTTTGAGGCCATCGCCAAGACTATCGATAAGGACACGACGCTCGACATAGCGAGTGCGCTTGCCGAAGTCAAGAAGACCGCAACCGCCAAGTTCGTTGAGAGCGTAGATCTCGCTGTCGTGCTCGGCATTGACCCCAAGAAGGGTGATCAGAACGTTCGCGGCATCACCAACCTTCCGTTCGGAACAGGAAAGATCCGAAAGGTTGCCGTCCTTGCCAAGGGCGATCTTGCAACTCAAGCAGAAGCAGCCGGCGCAGACACTGTTGGCGGAGATGACCTCATCGCCAAGATCCAGGGCGGCTTCCGAGACTTCGACGTTCTGCTGGCCACGGAAGAGATGGCTCCTCAGATCGGAAAGATCGGTCGAATCCTCGGCCCCAGAACTCCGAACAAGAGAAACGGCACTGTCACCAACAACGTTGGAACCGCCGTTAAGGAAATCAAGGGCGCAACCCGTGTTGAGTACCGTGCAGATAAAGCCGGTATCGTTCACATGTCCATCGGCAAGGTGAGCTTCACCGAAGAGCAGCTTCTTGAGAACTTCAAGGCTGGCCTCGGCGCGCTCCTCAAGGCCAAGCCACCAACGGCAAAGGGCAAGTATGTGAAGAGCATCACAGTCAGTGCCACCATGGGCCCTGGTATCCCAGTAGAGACCAGCAGCGCATCCAAGCTCGCCGGTTAATCTGTTAACCCAAAATTCCAAAACGGCCCCTCGGCACACGCTGAGGGGCCGTTTTTTGTTTAAAAACCGTTAAGACAGCTTTCCAAAGGCGACTCACAGGAGAATAATTCAACCAGGATAAAACCGAGCACGTACCTAGTAAGAGGACATATGAAACCTGTTGCTTCTACTCTCTTAGCAATTTTCGCAGTGGCTTCGCTTGGATGTGCCTCGGCGGAAGCGCTCCAGCAGAAAACCGAAAGGAAAAAGTATGAGGTGACTCATACGACAGCTGAATGGAGGAAGCTCCTGCCCCCTCCCGTCTTCCGCGTACTGCGCCAGGCATTCACCGAACAGCCGTGGAGCGGCAAACTGCTGGACGTTCATGAAAAGGGAGTCTTCGTTTGCGCTGGCTGTGGTCAGAAGCTGTTCAAATCCGAAACGAAGTTCGATTCGGGTACCGGCTGGCCGAGCTTTTGGGACCCAATCACAAAGGCTTCAGTCGATGAAGTAGAAGACCTTAGCGACGGCATGGATCGCACGGAGGTGAAGTGCGCCAAATGCGGCGGTCACCTCGGCCACGTATTCAACGATGGTCCGGCACCAACTGGGCTTCGGTTCTGTATGAATTCCTTAGCCATGAAATTTGTGCCGGATGTTCCTCCTAAGAAGTAGCTTCGACGCTAAGACAGTGGGGCGAACAAGTCGATGATGTTGCCGTCTGGATCGATCACTTGGGCGTATCGCTGTCCCCAGAAAGCATCCCAAGGTTCGCTCTTGCCTGCGAATCCGTTCTCAAGAACTTCCTGATACTTTCCATTGACAGCGGATGGACTTTCACACTGAAAAGCCAGCCCAATGCGGTGACCAATAGGATCAACCCAATCCGGATTAATCTGCTTCATCAATTCGATCGTGTCCCACGAGATCTTGAGACCACTTGGGAGCACTGCCTCAACATGATCCTCGCCCATTTCTGGAGTGGGCACGGGAACATCCAGCAGCGCATAAAAACGCAGTGAATTCTCAATACTTGCCGTCGTCAACTCAATCACTTCCAATTTCAGTGCCATCTCATTCTCCTATCCAAATCGCCAACCCCTCGGCCAACGTCACATTTCCAGCCTGCTGCAATGCATCCAATGCGGACGCGTAAGCCGCCGCAGGCAGACGCAAGTGCTTGCCAAGCAGCTTGACATCCACATAAATCGCATTGGGCAGGTATCTCACCAAGAATCCAACGAGAGCATCTTCGACACTCATGCTTAAGCTCTGGTTGACCGCATC
Organism: uncultured Armatimonadota bacterium; assembly: GCA_903927025.1. Lineage (GTDB taxonomy): Bacteria > Armatimonadota > Fimbriimonadia > Fimbriimonadales > Fimbriimonadaceae > Fimbriimonas. The sequence continues at coordinate 187,485 of CAIYLG010000015.1, forward strand.
CCGACAATGTGCTGAGACCAAAGAGTGAGCCATGTCTTCCCCATCGCCGTCCGGGCTAAAGGTCTTACAGACCAGCAGCATCAGCTCAAGTTCTTCTAATGCCTTTAAGTAAGCGGCGCGGTCCGCTTTCCCTGTGGGGAACCCAGCGCGAGCACGAAGTTCCTTCGTTGTCAGCGTGCCGTCCGAGCCGTCAAAAGCACGCGCGAGCCGCATCGCGTTCGCAGACAGAAGGCCTTCGGAATACATCTCCTCTGGATCTCTTCGCTCCATTCCGAACCCCAGGACGAACGGAAGCATCTCCCAAGAAATCCATGTAGGTTTCTTGGCAGCCATCAGCCCGTAGAAGGCCGCATTCGTTCGCCCTAACTCCCAGCGCCAAGTGTAAACATGGCCAGCGGCGCTGTCCCATTTGGCTTCAGCCCGGGAATCTGCAAGTCCCACATAACCCCAATAAAGGTTCGGAACTTCACTCGACGCGCTGTACAGCGTGACGAAACCGTGCCGATTAATAAAGTCTGAGGCCGCAGCCGGATTGGGAATATTCTCGCCGCCATCCTGGTGCCAAGACGCTAGCCGCTTTGCTTTTAGGACGCTGAGTTCCATGTGCAAACATAATAGCGATCCATCTATGACATTAGAATGTCACCGTTCCGAGGAATCCGAACTTTTTTCGTAAAGGCGCACCTGCTCCAAACTTCGCGAAAGCATCTTTCTCCTAAGTTCTTCCGGCTCCAGCACAATCGCATCTTTGCCGATGCTCCCGAAGAAGCCTGCGTACCACTCGAACTCCGAATATGGACATCGGAAAGCAAGTTCCTGGAATTCCAACCCAACATCAACATTCCCGCCCATGTGAGGGTCGCGCTGAACCACCCGAGCTCCCCGCTTGGTCAGCACCACTCTTACCAAAGGATGAGAAGGATCATCATAAGGAACCTCTGGGTGAACTTCCTCGGGCGGTTCAACGGACGAAATGGACAGGACTCGATCCACCCGCATCGTTCGAGAGACTTGACCGTCATAGCCATTCAGATACCAAAATCCACGGTCCGTGTAGATACGGTCCAAGCGAATATGGCGACTAGACTTCCCTTCCGTCCCGTCGTATTCCAGACAAATCCAGTTTCCGGTGCCAACTACTTCGACCAGGGCATCAAGCATGGGCGCTCTTTGCTCTCGGTCCGGGACCTCTACCACAACCGACTCTCGGAGATCGTCCAAGCGGGCAAGGTGCTTACCAGGGATCAGAGGGATGAGTTTCGCAGAGAGTGAAGCCCTCTCAGCGGAGTAGGGAGCATCCGACAGTTTGGATAATCCATCCAGTGCCATGACAAGGAGCAGCGCTTCCTTCCAACTCAATTCCAGCGGACGAATTCCATACTGCGGGGAGAGAGAGTAGCCACCTCCTGCTCCTTCTCGCGACAAGATGGGGATTCCCATTTCGCAGATCGCCTGAATGTCGCGAATCACGGTCCGACGAGAAACTTCGAGGAGGCGGGCCAATTCTTCACACCCTCGTCCACGCTCCTGCAAGAGCAGAACGACAGCCATCATCCGCTCGACCCGCGTCATTTCTGCCTCAGAATTCAGACTTGGCGACGAGACGCCGCACGTCTTCCCACACACTCTGCAGATCAGAAATCAGGGGAGACTGCGCTCGCGAAACAGCAACGAGATAAGGGTCGATCTCCCCAATCAGCAGATGTTCATGCCCCACAGGCGCCTCGGCGAGAACCTTGCCAAAGGGATCGACAATCATGGAGCCACCAATGAATCCCTTGCCACCCTCAAACCCACATAGCTGAGCATTGGCACAGAACACGCCATGCTCCTCCGCGATACCGCGAAACAGCCTACGGTATCGGTCGTGATTCTCGACTTCTGGTCCAGAAAACCCTCGCCCAGGAGAAGCGGCAGGAACCAAGATCAGCTGAGCGCCATGAACCGCGCACAGCATCGGCAACACCCCGTGCCAAACATCCTCGCATATCAGGACAGCAACCTTGCCCAATCGTGATTCAAACACTCCGAGGTCTCGCCCACGGCTGACGAATCGTTCCTCATCAAACACGCCGTATGTCGGCAGGAAGAACTTTCGGTACACCCCAACGAGCCTGGGCCCGTTTGGTGAAATCTCAATGTAGGCGGCGCTATTGTAAAGGGTGCCGTCGTTGTTCTCGTAAAAGCCAAGAACTACATCAACAGTTGCGGAGAGCTTGTTGCTCAACCGCTTCCAAAGGGCGGAGAGGAGTTGGGTAGAGGTCAGCGAAGATTCAAGAACGCCACCTTCCAGAAAGTAACCACTGGTTGAGGCTTCTGGCAACAACACCAAATCCGCCGATTCTTCGTGAGCCTGCACGATGATTTCGGCGATGGTGTCCAGATTCTTTTCGACTTCCGCCTTCAGGGGAGCAAATTGAGCACAAGCGACCTTGAAGGCCATAAACCGAGTGTACTCCCCCAGCCAACCGGTTGCCGACGGCGCATTCCCTCATATGAAAACCGACCGAAGCTAGGGTTGTTCCGTCAAAACTAAAACCGACCGAAGCAGGCTTGCATTATGGCGAGCGAGCGGAGGCATGAGATGAGTGTACAGAGCATAGGCGAGCTTGCTCGCTCTCG
>CAIYLG010000016.1 GCA_903927025.1 uncultured Armatimonadota bacterium
ATGAGGGTAAAGCCTTTCTTCATGGTGGATGTGTTTCCTTTAATCTTCCTAAGCGACTCTCGCCGCCTGATGAGATGATTGTCCGCCAATCACAACAAACCCTCAAGTCGCAGTTACAGGGTCCTATAGGGAGGGTAGCGGAATAGAAGTACACGCCTCCGAACGCCAACGGCGTTCTTCTCCACCGAGCCTAGGGTTAAACTCGCAACGCGAGGACTACCCTAGGACCCGGAAGGCCAATGAAACAACCGAACAGCGGCTGCGTCTCTGAACCCTCGGCGTGCATAAAAACCATGGACGGTTCCGCATTCTTCGGGACGCAACCGCATCGCCGTTGTCGCGCGCCGCATCGTCGCTCCCCGACCGAAAGACAAAAAGAGCCCCTGGGATGGAATCCCAGGGGCTCTCAAGAAGTGGGGAGAACTAGCCTCCGGTGTAGCCGAGTGTGTACGTGGCAGGAGTCCACGTTCCACAGTTGCTTCCAGAGTTGGCAGAGACCAGACACTGTGTGCCTGTAGGAGTAACTGTGTATCCAGTTGTCGTACCTGTGCAAGGATTGTTCGGGAGCGAACCACCCATATCCGTTGCGTAGTCTGCAAGCGTCGAGTCATAACCGCCGCCAAGAGCGATGGCCTTGCTCTGTACTGCAGTGGCAAGAGCTCGAGCATTTGAGTTGGCTGCGCCCTGTCGGCTGGCGTTAACCGAGCTGAGGTAGGAAGGCAGTGCGATGGCAGTCAAAATGCCTAGAATCAAAACGACGACGAGTAGTTCAATGAGCGTGAAGCCCTTTCGGTTGGATTGTGTTTGGATGTTTTTCATATTCTTGCGTCCATGCGGATCTCGAAACGGCGACTTCCGCGCCGACGTGAATCAGATTGCGGCCATTGGACCTACCCCTCAAGTCGCAATAATCAGGTCACTCGGTTATGGTAATTGTTTTACACCTAGTAATACAACTATGCTTGGTCACATAAATCAGCTACATCAATGTCCTAGCGTATAGGTCTTTGGCGTCCAGGTTCCGCAGTTAGTGCCGACTGAAGCTGCAACTTGACATTGGTTGCCGCTTGCAGTGATTGAATAGCCGGTGTTCGTTCCCGTGCACGGATTGATCGGGATCATCCCTCCCATATCCGTTAGATAATCTGCAAGCGTCGTATCGTAGCTGCCCGTAGTGATCGCCCGGCTTTGTATCGCAGTGGCGAGTGTCCTAGCGTTTGTATTCGCCGACCCCTGACGGCTGGCATTCACGGAATTGATGTAAGAAGGCAACGCCACCGCAGTCAATATTCCCAACATCAGTACAACTACCAAAAGTTCAACCAGTGTGAATCCACGTCGAAGGGACACCTTGAGTGCTTGTTTCATGGCTACCAGCCAATCTGGTCTTCGGAAGGATCACGACAAAATTAACGTCATCATTTCGAACCTCAATAGATTTGCTGGCATCACCGCAATCCCGGCACACCACTGCTACCCGGGACAGTAGATGCTGTGAAGCACTCAACAGGGTCGCAATGATAAGATGTCTTATCTTGAAGCGACTCGCCATTCCCGTCGTTCTGTTCTCCATTGTCTTAGCCGGGTGTGGCAAAGGAGGATTCTCCGAAAGAAATGCCGCGGGCAAAGTAGGAGTTTTTCGATATGCGATGGAGGCAGCACCGACAACGTTCGACCCTGGAAAGGTCCAAGACGTTGACACAACCGATTTGATCTCGAACGTTTTCGAGGGGCTCGTTGCGTACGGTGAGAAGAACACCATCGAGACCCGAGTGGCGGACAGCTACTCCTCACCTGACAATGGCAAAACCTGGATTTTCAAACTTCGACATGGGGTCAAATTCCACAACGGGCGAGAGGTAACCGCGGAGGACTTCAGTTGGACCCTCGACCGCAACTGCTCCAAGGAATTGGGGTCCCCTACCGCGCTCAATTACCTAGGCGACATAGAAGGCGTTGAGGACCGTGCCAACGGAAGAACCGACCACATCGCCGGAGTGAGCGTCGTGGACCCTTACACACTAAAGATTGAGCTTGACCAGCCGAGGCCCTACTTCATCGGAAAGATGACGTACCCGTGCGCCTTCGTACTCTGTAAGGAAGCGGTCAAAACCGGATCGATTGACAAGCCTGAGCAGGCAGTTGGCAGTGGCCCATTCAAGATTGATGCCTACCTTCCCCAGCAACAGGTCAACCTCTCCGCTTTCAAGTCTTACTACGGAGGTGCACCGCTCATCGAAAAAATTGAGCGCCCGATCATCAAGGACCCATCTACTCGCCTGATTAAGTACAAGGCTGGCGAGCTGGACCTCCTTCGTATGGACCGAAAAGACGTTGTGGGAGCCCAGTCCGACTCCAAGCTCAAGGCGCAGCTCGATTTCGAACAGCGTCCCGCTATCTACTATCTGGGCGTCAACGAGCAGGAATGTCCTCAGCTGAAAGACCAGCGAGTCCGGCGCGCGATCGCGATGTCCATCGACCGCACACGGCTGGCGAAGGATCTGTTGGGCGGAATGCAGGAGGCCCACGGCCTGATAGCACCCGGCGTCATGGGCTTTAGGGACAACTACGCTGGCCTACCCTTTAACCCAACCGGTGCCAAAGCTTCGCTGGCCGAAGCGGGATTCCCGGAGGGCAAAGGCTTCCCTGCCATCGACCTCGTCTACCGAGAAGGAGCTGGCGATGCTCAAATCTGTTGCGAAGCCATCCAGCAAATGCTGAAGCAGAACCTGGGAATCACCGTGAACGTGCGCGTGATGGAGTGGAGCGGATTCCTGGCGGCACGAAATGAGAACAAGCTTCAGCTTTACTTCCTGTCTTGGTACGCTGACTATCTGGACCCTCAAAACTTCCTCAGCTTCCTTCTCGCAGGCGACGCCAAGCTGAACCACGACGGTTACAAGAATGATAAATTCGACGATCTGTGCAAGAAAGCCGACTCAATCCTAGATGAAAAGCAAAGGCTCGAACTCTACAGTCAGGCAGAGGATGTCGCCGTCATGGATGCAGCAAGGATTCCTCTCTACTTCCAGCGGGATGCAGTCCTGCATAGCCCGAGAGTGACAGGGATCCGACACAATCTGTTCGGGCAGCTCCCCAACACCACCGTCAAGGTGGTCGGTTAATCATGCGCAGACTCGCGATCTATCCCGGCTCCTTCGACCCTCCCACGCTTGGCCACCTCGACGTTATCGAACGCGCCTCACGGATGTTTGATGAGCTGATCGTCACCATAGGAGTGAACTCTTCCAAGAAGCCAATGCTGAGTGTTGAGGAACGTACCCGGGCTCTCACAGCCGCAACTCTCCATTTGGGGAATGTGCGCATTTCTGAGTTCTCCGGGCTTCTGGTGAACTACGCCCAGTCTGTGGGTGCTAAATCCATCGTGCGGGGCCTCCGAGCAACCGCCGACTTTGAATATGAATTTCAGATGGCGATGGTCAACCGTCGACTGAACGACCAAGTGGATACCGTGTTCTTAATGACGAAGTGGGAGCATAGCTACTTGAGCAGTTCAATCGTTCGGGAGGTCGCCGTGCTTGGCGGTGACTACTCCGGACTCGTACCGGCCGCAGTGGTTCCAATCATTGCCAAGGCGCTTGACACGAGCGCCTAGGTGAGGCGCTCAAAGGATCTTGTGATGCTGATACGCGCGGATAGAGTTAGCCTCGTTTGGAAGCGTCACATTTGCGTTGATGAACCGCTGGTTCTCGAATAGCTGCAGCCCAACGCCCATTAGGTAAACGACTCCGAAACCGACAAGCCCAACACAAGCGGCGTTCCGTGCGATCGCAAACGACTTTCCGGAGAACAGCAGACCAACCAGTGTTGCGGCAAGGGTTCCAATGAGGACGGCAGTTCCTGGGCTGCCCTCGACAACTATCATTTCGCAACACAAGAATCCGCCCAAACAAATCATCCATAAGGAGATCATGACCGTCAGAGCCGACACGATCCTCGACGCGGTTCCTTCCTTAAGCTGACCAGTAAGGAGGGTAACCATCACGAAGGCGAAAACTCCCCAAAGGACTAGGTCGTTTCGGGACAATGCACCTAAGATGAGCACAGCCCAACTTCCCCACTTGGCAAATCCAGGGCGATCATCATCCTTTGCGAACTTATTTGCCGCCAAACTCGCGGCCATGGCGAGCGCCAATATTGTCAGCTTAAGCTCCACTTCCGGTGTCTTTAGCAATGGTAGTGCGCACAGGATCGCAAGCAATGGAATGAGATAAGTCACCACCCGCTTCGGAAGATTGAGCACACCCGCCATCCAAAGGCTGGCCCCTACCACAATGGGAACGGCATACTCTGCTTCGCCGCAGCAGCTTTCACTCGCTACGAAGACGAGGGATGCGGCTAATGCGAATCCCGCATGGGGAGTGATAAGACGCAGCCACTCAAATTTGGACTTTGCAGAGCGAAGCGCAATTGCCGCAAACGGCACCCAGATCATGAGGCAGATGATCGCCGTGATCGGTGCCGCGAGCCCGATTCCAGTCGCAGTCTTCCAGTTTCCCTGTTGGCCAATTTGCTCGAAAAGGGCCGTGTTCTTATTAAAATACTGCTGCATCGCCACTGTGAACTGGTCCAAGTCTTGAAGCAGCGCACGGGTTCCATGAGGAATCGCTGGGAGTTTCGCCGCTGCGATACGTCTATCAAAGCCGTCTGCAATGTCTGGCCATGCGACTGCTGATATGTGCCCAACTCCACCGCCATTGGCGTTCACGACTTTCTCCATGCAGGCTTCCATGATCGCTTGACGCGCCACAAGGATGCCGATCGCAGCGTCCTCATTCTTTGTGAGGAGACTGAGGGAGTAGACCAAGTCTCTCTTTTCGGCGAGAGAGCCATGGCGGTTGATGTACATCCCGAGGAAATTAATATCCGAGACATCCATCAACGAGGTCCGAGACTGGACCGCCATTCTAACGATCTCTCCTCTGTACCCTTTTGCCTGTAGCGCGGCATGGTCGAACGCCAAGGCCTGTTCTCTGATGTGGCTGGAGTATTGCGACTTAGTGCGACAAGAAGTCAGAGCCGCCTGCATCTGGACGATATCGTCCGAAAACATACTCAGCATCGCCCGCATCAGGGGGAAATAGACATTGCTCGGCTCCAGCCGCTCACCGATCGCGCAGGCTTCGATTCCGCGATTGATCCGTCTTTTCCGATCTTCGGTATCCCGATTCACTCTTCGGGGTGAATCGGGAGTTCCCCAAACAGTTTCGCAAGCCGCTCGAATGTACATCGCGCAACCGAGAGCATCATTCGGATTCTGCTTCAGGTTGCTCCACAACTCGTTTTCGCGCTCGGAACCAAAAAGGCAGAACGCGCGGGCAAGAACTTGGTCAGAAGAATTTCCCGAGTAGGTACTTGGGCTAAATAGCCAATCTGGAACCGCTTCCGACGGCATGCCGATGTTTCGGGAACCGTTCCGCACCTTGCTCGGCGAAAGCATGTCGAGTTGGTTCTTCAAGACCCAAGAAGAACCCGGGTTCACCGCGACGGTCCCAAAAATGGCAGCCACGATCAGGAAGCAGATGAGAATCGGTCTCAACTTATCCTCCTGGCGAGCGATGGAACCGACGCATGTCGACCCGGTACCGTCGCCTGCTGATCCATGAATTCCTTCAAGGCGTACTGGTCAAGCAGGATTCGATGGGGTGGGGCTCCCTGGGCGGAATGGCTCCCCGAGCCACATAACGAGATAAACAGAAAGGCAGCCAGCGCTGCACCTGCGGGGGCAAGAATGAGGCTAAGGATTCCAAAGCCCCTTCGGGGCGGAATCGAGAGACAAGGAGTTGGGACGGACTCAAGATCCGCATAGAAAGCTGAGAGATGCTCCAAACCATCACCTTTTCTCACCGCTCCCACCTCCGCTGAAATTCTTTCCTTGCAGTATTCAGCCGGGATGCCACAGTGCCTTCTGGAATCCCCAGAGCCTCGGCAATCTCACGGTAGGAGAGTCCCTGACCCATTGCCATTCCAAGCAGCACCCGGTCTGTCGGCTTCATTCCCTGCAGTACTTGGAGGACGGCAAGAGAATCTGAGATAGCGTCAGTCGAAGCGACAGGCTCATTGAGAGGCTCGGATCGCCGGGACCGCTTGAGATGCCTAAGAGCCTGCCTCACCGTCACTTTTCGAACCCATGCTTGGGGTTGAGTGGTCTCGTCCAAAGCGGTTCGGTTCGAGATGAGTACCAGCATCACCTCCTGGGCAACGTCCTCCGCCCCATCAGGCTCGCCACAAATGGAAAGCGCACACCGAAACACAAACTCGCGATAATCAGCGGGTTCGTCGCCCGAATGTTGGCGCTCAATTGGCGCGGCAACATCCCGACTCCACCTAGCGTTGAGAACTATGGCCATTGTTACAACCTAAGAGCATCGAACCAGACGTTTCCTTCGAAGAATATTTCAGACCCTGTTCTGTAACAGAATAAAAGCCTTCATGTCGAAAGATCAGCTCCCCGAATTGGTGCAGGACAAGCTTAAGCTGCTTCCTGGCAAACCGGGATGCTACATTTACCGAAATCTCAAGGGCGAGGTGCTTTACGTTGGCAAGGCCATCTCGCTGAAGAACCGAGTTCGAAGCTATTTTCAGGAATCCACCCGCCATGGCATCCGCATCGCGCGCATGGTCAGCAAGGTCGAGGACATCGAGTGGATTGTCGTCGACTCCGAACTCGAGGCGCTGGTGCTGGAATGCAACCTGATCAAGCAGCACCGGCCGCCGTTCAACGTGCGTCTGCGAGACGACAAGAGCTATCCCTACATCGTGGTGACCAACGAGAAATACCCTCGGGTTCTTTTTACGCGAAAGGTTCGCAAGGATGGCTCCCACTACTTCGGCCCGTATACCAGCGCCTTCAATGTCCGCGACTCTCTGCAGCTCCTCCATAAGATCTTCCCGCTAATTCCATGCGGAAAGAGCTGGAGCGGTCGCGAAGAGCAGCGCCCATGTCTCTACTATCACCTTGGCCGCTGTCTGGCACCCTGCGCGGGGCTGAGTGATCGTGGGGAGTATCAGAAGGTCATCGATAAGGTCGAGCGCTTCCTCAATGGCAAGGAAGAGTCCATCGTTGAAGATCTCAAAACGGAGATGGCGGCGGCAGTTGAGGAGCTGGACTTCGAGCGCGCAGCCAAAATCCGCGACCAAGTTGTGGCGATCGACAGCGTTCTTCAGCGCCAGAAAGTCCTCACCCACGACCAGGTCGACCAAGACGTGATCGCCGTCGTCAAAGACGAGCGAGGATCAGCCGTCCAGATGCTGTATATTCGGGGCGGCAAGCTCATCGGCCAGCGCCAGTACATGCTGGATGGTGCGGCCGATTCCAGCCCCTCCGAAGCGGTTCAGGAGTTCGTCAAACAGTATTACTCGGACGCCCCAGACCTTCCCCGTGAGATTTTGCTGCCGGTGGAGATCGAAGAGCGCAACATCATCCAGTCATGGCTCCGGCAGCGAAAAGGATCTGCCGTCACGGTTGAAGTCCCTCAACAAGGCGAGAAGTCTCGCCTTGTCGATTTGGCCGCCGCCAACGCCGAACAGGCACTGAACCAGTTCTCCATCGAGGTTGAGCAAAAGGAGCAGTGGGCGGAAGATGCGATGTCTCAACTCCAGGATGCCGTCGGACTGGAAAGCCCACCCATTCGCGTGGAAGGGTACGACATCTCCAACATCCAGGGCACGTCGCCAGTCGGCTCCATGGTGGTCTGCGAGAACGGACAAGCGACAAAGGCCGAGTATCGGCGGTTTAAGGTGCGATATCACCCGGAGAGCCCCAACGACTTCGCGATGATGCACGAGGTCCTCACCCGTCGCCTTCGCGCCTACATCGACGGCGATGAGAAGTTCCAGAAGCTCCCCGACCTCATCATGATCGACGGCGGCAAGGGCCAACTCGGCGCCGCTCTAAAGGCGAGGGACGAACTAGGACTCACCGTTCCCATGCTCGGTCTCGCCAAGCGGCATGAGCTCCTGTACGTCCCCAACGAGCCACCCGCCGCTTTCGAGAATCCTGAACTTTTCGCGCGCGCCAAGGAGAAGATCGCAGCAGACGGGAAGAAAGACGCGGATTACAGCTACGAACGGCCCGCACCAAGGGAGTACACCTTCCGCGAAATCGAGCTTCCTCTCAACTCCCCCGGGCTCATGCTCCTAAGAAAGCTCCGCGACGAAGCCCACCGATTCGCCCTGACCTTCCATCGTAAGCTGCGCGACAAGCGAATCAACGGCTCCGCCTTAGAAGAAATCCCCGGCGTCGGCCCCCGCCGCAAGCGCCTGCTGCTGCGTGCGTTTGGATCTCTCGAGGCGGTTCGCAGGGCAACCGTAGAGGAGATCGCCGCCGTGCCCACGATGACCAAGTCGCTGGCGGAGAAGGTGCGCGAGTATCTCTCGGAAGGCTAGCCACCTCCGGATCCCCTCCTTTCGCCTGCGAAAAGAAGGAGTCCGATTTACTTGATGCCGCTCATCACGATGCCCTTCACGAAGTACCTCTGCCCGAGCAGGAACATCACGATGAGCGGGATCATGACCAGCACGGATCCCGACATCAGCAGTTCCCACCGCTCCTGATTCAGCGCCTGGTAAGTGCGCAAACCAAGTTCCAGAGTCTGCTTCTCGGGGGAACTGAGGTAGATCAGCGGGCCCATGAAGTCCTTCCACGTGTATACAAAGGCGAAGATGCCGATGGTCGCGAGGGCGGCGCCGGAGTTCGGCATGATGATTCTCCAGAAGATGGTGGAGTGACTGGCGCCGTCCAAAAACGCGGCCTCGTCCAGTTCCCGAGGGATGCCCATCATGAACTGGCGCATCAGGAAGATATTAAATGCGCCGCCGCCGAACCAGGCGGGGATGATCAGGGGATTGAAGCTGTCTACCCAGTGCAGATACTTGTACATGATGAACGTCGGGATCATCACGACCAGTCCCGGCAACATCATCGTGCTGAGGAGCAACATGAACAGTCGATCCCGCCCTCGGAAGCGAAGCCGAGCAAACGGGTACGCAACCAGGCTGGACGAAACCAAAACTCCTGCGGTTGAAAAGGTGGCGATGATCGCCGAGTTCTTGAAGAACAGGAAGAACGGCGCGTTTGGGTTGTCCAGAACCGTCTTGAAGTTCTCAAATGTGAGGTTCTTGGGCCAAGACCAAACCGAACTGGCGGCGATCTCCTGCGTGGACTTCAGGGACATCACCACCATCATGTACAGCGGCATCATGAAGACGACTGCGCCGATCACTAGCACCAACCAAAGGATGACGCGGGCCACCGCGGTCGCTCGCTCCGCACGCTTTGCGGCAATGCGATATTTTTGGTAGTCAATCGCGTCCAGCGCGCCGCTATCCGTGGGTTTTTCTACTGACTGCATCTTAATTTCGCCCCCAGTTCGCGTGCATCATTTCGCGTCCGCCTCGTAATAAACCCACTTGCTCGCTTTGAACTGCACCAAGGTGACGAGCAGGATAATCGCGAACAGTACCCATGCTCCCGCCGAGGCATAGCCCATTCGCAGGGACTCAAAAGCGTTTTGGTACAGCTTGTACATGTAGAAGCGGGTGCTGTCATTGGGTCCTCCCTGCGTCATCACGATCGCCTGGGTGAACACCTGGAAGCTTCCAATGAACCCAGTGACCATCGAGAAGAAGAGGGTCGGAGTCAGCATCGGCAGAGTAATCGCCTTAAACCGCTTGAAGACGCCGGCTCCGTCAAGGGTCGCCGCCTCATAGTAATGCTGAGGAATGTTCTGAAGACCCGCGATCATGATGATCATGCCGCCACCAGCGAACCAGATCGACATCAGAATCAGCGATGGAAGCGCGAACTTCTCGCTTCCCAGCCAGTCCACGTGCTTGCCGGGAGTGCCTGCGATGATGCTGAGCTGATCCCCCAACCAAGTGCCGTGAGATCCATAGATCACCGCGTTCAACAAGCCGTTGTCTGGGTTAAAGATCTTGCGAAAGATTAGCGAAGAAGCAACGAGGCTTGCCAGCGAAGGAACGTAGTAGACCGCTCGGAACAGCGGGATTCCTTTCACTTTCTGGTTCAGCAAAAGCGCAAGCATCAGCGCGGTGAAAATCCCCATCGGCACGGAGAAAATCGTGTAGATCAGGGTCACACCCATGCTCTTCCAGAACAGGGGGTCCACTGCGCCGCTCTCCACATAGTTCTGCACGCCGCGCCACTTGGCAGGAGTGATGATGTCCCAGTCGGCAAAGCTCATCAGGAACGATAAAATCATCGGTCCCAGGGTGAACACCGCCACGCCAATTAGCCAAGGCGAAATGAATTTGTAGGCAGCGCGATTTTCGATCTGCTCCCGCTTGGAGTAGCGCACACCGCGTTCCGGCCAGAAGGTCCAGCCGACGATTCCTGCGATGATCAGAAGTCCAATCGCAACGCCGATTGTCCAGTTGAAATCACCGAGATGCTCGTCCTTCAGCATCGCGTCGAGGCGAACCTGACCGTTCTTCTGGGCGGCCTGCAGGATTGGTTCCGCCTTCGACTGGCCGCTCCAAACGAGGTCGAGGCCAGAACTGAGGCGCTCGTTCACGCTCGGCCAGTAGTAGGCCGATGGTTCGAATCTTACAAAAGGAACCGCTTGGTCGGTTGCCAGAATGTTGTGCGGATACTCTTGGTCCTTCGGAGTGGTCGGCCCCGGAGCCCATACGCCCGGAGTGAGCGCAAGAGCCTTGATTGCCGGCTGGGCGATTCCAGCCTTGGCCATCGCCGCCATCGCGACAGGACCCGCCATAAACTTCGTCAGCTTCCAGGCTTCATCCGGATGGGGGGTCCCTCGGAAGATGCAGTAACCGGACCCACCGGTGGGTGCAGACCGAGAACCGTCCGCAAAAGCTGGAAACTGGGTGAGATCCCAGTCAAAGAACCCTTCCTTGCCCGGCACAAGGTCTTTGCGCATCTGCGGCGTCACCCAGATGCCGTTCTGGTACATCGCGATCTTCTTCGAGACAAACAGCTGCTGTGCGGTCGCCATCAGCACCCCGGTCGTCTCGGTCGAGTTCGGCATGTAGTGGAACTCGTTCATGAAGTCGGAGGCGTACTGATACGCCTTTACCGTCTTCGGCTGGGCAATCGTCACTTGAGTGGGATGCTCGGAATCGTTGGCATAGGCGCCACCGCTCGAGTAAGTAAACGTTCTCGCCAGAAGCTCAGGGTAATCGGAGGCGAACGCCCAACGGTTCACCTTGCCGCTGGAATCCTTCTTCACCAGCTGCTGGCAGACCCAAACGAAGTCCTTCTCCTTCAGTTCTGGCCGGACCTTGTAGTCCCAGGTCCAAGTGCCGTCCGGATACGGGATCCCCGCTTCCTTGAAGGCTTCCTTGTTGTAATAGATCAATCCAATCGGAGCGATGTCTCGCGGAAGAACAAAGAGCTGGCCCTTGTAGGTGTGGGTATCCACAATCGGCTTGTAGTACGCCTTGATGTCAAAACCCGGCGTCTTGTCCATGAACGGGTTGAGGGGCAGAAGCGCTCCCTTGGCCGCCAGGGCCTGGAAATGTCCAGGGTCCATCATCGCCACATCGGGCGGAACGTTTGCTGCGTACAGCAGCAGCATCTTTTGGTGATAGACGTTGTAGTCGGGAATCGGCTCGAGCTTGACCTTAATATCCGGGTTCTCTTTCTCAAACTGCTGAAGCAGCCCCTTGATGATGGTGAGAGAGATATCGCCATCCCAAACCGTGAACTGGAGGACGACAGGATCTTTGGCCGACGCAAGGCCGGAACACAAAAGGGCTAGCAGGCACAGGAAAACCCGGCCAGCAGCCTTGCTGACAAAGCGAGAAATCAGTTTCATCTTCGAACTGCGGATACGGTCTGAATTCCAACCTTGGAATTCAGCAGGTCAACGACCGGAAATAATGTTACACCCTTGCTTTCTCGCGAGGCAAAGTTTGAGCCCCTGTTTCGGGCCGATAAACTTCTTGCTTCCCTTTCTCAATGGAAGTCATCACCTTGCCAACCACGCCTTCGAGCTGGGACAGCACATCAAACGCGTACTTTTCCGCGCCGCGTCGCATGTTCACAGCATCTCGGTCTGCGGCATTGCGGATCTCTTCGCTTTGAGCTTTGCTCAGCTTGAGGATTTCGCTCTCGGCAACCATTCGCTCCTGCTGAATCTTTGCCTGCTCCACGATGCGGTCGCTTTCGCGCTTGGCTTCCTGGAGGACGCGCTCCGCTTCCTTCTTGGCGCTTTCCAGCGTCATCACGGCATCTTCTTTCGCAGAATCGATGAGCCGCTCCGATTCGCGTACGTTGTTGACCGCAGTCCGAAGCTCCTGAGGAAGAGAGGCTCGAATCTTGGTGATCTGCATGCTGACCTCTTCTCGGTTGAGTCCCCAAGTTACAGGGCCAAAGGTGGGTGCAGAGTCAATAATCTGATTGAGATCGTCGAGTAGCCGGAGAATATCCATGGATGTACCGTCAGGAGGGGCTTGGATATTGTGGCACGGGTTTTTCCGTTAACAAAACGGAAATTTAGGGCCGCAATGTGGAAATCGCAGGCGCAAACCAATTAGACGCCGTTTAGAGATACTGGCGACTGACCTGGTCATGTTCCGAAACGTAGGCAAGAACCTCGTCGATGCTGGGAACATCGGTCGTTGCGCCCAACGCTCGGCAACTGAGGCAACCCGCCGCAGAAGCATATTGAAGGCACTTGGGTGTCTCCCAGCCCTGATCCAGGCCGAACAGCATTCCAGCGCGAAACATATCGCCTGCTCCCGTCGTGTCCACCACGTTTGGCGTGGGAAACGGAGGATAGGAGCGAGCTGGCATCGTTGGGGAGCCAGCGACGAAGCCATTGGGTCCGTCGCTCAGCACGGTGAAGCATCCATAACGGGCGATCCAGGACTTCACCCACTGCACATTCTTTTGCGTGTTGTTGCGGTGTCCGGCCCAGTCCGTACTGCTCTGCCAGAAGGATCCTTCCGCAATCGGTTCCTCTTCCCTAATGAAGTCCATCAGGTAGGTCCGCATTCCTGCCTCATTGGCCAACCGCGTCATCTCTCGGGATGGGCGGTCCATGTTCGGCTCGGCGGTAAACCAAGCTCCAGACTGGAACGGCAGCGAACCTGCCGCAAAAACGGGATGCATTCCTGCAAAACCGCGACCAAACATCGTGCGCTCGCCATCTGGAGTCACATAGATGTCGCAAACCGGGGTGGGGTCCGATTGATCGTCCGCAACCGACCTAAGCTTGAGCAGCGAGCTTCGAAGCCCCTTGTCATCCAGGAGTTCGTTGAGCAGATCAGCATCCGGGCCAGATCCGAGGCTATTGCCCGCGAGGCAGACCTGTCTTCCCCACTTCACAAGGGCGTTTGCGGTATTCGCCGCTTCGCCTCCCAGCATCAGCGCCTCATCTTGGACCTCTGTATAGCCGCCGGGTGCGGGCAACTGAGGGACGCGCCGCAGACGATCGAGGCAGATCGTGCCAAAGACAAGAATCAACGTCTAAAGGATACCGGGCAATCTGACGACAAAACCAAGATGCTTGAAGCGGCACACCTAAGGCAGGCGGTACGATTCTGGTGTGATCTGGCTCCAGGGCGGGCTCTGCTTTCTCATCTGGCTGGGCTACGGCGTGTTTCAAATGCGGCGTGCCCAAGAGGTGCGCACTTGGTCTGTTTCGATCCCGAGGTCGAAAAGGGGGCTTCTTGCCGCCGGTCTTCTCGTCGGTTCGATTATTCCCATCTTCGCCGCACTCACTTTTTCACTGAAACTGAACGGCTTTGGCCCCAACGGCATGAAGCCAATCGTATGGATAGCGGCCGCCCTCCTCGGGCTCCTTTTCGTCCACGGCCAGACACTGGCAACCGCACTCCTGGTGACCTCAGCCCAAGAATCAGTAACCGAAGCTAGGCGTGAAGCGTCTAGCACTCAAGAAACTTCACCAAAGGATCCAACATGAAGCACCTCATTCCCAGCATCGCCCTCGCATTCGGAATTCTTGCCGGAGCCAGCGCCCAGGTCACCCCAAACGGGGCCCACAGCGACGTCATCAACATGAAGATCCATGAGGTGGACATGCTCCTGCAGATCATGCCGCTTCTCTTAACCAAGGATCAGATCAACCACAAAATCGTCCCCGCCATCGAAAAGGCGCGCGATCAGTTCAAGAAGGAACTGGCTTTTGAGGATGACGAGCTCGCCAAGATCGAACCTCTCGCCGATGAGGCGATTAAAAACGCCTATGAGAAGGGCGCTTACCCTCCTCGAACGATCACGGGCGAAATCGCCGGTAAGGAAAGCAAGCTGGAGATCCAGCGCAAGGTATTCATGGGCGTTCTGATCCAGAACATGCAGGAAGTCCTGGACGCCACCCTTGATTCCGGCCAAAAGAAAGTCATTCTAGGCTCGTTCGACACCGGCTTCATCGACCCCACCGCAAAGCCAGGGTCGGTCACCGACGACAAGAAAATGCGCTTCTTTATCCAGCGCATCTTCCTAGACCCGACCAGCTACGAAATCCTAAAGAAACTCGGCAACAAATAGCCCGGACTCTACAACCGAAAAAAGCCTCCCAATCCCAAAGGGATTGCTTCTGTTGAAGCTAGGGTTGGCCGTTCGCAGAACGGCCAACCCTAATACACCGGCGTAACCAAAAGGCTCAACCCCGAAGCGGGTTGTTTACCCGTAAAGGCGTCTGAGTCTAATTCCAGCGGGTATGCGGCGGCACAAAATTCCCGCAGACTCAACCCACGGTGGGGTTGAGGTAATCGAGCCGGAAATCTACGGAGCGTAGGTTCGCTCTACGGTCTGATTCATCTCCGCGACAAAGTCGCGGAGCTCTTCTGCGTAGGCTTCCAACTTGTCACTAAGCCCTGAATCCGTCGCACCCAAGATCCGCACCGCGAGCAGACCCGCGTTGGCGGCGTTGCCGATTGCGACGGTTGCCACTGGGATACCGGCTGGCATCTGCACGATGGAATACAGAGAATCGACCCCGCCTAGCGCTTTGGTCTGAACGGGAATTCCGATCACGGGGAGGGTGGTCAGAGATGCCACCATCCCGGGCAGATGAGCGGCTCCCCCAGCGGCGGCGATAATCACTTTCAGGCCGCGCTCCTTGGCGGTCTTGGCGTACTCCACCATCGCGTCTGGGGTCCGGTGGGCGCTGACCACCTTGATTTCGTAGGAGACGCCGAACTTCTCGAGGATCTTTGCCGCAGGTTCAACCGTTTCCAGGTCGCTCTTGCTGCCCATGATAATGCCCACCAACAGGTCCATGGCCATCATCTTACTTCTGCGCCTTGGCGCTTAACTCACGCTTATCAAAGTTAACGGGAATCGGCCTTGGTCGCCTCAAGTGCGATGGTCTCGGCATACCGCTTCGTAGCCCCCAAATTTTGGGCGACAAGCTCCCGGGCGGCATCACCAGCCAACTTCCGCTTCGCCGGGTCATCCAGCAGCTCTTTAATCGCAGCTGCGAGTTCCTCCGCAGTACGGCATACCTGGGCTGCACCCGCAACATCTGCCATGGCCGCCGAATCTCGAAAATTCTGCATGTAGGGCCCGTGCAGCACTGGCTTGCCATGCGCCAAGGGCTGAATCAGGTTCTGTCCGCCAAGGTTCTCAAACCCGCCGCCGATGACGACTAGGTCGGAAACGCAGTAGATCGAACTCAGTTCCCCGTAGGTGTCCAAAATCACGTAGGGGCCAGTTTCACCCTTGGAACGCAGGGCAACCGCGCCGGTTTCTTGCTTGACCAGAGCGGCAAGGCTGTCCACACGCTCCAAATGCCGTGGCGCGTGAATCACATTAAGTCGATCGAGCCCAACCTGCTTGATGGCCGCAATCACGAGTCGCTCTTCTTCCTCTCCACGTGTCGACCCGACAACCAGCGTGCATCGGCTGGCATCTAGGCCCAGCTTCTGCTTCCACTCGACAGGGTCCGCATCCAGACCCTGGACCGCTTGGTCAAACTTCATGTTGCCGAGGACGGTGGCGTCCCGTGCCCCAAGGAGCTGAATCCGCTCCAAATCGGCAGGCGACTGCATGAGGCAGCGATCCATCTCCTTTAGCAGTGCGCGGTAATAGAACCGGAGGTGCTTGGAAATTCTAAAGTTGCGGTCGCTGATTCGGCCGTTCACCAAAACGGTTCTGGCCCCCATCACCTTGGCGGCCCAGAGGAAGTTCATCCAAAGCTCCGTCTCCATGATCGCCACCACATCGGGCCGCACCTTCTGCATAGCAGAGAGCTGGAAGCGGGCGACATCGATCGGGAAATACACCAAATGATCAAAAAGCCCCGCCTCAGCATCTCGCGCGGTCTGGTGGCCGCTGCTGGTGGTGACGCTCACCACGATCTCGTAATTGGGGAGGGTGCGTCGAAGCTCCTTCAGCAACGGCGTCGCCGCAACGAACTCGCCCACCGACACGGTGTGAAGCCAAACTCGCTTGCGCTCTCCCCGCTTGGGGATGTCGTACATTCCCTGCCTTTCCGTCCAGTTCGGCTGCTCCTTGCGGCGTCGGGCGCGCACGATCATCCAGACGAGCCAGATCGGCGAGAGCACCGTGAGCAAAAGGTTGTAGAGCAGAAACATAGTGAGTGCCGCGCCTAAACCGTGAACGGCTTGCTGACGAGCCTCTCATACGCTTCGACATACTTCTCGCGCGTCTTCGCCACGATGTCGTCGGGGAGCACCGGGCCTGGCGGTCGCTTGTCCCATGCGAGCGTTTCCAGGTAGTCGCGCACAAACTGTTTGTCGTAGCTGGGCTGGGGGTGCCCCGGTTCATAAAGATCTGCCTGCCAGAAGCGAGAGCTGTCCGGAGTCAGCGCCTCGTCGATCCAAATGATTCCATCCTCGGTTTCGCCAAACTCGAATTTTGTGTCGGCAAGGATCAGCCCCTTCGTCGCCGCATATTCAGAGGCCAGAGCGAAGATCTCCAAGGTTTTCTGCTGTACAAACTCTGCTGTCTCTTTGCCGACGACATCGGCGGCCTGCTGGAATGAGATGTTCTCGTCGTGCCCCGTCTGGGCTTTGGTCGCAGGCGTAAAGATCGGTTCCGCCAGCTTGCTGGACTCCACGAGGCCCTCTGGGAGCGATAGACCGTGAACGCCGCCCCCAGACTTGCGATACTCCTTGAGGAGCGATCCGCTAATGTATCCGCGCGCGACGCACTCGATGGTGAGCGGGTTTGCTTTCTTGGCAACAGTGGCACGTCCTGCAAGTTCAGGCTGAGGCTGCTTGCATCGCTTCTGCACTTCGGCATCATCCACCGAGATGATGTGGTTGGGGCATACGTCCGCAAACTTCTCGAACCAGAAGGCGCTCATCTGGTTGAGAATGCGCCCCTTATCGGGAATTCCGTTCGCCATGATGCAGTCGAACGCAGAGATTCGGTCAGTGGCCACGATCAGCAGCTCATTCCCTAAATCGTAAACTTCGCGAACCTTGCCAACCTTGGCGGGAGGCAGTCCAAACAGAGCGGTGTGGAGCAGTTCCGGCATACCCTTAAAGTATGGCAGGACCACACCCCGCTTCCCCTGCCCGCCGCCATGTATCCGTAACGGGTAAAACCGGCACCATGACGCGCGTTACGTGCTACATCCGCCCCCATAAGCTTGAGGCGGTCAAATCAGCGATTGCCGCCCTCGGAGTTTCCGGCATGAGCGTGTCCGACGTCCGCGGACAGGGCAATTCCCCAGAGAAGACCGACTGGTTCGGCGGCACTGAGGGACTCATCGCCTTGCCGATATGCACCCGCGTAGAAGTGGTGGCCCATGACGTCCTTAAGGACGACATTATTCGTGCCGTCATTGAGAACGCCCACACCGGGGAGCCTGGGGATGGGAAGATTTTTATCGAGCCGATGCTGGATGCGATCCGCATTCGCACCGAGGAACGCGGAGAAGCCGCGGTTTGAATCGAATTCTTAGGCGGATTCTTCCGTCATACTTGTCGCTACTGGAATTCTGAATAAGATGAACGTCCTACTTTTTGCCTCCGCGTTTCTCGCGCTAGCATCCCCCGCAAAAGCGCCAGTCAAGGTCCATGTTGATGCCAAAAACGGCGATATCATCACGGGCGAAGTCACTTTCAAAGTCACCGTCGACTCACAAAATCTGGTCACCCAGGTCGAGTTCTACGTCAACGACGACCTGCGGGACAAGGCAACCAGCACCCCCTACAAGTTCTCAATGGACTCGCTCAATGAGCCTGAAGGCACCGTCAAGCTGCGCTTCAAGGCATATACGTCGGAGGGGGAAACCGGCGAAGACTCCGTGAGCGTCAAGATTTACAGCGGCCTAGATAAGGGCGGCGACTTTCATCTTCAGGCAGGTATTACTGCCCTTCAGGATGGCAAGTGGGACACTGCAATCACAGAGGGGCGAATCGCTCTTAAGGCAGACCCCAAGCTCAACCAGGCTCGCCTCGTGATCGCCCGAGCGTATCTGCGCAAGGGAGTGATGGACAAGGCTCAGAAGTTTGCTGAAGACGCCGTGACCAACGACGCCAGCAACCCCAACGCCCTGGACATCCTGTCGATCATCAACCTGCAGAAGGCATTCAGCACCTATGACCGCGGCGCGGGCGACAAGAACGAAACTCTGAAGAGCATCGGCGAATCTCTGAAGAACGCAGTAGAAGCTCGCCGCAAGGCACTGGACACTCGATTTGATTCTGTTGGCGCGCCAACAGACAAGACGCTGGTGGCCTATTCCGACGCCGCCCTTCGCAGCGGACGATACGGGCTTGCCATCTCGATCCTCAAGCAGGCATTTGGCCAGGATGAGTCTCGAACCGATTTTGCCAACCGCCTCGCCTTTGCTCAGATTCGAGTGGGCGCATTCAATGATGCTCTTCAGACTCTTGAGAATCTGAAGCGCAATCACGGAACGTTCGATACCTACACCACTGCCACCATGGCCGTGCTTCTCGCCGAGAAGGGCGACGTGGTCGGTTCGGACAATATGATCAAGGATGCCATCGTCTCCGACGGCGACAACCCCATCGTCACCACCGCTCAGGCCTACATCGCGCTCAAGTTCGTGCGAACCCGGCTTGAGAACGTGAACACGATGAGCCTGAACTACGACGACCTGACGGGCAAGGACTCAGCGCGGGCACTTGACGCACGCAACACCTTGAGCCAGATCCTGAAGCAACTTGCCAAGGACCAGGGACAGCGCACCGAAGTGAACTACTACCTGTGCGCCCTCAACAACAAGCTTCAGAACTACGAAACCGCCACTCACTATTTTGAGGCGGCTGTTCTCGCTGAGCCAACGAACTACGATGCCTATATCGAGCAGGGCAACAAGTCGATTCAGGTGACGATGCTGGGAACGATCACTCCTGAGGAGAAGGCGTTCCTGTATGCCAATGCGCGAACGATGTTCACCGCCGCGCTGCAGGCGCGACCAGCTTCTGCAGCCGCCCTCACCGGTCTGTCCCTCGTCGCCACGTTCGAGGCCAACCCAGAGGCAGGCATCAAGTGGGGCAAGGCCGCCATCGCTGCTGAACCCGAGTATGCTGCCGGCCACATCGCCCTCAGCGTCGCCTCGTCGCTTGGCGCGATCAGCCTAAGCGGTCAGGCCACCAAGCTCCGCGACAACAACAAGAACCTGACCTCGAACAGTGAGCGACAGGCAAACGAGCTGAAGGCACGAGAGATCGAGTCGACCGGCCTCAAGTACACCACCCTCGCCCGCACCGAGCTCCGCGCCGCTGAGAAGCTGGACAAGAAGATCGAAGGCGCCGAGCTCAGCCGAGCCCCCGCCGCTTGGAGATACTTCAACGTAGGAGGCCGAGTCCCCGTCCTCCCCGCCCCAAGCAACTAGCCGCTGGCTAGGAAGGCAGAAAGAGGCTGACAACGAGAGTTGTCAGCCTCTTTGCGTTCACGTCCCCCTACTCTACGGAACCAAAATCAATCAACGGCCGCCCAAGCTCTGCATCCCAGCCAACGCCCAAGGTATCATCCTTTTCGGTCGCGGGGCGTGGCGCAGTTTGGTAGCGCGCTTCCATGGGGTGGAAGAGGTCGCACGTTCGAATCGTGTCGCCCCGACCAGATTTTTGAACCTAAACCCCGTTCTTTCTTCCACTTTAGTGCGGGCTAAAGTGCCTTGGTCTCTCAATTGGTCTCTCAACGGACTCCCGTAGACTGTTTTCCGTGGCGTCGAAAGCAGACAACAGGGACGGTTCTTGCAAGGAAATCCTCACGGGGAAACTCGCTGGCAAGTGGCGTGTCCAGTTCACCTACGAGGACGAGTTCTACCGCAAGCAGCGCGTTTCCCGCATCTTCCCCAACAGAAGTGAAGCCAAGGATTTCCTCAAAGACCTCATTCGAGGAGCGAAGATTGAATCGGCGAAGGAGAAGAAAGAACTCACCCTTGGCGGGTGGTTCGACTGGCTGGCTGAAAACGACTGGCCGGAATCTCTCGATGAGAAGACCATTAACAACCGGCAGGGCCGGTTCAACAAACATGTCCGATCTACGTTTGGCAATGTACCGCTCACCAAGATCGATCCTTTAACCGTCCGGGCCTTCTACAAACGCTTGCGCTCCGATGGTGTAGGAGATGCAACTGTCCACGGCATTAAGGCCAACCTCGTCCGGGTTTTCAATCAAGCGGTGAGCCCGTATGGCCGGGTTCCTATGACCCACGCGAATCCCTTCCGCCTCACCATTGCCACACCAACGCTCAGCCACGTCTTGAGTCGCGACCAAATCATCACACTCGGCTACTTCGGCTCGGTGACTCGGCTGAATTCGCGGTTCCGCCACCTTAGGTCAGCGGGCTACATTGCCGTATTTGAAACGCCGTTCTTTAGCCAGAACCTCTATGTGGCCGGTAGAGCCGCCACGCGTGTTCTCCGTGAGGGAGTCGAACAGTTACTGTCCAGGCGACTGCCGTCTCCGCGATTCGTTCAACATGCGCTCGCCGTGACTGATACGCGAATAGCCCTCATGAGACAGGGATGCTCTGATTGGCGATTTGAACCCCAACTGCGGCATTCCTTCCTGTACGGTGGCCGAACCATTGAAATCCGACCGGACGGGATGGTCCGTCGTGACGGCGTTATGACCCTATTGGAGGTCGATATGGGGCATGTCGATCCCGCGAAGTTTGCGAGAAAACTCGCAGGGTATCAGGCATTCAAGGATTCCGGAGAACTCCCCCGCCTCTGGGGAGAGCGAACACTTGCTGTTCAAACCATTACGACCGGCCCCTTGCGACGGGCACGATTGGCTCGCCTTTGTCCTGGGAATTCTGAGATTTGCTTCGGCTTCCTAACATTTAACGATCTGAGCATCGAAGTTGTGGGAGGCTGGAGTTGATTCTCTGCGCGAATTGCAAACGGCTTTGGCCGGAAGGGACAACCTGGTGCGGCAACTGCCGACGGACACTTAGCAAGCGCATCTGTCCGGAGGGCCATATCAGTCCGGTCTACGCCAACTGCTGCTCGACTTGCGGATCGTCGAAATTGACACCGGGAACGAGGTCGTTGAGGTTTCGACCACTGTCGTGGTTGGTGGTGGCCGGCATGGTAGTCATGCTCGCGCCTTTTGCCCTGAGTCTGCTAGGAACCGGGCTCCAAGCAGTCTATGTATGGTTTATTAACGTCGTCTTTGAACGGCTGATCGTGCTTGGTCTCTTTAGCTGGATCGCGGGATTGATCTTGGGTGAGCGAGCACGAAAGGTCATCAGCGATCTCTGGCATGCCGTGTTTCGACTCCTTATCAGTGGCCTGTTAGCAATTCCACGCGCGTTCTTCAGGAGGAGGTTTCACTACCGCCACGATGAGGACGCGCCGCATCAGTAAGGCAAATCAATGGTGCCGAACCAGGACATGTACTGAATATTTTCAGATTTTGGCGTGTTTTTGCACGGAACCTTTTAATTCATTGTATAGTGTGATCGCGCGATCATGCGATCACATGACTGAGTGGAGAAATCTATGCCCCGACCTACAATTGCTGAGCTCGAAAAAATTCTTCAAAACGAACAGGAAACTGAAATCGAAATTCTGCCAAATGGTGAAGTTCGCGCCAAAGGACAGACATCCCAGGCGGAACTTGGAAACAGGAAGCCACTGACGATGCGAGAAAACCTAGGCGGTGAGTACTCACAGAAGGAACACCGTTGAACATTCAGCGCATCCGAGCCGAAGTAGCGCAGGCGAGCAACCAGTTTGCTTATGTTGAGGCGCACCCCACTGAGGAAGGCGGAGTCTATGTCCGAGCAGCAATGCAGACATCAGCTGAGAAGACGTACTTCATTTCGATTTTCTTTCCCGAATATCCCAATCGAACTCCGAAGGTGTATATCACGAATCCAAAACTTGGGGCGAGCCCTCACCAATACAACGACGGAACGATTTGTTACCTGCATCCAAATATGTGGAACCCAGGAACTCACAATCTAACCTTTGTGCTCGGCAGGATCGCTAAGTGGCTCAATAAATACGAGGTCTGGCTTGTTCGGGGAAAGTGGCCAGGCGCGGAGGTTCCGCACTAAATGCCACTTGATTTTGGCTTGCTTTCCATGACTGAGTTGAGGACCCGTCCCGGCGAGATCCTAGATCGAGTCGCCAACAATGGTGAGGCATTTGTCATTGAGTCAAATAGCCGTCGCAAGGCCTGTTTGGTTCCACTCTCGTTCTTCTTCCCAGACGTTTCACCGGCACGCATTAGTGCCGAGATGCAAGAGCTTGCGGATCGTGGCGAGGAACCCCGAACGACGTTTACCGTAGGGCGAGAACTAGCCTTTCGCTTCGATGCAAATCTCGATGACAACACTACGGTAGAGATACTAATTCTCCTCCCGCATGGATATCCAAGTAGTTGCCCGAAGGTCTATGCCAATCCCATTTCAGAAGAAGCGCCGCACCGATGGGCGGATGGCGCGCTCTGCCTCTATGGAGTTATGACTGGGTGGAATCCTGGCAAGCACACCGTACTGACCACATTGAACCTAACTCGCCAATGGCTTAAGCACTACGACACGTGGCTGAAATGCCACGAATGGCCCACCCCGGAGAATTTAATATATGAATGAAGATCAACTTTTTGCGCGAATAGCGCCGCTCTTTGATGTTGGGCAGTTTGGCGAAGCCAAAGTCTTGATTGCAGGCTGTGGATCTGGTGGCGGGCAAGTCGCATTGCAGCTCGCAATGGCAGGTGTACGTAACTTTGACTTGTTCGACACAGACACGTTAGAAGCCGAGAATGTCATTCGCCATGTATGCGGAAGACGCTACGTAGGTCAGCAAAAAGTCGATGCGCTAGCCGACGTTCTTCTTGATCGCAACCCAGCCATTCAAATCAACAAATTCAATGCTGACCTCATGGAGTGTTCAGATCTCGGCTATCGCATTTCACAGAGTACGGTTGTTGTGCTAGCAACTGATAATGAACCAACCCGGTATCGAATTAACCAGCTATGTGTAGAAACCGAAACACCTTTTGTTATCGGTCGAGTATTCACGAGAGGAATCGGCGGCGAAGTCTTTGGCTATCGACCGAACGAAGGCGGGTGCCTGGCGTGTTTGGAGAGTGTCTTGGAGCGGACACAGTTTCGGGATGGCATTCGGGAAATAGACTTAGTCTCAGACGATGAGCGAGAAAAAATCTATGGGCTTGAGATTGCTGAAATCAAAGACTCGCCCGGCTTAAACGTAGACATTGCATTCATTACGTGCTTCCACACACGTTTTGTTCTTGACGCTATCGCGCGGTCATTGCCTGAGCGACCAACGCATCTCCCACCAATTGATAACAACTACCTGGTGTGGGGGAATCGACCGGTCCAGCCATTCCAAAAGAACTTTGAAATTCAAAGAATCAGTCTCCAACCTCAAGAAGGCTGTCTGATCTGCCACCAGGGAGGCACTGAATGAAGTGGTTTCAAGCGAAAAACATAAAGATCATCGTGCCACATGCTGCCTTGATGACGATCTTTGATGAATGCGACCGATTTGATCGGGACGAGACTGGAGGCCGGATAGTTGGTGTCTTCAAGGAAGAAAGAGGCATTCTTACCTTGACCATCTCTGGTCTGATTGAGGCTGGCCCGAAGGCAGAGCGATCACCGACCTATTACTTAGGTGATGTCGATTACCAAGAAGATACCTTCCGCAAAATTGAGAGCGTGCACCCCGAAGTTGAGCACCTTGGCAATTGGCATACACATCATGTAAACGGTTTATCAAGATTGAGCGGTGGCGATCTCGCTACCTACCAACGCACGGTCAACCATCCAAATCAGAACACGCCTTTTTTTTACGCCCTACTGGTCGTCGCAAGACAGAAGAGCAAGGACCCGCTTCAAAGGTATAGCCTAAAGCATTATGTATTCCGACCGAATGATGATCGGGTTCACGAAGTATCAGCCAACATGGTCGAGATTACTGAGGGGCCGCTAATTTGGCCATCTGACCCTGACCCTGTGTCAAGTTCGGAATCTCCGGAGGATATTCCGAGTGCGGATCCCCAGGCTCGTTCGAACCCTGAGCATTCGCCAGTAGAGTTAGGAGAAAAATCCGTTATCGCAAAGCCAGAACGAGTGTATGACCGCGATATTATCGGAGAGTTTTACCGGGGAGTTCGCCCGTACACCGCCCCACAGCTTGGCTTGTATTGGCGGGGACCGATTGAACTAGCTAACGGCCAAAAGACGGAAGTCATTGTGCTTGAGGATGCTTCCAGCACGGAACCCACGTATTCCGTGACGCTGAGACTACCGACCGAATCCTTGATCGCAGTCGGAGAACAATTGGCTAAGCGGGATTTCCCTTCGGCACGATCTGCGCTCATAACGGCAGAACGAAGTTGTAACCGGATTCTTTTCGAGCTTGGTGGGGGTTCGAAGTTACCGGATGAAGCGAATTAGGAGGAAAGGCATGGATATTTTTACACTTTACGCCGGCCAGGGCGACTTGGCAGCAATTCGCTCCGGAAAGGAAGCAGTTATCATTGATGCGCACATGCCCACCTGCGAGGGCGTGACCGCAGTACAAATTGAAAAGGGGCTCGACCATTACCTTGAAAGGTCAAATGTTCGTGGCCTAGTGATCACCGGTCTCGATAAGGATCACGCATGTCCGGCTGGAGTCGATTCGATCTTAACGAGGTTTGAACCGGACTGGGTGATGTACCCGACGTACTACAAGGCGACGGAAGCTGCAACCGAGGTCTTCGCGATAATCGACCGCCATGTAAAGCGACGGTTGATGTCTAGTCGACCTCTGCTTAGAAAGTCCGTACGTGTCGATCGTTGTGACCACCGTTATTTCACGGACTTGGCAGATGAATTCGCATTCGAACTCTTCTCTCCACACATGGAGGACATGGACTCTTCGAACAATAGCAGCATCGTTCTCAAGGTTACTGGGCTTGATTCTACGGGCTTCAGTTACTTAGTTACTGGCGACACAGAATCTGGTCGATGGGAAACCATCAATAGAATATTCGGGCATGACCTCAAGTCCGATGTAATGTCGGCTCCCCATCACGGGGCTCGCACGGGAGTCAATGCAGAGACGCTGCTCCTGGTGGAGCCCAATACCGTCCTCATCAGTGCCGGCGTTGACAATTCCTATGGCCATCCCTATTCATGTGCTGTCACTGCCTATCAGGCTATCGCAGAGCACGTGTTCTCAACCCACGCAGAGTTAGGTTCTTGCCTGTTTACTCGGCGATCAGGAACGGATTTTGAAACGACTCTTGTTCGCCACTTCGAGCCTGAGCTATCGGTTGTATAGCCTTGGATCAGCGAATGAATTTTGCCACACAAAGTCTCATGAAAAAAGGCGTGCTTAATCGATACCAGCTTCAGGCCCGAGTATTCCCGGCAAGTCTGGCACTTCTCCCGGTCATTGCCGTGCCAATTGCGTGGGACAAGGACTTCCTTAACGCCACGAAGCCCCTCATTGGCATCGTTTGCGGATCCGGGTTTGTTCTTCTCTTGGCACAGGTAGGTCGCGATCGAGGGCAACGTGTTCAGGACAAGCTCGTTGACGCTTGGGGAGGTCTTCTTACGACCGTTTTCCTTCGACACAGGAATGAGCGGATCGATGCCGTCAGCAAAGCCAGATATCATTCCCTCCTCGCAAAACATATTCCCGGAATCACATTTCCGACTCCTGAACAGGAGTCCGCTGATCCAAAAGCTGCGGACGCTATCTACGCATCATCTGGCGAGTTCTTGAAAAACCACACGCGGGACCAAAAGAAGTTCGAAGTCCTCTTTATTGAGAACATCGACTACGGGTTTCGGCGAAATCTGTTCGGGCTCAAGCCGGTCGGTATTTTGGCTTGCATCATCGGTACAGTCGGCTGTGGGTGGAAACTTTGGCTTGACCACGTCGGTTCAACGCCTGGAGTTTCGCCAGTGGCTTTGTTAGGAACGTTACTTGGAGTGGTATTGGGACTCGCCTGGATCTTCCTCATTAATCAGCGATGGGTTGAACGTGCCGCCGAGTCGTATGCGCTCCAGTTACTGCGCTCGATCGATCAAATAGGGGGCAAACCGAAAGCAAAGTCTCCTGAAGTCAAGACTGCTCGAAAGAGCACCAAAGCTAACAAGGATTAATTACCATGGGTATCGAGATTGACCTCTTAAAAGTTGGAGACGCATCGAAGAGTGGCGATGCCATCACCGTTCGGTTCGGCAAGCTCGACGGAAATCGCGACGAGCAAACGGTACTCGTGATTGACACCGGATTCGCTGCCACCGGCACGGAAATCGTTGACCACGTCAAAAAGCACTACGGCACCGATTACATCGACCTGCTTGTCTGCACACATCCTGACCTTGATCATGCCGGAGGTCTTGAGACGGTGATCCAAGATCTAACACCGAAAGAAATTTGGATGCACTTGCCCTGGGAGCACTCAGCTGATATTCGCAATCTCTTCCATGACGGTCGGATCACTGACGCCAGCTTGGACCGTCGAGTGCGCGAGGCGTACGATCATATTCACGATGCCTATGCACTCTCACTTGAACTTGAGATACCGGTAACGGAGCCGTTTAGTGATGGCGCAGAAGTTTTGCCACATCGAGAGAATGGACTCTATGTGCTCGGTCCAACCAAAGCCGCCTACCAAGCCTTACTACCCGATTTTAGGGGCACACCCAAAGCGAAGGAGAAAGCAAGACTTCAGGCTTTGACCGACTCTGTCCGAGCATTTTTCGCAAGTGCATCGGCGGCGGTCTCTAAAGCCTTCGAGAACTGGGGAATTGAAACGCTCAAAGATCCGGGCTCCAGTGCTACTGCCGCAGAAAATAATTCGAGCGCAATACTGTTGTTAATTGTAGACGACAAGCAATACCTGTTCGCCGGTGATGCTGGGGTTGAGGGTTTGCAGACCGCGCTAGATTGCGCAAGTGATCTTGGCATTGATTTGAAAGATTCTGTATTCCTAAAGGTCCCACACCACGGCAGCAAACATAACGTCGGCCCGACTGTACTTAATCAACTAATCGGCGAACCACTGCCCAATCAGCCAACCAATCACAAAATGACGTGCGTAATAACCTCTACTGCGGGCGACGAGGGCCATCCTGCTCAAAAGGTGGTAAATGCCTTGCTGAGGCGCGGCGCTTTTGTCACGAGCACGGAGGATGGGAACAAACTTCATCATGCGGGTTGCCCGATGCGCCAAGGTTGGTCACCAATAGGCACGATGGTCTTGCATTCTGAAGTGGAGGACGACTAAATAAGGGCCGCGGTAAGGGCTTTAGGGTGTCTAGCTGGCGAAATCAGATCAATTGCAGTGAAAGCGCGAGAACAAACCGCGACGCAGTACAATTACAGTGTGATTGAGGCAACTGTGGTTCATGAGGAAGGCAGTTGAAATCAAAAGGTGCTATGAGAGTCTCTCCCGTCATCGTAACCACGATTTTCCATCCTGTGGGCCAGGGACTGTTTGTCTCCGGCAGCTTCTATGGCAACGATTGCACAAGGAAATTCACTTGGTTTTTTGACTGCGGAGCACATCACGACCAAGGGCCTGTCGAGAGTGAAGTAAATCGGCTCGAAACCGAGCTCCACAAATACCCGGTTGATATGTTTTGCATATCTCACTTTGACAAAGACCATATAAGCGGAGCACAACTGCTTCTTCAAGGGCTGGGTGCGAAAGTCCTGATCCTTCCCTATATGAATCTGACTGATCGCATGCAACTCTTAATTGAGGAGGGGGCGGACGACTGGTACGCAGACTTTCTAGTCGACCCTGCGGCATTCATTTTTAGAATTACTGAAGGTAGGACACGAGTGATCTACGTTGAGGGTGGACCTGATCAACCTGATCAACCGCCAGATCTAGATGATCCAGATCAAGAGGACTCAAATGATAGTCGGGATGACAATTATCCGTTGAACCCACATTTTCCTCAGGGCGATCCCGTCTCGGTGGCAGATGCTCCCGGGTTGCATGCCCTGGGAAAGCAAGCTCACGCGGAGGTCATCACGCACGACCAGACGGTCAGTTTGGGTGGGCGGTGGGAGTTCGTCTTCTTCAATGAAACCAGGAGAAATAAACCCATTGCTAAGTTACAGGATGATGTGCTTGCACTTGTCAATGAGAATCGGCACGAAGACGGAACATACAACGGAAAGGAAATGCTCTGCGAACTGCGAAAACTTTACGAAGTCTGTTTCGGCTATGGAGGGCAGAATGCTAACCGAATATCGCTTGTGATGTATTCAGGCCCAACAAAACGGCGAAGCGCAAGCTTTCCGCCGTTCCGGCACCACCCGAAATATCATCGGTATTGCTGGGAAATCATGGAGAGCTTTGATATTATCGCTCCCAATACGGATGTTCGTGATCAGGGCACACTAGTTTTGGGCACACTGCTAACAGGAGATATCTTCTTTGACCGGGAGCCAAAGATACGCGCCGCCGAGGTCCATTACTCGCCAAAAAGATGGCGTAGGATAGACATCCTCCAAGTACCACATCACGGTTCAAGTCACTCATGGTATGCCGGTGCGTCCGCACTGTTCAATAATCGAGTGAGCGTCTTTTCGGCAGGATCGGGAAGTCGAAGACATCCTGGGGCGATGGTGAAGGGCGACCTGGTAAATAGCGGCCCAACGTACGTCAACGAACACAAAGGGCTGTTCTTGGTTGGTTGGATCTAACGGAACTGCCGTGGCCATGGCACTTGGTCAGTTCAATTTGGTCTCTCAACGGTCTCTCAACAGGTGGGTACAATCAAGGACGGTCGCGAACCCCTGTAGACTCAAAATCGTGCGGTTGAGGCCGCAATTTTCTCTATGGGGTCGAGAGAGGATGCGGCAGACTCTTTCGCGCAGTAAGTAGGTTTCTGGCTAAAAACCTATTGCAATCAGACCACTAACGTTCGATTATTAGGCTCGGTCTCTCAAAGGTCTCTCAATGCGGGGAAGAGTGCCGGGAATGCGCAATTTTAGGTTCAAAACGTGCCGCATGACATCTTCCAATCCGTGGAAGAACCAAACCAAGGCATCAAATCAATCTTGTTGCCCTTATCACTAGCATGGTCCGAGATATATTGGACCATTGAATGAATCAAACTAGGCGCCACTTCCAGATTCCCGTAATGTTGGCGTTCAATATTGGCAATTGAAGCCACCGTCAATTCTTCGCCAGCCGACGCGACCATACGTGCAAGTCGAGACCCGACAGAGAATCTGGTCTTGAAAACAAAAACAAGCGCACGAACAATGTTCAGCGCTACAAACGGTGTCGAAGGGTTATTCACCTCGACTATTCTGTCAAGCATTCCATTAAAAAACTGCCCCTCACCGTCGTATAGTCGTCTTTCTCGACCTGGCTTAGTCCAAGTTTCGATGGCCACTGCTTCAATGTTCAGAAAAGTCGTATTGGGCAACTCTTCGAAAGACGGGATAACACCTTTGTTCTGTGTGAAATACAGCGTCTTGTCGAGCGGCCAAATATCAAAGCACCAATTCTGTCTTTCCAGCTGGAATCCGCCGAAACGCGTTCTCCTGTTTAATCTGGCAGTTAAGAATCCGATATGATCCTCGATCTCTTGCGTCTTGATGTTGCTAACTACAATATCTATGTCGCGGGGAATACGACGCTCATTCTGATTAACTAGAGCTAGCCGTGATAGGCATCTAAGCAAGTTTTCTTCTGGATTTAACGTATGTTCCTCACCGGTATGCGCACAGGCCCCTGAGATGGTTTCTTGTTGAAGTCGCTCAAGTAAATCGCTTACTGTTCGAGATACGTTCTGAGCGTGCGCATACTTAGAGTGATTCTTGCCTCTCGAAGTTTGAATACAGGATAACAGAAAATGTTCATCTGAAAAAGCAAGCTGGTGCCCAATGTCGTGAAG
This sequence comes from uncultured Armatimonadota bacterium, assembly GCA_903927025.1. GTDB lineage: Bacteria > Armatimonadota > Fimbriimonadia > Fimbriimonadales > Fimbriimonadaceae > Fimbriimonas. The sequence continues at coordinate 30,327 of CAIYLG010000016.1, forward strand.
AAGAGCCGCTAAACGGAGGTAATCGCTGTCGACTATTCGAGCCCTTTCGGCAATGCATTCTGCGTTGGAAACAACATCGGACAAATGAGATGGTGCTCGATTACTGCCATGCTGTTTCTGGCGATACAACCTATTGAATAAAATGTCCCTAACGGAACCTCCGAATAAGACCGATTTCCATTGCAGCGTCTCTAAGTCGTCAACAAACTGGACGACGGGCTGACGCCACAGGGCGTCACTAGTAAGGAAACGCGCAGTATCCTTACGAAGACTTGCCTTTAGGTCGTCGAGTGGATTAAGCGTGGCCATCTGTTAATTCAGAGTGTAGTCGAACAGCAAAGCCGTCCGTCATCCCGCAGATATAGTCTGTCAGTAGGAGACATCGATAGTACATAACGTTTGCAGGTGGATCTCCGACTGCCTTTTGGAAGACTCTTGCGTAATTCTCAGAGACTAAAAGCCCTGCCTTTCCTTCAAACGTTTTTGTACGTGGCTTGGCTCCTAACTTCAACGGGTAGTCGGAGATCCCAGTCCACAAGATGTCCATCAGATTCCCGATGATTCTCAGGCCAGTTAACTCAAGCTTAAGAATCGCAGGAACTCCAAACACTTTTGCTCCCTTGATTGATTCAAGTGAACGGTGCAGCTCTGACGCGTCGCATTCGGAAACCAGATCTCCCTTAAACTCTCCATTCATGATTGAGACGTAATTGTCTTGAAAAACCTTCCGCACGGATTCCACTAGAACTGAGATCATCGCAGTTCGAAAGGCAGTGACCTTCTCGTCGTCTGTAAACGGTCGCTCTGCTGATCTGTCGGGATCGAGGATGCTCATTATTCTTGTATCGATGTCTTCAAGCCCTATGCCAGCTTGCGAGATCCAATCCTCAACGTCGCTGAATCGCAACACGCCACGCTTAACCGCATCCTCGATGTCTGCTGTTGCATTTACGATATCGTCAGCGGCTTCTACAATAAAAGTGATTGGATTTCGTGAACGGCCAGTTGAGCATTCTTGCTGAACTTCATTTACGAACGGCTCTTCTGCGAAGAAATAGCCTGGCTTCCTATGAGCATGCTCCGAGGAGTCTTTGTCTGCCTCGACAGAATTTGCGGTGTATTTGAGGCAGGCAGAATAACTCCCGTACGTAAGATTCAGGCCAGCAGACTCGCCTAACACCTGCAAACTGCGCACGAGCCTGAGGGACTGTGCGTTACCTTCGAAGTACAGGAAATCATTCCTCTGTTGCGGAGTCATCGAACTGAATTTTTTCTTGAAGTCGGAATCTCTCTTAATCTTCGACTTAAACCACTCTCTGATTGCATCCTCACCAGCGTGGCCAAAGGGAGGATTTCCGAGGTCGTGGACCAGCGCCGCCGTTGCCGCAAGAGTTTCTACGTCTCTCTGCTTTTCCGCATTCCAATCGAGTTCAGTGGCTTTCATCACAGGCTCCACAGCGGCAGCTATTCCACGGGATAGACTCGAAACTTCCAGAGTATGGGTCAACCGCGTCCGAATCGAGTCATTTGCTTCAAGTGGAAATACTTGCGTCTTGTCCTGCAGACGTTTGAAAGGAGTTGAGAAAATTATGCGTCCGTAATCCCTCTCAAAGGCCGACCGATGATCGCTTAGTCGCGACTCGCGCTTTCGATTAAAGTTCAGTAATCTATCCCAGTCCATTTCGTTCCCTTGGTGCCCAAAATCGCGAATTTTCAGTATACAGGCAGGACAACTGAAGCGCCGCATTTGAACGGTACTGCCCTTGTCAGTTAGTTTGGCTTCAGACTGAGCGAGAAAGAATTCCGCAGTCGCTCCCCACCAGACATCATCACCTTGACACGGACACTTGCCATATCTTTGATCAAAAAGTCGACAGTGTTGACTACCTACTGGCTGTTCAAGGCAGTTTGGAGGCACTAGATTAGTTTACTTGTACCTGATATATAGCAACTGATTCGATTTCCTGCGTTTGTTTGATTCGAACAGTGTGTGCTACTAGAAACTTGGCTTTCTTCCTCGGACGCTTCAAGATCAGGACGAGAATGTTCTCGCGAGAATCGACTCAGCCTTCGCAACTCTATCTGGAGTGTTTGTCATCCAAAAACCCTGATTACTTGCTTGCACAGCGGATCACAACTGAAACACTTTGGCTTCAAGCTGGAAGGAAGCTTCTTGTATGAAGAGCGGGTAGCCGATCAGGAGATTACTACGACGCTCTTCCTCACCGACATAATAATACAGCTCATTGGAAATCGACCTCTTCTTGTAAACGCATTTCACCCGGCGTGGCTCCAAGACGATTCCTCCTAGCTCGCGGAGAATCTCGACAGGTTTCGGACCAGCCCTTTTTTGATTCAGATGAACAAACCGACCGGCCTCACTTGGAAAGCACTGTTCAAGTAAGGCGTGCAGTGCCGACTTTCCTGACCATGTGCCGGAATAACCGCCGTCAGCTGAACTCGGGTGTGCGATGAGCAATAAAAAGGTGCCTTGAGCTTCCCACTTTGGTGAAGCTGGGTCGTAATCTTCAGCGTATGGTTCTGCGCTCCAGAAAATCAACTCCCGGAGGTCTAGATCGGCGTCTTTAGGCACTGGGACCACGACCTTAGTCACGGTTGTCACTTCCGTAACAAACATTCGCGACGCCGATTGGGTATCAACATGACTCGGAGGTCGACCGTAATCAATGTCTTTTGCCATGTACAGTAAATGCTCAACTCTACTCGCTGCCTCATGATCTGTCCAAGCTCGCGGTCGCTGAACACTTTTACCGCTCGCCTTTAGGCTTGCGATACCTGCTTCGAACCCTGCTTCACGGATCGTGTTCATCGCCTCTGGTTCGTTTGCCTGCTCCAGATATCCAAGCATTCTCTGGCGATCAAGATACAAATACTCCACGAACGCCATTTCCTCAGGTTACACTATTGCGGCAGCCTTCGAAACTGGGCATTAGATATGCACTCCAAACCCAGAATCCAATCATTCGTTCGTCTGGTGACACCAAACGAAATGCATCGGAATCCTGTAGTCGCTATGTGCCCGGAGAAACGGCTTCGGAAAAGATAGACCCCACGGCGCTTGGTCTCTCAAAGGTCTCTCAATTGGTGGAGAAAACCAGGTACTCAGAGAGACGCCTGTAGACTCAAAATTGTGCGGTTGTACCCGCAATTTCCTCCATGGGGTGGAAGAGGTCGCACGTTCGAATCGTGTCGCCCCGACCAGATTTTTTTCTTGCCAATTCCCCGTTCCTGATTCGAGACTAAGGGGTCTGGATGAACTACTTCGTCGAAGTTGAGCATGAAACCGATGGGCGCTGGATGGCCGAAGTGCCAGAGCTACCAGGCGTGTTAGCCTACGCCGCGACGTCCGATGAAGCCGTAGTCAAAGCAGAGACTCTTGCCCTGCGTGTTATGGCCGATCGCCTGGAGCAAGGCGAAGTCAAAGCGCAAACCATCCATCTGGCTGTCACCGCATGAACGATTGGGCATCGGCCAAAGCGAAGCAAGTTCTAGGTGCGTTGCTTCGGGATTGATGGACCATAAAGCGTCAAACCGGTTCGCAACGCACCCTGTCCAAACCTGGTTATCCTGACTTCGTATTCGCGTTTCACGACGGATTTAGAGATTGGACCTCGAATGCTTGCCCGAATTGTTAAGAATACGGGTCCATCTCCAAGGGATGTGTACGGTGTATTTGTGTCAGGAGGCTTGTGCGCCGTAACCCTCGGTAGGCGAAGGAGCTTCGCACGTTTGTAGCGAAGCGACATCTCACCTTAGACCAATGAACGAAGTGAATCGGGACGAATCGTGTCGCCCCGACCAGGTCTCAGGTATGCGCTTGATTCCCTCGGAACTTGAAAATCATTTGCCCCAAACCGCGTCGCGTCTTGGTCATGTGCGCCGTAGCTTTAGCGAAGGAGCAAGCGCCGCCCGCACGGCGGGCATCAACAGGATTTGACTCACATTGCTGATCAAAGGGTAGGCGACTAACGCTGGAAACGGATCGAACCCGGCCAATGGAGCGAACTTATCGAGGCCACTCAGACCAGCACTATGCGCTTCGTTTACGCTCTTTTCCGCACGCAGTGCGTGCTGGTAGGTCGGGAGTGGCTATACTCGCCGGCCCTTCAGAAGTCGGATGATCAAAACGACCACTGCGATGACCAAGAGGATGTGGATCAGACTGCCCGCGATGTGAAAGGCAAAGCCACCAAGCCACATGATGACGAGAACGACGATGATGAGTTCAAGCATATGGGTGCTCCATCCCGATGAGACGCCCACCTTCGCAAGAGTGTTCCCTTATCATGTCTAGTACTTGGACGCGACTGGCAGGCGGAACCAAATTGACGATAGTTGAGTCGAACGACGAGCACCGAAGCCCGGATTTAAGCTCTCCTCCCTTAGGTAAATGACATCCCCCACAACCTCCAGTCCACACGCCGCCGTCGAACAGAACGTCGATGCCATCGTTGCCTTAGCCCTGGCCGAGGAGCAGTCCGTCACGCGCCATCAGAGAGCCATTGAGAAGATGGTCTCTGTGCTCGCCTTGCCGGCATTTCTCTTCTGTATGCTTGGGCTGACCGTGGCCTGGGTTGGCCTCAACGTCGGCTTGGGCGCATTGGGGAAGGTGCCGCTCGACCCGCCACCTTTTGGCTGGCTCCAATCCGGGATCAGCGTGGTCGCCCTCGTGATCACTTCCGTCGTCGTGATCACCCAACACCGTCAAGGCAAACTCGCCGCTCGGAATGCCCAGTTAGACCTTCACGTGAACCTCCTCGTCGACCAAAAAGTAACCAAAATCATCCAATTGCTCGAAGAGCTGCGAACAGACTCTCCGCATCTTAAAGACCGAAAAGACGAGGTCGCGGAAGAGCTTCAGATCGCCCACGATCCGGCCCTCGTCGTTTCCCGACTTGCCGAAAAGCTGACGGACATGATGGTTGGCGATCTGTCACAAGCCGGGCCGTCGTCCGAGAATGAATCGATTGCGAGAACCCAGTGACCGCGAAGTGGAGAGACTCGATCCTCATGGAAACTAGCCGCCCAAGGCGGGAAATGATATGAGCCTTCTCAACCACGAACTTCGATTCCCGCAGGCAAGCAAGATCGTTGCAGCCAAGGCAATCAGCGTCCTTATTCTGATCTACTTCGCATACGTGGGAAGAGAGATGTGGCTGCCGCTTGGCCTTGCCTTCCTCCTTGCTTTGGTTCTGGACCCGATCGTCGATCGGATGGAACTAAGAGGATGGAACCGGACTCGGGCCTCCGCGTTTATCTTTGGCAGTTTTCTCCTCATTACCGCAGGCTCGTTGGTGCTCGCCTATCCCCGCATCATGGCCCAAGCAGGGACCTTGCAAAGGGGATTCGAGAAATACTTTCCCGATCCTTCGCATGCCGGCCTGCTGCGTTCATTCCGTGGCATGGGACTCCCTCCAGCGCTTGCGAACGGATCGGTCGCAACGGTAGAGGGAGCTCGGAATACCATTCAGCACTCCTCACACTGGCTTGGGGACTACGGGATCGCCCTGGCCACAAACGCGATCTGGATCGTTATCATCCCCGTCATCGCGTTCTATACATTGCGGGACTTCCACATGATCTTGGCCAAGGGCCTGCTCCTCGTGCCGCAAGCGCGTCGAGACCTTGTCCAAACCGCGGTTGCCGAAGTCACCATCGTCTTCGGCAAATACCTTCGGGGACTAGCCATCGTTTCGGTGCTAAACGGGGTTGCGACGGCGGCGCTCCTCACTGCCATTCGAGTTCCGGGAGCCCTGATCCTCGGCGTGGTCGCCGGGCTGCTATATAGCGTGCCGTACGTCGGCGCACTTCTGACCCTCGCCCTCACCGCATGCGTGGCCTTCGTCGGGGGTGGGCCAAATATGCTCTTGCTCGCGGTCGGGCTCAGCACCGTGCTCCACCAGATCATTTTTGATCAGATCATCAGCCCGCGCGTACTCGGCGGCCACGTGGGCCTTCACCCCATTTTGAGCATCATTGCGCTCCTCTTTGGCAACGTACTTTTGGGAATCATTGGGATGATTCTCGCGGTTCCAATCGCCGCCTGCATCCAACTCGCTGTCTTGGCGATTCTCCCCAAACTCTCCCTCGAAATCCCAATTCAATTGCAGATTCCGGAAGCCAAAGAGGAAGTTGCCACAAACCTAACGGAGACCAAGAAGGAAAATCCAGATAAGACTGCTTCAGAAGTGATGCGCGCGGCGGTCTCCGCGGCGGTCGAGTTTGTTGACGAAGCCGCGAGTTCATCTATCCCAGATGCTTTGCTGGCGAAACCGGTGAGCGACGCCAACGTCGATCCGCTAGACTCAATTGCGATCGTTGTCCCGGCGCAAAAGGATCCGGAACAATCGTAACTCTCACTCGGAGCGTATCTACCTGCGTAAAGTTCGCGTAACCGGAGAGCCCTGTGGTCTCTCAATCGGCATAAGCGCAAGGCGACCTTCAGACACGTCTGTAGACTCGAAATCCTTGCGGAGAACCTAGTTATATTTCCATGGCGTGGAAGTCGAAGATCCCGCCTAGCAAAGCGAGGGAAATGCAGCCGTAGGCGGAATCGGGAAGGTCGCACGTTTAAATCGTGTCGCCTCGACCATTAACTCTTTCAAATCCCCCCAAGTTCACTCTGGATTCCAAGGTCGACATGAATTACTTCGTCAAAGTTGAGCAAGAAACCGATCGGCGCCGGATCGCCGAGGTGCCTAAGCTCCATCGCGTGCTCGCGAATGGCGCCACCTCAGACGAAGCAAGCATCAAAGCGGAATCCCTTGCGCCTCGAGTCATGGCAGATCGACTCGAGCAGGGTGAAGCCAAAGCTCAGTCCATCCACCTAACCGTCGCCGCATGAGCGAGTGGCCATGAGCCAAGCGCCAAACATGATCGCACCGCACTCTATCCAAGCCCGGTTATCCTGACTTCGTTTTTGCATTTCACAAAGGAGAGGAGATTGGACCTCGAATGCTTGCCGGGATGTCTAAGAATACGGGTCTAGCTCCAAGCGAGACATGGGGCAACGCTTCTGGAAATTCAACCGCCTGATGCACGAGAAGAAGGGAATTGGACCACGCATCATCGAGCTATCGGGGCAAAACAGTGCGACTGGAATGACCAATGGTGGCGAGATCGTGACGAGGAGGCGCTTCGTCGCCGACCAACAATGATAATCTCGAATCTCATGGATCCAACCATCACTCGACGCACCGTACTTCAACTCATGGGCCTCGCGGCGATCTCGCCGAGTTGCCTTGCGGAAGGAGCCAAGTTGAGCTTAGCGACTCGCAATCCCGTTATGGACCAGGGCATACGGCAGCTCTCGAACCAAGACGTCAGTTGGCTGCTCGACGAAAAGTTCGGCATGTTCATTCATTGGGGGCTATACGCCGGGCGCGGACATGGCGAATGGATGATGCACAGCGAGGCGATTTCGCCGGAAAAATACAGACAATTCGCGTTCGACAACAACAGCGACGAGTATTTCGCCGCTGACAAATTCGATCCTTCCGCCTGGGCCTCTCTCGCAAAGCAGGCCGGTATGCGATGGATGTGCCTCACCGCCCGGCATCACGATGGGTTTTGCCTTTTTAACAGTCCCCACCCGAATGCGTTCTCATCGCAGCAATCTCACGGAAGAGACTTCGTCGACGAATACGTGAAGGCGTGCCGCGCATCGGGCCTGCGCGTTGGCCTCTACTTTTCACCGATCAATTGGCGCTATCCCGGCTACTACGACGTCTCCGGAACGGACTGCAAGCCAAATCCATTTGGCTATAAGACGGATCCGTCCCACAAGGAAAACGCCCGGCTCATGAAGGAGGAAAACTACGCCAACGTCCATTGGCTGATGACGAAGTACGGCAAGATCGACCACGTTTTCTGGGATGGCGGCTGGCTGGGCGAGCAGGGATCGGACGCCGATGCCGCCTACTTCAACGAACCCGGACTGCACATGTCGCCCGAAAACCAGTGGCAGATCGCCCCCCCGTACGTCGAATACGACGCTCAGCACCGTCCGCTCGGCATCATGGGCGTTACAAGAAGGCATCAACCGAAAGCGGTTGTGAATCCACGATACGGGTGGGTAGGCGACTATAAGGACGAGGAAGGCGGAGCCGAAGTGAAGGGCCCGATCCGCGACAAAGATCTCTTCCAGAAGTGCATGACTACAGCAGGCGCCTGGGGATACGATCGAGGAGCCATCGAGAGCGGTCATGTGATCTCGCCGGAGGCCATCGTCGAGATGCTCGTCAACTGCGTCGTTCGAGGAATGGTCCTGTTACTGAACGTGGGTCCCGACCGGCACGGCGTGATTCCGGCAGAGGTGGCGAACTCTCTTACTGCCACAGGAAAGTGGCTCTCCCAGGCTGGGGAAAGTGTCTACAAAACGCGTGGAGGTCCCTGGCAGCCTGAAGACCGCCGGATAGGGTACTGCTCCCACAAGAACAAGGTTTACGTCCACCTGATGAAGGAGCTGCAAGGCCCAGAGTTCTCGGTGCCCGCAGGCTCCTACCGCCCGATGGCAGCCCGCGACCTGATAAGCGGAACCAAGCTCACATGGGAAACCTCCGGGGAATGGATCATCTTCAAAGGGATGCCGGCAGGAGCCATGCCAAACCGCGTCGCGGTGATCGAATTCGACCGAAACATGAACTAAAAGGCTCTTGGCGAAGCGCGCGTCGTCCTAATCACGAGGAAGCTTGAACGACATTCTTTACAAGCCATCGGCACGTTCCGCCTGCCAGCATCGCCGGGCTAGTGCCCTTGGGCCCGGACAAACGCAAATGTCTTGACCACAATTTCCACCTCTTTCCCATCTGTCGGCGGCTTTCCTTCGAACAGCCACAGATTGAAGTGAAGGGGAATCTTGTTTTGAGTGATGGAGTGCTTGGCATCGGAGGGACGGTGATTCCACTCGTCAATCTTGTTTGTCACTGAGTCGATGGGCTGGTGACCGCCGAGCACCCAATAGTGAACTCCCTCAGCAGACCAGGCATACCTCTGAGTGGTGAAGGCCCCGTCAAGAGAGAGATTGAAACCGTGGCTCTCCTTCTTCCCCTGCGTATCGTTGGGATAAACCGTCCACCAGCTGTTCTTCTCCTTCGCGTTCCCCCATTTGGCATATTCGATGTCGATCTCCTTGGTGCCATCTGGGCCAGCGTACGAGAACATCGAGAACACAATGTTGGGATCGAGATGGTCGATTCGTCCTTCGACTTGGCACTGATAAGTTCCAAAGCCCAATGGTGCGCTGGTCCAAATCTCAGCACAGCTCCACTTGCCGCCTGCGTTCGTGATCTTCAGATGGAGAAAGCCCTTGTCATCCACTCTAACGTTTGACCGATCCCAATCGTTTGGCCCTGGGCCCTGCGACTTCGCAGCGCGAACGTGCCATTCATAGCCTTGCCATCGAATCATTTCCGGGGTGGCGCTGAGTTGCATCCTGGCCGTCAGTGAGAGAAGGAGGAGAGAAGAAAATGACATAGGCGATTGGAGTCGATGCTACCTTGCGGCGTCTGGAACAGTATCGCGAAGGATCTCCAACGCTGGCAGCTTGTCGGCCGGACTGATGAGGCAACGTGCCGAATCAGAACTTTGATCGGTGATCGGTGATCTTCAGTCTTCGTTGACCGCGTGGTAGAGATAGAACATGAAGGCGGACAGAGCTACATTGAGTCCATACAGAATCATCATCACCAAAGCCGCTGCCCCCAGCTTCAGCATTGGGGAGAGCATCATCATTGAAAGCAGTCCGCAGGCGATTTGGGCACTGAGGAAGAACACGATCACGCTGCGCAGCACGTCCCATTTGAAGACCAATGCAGTGCCCACTAAGGCGGTGAAGACCCCGGAGCCGACTCCCAGCATATTGGCCTTGCCGCCGGTAAGCACGCCAGAACTCGCCAGGATTCCAAAGCCACCACTGAGGATGTAGTAACCCGAGATAATGTAATAGGTGACCACGAGCCACGTAGGCGGCCCCCAGCTATAGCTCGGCCTGTTGGGAATGTCGGCAGCTCCCTGGACCCGCGCCGCTCGCGAGACGTCCGCACCGCAAAACTGGCAACGTACAAAGGTGTCGGGCAGCGAGTTGTTACAAGAAGGGCACTTTATCACGTACCCTAATCTAGTAGAACGGCGGGGTGACGTCAAGAGGGGCGAGCCTGTCAACAGTCTCGCCCCTCTTAGACTTTGCGGTTACTGGACAGCATGGCATTACCTTGTCCGTGGGCGCCCGGGCATTGAGCCCGCATTCAAAAAGAGGTTTCAACCCCGTTTTAGTAGGTTTCCGCAGATTCAGGAAGGTGATGAACCCCCATGCAAGTTCTGGCGCAGATCTGAATCCCTGTACCGCTCACGTAACGAAATCCAGTAGGCTCTGCCACTTCGTGGGGGACCGCAATGCGGCTCTCGGACTTTATTTCGACTTTTCCAGATCCACGGGTAAGCCGCTGGGGCGGCTTACCCGTGGCTAGTTTGCTGAACCTCTATGAGGTATTTGGGGAAAGTAGCTTAACCATATTTGACAGCCTATCCGTGTTCAGCAAACCAACCCACGGAGGACGACGTAAAGACGATTCCGCCCTCCAAGTTCCCGCCATATAAGGGCGGAACAAGGTTCCGATAAGTAAAGAATCAAGATTCCTGGAATCACTTTTTGGCGGCTAACTTTGCCCCGCTAAACGATTACAATCCTCTCCACATCGCCTAGTGAGATACGAGAACCCCGTGTGCATTGCCTCATGCTCTTTACTGAAGAGCATTGGGCGGTTAGGCTCATTCAGGTTCAAATTCTGGGTGAGATCGAGCAGCGTGGCTCTGTTTGCTAGGCGTTAAGGGAGACTCTTTTTCGCAATTGTCTAAGGAACCACATGACTAATCGATCGAAGTATCTGAAGCCTGTATTGTCTTTGACTTCCATTGTTGTTGCTACATCCTCGTTTGCCACCGGGAACAGCTGGGCGGGGCTCGCTCCACTCTTCAGGTCCATCATCGATGCACAGCCAGCGACGCTAAAAACCACCCCGGGTACCGACTTGGGTCAGCCACTCATCCCAAAGGATCCCGCCAAGCAGCCTGCGGTGGCATCCTCTCTCGGCACGGTCAAATTGAAATGGCCGTCCCTCGTGGGCCAATCGCCAGCCGCTGCGAAGCCTGTTCAAGCAGGGCAACCGGGATCCGATCCTGACTCAAGATGGTGGCCACACCCCCTCAATTCACCACCCTTTCCCCTTGCGGACTGGATCAGCGAGAGCCAGCAACCGATAGGCGAAACTTGGGACGTGGGTGACGGCCCCTTGCAGAAGGCACTGATTGGCGACAAGTGGGACAAGCAGCGCATCCGCCTTTACGGATGGCTTGACTTTGGCTACACGGAGAGCACGTCCAAGCACAGTAACTTTCCGCTTTCATACGGCACGATCCCTAATCTGCCCGTCCTCGATCAGGAAGTCATCCGACTTGAGCGTATGCCCGACACTGTTCAGACCACTAAAAATGACTGGGGCTTTAGGGTTACACAGATCTTCGGCACCGACTACCGGTATCTCATCGGTGACGGCTACTTCTTTGATCAGCTCCAGAAGCGAAACCTAATGTATGGCTACGATCTGCCCGAATTTTATGGGTTGCTCTACTATCCCAAGCTAGCGCCTCTCGGTGGTGTCGTACAAATTGGCCGATATATCTCACCGGCGGATGTTGAGTGTCAGCTCGCTCCTCAAAACTATCTTTACTCCCACACTCTCATGTATACGGTCGATCCATATACATACACCGGCGTCAATCTGCAGCAGCAGTGGAGCAAAACCTGGTCGACGATGATTGGCTTCGACGCTGGCAACGATAAGAGCTGGTGGGAGAAGTCGAGAGAGCCAAACTTTGAGTTCCTCGTGGGATGGCACTCGCCCGACAACAAGGACGACGTTTGGATTGGCCCGGACCAGATCGGAAATGGCCACTTCTCATGGGGCCATGACAGCGAGCAGCTCTTCACCACCACTTGGGGCCACAAGTTCAACGATCGCTGGCACATTCAAAGCGAGCACTACTACATGTGGTCGTACGATGCTTTGATGGGCGGCACGGAGACTGATGGCCCCGCCCAGACATTCGCCGGTGGCGGCGGTCCCGGAAAGCAGATCCCTGGCATGTCCCATGCCAATGGCTACACGTCCTACCTGATGTACCAATCGGATAAGTGGAGCTACTATACGTTCCGAACCGACATGCTGAATGACCCTCAGGGCTGGAGAACGGGCATTCCGGGAAATCAGTACAGTCTCACCCTTGGCTACTGCCACTGGCTGAGCCCAACAACCACGTTCCGACCGGAACTTCGATACGACTGGGCCGATCACCAAGCCTTTGACAACGGTACGAGAAAGACCCAGATCACTCTAGCTGCCGACATTATCATCCACTTCTAACAGCAATGCCGCTGCGAAGGGCGGTCGTTCTAAACGAGCGGCCGTCCTTCGAGGAAGGGGGGCGTCTTGCCCTGATCAAAGATCAAATTGCGCATCGTCGGTCCGCACTTTGGCAAGAGGCGATGAGATGCCGTGCGAGGGTGCATGGCCCTTTATCCCAAGAACGTGGAGACGCGCTGTCCCCTACCTAGTTATCGACTAGCCCTACCCAATTGAAATGTTGCTCAATATCCTCACACCCTCCCAATTTGTGCTCGCAATGGTCTCCTCGAGTCTGAAGGAGAGGAAGAGCCGGACCATCCACGTCAAAGAGCCACAGCGATCGATTCGAGTTCTGACGATCTCGCTTTGCGCCGTCCCGACAATTGGATGGTGTCAGGCAACCCAAAATACGCCGCCGGTGTCTCCTCTCGACCCAATCCCACAGGTGGAACTTCCCGTCTCGGTACCAGCCGCGGGGCAACTCTCCCTCAGTCAGGCGCTGCAGATGGGCCTGAAGCAGAACCCTCAGATCTCCGGAGCAAAGAGCTCGATCGTGAGTGCAAGGGAGAACTACAATAGCCAAAAAGCCCCCATCAACCCGTACCTCACCTATGGTGCTCCCAACAATGAGGTAGCGCCGGGCGACTACGGAGCTGGCTTCACCCAGGGCACCAACTACACTTTCTATTACACGCTGGAGACAAACGGTGCCCAAAAATTCAGGGCACGGCAAGCGCGCGAGCTTTTTCACCAGGCTGAATTCGACGCTCGCACAACCGGATTGTCGTTATCCCTGAGCATCATCGACGCCTATGTCAGCCTCCAAATCGCGAACCGTGCTCTGGAAGTTGAGCAGTCCATCTACGGGAACATGGTCAAGCTCGGTGAGCTCACCAATAAGCGATACCTAGCGGGTGCAGGAACCCAAGCGGACGCGATCCGCGCCCACATTGCCGCGATTCAAGAGCAGCAGAACGTGATTCAGGACGTCGCCAACGTCAACTCTGCCCGGGCCGCCCTGCGCAACCAAATGGGGCTTCCCCAAAATGCGCCGATCGACGCGGTCGAGCCCCTCGCCTACAAACCAGAACCGGCGGGAGATCTTGCCGACCTGACGCGCCGGGCCGAGTTAAGCAGGCCGGAACTGCGCTCCGCGAACGCAAACCTTGAATCTCTGAAGGCTGTGCCCGGCTTGGAAAGGTCTCAATACTTCCCCAACATCTTCCTGGCCAGAGACTTCGGAAACGATGGCTTCATTTGGGTCGGCGTCAACATCCCATTCGATCTCGGAAGCATCCGCGGTCAAGTACGAAAGGCAGAAGCCGACGTTAAGACCCAGCGTGCGCAGGTTGAGCAGGAACGCCAAAGCGTCGACCTCGACGTGAGATCGTCCTACATCAATCTCGTTGCCGCGCAAAAGCAGGTGGCAACCTATGAAGGGGGCGTGATGTCGATGTCCCAAACCCTCGTCGATCAGATTCGGCACGGCTACGAGCTAGGCGCCAACACGATCGTCGATGTTGTCACTGCTGAGAACACCTATAGAAGCGTTGAGAGTGCCTACACCATCGCGGTAGGCAACTACATTCAGGCGCTTTACACGCTAAGGCACTCCATTGGCGACTTGCCGGATGCCTTCTCCAATTCGACCTTATCCCTATCGAACCTATTGCCTTCGGCATCGGTTCCGGCGGCGGAGACCAAGAAATGAGCAACGACAACCACAAGCCCAATCCATCGGAAGAGACTCCGCAGAACCGAATTTCGTCACCTCAAGGCGAGCATGTCGACGAGAGTGGACTCGTCCACGGCGTCCCACAGTCTTCGCGCTCTGCATCCACAAGGGTGCAGGTCGTGGCAGTCGGCGTGGTGGCAGTTGTTCTACTCGGGGTGATTGTGATCACCAAGTCCAACGCCCAAACCAAGGCAAAGCCAGCAGCCGCCAATGCGCTCAATCCCACTCAAATGATCGTCACGCAGGCGGCGGCTGAAGCGGTGGAACTGAAGACGGCCCCGGTGACGCTTGAATCTGGGACGCTGACGATTCACACGAACGGTGTGGTCCACTTCTCACCCTATAGCACTATCAATGTAAGCCCGCGCCTCGTCGGAAAGATTCAATCCGTATTTGTGAAGGTTGGAGATCGCGTCACAACTGGCCAGCCTCTGGCCAACCTTTTGAGCACCGACGCCGCGATCGCCGTAGCCGCCGCAAAAGACGCGGACCAGCAATTGAAGCTCACCACCGTGACCCTCACGACGGCGAGAAAGCAGTTTGTCGCGGGAACGCCAGAGGTGACTGCGGCTGAAGCTGCCCTCATCTCGGCCCACGAGAATACGCTTTACACCAAGAGAATGCTTGCGCTGACCCGCGAGCAGAACGGCATCGGTGGATTCACGGACAAGCCGCTTACCGACGCACAAAGTGCCGCAAAGCAGGCAGAAACCCAGCTTGCTCAAGATCTCAAAGACCTCCAGCTTGACCAGAAAGCGTACGATCGCACCTCAAAGCTCTTTGGATACGGCGTCGCCGCAAAGTCCGACGTCGAAGTTGCCGAAGACGCCCTTGGCAAGCAGAAGGACGCTGTATCCAACGACAGAGAGCAGCTCAGAATCGTCAAGACAACCCTCGAGCGCGAACAGAAGGCCTATAGCACCAAGCTGTACGCAAACCAGGCGGTTCGGCAGGCGCAAACCACCTACGAGCAAGCCGTCATCCAGGAGCGAACCGCTGCGACAGCGGTGACAATGGCGAAGGCAGCCCTGCTTCACGACCTCAAGCAGGCGGAGCACGATTACCAATCCGCTATCGCCGATGACAAAGCGGCACACAACGTTCTCAGCGCTTATGACAATCCCACGCCAGAAGGGGTCATCGTCATCCGCTCGCCGGCATCGGGAGTCATCACATCCCGAAACATCAACCCCGGCCAAATGGTGGACCAGACGGGCGAGACGCCGTGGCAGATGATGACGGTAGTGAATTCGGGGATGGTCTACGTCGATGCCCAGGTCTACGAAAAGGACATGGTTGGCATCAAGCTCGGAGAGCGCGTCGCGATCACCTCGGAGGCGCTGCCACCCCACTTTTCTGCGACCGGCATCGTCGACTTCGTCTCCCCTTCCCTTGATGCGACCACCCACGCCATGTCGGTACGGGCGGAGATCCAGAATCCATCCGGCCTTCTGAAGGACGGCATGTTCGTGAGCACGGTGATCGACTTAGGAAAGTCTTCGCCATTCCCATCCACTCCCGTCGTGCCCCTTGAATCGGTTGTGCACGACGGCAACGACGACTTTGTCTTCGTCGTGATTGGCAAGGGCAAGTACGACCGCCGCCAGGTGACGCTGGGCGAGCAGAGAGGTGAAAGCAGTGTCGCAATCACGAAAGGTCTGACCGGAAAAGAGACGATCGTGACCCATGGCGCCCTCTACCTAGGCGCTGGCGGAACCACCGTCGATTAAGGACGGAGTGTTGCCAAATGATTAACAGACTTATTTACCTGGCCATACACCACCGTGTGTCGGTGCTCCTCACCGCCTTCGTCCTATTGGTTTGGGGCGCCTACAGCTACAAGCAGCTCCCGGTTGAAGCGTATCCGGACGTGATGAACACCCAGGTGGTCGTCATGACTCAGTGGCCCGGCCACGCCGCGGAAGAGATTGAGAAGCAGGTCACCATCCCGCTTGAAATCAGCCTCTACGCAGTGCCGCACGTGCAGGCGATGCGCAGTCGCTCCCTATTCGGCCTTTCCGCGATCTACCTGACGTTTGAAGACGGCGTGGACGACTATTTCGCCCGCGAACAGATCAACGAAAACATGTCCCAGGCGACGCTTCCAAACGGAATCCAAGCCAGCATGCAGCCCATGGAAAGCGCAGCCGGTGAAGTGTTGCGTTACATCGTGACCGGCAAAGTACCGCTTAAGAAGCTCAAAGAGATTCAAGACTGGACCCTCAATCGTGAATTCCTGAGCGTGCCGGGCGTCGTGGACACCGCTATCTTTGGCGGAACCACGAAGGAGTACCAGATTCAGTTGGATCGTCGGAAGCTCCTGAACTACGGTATCACCGTGGCTCAAGTCGAAAGCGCCGTCACCAACTCAAACGCCAACGGAGGCGGCAACTACATTTCACGAGGCAGCGAAAACTACGTCATTCGCGGCGTCGGGCTTCTGAAAGACTCGCAGGACATCGGGATGGTCGTCGTGGGCGAACAGCACGGGACTCCCATCCGGGTGAAAGATGTTGCGATCGTTCGCAACGGCTTTCTCCCTCGCCTCGGCAAGATCGGAATGACCCTTGGCAATGGCGGACCCAATGTTGACGACGTGGCGATGTCCACCCTCGTCATGCGCCGCAACGAGAACGCAAGCGAGGTGCTCGGTCGCATCCACAAAAAGATCGACGACCTGAACACAAAGATCCTGCCCAAGGGCATCAAGATCGTTCCGATTATCGACCGCACCGATCTCATTGACGTCACGACTCACACCGTGATGCACAACCTCATCGAGGGCGTGATCCTCGTTGTCTGTGTGCTTTTCCTCTTCCTGGGGAACGTTCGTGCTGCCGTCATCGTGGCGATTACGATTCCGTTTGCGCTCTTATGGGCCTTCTCGTGGATGAACCTGATCCACGTCCCCGCAAACCTCATTTCGTTGGGTGCCATTGACTTTGGGGTCATCGTCAACGGCACGGTCATCTTGGTTGAAAACATCTTTCGTCACATGCATCACCGCGGTGACAAGTCGATGTCAGCGACGATTCTGGCGGCGGCAAGAGAAGTCGACTCAGAGCTGTTCTTCACCACCGTCATCATCGTCGCGGCGTTCATCCCGCTGTTCACGATGCAGGGGGTCGAACGGAAGTTCTTCGCCCCGATGGCATACACGGTTGGCTTGGCGGTGCTCGGGTCGCTGATCATGGCGCTTGTCATTGCGCCCGCCATTTGCTACTTGATCTTTCGAGGCAAGGTTGTCGACAACGAGCGAAGGTGGCTCACCTGGCTGACGAACGGGTATCGAAAGGTTCTGACCGTCGCGCTCCACCACCCTTGGGTCACGCTGGCCATCGGTGCCGCCGTGGTCGTTGAGTCCATTGTGATCCTGCCGCTGTTGGGTACCGAGTTCCTTCCCCACCTCGATGAAGGAAACCTCTATATTCGCGCTTCGTTCCCGCAGACGGTCTCGCTTCAGGAATCGGCTCATCGCGTCGTCAAGATTCGTGAGATCGTCGCCTCCTTCCAGCCGGTCGATCTGATTCAGTCTCAGATTGGGCGTCCAGACGATGCCCAGGACGTCTCCGGCTATGACAACTCTGAGAGTTTGGTGAACTTAAAGCCTTACAGCGAGTGGAAGGGATACGCCAACAAGGAAGAGCTCATCCGCGCCATGAGCAAGCGACTGAATGAGATTCCAGGAATCTCGTTCAACTTCTCTCAGAATATTGAGGATAACGTTGAGGAAGCCATCACCGGTGTCAAAGGTGAACTTGCCCTAAAGCTGTTCGGCGACAACCTCGACGTTCTGGAAAGCAAAGCGGAAGAGATTCGCAAGGTCATGTCGAAGATACGAGGCGTCGTCGACCTATCCGTATTCCGCGAGACAGGCGAGCCTCAAGTTCAGGTTGTCGTAGACCGAGCAAAGTGTGCCCGGTACGGTTTGAACACGTCCGACGTTCAAGATGCGGTCCAGACTCAAATTGGCGGCCAAGACTTCACGACGATTCTCGATGGCGAGAAGCGCTTCGGCGTTCGAATTGGACTCCGATCGGACCTGGCCAGCAACATCACCAAGATTCGCGACGTGCAGATCGACACCGCCGAAGGGTTTAAGATCCCCCTTTCAATGGTGGCGAACGTCAAAGATGCTCGTGGCGCTTCTTTCATCTATCGCGAAGGGGGCCGCAGGTTCATCGCCATCAAGTTTGGCGTACGAGACCGCGATATCGGCGGTGCGGTGGCAGAAGCAGAGCGGACGGTGGCTGAAAGAGTGAAGCTGCCCGAGAACTACTTCACCGTCTTCTCCGGCGAGTTTGAGAACATGCAAAGGGCGGCAGCTCGCCTTGCGATCATCATTCCGATCACCTTTGCCGTTGTCTGCCTCATCCTCTACATCCTGTTCGGCCGGGCTTCGCGAACCTTCATCGTCATGATGAACGTTCCGATCGCGGTATCCGGAGGAGTGTTCCTCCTGTATTCGGGTGGCTACCACCTGTCGGTCTCAGCCGCGGTTGGGTTTATCGCCCTGTTCGGCGTCGCCGTGCAGAACGCGGTGATCAAGGTATCCCAGATCGACCACCTGTGCCTTCAGGGAGAAGACGTGTTCAACTCCGTACTGGATGGCGCCGCCTCCCGACTAAGGCCAATCCTGATGACGGCCCTACTCGCAACCGTCGGACTCATCCCAGCGGCAATCTCGACGGGAATCGGGTCGGACGTTCAGAAACCGCTGGCCGTCGCCATTATCGGCGGAATGGTCACAGACGTGATCATTGGCACCCTATTCGTCCTACCCGTGCTCTACCTGCTGATGGCGCAAAAGTATCCAGCGGTCCCCAAGACCGTAAGGAGCGGAGCTCAGACCGATTGACGCGGCTTAGCTAATTGGTTGTCTAGAACAAGGCCCCCCTTTAAGAGTCATCCCCCGCCTTCCTTTCGCCCGTGCGAGAGGAAGGCGGGGGATGGAGAGCCCCGACTCGTCGGGGCGCACACGACTAACTCGTTCGCGCTCAAACTCCAAGGTTATCCACATGCTCCCGAGCCTAGACGGCTCGGCTCTCCATCCCTAGCCCTTCCTCTCGGCGAGCGAAAGGAAGGAACATCTGGTTGAAATGCTTAGGGTTGGTTGCCCTGACACGACTAGACCCCGTATAACTTCATAGATGCTTCAGTGGGTCATCGCGGCTATTGCGGCATTTGCGTCGGCGAACCTTGATGACCTCTTCCTGCTTGTCGCTTGGCTTGGCGATCCCAAGTTAAAACCTGGGCACGTTTACGCCGGTCAATTCCTTGGATTTGGAGCACTTGCGCTTGTGAGCGCCGGTTGCGCAGCACTCGCGATACGCATCTCCGGCCATTACTTGGCGTTCCTGGGCATCGCTCCAATATTGCTGGGACTCCATCGACTTTGGAGGCCCGAGAACGGTGATGAGGAAGAGTTGGCATCCGGTCGGCATACATCCAAAATCCTGACCGTCGCGACGCTGACGATCGTGAATGGAACTGACGACTTCGCCGTCTTCATCCCACTACTTGCCAAGGCAGGACAGTTAGCCCTGCCATTAATTCTGATTGTCTTCTTTGTGATGACGGCCGTCTGGTGTGCCGTTGCAACCGTGTTGGCAAGTCACCGGATCGTGGCCAACTTGCTGAGCAAATGGGGACATCGTTTGATGCCCGTCGTGCTGATCGCGCTGGGAATCTACATCCTCTCCGGAGCCTTTTGACGTACGGCGCAAGGTTGATCAACCGATCAAGCGAGCACTAGCCGTGAGTCCCAACCTGATTGTCCTTTTTAGGCTGAACGTACCTCTCGACATTGACATCCCAAGTGACGACAAGTCCTTCCACTGCCATCGCCTCCAGATCAGCGAGGAACAGATCGATCCGCTCTGGGGAGTCGAATATTTGGATCACAACCGGCAGGTCCTCCGAATTGCGAAAAATCGCAGTCGTGTGGATTCGGCTGTTGGCGCCAAAGCCCATCATCCCTCTGGTTGCGCTTGCTCCCGCAAGTCCGCGCTCACGTGCCTTTTCAACAATGGCAGCGTAAAGCGGTTTTCCCTGCCAATGATCGAACTCGCCCACATAGATGGCCAGCGCCTTTGCTTTGCCTTCGATTTTCAAAATGTGCCTCCAGGGATCAGCGACAGCAAAAGAGTTCGAGTCAAATCCCGAAACCTGTCAACTTCACCGTGCCCTAAGTATATAGAAGGTTTCCGGCAAACCATTTGTTTCAGGGTGAGGCGATTTCTTCGTACGCAAAACCAATTTCGTGGCAACGAGCCGCAGACAAGGCATAGCCGCATGGTTTGCCTGTTTGTCCCCTAGGAAGCACTTCCGCCTGTCCACTATTCATACAGTTTTCACTTGCATCGGAAAGCCGAGCAGCGGGGCCACCCATACTCGCCTTATGGTCAAGACGTTCTCTCGGTTATTTCTCGCAGGTGCGATCTGGACAGTGGCACTCAGCCAAGCTTTCGGTGGGATCTGGATTCTCCGGCAGATGACGCATACCGGTGACTCCGGCGTAATCGATTCCAACGGGATCGACAGCGTGGGCTTTGCACCGAACTTCACCGCACTCACCGAATGGTCGGTTGATGCCAAGCCCAAGAAACTTCATGAGATCTCAGTCGGCGGTTATCACTTGGAACGCGCCATTGTGAAGAACGATCTCAGCGAGGTTATCGGGAGCTACCAAGATGGCGCCACACAAAAGTGGATTGTCTATAACTTTGCCCGAATGCTGAAGGACTCAAAGGTAACCACGATTTCGCCGCCGCCTAACTTTGTCATCGTAGACGCAGCCTATATCGGCGGACATGTGGCGATGCTAAGTCGCCGAGGCTCGACAGATTTCAATTGCTACGTTGCCGGAGAGGACTTTAGCAAGTGGACCAAGACGTTCGAGACCTCCAACGGAGACCTCAGCACGCTTGAAGGTTTCACCTATGCGAGGGTCGGCGTGTTTGCGGCGCAGGTCGGGACGAAACTGCTGGGCTCAGACAGTCCCACAAATTGGTGGGAGCTATTCGGGGGCCACGGCGCGAGTGCGCTTGGCGGCTTTGATCCTCAAACCGGCATCGTCGCGGTCAAGGGGGGCATGGAGGGCAACCAGGTAAAGATCCTGAGAGCGACCTCCGAAGGCGCGTTGTCAACGATCATGGTGGATGGCTCCCATCAGGTCCAGCAAATCGCCGTTGTCGGAGATATCACCTACGTGCTTTTGGGCGGCGAAACCGTTCTGGCCTTTGATCGGGATGGAAACCAAATCGCCCGGTTGTGGGGAACGAGCTTGGTGGAAACAGGTTAGCAGGGGGGCGGTTTGCACTAGGTGGAACTGGCGCGAGTTTGGAACGGCTGCACGTGCTTTACTCTCCCTAACCCAACAGGGGAGAAAGAAGGTATTCGCGTTTGGCGAATCAAACTTTTATAGGCTCTGCGGAACATCACTCCACACTCCAGGTCTAACCTCCGAACTAAACGAACTGTGACAATTTGCAAACGAATTGTCGGGGGCTCACATGGTTCAGGTGGAAGCAATGGAAACAATTCTGATCGTACTGCTTGTGGTGTTCTTGTTCGGTGGCGGCGGCTGGTATTGGCGAGGCAGGCGCAACCTTTGATGGATTCGAATGTGGCAAAAGTGGAGACGATCTCTTCGCTGAAGCTCATTTCGTCACACGGTGAAGTTGGCAATGTTCAAACCTTTGTCTTTGAAACCGGCGGAATTACATGGTTAGCTGGCCAAGCCCAGGCATACCGGTTGCCTCAACTGGGATCGGATGAGAAGGAGAGCGTAAGATGGTTTACTATCTCCTCCTCGCCAAGCGAGGGGAATATTCACATCTCGACGCGCGTCTCGCAGAGCAAGTTCAAACAAGCCCTCGCAGCGATGGAACCAGGGAACGAAATACAAGCCCATGGCTTGGAAGGTGACTTCACTTGGGAGGAGTCCGCGGGAGAGCCCGTCGTGTTGGTCGCGGGCGGAATCGGCATCACGCCGTTCCGAAGCATCTTGGTGTCCCGTCAGGCGGAAGGAAAACGGCTCAATGCGACGCTCTTGTACTTCAACCGCGACGAGGACGTTGCATTTAAGGCAGAGTTAGAAGCCCTTCGCGAAAAACATTCGGACCTGCACTTGGAAGTCATTATCGGCGAGGATGTCTCTGCCCAATCGATTCTTAAACACGCGCCACAAGCTGCAAAACAGCTTGTATACATCTCGGGCGCAGAACCCATGGTCGAGAAGGTCGGAGCCGATCTGAGCAAGCTTGGTGTTCGTATCAAACAAGACTGCTTCCCAGGCTACGACGAGAAGAACTACTGAATCCCGACCCACGATGGGCCCTTCTTTGCGACGCTGGAATTCGCAAAGCGTAAGAATCAAGCCTAGGTCAGGGTCCGGATGAATTCGTTCAGTGGCGGCTATTCAATCGCTCTCGCCTCCACCCAATAAACGGAGTTTAAGATAGGTTGCGGACGGCTGGAACCCCAGGGCTTCGTAGAACTCCTCTGCTCGTCGGGTGGGTACTACCGCCTCGACACAACCGGCCGCCCAAGCGCGATCCAGAACTGCCTGGACCAGGGCCCGGCCGATCCCTTCACCGCGATGGGCTTCATCGACGTAGAGCTCGATAATCTCAAGGATTGGACCTCCTGCGAACAACGTGAGCGATCTGTGGGCGAGCAGGTAGCCCACCGCAATTCCGGAGCGCCGGGCAACAAGAATGTCGCTGTCTTCACCCTCCAACAGCCGAGGATAGTTGCGACCAAACGCCTCACGTGAGGGGGCATAGGATGTCGCGAATCGCTGAAGGAATCCCCAAATCGCTGTTGCGTCCTCGGTTGTTGCGGGATCGATGGAAAGCATGTTTTGTCACCGGCCTGCACAGTCAAAGTCTGGAACGGTGAGCGGTGCTCGCGGATGAAAGGCCCTCGGACACGCTGCTCGTAGCGGCTCTAAACGCCTTCAACAATCCGGAAGTCCCGCTCAGCCGCGGAGCCCAAGGCCGCAAGTGCCTGCTTATAGGCTGCACTCTCATACGTTTCAATCGCCCGAGCGAAACTCTCAAACTCAATCACGACGGTCCGCTGCTTGAGCCCTGCCTCGCGTGGTTCGATTGCGTCCGCCGTACGCACAAGTGCATGGCCTCCGTGCGCTTCTATCGCCGGCAGCGCCAGAGCCGCGTAAGCCTTGATAGCGTCTTCATCAGTTATGGAGTGGTACTCAACAATCCAATAGCCTTTCTTCATGTTTCTAGGCATAGTGTGCCCGAGCCAGGGGATTTAGGGCAATCCGCCAGCGACGATCACCGTATTCGCACTGCTGCCAAACATCCGAATCGCGGCGCGGTTGAGGCCCGCGTAAATGATCCTGCCCACACCGCCAGCGGGATTCCCTAGCGAATAGGGACTGCCAACGGTTGTCAGCGCGTTGATATCTCCGGTCTGAATCTGAAGGTAAGGGTCTGCTCCCACGTTCCAGTAGGCGTAAAACACCTTGCTGGTTCCTGGCTCCCAGGCCATTTGCTTATAGCCGGGAAGGTTGGGGATATTGCCGATCTGACTACCTGTTGTGGCAGACATGACCGGCATTCCGAGGTAGCCAGCGGCGGCAACACCGTAAGGCGTCCAACAAACCGTCGTGCTGGCACCCAAGGATCCAAGCGAACCTCCCGCCGCGCCGGTAAAGCCCTGCGCGTTGATGGTGGCGCTGCTGTACCCGTTTGGCGTGATGTAGTCGTCTGTGCCAAAAGCTTGTGACCCAGAACTATCAACGGACACCTGCGGGCCGAGGGACGCCATATTGGGTCTCGCCACGCCGCTGTCAATGATCGCGAGGTTGTTGGGGCGAGGGCTGTAGTTCGAGTCCACCGTCAAGACGATGAAGCTATCCGTGGTGCCCGGCAAAGTGAACAGCTTCGTGATGAGCTGCCCGCCGATGTTCTGCACGGTGGTGTACACGTTGACGGTTGCGTCGGTTGCCAAGGTGGTCAGGTTGACTCGCGTGATGATGCCGGAGTCGCTTCCAATGAACAGGTGGTTTCCGTCACCAGAGAGCGCCAAGGCAGTCGGAACCCGACCAATCGAGAACTGATTCGTAATCTGATTGGTCGTCAGGTCGATCAGGACGACCTCCGAAGGGTCGATGGGTGAATCAGAAGCGGTGCTAACGTACAGCAGGTTTCTCGCAGCATCGTAACAGATGTCGTTCGAGTCGAGATTGTAAGTCTGGATGCCGTTCTGCTGCGTGTAGACAGTGACAGCTGTAGGCGAGCTCACGAGCCCATCGACGGTTGCCTGCACTGTTGCGGACCCCAAATGTAGTCCGTGTGCAACGCCGCTCTTGGTTATCGAAAGGTTGGACGCACCGCCGGTGACGCTAAAGATAAAGGAGCCGGGCGACACGGCAAGCGGCGAACCGTTCACGTCGAGAGCACCGACGCTGAGCTGCGTTGTCGTTGAGCCGAGCAAGACCGACTGCCCGCTTGGGACCACAACGCTTTTGACCAAGCCAATAAACTGCACAGTGCCGAGCGTGCTTCCATCTGGGTTCGTCAGTGTCCCATCCTGCTGAACTGCCACGTTGACGCTGAAGTTCGCAACGATAATGCCGGACAGGCTTGCCGTGGAATAGAAGGTGCCGGAGAGGCCGTACGTGCCAGGAATGCACTGGGTCGGCGTCTGGTAGGTCTCAGTATGAGCGGAGAGGTCAGTCGAGCGATTTCCGGTCCAAGTGAAGTCATTCTGCACGCCACTCGGGTCGTGAAGCAGAAGCTTCACAGAAAGCGCAGAAGAAGGTCCGTTGATGCTGCGGCTACGCTCCGGCCAGGCGACCGAAACAGATGTTGTTGTCGACCCTACGACAGAGACAGAAGTTGGTGCAGATGTCAGACCGTCAACCGTGACGGTCACGTTGGCAGTTCCCTTCGCCAATCCGCTGGCTACCCCAGCAGGGGTCAGGCTAAGAAAGGCTCGACCTGAAGCAATTGCGAATTGATACGACCCGGGCGAAATCGCGACAATGCTGCCGTTCGCATCGAGCGCAGATGCGGCAAGTTGCGTGGTGTTCGAGCCGACGGTCACAATTTGACTTGCCGCAACGACAACCGAATGAATCGATCCAGTGAACTGAATGGGGGTCAACGGCGAACCGTTCGCATCCGCTACGGTTCCGCGCGACGTAACGGAAACATTCGCTCCAAAGGTGGCAACCGCGACCCCTACGGCATCAGCGGATGCGTAAAACACGCCAGAAAGGACAAATTTCCCGGGCAGAAGGGTGGTCATCGACGCATAGGTTTCCGTGTGGGCGAGCACATTTGTGGACCGGTTCCCAATCCACGAGACATCCGTTTGCTTGCCCGTCGGATCGTGCAGTAGGAACTTCACAGAAAGGCCGGACGAGGGCGCAATAATGCTCTTTGAACGCACCGGCCAGGCGACCGAGACGGAGGAATTAACCGGCGTGGGCGAAGCAGATTTGCCACCTCCGCCGCCTCCACCGCAGCCCAGGATGATCCAGAGGAGGCCCACAAGGACAGTCAATCGCATGGCCCAACTACCGATCATTCTATTGCTCAACATCGAACGGCTACCCTTAACCCATTGACCATACAACAAAATCGAGCACCGAAGGGGTTGGAATAGCTTAAGAATGCCGATATACACCTCGCTCAGATAAACCACGCACAACTGCGCTCAGGCAGGCACATAAAAACTCCTCCTATTAGCCAGAGCTCGGTCGATCTGATTCGCACCACCGAGTTCACTAGTCCTTCAATTGTTCAAAGCCGCCAGGTCAATACATTTGCTGAACGAACGGATGCCAGCCGACGTCATTTGGAATATGAACGACTCTCCCAAACGCAGTCCGAGCGTGCGAAATCGCCTCCTCGTCATCGTTGTTCTTTCAGTCCTTGGGGTCGTTGCCTTGGCGGCAACCGTGCCCGGATTCATTACCGGCCCCATCGGTGGCGCCGTTGCAGGCTACTGACCGGTGAATCGTCGGGCAGCGAACACCTCGTTGCCCGCACTTAATAATGAATTCACAGGAGATGCTGAGGCTGTCGCTGGGAGTGTTCGCCAGCGGAACTGTCTTTGTCGCCATTAGTGCGCTGATCTTCTGGCCACTTGAAGAGCTCTTGGATGGCGACAGGTCGGCGCGGCCAAGGTTCAAAGACCTCGCCTACATGTGGTTCTATCAATCCTATGGACTCTGGATTGGGGCGGGAATCCTCTACGAACTCGCCTTTCTCTTCAGAGGTTTGTTGCCGCAGGCATGGAGCCAATTCGCAACACGGCAGCCGTTTTGGCTACAGGCCACTGCCGCCTTGCTCATGGCAGAGCTGTGGGTCTACTCAGTTCATCGTCTCTCTCACCGATGGCCCTTCCTTTGGAAGTTCCATCGCGTGCATCATACGCTTGTCGACATGACTTGGAGCGCAAGTTCCCGGCAGCACCCGGTCGATTTCTTCCTCACCATCGTCGGGGCGAACCTCCCCGCGATGCTCCTGGGCATCGATCTGCGGTCCATTGCCCTCTTTATCTTGTTGGAGCGCCTCTACACGGTAATGCTTCACTCCAACCTCAACCTGGATTGGGGCTGGTTCTCCAAGGTCATCTCCAGCCCCAACGTCCACCGGCTCCACCACTCACCCACCTGCCGGGGCAAGAACTATGCCGGGTTGCTGAGTCTTTTGGACGTTCTCGGGAACACCTATCAGTCTCCCCGCTCGGCTCCTTTACCGGAAGCGGCCTTAGAGCAAAGTCCAGATACCGTTGCCTAACTCTTGACTGGCTGTCACCTGGCCACTTTAGAAATGCCTCCCCACGGTATAAGGTTGTTGTGAATGACGAACCTAGGGTGCGGGTGCTTGCGCAAGAGGAGCTCTTCCGGAAAGGATTCTTCAAGTGGGTCAATGTCCGATTCACTTACCGAAAGTTCAATGGCTCCATCTCTGACCCCATTGAGCGGATCGTTTTTGAGCGAGGGGCCAGCGTGGGAATGCTGCTCCACGACATCCCATCCAATGAAGTGATCCTAGTTGAGCAAGTCCGGGTGGCGACCCTTCCCTCTGGGCACGGCATGTTGCTAGAGATCCCGGCAGGTGTCATCGAAGGCAGCGACTCACCCGAGAGCACTGCCCACCGTGAGATTACAGAGGAAACCGGCGCGCAGCCCGCTGAACTGGAGCATATCTCCACCTTCTACCTCTCCCCCGGCGCATGTTCGGAGCGCCTTCACCTCTTTTACGCTCCCTACCCGAACGGGCTGGACATCAAAGAGTACGCAGGACTGGCCGATGAAAACGAGGACATCCGCGTCCATCGCCTACCCGTCGCACAGGTGATGGGGATGATCAAAAGTGGCCAGATCGCCGACGCAAAAACGCTCGTCGCCTTGCTGTGGCTCGCTCGTAACGCCTAAGCGCCATTCCCTCCAATCCAAAATCTGTCCGGTACTCAACCGACAGCCGTTCCACCGGCGGCGATAAAGCCGACTATCCCGGCGGAGCCGAATCAGAGAACACTGGTGAGGATGTCAGGTGTCCCCACTTGGGATTCCCGGCCCTCGGACAAATCATGGCGACAAAAACTCACGAACTCGGGCAAGACATCGTTTCAACCGTTACTGCAGATACATTTGAGACGCTGGTGCTGAATGCAAGCGGAGAAACGGTGGTCGAATTTATGTCCTATGGCTGCTCCCATTGCCATGCCATTGAGCCTATCTTTCAGGAAGTCGCCCGAACGATGGCGGCAACCCAAAACTACTACCGGGTCAATGTCGCCATCGATTCCGATCTCGAACTGAGCTACCACATCGAAGGAACACCAACCTTCGTGATGTTTCTGGATGGAGCCGAGGTTGGAAGAGTCGAAGGACCCGACCCAACTCTGTCGAGCCTAACCGCCGCAGTCACCCAACCCTATCACTCATGAGCGATCTTCTGCCTTTGACCAAGCCCACGCTGCTGTTTGACGGCCAGTGCGCAGTCTGTCGCCGAATCGCTCTGTGGGTTCAGCGCTCCGCAAAGAATCGAGCGGGTGAATCCAACATCGTGGAGCGACCGATTGGCAACGACCCCGACGAGCTTCGATCTCTGAATGCAAGCCTGAATATATGGGATGCGTATGCAGTGATCCACCTGTTGATGCCGGATGGGTCCATGAAACAGGGAGGAGAAGCGGTCGCCGAAGTGCTGAGGAACCTGCCCAATTGCCGGTGGTTCGCCTGGAGCTTCCGTGTGGGCGTGTTTGGCCATCGACCGTTTCAGTGGCTTCTGAATGGCGCGTACATAATCCTCTCGAAATCACGCCCACTGCTCGGATGCGAAAGCTGCGGAACCCCAAGCCAGTGGATGCAGCCCATTCGGAAGTCCGCGAAATGGGTTCAATCGCTTTTTGTGAAGCCATCGGAGCAGGCCACAAAAGTGCATTCCACGTCTCGGCCAAGTTCAAAGACTAGCTGAGCTTAAAGCTTTCTCTGGGTTATCACCTTTCCGTAGACATAAATCTATAGTTGCCCGAGCCAAGAGTGAATTCCGCTCTTCCATTCACTAGCCTGGCACCGCTCACGCCAGTTACCTTCGAGAGAGAAACTCCACCCTCCTTCACGCTCTCCAAGGTCTTCGCCGACAGACTGACTAGGGCAGTCGAGTTGACCGGAATTTCGATCTCGAACTTGATCTGGTCGCCATGCCGAGACCAGTTGCTGACGATCTTTCCACGGATGCTGTTATAGCTGCACTTCACCCATTCGAGGCCCGCTGGTGTTTGGGGGTTGACGATGATCTGATCAAAGCCATCCGCCGACGGCGCGGGGTGAATGCCACCCAGCCACTGGATCATCCACTGGCTCACAGACCCGAACATAGGGTGGTTGTGGGAGTACGTGTTGTCGCTGAACTCCCAGTGCTCCCATAGGGTTGTCGCCCCATTCTTGAGCATCCACCCCCAGCTTGGAAAGTCGGTTTGAGTGGCAATTCGATAGGCAACGTCGGCGCGACCCTCCCGAGACAGCACATCCAACATGCATTTGGTGCCCAATATGCCGGTGTTGAGATGACCATGGTGAAGCTCGATATCGCTCAGTAGGTAAGCCATTGCCTTCTGACGAACCTCGTCACTGATGATATGGGTGTAGAGAGCAATCGCCTGACACGCTTGGCTTCCCGTACCAACCTTGCCGGAAACAGCATCGACGAACTTAGCCTGGTAGGCCTTGCTGATCTTTTCGGCGAGTTCCAGGAAATGAGCTTCGTCATCCTTCAATGAGAGTCGGCTCGCGAGGGAGGCCATGATCTTGGCGCTTGCAAAGTACATCGGAGTCACATACTCTGGAGAAGGAGTCGGCACGAGGCTCTCATGGTCGCTGAGGCCGTCTGTCACGATGCCGTCTGGATACTGGTTCTCGACCAGTTGTATCCACTTTTTAGCGGCGACATACTCCTGCTCCGAAATCAACTGATCCCCGTAGTACCGATGAAGCTGATCCACTAAAAGCGGATGCGCCATCGCCCAGATCACGCCGCAGTATTGGATCCCAACCGAAGGCGCAGTATCCGTGAACATCCCATCGGGCAGGGCATTGTCTGACCAATCTTCAACCGCCTTTGTATAGAAGCCGGACATATCAAAGTTGCTCATGAACGCTTCTGAAGTGGCCACAATATCGCCGCCATAACCGAGGCGCTCCCGATGTGGACAGTCGGACTGGACGCTAAAGATGTTCGACTTAAACGTCCGGATGCAGATCTCCTGGATGGTGTTGAGCAGCGGGTTGGAACACTCAAATGAGCCAGTAGGCTCGACGTCGGAGTTGAGTCGAAGCGCGATGACATGGTCCAGTGGAAGCGCCGAGGTCAAGCCCGTGACCTCCAGATATCGGAAGGCGTGAAACGTGAATTGCGGGGTGTAAGTCTCCTGCCCACCCTTCGCGATGTACGTGTCCGCCTGCCATGCAATCTTGGGTGCACCCGGCCCGCCGATGCTCTCAGAGGTTCCCTGCCGCGTTCCCTTGATCTGGCCAGCCACGCTGGTCATCGGGTTCAACGTGCCGTCATGGTTGAGCAGTTCGCCGTACCGGAGGTGAAGAGTGGTCCCGGCCGCCACATTCAGCTTAAGCCGCGCCCAGCCGGCAAAGTTAACCCCCATGTCATAGACGAAGACCCCGGGATGAGGCTGAGTGACCTTGACCGAATTCCAAGTAGCGGTCACTCGAATGGGAGGTTGCTTGGGCGACTTGAGCGCTCCAATGGGTTCTTCGGCGATGCCCGGAGTGCCCCAGCCTGAGGCATCGAAACCAGGTTTGTCCCAGCCAAACGGCTCCTTACGAGCATCCGTGACCTCACCCAAATACGTGTTGTTCCCCAAAATGGAACTGGTTCCGACTTTCCAGGTCTCGTCAGTAGAAACGGTGTCGACAGATCCGTCCGCATATTCAACTCTCAATTGAGCAAGGACCCTCGGTCGCCCAACCGCCAGATGCTCGCGAAGGTTGAATGCGCCAAAGAGCTTAAGCGGCAACGGGTTGTACCAGCCGTTGCCGAGGTGAATCCCGAGGCAGTTGCCATTGGCAGCGAGTTGGTGAGTGACGTCATAGACGCTGTAGAGCACCCTCTTGTCAAACTTCGTCCAGCCAGGTTCCAGCACATGGTCCCCGATGCGGCTTCCGTTCAAACTGGCTTCTGAGTATCCGATCCCGGCCATGTAGAGGCGCGCGCGCCTGACCTTTCCCTTGAGGTTGAACTCCTTTCGGAACATTGGCGCGGGATCGTCTTTGTAGAAGTCTGCATCCGCACTTGGGCTCTTTCTCCCATCGTTGATCCACTTCCCCGTCCAGTCCTCCGGTCGGACCAGCCCGATCTCCCAATGGGAAGCTCGACTCCAGGTTGCGACGCCATCTAGGCTCCAGACCTGGACCTTCCATAAGCATGTTTGGGATGACTTGAGGCCGACTCCCTTGTACGGAATATTGTTCTGCAAAGCACTATCCACCTTGCCGCTGTCCCACAGGTCGCCAGTGTTGTGGGCGAGAAGATCGGCTGAACTGGCGACTAGAATCCGGTAGGCAGCCTGACTCACTGATCGACCACCGACCGATGATGCAAAAGTCCAACTGAGCCGTGGCTCGGGTGTGCCTATGCCAAGCGGCTCAACCTTGTTCTCACATCTCAGGTTCTGCGCACTGAGAGCCGACGTTGTCTTGGTGTTCGCGGCAGTCATGGAGACCAAACACACCAAGGCAAAAAAATGGAAGAGCCACATGATTGGACTCTATCCTAAAGCAAGGATTCGCCACATGGTAGGCATCTCCAGGAATTGCCGGGCACTGATCCTACATGCTGGGGACTACTGTGGGTGCCGCCTCAATCGTCAGAGTCTCGATAATTCTCTGAACCTCTTCTTCTGGAACGGAATGGCCCATCTGTATTGCTGTATCGCGGAGAGCATTCAGGCGTTTGACCAGCGATGGGTGGCTGGCGATGGATTCGTGGAACTTGGTGAAGGTGTGGGGCGACGCATTTTGCAGATGGACTTTCGAGAGAGCCACCGCGACGTCAGTGAAGTTGCCAATGACCTCCAAGGCGTACTTGTCAGCGGCGAACTCTGCCTTTCGCTGAAACGGCGAGCGAACGATCATCAGAATTGGGATAAAAAGAATCGGCGAAGTGAGGAGTCGGCTTGCACCAGCAATCGCCTCCGGAAGCTTCAATGCAGAAATGCATGCTTGGAGCCAAAAGAATATTGCCCAAATGCCAACGCTGAGGACAACTTGATACGGTACGTGGCGACCCTTTACGTGTCCCAATTCGTGGGCAATAATGCAGCGACGATCCGAGTCAGAAAGCTTTTGCCGCGCCCCTTGGGTAAGCGCAAGAGTGCCATCGAGCCTCGCAAAGGCATTGGTGGTCGTTGAGGACTTCAGGACAATCACTCGGCGAAAATTGATGTTCCCCTTGTCAGCCAATTCAACAGCGGCATCGTAATCGACATCTCCAGGACCCAACACAACAGAAGACTTTCTGCCCGCTGTAAAGCAATAAATGATGATGCCCGCAATCGGGCTGAGCCCTATCGTCCAGACGATCACACGGATAACTGGCACTGGCAAACCGTACATCACCTGAGGCGCAAACATCTGGACGAACAGGATATTTGTGAGCAGAAAAACCGGGACCATCAGCAAACCCAAAATCTTGAGCTGTCTGGGCATGGGAATCTTAGGACCCGATCTGTTCCGGAAGCGAGGACCCGCGATGCTCGCCAACATCAAGCTGAACATCGCAGTCACGAACCAGGGCATCCACCTGTTTGGGGCAGGCATCCAATTGAACGCATCTCGCATAAGGGCGGGCATCTGGGCCACCATTCCACCCGTCACAGCCAAGACAAAGAAGGGCCGAGGAACGGACTTCTTGGTATTGCGCGCATCGTATCGAGTCTGCGCCTCGACTAGGGTTTGGGGCGGCGGTGGCGTCAACGTCTGGTTGAGAGGTTTGCCCAGAATCGCCTGCTTAGCTAGAGTTGCCATTGCAAAGCCGAAAACACCCACCAAGACAATTGCCGCCAACAGGCCATACCAATGTCGATCGGCAGAGACCTTAACGACGTCGGTGGGTGAGACATCCTTCGGCGACAGGAGCTTCATGGTCTGCAGGTCTTCTCCCTTGAAGTTCACGCTCCAATTCTTGTCTCCGCGAATGCCAACACCCATCGGCCGAGGCATTCCCCAATCCTTCACGATGTCGACAATGGCTCCCAGGGGAATCGTGGAATCTGAGTGATTCCCGTTTTGCCGGATGTACTTGTTGAATTCAAGGTCAAATGACCCTATTACTCGGCCCCGCCGGGCACGAACGTATGTGTTGGGAAGCCCAAGCCGCTTGAGCAGTTCCAACACTTTCGGCTTGAGGTCATCAAGCCGACTTTTCTCAACAATGATCGTGATGTCAGAGTTGTGGAAGTCTCCACTCGCGACCACAAGGCAACCGTCCGGCTCGGCCGCAGAGAGCACCGGAAACGTACCGGCATATTCCCCAGACGCATCCTTAATCGCCCGGATGAACGGGTTCGCCGTTCCGCCCTCTTCGTGAATCGACTGTCCCAAGCAACTCCCAAACACCCCAAGAAACAGGCCGACGCACATGACCACACGGCAAGCCACTGATGCTCTATAGTTGCAATGTGCACGACTTCTCAGTGAACAACTTACTGACGCACTGAAAGTCGAGTTTCGATCGAATGATTTTAAGCCTCCAATCGCAAATCTGCTCGATTTTTTGCCGCCCTGATCAGCGATCCTGGGAATTCAGGGTTCTTCGTTCAAGCACCTAGATTTTCAATTCAGGTGCTTATGCCATGAATCTGTAGCCTTGCCAACGGACCCCGTCTTGAAAACTCGGGGAGCAGGCTACACCCCATGCAGTCAATCGACCTGCATCAATTTGTGCAGCTTCCTGAACCCACCCTCAACTGGCTCGAATACGTTGCACTCTTTAAGGATTCCGCCAAAGACGTGAATCGTCACCGCCGGGACGTTTCCTGCATTTCGAAGCAGGTGGTACTCGTCGGGCGGAACTCGGTTGCCAGAAACGCCGTGATCGTCGAGTCGGGACTCGATCTCTTTGAACTGGTGGAGATCGTTTTCGACGCCCACGTGCTCGTAGTTGGTGATGTTGATCAGTCCCTGGTAAACGGCCTCGACAACCCAAAGTCCGCCATGGTCATGCAGGAGCGTTCCCTGTCCTGGTGCCCAAACCATGACCAAGATGGAGAAACGCCCTTGAGGATCCGAGTAGATCTCCCGTCTGGCATACCCATCCACTTTAGGGACCAGGAACCGATTGGGCAGGAACTGAGGATGCTCTGCAATAGCGTGCTCCAGCACCCTAGCGACACCCTCAACACCATCCTGCTCAACCGCCAAGTTCACACTCTGGATAAGTTCGGCGACCGTAAACCGTGAATGAGTGACAGACAATTTGGCTTGGGAGATTGGAGTGGCTAGAGAGGTCATAAACTGCCCTTTTCAGAATAAGCTACCAAACCACTATACTATTCATCCTTCAGATTGCCAAGAACAATATTTTTCTTTGCAGGCCGAAGATCAAAACAGTGCAATTCTTTCGGCAAAGGCTCGCTGATAGTGGCGCGAGCGAGTGGTCCATGTTTCCAAGCGAACCCTCGGCGACCAGACCAAAAAATAGTCTGACTCCAGCAACCCTCTAAAGACAAAAAACTCCCGTTGGCATCCATGGGATGCCAACGGGAGTTAGAGATCTGTCGTGCGGATGGTGCAGCCAACAACGGCGCTACAGGGTCAGTCGAAACACTTGAGGAACCCACTTCCCGCAGCGATTGCCAGCAGTAGCAGCGACCTTAGCTTGCTGGCCGTGGTCGAAGACCACCATGGTGTAGCCAGTTCGTGTCCCGGTACAGGGATTGATTGGGATCGATCCACCGAGATCGGTGGCGTAGTCGCTCAGCACGTTGTCGTACTTGTTTGTCGAAATGGCACGCCCCTGGACGCACGTGGCCAGCGCTCGCGCATTCGTATTTGCCGTCTTTCTGAGGGCCTCAAATTTGTCGGCAGTCTTTTTACCGGTTGGCTGAATTCCTTTGACTTGTGCCATGCCGAGAAGGCTCAAGCATGACAAGGTCGTCAATACAGCGCCTGATCTAATAAGTGTTGTTTGCATTTCCCCTCCTCTAACCTTCATCTGAAAGTCAGTGAATCACCCTTGTAGTATCCGCGATAAATCCTTTAAATTGCAGATCTGAATTCGCGGTTCAAAAAGGGTGCTACTCGACTGATCTCTAGCGCCTCGGAGAAAAATTGGGGTTCTCTTGCGTACGTCAATTTCAAAGCGAGACGAAAACCAGCGAAGGGCGGAGCGCAGCGGCTCAAATCGTCGTCCTTCAGTTAAGGCGGACCGCAAGGGCGTCTTGCGGATTAGGGAGAAGCAGATATGGAACTCGGGAAGAACTGGCTTAAGGGCATTTGCGCGGGCACATTGATTTTCGGCATCGTGGCGATGCCGCTTGCCGCTCAAGATAAAGAAAAGGCACCGGCGAAGAAGCACAAGATTAGCCACAAGAAGAAAACGCACACCAAAAAGACCCGAAAGGCAAAGAAATTGCCACCGCCCATTGAGATGCCGACGACTCCTCCGCCGGTCCAAGTTGACAAATCGGTTCCGACTGAACCATCCGGTCCCATTCCTGGTAGACCATACGATGAGACCACATGGCGTGGCTTCCACTCGGACTGGAACGGTCAGTACCACTTTAATGCAGGCAAGTATTACTACGATGATGAGTTCAAGTATCAGGCTCAGATACCCAGCGAGTTCAGTTCCGTCGCTTCCAGATTCGGTGGCGTCGCAACCTTGGAAAACGACCCAACCCTCGTCTTCACCGGCGATGCGGGCGAACCGTATCCAATCCTGGATTACAACTCAGACCGGTACAAGTCGGACAAGCGCCTAAAGTTGAAGTCCGCCTACTTCGGACGCGCCTACTTCTGGCGCGATGGATTCCGCTACGACCGAAAACTGATCGTCAACGACAAGGGCGCTCGCTGCTTCCAGTTCGTCAAGCACCCATAGTCGGGAATGACTTCAGATAAGACCAATTCCCCAGCACCTGTTGGGGAATTGCTTAAGTGCTACACGGCAATCTTCTTTTGCCATAAACTGTGGGAAGCTCGCTGATGATCGGCCGAGCGCTCGCGTGAATTGGTGAAGCCACAACCGCCGCCTTCAGGAAGAACGCCGACCCAGGCTCTCAATCCAGTTCTAAGGGGACTGGTCACACTGGGCGGTGCTCTCACCTTTTGCTTCGGTGGAGGAAGTGTCGGCTACTTCGTCGGCATTGGTATCCTCCAAGGGGATTCCATTCACAACAGTTCCAGCCCTGGAGCAGCCATCGCCGGCGTGATCATGTTTGGGCTGGCGACGCTGGTGGGTGCCATCGTCGGCGCAGTCTTAGGCTACGGACTGTTCGCATGGATGGGTCAACATCCCAAGCTGATTTGGGTTCAACTCCCATTCGCGGTTTTTGGATACGGCGCATTGATCTTTGGAGGGGTAAGGCTGGCGCAAATGAGCTCCATGATCAAGGCAGATGTCAAAGCCGGCGAAGCAATACGGAGTAAAAGCGAGCGAGACATCGCGGTCCAGAATCAAACGTTTATCAAAGAGGCGAAGACTGATCTGATTCCCTTGATGGGCAACCTCATCTATCCTGGATCTGAGATTGCTGGAGGACTGTCGGGCAGTAAGACTTACCCTTCCGTCGCTCTAACGACGAATGCCAACGCACAGTCCATCGAGAGTTACTATCGCCCGATGCTGAGCGAAGCCACTGGCTCTGGTGTGACCTTGAAGGGCCGCCTCATTCGTCCAGGAGACGGAAGGACCGTGCTGTTCAGCCTGACCCAAGCAAAACGCGGATATCAACTTTACTTTGTCACGGTTGCGGCAAGCCCTTCCGCTGTACCGCCTGAGTCGCCACCATCTGAGACAAATACCTCGACTGCGCAATCGAGCCTGGAATCCGACCCCGGCTGGCCAGTAGCGAGTTCTAACGGAGACCTAATGACAGCCTACGGCAACCTGATTTACCCTGGCTCCCACACAAACTTTGCTTCCACCACGCCACCAAGAGCGGATGTGCCCGCGAGTCTGGTAGCCCTCGCGAGCGCAGATTCAATGTCGAAGGTTGTCACCTACTACCGACCGCTGGTGGAGGTGAAAGTAGACACGCCTGACCAGTTCACAGGCATGACTAGCCGCTCGTCAGATGGCAGGAGAGCCTTCGTGTCAGTCCGCACCAAGGATGGCCTGACGATGATAACTCTTTCGGCAGACTAGTCTCTAGGCTGAGGGAATTGCGGCCGAAATACCCATCGGCCCACCCTTCTCCGTCGTTATAATCGCGCAATGCTCCTCAAGAATGCAGCGAAACGGCAGCGGGGCCGTTTTAGCGCTGTTCTCCGCCTCTCCTGCGTACTAGTCACATTCCTTATTTGGCTCACTGCGCAGGCTCAATTGGCCAATTCCGCTTGGCCAAGATTCAGAGGCAACAGCCTTAGCACTGGGGTAGGAGTTGGCGGTGGCCTGAACGGTTTGCAAAAGTGGAGCTTTCACTTAGGCATGGTCGATTTTGCGTCGGCGGCGATTGGCCCGGACGGCACGATCTACACTGGTGCCTTCGACGGAAAACTTCACGCGATTAATCCGAACGGATCTTTGAAGTGGAGCTACCAAACCGGCAATATCATTCAATCGACACCCGCGATTGCGGCCGATGGAACCGTCTATGTGGGATCTCGCGATGGCTACATCTACGCCATCAACTCAAACGGCACGATGAGGTGGCAGTACTACACCTCCAACACCGTTGATTCCTCACCGGCTATCGCACCGGACGGCACAATCTACATTGCGGGCATGGACTTCAGACTCTACGCTTTGAACCCAAACGGGACAAAGAAGTGGAGCTTCCCGATGAAGGACAGCAGCTGGTGCTCACCAACCATCGGCCCCGATGGCACCATCTACATCGGCTCTTGGGATTCGACTCTGTACGCTGTTAACCCAGATGGAACCGAGAAGTGGCACTACCTCACCGGCGGCGCTATCGTTTCGTCACCGGCGATTGCATCGGACGGCTCAATTTACTTCGGCGCATACGATAACCGTCTGTATGCGCTGACCTCCGCTGGAATCCTGAAGTGGTCGTACGCCACCGGCGGTCAGATCGTGTCATCTCCAGCAATTGGCTCGGATGGCACGATCTACTTTGGCAGCGATGACTCGTGGTTTTACGCTCTGGACCCGAGCGGCAACCAAAAGTGGTATTTCCGCACGCTGAACGGAATTCCTTCCTCGCCAGCGATTGGAAAGGACGGAACTATCTATTTCGGCTCATGGGACGGCAACTGCTATGCAGTGAATCCCGACGGATCTCAGCAGTGGAGCTTTACAACCGGCAACAGCATCTACTCAAGCCCAGCCATCGGGCAGGATGGGACCGTCTATGTTGCCTCGAACGACTACAACCTCTATGCCATTGGAACAGGACCGAACGGGGTTTCGGTGTCAAGCCTGTCTGAGACTCCTGTCTCCGTGGTCAGCGGCGAGACTTCTACTGGGACAGTAACATTAGCTAGCCCAGCGCCAGTTGGAGGCGAGGTTGTTTCCCTCTCCAGCAGTGATCCCTCTGCCATCGTGCCACCGAGCGTGACCGTGGCCGGCGGCGCGAAGACCGCTACCTTCACCATCAAGACAATCGGTGTTTCTACAGCCGCTCACCTAACGATTAAGGCGAGCGCGGCCGCCTCCTCCGCAACAAGCGGATTCATTGTTACTCCCGCCGTCCCAACCGGCATTATCCTGACACCCACATCAGTGGTTGGCGGAACCCCTTCTATTGGCACCGTATATCTCAACGGAATTGCTCCCGCAGGAGGAACCACCTTCACGGTTTCGAGCAGCAGCGCACTGGTCACTACTGCGACAACCGTCACTGTGCCGGAGGGAATGCCGAGCACTACGCTGACGCTAAACACCTCTCCTGTTCTCGCCCAGGCATCTGCGACAATATCTGCAACCGTTGGCACGGTTACCGAGACAGCAACGCTCTTGGTCCTGCCCCCTTCCTTAGCGACCGTAACCGTGACTCCCTCCAAACTGGCGGGTGGCAATAATGCTCTTGGCTCGGTGACACTTACCGGCCCGGCGCCTGCCGGAACGGTTGTAAAGCTTGCCAGCAACAACGCAGCGGCAGCCGTACCGACGTCGGTGGCTGTCACAACGGGTCAATCCTCTGCGACATTCCCGGTAACCACCTCTGTGGTGGCATCCGAAATTACCGCGACAATCACCGGAACCTTCGACTCGATTTCCCAGAACGCAGCCGTCACCATCGACCCTGCCAGTCTAGCTTCGGTGACGCTGAGCCCAAGCTCGGTTACAGGTGGTGTTACTTCCACCGGCACAGCCACTCTTACTGGACCAGCGCCAAAGGGTGGATTGACGGTCAAACTGAGCAGCAGCAAGTCCCAAGCCACAGTACCGACAACAGTCAAATTTGCGGCTGGAGCCTCAACCGGCACGTTCACCGTCAAAACTGTGGCGGTCTCATCCCTGGTCGTTCCGGTGATCACCGGGACACTAGGCTCTGTCTCCAAAACTGCCCAAATCACGATCAACCCTCCCAAGGTCGCATCCGTGGTGCTCAACCCAGCGATGGTTCAAGGAGGAAGCGCCACAAAGGCAACCGTCTCTCTCACCGGGGTAGCTCCCGCAGGAGGAGCAAAAGTGACTCTCGCGAGTACGCTGAGCTCCGTCACGGTGCCGACAACCTTGACGATCCCCGCCGGTAAGTCTTCTGGTGTCGTCACCGTTAAGACGATCGCTGTCTCGGCGCAGAAGACCGCTTCCATCTCCGCCTTGTGGCTCGGAACTTCCGCTGCCGCAACGCTTACCATCAACTCCCCCGCACTCGTCTCCGTAAAGGTCGGCCCGACAAAGGTGGCCGCGGGGAATGCCTCATCAGGAACCGTCACCCTCAGCAGCCCTGCCCCGACAGGTGGACTGATCGTGACGCTACAAAGCAGTGAATCTTCGGTGACGGTCCCAACCACGGTCACCATCGGCGCAGGAAAGACCATCGGCATCTTCAGCGTCAAGACAACCAAGGCCAGTTCGAAAACCACGGCAACCATCACCGGAACCATGGGAGGAATCACGAAAACAGCAACCCTGACCATTGCGTAACAAAATGGAACGTCCTGATGCATCGGAACGCTTCAAACAAAGACAGCCCAGGCGGAATCGCCTGGGCTGTCTGCATTTCTAGGATGTGTCTGCCTTAGTTTCGCACCACCGTGATGGTTCCCACGTTCTCATAGACGCCAGGTCCTACTGTAGGATCGATAACGATCTGTCGTCCTAGCTGAAGTCTCATGATGCCGCCTGTCTGAGCGACCTGGAAGTTGGG
>CAIYLG010000017.1 GCA_903927025.1 uncultured Armatimonadota bacterium
CGAGAGCGAGCAAGCTCGCCTATGCTCTGTACACTCATCTCATGCCTCCGCTCGCTCGCCATAATGCAAGCCTGCTTCGGTCGGTTTTAGTTTTGACGGAACAACCCTAGCTTCGGTCGGTTTTCATATGAGGGAATGCGCAGGCTTGAATCGAACCCTCAGATCGGGTATCTTTTTGATCCGCCTGCCCAGGTGGTGAAATTGGTAGACGCGCTGGCTTCAGGTGCCAGTGTCCGCAAGGACGTGAAGGTTCGAGTCCTTTCCTGGGCACCAATCGCTGGCTCTACGCCATTCGTGGGGGCGCTAATCCTTTTGGCGTTTGCGGCGTTGCAGTCGTTCCACATCCGCCAGGTCCTTAGTTCGCCCGGACGCAATTTTGTTCGTCAGGAGGTCTTCTTCAGACAAAAAGAAAACATCCGAGCCACCTAACCTGCCGGAGACTCTGCGGTCCCAGGCCGCGTCGAAGTCAACCCCGGAAATTACAGGCAACAGATCGATTCGACCTGGAGGCACGCCCATCATCAGCATGTTGCCTTCAGCGATGTCGAGAGGTCCGAAGCCGATGCTCCCCAGTCCGAAGTCCTGGATCGCCTGCCAGACTCGGCGAGAGTTTTCCTCGGTTGGACGGACCCAAAAATCGATGTCACCCGTTGTGCGGGGGAGGCTGTGATAGCCCATCGCAAATGCGCCCACGACCATAAAGTCGACTTCATTCGCCCTTAGGCAATCGATGAATTCGTTCCAATCCGGTAGTAAATCCATGTTGATTGTGGCCGACAAGCTCAACCATCATGTCCAGGCGCTGCTGAGCGGTCAATGACTCATAAAAGGCAAAGTCAACTTCATCCGCCTGCTCAAAGGACGACACCACCTGAATCGGCCAATGGCTCCGATCTGTTTTTGATCTCATCGCTCTCTTCAATGCTACCCGGCTGGCAGAAATTTGACAGAAAAAGGTCTATATAACGCAGGAAGATAACGCACGAACGCGATGCCGCGAAACCGCTTTACAGTCACACGCCGTAGATCCACTTCATTCAGGTGCCAGTGTCCGCAAGGACGTGAAGGTTCGAGTCCTTTCCTTGGCACCATCGCATGGCGATGGGGATCATAGCCGCCACCCCAATGGCTCTACGCCATTCGTGGGGCAACTCTTCTTCACCCGGCCTACGAGCACCCAATTATCATCGCGGGCCTTTGGTCTCCGGTTCACATTCCGGTGCTACTTGGATCCGTTGATCCGCTGCAGTTCGGTCACCAAGAAGTCGATGTTCGTGAAGGGATCGCCACCCGTTCGCTTCCATCGGACGCAGCCCTTCTTGTCGATCAGGATCGTTGAGTGAAGCTCGATCTCCTCGAAATCATCGTAGGAGGAAAATCTGCGAGCGTTTTCGTGAGCCTTGTCAGATAGGAGCGTTACGTTCACTTTGCCGAGGGTCGCGGACTCTTTGAGCTTGGCGGGAGTCGAACTGCAGACCGCCAGCACCACCGTATCTTGCGCCTCGAAGTCGGAACTCCGGTCGTTGATGGATTTCAGCTGACCGACGCAATGCACGCATTCATCACCAAGGAAGAACACCAGCAAGACGTTCTTGCCTGCATAGTCCTTGAGCTGAACAGGCTTCCCTTTCACATTCAAAACCTGCAAGGCAGGCGCCTGGAACGGACGCCAGTTCATCGGGCCCATACTGTCGAGGTCTTTGGGGTGATAGATTCGCTCGGGCCTCGGGGTTTCAGCGATCGGCTTGGTTGCCAGACCAAGCTTTCGGACGTCTTCCAGCCATTTCAGATTGGGATCGGCCTGTGACCAGACGTATTCCAGACGGCCCGCATAGTAAGTCGCTTTCTCCTTGTTGCCATTCGCATAATGTGCGAGGGCTAGGCCGGAGAGGGAGAAGCCGTCGTTTGGTTCCTGCTTGAGGCCGCGCTCGTAGCACTCGATGGCGAGTTGATTCTGGCCCCGCTTGCGGTAGTCATCGCCAAGCAGGCGAATGACAGGCCAAGCCTGACCGGGCGGATCGCCACCATAGTGTTTGGTGTCCTCATCGGCGGCGTCCAGCAGAGCCTTCTGCCCTTCCAGCATGTGTCCATCAGACAGGGCAACCATCCCTTCGACGACGCTCACGGCAGCGGCAATCCCTTTTGTCGCGGGGCTATCGGGATCCTTGTTTGCTGCGGCCAGTTTCACCTGGAGGGCTTTCACATCCAGCAATCGCTCCTTCGCTTCCCGAAGTTTGCCAGTGCCGTTCAAAGCGAGAGTCTCTGCAAATGCCTGGTCAAGTTTGCCGAAATCGTCTTTGTCACTCCAGACGACGACCCCTTTGGCCAAAATCTGGTCCCATCTCTCGAACTTGATGAGGGCGCGCACCGTAGCCTGGTGTCCCTCCAATACGGCACGTCCTGCCGATTCAGAATTGAGATCCGGGTCGCGCGGTGCGGCGAGCATGTCGCGAGAACCTTGGAGAGAGGCTTCTGCCATGCCAAGCTGCTCCTGGATGTAGCAAAGATAGTTCCGGTTGTGCGGATAGTTCCACGTTTCAAACGGCAGAGCCAGCCGGTCGTTCATGTAACGGAGTTCGATCCGGGTCGCGGAATCCATCGCGATCGCCGCCTCGTGCCACATTCCAATCTTGGTGTATATGTGCCCCGGCATGTGAAGGGCGTGGCCAATGCCGGGCGCGGACTTTCCGTATAGTTCGCAGCTCCGTATCGCCTGCTCTGACGAGACTCCGTCCCAATTGTGAATGCTCGCGTGGTGGGCGCCGGGGTGCATCGAATTTTTAGCCAGCACCTGTTCGATCAGCAGTTCGTTAGCGAATGCGCTGCCGTCGCCGATATTGAAGAGCGCAAGGTGGGCCTTGGCCTCAACGTCGTCGGGATATTTGATCACAATTTTCTGAAGCTGCGCGACGAGTACCTTGCGGCCCTCC
This sequence comes from uncultured Armatimonadota bacterium, assembly GCA_903927025.1. Classification (GTDB taxonomy): domain Bacteria; phylum Armatimonadota; class Fimbriimonadia; order Fimbriimonadales; family Fimbriimonadaceae; genus Fimbriimonas. Next base: position 2,931 of record CAIYLG010000017.1, read on the forward strand.
TTCACGCCAGGAGCGGTAGCTTGTGCCCATGCCTCGATGTACATTCGCTCTCGGTCTGAAACCTTGTCTTCTCTTCGAACTGCCTCCTTGAGAAACGCCTTGTACCGATCGAAATCCTTATCATCAAAGTTTGGCGCACCCATCGCGAACCAATTGAAGCCGCATCGAGCAAGGCTCCAGTACGCCATGGCACAGTCAGGATCGAGCTTTAGGCACCAACGAAACGATCGCTCCGCCTCTTCGAACCAAAAGGAGTGAAGCAGGGCGTTGCCCTGGTTGAACCACTTTTGCACTTCCGGATTCTTGGCGGTTATGGGGAATGGAGCTTCGCCAATTCCATCCATGGCCCATGGCCGAGTTCTCATCCCGGAGTCAAAAGCGGAACCGTGACTGGAGTGCCCAGGCTGATCATCGGCGAACGCTGAGACCGAGATCAACAAGAGGATAAATGCAAGGACTTGGCGCATAAGATCCCGACATTATATACGTATGCCTCCTGACCCGTTCGATGATTCTTGAGAGCACACGATCGTCGTTGGGCTTTGCCTCTATTTTGGGAGGGTCTTCACTTCACGCAAGTAGCGCTGAACGAGAAACAGACCGCCAAAAACCACCGCAAATTCCAGTAGCGACACGAAGGCGAATGGCAAACCGGACTTATAGAGAAATTGTCCAGCACCCAACAAAGCGGAAAAAATCAGCACCGAAAGCAGGACTAGCGCACCTTTGTCGGCGATCAGTTTGATCCAGTTTCTCATATCCACCTCTAACGACGATGATACAGCTTAGGTCCGTTCTTTGACATCAGTTTTCGACTGAAGAAACTGAGTCGGAAGGTCAGCTTTTAGTGGCGAGAACACCGTTGGCTCATGTTCCAGATTGTGGTGCCGATCGATCCAACAGGTTCAGAGACCCTGCTACAAAGAGCGTGCTGGAAACAACTAGTGTGAGGTTCATTTGAACCTCGTCCGACTGGGCACATTTTCCTGGGAAGCTTGACTCGCTCCATTTGCCCTCTGTACGCGCTCGGTGAACAGCCCTACTCCGTTATCATGTAGGCACGATGACTCCTGAATTGGCGAGAGCCGGGTGTCAAGGAACTCCGCCCTTCCATGGTGAGACTTGTGAAGTCGGTGGCCTTAGTCTGGATCAACTTTGGCATTGCTACAAGGCGGCCGTTTCCCACCTAACCATAGCATCAGCCGACGCAGGGTACAGAAGCGTCCAAGACTGGCACCTCCATGATGGACTGATAACTGCATCCAGCGAGCTTTCAGCGGCTGATTGGGCTGCGTGGCTAGATTCACCTCAGAGTCTGTTGAAAGCATGGCAGGCGGAAGATTGGTGCCACAGGACGGTCTACCCGCTTGACATGGCTTGGTGCCTGAGATTTCGCTGCTGGGAGGCGCATGCCGAGAACAAACACTCTCATGACTTCGCTCTTGACCTCTCCGGTGACCCCACTCTCGTCAGGCAGTTCGCAGACAAAGTTCGGGAACTCTTCCGAGTTGATCCACAGGTAAAGGCCTCAAGCGATTGGTTCATAGCAGCAGGACATACTGCGACATCGCCCGAGAGCCTATCTTGATGTCGATGTCCCGAGCGTATATGTCGGAAGAGCGACTTACTATCAAAGGCCATACAGGATCTTGATCAAAATCAAGAATGCCGCGACGTAGCCAAGCGCCGCAAGGGGAACCAGAAGTCTGGAGCGGTTGCCGTTGATGGAAAGTTTTGCGAACCAAACCAATCCAATCAGTCCGCCAATTCCTGTGCTGGCGAGGACGATAAGGCCCGCTGCAAGGCCATAGCCAAAATCTCCCGATGGGTTCGAATTTCCGGCGGTCTGAGAGAGGTTTGACGCAATAGCGAATCCCAGTAGCCCTCCTAGCGAAGCGGTCAAGAGACCGCCGCCAACAGCCTGTAGGAGCACTGAAGCCGCACTGGCTTTGTGAGTTGGATTATTCAAATGCTCAAAGCCTCTGTCATGGTTGGAGTCTAACTGACTTCCCGATTTCTGGCTTGGAAATGGCACACGCAATCTACAGACGTTATCGCGAAGTTTCTAAGATGGTCCAATCGATGCCGCCTACTTCAGAGCGCTGACCCCTCACCTGCCCCAAGGGGCTATGCAAAATCACCGGCTAGTAGGAAACTAGTGAGCATGCACATCGGCGTTGCTTTAGCCTTACTTGCTCCAGGGGCAATCCTTCAGGTTCAGGCAGTCGAAAAGACGCCCGGCGAATATGTTGCCAGTCATAAATGGTCCGAACAGTCGAGGGGATCACTCCTTTATCTGCCAAATCGATCCCTTCAGGCGCAAGACCGTCCCCAGATGGACGGCGGATTTCAAATCTTGTCCAGCGGCTCCCTACACGTTGTCGCGCCTGCACAAATGACGGTAATCGACCCAGACTACAGCCAGTCACCCAACATCTATGACGGGTTGCCGAGAAATCTCAAAGTCCTCTATCTTGCTTCTACGTTAACACCTTCTCAATGGCAGACCGCTTGTACCACAGGAATTGGGCTCTCAAGTTTGAACCGGGACCAGCAGGCGGTTTATCGGTCCATCCTTCCGTCCGAATTCAAATACGAAACTTCAACGGTACAAAACCCCTTCAATCGCTCTGGCACTCCCGGCACAAGGACAGAGACCACGCTCACTCATGACGAGGAAGCGCAAGTTTTGCTCAAGATCTACAAAGAGATGACCCTTGGCGTAGTGCTCGGGGGTCAAGGGGGCTTTTCCGCGATCTCTGCACAGGATTGGGATCGACACAAGCCAGGCACGAAGGTTTCCTCACGGATCGACAGTGCGGCCGAAGACAAAAACTCTGCCTTCGGTATCGAGATCCGAAAGACGACACCCAATCAGGCCAAGCGGTCTGATTTAGATTACAAGAGCTCTGTCTTTGACGTGCCCTTTCCACTGTCTCCTTCCAGCTCAGTGAAGGACATCTGTCGAATCGCATCCCAGTTGACCCACCGAACCATCATTCCCGATGGGAGGTTTGGATACGAGACGGTGTCGACACTTGGCAGCTCGGCAAGGTGTGGAGACGTACTGAAAGGCCTTGCCCTGTGCCTAACAGGTACGTACAGAATGGTTGGAAACACGTTCGTTCTCACTTCCGATATCGAGGGAATCGGCACGAAAATGACGAAGCTCGGCTACTGGCACTGGAATTTGACGCAGCGTGAGCGAAAGGAGTCAGAAACTTGGAAGAGCCAGATAGCCGCCAATGTAGGAGTTCGATCAATCGGCTATTCCTCGGATGATCTCCTGACACCCAACGAAGCCATGCAGAAGTTCATGGCGACAGACTTTGATCAAGGCGACAAAACGATGCCTGCTTCCCTACTGTCGCCAGCGTGGTCCCAGTTGCTCAATTCGAAAGACCAACACTTTGCGGAGCCTCTTCGAACAGACGTTGCAGAGCCTTGGGACAGCGTGTTCTGGTGCTTCGTTGCCCCTGGGAATGAAGCACTCCGTTGGGAAAGCGAACTCTGCGACCTGAATGAGTTCACTCACTACAAGGAACGCCATCCCGTCCGCAGCCCATCCCAAGCACCTAGAACCAACTTGGCCGGCGTACCAGGTTCTGCCCTTATCTACCAGTCAGAAGACGTCGCTATTGCTTCCCAGCTGCCTCAACTGGCGAAGGACCAGGGGTTTACCGAAGTTTGGCTTCAAACGACACAGCCAGCCGCGGTCGCTGCAGCAGTCCGGGCAGCAGGAGCTGCAGGAATTCAGGTGAAGCTCGTCGTGGAGCCCTTCACTGCCGTTGCGGTGCGAAAAGGAGATCAACTCGATCGGACAATTTTAGGCGACACCTATGCACAGGCTCAATTGCTGATCGAAGGTTCCGAATGGGTGCAAAGCTCAAACGAGATGTTTGCGGCAAATCCAAGACCTATGAATTTCTTGGCACAAAGCGCTCCGCAACTCTCAGACAGATGGAAGGCGCTTTCCAGCCTTGCCAGACTCCCCGGCTTGTCAGGTGCTGTGCTTCTCACGGGAACTCCTGAAGGATACGAGCCTCATTCAGAGTGGGCGGAGTACGTTCCCACTCAGCTTTCTGCTCCTCAGACACTCGGTTACACAACTGATTTACGGGAGGCGTTCCTCCTCGCGAACTCGGTCGATCCTATCGACCTCTTGGAGGTTCGTCAACAACTCGATCTCCATCCGCTTGAACTGACGATATCTTCCTTTGGCTATTTGAATAACTACACTTACGGCAAAGTAGCAGAGACTCCTCCGTCGTATCCGGACAAGTGGGACAAAATGCGGTGCGAGGCGAATGAAGCCCAACTGACAAAGTTCGAATCTCTTTTCGAATCGCCTCTACTGGTTGAATGGCGACGCAAACTCCACGACACTGCCATGAGCTGGGATAAAGTTGTGTCGCTTCATGCCGACGGAGCCCCCATCGAGACGTTGGACGAGGATCCTTATCCCAAGCTCATTCAGTCAGACGCCTATTTCCTTCAAACGATCGGCTTTCCCCTTTCAGAGGGCGCGGTCTCCTACCTTCGTCGGCATATGACGATCCGGATTAAGACGCAAGCGACCAAATTCGCTGTAGACCTGCGTGCAGTGCCTGTTGATCAGCTCACCGCAACAATCAAGAACTTATTCCTCTCAAAGGCAAATAGTAAATAGGCTGGTCGCAATCGGTAAGAACACATCTCCAGCCACACCCGGATTGCTCACACTCACCATTGAAAAGCGAACTCTTGGTATTCGTTTTCAATGGGGAGCGGCTTCGGTTCGCCAGTCGAAGACGGCTGTCATCGCTGAGGGATTTCCTCGGAGCAAGTTGTAGGCGTCGAGTGCATGATGAGGATCCCCCATCCAGGAGATCATGTCATCGACCGCGCAGAACCCATTCGCCACCAAGTGGACAGCGTGCTGGAGGTCTCCACGAGTACAGTCTCGGGGGATATGGAGAGATAGCTCCCTCTCAAACGCCGTTTGATACGGCACCGAGAACATGTCTGGATAGGATCCTTGGACTACAAGCTTGGCACCGTCACCCCTGTTTTCACCCCAAGGCAGGTCCCTAGCACATAGAACAGAGTCACGTAGGGAATCTGACGAACCCGTAGCGTCTACCACAATGTCGGCTCCACGCCCAAAGTGAGCGTGAACCAATGATTGCAGCGGTGACGAAGCAACTACTGCCTTGAGGCCCCCTCGAACGGCTAGATCGACTCGAGCCGCCTCACGGTCGATGCCCAGGACGGAAGCGCCACGCACACCATACAACCTTGCCGCAAGCAGTCCGATGGGCCCCAATCCCACTACGACCACCTTGTCACCAAACTTGGGGTTCGCAACATTGACTCCCCTCAGGGCGATGGCTACAAGTTTGGAGAGTGCCGCCGATTGAGGCTTACAACCTTCCGGCACGATAACGACATTCTCGATCTTCGCAATCGCGTGTGAGATGTGGCCGCCCCACTGCCTGTTGACACTGGCCCGAACCGTGCCGCCAGCAACGACCCTCGTTCCGACGGCAAGACCATCTGCTTTGTGATCCGATCCGTCGGCATTACCGCGTGCCAATGAAATGATGGTGCCGCACAGTGCATATCCGGGAATGAAGGGAAACGCCACAGAGTTGGGTTGCAGCCCGGCTAGGCATCGCAGCTCCGTTCCAGGGCTCACTGCGGAAGCTTCAACTTCGATCAGCATCTCGCCGTGCTCGATGACAGGCAATTCCACAGATTCAAAGCCGACAACGCCCGGACTTTCAAACGTCACTGCCCTTGCAGTCATCACTTCGCTTCCCCTCTGACCACTGGCTCATGGGCGAATCTGTGGCTAATTTCCTTGGTGGAAGCAGCCAAAACCAACTGACGGAGAACGGCTTTGTATCTCATGAAAGTCTCTGAAGGGCAACTCGGCGGCGCCCTTCAAAACTTCAGATGCCATTCAAAATCAGCGGGTTCCATCCATGCTCGCCTCAGCAAGGCAAAATGGGAGAAAGGTGGGTCAGACCCTCCTGTTCATTCGACCTTTCGAGCGTTACGCCAGAAGAGGGCGACCCCTTCATCGGTTGAAGCGGGATGGTAGTCGGCGATTTGACCGTTCGAAACTTCGATCACAGAATCCTTTTCGACTCCCGTCTGAACATCAAACTGGCGCATCTCGTACTCGCCATCCTTTAGGGCAGGAATCGTGACGGTCTTGGGCTGCGTTCCAATTCCGCCAACCCATTGAAGGCGCATCAAGCTATAAGAGTTGGAAGCCAGGCAGGTGCTGATCACGCCATCCCCCAACTTGGGCAAGGTGACGGCTTTGAGCTTCACCCAGTCTTCGCCCACGTTGTCAATTGATAATTCGTTCTGCCCCTTGGAGTAGGGGATCAAGAACTCCTGGACGACGGTGTGGTCCGCCGTCGCAGCCTTCCAGGCTTGTGTCGCAGCCATTTGCCCGTTCAGTTTCAGCTCGATCGCCCCCCCGGCCTTTGAAATTTCACCAATCACGATTCTCGCGACTCCGTCTTCCGACGCATTGAACCGCAGTCGAATCGGTTCCGACATGAGATTCCGATTGTGGCTGCCGACACTCTGAATGAAGCTGGAAACCTGCGGGAGAGAGCCGTTTGAAGCGTCGGCAGGAAGAGAGTGGACAAACTTCGTGGTTGTGCCCCAGCCTATCCCGGGGGTTACGGTCAGGTCGCTTGGGAGCCCGCCCATGACTTTGATTGAGGTCGGCTTTACGTCGGCGTTTTGCGCGAATCCAGACCTTGCCAAGACTTTGGATTCCCGCAGATATTCATCGTAAAGGTGATACTTGTAGGCTTCATCCCAATACCAGTATTGAGCCGGACCTGCTTCGCCAGACAGGAGTCCAGCCCAGAAACCATCCCTCAGAGCTCGCTTTGCTACCGGTTCCGTCACCGTTTCAAAGTGGACACCAAACTCTCCCACGAACGTTGGCCGATCTTTTGGAACTGGATTCGCCAAGATTGCCGGGAAGATATTCGGCGGATAGTTGTGCGGCTGAAGGTAGTCCATCGTGTCAAACACTTCCGGATTGATCTCCTCCGAGGAACTGCTGGTGACGAGATGATGATACGGATCGATGGAGCGCACGTATTCGCCCATTTCACGATGCCACGCAATAACATCCTTCAGGCGCTCAGGATGTTTTCTTGCCGCGTCCACCCACTGAACTTCGTTGAATAGCTCCCAAGCCATCACCGAGGTCGAATGTCCCCACCGAGCGACGGCATAACGGAGCCAATTCTTGGTGAGCCTTTTTGCTGTGACATTCACAAAGTAGTCGGTTGGATCAGCCAAAAAGCCGCCATTCGCTACGTTCCAGGGATGCTCTTCCCAATTTGGATCGGTCGTTGTGCTGAACAGGCCGTGGTGAAACAACACGAATTGGAACTTGATGTTGTTCTTCTCACAGTCACTGATAATCGAATCCCATCGCTCAAAGGCAGGCTCGTTCATCCAGCCGAGTTCCAGCTTCTTGGCCGGGTCTTGAGGCAAGAACGGACTCTTGGTATCCCAGCGATTTGCCCAGATCCGCGTCCAGTTCAATCCTGCTTTTGCCATATCGGCAACTTGAACACCGTAAGATGCTGCGCCACCATACTGCCAAGCGAGATTGTGGCCAAATGGCACATAGGGCTTTCCGGACTCCAATTTAAAACGGTGTCCATCCCTGCGGACAAAGTCTCCATCTGAAGAGGGTCTAAGAGTGATGAAGGTCGTCTCACCCGGCGTCAACTTTCCGTTGACGTAGAACTGAACTTGATATCTACCTCCCTCTGGGGCTGAGAGAGTTGCGTGCCATTTTCCGTTTCCAAAGTATGCAAGCCGTTCATGTCGATGGCCTGGCTGAATAAAGATGGCTCGCACATCATTCGCGGTTGAGTCAAATGGATTCCCTTTCGTAGTCAAAGTCCGGTCCACGGTGACAGGACCAAACCATTGGGCCGCAAGTGGGGCAAGAGTCAGTAGGCAGTTTAGGATCATTTTGAGGATGTTGTGCGTGCGGAATCAGAGGCAACCGTGCCGACGGCCTTGAGAGAGCAGTTGGCGAACCAATAGGTTTGACCAACGACGGTCCCCAAGTCGGTAAAGCAGATTCGAACATTGTCGTCCGTCCAAGGACCCTTAAAGGTGAAATGAAGCAGGGTCCATTCGCTTGTGACGGGCAGCTTCACATTTGTCTCATGTTCCCATGGCTCGTGGTTCTGGGTGACTTCAGCGGTGATCACCCCCGAATGTTCGGCACGTGCCCAAAAGGTCATTTCATACTTCTGACCCTTTTCAATCTGCATTCCGGTTTGATAGATCTGAAGGTGCCAGGCATGGTCCTCGACTGCGACAACCTTGAGTCGAAGTGACGGCTTCCCTTCTGGACCTTCCGGAACAGCTTCTGCTATGCCTTTCGCCGAACCCGACTGCTCTAAGACCCACTTTGAGATTCCATCGCCGAAACCCCCGTTTGCCAACATCTCCGCGCCGGGCTTGACTGAGGTCGCTCCTTGAGTTGGCACCTTAGCGACTTCAGCCGGTTTGGGTCCCGCGACCTTCTTGGTACTTAGAACTAGGTTGTCGATCCAAACCACACGGTTGCCAGTGGTCAGTCCGCTGGCAAAGAACTTGATGGCAAACCCTCTTGCGTCCGACACGTCTCCTGTAATGGGCACCGACAGATGAAACCAGCCGTTGCGGGTGTCGAGGTTCTCGCCGTACTCTTTGATAAACGTGTGTCCGTCTTTGCCAGTGGTGATCCCCAGTTCAAACCATCCTGCATGGAAATCGCCCCAGGCAGGGGATTTAGGGTCCACCTTTACGTCCAAGCTGATGCTGGAATACCCCTTCGCTTTCAGATCAGCTCCAGTAGGATATTTTTCGAGATTGAAATCGAATTCACCATCCTTGGTGAACGGCAGTACAAGCTTCAGTGAGCCCTTGGCTTTCCCTCCCCCCGCATCCTGTTGGGAGTCGAACGTGACGGCACTGCCAGGGAGTCCACCTGTGAACTTCCATTCGCCCGCATCTTTGGGATGCTCAAAGCGACTTATTATAAGCTCGCCCTTTTGAGTTTCTACCGCACGAGTTGCCCCCGCAGCGTGGGAGATTGCGGCGAAACTTGGGCTAACAAGGGATAGTGCGAGTGTGCAGACCGCACCTGCATAGATGGATGTTCTGTGATGGTTCATGATTTGTTCTCTCGTCAGTCGCACGCGCAGTGCGACGCTCCTTCACAAGGCGTCTTCTTGATCGATTGAGTACTTCTGGGTCGGGAAGTGGACTCTCGGACGAAGAGTTGTGGAGGAATGACAATCTGATTTGGGCCGCCCCTAAATGAAGGTGTTTTCAAGCGGCCGAGTAGGGTCTCCACTGCGCAGCTTGCCATCTGCTCCATGGAGAGGTCAACTGTCGTCAGTTGTGGGCATAGGTAAGTCCCGAGTTCCAGGTTGTCAAAGCCCACAACGGAAATTTCCTCCGGTATCGAGACGCAAGACTGTCTTAAGCAACGACAGGCCATTGCTGCCAAAGAATCTTGATAGGCGAAGATGGCAGTTGGCGGCTTATCCAGACCTAAGAGGTGGTCTATCCCTAGCCTAACTTCCTCGTTGGTACGTGCCGGAACCACAATCTCGGTGACTCCAGGAGTCTCCATGAGTCCCTTTCGAAATCCAACCAATCTATCGAAGGGACCTCGATGGGGAACAGCGCCAAGAATGGCGACTCGGCGATGGCCAAGATCCGTAAAGTGTTTGGCAACTAGGTAGCCCCCGGTCGCGTCGTTGCCAAACACCATGTCCACGGGTGGCTCGCCGCTAACCCAGCCAAGCAGTACCGCTGGAACGCCAAAAGCGACCATCTGACTCAAGGCTTCTCTGGCGACGAGCCCGTTTTCGGAAGTCACGAGAATGACCCCATCAACACGCTGTTCCCTTAAGGCTGCGAGGCAGTCTCCTTCGGATTCTTGGGAGACGCCGCTCAAGTGGAGCTGCAGTCGATAGCCAGCGCCGATCGCACTATCTGCGATGAGCTGCACCAGCCGAGGAAAGAAGGGGTTTGTGATTTCAGGAATCACGAGTCCAAGTGTCTTCGTCGACTGAACCCGAAGATTACGGGCGACCTGATTGACTGTGTAACCCGCTTCCAGAGCAATCCGCTGGATCAGTTCCCTTTTCACGGCGCTTATCCGTGGACTATTTGCCAAAGCCCTCGAGGCTGTGGACTCTGAAACCCCTGCCTGTTCTGCAATGTCTGCAAGTTTGATCATTTTGGAAATGCTCCGATCAGTGCCTGGGAGCCTGCTGGTGCAATCGATTGTACAACGATCAAATCAAGTATTGCAATCGATTGCGCAAATGAGATCGAACAGGGCTATACTGCCTCCAAATGACGCCCACTCTCACCGATCTCTCTCGGTTCGTATATGGAACCACCCGTCTTGGCGATGAAAGCATTCTCTTCACTGACCGACTCGCAATTGTTCGAGAAGCCGTTGCGGCTGGGCTTTGGATTCACACCAGCCATCAGTACGGCGACGCCCTAAATGTATTGCGAGCGCTGTTCGATGAGGACCGCACAAAGGTTCCTCCAACCATCTTCAAGCTAGGCAACAGTTCCCCTGAAGAGGTGCGCGCTCAGGCCGTAACACAGCTGGAGACAGTAGGAAATACAGGCATGACGATAGGGCAAGTTTTCCCAAGTGGTCAGCTGGCCGAAGACCTATGCACGGGCGGACCGGGCATTGAAGGATTAGCGCAGCTAAAATCTGATGGGATCGTAGGGCGGTTCGAAATGGAGGTTTGGCCCTGGAGCTCTGATATCGCGCTTCGATGCATCCAGAACGGGCACGCTGACCACGTCATTGACGGCTACACGTTCTATCTCAACCCCCTCCAGAGATTCGTATCGAATGAGCTGTGGGACGTGATGATGGATCGCAACGTCTCGATCGTCGCCATGCGGACTGTTGCGGGTGGGGATGTCCACCATACGCTCAAAAAGCCAGACGCACCCGATTATCTGCGCAAGAGAGCGGCTGAAATCGCACCAATCTTTGACGCTTCGGGTGTCGAATCTTGGACGGAATTTGCCGTTCGATTTGCGCTGGGTTTCTCCCAGGTAAGGGCAACCGTCGGGTCAACTGCTCGAAGCAGCAATCTAAAGGAGTTTCTAGACGCGACACAAGATGCAAGGCCGCTCGATGAAGCTATTGTCAACGAGATTCTTCTGCTCCAGAGAAAGTGGTCAGACGAGCATGATGTCCACGCCGCACCGTGGTCCATGTAGTCCTCGCTGCTCGCTCTATACGCACCTCAAGCAGCTGCTTTCAGGGCCCTCACTGGAAAACTTCATGAGGGCTAGAATTGTCCAATGATCGAGGCCGTTTTGTTCGACTTGGATGGCACCCTAATCAGCTTCTCTGCGAGTTATGCCGACTTCATGAGAAAGATGGCGGCGAGGTGGGGCATCACAGATGCGACGGATCCATTTTTCATGGAATATAGCTCTGCAATTCTTGCCAGTGGCACGGTGACGTTTCAATCCTCAATCGAACATGCTCTGAAAGCAACTGGACGCTCGGTACCGAAAGACGTTTCTACCCAATGCCAGGAGTCAGTCGCAAAGTATACGGAAGGAATCCAACTTCTTCCGCACGCCCTTTCGCTCATCAATCGCTACTCTTCCCTTCCCACTGCAATCGTCAGCAACGGACCTTTTGACATGCAGCTTTCTGCTCTCAAGAAGTTTGGGCTTCACAACTTGGTGAATGAGGTGATTATTTCAGGTGATCCTGAAGTTGGAGTCCGTAAGCCAAACTCCGAGATCTTTCGGATAGCCTGCTCTCGCCTAGGAGTTGACCCATCCCAAACGCTCATGATCGGAGACAATGAGGTTGCAGACGTACAAGGGGCAAAGGATGCAGGGTTACAGGCGGTCTTGATCGGAGAACTTGTCAGTGCCATGTTCGAAAAGCTCTCAGATGAACAGCGAAGGGCCCTTTCTAGGATCACTCCGAGCCATGACCGAGGGCTAGCCTACTTTCCCTGCTGCGTTGAATTAACCGACGGAACGATTCACGAGAGGGTGTATATCGTTTCCCAATTGCCATACCTCAATATTTGGGGGGTCTACCCCGCTGATGATGCCGGCAAAACTGAAGTAAAGCTCTCGGATATCGCCAGAATCCACGAGAGTCCTCAACGACTGCCGGCAGCTTTTGCAACCGAGCTGTACGCGGCTGGAGAAAGCGGAATGGGCTATGTGATCTTCAGTGTCACCTTTAGCGATGGCTCAAAGCAGACCTACGCAAGTGGAAACGCTGTGGATTTCATTCAATACCCAGCCGGCAAATCACGGGAGGACGTTGTATCCGTGCAGGCGCATGATCGATCTGATATGAACTACGAGCGAGCCCAACCTTACGCGTGGTGCCTGTACTCCGAATAGACCTCGCGGGTGATAGCTCACCACATGAGTGAGCCACGAACCAATCTTTTGTCGAGTCATCTGCAGGCAACGCGGTGTATTCTGTGTGGGTGGTGGTCGCCACATCCCTGTACCGAGTCGATCCGAACTGACCCTCGCTGGTCTTTTGTCCCCGCTCGCGACGCATATTCCCTTGCTATAGAGGGTAGGAGTCAGCAGAGAGATATGGGTGATCGAAAGCCAAAGAAGAATTCATCGGGCAACTCAGACGCACAAAAAGCGAAAACCGCAAAAGATGCCGCCAACCGACCGCCAGCCCCTCCAAAGGGCAACACAAAGAAGTAGCCTAGCCAGGTCCGACGGAGCCGTTCTGCTGACGCCAAGGTCAGCAACGTAGTGCCCAACCCTTCAGAAGGAGTTGGGCACTTTCAATTTCCGGCCAATTGTCGGTGCCTTCAATTGGAAACTTAAGATCAAGGCGGGTAAACCGGCCATTTGTGGGCCAGAAGGCCCATTTAATGTATCAATTCTCCGAGGAACTTGCACTGGATATCTGAAGTCACATGAAAGCGTTACATGGAGCCGGTAGGATTGACCTGATTCCGCTTTCGATAGGCTTCATCAACGTTGAAGGGCCACTGAAATGATCCAACTGACTGCCGCTACCCAATCATCCGCACAAACCGACACGAATGTCGTGGTCGACTATATTGTCCTGACCAAGTCCCATAACGAAGGCTCGAGCGCATGGATTCCAGGTCTGCCCGGTTGCTGGTCAGATGGAGCCACGGATGACGAAGCGCTTAGCCGAGTATCCGAAACGGTTGCGGAAATTCTCTCGGATGCATGCGGAATTTCACTCAAGCGGTCAGCCGACAACACGCACACGCTCAGTGTCAGCTTCCATTAGAAAGTTATCCGCTCACCGTGGCAGATCGCTTTGCCCCCACCAGGGATGACTTTGCCCTTGTCATCTTTGAGCGTGAAGGTTAATTTGGATGTGTACGATTTACCGTCGCCAGCAAGCTTGACCGTTTCAGTGAGAATGCCCCAACCCGAGGGCATCCAGCCGCCACCACCCAATATCTCATCCATCTTTTTAGGTGCCTTCGTATTGAAAAACTCGTAGTGGAGTTTAAATGTCCCCCGCCCAGTCTTCTTCCAGATTCCGTACGCAGGTGTGACTGGAGGAGCCTCATCGTAATTTGATGACTCGATCAAGGTGCCACCCTCATTAAAGGCTATAAGGAACTTCAAGTCTTTGACGGCGGCGTAGGGGCCATCGACAAACTGAACGGTGGTGCGCCAGGCGCCAAGGATGGACGAACCTTTATCGTGAGGAAGTTTAGGTTGCGAAGCCAGACTCATCGAGCTCAACAAGCCTACAAAGAGAAGAGTGGCAATCGTGGACCTTTTCAAGTAAAGCATTTGGCAATTCTATCAGTTGCCCAACGAGGCGTTGAGGAGTTTGCCGGTCAATGAGCAACGAGCAGTACATGAATCTTGGGTACTCCAAATTGGAGGAGGCGCTTTTTTGCCTCTGAGCCAAACCCTTCCGACAGCTTTAAGTGAGATGCGGAGAGTTGAGACTCGTCAACCGTAGCGTCCACCCCAATCCAATGAGTTCCATCCCAAATTTCACACCATGCATGCCCAAAGAAGGTGGCTCCAAGAACTTCGAATCCAGAAACGATGCGGGTAGGAATCCCAGCCGCCCGCAACAAAGTAGTGCATAGAATCGCGTAGTTGATACACATTCCACGTTTCGAGCGCAGAGTTTCACCAGCGTCCCTTGGATCGGACATGGAGGGATCTGGACGCAGCTCTCGATGTACAAAATCGCGGACCATCAAGGCGGCTTCGATTACCGACGAGCTCTCTCCGGTGAGCTTTACAGATAACCGCTTGAAGTCGTCACTCTTACATGGAATCAGGTCCTCAATCTCCAGATACTTCTCCATACCCGCCGTTCTTCCAACATCCGAGATCTTGGCAACAGAAGAACTATTGGCGATTGGATGGATATCTACTATCCATCTTTCGCTGTCGCGCGCGATTGTCTGACTGGCATCCGACGGCACCGAGGCCAGATCTGTGCCGGTCACATCTAGCTTGAACCGAGTTAAAGTTTCGGTATCAGGAATCGGGCGGTCAGTGTGAGCGGTAAGAAGTTCATCCAAGTTGAGGCCGGAAGCACCTCGGGGAGACTTTGCGAGGGCATCCTCCTTGGAAACAGGGATGGTCTCGGTCATAAAGTTTCCGTAACTGAGTTTCAGGAAAGACCCATCCGCCGCATAGTACGCCCTCAGCGATTGTTCTGACAGTTGAGCCTCTAGCAGTTCAGCTTTCACCGCAATCCCACCCAGTGCCAAATTCACCGTCCCAACCGGCTTCACCTGAAGTTTGATAAGACTTTGGGTGTCCGAGTCGATGAAGTAAGTCGCCGGCGTCGTTGGGTTTGGCTTCGAACTCACCCAAACTGAGTAAGGATCTGGGGCAAAGGCTCCATCGGGAAGGTCTAGGCGCTTCTTGGATTTGTCACCATCGGAATTGATGGTCAAATTGACGAAGTCATCCGAATACTCCGCCGACAGGTTAAATCGGCTCCGCCCGCTGCTTCTCTCGAAGATGGCTCGAAGCGGCTTGCCTTCACGAGTTATCCAGTATTTCCAAGTTGATTTAAGCTCCACCTTCGTCCCTGAGAATTCGAGAGCAACTGAGGTGAAATCCTCGATGAACGTGCAGTTTTTGCCGTTCCACGTCGAAGGCTTCTCTGAATGCACTTCGTAGCCGATGCGCTTTCCCTGAACGCTGATCCCAAAGTATTTGGGAGGGTTTTCCTGAATCGTGGTCCAGCATGAGAGTCCAAAGGCTGAGCCGACCAAACCGCAGAGTCCCGATGCAAAACAGATGATCTTCAGCACCGATGGCCCAGGCTTGGAAAACCCCATAGAAATAGCATACGCCTCCTCATTGAGTGCAGCTAGAATCGTCGACGAAACCGGATGCCGAGCATCCTGAACATGAGAGCTTATTTTGGGATTGCATAACACAGTACGGAGTCGCCAACTGCGCCGTGATCCATCCCGAACGCTTTGCCGAACCCGCCTCCACAAGCTGCGATCACGATGTACTGTCTGCCCTTCCACATATACGTTTCCGCTGCGGCGAACGCCGATGCTGGCAATCCGGTCTGCCATAGCACCTTGCCTGTTGATGCGTCGAATGCGCGAAACTTTTGGTCACACGTTGCTCCAACGAAGACTAAATCTCCTCCAGTGGACAGAGTGCCTCCAAGATTCATAGTGCCTGTCTGCGGGACGCCTCGAGAAGTCAGTTCGGCATATTCACCAAGAGCCTTTCGCCACTTAAATGCACCCGTGTCTAGGCTAATTGCCGTGAGGCAGCCCCATGGCGGCTTAATCCCTGGATAACCATCCTGATCCGTCAGGAGCGAGTAGTTTGCTGGATTCGCCACGATCGCTGGCATATTGTTGGTGTTCACAAACAGGGTATCCGTGCGAGGGTCAAACGAAGCTCCAGACCAAGGTGATCCGCCAAAGTAGCCTGGCACCGCTACGGTTCCATTCCCAGTCGGTGGAAGATATTTCTTGCCAAACGATAGATTCCTGATTCGGTCAAGGACGAAATCGCGACTCTTGGCCGAAACGTTCGTGACGGAATTCTCGGTAAACAGCGTTTCCGAGAGAGCCGGCGGAAGGGTTGGTTCCGGCTGAGTGAGAGAAGCAACTTCCTTTGGGTCAGAGGAGGGCTGGGCAGAAACTTCTCTCACCGGAAAAAGCGGCTTGCCGGTCACGCGATCCAACACAAAGCAGAAGCCGGTTTTAGTCACTTGCGCAACTGCGTCGATGTACTTGCCATTTCGCTTGACTCGGCACAGAGTAGGAGCAGAGGCATTGTCATGGTCCCAGAGATCGTGGTGAACAGTTTGAAAGTGCCAAAGCCGTTTGCCCGTCTTGGCATCAATAGCAATCACGCAGTTAGCGAATAGGTTGTTTCCAATTCGGCCAGAACCATCAAAGTCGGGTGCCGCAGAACCGGTTGCGGCAAAGAGAATTCCGCGAGTAGTATCAATCGTATAGCCGTTCCACGCTCCAGCCGCGTAGCCATCTTTCCAGGAATCTCCCCTCCACGTGTCGATCCCAAATTCTTTTCCTTGAGGAATTACGTGGAAAGTCCAGATCCGCTTCCCTGTTCGGACGGAAAACGCCATGACATGCCCAGGAGCCGCCCCGGTGCTTTCCCCGCTGGCGATGCCTACATAGAGGAGGTCTTTGTAAATCGTCGGCGCGGCAGAAATCCCGATGGGCTCTTGATTCCAGCGTGACCCCAGTTCCGCATGGAGATCCACGACATTAAAGGCAGGGTCGAGTTGCCCCGATCTGGCATCCATTGAAAAGACTCTGCCGTTGGGTGTTCCGTACAGAACTCGCCGGAGCCCTCCAGTCTTTCCATCGGACCAAAATGCGACTCCTCGACTCGCCTTCTGGTGAATGCTCTTCCCTGGGTCTTGCTTGGTAGCGGAGCACGACCAGATCTCTTTCCCGGAAAATGGGTCGAGTGCAACGACTCTACCCATTTGGGTCGCCATGTACAGGCGGCCTTCGGCGAAGGTGGACCGGCATTCCAAAGGAATGTTCTTGTAGTTATCGTGCGTGTGATACGTCCACGCCAATTTGAGCTGATGTACATTCTTTCGATTGATTTGGTCCAACGACGAGTAACTGGGTCCGCCGAAATTGCCGCGGTTTGAATCTTCAGGCTTAGGCTTAGCGGAAGCGGTACAAAGCACGGCGAGGATCATCGCTGAGATCGATGGAATGCATCTGAGCACAATGACAACATTCTGCCAGAGTAGAGACAATGTGAAAACTCACAATTGAAGCAACATAAATCCTTTTGACTCGAAGCACCAAAACAAGCACACCCAGTATGATTTCGCAGAGTCAGAAGAAATGAAAGCCATTTTAGGTGTCGATGAAGCGCGTACGTATCTCCCGGTTTTGAACCTCTTATCAAGGTTGAGACTTGACGATCTGGACCTGGAGCTAGTTCACGTTGATCACAGCGGTATCGTTGGGACCAAGAAGGACTTTGGATTCGCCGGCGGAGCGGAGCTGGCTCAGCTTGATGTAGACGACTCCGTGATCGGAGACGCAGTCCAGACGTCTGATCACCTGGGGCTAGGCAGCTCTCACCGCATCGTATATGGTTCGCCCGCCGAGGAACTGGTTGCATGCGCTGAGGAGACGAAAGCACTTCTGATCTGCATCGGTTCCAAGAGACGCTCCAAGTTCAACTCTTCCCTCTTTGGAAGCATTGGCAAATCACTCACGCTGTCCTCTCGGCAGTCGATCCTGATTGCAAAGGGAGAAATCGAAGAAACTCAAGCGCTCACCGTGGTCGCCACCACGGATTTCTCGAACTATTCAGACAGAGCGCTGAAGGAATTCATTCGAATGGCTCCAAAGGGCGTCAGCAGGGTGATCCTGTTAACGGCGATTGATCGTCAGCTGGTGGCAAACGTCAGCCGCGAGCAGATTCACCTCTTTAGGGCGTTCTTGAACGACCGTGCAGACAAGCTTGTGGCCGAGTTCGTCGCAGCCGGATTCGATTGCGATCACAAACTTTTGGACGGCGACCTCGGTGAAGTCGTCGAATCTCTCATGGCGGAAACGAAGGCTGATCTCCTCGTGATGGGAGCTCAAGGCGAGGGGTATCAGCCTCGTGTCTCAATCGGAAGCTCGGCTCTCAAACAGGTCGTCTCCAGTCGTCACTCGATATTGGTCCTTCGACCCTAACTCTATTTTTCGTCGGTGGGCAATAGATGCTCTTTAACGAGTCGAGACTTCTTCGGCTGAAGCTTTCCTTGGGCATCAAAGTGAAGCTCTACAACCCGGTCGTAGACTTCGCTGGGCCATTTCCCTTCTGGAACAAATGCCTTTGGATCTCCACCAAACGTTTGAATCAGATCTGGAATCTTGCCGTGACGCCAGCACAGCAGAATCTCGTGACCGTAGCTCTTGGTCATGAGTTCGGCGACGATATCCGTTGGGTTCTTGTCGGTGAATCGTAGGTCGATTGGTGCGTTAAGCGCTTTTGCCAAGGGTTCAATCGTCAGCCTCGGGCGCATGCTGGCTTTGCTGTCTTTGGCGGCAAAGAGGTGATCCAAAACTAGCGGTTTGCCGTCGACGCGATACTTTTTAAAGAACCCGACATAGGCATCGGCTCGCTTTTGTCCAATAGGAGTTAATTCCGGTCCTGTCTCCGGCTTTTCGGCATGGCGGATGATGAGAATCACCGCGTTGGCCAATCCGTTCGCTTCGGTTTTTGTCCGAGCCTGGGCGGCTGCGCCTCCACAAATCAATAATGCGAGAGAAAGAGTGCGAAGACCCACGAACTTCATGCCAGCCATTTTACTTGCTGGATCGATTCCGATTGATAAGAGGTGCTGGTCCAGAAGGCAACTTTGATGGATCGGACTGGCAGGCCCTCCAATCATTGGAATCCGCACACCAGGCCGAGTCGAGTGGACGATCGTGCACGAAGAGCTGGGCTCCATTTATAAATTTGACATGGCCATCAAAGTAGGCAACGCCGCACTTTGGAGGATGTCGAAGAATGGGTCGCCCTTCGTATCGATGAGATATCTTTCC
The DNA here is from genome assembly GCA_903927025.1 of uncultured Armatimonadota bacterium. Classification (GTDB taxonomy): domain Bacteria; phylum Armatimonadota; class Fimbriimonadia; order Fimbriimonadales; family Fimbriimonadaceae; genus Fimbriimonas. Next base: position 22,043 of record CAIYLG010000017.1, read on the forward strand.
ATCGGGCACCACCGCCTTAAAGGTATTCGGACGTGAGGTGATGAGGTCATCCTCAGTGCCTGTCTCGCAAAGAAGTATTGTTGTGGCTTGATATCCGTACTAGGAGAGCTTGGGGAATCCTGAAGCTGGCCGAACCGTCGCATCATTGGGATCGAAGAACGCGAGACTGTTTGCTCCGTAGCTGATCAATGCGTTAGCTTCTAAAGGACAATGTGGGAGCCTTTTGCCATGGCTCAGCCAAGCGATTTGAGCTGACTCAAACACATCCTGTTCGGGTCGAACCAAACACTTTGGCGAGCCGGAACGAAAATGATCGCGATAAGAATCACAACAAGCGTCACCAGAATCACTTGCATGAGAGTGATCCCCCTGACGTCATGCGGATGGTTCACTTGACTCTCATTGGTGTTGAACTTGAAGTTGAACTTGAACTTAGTCCGAATCTGGCGAGAATCCGATTAGTTGGACTTGCAAGTGGCAAGGTCAGCTCGATCTCGACACCACCAGTAATCCAGCGGCTTTTGACCGGTATAGAATGCCTCTTTGCGCCAAGACTTGGCGTGGCCATCCATATAGCCAAGTCTTGCAACCCCAGCATGCCGGAAAGCAGGTCTTGCTTCGTAAGGTAGGCGGAGGACACCGTCCGGAGCCACTGCCTTATAGGTTCCAATTAACGGGGTTATGAAGTCATTGTCGTATCCCACCTCAGTCAACATGATCGTTTCATTCGGATGCACAAACTGAGCGTACGAAAGGGTCTTCTGCATCGAATTGTGTCGGCCTGCCACTGGATCAAAGAACGCGAGCGCATTGAGGCCGTAGGAGATCGCCCCACTCTGGTCCAACGGGCACGTCAAGATTGAGCGGTTCTTGTAGTAAGGAAAAAGAAGATCTGTCCAAAGCTTCTTTTGGCTCGGATTCGACATTGGTGGCAATCGGTCGTCGGCGTCGTCGGAGTACATGATGACGGAAAGATCAATTTGCTTCGCATTTGACAGGCATCGATCCGCTCCACTGAATTTCCGTTGAGAAAACACGGGAAACAGAATCACCGCCAAAATGACGAGCACAAGAACTATTACCAGCAGATCAATTGCCGTAAAACCCGCACGCCTTTGTTCTCTCATCTGATCAACTCGTATTCCTAGGATACGACAGCTTTGCAGGAATGGTCTATTTTCTTGCCGGTGCAGTAATCACTCGAATATGGCTCTGAAGATCAAACGTGATGGGCACAATTCCAGGCTTTTCTTGCCATGGGCCGGAGTCATCGCTCCCAAAAAGTGTCGACCACCAATCTCCCTTTTCATCCTGAAAGAACACATTGTGGCCAGCGTGAGGAATCGCTTCCTCCCTCGGACTGTATGGTCCGTAAAGGTGCTTCGACATGGCGACCGCGCAACTGTATCGCCCCTCAAAATTCTCGGAACAAGACATGTAGTAGATACCCTTCCTCTTGAAGAGATAAACGCCTTCATATCCGATATGAGTGAACTCATCCTTGCCAAAGATCCCTGAACAGAGGCCAGAATGATGGGCCGGATTAGAATCCCTACCGGTCGTTCGGATCCAGTGATAAGGCTCAGCGAGACCGGTCATCTCATCGTTCATCCGAGCAATCTTTCCGCTGTGCCAAAGGAAGTAGACCTTGCCACCGTCATCCTGAAACAGCGACGCGTCGATCTCGTCACCCATTCGCTCGCGCGGATGTACATCAATGTAAGGTCCTTCCGGTTTTCCGCTTGTGCTCCGCAGGAGTCCACTTCCAGAGGTCTTCGCCGTGCCGTCATAACCCGGCATGCTGTATGTCAGCCAAAACGTGCCCTTGAGGTAGTGAATCTCTGGCGCCCATAGCGACATCTTGGCCCTAAGGTATGGCTTGTGCCAGGCGCTGTCTCCATATTTCCAGACCATGCCGAGGTCGGACCAGTGCAACATATCCTTTGACTTCCAAACTTTGATGCCCTCATTGAATCCATAGAAAGGCTCTACCGTACCGGTGAGATACCAAGTCCCATCGGGTCCGCTGCATACGGAAGCATCTCGGAGAGGCATGTCTGCCAGTAGCCTAAGACCGGGCAGTCCACCGAATGGAGGGGCAAGCGGCAGTTTTGATGGTGTTGATTGTGGACGTCCAGAATATGTGCTCGACGCGAGGAGAATGGATAGGCTGAGCCACGACAACATTTAGCCATTATGCGGCGAGACAATTAGGCTGGCAATTGTGAAATATACGGCATCGGTAAACTCGGCCGATGAAAACAATTGGCCTGCTGGGCGGAATGAGCTGGGTTTCCACCCACATGTACTATTCCCTACTCAATAAGGCCACGGCGAAGCGAAGAGGGCTTGGCTATCAGCCCCCAATTCTTTTGAAGTCATTCGACTACCAAGCCCTGTTCGACCTCCAGATGGCCGGAAAAGAAGATCAGGTTGGTGTCGAACTGGCAAAGGGAGCGAAGGATCTTGAGAGTATTGGTGCCGATGTCGTGGCAATCTGCGCCAACACGATGCATCGGCACTATGGAGTCGTTCAGGAAGCAGTCTCCGTTCCCGTCATGCACGTTGTAGATGCGACCGCACAAGCCATCCAAAGCGCCGGATTCAAGAATGCTGGACTGCTTGGCACTCGGTACACCATGGAAGGCGATTTTTACCGACCTCTGTTCAAAAACAAATTTGAAGTCGAAACAACGATCCCCAATGAACAAGATCGCGTTGACGTTGAGAGAATCATCCGCACGGAGTTGACTAGCGACATTGTTTCAGATGAATCTCGGGCTATTTATCTTCAAGTCATAGAACACCTAGCTGGGCAGGGAGCTGAATGTGTAATCCTGGGCTGCACTGAGATTGGGCTCCTCATCAATCAGAGCCAAACTCCGACTCCGCTCTTTGACACGACTGTGCTTCATGCCCAAGCCCTGGTGAATTGGGCTTTGAGCTGACATCGACCAGGCTAAGGTAAGAAGCACCTAAGCCAATCCCAGTTTCCCAAGCCTTAATGGCTCGGTAAAACGTAGAAACCGGTATGGCCGAGACGTTTCGTGCACTTCGATCTCGGAACTATCGCCTCTTCTTCACCGGGCAAACGCTCTCTCTCATCGGCAGCTGGATGCAGACCGTCGCGATGAGCTGGCTGATCTACCGCATCACGGGTTCCAAGGTGATGCTGGGAACCGTCGCCCTTTCTTCCCAAATCCCAATGTTTGTAGCGGCGCCGTTCGCTGGCGTAGTCACCGATCGATTGAACAGGCACAAGATTCTGCTGGTGACCCAGAGCCTTGCCATGCTCCAGGCTCTCACTTTGGCTATTCTCGTGCTGACTGGGACCGTACATCCTTGGCACATCATTGTTCTCAGCGCATTCATCGGTGTTGTGAATGCATTTGACATGCCCACCCGACAGGCTTTCGTTCCTGAACTTGTTGGTGATCGATCGATCCTCTCCAATGTCATTGCTCTAAATTCCGCGCAATTCAATCTGGCGAGACTCATTGGACCCGTCGTCGCCGGGGTGGCAATCAAGGCAGTGGGCGAGGGTTACTGCTTCCTGCTGAATGCAGTGAGCTATGTTGCTGTGCTTACTGCCCTAAAGATGATTCGAGTCGAACGTGAGGAGCGCTTTATCAGCAATCAGAATCCACTAGCCGAACTGGTTGCCGGTGCTCGCTACGCATGGTCGCTGCACCCTATCCGTGCCTTGTTGGGACTTATCGCGGTCGTCAGCTTTGCGTCTGGGAGTCTGCAGGAAGTCTTTCTCCCCGTTTATGCCAAAGAAGTGTTCCACGGAAATTCCGGAACACTGGGCGTGATGTTTGCCTGTATCGCTGTCGGCGCGCTTGCGGCGGCGTACATGCTTGCCGCGAGAAAATCCGTTATCGGTTTGGGAAAGTGGATCATCTGGGCTTCCGGCTTAACCGCCATCTCGATGGCACTTTTCGGCTACTGCACCAACCTCTACCTGGGGCTCGTGATTCTGGTTGGCCTTGGTTTTGGAGCAATGAAGCACATGGGCAGCACCAATACGATGTTGCAGACGATTGTGGAGGACAACATGCGCGGACGCGTCATGGCCTTTTACGCAATGGCGATGGTGGGCTCAATGCCTATCGGCAGCTTTCTCTCTGGCTTCATCGCCGCCGCCATAGGTTCGCCTGCGACTTTGTTGCTGTTCAGCGCCATCAGCCTCCTGGCAACCCTCCTCTTCTACCACTCACTCCCCCGTTTCCGGGCAGAGCTCAGGCCGATCTACGAGCGCAAAGGCATCTCGGCGTAGGTAAGGCTAGCAGCCTGGCAAGAATCGTGGTACGATTCTCTTTCCGACGCGGAGGCGTCCGATCTTAAGCAGGAGGAAAGTGAGAATGATGAAACCCCTTGAACTGAACACCCTCGCGCCTGCCTGCATGCTGGTCCCTTAGGGCATTTCTGTCCACAAGTCTGCTTGGCAAGCGCGCCTTGCCGTCCACGGTCCGTGATCTATCACGCACCCTCGCGCGCCTTTGCCTCAAAAAATGCAGAAAGAACAGACCCAATATCTCAACACCCGCCTCGCGCAGTTGGACGACAACGAGCGCAAGAAGCTCTTTAAGCGCGCCGCGCTGCTCAGGAAAATCGAACAGTCCAGAAACCGTCGCAGGCCAGACGAGGAATCGATGCGATCTCGTCCTCTCGACGAATTTGTTTTCAAACTGCTCAAAGACGAAGATCAAGAACCGCGCATGGGTGAGTGCGCCGGTCAGGGACTGGTGACCTGGCTCGGACCGAAGACTTGTCGCGTGGACGCCGGTCACTCCGTAGTGGAGTGCCACCTGTCCAAGAGGGTAAGCGTCGCGATCGGAGACACTGTCGATTACTCCCCATCTGGAGAGGGTTTTGCCGTCTGCCGTGTCAAACCACGCTTGACGGTACTGTCGCGACCCGATGTAGGAAACGGCAATCTAGAAAGGGTAATCGCTGCAAACATCGATGTCGTGGTGGTGGTGGTTTCGGTGGTCGCCCCTCCCCTCCATCCCAAGATTATCGACCGCTATATGATTGCGATTCAGAGAGGGGGTGCCAAGATGATCCTGGCGGTCAACAAGTGTGACTTGCTCGATGAATTCACTAAGATATCGGAATTGGACAAGCTTGCCCCGTATCGCGGAATCGTCCACGCCTGCTTCTGCTCCACCGCTGACGGGTCCGGAATTGGCGATCTGGAGAACCTGCTGGCGGGTCAAACCTGCGCGTTTGTGGGGCACTCCGGAGTGGGCAAATCATCCCTGATCAATGCGATCGCTCCATCTCTCAATCAACTGGTTGGCGAAGTTTCGGCCGGGTACGGTCGCGGCACTCACACAACCACTTCGTCCACTCTCCACAAACTACCGGGTGGCACTCGACTCATTGATACGCCAGGGGTTCGGAGCTTTGGCCTTTGGGATATCGATGCCGCCACTCTCCCTTGGTATTTTCCGGAATTCGAGGAATTCTCATCCGAGTGCAAGTTCCGTAACTGCACCCATTCCCACGAACCTTCATGCGCTGTAAAGTCTGCGTCGCTGAAAGGAAGCCTGTCTCATCACAGATATGAAACATATTTGAGGATTCTTACTTCGCTGGAGTAGTGGCGGGTGTAGAAAGTAAGCAACCTAGGAGATCAACTATGAAGAAACTCAGCCTACTGTTAATCGCGGCGTTCGCGGCGTCACTTGCCATCGCTCAGGGACCCGGAGGGCGACCCGGTGGTCCTGGAGGTCCTGGGGGGCCAGGCGGTCCCGGAGGTCCTGGTGGACCCGGCGGTCGACGTGGAATGGATCCCAAGGCACAGCTTGAAGCGCTAAAGAAGACCCTCAACCTCACTCCTGCGCAGATCAAGAAAGTTGAAGCGGCTCAGGCGGAGCGAAAGGCGTCCATGGACAAGCTTCGCGCAGCCCCTGGAGATCGAAAGTCCAAGGGACCAGAGATGAAGAAGATCCGGGATGCATTCGACGGCAAGCTCCACAAGATTCTCACCAAAGAGCAGTCCGCGAAGTTCGACAAGATGCAGGCTGAGATGCGCGCCAAATGGGGCGGCCGTGGACCTGGCGGTCCTGGCGGCGCTGGTGGACCCGGGGGCGGTCGTGGTGGACGTCCCGGCGGACCTGGCGGTCCTGGTGGCGGAGCCTAAGCTAGCTCCAACCCGAAGCTCAAGAGCCGCCAGCCATCAGGCTTGGCGGCTCTTGTGCTTTTCAGGCTTAGAGCGTGGCGTCTACCTGCTTCATCGATTCGGAAAGGTGCTCCATGAGCCCTCGATTTGTCCAATCAAGCGATACGGGAGTGATGCTGACAAAACCTTCACTGACGGCCTGCACATCGGTTCCGGGTTGATTCGGTTCCATGACAACAACCCCACCCTGCCAGTAATAGGGTCGGCCCCACGGGTCATGCCTCACTTCGACTCGGTCTTGATATACGCGCTGGCCCATCTTCGTGACCCGGTGACCCCGAATTTCAGGATAAGCGATGCTGGGGATGTTCACGTTGAGAAACGTCAGATCTCCTTGAGGAGCAGTCGTCAACATTTCCCAGTTGTGCTCAAGCCAGGTCATGCCAGTTTCGTAGTGAATGGGGGCTCCGCTGACGAACAGTGCCATGCTGAGAGAAATGCTGCGAATGCCGTTGATGGTTCCCTCCATCGCGCCCGCCACCGTTCCGCTGTATGTAATGTCAAACCCAAGATTCGGGCCATTGTTGATCCCACTCAGCACAAGGTCGCAACCGTCTGGCCAAGCAACTGTCAGGCCAACGTTAACGCAGTCGACAGGCACTCCGTTAACTTCCATGGCCTCAACCTCTGGCCAATTGAATTTCGACACGCGAAGCGGGTCTCGCATGGTCATGGCATGACCACATGCCGAGCGCTCTCGGTCTGGGGCGACAACCTTCACCTCTCCAAATTTTGTTGCAACTCGTACCAGTGCTTCAAGCCCAGGGGCTCGAATTCCATCGTCGTTCGTGATCAGGATGCGCATTCGCTCCTAGCGTACCTATACGTCTTCCCCGGTACGATTAGAGGCGACAGAAATGCAAAGGTGCTTGGACACTGTCGAAACAGGAAAGAATGATGTCTCATACGTCGATGCTCACGTTCCTGTTTACTGACATAGAAGGCAGCACACGCCTATGGGACAGCCAGCCTGACCTCATGCGCACCGCTTTGGCCCGCCACGACGCCATCATGCGCCGTGCGATTGGTCTGGGCGGCGGCCGAGTGTTCAAGACAGTTGGAGACGCTTTCTGCGCTGTCTTTGTGAATCCTTCCGGAGCAGTCGATGCGGCGCTGCTTGCGCAGCTCCAACTCAGTACCGAACCCTGGGCCACGTCCGATCCGATCAAAGTTCGGATGGCGGTACATACGGGTGAAGCCGAATGCCGCGATGACGATTACTTTGGCCCGCCACTCAATCGAGTCGCGCGAATGCTGAATTTAGGCCACGGTGGACAGACCCTTCTAAGTCAAAACACCTACGCTCTCGTCCAAGACGAAACTGAAACGACCCTCACGTTCAAGGATCTTGGAGAACACCGTCTCAAAGACCTGCAGCGGCCTGAGCACATCTACCAGATCGTCCACCCAGACTTAGCCGAATCGTTTAAGCCGCTTCGCTCGTTGGATACTCTTCCCAATAATCTCCCCCAGCAGGTCACCTCCTTCGTCGGCAGAGATCGGGAATTGCGTGAGATCAAGCGAATCCTGGCGAATGCTCGACTTTTGACTCTGACCGGAGCGGGTGGAACGGGCAAAACTCGGCTTGGATTACAGGCAGCGGTCGATCTCTTGGACGCTGGCGGTGATGGATCTTGGCTAGTGGAGCTTGCCGCCATCTTCGATCCACTCCTCGTGCCTCAAACCGTGGCCAACGTCTTAGGGATTCGAGAGGAGCCGGGCCGTGCACTCAGCGATACGCTGTTGGACTACCTTCGCACCAAACGAACGCTGTTGATGCTCGACAACTGCGAGCATTTGTTGAATGCCGTTGCTGGGCTTGTGGACAGGATCATCCGAAACTGTCCCCATGTCCAAATCCTTGCCACGAGTCGCGAGGCGCTTTCAGTGAGTGGAGAGAGGACGTATCGAGTCCCATCTCTGACTACGCCCGACCCTGATAGGCGCTACACCCGTGAATCGCTCATGGAGTTTGAGTCGATCAAGCTGTTTGTCGATCGCGCAGTGATGTCGCAGCCCACCTTTGAGCTGAACAACTCTACTGCAGGTCCAATCGCTCAGCTGTGCCATCGGCTGGACGGAATTCCGATGGCAATTGAACTTGCCGCTGCGCGAGTCCGTGCACTGCCTGTTGAGCGTATCGCAGAAAGACTGGACGATAGATTCCGACTGCTGACGGGCGGGGCCAGAACGGCGCTGCCGAGGCAACAGACGCTCCGCGCAATGATTGACTGGAGTTACGACCTCCTTACGACGAAGGAGAAAACTCTACTCCGCCGCCTCTCTGTCTTCTCGGGCGGCTGGACGCTTGACTCCGCGGAGAGGATATGCTCAAGCGTCGGAGATGCGCTTGAAGACTGGGAGATTCTAGACCTGCTTCAGTCACTTGTCGACAAGTCCCTAGCCGTTTACGATGATACAACCAGCAGGTACCGCATTACGGAAACGGTAAGGGCTTACGGACGTGAAGCACTTGATGAACTACACGAATCGTATGCGATCCGTAGCACCCACCTGGATTATTTCCTGCAGCTGGGAGAAAAATCAGAAGATCAGATTCTGGGTCCGAAAGCCATGGAGACCCTTTCAATTCTGGACGACGAACAAAAGAACCTTCGTGCCGCAATCGAATGGGGACTCGACGGTGGCGATTCAATTCAGGCCCTCAGACTTGCTAACTCGCTTCTTCAATTCTTCCAGATGCGAGGAAAATATACTGAAGCGAGTTCCATTTTCGAGTCTGCCCTGGTCAAGGTGCCAAAAGAAGCTCGGGCCGAACGGGCAGTTGCACTAGCTGGGCTGGGGATCCTCGGATTCCGCCTGACACAGCTTTCCGAGGCGAGAGAGCCGCTGAAGCAGTCGCTCGCGCTATTCGCTGAACTTGGCGACGAATTGGGTGCTGCCCGTGTTGCCAACACCCTGGGCGTAATCGCCCTTCAACTAGGAAACTTTGAAGATGCTGCTCAGTGGTTTGACAGAGCTGAGCCAATCTTCCGCATGGCAAGTGAGCCGGTCCGTCTGGCTGTGCTTTTAAACAACAAGGCGATTCTTGCGATTCATCACCAGAAGGACCTCAATCAAGCCCGCGCCATTTACAATGAGGCGCTTGCTATCAACCGCGAATTGGGCAATAAGACACACGAAGCCGGCAACCTTTCGAACCTCGCCGACATTTCGTTCAAGGAAGGTGATCCTGCGACGGCTCGTGAACTGGCACGTGAGGCATGCGGAATTCAACTTGCTTTAGGTGATATGCAAAACCTTCAGGACAGCATCGAAGTTCTGGCACCCGCAGAGCTTGCTCTTGGAAGACCGAGAATTGCCGCCCTACTCATTGCCACAAAGGAAGCCGTCATGGAGCAACTTGGCACAAAGGTTGCCCCTTACATCGTGGAAGAGTATCGCCGGAACGTAGAGGACGTGCGCCAAGCCCTTGGAGATGTTGAATTTGAAGAGGTCACCGCTCGAGCCCGAACGATGACCCTTGAAGAAGCCTACCGAGCCTCTCTGGAGGAGTAGGCGATCCGTCGAATCCTACAGCGGATCGAACGGCTTAATCATTCGAACGTTGTACAGGGTGAAGAACATAGTTTCGCCATCGGCTTTTTTGAGCACCAGCCAACCGTCCTCGACTCCCTGCAAGATTCCGACATCCTGCTTCTCGGTTTCTCCCAGTCGGGAATATACAGTGACTTTCTTTCCGGTAAGGCTGGTAACTGAACTCATGTGTTTGCTCTCTCCCTCTATTTTCCCTATCGGAGACATTGATTGGGATCTTTGGGAACGATGTTAGCACCTGCTGGGGTTCAATCTTCACGTGAGTCCCCTTGGTAAGATCGGAGCGTTCCTATTTGGCGCGATCTTGACGATTCTCGTGGTCGGGATTCTAGACGACACTTTCCCATGGTTTTGGCTTCCGCTCTTATGTGGTGTAGCCCTCATTGGTTGTGCTGTTCCTCATCGCTGGCTCCAAAAGAGCGGTTTAACTTGGCGATACGGTTTCGCGGCAGCGTTGGCCGTGTGCACAACCTACAGTGCCTCGTCTAAGACGGTGACAACCCGGCTGGGCCCGCTTGTTCCGCAACTGGCGATCCTAATTCTGCTCTCGGCCTGCGCCTTTGCCGTGATTCAGATGCTCTCGGCAGGCTTAGCGCAAAAGGCAGCTCGCCCCGTCTCTCTTTGGCTCTTGATCCCAGTGACTGGCTGCGCGGTTGTGGGAATGGTAAGCGGTGGAGTTGGTGGAGCAGATCACATGGTCGTGTGGCTCCTTGCCCATACCCACCTCACCCAGGCCCGGGCGGAGGAACTGGTCCATTACTTCCGAAAGGGCATCCACCTTTCTGCATACGGACTCGTAGGCTTAGCCCTTTCTCGTGCCGCGCTCTCAGGCAAGGCAACCAACGCCGGCGCTTGGATGTTTGCCTTGAGCAGCACGCTCTGCTTGGCGAGCTTCGATGAGATCCGTCAGACAACTGCTCCCAATCGCTCAGGCTCGGCGTGGGATGTTGCGCTGGACATGACTGGTGCAGCTCTTTTCATCGCTGCGGCCATGATTTTCTCTCGAAAGAAGCGAACTTCTTCCGCTTCTTGACAGCCAATATTCGTCACTTCCCTCTTTCGGAAACCACAGATCTAAACTGATGAACCATTTCAAGCGTAACATGATGGCTATGCGATCTTTTGCTGCTGCGTCTTGCCTTGCTCTGACGTGCCTTGGCATTGCTCAGGACCGTTCGCTTCCGGTTACATACAAAACTCGGGCTGCCCGAGCAAGCGTGGTTCTGAAGCAGCTGTCTGACCTCACTAAAGTCGACCTGGAGACTTCCCCGCAGACCGAGAACGAAATACTGCTTATCTCGGTGAAGGACGTTTCGCTCAATGATCTCATGGCGAAGATTGCTATCGCCGCCAGCGCAGATTGGCGACAGGAGGGGAGCAAGTTCCGCCTGGTGGCCAACAAGGTGATGCGCCGCAAGGAAGATGATGCGGAGGCCGCCAAGCGAATTGGGGACGTTAGAAAAGCAATTGCAGACCGGGAAGCCCAGGCCAAGAAGATGCGAGACCGCTTCGCCAAAATGATGGCGGACGAGGCCAAGAAGACCGCCGCAAAAGCAGATACCAAAAAGGGTGATAAGCAGGAAGCCGCACCAGACTTCTCTGAAATGCCGCCCGTCAACCCAGACGAAACAGCGTTTAATGGTCTCCTTAGGGAGATTGATCCAACTCCGCTGGCTCTCATGGAACCAGGTGAGCGTGTGGTCTACGCGACGGACGCAAATAAGACCCAGCATCCATTGGGTCCCAGCGCGACCGAAATATTGAACACCTTCATCAAGGCTCACAACGAGATGGTCGCGCAGCAGCCCCCCGAAGCCGTGGACCAGAACAATGGCGTTGATACTCAACAGGCGGAAATGATACGCAAGTTCATGAAGCGCCAAAACTCCAAGATTGGAACCGTCAGTAAGGCTCTCTTGATTGCATCGGACTCAGGGTTTGGCATTCAGATGGGCGTGATGCTGGAACTTCGGCTCTACGACGCCAAAGGGAACGTCCTTTTCTCAGGCAATAGCAACCTTGCCGTTAACGGTGAGAACCCATTCATGGGCGCCATGGCCACTGACGCAGAAGATACATCGGTGGCCGTCGCTGCCCCACCTCAGCCGGCTAAGGCAGCAAACGCGGGTCCCCCACAGAAGCGAACACCCATCCAGCTCTCGGAAGACTCGAAAGCCATTCAGGAGAGCACCAAGGGAATGGCGACCGGCATGGCGATGATGCAGATTAAGCCAGAGCTTCGAAAGCACCTGTTGATGCCATCCCTTTACGATCCCCTTTCCTTTTTGGATTCGGATGAGCTGCTTGCCTACGGCACATCGCGACAGCGACCGATCGTCGCGGATCTTCCCGATGGAGAAGATTCTCTCTTTGGACTCTTTGGAAACGAAGGGAAGGTTCCCAGCCTGGAGGAATTCACCGAAAGTATCAACAAAGGGACGGCGATGGTTTCCGTTCCGGATGACACGTTCACGATCATCAAGTCCGCGAGACCCACTCGCACGAGGATGTACCGAACCGATCGCATTGCACTCACGGCCCTTGTTCAGGCCAGCGAGGAGAAGGGCGTTCCATCCGTGGACGATCTCTCTGCCTATGCAGTTACCTCACCAAGTCCGATGCAGGGCAAAGTGAGTCAGATGTATCTGATGCTGTTCGTGCCCGGTTCCCTGCAGATGGGGTTGGACGGTGGTCAGTGGTCGATGCTTCGCCTTTATGGGCACCTGCCAGAAGAAGCAAGGAACACCTTAATCAATGGCGGCCGAATCGGCCTTGGCAATCTTCCTGGTGCCAGTCGGGCTGATGCAGATCTCCTCGTGTATGGTTCTGGTAATCGACTCACGGTCGACGACGGCAAGAAGTCGGGGGATGAAGACTTGCCCAGCTTCATGCGCGCGTCCCTATCTATGTTCAATGATTCATCGGACTACCGAACCGAACCTACCGAAGTCGCACCCAATGGGCTACCGAACGACGGGTTCGTCGAGTTGAAGGGTGTTACTGAGCCCTTCGCCACAATCGCCGGCGAAAACACTTCGCCTATCACAGCAATGTTGGGCGCATTGGGACCGGAAGAATTTGCTCTTCTCAACCTTATGAAGTCTCAAAAGGGAGCTGAGATGCTCTCGGCAATGCTTCCCCCGATGAACCGTCTCAAAGTCGGCAGCCGATCTGTCATGAACTTCACGTTCCACATCGCGCCGCAGGTGGTCGTCAAGGAAACTCTCAAGGACCACCACATCGACAAGAACGCCGCAATCGTTTCCGAGAAGTCACTTCCCAGTGACTTCATGAAGCTCATCGCAAATAAGATGGAGGCCCTCAAAAAGAGCTCCTTTGGACAGATGGGAAGCTTCTTCGGTGGCGGCGGCAACGCCATCCACCCGTAGAAGCTAAAGTCTCAGGCTGGCTGAGAGAAGTACTCTTCCAGCCTGAGACACTGAGCCTTGGTAGGATCCGCAAAGACGTCCAGAGCCCGAATTAGCGCGCTCGCAGTGTCGATGCTGGTCACGCAAGGTACGCCAGTTTCGATACAGGCTCTTCGAATCCTCGCAGCCTCAGATTCGCTGGTCTCGTTGAGACCTGGCGTGTTGATCATGATGCTGACCCGTCCTGCCGTGATCAGATCGAGAATATTGGGCGAACCCGACTGAATCTTCGCGATCGATTCGCACGGAATTCCCGCATCCGTAATCACCTTCGCCGTACCTGGCGTCGCGGCAACTGCCCTACCAGAAAGATGGAGCTGCTTTGCAATTTCCAACGCAGCTGCCTTATCGGAGTCGTTTACAGTAAGGAGCACGACACCGTCTCCCTTGAAGTGGATACCGCTGGCGACCATTGCCTTGTACAGTGCACCTTCAAAGGTATTGTCGATGCCGAGGATCTCTCCAGTCGACTTCATCTCCGGCCCAAGGCTAGGCTCAACTTTTGCCAGCTTTTGGAAGCTAAATACTGGCGCCTTTATCGCGAACATTTTGGGAGGATGAATCTCTGCGGTGCCATCCACAAAAGCCTGCTCCGTCTCTATGAAACCGTGTGCGTGAGTCTTTGGCAGCCTTGTCGGTTCGGTCTCTCCGTTCGCTCCGAGGACCCATAGACCACTTGAATAGCCCATCTCTTTGAGCGTTTGACCCATCATGCAGCGGGTGGCCAAATCGACCATTGGAATTCCAGTGACCTTGCTCAGATAAGGCACCGTTCGGCTCGCACGTGGGTTCACTTCCAGCACGTAGGCGATTTCGTTCTGGACGACGAACTGGATGTTCATCAGGCCCTTCACGCCGAGGGCTCGGGCGATCTTGCAGGCGCTGGTGACCATCTGGGCCTGAATGGACTGGCTGAGCGAAATGGCGGGGTAGACGGCCATTGAGTCGCCACTGTGGACGCCTGCCCGCTCAATGTGCTCCATGATGCCGGGCACCAGCGTATCCACTCCATCTGAAATGACATCGACTTCCGCCTCTTTGCCAAGAAGGTACTTGTCGACCAAAACTGGCTGACCTGGGTTAGCATCTTCCGCTTCCTTGTAGAAGCCGTCAAGCTGACCTTCGCTGAATACGATCTCCATCGCTCGGCCGCCTAGAACGAAGCTTGGCCGCACGAGTACCGGGTAGCCCACCTCGAGTGCAATCTTCTTCGCTTCCGCAAGAGATCGAACTGCCTTGCCTTTTGGCCTCGGGATGTTTAGGCTCTCCAGAAGATCGTCGAACTGCTCTCGGTCTTCTGCCATCGCAATGGCAGAAGGGCTGGTGCCAAGAACTTTGACGCCGTTCTGAGAGAGGCCCTCCGCCAGGTTGATTGCGGTTTGGCCTCCAAATTGGCACACGACCCCAATCGGATTCTCGTGGGCAATGACGTCGAGGGTGTCTTCTAGGGTCACCGGCTCAAAGTAGAGTCCATCACCGGTGTCAAAGTCTGTACTCACCGTTTCCGGATTGTTGTTGACAATGATGGCTCGGTAGCCGAGTTCTCGAAGTGACCAAACGCAGTGGACGCAGGAGTAGTCAAACTCAATCCCCTGGCCGATTCTAATGGGTCCAGACCCGAGGACGAGAACAGTGGGCTTCATCTAAAAGAGGATTGTGACACGGATAGCACGCTGCAGTCAGCTAAGATGCTCGAGGTTCATCACTTCCTCATAGGCTTCGTTCAACGAGCGCATCTCTCCAAGCACTTGCCGAAGGTCTGCAGACACATCTCCAGCAAAGCCTTTCCGTTCGGACATTCGTTCAGTTGAGGCAACAATTTCTTCTGCGGTCCGGTGAATATCCTGCTTCAATGCAGCTACATCAGAGCTCGCGGCAGGCACTCCCTGACCAAACATCGTTACCAACCTTGCCATTCCTGCCTCCATCGCCATCTCTGCTTTATCTCGGGCGGCAGCCCATGGAGAATCTGGAGTAAACGACTTCCAAACCGGTGAGGTTAGGGCGGATCGGCACCGCAAAAAGTCGAGCGCCGCTTCATTTAGGGCTAACGCCTCCGCCTCACCGAGTTTCCCTTTGATGTTTCCGAGCCATCTAGCCTGCGTAAGGTTCCACATTGCGGTCTGCGCGGCACCAAGTCTGCGTCGGTGCTCTTTCTCCTCAAGCGGAGCCATGAGGTAGTACCAGAGGATAAAAGGGACGGTCAGCCCAGCTCCGATTCCCAGCGGCCAGAAAAAGAGTCCAGGATCGTTGTGGATCTTCGTGTGGTGAGCCTTGAGAAGGACAATGGCAGTTGTCAGCGAGACAGCAAAGATCGTGCCCAATGCCGCGGCCAAGATTTTCGCCCGCTTCCCTCCGCAGCTGTTGCTCTGCAGGTCTATGTATTCGTAGAGGCTTCTGAGATCTGGCTCACTCTTCTGCCAACTCCATACGCCATCTGATGCCGCCATGTATAAAGAGTACAGTCAGACCCCCGGCTTGGTTTCCGAGGGTTGCGGGAATCTTTAAATAAAGTCGGCGCTAAGCCAAGACGACAGCATCGTCTTCCTGCTCAAACGTCCCGTAGTAGTAGGGCGTGTGAGATTCAAACTCGCCAGCGCAGGTATCCACCATCTTGAACACGGGCATCACCTTCTGGCGCTCGATTTCCCAAGCGGCCTGTGTCTCCCAATTGCCGTCTGCTGGAGCTGTGTTTCCAGCCCGGAACTGCTTTCCTACTTCTCGAATCGTTTCAGTCGAAATCTGAAGGATCGAGGCAATTGTCGGGCTCGGGAACCCAATGAGGAAGGCTTCCTGAATCGTCTCGCCAAGAGACTCGGATTCAGCTCCATGAGCGGCTTCCAGTCGCTTCTCCATTTTGATAAGGCCGTTGATCTTTCTCAGGAACCACTTGTCAACTCGGCTGATACGGTTGACTTCATCCACCGTCCAGTTGCGGCGAAGCCCTTCCGCCAATGCCCAAAGTCGCTCGTCGGTCGGCTTTTTGATCGCCTGCTTCAAGTCTTCGTCACTAACCTCAGCGAATTTGGCGTGGCGCAGATCTTTCTGTTTAACTTCCAGTCCTCGAAGCGCCTTCATGAGGGCAGCCTCGAAGGTGCGGTCGATGGCCATAACCTCGCCGGTTGCCTTCATCTGGGTGAAGAGAGACCGGTCACCGGTAGAGAACTTGTCAAAAGGCCAACGTGGAATCTTGACGACGCAGTAGTCCAGCGCGGGCTCAAAGCATGCCTTGGTGGTGCCGGTTACTTGGTTGTCGATCTCATCAAGCGTCTTGCCAACCGCGATCTTGGCGGCAACTCTTGCAATTGGATAGCCGGTGGCTTTCGAAGCCAGCGCCGATGACCGAGAGACGCGTGGGTTGACTTCGATGATGTAATAGTCAAAGCTGTCTGGATTGACCGCTAGCTGAACGTTGCACCCGCCTTCGATGCCTAGCGACTGAATGATCTTCAGCGAGGCGGTTCTCAGCATGTGGTACTCAAGATCGCTGAGAGTCTGCGATGGGGCAATGACGATGCTGTCACCTGTATGCACGCCCATCGGGTCCAAGTTTTCCATGTTGCAGACGGTGATACAGTTCCCTGCTCCGTCTCGCATCACTTCATACTCCACCTCTTTCCAGCCGAGCAGGCTTCGCTCAACCATGATCTGGCTTCGCATCGAGAGTTTCAGGCCCTTTCTACCCGTCTCCCAAAGCTCTTCGCGGGTGTTGGCAATGCCTCCGCCGGTGCCGCCAAGGGTGTATGCCGGGCGGATGATACAGGGGTAAGGAACCACGTCAAGAACAGCTTGCAGTTCGTCATCCGTCTGGATGATCCAGCTCTCAGGAACTGGCTCCTTGATCTCCCGCATCAGATTGCGGAAGCTCTCGCGGTCTTCGGCCTTTTTAATGGCACTGAGGGGGGTGCCAAGCACCTTGATGTTGTACTTCTCAAGGATTCCGGCATCGGAAAGCTGGGTGGCCAAGTTGAGGCCTGTCTGCCCACCAAGGGTAGGGAGGAGAGCGTCAGGGCGTTCGCGCTTGATCACCCGTTCGCAAAAGTCCACGTTGAGCGGCTCAATGTAGAGCGCATCGCTGACACCGGGGTCGGTCATGATCGTAGCGGGATTGCTGTTGATCAGGACAACTTCGTGGCCCTCTTCCTTGAGGCTCTTGCAGGCTTGTGTTCCCGCGTAATCAAACTCGGCCGCCTGTCCGATAACAATCGGGCCAGAACCGATAACGAGGACCTTCATTCTAAGGACGTATTGTGACACACGTCGATGCTGAGCAGGCAATTGGCAGCCAACTACGACAAGAAAGCAAGGCAGTTAGAGAAGTAAGGCCGCACATGCTCCATATAGATGCGACAAGACGGTCAACCTACAATAGAACCTTGGAAGCGTTTGGCGTATTCAATGTCGGCAACTGGATGATTCAAACCAGGGTGCAGAAGACGAAAAGGATCCGAGGCTTGTAGCCGAGCTACTTCAGATGCAATTCCATCCAGACGGCTAGTTCATCCAGCGCTTTTGCCTGGTTGGCGACTCTTGGAGTGAGTCCGTGGGCCATATCCGGGACGAGGATCACCTTTGAGTCCACTCCCAGCGCTTTCAACGTCTGGTTGGCATCTAGGCTTTGCTTGGCTGGAACCAGCGGATCGGCGGTCCCCTGGATATACAGGGTTGCTGCCGTGTGGGTGTCATAGAAAGTTTGCGGACTTGCCTTGATCCGTTGAGCCTTGTCAACACCACCCTGCTCGCCAATCAGACCTTGGACGATTCCATAGGTTTCACCCTCTTTGGTCAGCGGCGACGTAAGGTCATGGATTCCCGAGATGCTCCCAACGCACTGAACGCGACTCAAGGGGGATTTCACATCCTTGGCATCAACCGAACCTAGAAAGGAGGAGAGATGGCCGCCGGCGCTGATGCCGGCCGCCCCAACTTTACTTGGGTCAATATCGAGCTTGGACGCCTGCTGTCTGAGCCAACGAACCGCAGCCTGCGCATCTTCTAGCTGGGCGGGCCAATGTGACCGAGGCACCAGCCGGTAGTCGATCGACGCTGCCACAAAGCCTTTTTTGGCCAGGTAGTCCGCTATCTCCTGCATGTCGGCGCGGTTTCCGCTCACCCATCCACCGCCATGAATCAGAACGATCAAGCGATGAAGGGACTTGTCCTTTTGCGGTCGGGTGATGTCCACTCGAAGCGGGCCCTGAGTGGATTTCGTGTAGACAGCGGTCTCAATGTCCTTGCGAATAGGTACAGATCGGGCGAGCGCGGTTGAATCGGCAACTTCATCGTTGCCAGAGATTTGCTTGTCAGAATTCATGCAGCCTCCAATGCAAAGGTAGGCGCTCAGCACAAGCAACGTTGATCGGGCTAGAGATTTGCAGAGCGGCACAATGTGCCCTTCTACGCCTTTTTGGCTGTCATCTTCTCCACAAAATCGAAGAAGTAAGGTCGTGAATCCCAAGGGCCAGGAGCAGCTTCTGGATGGTATTGAATACTTGAGGCATCCGCACCTCTAATTCGAATACCCTCAACCGTCTCATCGTTCAGGTTGAGTTGGGTCACCTCTGCTCCAGTTCCATCAAGGCTGGCAGGGTCAACGGCGTAGCCATGATTCTGACTGGTGATCGTGACCTTCCCTGTGACGAGGTCCTTTACGGGGTGATTCGACCCTCGGTGGCCAAACTTGAGCTTGTAGGTGTGACCACCTACCGCATGGCAAAGGAGCTGGTTTCCAAGACAGATTCCGAAAATGGGACGTTGACCGATGAGACCTTTCACTGTCTCGATTACCCCACCTAGTCGTTGGGGATCTCCCGGACCAGGCGACAGGAGAATGCCGTCCGGCTTCCAGGACATCACTTCATCGGCAGTTGAAGTCGCGGGCAAAACGATGGGCTGGCAGCCTGCTCGCCAGAAACGGCGAAGAATGTTGTACTTCAAGCCGCAGTCCAGCACCACAAGCTTGGGTCGGCTCGTGTCCATCGGCTCACCGAGAGACTGTTTGCCTTCCCTTCCCCACACATACGCCTTCTTCGTGGTGACGTCCATGACGAAGTCGGATTCATCGTACGGCTTCATGTTTGCCAGCCATGCCTTGCCAGCCTCCAAGTCATCCGCGATGCATCCGGTCGTGACGCCGCCAGTTCTGATGCGCTTGGTGATCAAACGAGTGTCAAGCCCCTGAATGCCAACCGTGCCACGCTCCTTGAGGAGTTGATCGAGGCTTTTGGTTGCTCGCCAGTTGCTGGGGACGTCACAGGCCTCTCGTACGATCAATCCTGTGGGCTGAATTCGATCCGACTCAAAGTCGTCGTCGTTGATCCCGTAGTTGCCAATCAGCGGATAGGTGAAGAGAACAATCTGGCCCGAATAGCTGGGATCCGTAAGGATTTCTTGGTAGCCGGTCATGCCGGTGTTGAAAACAACTTCCCCAAGCGTATGTCCATCGGCACCAAGGGCCTTGCCGGTAAAAACGGTGCCGTCGCCGAGGATAAGGTAGCGCTTCAATCTAAAGGAGAATGATACCTATACACCTCACTTCGGTTCAAACCGAAGTGAGGTTCAGGGGTGAATTTCTTGCGACTTCTCCCATTTTCTCGAGCGGCGGAATCGGAAATCTAAATTTTGGTGGAGGGTGGAGCGGGTTTGTCTGCCTCATCTGGCAGTGTTCGGATTCTGGACGCACAGATTGTTGTCGACGCAAACACTCTGCGTTCTAAGAGAGAGTTGGAATGCTATGGTTGCCTCCAAAATGAGGCGCCCCATTGCCTGTTTGCACTTGGCGCCTCAGCCCAACACCACGTTCGACGCGCTTTTGCCTTGCATGTTTAGAACCTGCGAAAACTTGCAACAATAGGTTTGAACCCCTCTTTAGATGCGCGCTAACTGCCCGCGCTCCCATCGAACACCATGCTCTTGCAAAACCTCGGACCTCAAACTGCACGTGCCATCCATTAGTCCGGAAGCGACAGCGCACTTGCCACGATTTTGGGGAGATCTCTTTGGCTAAGTGTTCGTTCTTCTAGGCTTCGCTCGTCGACCGGGTAGCTCTTCTCAATGACTGCACGAGGTTCGTATCCTACGGAAAGGCCGACGTCAGACGCTGGAATATTGGCAGCTGAGCCTGTGGACAAGGGACCCGGCATGATGAGCGCCAATCGATCATGGGCTTGGACGGCTTCTTTGAGAAGTGGCTCCAACAACTCGACACTGAACTCGCGGACCGCCCACTCCATCTCTTCTTCCAGACCAGCACGCCGCAAGTTGGCAAACAGTGGGAGATAGACGATCACCGACGAATGATCCAGCATCCTCTTTCGTATGGAGGTGAATTTAGTTTGAAGCCCTTCACCAAACTGAGAGCGCGGGACATGCCGATAGCCTGCAAGGCGCGTCAGCCCAGCAAGGCGCATCGAGGGACTTTCAATCCAGGTCGGTTCTCCCCGAACCAGAGCAAGATTAGGAACAGCCGCCCGTCTTCCGTGCCCCCATGGCCAAAGAAGGTTGAACGGTGGAAGGCCCTCATCTTGACGGCGGACGTTCACTTCAAGTGAGGACAACAGATTTACGGAATCGTCGATGTATCGACGAAACTGAGATTCACCATCTCCCTCCGGCATCATCTCCTCGTAGTTCTTGCCTTCCAGCTCCGTAGGCGGAGTGGTTCCGAGATCTCCAAGGTTCTCCCAAACGAGTCCGTGATCAAAGCGCTCTCCCACCAACGTCGTGAGCAACTTTGAATTCAGCCGAGGCGTCTCCGCCATAATCGCTTCGATCTCACCGGGTCTGGGCAACACGGAAGGAACCACGGCAGTGCCATCTGTGGCGCTAAGAAGGGAGAGATGAAAGTGAGTCGATCGCTCGGGAGGGTCAAACCCCAGGCTCGATACGGTGAGCGGCCCCTGACGCAGCTCCACGACGCCCGGGCTGATGCCTAAAAGCAAGGATTCAGGCGTTTCCTGTCGGGGGACGCTGGCGACCCTCGACAGGGAGCCAAGCTCGCCCAGACGGTGAAAGCCGACGAGGCCCTTTTGGATGAACGAGTTCTGTCCCGGCTCGGACAAGAGTTCCGGGGCAATAATGACCCATCGTCGCATAGCCAGCCTCCTATATTTCCAGGAGGCGGAGCTGCGATCGGCTCAGTGTGGCAATTTCGCCCACGTCTGCAAGTTCTTCCAGTGACGCCTTCGTGAGATCGCTAGGAACCTCTACCGGATATTTGCCGGTGAAACACGCCGTGCAGAAGCTGTTGTGCGGTCTGCCAACCGCATTCATCGCTCCTTCAACGCTCAAATAGCCCAGCGAGGTGGCGCCAAGATAATTCTCAAGCTCCGGAAGCGTCATCTTCGCGGCAGCTAGCTCCTTGGTCGTCGCCATGTCAATACCGTAGAAGCATGGGTGCTTAATCGGTGGCGCGGTGATGCGCACGTGAACTTCCGTCGCTCCAGATTCGAACAGCAGCTTCACGATCTGCTTCGTGGTAGTTCCGCGAACGATGGAGTCGTCCACGAGGATGACGCGCTTGCCCACCAGATGGTCGACAAGCGGAGACAACTTCATCTTCACGCCCAGTTCTCGCATTCGCTGGTCTGGTTGAATGAACGTGCGGTGGATATACCGACTCTTTATCATCCCTTCTCGGAATGGGATGCCGCTTTCACGGCTATAGCCCAATGCGGCGGGAATGCCGCTGTCCGGAACTGGAATCACGATGTCCGCCTCGGCTGGGTGCTCTATGGAGAGACGAGCGCCCATTCTCTCTCGCGCGGAGTAAATGGTGGTGCCGTACATCTCAGAATCCGGTCGAGCGAAGTAGATCATCTCGAAGAGACACATCGCCTTACAGTCTGCCTTGGCGCCACAGGCCACTCGCATGCCTCGTGAGTCGATAATGACCATCTCACCAGGCTCAAGTTCTTGAAGTGGGGTTGCGCCAACCGGATTGAACGCACAGGTCTCACTGGCAATCACGTAGCCATCCTTGCCCAAAGCGCCCACCACTAGAGGTCGGATTCCGGCAGGATCTCTGAAGCCAATCAACATGGTGGGAGTCAGAACTGTGACGCTGTAAGCGCCCTTCGCCCGTCTCATCACCTCAGAAACAGCCGTCTCCGCCCCTCTGTCCAGGTTTCGGACAATAATTCGAGCTAAGATTTCGCTGTCGCTGGTGCCCTCAAACTTTTCGCCGTCAAGCTCCATTTCAATACGAAGCTCACGGGCATTGATAAGGTTGCCGTTGTGGGCGACCGCTATCTCTCCGACCGTGCTTTGGCAAAAGACGGGTTGAGCGTTTTTAAGCACGCTGGCCCCGGTGGTGCTGTAACGGGTGTGCCCCACCGCGATATGCCCTGGAAGACTGTCGAGTGTGACCTCGTCGAAAACCTGGTTTACCAGTCCCATTCCAACTCGAAGTCGAACTTTCTCGCCGTCACTGACCGCAAGACCGGCCGATTCTTGGCCACGGTGTTGAAGCGCGAAGAGTCCAAAGAAGCCAATTCGTGCCGCGTTCTCTTCAGGTGCGTACACCCCGAATACGCCGCACTCTTCTTTCAGCCGTTCATCGAGTTCGACGTCTACCACTGGTTCAGTATATCGGACGGTCGTGTTAAGAAGCAGTTAGCCTTTAACATAAGATTTAGACTTGACAAAGTAATTGGGGGCACAACGTCTAATACGTTGTGCCCCCAAAAGGTGATTCTCTCGAGAGAGCTTAAAGGTTGTAGCTTGGCTTCTTCAACCAGGCTTTAGGAACTGGCCTCAGTCCACAGGCAACCATGTTGAAAGCTTCCGACTTGATAACCGATGTTGCGACCTTAAGTCGCACCACTCCGTTTGGAGTCTTCAACCGAACAACCTGGAGGTTGGGCGACTGAGTTCGATTCTTGTGCGGCGCCTTGTATTTCCAGCCCTGAGAGTGCTGGTTTCGAATGTGTTTTGCGTTATTTGCGCGCTTGCCGCTTACCTGACAGATCTTAGCCATTTTCGTCCTCAACCGCGCTTCGAGCGGCGAAGGGAGAATATACCCCCTTTAGCCTGCTCTCTGCAACCTCAGGTTCACTGAACCTTCTTCTTCGTCGGCGGAAGTATCCGCTGACCCGCTAGCCGCATCGTTGTGTGCGCCTTGATCTTGTCTTCCTGAACCGCCTCGTCTGGAAAATCCGTGACAAACACTCCAAACCCAGATTCTGTTTTCGCCTCCGCGAGAATCGTGTGTTTGGTCTTCAGATCCAGATCAAACTCTATCGTGGATTTCATTGTAAGTGGGACCTTTTTGAGCCCGGTATCTTCCGGCTTCATTCCCACCAATTGATTGACGAAATCTCCGAGATCCGTCTTCAGGTCGAGAGTTCCCTCAACCCGATAGACCTTTTTGCCATCACTCTCAACAATTCCCTTGTACGTGAAGGTGTAGTCCAGGCGCTGGACGGCCTGCTTGTCTCCCTTCCCTTTGAGCTTTTGTGGTTGGTAGCCCACTGTTCTCTTCCAACTGTCGCCAACCTTGACCTCATCCAAAGGCGTCTTTGGCGCAAAGTCCAAGGCTGACTCAAACGAGCCCGCAAACAGAGACAGTCGGTACATCTCGCTGACAAATTGGCTCAGCAAACCACCGAGCTGCGCCTGCCTGCGTTCGACGCCTACTGGCGCAAGAGATGTGAAGCCACCTTTCTTCGTTGGTTTGCCACCTTTGTCTGTGAGATCCTTCATCTCCAAGATTTCATTGAGAGGCGATACCGTCAATCTAAAGTCGATGTTCGACTGGATGACATTGTCCTTGGGGGGAGCATCGAATGTCTCGCCCTCGATCTCATGCATCACAGGTCTCTGATAGTGCACCACGGCAATACCATCAGCCTTGAGATCTTCCACGACGGTCGTGAAGTCGTAATTGAGGTCGAGATCCTCTGGAATCCAAGTTTGCAGTCCACGTACGCGATGCTCAGAGTGAAGGCTCGATCGGATCTCGTAGGCGAGCTTTTCGTTCTTCACGAAAACTCGCCCTAACGAAACCGAAGGATCCTTCGCCTGTGGCAGCACGCTGGCTGCGGTGACGAACAACAACTGCGCGATCAGCACTCTCTCACCTCAGAACGTTTCAACGAACTGCAAAACGTCTGCGTTCTGTCAGTCAGCGAATTCTATCGTAACACTTGTTTGGCGATGACGAGCCTCTGAATCTCCGAGCACCCTTCGCCAATCTCAGTTAGCTTAGCGTCTCGCCAGAGTTTCTCGACAAGAAACTCATGGGTCATTCCTCTTCCGCCATGAATTTGAATAGCTCGGTTAGTGACCCGATTGGCGGTTTCACTGGCGTAAAGCTTGGCAAAGGATGACTCTTTGATGATCGGAAGACCCGCATCGTACATGGCCGCGCCCTTATCCGTCAGGAGATTGGAAGCTTCAATTTCCATGGCGCTGTCCGCAATCATGTTTTGAACTGACTGCATATCAGCAAGGCGGCGATTGAACTGTTCCCTGCCCTTTGCGTATTCACACGTAAGTTCGAAAGCCTTTTCCGCAATTCCAACCGCCATAGCGGCAATTCCAAGCCTTCCACGGTAGAGGAGGCCAATGGCATCCTCAAACCGGCACGGCGTATGCCACCCGACGGCATTGGTGAGCGCAAACTGCACAGTGTTGGAGGCGCTGACACCCACCGTATGAATCCGATTTTCGACCTTGAAGCCCTCTTGGGCGGTTTCAACGAGGAACGCAGTGAGCTCAGTCGGCGAGACTCGTGCAATCACAACAATTAAGTCTGCCTTGCCACCGTTGGTGATGAACATCTTTTGGCCATTCAGGTGGAAATAGCCTGGTCGGCCGGGAATCTCTTCGGCGTGAGTCTTCACTCTCCGAGCGTCCGAGCCAGCGTCGGGCTCAGTGAGCCCCCATGCCAATTTCAGCTCGCCGGTGACGATTCCAGGAACGTACTTCGCACACTGCTCTTCGGTAGCGAAGCGATCAAAATGGGCACTCACGAGCGCGTTGATGGCAGATAGGTTCATTGCCAGCGCAGGATCGGCTTTGGCAATCTCTTTGACCGCATGACAGTAGGCCATACAGGAAACCCCGGTTCCACCCTTCTCCCTGGGGAGCGTCATTGCTAGGAGCCCCATCGCGCCTAACTTGGGCCAGATCTCATCTGGAAATGCGGCATTGCTCTCCCACTCTCGGGTGTAAGGGAGAACGTGCTCCGCCGCAAACTCCCTAACCTTGGCCAGGAACTGTTCTTCGGATGCTGGAGCGATGTTAAACATGGTCGAAAACCTCTCGATCTTTGAGAATTGTCAGCTTCATTGCTCCCTTGATTTTACTTGGCTCCAGATTCCTGATGTTGCCTGAAGGAATGTGCATACAGAATGCATCACGAATCCGTATTATAATTTGAGAACACGGATGATACATCTATACGAGGAACTTGGGGATACGTCACGAAGACGACTCCTCGGCGAATTGCGAACGGGCCCCAAGACCGTCTCCGAACTTGTCGAAACCACACTGCTCAAGCAACCGAACGTTTCCAACCATCTTTCTCGCATGAAGGCTAAGGGGCTTCTGCGCGCACAGAAGGTGGGCCGACAAGTGTTCTACGCCTTTGCTTCTCCACAAATTGAAGCGGCTGTCAAAGCGGCATTTGCAACACGAGATGTTGCAGAAACCACTCTGGATGTAGAAGACGCCTCGAAGCGTTACGCCAAAGCAGCGATTCAAGGCAATGACGCCGTTTGCCAAGAGATTGTCGAAATGGCGCTGCGTCAAAGGATGTCTCTCCTGGACATCTATCAGAACCTTCTGATGCCAGCAATGGTCGCCATTGGCACTTGGTATAAAGTTGATGCCATTGACACTGCTCAAGAGCACCTTGCGAGTTCTATCACGGAGCGAATGATGGCCCGCGTCGTACAGAACTCAGTTCCCCTTCGCCAAGTAGGGCGAACGGCTCTGCTTGGATGCGGTCCCCAGTCTTGGCACGTGATTGGAATTCGGATGGTGGCGGACTACCTGCACGTTGCTGGCTGGAAGACACTTTTCCTCGGGGCAAATATGCCCCACAAGTGCTTCCTCAGTTCCGTTGAGCAGCACAATCCAGATCTCATCCTGGTGAGCTGCGTCTGCTCGGACAGCGTGGAGTGCGCGACTGAACTGGTAAAGGACCTCAACGAGGCTCGGACTCCCAAGCGGAGATACGTCATCGGAGTCGGTGGACCAAGTGCCTGTGAGAACAAGCAGATGTTCCTTGATTCAGGGGCAAGCTTTACCTGTTCAAACCTGAGGACTTTTGCAGAGGTCATCCTCCCAGAGATTGAACAGACCGGCACCTACCAAAACAAATAGGGTCCAGAGTCTCTAATGACCCTGAACCCTACGTGACTTTGTGATTTCAGCTCGTCTTAGAGACCAGCTTTAGCCTGAGCGACGATTGCCTGGAATGCAGGCATATCGGCGATTGCCAACTCACTGAGCATCTTTCGGTTGACCTGAATGCCCTGTGTATTGAGGCCGTGAATCAGTTGCGAATACTTAATGTCGTTTGTGGTGCAAGCGGCAGTAATTCGAGCGATCCAGAGCCGGCGGAAATCGCGCTTCTTAGCTCGTCGGTCTCGGAAGGCGTACTGACCCGCCTTCATTACCTGCTCGTGAGCACGGCTGAAGACGTTCTTCTTACGGCCCCAATAGCCGGAAGCCTTCTCGATAATCTTTTTGTGGCGCTTGTGGCGCATTAACCCGCGTTTGACGCGTGCCATATTCTATTCTCCTCGTTTAGCTATGAACCGGGTCCCTGCCCTTGGGCGGTAGCGGTAGAGAGTGTCGATCGTTTCAGCAGCCGCTTTCATGCGCGGCTGCTGGACGGCAAGTGAAGTCCTAGAGAACCAGAAGTCGCTTGACGCGCTTCAACTCTCCACGGAACACTACTGGCTCTTGCTCAAGCCGTCTCTTCCGAGACGCGTTCTTGTGCAGGAACTGGTGATTGTTGTGCGACTTCCGGCGCGTGATCTTCCCCGTTCCGGTGATCTTGAACCGCTTTGCCGCCGTCTTGCATGTTTTGATTTTTGGCATCTTTTTTCTTGCCGGTATTCGGCTTCGGCACGAGCACCATGATCATCATGCGCCCGTCCAATGTCGGTGTCCGCTCAACTGTCGCGAGTTCAACAACCTGTTCGGCGAAGATTTCAAGCTTCTTTTTGCCGAGTTCAGGGTGAGTGATCTCACGAGCCTTGAACATACAGGTCACTTTAACCTTGTGTCCTTCTTCCAAAAAGCGTGCTGCATTTCGGACCAAGAACGCGAGATCGTGCTCTGCGATGCGCGGACTGATCTTTATACCCTTTACTTCCTGCTGTTTGCCCTTCTTGTCCTTACCCAGCTTCCCTTCGAGGTACTTGTGCTTGCCGTAGTCAATTATTCGGCAAACGGGAGGCTGTGCGGTGGGGGACACCATCACAAGGTCCAAACCGTCCTCTTTGGCGAGTGACAGAGCCTGTCTGCTCTGCATAATTCCAAGCTGGTCGCCTTCGGGACCAATCACTCGGATGTCTCTATACTTCAGCACTCGCTGGTTGATTTCGGGGCCTGGCTCTGGGCGGGGCGGTCTTCTAAATCCTGCTATGTTCGTTCACCTCTGCTGCCAATGTTTCGGCAGTACACATCAGTATATCGTGGAGTGAAATGAGACACCAACGTCAGATTTCTGGATTCTTACAAGAATATCGTCTTCTGAGTGCTGCAAGGTTTCGATTTGACTCGAAGATACGTCTAGTGGTTAGCTTCTGAATCGAACGAAGAAGCCGACTTTGCAAGTCAGTTTAGGAAAAACAATGGTGGAATCTCAGACGATCAAAAAGGTCTGCGTCCTGGGCGCGGGGACTATGGGAAGCGGGATTGCCGCACATTTGGCCAATCTTGGCTTTCAAGTCTCCCTTTTGGACGCCACGGCGCAGTCAACGACGGAAGCTTTTGAAAAAGCCAAAGTAGCAAAGCCGCCCCTGTTTTATCTGCCTGAGAGAGCCATGGAGATCCGGCTCGGAAATACTTCAGAAAATCTTGATTGGGTGGCGGAAGCCGACTGGGTTTGTGAGGCAATTATCGAAAAAGAGTCGGCAAAGCGGTCGCTCTATGCCCGAATTGCTCCCCTGGTCCGCCCAGACGCCTTCCTTTCCACCAACACAAGCGGCCTCCAAATTGAACTGCTAACCGCCGATCTGCCGGAAAGCTTCCAGTCTCGAATGGTGGGTGCCCACTTCTTCAATCCACCGCGGTACCTAAAGCTTCTGGAGTTGATTCCAACATCTAAGACCCCCGCAAACCTTATCGCGCAGTGGGAGACCTTCCTTGAAACACGAGTGGCGAGAAGAGTGGTCGTGGCGAAGGACACTCCTGGGTTCATTGCCAACAGATTTGGAATGTGGTGCATGTATCACGCCATTCACGTTGCAGAAAAGCTTCACCTTTCTGTTGAGCAGGTGGATGCGATCACCGGACCGTTCCTTGGACGACCTAAGAGCGCAAGTTTTCGCCTCAACGACATTGTTGGCCTGGATGTGATGGAGGATATTGCCTCCAACCTTTTGAGGCGATGTCCAAACGACCCGTATATCCAAACCCTGAGGACCCCAAAGTCAGCGGCCGCGCTTCTCGAAAGGGGATGGATGGGCGAAAAATCGGGACAGGGCTATTACCGGAGAGAAGGCAAAGAGCTTCTCGTCATAGACCTTTCCACGCTGGCCTATCGCCAAAAGCGCGAACCCGACCTTCCTGCTCTTGAACAGCTCCTGCCACTTCCCCTTCATGAGCGAATCGCCAAGGCACTCGAACTTCGAGATGAAACTGGCGAGTACCTGCGGAACTACTTGCTCCCCGTCCTGAAATATGCTGACTCACTAAAGGAGGAAATCAGCCACAGTCCGGTGGATATCGACCACGTCATGGAGTGGGGCTTTGGATGGCAGATGGGACCGTTCAAATTGCTGGACGCAGTTGGGGCCGAGAAAGCCAAGGTCAGTCACCCGAAGTATTACGAAGGAGCCGCTGTTCGCACGTTCGAGGGCACCCTGAAACCTGTTTCTACAGATCCCAGGTACGCGACGCTGGCTGAATTCCCCGTGGTCAAGGAAGCTGAGACCTATCGACTCCGTGATTTAGGCGATGGAGTTCAGGCCATCTGCCTCACCACGAAGATGGGTGTCATCTCCACCCAATGCGTGGAGGAGCTTTCGGAACTCTATGCTTCTGGAACTCTTAGCCGTACGGTTTTGACCAGCGAAGCGCGGTCCTTTTCTGCCGGCTTTGACCTGAAATTCTTCGCCAAGGCGATTGCAGACGAACGTTGGATCGATATTGACGAAGAGTTGGCCAAGCTCCAGCGGCTAGGAGAGGCGATTGAGAAGACTCGAACCGTGTCCGCCGTGTTCGGGCACGTGTTGGGTGCGGGCCTTGAAATCGCCCTTTCGACCGCTGTCATACTCGCCTCGGTAGAGACCTCGATTGGACTCCCGGAATCAAAGGTCGGGCTGTTGCCGGCGGGCAGGGGACTCACCTTAATGCGGCTCAACAACCAGCACACCGCGAAGCGCCTGTCGGAAGTCACCTACAACGTAGCTTTGGGCGCTGTTTCAAAGAACGCGGATGAAGCAAAGGTTTTGGGCTACCTCAGACCCACCGATATCACCGTCTATCATCCGGACACTCTGATTTATGAAGCCAAGAGGGCCGCGCTAACGGTAGAGGCTACTCCTCGTCCCGAAGTTTCGACTTCTGTGGGTCCGCTCAGTGGAATGATCGATCGACTACTAGAAATTGGGACTACAAAGAGTTTGCTCACGAATTACGATGAGACGATTGGGCAGAAGATGAAGAGCGTCATCTCAAAGGCAACCACGTATGACGAATGCCTGAGCAAGGAGCGATCGGAATTCCTCGATCTCTGTGGAAAGGCGCTGACCAGCGCTCGAATCAATCACATGCTGACGAACGGAGTTCCGCTTCGAAACTGACCCTGGGCCAACGGTAAACTTATGGGCGCAGCGAAGCACCTATGAAGATCCTTGTTCCCATTAAGCGTGTTGTTGATCCTTACACCAAGGTCCGTCCCTTAGGGGATGGCTCCGGGCTTGACACTGAAGGTGCAAAATTCGAGATCAATCCTTTCGATGAGATTGCAGTTGAAGAAGCAGTTCGACTCCGTGAGAAGCACGGCTCGGTCGAAATCGTTGCCGTTAGCATTGGAACTTCTGCCAGTGAGGAGCAACTCAGAAAGGCCCTTGCAATGGGCGCTGACAAAGCCATTCTCATTGAGTCGGACCTGGCATTTGACACCCTGGACATCGCCAATGAACTGAGCGTCATCGCTAAAGAGATTCGACCCGACCTGATCATCATGGGAAAGCAGGCGACGGACGATGACTCGAACCAAGTGGGACAAATGCTCGCCGCAAAGCTAGATTGGCCCCAAGCGACATACGCATCCAAGATTGAGGTGACCGGAGGTTCAGTAGACGTCACCCGCGAAACTGACGACGGAGACGAAACGCTTCGACTTGCAACACCCTGTGTCCTCACAACTGATCTTCGCCTGAACGAACCTCGATACATCGGTTTGCCAGGAATCATCAAGGCTCGTTCGAAGCCCCTCGAAAAGCGAACCCCTAGTCAATCTCCGAACCCGAAGACTCGGTACACACTTTTCCAGGCTCCTCCTGCGAGAGAGGCCGGCAGGAAGCTCTCCGGAGTCTCTGAGCTAGTGGCAGTACTCAAAGAGCGAGGTGCCCTCTAATGTCTAAACTTCTTCTTGTTGCCTTCAGTGCTTCCGAAGCACCGCTTGGCGTAGGGTTCGCCAAGGCACTTGGCTTCCCTTTCGATATTCTCTGCTTTGGCGAAGCGCCAAGCGCCGACCTTGGCGCAGAACTGATCAAGGTCGTTGCTATTACCGAGTTGCCGCCGGCTGACGCCATTGCGAGGATTATTGCCGGACAGGCCAACGGTTACACCACCCTTGCCTCAGCATCCTCC
Organism: uncultured Armatimonadota bacterium; assembly: GCA_903927025.1. GTDB lineage: Bacteria > Armatimonadota > Fimbriimonadia > Fimbriimonadales > Fimbriimonadaceae > Fimbriimonas. Next base: position 53,219 of record CAIYLG010000017.1, read on the forward strand.
ATGCATGCCAAGGACGCCATGGCGAGAGTCGCAGGCGTTCTGGATGCGGCAATGGTGACGGACGTCGTTGAAGTTGTTTCTCCGACGGAATTTAAGCGTCCAATCGTTGCGGGATCGGTTTTGGCTACTGTAGAAGTGCTTGCATCCCCACTCGTGGCAACTTTCCGTCCGTCTGCCTTCCGTTCCACGAACCGCAGCGGCAACTCACCGGTGGAGACTCTCACTGTTGACCTCACCTCCAAAGTTGAGCGCATCAGCCACTCCAAACGCGGGGGCGCTCGTCCGGACCTCAGCCAGGCGCGGGTTGTGGTGAGCGGAGGACGACCGTTGAAAGACGCCTCCACATTTGAAACGATTATTGGCGGACTTGCAGATGCCCTTGGAGGAGCCGCAGGAGCAACTCGCGCCGCCGTGGATTCTGGGATTGCCGCAAACGAGCTCCAGGTCGGGCAGACGGGCAAAATCGTTGCGCCGAACCTCTACATCGCTGCCGGCATTTCCGGATCCACCCAGCACATGGCAGGAATCAAAGACAGCAAGATCATCGTCGCTATCAATAAGGATGCTGACGCACCCATCTTCGAATTCGCAGACTACGGAATCGTCGCAGACCTATTCGACGCCGTTCCGGAGCTCACGCGTCTAGTGAAATCCTGAATCTCTGCTATTGCTCGATCCGACGGGTGCCGTTGGCACTCAGGCTGTTCCCGCACCAGTAGATAGCTCTGAAGTGTTCTTTATGAATCCACCCTACAAACTGATTTCAAAACGCCTAACGGCGTCCACGGCAGCTGCAATGCTCGTGGCAACGGTGCTGTCTACCGGCATGTCTCGTGCACAGAGCGCCCAGATGGTTGACCCAAATCGGGTTGTCCTCGTGATCAACGGTGAAGAGGTTAAGGGCGCCGAGTACTACCGGCGAATGGAATACCTTTCCGGCATCGGCACGAGGAGCGGCAACAACTTCGTAGAAATGCCGCCAGGATTCATCACCATCCAGCACCTTATTGACGAACGGATGACTTTTGCCCTCGCGAAGGATAAAGGCGTTTATCCAACTGATGCCGAAGTGGATGCGGAGATCAACCTGCGGCAGCAAGATAACCCCAAGATGCTGGAGACGTACATTTCCGCCGGTGGAAATATCGAGGAGTTGAAGTACCAGATCCGAGTTCAACTTGCCGAATTCAAGATCGCGACCTTTGGCATCACAAAAACCGACGCTGAGGTAGAGCTGTTCTACAAGGATCATCCAGATCTTTACAAAACGCCTAAAATGCTCAAGCTGCGCCTGATCGCCGTCGGCACCTCAGATGACACCAAGGTCGTGGATCAGGAACTTGCTGCAGGCAAGCCGTTTGCCACCGTCGCCAAAGAAAAAAGCGTGGATGTCACCAAGGCAATCGGCGGCGAGTACGGCACGATTCCGGAATATAAGCTTGCCACTGTTGCGAAAGATGCCTTGACGGGCGTCAAGATTGGCCAGTCCACGGTTTGGCTCTCTACCGCTCAGGATGGCGGCCAGGGGACCTATCTCAAGTTCCTCCTGGAAGACGTGATCCCGGAAGCAAAGCAGCCGCTCGATGCACGTCTGAAACGCATCGTTCGACGGCAACTGATGCTGGATGCTGGCCGAGTAAAGAATGGCAGCGCCACCAAAGAACTAGACCTTCTCCGCGCGAAGGCAAAGATAGACATCAAACAGCCTGAGTTTGCCGAGGCCTACAAGAAGTTCCTCGAAGCGTATTTGAAGCAAAAAGGAATCACACAGTAGTTGCCAGACATCGTAAGAATTCCAGCAGGGCCCACTGAACCGGGAATCCTGGATCAGCTCAGGAACAAAAAGGTCATCCTGCTTGAGCGGCAGCCTCGAGTGCAGCGCGCCCTCGCAGAGGCTGGAATTGAACACTCAGTGCTAGAGGGAAATTCGATTCCCTCAGAGTGCACGTTGGTTCTGGCCCCATCTGCTGTGGATGACCTTGTTTGCGTCGTGGACAGGCTCCTGGGACCTGGTGGATGCCCCTGGGATCAGGCGCAGACGCACGAATCACTGAAGAAATATCTGCTTGAGGAGGCCTACGAAGTCTTCGATGCGATTGATTCCAAGGACTCGGATCTCCTGTGCGAAGAGTTGGGAGATCTGCTTCTTCAACCCATCCTGCACTCCCAAATTTCAAAGGCTGCAGGCGGTTTTGATTCCCAACAAGTTGCGACTGGCATTGTTGACAAGCTCATTCGGAGACACCCACACGTATTCGGCGACACAGTTGTAGCGGATGCAGATGAAGTCCTCAAGAATTGGGACAAGATCAAAAAAACGGAGAAAGGGGACGAGCCACGTTCCATTCTTACTGGCGTTCCCAAGGCCATGGCCGCACTCCTCAGGGCCCATGAAGTCAGCAAGCGTGCGGCGCGAATCGGCTTTGAGTGGCCCGACATTGAATCTGTCTTCGACAAGCTTCACGAAGAGGAAGCCGAACTTCAAGAAGCCCTCAAAGAAGGAAACCACGAAGCAATTTCCTCGGAATTGGGAGACCTCCTCTTTACCGTCGTCAATATTGCCCGGTGGGCCAAGGTTGAGCCAGAAGAGGCGCTTAGGGTCATGGTAGATCGCTTTACACGCCGATTCATCTGCATGGAGACCCTCACCGAAAAGGATATGAAAACGTTAAGCCAAGATCAGTGGAACGATTTATGGCTTAAAGCAAAAGACCAAGTGGGTTGAGCGCGGGTAACGTTTTGAGCATGGCTTCTGTCAAGCGTTCCCTCTCAGCATTGGCTCTGCTCTGTATTCCGATTCTTTCCTCCGCGTGGATCGATACAGGGCATATGGTTGTTGCGGCCATTGCTCAAAAGGGGCTCAAGCCAAGCGTCAAGGCTGAGGTGGATCGCCTCCTGATGATTGGCGGGGACGCTAAGAACACCGATTTCATTACGACTTCCCCTTGGGCAGACGATATTCGACGACAGCGACCGAATACAGGCCCTTGGCACTACATCGACTTTCACTTCCGTGCCGATGGAAAGCCAAGCGCAAACAAGCCGGATGACGAAAATGCCGTGTGGGCCATTGAGAAGTTTTCCGCCGTGCTGCAGGACAAAAAGAACTCAGATGCCGATCGATCTGAGGCTCTCAGGTTTCTGATCCACTTCGTTGGAGACATTCATCAGCCTCTCCATGCCACCGCTCGAGATACCGATGCCAACCCGAAAGGGGATAAAGGCGGCAACGACTTCCGGATCACCGCTCCTTCCGTATTCAGCAGCGACAGCCGACCGCCAAGAAACCTTCACTCCTTGTGGGATTTTGCGGGTGGGCTCTACCACGGTGAGCAGCGTCCGCTTTCGGCCGAAGGCAAGGCCTATATCGATCAGCTAGCCGCCACGGTTGAAGCTCGGTATCCGCGAAAGAGCCTGAGAGAAGCAGGAGACCTCAAGCCCGAAGACTGGGCATCTGAGAGCTTTGCAATTGCCAAGGAGGTCGTCTACGCAACACCCGAGGGCGGCACTCCCAGTGACGAGTATGTAAAGAAGGCACAAGAGGTTTCCGGAAAGCGGCTGGCCCTTGCCGGCTACCGGCTCTCCGCCCTGTTGAACAAGCTTATGAAGTAGACCGCGAGCACAATTAAGTACACGCTGGGACTTCTGATCGGCGCGGAAATTGATCACGCTTTCAGGCGTCCTAGCGCCATAATTGATCCGTGCCGATTTGGGGGGTAGTCAATCAGAAAGGGGGAGTTGGGAAAACCACGACCTCGGTGAATCTAGCAGCTGGACTCGCGCAGAAGGGGCACCGAACCCTTCTCATCGACTGCGATCCTCAGGGGAATGCGACTACAGGGCTAGGTATCGACAAAGCCAAGGCGGATGCCACGCTTTATGAAGTGTTTGCGGACGCGGTGGACAATCCAGACAGTCCAACCGCAATTCACGCCGCCATCTGCAACGTCCGTCCGAATCTAGACCTATTGCCAGCAACTTTAGATTTGGCGGGAGCAGAACCGATCCTGCTGAATGCAGTTGGAAAGGAGCTGATATTAAGAGACGCCCTGTCCCCTGTAGTAGGCAACTACGATTGGATCATCCTGGATGCTCCACCAAGCCTCGGGCTGCTGACCATCAACATCCTCTCCGCCGCAGACGCGGTGCTTGTCCCGATGCAGTGCGAGTTTTACGCACTGGAAGGGCTCAGTCAGCTCCTCAAGACGATTGACATCGTCAAGCGCCGAATCAATCCTAAGATTCACGTTGCCAAAGTTCTTCTCACCATGTACGATCCAAGAAACCGACTGACCCAACAGGTCACCGACGAGGTCCGCTCCTACTTTGGGGACAAGGTCGCCCGTACGGTCATTCCCCGAAATGTTCGACTCAGCGAATCCCCCAGCTTCGGAGAGGCCGCCGTCCAGCGCTTCCCCACTTCGAAGGGCGCTGAAGCCTACATGGCTTTCATTGAGGAGGTTGCCCCAACATGCGTCGCGCTCTAGGCAAAGGACTTTCTCAGCTCATCGCGGAACAGTACGAGGGCCCGACCAATGAGCTGCCCATCGACGATATCGTTCCGAACACCAGGCAACCACGAACAGTATTCAACGACGACGCGCTTCAAGAGCTCGCGGCATCAATCAAAGAATTCGGCATCATTCAACCGCTCCTCGTTCGGCCGATGGCCGAAGGCCAGCACGAGCTCATCGCGGGAGAGCGCCGGCTTAGAGCAGCGAAACTCGCCGGACTTTCAACCGTTCCCGTCATCGTTCGGTCTGCAGGAAACCAATCTTCTCTGGAACTCGCGCTTATCGAGAACATCCAGCGAGAGGATATCAACGCGCTGGAATCGGCAAAGGCCTATTCCAAGCTGATCAACGAGTTTGGCTTGACTCAGGAACAGGTTGCCGACCGTGTTGGCAAGAGCCGCACTGGGATCGCCAATACCATTCGCCTGCTCCGCCTGCCGAAAAGGATCACTCTGGGGTTGGAGTCCGGCGTCATTACTGAAGGCCATGCCCGGGCACTCCTCCAATTTGATTCTGAGGCTCAGCAGCTGGCGGTCTATGACCAAATTATTGAGCGTAAGCTCACGGTGCGAGATGTAGAGAGTGCGGCCAAGCCAAAGGTTAAGCAACAGGCACAAAAGGCAAAGCAGCAATCGCACTCGGCTGACCCAAATGATCGAGCGCTAGAAGATGCAATTTCAGATTTCGCGGGTGCACCAACCAAGATTTCTCGCTCCGAAGGGGGCGGCAAACTCACAATCGACTTTTACAGCGACGATGACCTCGACAGAATTCTAGAGAAATTCGGCTTCAGACTGTGACCGGAGATCGCCCCTTTGTCATCCGACAAATGATGCAGGAGGACGTTCCGGGTGCCGTCGCGCTTCAGAAGCTGGCCTTTCCCCCTCCATTTTCTGAGGACCTGCACTGGGACCCAGAGCATCTGCTTCACCATGTAGCGGTATTCCCAACCGGTCAATGGATAGCGGAATCGGAAGGTCAAATCGTTGGCAGCTGCAGCAACGCAATCATCAGCGAGGCTCGATGGCAGGCGCATGGTTCTTGGGGAGCCACGGTCGGTGGCCCTTATATTCACAACCATGATTCCAAGGGATCGACGCTTTATGGGCTAGATATCACGGTGCATCCTGAATTCCGCCGGATTGGCATCGGCCGAGCATTCTACGCGGCGCGCTTCGATCTAATCCGAACCCAGGGATTGACTCGATATGGCACAGGGTGCCGGATTCCAGACTTCAGACAATTGGCTCAAACTAAGCCTGGCCTAACTCCAGAGGCTTATGTTTCGAAGGTACAACATGGAGAATTCGCAGATCGGACGCTGACTCCACTCCTGCGATACGGGCTGAAGTTGATAGGCGTCGTAGACAATTACATGGAAGACGAGGAGTCTGGAAACGCGGGAGCGCTTCTGGAGTGGACACGATGAAACTTCGTGTTGCCGCCGCGGCATGGAAGATCCAAGGGATTCGCAGCGATAGTCGCTACTTCGGGCACTTCTACGACATCGTCAGCTGCGCACACGATGAGGGTGCCCAAGTTCTTGTGGTTCCAGAGCTCCATGTTCTTGAACTGTTGCCGCTCGCGAGGGACCTTGACCCATGGAACGCTGCCAAGTACCTGGTGCAGTACAGCGATGCCATTGAAGGCTGGATCAAGCGCATCAGCGATTCCAGCGGCATGATCATCGTCGGCGGTTCGCACTTCAAAGAAACTCCACAAGGGATCAAGAATGTTTCGGCGATCGGGATTCCCGGCCAGGAGTTGGTTTTTGCCGAGAAGAATAAGCTCACCGTGTATGAACGCGAAGTCTGGGAGCTCCTGCCGGGAACAGGTCTAGCCCGGTTGCCGAAAACCCTCGGCGTCACAATTTGCTACGACAGCGAATTCCCGGAGGCTGCTAGAGTGCTGGCCGAGTCTGGGATGCGGCTCCAATGCGTCCCGTCCTGGACGGAGACCCAGAGAGGGTTTCAGCGCGTACGATGGAGTTGCCTGGCGAGAGCCATCGAAAACCAGACCTACGTGATTCACGCTTCCCTTGTTGGAGAATTGGGTTATGAACCTGTCCCTGCGACGTACGGTTCAACCGCCATCATCGCCCCAAGCGTGGAGCCCTTTCCTGTCCAGGCTATCCTGCGCGAAACCGAGCTGAACGAGGAAGGCGTCGTGATTGCGGACCTTGATTTTGACCTTCTGAATGAAGCGCGTACAGACGGTGAGGTGACCAACTGGGAGGACCGCTCACCGGATACCTGGAACATGGTGGGACGCGAGCATGAGCCAAATGCAGAAGACGACGACCCTCCGAATCTATTCGGCGATCTCAACTAGCTCCCTCAGAGCTTAAAGGTGAGATTGCCAGACGTCTTTGGCTCCGTCTTTCCGCGAAGGAAGCGGCCCAAATCATCCGTAATCGCAACCTGGGCACGTCCGGTGTCTGCCGCGACTCGGGTCTTGCCCAGCCCGATGAGGCATCGCTTCCCCCCTCCCAGATCCACGATGGCCAAGGCGCATCCATGATTGAGATCGATGGTGGTCGAGCCGTAGGTGAGCTTGTCTCCCATCACATCGAAACCGGCTCGGTGGCATAGATCGAGCATCATCGGCATCGTCTTTGGGTTTCCGACTATGAACTTCCCGTTCGGATCTGATGGCGCAGAAAGGGTTCCGGTTCCACCCGCTCCGTCACTGAGATAGTCCGAGTGGGCAGGGTCCGTGTAGCGCGGAAGTGAGTGGATGAGGGTCTGGATCGTGTCCGGATTTTCGTTTGCCTCGATCTTCCGCAGCACTCGGCACCAGGGATCCACGGAGACAAGGACCGGCTTCTTATCAGAAGCGACAGTGATGGCTCCAGAGGAAGCAATATCCTGTGTCGAGAACGACCGGGTGCCATCTGCGTACTGAACCATCACGTCGAGAGGGATTCTGTACGAAGCTCCGTTGAAGGCTAGGTTCATCTGGACGCTCCCGCCCTCATGTCGGACGTCGGAAACCGTCAAGTCGGCGTATCCCGGCTTTCTAGTCCAGTCGTCGAAGAAGGTCTTGAGTCCGAGCTTGGGGTTCAGTTGCGTAATCGTCGCCTCGAAGTCTCCCCAATCGCTGGCTGTTCCCTTCGACTTCTTGATCCACTCCTTCATTGCCTCCACCATCTTGTCGGTGCCGACGAGCTGTTCCAGCATCTGAAGGACCTGGCCTCCCTTCCCGTAGCCAAGGCTGCTCCCTACTCCACCCACTTCGACGCCAGATTCCGAAATCGGAACCTCGTTATAGGCTTCGGAACCCGCTCCATCCCGGATGAACGCCAGTTTTCGTTCATCGGAATTTCCGATGGCGACGTTCCGACGGTAGAGCCCTTCTGAGAAGACAGCAAAGCTCTCATTCCAAAAGCTGCCGAGGTAGGTGTTGTTGATGATGCCGCCCCACCAAGTGTGAGATGGCTCGTGAGCATCTTCGATCGGAAGGCTGCCGTGTCCCCATGTTGTAAAGGAATAGGCTTCGAGGGCGCCACCCCCGTAAACCAGACTGTCTACCGCGCCGTAGCCTGTAAATGGAAACGGAGCAAATCGATGGTAGAACTCAATGATCGGAGCATACAATTCTGCCTGGGCAGCCATCTGAGACTCAGTCATCTGCGAGCTCCAGCAGCTGTACCATTTCCCATTGACTTCTTTGCTCAGCTTCTTGAACGGACCTGCCATCACGCTGTAGTACACGCACGGGAGATCCATGCGATAGCGGGACATGTGTTCCGCAGTTGTGGACTTATCTTCCACCAACTCGCCTTGACCCACTGGAGTCCATCCGCCTGGCGCATGAATCGTGATGTCGTAAGGAACGGGTTGCCGAGCGACCATGGGATACCAGTAGTCGTTGACGAGGCTCGCTTCTTTGGTGCTGATGCTTCCTGCGTAGTTAGGAAGATCGACTTTGCCCGAGTACTCGATCGTATAGGTGTCTTCCTTTTGAGGAGCCGCCACCGCGACGACCCCGTCCGTCTCTTTAAACGGCACGCCCTGCCCCTTCGCATTGGAGATGGAACCTACAAGGTACTGAGGAGACATCCTGAATACGAACTCGCCAGTGGGTGCAAGCGGCTTGAGCTTGAGGGTGTCCTTGAGATACGCCTTCTTCTCCGGAATGTCGAACTTCAGATCAAAGTCGTGCCGGATCAGCTTGATGCCGTAAGACTCCGACTCGGGCACAAATTGGAGTCCTGTCCCTGAACGGAGAAACAGAAGCTCGCCGCTGTCTTCACTGGTTAGAGGCGTGCTGACAACCACATAGCTCTTTCCACTTGGACTCACCAGTTCGTGGGCGTGCCAGCCAAATCTGCCGACTTCGTAGGCCCCATTCGTCTTGAGAATCTTGAACGGACTGTGCGCTCCCGAAGGCGAACCCACAAGATATTTGGACAGCGAATCAACATCCCGCTTTTGGGCTAAGCCGTCGAGTTCTTTGATTGAGGGTGCTTCATCGAGCCTGGCGGTGAAAGCAGAGAACAGGAAAGCGGCGGCGAGCATGGCGAATAGTATGACCGCCTGCCCCAACCTTCCCGTTCGGCTTATGGGCCCATCCTGCGGCCGATTTCGCAACCCTGACGAACACTACGGCGTCCTGATAACAAGCTGATGTTCACACTAATCAAGCTCGCTCTGGCCCTTCTCTGCTTCTGCAGCACGGCAATCATCATCATTGATGCGTTCAAGTCTGCGCTGTGGAAGGGTCTCCTCTGCTTCATCTGCGGCTTCTACTACATCATCTACGCGCTCTTCGAGTTTAAGCACGAAAGCAAATTCTGGATAGTGCTCTGTTCCCTATTCAGCGGCGGTGTCGCCGGCGCTATGCAGCTTCTGCTCCACTAGGAAGGGCCATAACCGGTCGTCACAAGTTACTGCCCGACATCCCTGACGAACGATCCATTCTTCATCACGAACGCAATATGGCGGCTGTCAGATGACCAGGCAATCAGCGGGCGATCAAAGTCTCTCGACGTGTGCACAATCTCGCGCTTGAGAGGTTTGCTTCCCAAGTGAAGAATCGACCAGTGAATAGTGAGGACCACGCGCTTCGAAAGGTCGGATGCACTTCTTTGTAAGTCTGTCCGCTCAGTCGAGTTCGTCGTCTGGCTGAGTTGCCTCTCTACCGTAATCAATTTGAACAGCTCACCTTTTGGACTGTGATCAAAGATTTGAACCTGAACCACGAAATTCCCATCAGGGGATATGGACGGTACCCAGGAGAACACGAGATTCCGTTCGTTCACGAGCCCAGAATTCAGGTAAGCCTCGGTAAAAATCTCAGTCCCCGAGGTCAGGTCGTAGCGAGCCCAATTCACGAATAAAGGATTTAGCGGCAAGGATGTAGCCTTCTCCGGAGAGTACGGAAAAGGCATGATCTGCACCTGAAGATGAGACTGTCCCGTTTCATCTTCAAGGTCGGGAAAGTCGAGATTCGGGCCAATCGCAACCCAGATCAGTCGTCGTTCCTTTTCATTGACAGCAAGATGGATTTCCTTGGCATGAATGTTAAGGGAATGGACCCGACCGTCCTCCACTGTCGCCAGTGTGTCGCTAGAGCAGAACGCCATACTTCGCCCTTCGCCCAGCCAGATAGCCTCAAGTGGTTTAATCGGAAGAGGGTAGGAGCGCACGATCTTTCGGGAGGCAATGTGGACTACGACTGCGGACCTGTTGCGACATCCCACAAACTCAGAGGAGTTAGGGTTCCAAGCGATGGGTGGGTCAACCCGGGGCAAAATCCCCACCGCGCTCCCGTCCCTGTCCAGCAAGAGTGTCGACTTCGGTGCCGGCACCACAATCCATTTGCCATCGGGCGAGCAGCTAGGCGGCCCCGCCTCCTTGATGGGAATTCGGCGGTCGGCGCGTCGGTCGACGAGGGAGTGAATTACCAAAGAATTAGCCTCGTTGTACGCAACTATTCGGGCATCTGAGCCGAGGCTGGCTCCGCGAAGGGGTCCACATCCGACGAGGCACAGTCCCACTGCAAATACCCAAAAGCCGAATGTACGCACTATCTTCATGCCCGACTGACCCTCCCAACGTAGAAACATGGCTTGCGAATCGGCCTCTGGTAAAGAGCAATCCTTACTCAATGTCAGCCGTCTCCATCAAATGAATTTGACCTTGGCACCTTAAGGATTCGCAACCGCAAGCCTCAAAGTCGAAATTGCGGGTTACAAGACAACCTTTTGCCGTGTTTCGCCAGTCGCGGACACGATGGCAACGCAGGAAGAATCTTGCGCCCAAGCTAGCACTGGCCATTTGAACAAGATGATCGCCGGTTCAACCTTCGAATCAAAGATCACCTTGAACGGAGAAGAGTTCGCGTCAACATCTTTCACCGCGAATTCGATTCGAAACCTGAGTCGCATCTCAAGGTCCTTGATCTCACGCTTAATCCTTTCCTGCTCTTGCGCGTGTCCCACAAGGACACCATCTTCCTGTAGTAAATGCAAATATCGATATCGATGGAGGATTCCGTGCGGGCTTTCATCAAATATCAAGCTGAGGGCGACATATCTGCCATTTGGAGACACCGACTCCACGGTTACGAATGCCAAATTCGGCTTTGCATTTGGAATGACCTCCGAACCGACGCTGTCGCGAAGAACCCTAACATCCGTGAGTTCAGGCGTACATGAATTCACCGTGACTGGGTCGACCGTCGGAAGTTTGAGCTTGGAAAGCAGGTTCTTTTGACTAGGGAGAGCTGCTGTTTCGACCCATTTCAACCTTCCCTGCTGAGTATCGAATCCCAGCGACACGTTTGCGGCTCTCAGCTTCTTGTGAAAAGCTCGTCCACCGACAACCGTCGCAAGGCCGTCATCAGAGCAGAATGCCATGTTTCGACTCGGACCCATCCAAACTGCCGAGGTTGGTTCTATGGGCAGGTCATAGGTTCGCACTACACTCCGGGAACGGATGTGAACCACTACGGCCGTGCTTCCCCGTTGCCCAACAAACTCAGACGAATCTGGATTCCACGCAATGGGAGGAGAGACTTTAGGGAGCAATCCAACCTGCTCGCCGTCCCGATTCAACAGGAATGTCTTTTTCTCCGCTGGCACCACCAGCCAGTTCCCGTTCGGCGAATAGCTGGGAGCCTCCGCCTCTCTGATGTGAATCCGCCGGTCGGCCCGCCGATCCACAAAGGAGTGAATCACGACGGTGTCATTATTGTTATAGGCAATAACCTGGGCGTCCGGGGAGAGACTCGCTCCTCGGGTTGGTCCACAGCCGACAAGACAGAGGCATGTCGCCATCGCGACCAAGCCTAGAGTATGTATTCGGTCCATTCAGCACCTCCGATGCCAAATATTGGGCTCAGGCTCTTGTTCCCGCACCCAGGCTCATTTAACAACAAGAAGATTGAAAAAGTGCGGAATAGTTATCCACCGCAACGATCCAGTCGGTCCAACCAATTGACTCCAGAGCCCCTTTTCTGCCTTAATCTGTGAGCGCCCAGTTCGGGTCGCACGTGTGGCGGCGTAGCTCAGTTGGTTAGAGCGAACGGTTCATACCCGTTAGGTCACCTGTTCAAGTCAGGTCGCCGCTACCATCTTTTGAACTCAGATCAACGATCTAGCTCAACAAAGTAGCTCTCAGAAGCAGTAACGGAAGGGGTTACAGCCACTACGTGAAAAGCACGGGCGATTTCTCCTACGTAGGAGAAAACAGAATGCCGCGACCGTTAGCTGTTGAGCCTCGCTCCCAAGTGAAGGCTGTCCCAGACAAAAAGCCCACACTATGTGTGGACAGTCTCGTAATCCTCCAATGGATTTCCCCAGCGCAAGCAGGGGAAAGTATCCATCGCCAGAGTCTCCAAGGAGCTTGGCCTATCCCCGCTCAGGCGAAGCACAAGGCGGCTGAAGTCGCAGACGATGAGGCAAGAGCGTTCAAGGAATCGCTGAAGAGCGTCTCTCCTCAATCTAGTTGGACAGTGGAGTCCTGGTGCCGCTACTGCTGTGAGCATGTGATCGCCAAGGAGGCCTCCATCGAGTATGCCACTCAGGCGCTTGCGAATCTGGAGCTGCACGTCTTCGACAAGCTAGGCAAAGTCCCTCTCAAGAAGCTGGAGACTGAGCAAGTTGAGGCTTGGTATCAATGGCGTGTCTCCACTCCGAGCAAAGTCCCGATGAGGAATGGCAAGGGTGAGATCATAGGTTACAAGAAGCCGAAGATTCTCGGGTGGAAGACAGTCGATCTGATCCTTGGCTATCTCGGGCGATGCCTCGCCGTGGCTGAGATGAGGAAGCACGGCACCAACCACGTTCGACTGATGGCGAAGGATAGAAAGGCAAAAGAAGCTTACAGGGCAAAGCTTCCGAGACAAAGTAGTGGCTCCCAGTCGAAGACATCAAGAGCCTGGTGAAGGCTTCTGAAGGCACTGTGATTCACCCTGCCTTGCTAATCCAGCGCGATGCCGGTGTGAGGATAGGTGAAGCGTGTGGAGTGAGGATCGAGCATTTCGATCTGAGCTTGGGCAGCTTCAGGATCGAGAAGCAGCTTCGCTGGCAGGCGAAGGAGTTCGGCGGGGCCCGAGTGCTCGATGAGAAGAAATCCGAAGGGAGATGGGGCTCGACTTGCCTTCGCATCGGATGAGCTGCTAGCCTTCGTTCGCAGGCGTGCGGCTGAAGAATCTGACAAGCCTGAGGCCGCTCGATGTCCGTATGTCGTTATATCCGCGACAGGTGGGAGCCTCGATCCATCTGCGGCTGGAAAGCTGTTCCGCAAGCTATGCGAGAAGCAAGTGACTAGTCCCCGGATTCTGACCCACCTAGAGTGTTAGTGCCTCTGCCTCCATTTTAGTCTTTAGATTTGCCTTGTATGTCGCGGGAGATAGCCCTCCGAGTGCCGAGTGAGGACGACGGTTGTTGTAGAACTCCGAGA
>CAIYLG010000018.1 GCA_903927025.1 uncultured Armatimonadota bacterium
GAGAGCGAGCAAGCTCGCCTATGCTCTGTACACTCATCTCATGCCTCCGCTCGCTCGCCATAATGCAAGCCTGCTTCGGTCGGTTTTAGTTTTGACGGAACAACCCTAGCTTCGGTCGGTTTTCATATGAGGGAATGCGGGAATACCGAAAATGACAAAGTTGAAGTTATCATGCCGGGAAGCTTCGGATGGAGTATCCCTAACGGGCGGCAAGAATACGTGGTCGAAAGTTATTTCGTGCATCCAAAGGACGGCCTCAAATATAGGGGGCATCTTCTTGCTTGGGAAAAGAGCAGAGACCCATCTGCCAAGATGCAATTGTCGATTAAAAGCATTGAAATCGTGCCGGGTGAGTCCGTTACGGGTTGGTATGACTACGAGTCGGGCGAGACCACACCTTCAGCACTTTGAGTTGCCATGCAGCAGAGTGCGACAAATTATCAGGCCGCCAACCGAGGTCGAATTGCATCCCCGGTGGGAAGCAGATACTTGAAATGAGGATCGGAGTGTCGCTACCATCTTCCCGGCTGTAAGCGAGGACTGACGCTTGCCCAGCATCGGTGTTCATTTCTTAATTTTCGGAACGTACTCGATGCGGATGGGCCCCCACGCATTGGGCTTCTTGACGAACTCGGTGTCATCGAGGGGATGCTTGTTCTTCGTCGCGTCGTAGGTCACTATTAAGGTTCGGCTGTCCTTCCACACTTGAGCGGACAGCCCCTCGTCTGCAACTTCGATAACATCCGGATCGGATTCGTCCGACGTATTCGACTGAATGCCTATGTGATAGAAGCCATAAGTAATTGCCATATTATAGCGATAGAGAAGCTTGGATGTATAGCGGCCGTCGGGGGACTTATCCTCGCGCATCAGGGTGTCGGTCTCCGCTACAAATGGGTTTACCGAGGTCATTCCGAGGCGAACTTTGACCCAGAGCGCGGCAAGCACCAAGATCGACGTGATCACAAGGCAAACGAGGGCCCTTCTGATCCATTTGGGCCCTCTTCGCATGACCTGAGTATCGCATCAAAAAATCGACCCAGATCTCATTTAGCCGGCGACCCCAAGGTTGCACCTGGTTCTGGGATGCTGAGGTCCTACCGTCGACGGTCGCGTCGATTCAATCTTCGGTTCCGCGCAGGTCCGACCGTCGCTATTGGTGGGAGACTGCCAGGGCCGATACGTTAGCGCCCAATGCATCCGTATAGCGCAAAATGTCTCAATGGCTTCCGCCGGGTCCCGCAAACCGCAACGTTTCTCTATTGTTCATGCCTTGGAAGGCGGAGACGGGATGGCTCACTACCTTGTTGCCGTCCTGCTCTTAGTGCTTGCGGTGGCGATTCTGTTGGGGAGTACGGGGCGCTTTGTCTTTGAGTTGGCTACAGGGCACATCCATAACTTCGCCCAAGGCGCCCTGGATTACTTGAGTGACATCCTCTTCGGAGTCATCGTGCTGGAGCTGTTGAGCACGATTATCACCTACATCACGGCAAGGAAATTGGAGTCCACCATCAAAGACTTCCTGGTCGTCGGGCTCATCTCCTGCGTGCGGAAGATCCTGCTGACCGGCGCTCAGTCATCGATTGTAAAGCCATCGACAACTGAGTTTGTCCAGGAGTCGATCGGCACCCTGATCACCATCGGCGGCATCTGCTTGATGGTCGGAGCCCTGGTCTTCCTTGATCGACGTCAGAAAGCCGAAGACTCCGAACCCAGCCTCCCTGCGCACGAGTAACCCTAAAGGGCTCGCCCTTTTAAACTCTTGTCGAAGAAGCGCTTTGGCGCTAAACCTCTTTGAAGCCTTGAAAGGCAACCGTTGCGGCTGGCCACTGCGCTTTGAGTTCACGTACCTCATAAACCGTGTCCAGGATCGCGCAGTCGATCTGCTAAAAACGCCGCACACCAAACAAGCTAACCTCTCGGGAGATCGAGAAACCCGTAGGGACCGATATCCGCCAAGGTGGCGGAGGCGCTGGGCCAGAAGCTCACAAAAGCTAAGTTGCAATCCGGAGCCATCAGGGAAGCCTAGATGAACGAGGTGTTTGGTGTCCAAAGTCCATTTCCAGGGGGATAGTTTTTAATCACCACGATAAAGGTGTTTCTCGACGGATCTGCGTAAGAAAACATCCCCCAGCCATTCGGGCCAATTCCCACAATCGGGGCGGCAACGCCAGCGGGACATGTGAGGAACTGGGTGTTGACAGGGCCGTAGGCCGCCGGGACAAATATTCCCGGGGCACTTGCCGCCAAGGCGCTCGCCTGTGATTGGGTGAGAGGTGCAGCGATGGTAGGCACTAGTGTTGACCATTTTCCGAAGGAACCGTTCTGGTCATTTCGCCAGGTGCCGTTTGCGCTTGGCACGCCTGGTAAGGTCCCGCCAACTAGATTTCTGTTCAGGTGAAAATCTGAATTCGGCGAGAAGTATCCGGCAAAGACCATTTTTCCTGCCGAGTCCTTGAGTGCTCCGATGCCAGTTTCCGCGTTCACTCTTCCTGTAAGGTTCCCCAACACACGTGAAGCCGCATCGTAGACGGTCATGGAAGCCGAATAGTCTGCGTTGACCACCAGTGACATTTTCCCCGTGAGGGGTCGCCCGGCGGCGCTTGTGCCCGAGATACGACCCTCATAGGTTGCGACGACTTGCATAGGGGCCTTGGACAACCCACTTCCGCCACACCCCAGCAAGAACATCGTGCCGCTCGCGCAGAACGCCAACTTCTTCATGGCAACAATGCACACAGCCGTATTCTACGACAAGCAAAAAGTGCTTCCAATCGGCTCACCTGCAAGTGGGCTCTTGGCGCCGGTCTAGGCTGACTGCCCAGGGCTGCCAGCCAAATCTCCCTCTTTCCTGCCCGATTCATCGCACAGACAGTCCAAGGTCTACCGGTAACAGTTGATGAATTCCTCCCCGATGAGGTCCCTCTCTTTGGCTAAGATT
This sequence comes from uncultured Armatimonadota bacterium, assembly GCA_903927025.1. Classification (GTDB taxonomy): domain Bacteria; phylum Armatimonadota; class Fimbriimonadia; order Fimbriimonadales; family Fimbriimonadaceae; genus Fimbriimonas. The sequence goes on from CAIYLG010000018.1 coordinate 2,942, forward strand.
TCGTCAGCATCTGCTTAGAACCCGAGTTTCCTGAGTGCGGCTCCGTAATTTTTTAGCACTCTCGACCGCATCGGGTGGGTTGGAGGAAGAAAGGTCTCCGTGATCTCTACCGCCCTCTGGAAATTGGGTGACGATCCTTCGAAGTCGCCTTCAAGGCAAGAAAGCCCCGCAAGATTGTTCAAACAGAACGCAGTCTTCGGATGACTGGGACCGAATGTCGCCATTCGACAAGGGTATGGCGTCGGAGCCTCTAACCCATCGCTGGACAGAAATCACACCGTTGCGGTGATGAGTTTGGACGTGCCCCAACGGGGCTGATTCTGCGAAGCAAGGGATGCGCATTTGAATCGATCACTATCCCCTGCCTGCTTTCAATCGAGGCACTTTACTGAACAGATGGAGTCTTCATCATCAGCCACTTCTCGCCGAGCGCCTTGCGCTCAGGAGTCGCGGCAGGGTCGGCGACCACGGTGTGGATAGGGCGCGTTGCGGAGACCGGAACGATCGTCACTTTGACATCCGCGCTGCCGCGCTTGACCACTAGTTCGATTGGTGTCCCGACCTTCGCTCCGGTAATCGCTGTCTGAACCAAGCCGACGGCATCTCGCATGTCCTTCCCATCGATGGAAGTCCCGTTAACTGACTTGATGATGTCGCCGGTCTCCAGTTTGCCTGCCGCTGGCCCTCGGATTCCGCCTACTCCAATTCCGCCGCCGCCGAAGGATGGCGCTGCATTGAATCCGACCTCCGTGAAGCTCTCGTCGCGGGTTTCCAGCTTGAGGCCCATCTTCGCCAATTGGTCTGCAATCGGCTTTTCACCTGGTTGGTTGACGACCGAGTCATAGAACGGGCCGAGCGCGGAGCCACCGAACTTGATGCACAGCTTTCGAATCTCACCTTCCTGGAATCCAGGCTTGTCGTCTTTGCACTCATTGAAGAGCGCATGGGCGACATCGTCAAGCGAATGTTTGCCGTTTGTTTGGGTGCGGATCTCGGTGTCCAGGCACAACCCGACGAGCCAGCCGAGGTTGTAGTAGCTGATCTGAAAGCCGTTGCTGTTGCCTCGGCCCCCGTTCGCCTCGCCCACTCGAAGGCTCGCGTCGTTTGCGGAGACGGTCAGCCGTGCCGGGTTGTTCTGGATCGCCCTCATGTTCTGGACGATCTCTGCGTAGAACTGCTGCCGCGTCCACGCGCCGTATCGGTATGGCAGCAGGCTGGCGTAGTAGTCGGTTACGCCTTCCAACCACCACAGGGCGCCCGTCTGCGGGAGCTTTGTGTAGTCGAAGGGGCCAAGAACACTTGATCGAATGCGCTTGACGTTCCACAGGTGGAAATACTCATGAGCCAACAGGCCGAGAGTGCTCGGCGTCAGGTCACTGGAGAGAGTAATTTGCGTGCTGCTGAGATGCTCCAGACCGCCACCGCCGCGGCCGTGCGGCGTCACGACGAAGTGCCAAACATACTTGTGGTAAGGCGCACCTCCCCAGAAATCCGTTTCCGCCGCGCTGACAAATCGGCAATTCTTTAGGATCAAGTCCTTATCGATCATGTCCTTGCCCGCGCCCTCTAGGACGATCGTGTGGGTTTTGCCGCGCAGATTATAAGTCTCGACATTGACCTGTCCCGTGCTCATCGGGTTGTCGGCGAGAACGTCATAAGTCGGCGCAGTGAAAGTGTTTGCGGGCCCGGACGCGGGATCCAACCCTACCAAGCATGGCCAACCCGACGGAACGTCGAAGGTGACCCTGCACCGCTCCTTCTTGCGATCAACCACATATAGGTAGACCGAGGGACCGGAAAGCTGAAGGTAGCTTTCGTCCACCGGGCCGCGTCCACCACCCCCGAAGCCACCGCCTCGTGTCGGGGCCCAGTATTGAATCTTTACCGTCCCGGGCGCGGCCGCTGCGATCGCCCACGTGTTTCCGTCTGGATGTGTGACGGCCAGCGCCGTCCCCGAAGCGTCGGTTACCGCGAGATCGTGGACGCTCTGCCCGCCGTCTCGCTGAAAATAGGCACCTGGCGACCAATTGGGAATCTGGACATTCAGCGGCCCAGCCCCCGAAACCGGCACTGACATCGTCACCTCGAACCTGTGCTCCGCTGAATTAACTTTAACCCGGTAATCAATCTCCGCCATGGCAGAGGCGGTCCAAATACAGGCAAGGGAGGCAAAAAGCAGACGGCGCATAAGCCATTCTGCCACTCACAAGTAGTTAACCGCAAGCTCAGATCGTGGCCGAGTTCGTCGTTCCATCTGCTGATGTTCCCATGTAGCCGGAATCCATTCCGTGCCGATTGAAAAAGGCTGATTCTCCTAAGAACTCGAACTTAACCTATCCGACATAACAATGAGTATTTAGCCCTGGCTTTGCAACGAACAGGGAACAATCTCACAGAAAACGCAAGTGAAGTCCCAGGACTAACTGCCCGAAGGTACCGCTGGGACCTTTTGGATCGCAGATTGCTTGGTCTACAGTCGTCCACACCCCACTAGGGGCAAATCATGGCGGCTCTCCAAATGTGGGGAGGAAAGTTTCGATGATTTGAAAGGAGTGTTCGACTTTGAACAAAAAACACAATAGCTTTCAAGCCAGGCCGGCAAATGGAAAGCAACGCCCGCGTCTTACGAAGGCGCTGACGCTGCTCTCGGTTGCTTCAGCCTGTCTCGCACCCGGTCTATCAAGTGCTCAGAATCCGTCGGTTCAGTGGCAGTACATGCCGATCTGGCAAGTGTTGAGCAGCACCTATTCTCCCGACGGTTCGATGCTTGCGGTTTCCGGAATGGACTCGCTCCAGGTCTTCAATGCAAAGACCGGCACGCTCATTCGATCGCTCCCCACGATCAATAACGAGTTCGTGGGATCGGTCGCCTTTTCACCAGACAGCAAAACGCTCTACGACGCAGGGCAGGGGTACACGGGCTACTTCCTGGAGTCTTGGAACGTGTCGACTTGGACGCCAACCAATCAAGTTTCTCTAGGCAGCCAAAACCCCAACAACATCTCCGTCTCCCCAGACGGAACTCGACTTGCCGTGGGAGGTGCGGCCGGAGCCAATCTGCTGAATGGATTTATGGAACTTCACAGCGCCTCCAACCTCGCGCTGAGTTCCAAGATCAGCCTTCCACCGAACATGATCACCGTGTATTGCGTCGGCTTCTCACCAGACGGCTCGAAGCTGGGCTTTACCGGAGCGACGCAGGTGGGATCCAACCAAGAACAAGGCTCCGCTAACGTCTACAACCTGAGTTCGGGCATCACCACTGCCATCCCAACCGCCTCTCAGTGGACGACCAGTATGGCCTTTATGCCAGATGGCTCAACCCTGGCAGTGGGTGGCGGCGGCTACACCGGCAGCAGCTACTTCGGAACTCTGGAGCTGACCAACCTATCCACCAAGGCTCAGACAAGTCTCAGCACAGGCACCACAGGGCCGTCTTCGGTCCAGTTTTCTAAAGATGGAAAGACCCTCCTGGATGCAGGTCAGCACACTTCACTGCCCAGTGGCCAGTCCACTCCGGTCGTGGAGTTCTGGAACGTTTCCACTGGAAACGTGAGCATGGTGACGCCTGAGAAATGTTCCTCAGTCTCGGTTGCACGGTTCTCACCAGACAACTCGACATTCGAGCTTGCCGGTACTGCTACTGGACCTTCCGGAAGCACTTACGGCGTCGAGGAAATCTGGACCACAACCACCAAGACATTCAGCCAGACCTTCAACCTCAACTACTTCACGTCAAACATGCTGGCCTCAGGTCCAAACTCGATCAGCTTTTCACCTGACGGGAAGTGGATGACTTACTCTGGAACCAATCCGCTTGGCTCGCCCGCGGTAGGACTGTTCACTTCTACCGGCCAATCCGGACCGGTCTTCCCTTCGATGGCCACCTTTGTCGGCACCACAGCGATGTCGTCTGATGGCGTCACGGTAGCAGATGGTGGATACGTGAGTGGCTCCACTCAAAAAGGAGCCCTAGAGCTGTGGAATGCCAACACTGGCAACCTTATTTCTTCCCTGCCCACGACCTCAAGCGTGATCAACCAGGTCGCTTTCTCCCCAGATGGCAAGACCCTTGCCGCGGCAGGACTCAATGCATTGAACGGCGTTGAACTCTGGAACGTTTCCACACAGAACCTGCAGGCGCACCTACAAGCCCCTGGAGTCGTGCTTGGGATGGCTTACTCGCCAGACGGCTCGATGATAGCGATTGGTGGTTCCGCCGTAATGGGCCTCACACAATCTGGCTATGTCGAGACGTGGAACATCGCTTCTCAACAGAAGCTGGTGATCAGCAGCAACTGTCACAAAGTAATCAGCGTTTCCTACTCACCAGATGGCAAGACGATCGCTGACGTGGGCCCAAGCACTCAGGGTCAATACCTCGTGGAGCTTTGGGACGCCGCTACCGGCAACCTCATCACAAGCTATCCGCTTCAGAGCGGATGGACCGCAAGCTCCATCTCATTCGGTGCAGACTCCAGCTCCTTCTTCGTGGGAACCAGTGCGGGTCTCTATTCCATCAGCACCTCAGGCAACACTCTCTATAACAATGGGCTTCTCGGCGTCGTCCCAGTTCAGTGTCTGTCCGTCTCATCCGACGGATCAAGCGTGGGTGTCGGTGGCGGAATCACTTGGCCATTCGTCGGCTGGGTGGCGGCTCTTAAGAATCCACTGTACAACCCTTACAGCGTCACAGGCGTGACATTCAACCCATCCACGGTAACCGGAGGAGTCAACTCGACCGGCACCGTCACCATCGCGAACGCAGCGCCAAGCACAGGAATCTCCATTTCGTTGGCCGCAAAGCAGGGTACGCCAGTCAGCGTTCCATCAACCGTGGTCATCGCGGCTGGGCAAAAGTCTGCAGTGTTTACTGTTGGAACGATTCCCGTCTCTTCAACGGTCGCTGCGCCGATCAGTGCCACTTACCTTTCCTCTACTCGCAGCGGCAACCTCGTGGTTGCGGCTCCGAAACTCTATAACTCAACCCTCAACCCCAGCTCCGTCGTCGGTGGAAAGAGTTCTACTGGCACGGTTTCGCTCGACGGCGCCGCCCCATCTGGTGGGGTCTTGGTCACTTTGTCCAGCAACAGCCCTTCGGCGACGGTTCCGACAAATGTCACCGTCGCTGCTGGAGCTACTTCGGCTACGTTCACGGTTAACACCTCTGGCGTTGCAAGCACCGTGACCGCAAGCATCGCCTTTGCCAGCGGAGGTCTCACCTCCAGCGTGCCCCTTACCATCACTCCTGCCACCCTCAGTGCGGTGAGCTTCAACCCGTCCTCGATCTCCGGAGGCAACCTTTGCCAGGGAACGGTGACCCTCAACGGAATTGCTCCTTCAACCGGAGCGATCGTCTCGCTTTCCGTCGCCAAGCAGCTTCCAGGAGTGACGGTTCCGTCCACAGTAACCATCCCAGCCAATTCAAGCTCGGCAAACTTCCCGGTCACTTCTCAGCCGGTATCAACCGATGAGACCCTTTCGGTAACGGCCTCCTTTGGTGGCCAAAAGGCATCCGCCTCACTCACGATTCGTGCGGCAACTCTTCAGAGTGTGTCTGTGAGTCCCAACTCACTCACCGGAGGCCAGAGCGCTACGTTGACCATCACGATGACCGGCCTGGTAGCAAAAGCCCAGACAGTCGCCCTGACCAGCAGCAGCTCTGCGATCAAGACCCCGACAAGCGTGACCGTTCCCGCCAACCAGTCTAGCGTTCAGGTACAGGTCAAGACGTCTGCCGTCAAATCCGTAACCACAGTGATTCTGACTGCCGCCAGCGGCACTCCAAAGACTAAGGTGACCTGCACGGTTACCGTGAATCCGGCAGCGGTCTCTAGCATCAGCGTCGATCCATCCTATGTGGTCGGCAGCCAATCGGCGGTGGGAACCGTCCAGCTAACGAGTATCGCTCCCGCCGGGGGCCTTGTCATCAACCTCACGTCAAGCACTTCGAGTGCAAAGGTGCCGTCATCCGTGACCGTTCCAGCCGGCGCAACTTCGTCGACGTTCATCGTCAAGACGACGCCAGTCGGAGACTTTGAGACAGCGAAGATCACCGCCACAAGCGGTCAGCAGTCCACAACTGCAACGCTCGTCGTGATGCCACCAGCCATTGAGGACATCAGCCTGAGCACTTCCACTGTCTTGGGTGGCCAAAGTCTGACGGGAACCGTCGTCCTAGATGGCCCCGCACCCGCAGGTGGAATGGTGGTTGAAATCCAGAGCAGCACAAGCCTGGCAACGGTACCGGCAACGGTCACCGTTCCAGCAGGACAGCTGAGTGCTCAGTTCCTCATTAAAACCAGTGCGCCTCAAGCGAACACGGTTGCCACGATCACTGGGACGTGCGGAGGCGTCACAGGCTCCATCTCCTTCACGATTCGAAAATCGTAACAACCCCCACCTCCCATCTGGCTTTGCCAGATGGGAGGTGGTCGTATTTAGCCCAAGGGGCTATCCAGATGGAGCGCTGGGTTTACCCGGCTTGCGGAGCGGTGCTTCAGCCCGCGAAAAAAGTGTCGGAAGTATCCACGGCGTGTCGATAAGGACTAGGACGCCATTCGAGTAAACAACCGCGTTGCGGAAGGTTCGTGGCGGGCCGACATACACCCGGGTAAGACGCCGGATTGTCTAACCCATCGCTAAATCAGAGAAGCCCATCGAGCTATCCAGATGGATAGAGTAGCCAAAACTCCCACCGCAACCGGAAGTGGGTTAGACTCGCACCGGGAGTCAAAGTTGAACCGTAATCTCATTGCCTTATTCCTGCTGGGTGCTGTCACCGCCTGCGCGCATGCCGATTGGAAGCTTGTCGCGACGGGTGGGCCGGATGTTCGATATGAATCGGGCATCTGCTACGACAGCAGCCGCGGAGTCACGGTGATGTTTGGCGGCTCCAACTTTGGCGGTCTGCTGAACGACACTTGGGAATGGAACGGCACCCAGTGGACGCAGACAGCGACGACAGGGCCGGTTCCGGGACCGAGATCGATGGCGTATTTCGCCTACGATTCGGACCGAAAGGTCACCCTCATGTATGGCGGCTACGGCAGCGGCATCAACGGCGCGATGAACGCAGAGACCTGGGAATACATCGGCACCAAGTGGACGCAAATGAATGTCCAGGGCCCCAGCGGTCGTCAAGGTGGCGGCATGGCATACGACCCCATCCACCACGTGATGGTGCTATTCGGGGGATCCGTCGCACGGGATGGTTCGGGCATCGTCAACCAGACGTGGACTTGGAACGGTACTCAATGGACGCTGGCCAGCACCACCGGACCGTCTGCTCGCTACAACTTCTCCATGGCCTACGATTCTATGCGTCAGCGTGTGGTGCTGTTTGGTGGGTCCGATGCTAACCAAAACGAACTTGGCGATACTTGGGAATGGAACGGAGCGCAGTGGATCCAAACCTCTGATCAGGACATCCTCCCGAGAGCCGAATTTGGCATCGTCTACGATAGCAGCATGAATCGCACCGTCATGTTCGGAGGTCTGATCGGAAGCGAGAGCGGACCGACCCTAGCCGGCATGGAGACGTGGGACGGCAACACATGGAGGTCTGTTCAGACCCAGCAAAGTGGCGTACCCGCGATGCGAAACCCAGGCCTGAGCTACGACTCCAAGCGAGACCGAATCGTCATGTTCGGTGGCGAGAAGAGCAACGGCAACTACGACTTTGTGAACACCACCTGGGAGTGGGTACCCGAGCCCGTCCCGCTAACCCTACACCTGCCCTCTCTCGTTGGAGGGAAACAAGGGGTTGGAACCGTCGTCCTCACAGGACCTGCCGGGGCAGACGGCACGGTTGTCAATTTCTCCTGCACGAAGGGATCCGTGACGGTCACCTCCTTCATTCGAATTCCTGCCGGTCAGAGTCAGGGGACGTTCACCTATCAGGCGCCGAAGTCTTTATCAGCGGTATCTACCGTTCAGGTCACGGCAACCGTCAACAATGCCAGTGCCGTTGGAATTCTCCGAATTATCGGCTAGTTTGAGGATTGACCTGGTTAAGTCTTTGATGCGCCTCAAGAACCGCTGTGGGAAGCTCGACGTGCTCGATGAAGTCTCTCCCCTTCGGTCCGTATCCAGTTGGATGGTCGATGAGTCTGGGGATCTCGCCAAGGATCAGCGACATAAACCTCTCAGATGACCAAGCATTAGGATTCAGTTCCCATTCCCCGTCCGCGGTCAAACCCGTCTTAGTAACGAACGGTGCGTAGCTAATGAACTCAACATCGCTGTGCCCCCGCCAAGCTCTCTCGAATGAAGCGTGAGTTCGGCGCTGCATCGTCGGGTCTTGAATGAGCAGCAGTCGGTGATAGGAAACTCGTCCCTCCTCGAGCACCCGCTTAGCCTCCCAAGCATTTGATCCGCAGTTCGTCGACCGGTTCTCAATGAGCATCGCCGAAGCCGGCACCCCATGCCTCAAGCTGAGGACGTCTCTGAGTATTTCAGCCTCTGGCCTGCCTTCCACCTCAATTGACGAAAGGTCCGCTTGTGTTCGGACGGCTTCCCACAGGTGGTTCGTCGAGTGGCCAACTCCGCCCACCACGAGAATCCTCTCAGCAATACCTATCGCAAAGGCTTCAGAGGCGACCTTTGCCGTCTGCAGAACGCTGCTTCCAAGGAGAACAATCACGTCAACGTGGGTCAGGAGCGACAGGGCAGGGACATCTTGCCTCGCAAGGAAACTCGAGAGAGCGTTGATATCATCAACAACTTGCAGTGGGTCGACGCCTTGGTTCATGCGAGGGATGGTTGACCTTAGGCGGTCTGAGGCGGGACGGCTGAAGCCAACTTGGCGTCTTCCGCGGTAAGTGCGTAGGTTATCGCAATAGAGATGGTCGCAACAGAGGCGTCTAAGCCAATTCGTCTCAGAAGCGACTTCCTACTTCAATCAACGACCGAAACTCCCGAATTACATGGATGACTTCCTTCAAATCTGGTGTCGCCTGTTCAGGGTCTCCTGGCACAATCCGAGCAATCGCCTTCCTGTGTCGCGTGATCCAGATGGATTCCCCCTGGGCAACATGTTCCAGAAGCGCTGATAAATGTGCTTTCGCCTCGAGTGCCCCGACCGTAATCAATTGAACCAATATAGATTAGCTCCAACCCATTGGGAAGCAACTTCTGCCTGACAGGGGGGCATTTGCGCCATGTGTCCCAAAGCCGGGGGGCCCTCACCCAGTAGAACCAACCCACCTGCAGTGTCTATCCACTGGCCACACGGATTCATCTCGGGGCGATAATATCGCAAGGTGCCTTTCTCAGATCACAAGCTAAGAGTTGTCCTTCCTGAACTTGGCGATGCGAGCCTGTCTGTAGAGGACCAAGCCAGAACCGTCCTGCACCTTTTGCTTGACTGCATCGAGAACCCAGGACCGCTTCAAATTGCGCTCGAAACCTCCGACCGTTGTCCGAATTGCGACGGACCGACGGAAAGCACCACGAGTCCCTATTGCTCGGAGACGTGTCGAGATCAGGCGGCCTTCGTCCGACAGCTTCGCGCCGCCTTTGCCACCGACGCGATTCTGACGCCCGAGAAGCAGATCGTCTTTGGTGAGAGGCTGTGGTGGCTTCTGGGCGGTGGACTTCCAATGCGCGAAAGCCGGATCCCGGAGAGTGCCAAGCGGCAAGTTTCCAAACGCTCGGGCGGCAAGTGTGAGACGTGCGGAGAACCGATGACAGCTGTCGAAAACGTGGGGAGCGGCTGCAACCGTCCCCTCCACCTTCTCGCCGTCTGCGGCATCTGCTCCAAGACAAAAGCGTTTGGGGATGTCGAGTTCAGTAGGAATCCTTACGTCATTCAGCAACTCAGTGAACTCGCCAACAGAGTCGGCGCCGAGACACCGCTCAGGCAGTGCGACGACGCCAACAGTTGGGATTGGCGAGCGTTCGTGAAAGCGCGGCGGAGCCTTCACTCAGAAGCGACATAAAGCTCAGCCCATCCTTGATTCTCACAAGGTTCGAGCGCAAAGGACGGGAATCAGGATGCTCGCGCAATGGTTGCCTTAATGGTTACGCGGGCGCTCTCGATCATCTTGCGCGTATCCCGATCCGGACGGTGAAATACCATTAAGACGTTCACCGAGCCGCTCTGATCGAGACCGTCAGCCAACCGGACCGAGATCTCGCCTCCGCCAGTGATGCGGGCGCCACCATATTCCGTATCGAGCTTGATGCCGACCCGAACGCACTTCGCCCCGGCGACTGTCGATGAACCCAGTACACGAAAAGCCGCCTTGACGCCGGCCGGCATCGGCGTAGGACCGACGATACTTGCAGTCCATGTGTCACCAGCCTTGATTCCTGGACCGGGTAACGGAACAGCAAGCAAGAAGGGTGCGCGACCGTATGGATCTCCTCGCAACGTTCCTTGCGGCGTCAAGGAGATATGTCGTTCCTTCGGATGTCCAAACGTGCGACCGGCCGAAGAGAACGGACCCATTGTGAAATTCGCGGCCAGGTCTTGGCCGACCGAAATCTCGAAGCGAGTGCCGAGTACGGAATGTGTATTGCCCTCCGTCCGGTCTTCAACCGTGTTGAAGACAACAGCCTTCGGCGTCGGGTGGACACGCAGGTCGATTGCCTGCGCCGAAAACGCCATCGCGGCAACTACGATCATTGGCCCGATTTCTCTCCGCCCTTCTGCGCGGCCGCCGCCTTCGCCTTTAAAGCGGTGATTTCGGTTTCTTTGTACTCGGGTGGAATCATTTTGTCGTTCCTAATCATGGCAATCTGCTCGTCGAGAGACTTGCCTTCGAGCTTGAGAGAGGGCTTGAGACCAGCACCGGTCTCCTCCTTAGGGCCACATCCGGCCAAAAGAAGCGACAAACCCGCAACAGTGAGGGGGATCATTTTCTTCATAGGAATTCCTGAGGGTTTCTCTCCCCAAAAATGGGGAGAGAAGTATTGAGAGCTACTTAACGTCCGTGTTGGCTTTCATCTGGGTCAAGATGTCCTGAACGTTGCTGAAATACCACCAGCCGTGAGCGTTGATATAGTTGTTGGCGTCCCAAGCGTTCGAGGCATAGGCCTGGCTAATCTTCATGTTCTTCGCGTGACCGTCAAAGAAGGCGAAGTTGCTTCCGCCCTGTCCATCGGTCATGAGGCATGAGAGACCAGTTCCACCCCAAGGCTGACCCGCCGCATTGCATTGCGCCGCCGCGTAGGAACCTTCAAGATCGGGGAACGGCATTTTCGTGCCCATGATCATGATCGTGCCAGCGGGGCTCTGAAGAATCTGGGACTGACCGTTGCCGCCAGAGTCGTTGACGTTGGGCCACAGTCGACCACCCTGCTCGTCATACCCTGCCATCATGTTGACGGCGTAGGAGCGAGGGAATCGGGTGGTTTCGTCGCCGTCACCACCGGTAATCGTCCACCAAACCGGTGCTGACGACCAAGGATTCAACGAGAGCGGCGACTGGAAGATGCCGCCGTTGCCTGGAGTCGAGTAGGTTGTGCCGACGGTACCTCGGTTGCCATTTTTGATGTACGGATAGGTCAGGTCCTTCCAGTTCATCATTCGGTTGGTCCACCAATCGCCACCGTTTAGAACGACGCGATTGAATGGCAGGGCGTCATCGTAGTCGTTCTCGTACAGCATAAAGCCCAACCCGATGTTTTTGACGTTTGAAAGATCTTGGGTCTTCTTAGCGGCCTGCTTTGCTTGGGCGAAAACAGGGAACAGGATGGCGGCAAGGATTGCGATAATTGCGATTACGACAAGTAGCTCAATAAGAGTAAATGCTTTTTTCATCATTGGAAATGGGCCTCCGTTGGCCTATCAGGGAACGCGACAGTGGATACCTGCTCGGGTCCAGGGACGAGAAGCTGCGCGGGAACACGCACGAGCCGAGGCTCGGGCGAGATGCCGCCAACGTTATCGAGTAAAAGCTTTGCGGCCTGCAGGCCGATGGCATGCGCCTGCTGAACGATGCGCAAGGTGCCGGGAGGCGTCCTGAGCATGGCAGCTGGCCAATCATTAAAAGTGGCGAGGGGAAGGTCGATGCCGTGACGATTCAGTGCCTCGATGGCACCTGCCGCGAACATGTCCTGCACGCAGAACAGCGCGGTGATCGGATTCGGCCCATGGGTCAGGGCGATGATGGCATCGGAAATCGCAAGGAAAAGCCGCGGGGTGTCGCTCTCCAGGTCGGTTGAAAACCAACGCTCATGGGGAGCGTGATCCGTCAGGCCGACCTCTTCCAGAGCCGAAACATACGCCGCGTGGCGCTCCCGGACAGAGGAGAACCCTGGCTTGTAGAACGAAAAGAAGCCGATGCGGCGATGTCCGCGGGCTTCCAGTGCATGGAGCGCGTCGAGGGTCGCCGTTTCATTGTCACTGGTTACAGCATCTGCACGCAAACCTTCTGGAAGACGGTCTAAAACGACCACAGGAAAGCCATCGTCCACCAGCCTCTGGAGTCGCGGTGTGTTCGCGGGGTCGGCTGTCGGCACCACAATGAGCCCATCCACATCTCCAAGGTCCTTGAGGCGCCTGGCCTCTACGGCAGGGTCGCTTCGGGCGTCGATCACAACCAAGTCGATGCCTTCGCCAAGACCGTCGCTGATACCGCGAAGCATCTCAGCAGGTGGGAAATTTACGGCGGGGGCGAAGCGGTCCACCATCAGGGCCACTCGGCCAACAGCTTTTCGCTCTTGAGAGGCAACGACGGTCCCCCACCTTCGCTGGCGGACAACTAGACCCTGCCGCTGCAGTTCCTCGATGGCTCGGTGAGCGGTGTGGCGACTTACGCCCCATTCAGCAGCAATATCTTCGCCAGAGGGGATCCGCTGGCCGGGCGCAAGGTTTCCCGTTGCGATCTTCCCCGCCACATCCTCTGCGATGCTTTTCCAGCCCTTCAAGATGCTACTTTGCATATCTCACCGGAAATATAACGGATATCTCCGGAAAAACAAAGAGGAATCGTCGGAATATGCGCAAATCTCGAAATTGAGTCTTTCCTAGACCCCAAAATACGTGACCTTCGGGATTTGAGTATGGGTATTCACCCAGCTTTATACTATTGAGACACTGGGCATACCCGTTATAGCACTGGCTATTTTCTACCGATAAACAGATTCTCGAGGCTGGATCAGGCTCGGAGCCTGCCCTCCAGGCGTGTGCACGACTGAGTCAGATCAACGTCGAATACAGCCTGAGGAGGGCCCGAAATGCGGCAAATCAGCCATTTCGATCCCAAAGCCTAACCTCACATGGCTTCTAATCCGAACATCTTGATATATATCCTCAGATTAATAACTCGCACTGTGGATTAACTTCATTCTGCGTCGTTGATCGCAACGCAAAACAGGCTCAACTGACCGTCATCACGGTCAGTTGAGCCTGTTTTGCCACCGAAGTGTTCAGCGCTTACTGAGAAAGTCCGCCTGCCTCTTTGGGAGGAGCGAGCGAATGAATCCAGTCCCAAACGAGCCCAGCATCGCTGTCCGAGAGAGGAGGTCCGCCTTTGGGCATCGAGCGATCCGCGATGCGCAGGTAAAGCGAGCTTCCAGCCGGCTTACCTTTCACAACCTGCTTCAATCCAGCCAGCGCGGTGAGGTCACCGGTCAAATCCAATCCTGCCGCTGGATTTGTGGCGCCGTGACACTTCACGCACTTAGCAGTGAACAGGGCGCGAGGGTCAGGCTGGAGACTGTTCAGCCAATCACGAACACTGGAGAGTTCATCGTCTGTCAATTTGGTGCCGCCCTTAGGCATGGATCCGTCCGCCAGTCGCTTATAGAGAACGGCGGTTGCGGCACCCTCATCTCCAAACTTTGCCTGGGGCAGCTTGCCAAGCGCCTTAAGGTCACCCGACAGATCCAGGGCAGCGGCTGGACTTGCCCCGCTGTGGCAGCTGATGCAGCGAGCCTTGAAGAGCGCTGTCGGATCGGGGCGTAGGCTCATGATCCAGTCCCGCAGTGTAGTGAGGTCATCATCGCTCAGCTTGGGTCCGCCCTTGGGCATTTCTCGGTCCCGGACGACTTTGTAGAGGGAGCTTGCCTGAGGTCGTCCCCGGACAACGTCCCTGAGCCCCGCAATTGAAGCTAAGTCACCCGACAAGTCAACGCCGCCGGCCGGCTTTTCTCCGCTGTGACACTTTGCACATTGGCCCTGAATCAGGGTTTTGGCATCGGCCTCCTGTCTAGGCTTGGGGGCACTCCCGGCAAAGGAGGCGGTAAGGACTCCAAGTCCAGCAAATAGGTAAATCCACGAGGCTCTCATTATGTTGAGCTTAAACGATGCCCTCAGAATATTCAAGAGTCCCATCCAGGCTGTTTGCATGCGCCGCATGAGTAACCTGATTGGCCATGTTGATTCGTCCGGCAGTGTCCGACGATACCGATGAGCTGGCGGCTTTGGCGAGCCGTGCTGTGGCAGGGTTGAGTTCGGGGTTTTATGACGCATCCCAGATTCAGTCCGCCTCGGAATGCATCACCGTTCCTGACGCCGACCTTATCGCGGACGGAACAATGTTTGTCGCCGACGTCGAGGGGCGAATTGTCGGCTGTGGGGCATGGAGCAAACGAAAGAAGCTGTATACCGGCTCAGGGGCAAAAGCTGGTTCCAGCGCCTGGCTAGATCCCGCCACCGATCCGGCGAGAATACGAGCGTTCTTCGTCGATCCCGAATTTGCGAGGCAAGGTATTGCCCGAAAGATCTACGAGGCATGTCGGGAGGGTGCGGTACGCGAAGGGTTCACGCGATTGGCGCTGATGGCAACCCTTCCCGGAGTTCCTTGCTACGAACGACTGGGATTCGCTGCTGAGCAGCCGGTTGAGCTGGATCTGACGGACGGCACCAACTTGCCAGCGGTTCAAATGGGCATCAGCCTCGCGCGCTAGCTGACCGTGCCAAACTCGATCATGAATCCGCGATCCGGACAAGCCTTAGTTTGGACCGCGATCATCGTCGCCGCCGGGCTTGTCATCCGTCGGGCTCCGCTCCACCTGCCGCAGGTCGTGACCAAATTCGGAGGTTCCGTTCTTTGGGGAGCGATGGTCTATGCCAGCTTCGTCGTTCTTCTCCCAAGACGACGCCCACTGGAAGTTGGCATTGCCGCAAGCCTATTCACCCTCGCGGTCGAACTGTTTAAACTCGTTCATGCGCCCGCGCTAGACTCTTTTCGGCTCACCCTCGCGGGTCAGCTCCTCATCGGGAGATTCTTCTCCTACGCAGATATCCTCGCCTATTGGGTCGCGATTGCAGTGTTCGCCGTGGCGGACAATTCGAGGGGATCGCGAGGGAACAAGGGTCTGGCTGAGCGGATCGAGTGAATGCCTCACTTTGTCCCGGCGGTACTTGGAGCCGATGCGGTGGGGATCATGGCATCGGTCGACGTGTCTGCATTGATGAGTGGCGAATCTGCCTGGAATGAGTAGGTTCCGCGATTGATTCGATCAGCAAGGTTCGGCACATAGTAGCGCGTTCCAACAACCTCGCTAAACGGAATCCCGAGGGCACCGGTGGGAATGCGGAGCGCAAAGTGACCATGACGGGGATGGGCGCCTTCTGATGAATCGTAACGTCCGTCTCGAGAAATTGTCAGCCAAGTGTCGTCTCGAAAACTGAGCGTCCGATAGAGAAACTGGCCCGTCTTGAGGTCCCAGAATCGGAAGGTGCCGTCATTCGTTGCGACACGGGTGCCATCTTGCGAGAAGAAGGCAAATTCCCCTTCCCCTGTCTGTACGCCAAGATTGTGCAGCAGCCTGCCGCTGCGAACATCCCAAAGCTTTATCGCTCGGTCGGCTAACCTCGTCACCACTCGCTTTTTGTCTGGAGACAGTCGTGCGCCGGTGAAGTTAGATGACCGCACGTTTGGGCAAAGGGCCCGGACATCCTCCCAAGGCTCAAGATAGCCGCCTGCATAGGTCGCCCGAGGTTGCTTGGAAAGTGGCAGGACAGCGCCAAGTGCACCGGAAGGTTGGTACTCCACCTGCCTGTAAGGAGTCTCACTGCTTAGTTCCTTCAGAATTCCGCCAAGGTTCTCAAAAGTGAATCCCTGAAGAACTTGGATCAAGCGCCCACTATGGACGTCCCAGATTCGTGCGGTCCCATCCTTGGAAGCACTCAGAAGACGCTTTCCGTCGGGCGAAAAACGTACGGTAAGGAGCCTCAGTGTGTGGCCCCTCATGCGGTGAAGGAGCTTTCCGGTTGCAATATCCCACAAGACCACGGTCTTATCGAGCATGCCCGCCGCCAAGGTCTTGCTGTCGGGAGAGAACCGACACTCCTGCGCCACCCAATCTGGATTCCCGAAACTACGGAGGAGCTTTCCGGTAGCCAGCATCCAGACCTTAATTGAGTGGGCATCGGCCGCCGCAATATATCGCCCGTTCGGCGAATACTGTGGTTCGCTCAAATCGTCGACGTGTCCCCCAAGCGTTCTTATTGCCTTTCCAGTTTGCGAGTCCCACAACTTAATGTGACCGGGAAACGTGACGAGTCGATCCCGCTTAAACTCGTCGGCCTTTCTCACGACGCCGACAATCAATCGCCCGTCAGGAGAAAAATGCTCATCGTCACGATCATCTGAGTCGTCGACGCTGTATCGAACCAATCCGGTTTTGAGATCGACGACGTCGGTCGTGTGTTCCTTACGACCTTGTATCGGAATCAATGAGCCCGCGTTCGAAAAATCTCCGATGAGCGGGCGATGGGGCTTTCCATCAATGACCTCAATAAGCTTCCCGGTTCGGTCATCCCAAACACGAGATCGCCCATCATCGTCGGTGGTGAACACTTTGGAAGAATCGTTGGAATACCAGGCGCTGCTGATTTGTAGGTAGACGTTCCCATAGGTGTGAATCAGCTCTCCAGTGGCAACATCCCATTCCGGTGCTCCAACGTACTTTCCATAGGCGATGACTCGTGAGCCATCAGGGGAAAGATGAACATTAGCCGGGTAGTACATATCGCCCTTCAGCGCATAGAGCATGTCTCCAGTGACTGGATCCCACACCCTCGGACCTCCTTCCCCAAAAGTAATGACCCGCGACCCGTCCTTGGACCAGATGGCGAGGTTGATCCAAGCATCATCAACCACCAGCTGTGCCTTTCCTTGAGGCAATACTCCACCTTTACAAATCCAAATTGCTAAGAATGCCAGCACCATATCCAACCGCTCCAAGTTACGGACGTTTTGGAGCCTGAGGAGCCACATGAATATTGATGAAACGGCATCCCAGAACTGGTTTCCGATTTTTCTGGCCAAAGTCAGGGGCCAGCACTCAGGATTCGGACCCAGCCAAATTACAGTGATATGATAGGACGATGAGGCGTTCCTTCATCTGTCCGGCCGCAGCCGCCCTAATTGCCGCCATCGCCTTAGGCTGCAAGCACTCAGATTCTGGAGCCGTCGTTACCGCGCCCCACAAGCAATCGGCGTCATCACGTGCTGGTTGGATGGACGTTTCGAGTTCTGGCTTCACGATCTCGCTTCCTGCAGACATGAAGGTCAAGGACTTGAGCCAGGCGGATGTCGACAACATGATGGACAAGGCTAAACAGAAGCGCCCCAACGAGGTCAAAGTGCTAAACGCACTGAAGAAGGATGCCGCCAAGGGTGAACTCAAGTTGGTTGCCACGCTTAAACATGCTTCGGCAACTGGATTCCACAATGCCTTTTCCGTTTTGGTCGTGCCCAATTCGAGCGCCAAATCGGACGACGATCTCCTAAATGCCAACAAGAGGTCTCTCGAGAAGATTTCGGAGCCTGGCTCTGTTGTTGGGAGCAAGGTTACGTTGCCCAGCGGCCCGGCTGTCATGATGCAGTCGAGCCGATCTCGCCCGAATGGAGCCAACACGGAAGCAACCTCCTACCTGATCGTTCATGACAATCAGATTTATGTCTTTAGCTTCGTGAGCCGCTCCGGTGACAAGGATGAGTGGAGAGCGACAGCCCAGTCTTCAATGGAATCCGTGAAGTTCGGCCCTTAGGCGTTAAGTCTTCACAGCGCCCAGCAAGCGCTCAGCCGTCATGTCACTGCTTTTCAAGGTGCTTGGTTATCACATTTCTCAGCACCCAGCCCGACTTCTGCTTCACTAATTGAATGACGACTCCGTACCGAGGATGACGCCTCGAGACAAGCGTTGCCTCGCCGGATGGGTCGACATTAATAGCTTCATGGTCGATGGCAGATCTCAATCGGCTGAGGAAAGCCTTGCGATTGGAATTGTCCGGGACCATCGCCTTCAGTACGGCACGGTTGTTCTGTGAGACGGCCGTTACGAGCCGATCGATCGCCCAAAGCTGGTCGTGATTGGGCGTCGTCCTCACCAAGACATACCGCCCGCCTTGAAACTCCCAGGTCTTTTCACATGTCGGCAAGGACAGCCGTCCCGCCTGGATCGTTACGTAGTCCTCTTTCGCGGATTGGCGGCATTCCACCGTAAGCGAAGATCCGTTGACGAACCCGAATGGCAGCCCATCACCCTCAATTTGAATACGCTGATCCATTCTTGGCCCCTTCACGGTGTCCTTGAAAACATAGATCTCAGCATCCATCCACTTTTGCGAATGGTAGACGGCATCGTGACCCACGCCGACAAGGTGGGTGCCCCGCCGGCGCCAAACTCCATAAACCGGTCCGATCATGCGGTCGGGATTCAGCGGAATGGCACGCGCCCCAACGCGCCCATGGAGCACGCCTATCCAGTAAGTGAGTCTTGGCGAATCTGCGGCACCCGTCGGCTCTAGGACCGCCATCGCTTCTCGTTGGGAGCCATCGACCTTAGAAAGCCCAGGCATCGGCACGTCTTCTGACCTGTCTTCTGCCACCTGGAATAGGTTTGAGTCCTCCCCAATCGCGTTGAGCTTTTCTCTCAGCTGAGCGGTTGGCAAGTCCAAATCTGCAGGCTTCAGGCGCTTCGTGAGAGCATAGACAATCTTCGGCGATACATCGGGTCCGATCGACTGTGCTGATGAAATTCCAGAAAGAATTGAAGGGCCAAATGCCAGCAGTAAACCAACCCGCCAGCTCAACCTCATTCCTCGTGTTTTACCCACGAACCTCGCTGCACAATTGGACTGGTGTTTCATTGAGACCTTCGTGTACATCCCTTCAGCCAAAGCGGCATCGGTACAACGCCAACTCCCTTCACTCCACACTCTCATCACCATTTGCACCTCAGAGCAACCTATAATCCCAACGTGAATTGGGTGGGCAACCGTTGATCGTTTCCTGTTTTGCTTTGATCGCCGCGATGACTGGCTCTTCGGGAGCCTTGCTGAAGGGGGGAGACTTTCAGCTTCAGCTTGATGAAGCCGGATACGTAAGCTCGGTTCGTATCGACAGTGGACCGAACCTTGTCCCCTCCGGAACCCGGTCACCGATTCTCAGTTTGCGGTCGGCCGGTCAGCTTCTTGCCCCCACTTCTGCTCATTGGAATCCAAAATCGAGCTCCCTCACCTTGGATTTCAAGGGACATCGCGTCCAACTCAAAGTTGTCGAGAAGCCTTCCCATATCGCCTTTGAGATCACGAAGGTGACCCCCGCCTTTGACGTAGACGTCGCCGTCTGGGGAAGCTACGCAACGACCTTGGGAGATGAGATTGGAGAGACCATCGGCGTCGCCCAGGGCAAGGGATACGCGGTCGGACTTCAGGTTCTGAATCCCAAGACGCTCGGAGGGTTGCCATCCGATGAGGACGATGTCGAGCACGGGTTTCAATATCCCGACCCAGCTTCTAACCCAACAAGCCACATCGAAAGTTACCGAGGCGATACGGCTAAGCCAACCGCTTTCGGATCCGTGCTCCAGGCATACGTCCGAAATCGAAGCAAGACTCGCGTGATTGCCAACTGGGGGCACGCCTTCTACACCGCTCCCGGGTTCAAAGATGGAGGGCTGATCGGCAGCAGGATCGCGCTCTTCGGATGCCGCTCAGCAGATGCATTGGGGACGATTGGGAAGATCGAACAAGCAGAAGGGCTTCCCCACCCGATGATGGACGGCGTCTGGGCAAAACACAGCCCAACCGCACATGAGTCGTATCTAATCATGCCGTACGACGTGAAGAACCTGAATGAGTGCCTGGCCGTCACCAAGGCAGCAGGGTTGAAGTACCTCTACTCGCCCGATGACGGCTTTGAGAGCTGGGGACACTTCGTCTTGAAAAAGGATCGATTTCCCGATAACTGGAAAAGCCTTAAGGAGTGCGTCGACCGCGCCAAGACAGAAGGAGTTCGTTTGGGAATCCACACCCTCTCCAACTTTATCACGCCAAATGACCCTTATGTAACGCCGGTTCCTGATCGCCGTTTGGCACAAGTTGGGGCCTCCAAACTCGCCCAGGGTCTAGCGGAAAAAGCCGGCGAGGTCTTAATTGAAGACCCCAGGTTCTTCAACCAGATGTCCAACAATACGCTGAAGACCGTTCGAGTTGGCGATGAGCTGATCCAATACGACTCCGTCTCAACAATGGCGCCATGGAAACTCCTCAAATGCAAGCGAGGAGCGTTTGGTACCCACGCTCGCACTCACCGAAACGGTGCAGAGATTGTGAAGCTGATGGATCACGGCTACGGCACGTTCCTCACCAACGCTGCGCTCAGCGCGGAGGTAGCTTCCAACGTCGCGAAGCTCTTCAGCGAAACAGGATTACAGCAGCTTTCGATGGACGGCCTCGAGGGCAATTGGTCGACCGGCATGGGGCAATATGGCCCTGCCCTGTTCGCCAAGACTTGGTACGACCATCTTTCGCCTGAACTGCATGGTCAGGTCATCAACGACGCAAGCATGCCGGGCGCCTATATCTGGCACATCCAAACCCGCGACAACTGGGGAGAGCCCTGGTACGCAGGGTTTCGGCAGAGCCAGACCCAATACCGGCTGGACAACCAGCGATACTTCCACCGAAATCTGATGCCGGGGATGCTGGGCTGGTTCAGCCTCCGGCCTGAGACGACCCTTGAGGATGTGCAGTGGCTCTTGGCCCGCGCCGCCGGTTTTGATGCCGGTTTCTGTCTCGTGACGGATCTCAAGTCAATCAGTGCCAACCCGCAGTCAAGCGAGATCCTTGCGGCCGTGAAGGCGTGGGAATCCGCGCGAAGGAGTCACATTTTTTCAAAGGAGCTCCTCATCGGGCTCCAATCGGTTGCCGAAGAGTTTGAGCTGTCGCAGGTCGGAAGGCATCATTGGTCGCTTCAGCGCATCGAATCGCTCAAGGCCGAAGTTCGCTCCTCACCGTTCGAGACCAAGTTCAACATTTCGACCTCGGGTTTCGGGTTAAGAACGATCCTCCAAATTCCTGCTGAAGCCTCCCTGGCCGACTGGAATGTTTCGGTGGACGGGGTCCCCATTGGAGGGGGTCATTCGACGACCGAGCGTACCCAGCGAATGACCTTTGACCTCGCCCACCTGTCGATCGGGGAACATACGCTGAGAATTGAGGGGAAGCTCAAGGGCGCGATAAACCTCGAAATTCGTAGTCCGCGAGGATTGCCGCGCGAGCTTGAGTCGTCACTCGGCGTCTAGGTGAACTTCTTCGAAATCTGCCTCGCCTGCCAGAAGCTTCTCAACTTCAATAGCAAGGGTGTTCTCTGAGGTCCTTTTGAGCAGGCGGTCCTTTAGCGATGGTCTCTGTTCGATGAAGATACGCCATTCACCGTAGTCAGGTCGTTTTGGATCTCCATCAGATACCCCTGAAGACCCCACAAAGTAGTTATCTGCGCTACGACGAGGCATCAATGCCCAGCCCCAATCTTCTTGAAAGGGTTCGTCGACAACGTATCCGGCCAACGCCAATTTATCGTGAAGCCAAGCCAAGAAGTCTTCACCAAAGCAACAGTCGTTGATAAAGTCGGGACCGATTTTGCTGAGGTTGAATCGACCCGTCTTAAAGAGGATGTTCACCATCTTAGGCATAGTCCTATTTACTCAATCGTGAGGGTCTTAGCGCTCCCAAACTTCAAAAAGCAGGCGCCGGACCCGCCCGTTGTCCAACCTGAAGCCGGTGATTTTCTCACTCTGCCGTTCAAAGGTCATCTCCCCGATTGGATGGGCGTTGAAAATATCCTCACCCACAGGCTGCAGCATGGCAACACCTTTCGGGAAAGCCATCTTGAGTCCGTCCTCGGACTGCGAGATGCGGTAAATCACACCAAGTTCATCACTGTAGTAGTCCCCAACATAGCCGGAGTGATCGTCGATGCCTAGGTGGAATTCAGCAGGTGTCATGGGCGCGTCGCTGGCGCCCTCCACAACAGAGTTCATCAGGTCACCGAGGAAGAGGTCAGCGACTTTGTTGACGATCAGATTCGCATTGAATGAACCCAGATTTGCGAAAGCAATGACTGTAAACCTCTGATCGGGAAAGCGCCGGTAGGCGGTCCTAAACCCGGCGTCAGCCCCATCATGGCCCACCGTTCGGAGACCGCGATAACGACCGTGAATGATCCCTGAAGCGTAGTCGAGTTCGCTTCCATCGTTCAGCCGTCCACCCTTGTGCATCTCCGCGATGAGGGCGGCATCGCCAACCGTGGGAGTGTCGAAATTCTGGTCCCACAGTGCCAGGTCGTTCACCGTGGTGAAGAGGCTAGTAGCCCCGATGTTGGCAAATTGGAGCGGAGAGTTGGCAAACGTGCCGTCCGATTTGGACGCATAGCTATAGGCGCGGCCCTTCACGATTTCGGTGTTGTCGTCATGAAAGTGGGTGTGCGCCATGCCCAGTGGAACAAAGATTCGCTCCTGGCAGAACTGCCGCAGAGAAAGCCCAGAAACCCGCTTGGTGATGAGACCCAACAGGGTGTAGCCGGTATTCGAATAGCTCATCTCAGTTCCGAGTTCGAAGTTGAGCTCCCGCTGACGCCACACCATCTTGAGGATATCTTCCTCCGTAATCACGTCTCCCGACCTCCAGCCAGCAAGCCCAAGCAGGTTCCACTGATCCCGCAAGCCGCTGGTGTGGTGAATCAAGTGGCGGATCGTCATGCAAGATCCAAAGTCGTCAAGTTCAGGCAGGTGCTTTCGAACGTCGTCGTCCAGGCTCAGCTTCCCCTCAGAGGCGAGGAGCTGAACGGCAAAGGCAGTGAACTGCTTCGAAATGGAGGCCACGTGGTAAATCGTGTCGGGCTCGTTGGGAATCCCATACTCAAGGTTCGCCATCCCAAAACCCTTCTGATAGATCACTTCACCGTTGCAGATGATCGCAACCGTGCACCCCGGGGAATCGGGCTTATCCCACTCCGCAAACAGGGTGTCGACCAACGGTGTGAGTTGTGGCAGGTTGAGGGAAGGAGTCATCTGTGAGAAGCATATCCCTTTAACTGCGATAGGACCCTATTCGCTCGAAGGCGGCAAGAACACGGACTACTCGCTGGTTAGGCCTTCTCAACGGTAGCTTTCAAGGTCTCAATACCTTGATAAAGCCTCATTGAGCCTGGATTCAGCGAGGAGAAACCGCGCCCTAGATACCAGTCGAAAGCCTGATCGCTGTCAGCGATGGGTTCAATTGCAAAACATCCCACAGTCTCTGATGCTTCGATCGCCCTTTCAGCCGCGCATTTCAGCAAAAGTGATCCTATACCGCGTCCCTGAAGCGACGAATCCGCAGCCAATTGCCCAACATGAAGCACCGGCATTGGATACCGCGGCAGTCGTGACCTTGCTTCATCGGTGAGGTTCTCGAAAACGACGCTTCCCATCGATCAGGTTACGTAGCCAAGAATCCGAGTTTGACCTTCCTCGACCGCGACCCAAGTCTTGCTGTAGTTCAGGTCAGCATGCTTTCTGGCGCGCAGCTGGAGGAAGTCGTTTTGTGCGGACTTTCTACAGTCAAATCCTCTGCAGTCGTGAGTTTTTGTGAGGAGCTCAACACCAACTTTTCCCACCTCAGAGAGTTACATGAGTGTGCATGAGCTTGACCAAAGACTTGGATGGCTTTGCCGGACTCTCTAAAATCTTGAGAAACGCGTCCCGCTCGCGGTCACTCATAACCGTCTGTTCAAATTCCAACTTGATCTGGCGGCCCTTTGCAACTAGAATCTCTGTTGCAAATGATGTGAATGACGCACCAACGAGCGCGGCCGCTTCCTCAACTTCGCTCTTGAGGTGGGCTGGCATCCGAAATTCCACACGCGCGGTTTCAAGGGATCGTGTGTTATCCATCTTTGCCTAAGAATCAATATTCGGCAATCTGCCGTATTCGCACTCCTCCGCTCAACGTGTTCCTCGAACATCGTTGAGCAGCGGACTGATTCACAGGCGCTTTGTCCACACAGTCGCTCTCTTTTTCACACGTCAATGAAGGCCGAGGTTCTGCTTCTGTTGGTCTACGGTCTCGCTCAGTTCTGTTCGCGCTTGACTTTCAATTCTGAGGTCATCGAGCATGCCTCGGAGAAGGGCGGCCTGTTGGGGGGCGGCGGTCAGAGTCTTTGCGGTCGCAAGACTGGCAACCAGGTTGGCCGCTTCGGTCAGGGCGGAGATGCAGGCTTCGGCGGAGGGCCTCAGTCGCTCGATATTCTCTGGATAGTCCTGCATGGCACTGGCAACCATTAGGGCGTCCAACATGGCCTGATCCGCTGCGACCTGAAGTTGCGGTGCCTCTCGAAGGGGTGTTCCCTCTGTTGAGGTCGCTTGGGCAAGGCATGCCTGAATGAGGTTGAACTGCTTGGCGGCAGCTTCCAGCAGGTCATAAACTCGAGGGTCCAGTATCTCGCGAGCACTTCTTGCGCTTGCTGAATGGATATCTCCCGGTTTCGCTTTCGGGGTCAGCTTCCACCCACTCCACGAATTAGACACTGGGTAGTAACCCAGATAAGAAGCGCGGAACGGATAGGACGGCCCGAGTGCGTGCGTCACCAATCCGTGCAAAAACGTCCACTGTGCATCGGAAAGGCTCGTGTCACCCGCCGTCTTGCGCGCTCGATTCCTCCAAGCACTGGAAATCAATAGGTTGGCGACTCCGCCGATAGCGGGACCGATGCCGAAAGCGAGGCCCAAAACACCAACCGTCGCAAGGCCAACAACCACGAGGGCCGCAGAAAGGCAACAGAGTCCGATCCCAACGGATCGGTTGGTCGCGGAAGCCCTCGCCGCTGGGGTCGACCACAGCAGCAGCGGTGCTCGGTTGACTAGATACCGATCGAAAGAGCCGCCCAGCGGCGTAACTGGCTCGCTCATTGCGGTCCTCCCGTTATCTTCATTGAAGGTCTATACGGTGACTGAGGCACGGGGGTTCATTCAAAAAGCCCTGTGGGCACGTCTGCTCCCGGACGGGATTGGTGATTCCAACCGAATTCCCTGCAACTTACAGTTAGCGCACTCAGCGCCTGCACATCTACTTACGCTGAACCAGAAGCAGAGAAAGGTGCGCATCGGACATCCGTCTGTTCAAAATCCTTTCCCGTGAACAGCAACTGGTCACCCTTATCGATGGCAAGGGCGTAAGTCGCACAATCACCAAAATTTAGGGCCGCAGGGTGCCTTCCCTTGCCGAACCGGGCATATGCGTTTCTTGCGAGTCGAGCATGTGCCGGAGTAAATGCGACGACGTTAATGCCGGCGGATTCGATCCAAGTGTCCAGTGCAGCGAGACTCCCTTCTCCGCGCCGACACAGCAAAACAATCGAGGCTTCCAACAGCGAAACGCTGGACATTTCACATATAGATTCCGCAATTACCTCTTCTAGCCGTGCGCGTTTGGGCTCGTTATCTAGGACCGCGACGACTGCCGATGTATCAATAATCAATTTGGGAGACCCGCGTCATCGTATCCAAGAATCTCGTCCGAGGTGCGGTAATCCAGGACAGGCAACTCAGAAACTCGGTCAGCAATCGCCCTCATACGAGAGAGTCGACTCGACCGAGCAGAGTCAATTCGTCCCAACTCATGATTGACTGCCGATCCAATCGCATGTGTCAAATCAACACCCATGCAGTCGGCAAGCTTCCTAACCGCAAACTCAACTTCTGCGTTCTTGATATTGATCGCCATTTCTACACTCCTATCTATAATTCTATACCGACCCTTCCAAGTTGCACCGAGAAATTATCGAATTCATACGCGCGATCGAAGCAAAAATTATGGAGATTTGGGAAGTGTCGTGACCGAGCCGGCACCACAGGTTCCACAGAAAGGTGCGTAGAGGAGGCGATCCGAACCACACGTCGGACACTTTTCAGTCAGCGCATGGCCGCACTTCCAACAATGGGACTGTGTCTCAGTAAAGGGTGTTGCGCAAAGAGCGCATCGGCGTGAGCTGAGCCGGGCCAGGGCAAGCCGCTCCGGTGAATAGAGCCATCGCTTGATGGCGACGATTGCAAAGATGCAGACGGCGGTGCCAATGCCCGCGACACCCAACGTCGCCACATCGGATAAGAACAGCTCCCAGCAGTAGCGGATCAGCAGAAAGAACAGTTGGAGGATTGACGCAGTAAACAGTCCGGTCAAGATCGCCTGATATCGCCAGCGCCTGTTCCGACCCTTTAGCCAAAGAATCCACGATAGAACGAGGCAGGCCGCGGCAAAGGAAAAGTGAAGGACCACCAGCTTGACATTTCGCTGAAAGGACCGGGCACCGAATACAGCCTGAGCTCGCTGGGCGGCCGCATTGACTTTTTGCTGCTCGGCGGCGACCTTACTCGATGCCTCGTCTGAGGCAGCCTGAAACTGCTGCAGCCTTGCCGCGGCTGACTCCAGTGCGGATCGCGACGATTCAAAGGCGGATCGCTGAGATGCAGACGCATTTCCTGCCTGCATCGCCGTCCGATATTCTTCGCGCCGGAATTTGTACTTCTCGTCGGCCTTACTCTTTGCGGCGAGGGCATTGGCTAGAGAGTCGTTTTTGGCGCCTTGTTCCTTCGAAAGCTTCTCAAGCTCCGTCCGTAGGGGAGTAACGCCAAGTTCATCCTCCACGCTGACTCCAGCTTGCTCGGAGGAATTCGAGGAATAGGGCTCCTTCCCATACGGCATCAGCGTTGGCGCAGGAAAGAAGCTCTCAATACGGTCTTGGGCCCAAAAGCTACCTACTAGAAGAAATCCAACCAAAGCAGCGAGAAGAACCTTCTCGATCCTGGTCCCTTCCTGATCCTCAACCTCTGGGTAACCGTTAGAAATGGGCATGGCCTGACCTACAGTCTAGGCCACTTCCACACATGCCGTGGTCTGACTTTCATGGGACCTTTCCTATCCGCAGAGTTCGGGATTCATCACGCCAGCCAGTTCTGACTTAGCGATTCCCGCTGCCGATTTTTGAGGTTTCCTGCTTCTCAGTCCAGGGCTTGATCGCTTTGATCAGTCCGGCAACTCCAGCCTTTTGCATATGCGGCGCCTCTGCCCCGCCTGATACGAACGCGACAACTGGCGCGACGAGGATGGCAGCAGCTATTTTTACGGCTGAATCGGCTTCAGTGTCGTCGGCCATGACTGCATTGGCATGCAGATCAAACTCAGATTTGCGAACATCAATGATCCACAAATCGACTTTGGCAGACGCTTTCGTTTTCAGCCCTGTGATGGTAACAATCGACTTTACGTGATATCGGCATCTCGGAACAATCACTAAATCAACGCCGAGGTGCTTGCCCAGGCGCACCATATCTTCTGGCTTTGGCATATCGCCATAGTGTTCGGTATCGAATGGCTGACCAGCCATTTGCGAGTAGGCGGAGTTCGTCGTGGCTTGGTCGACCCGATTAATTCCGTAATGCTCAAGCAGCGATTTGAGCACATCGCGGAACATATCCTGCGATTCCTTATGCACATCCAGCTTCAGGGCCTCATCGTCATTGAAGAATCCGATTGGCAATACCGCGGCGGTCCTCAGTTTGTATGCAGAGGCCGTGTCAGATTTCCCGGCACCGATCTTCTGGGAAAGCGCGCTGCTGCTGAGCCCTAAGGCAAAAACGGCTAAAAGTGAAAGCTGGAGTGATGTTCTCATTTTTTCTGATCCTCAATCAACATCCGAGCTTTGGCAAAATTTCTCTTGCTACAAATGCAAGAGAAATTGAATCTGTTCGGTGCGTTCGCTACTATGCACTATTTATCCCAACGGCATTCGAACAGATTTTTCGGGTGAATCTCATAGGTTTAATCGAGCCGATTACTATCGATATGATTGATTGAGTCAGCGCCGATTCTGCCGAGACTCGTCAATTTTGAACTTCTGGAAGGCCAACTGAGCCATCCAGCTCAATCCTCTTTCTATGGCGATTTCTCTCTGACCATCATGTCTGCCCCCAGCGCGGTTTACGAGAGGCAAAGATGATGGTCTGAGCTTGGCGTCCTATTGATGCAGCCCGCACTCCTAGCGGCGGCGGCGGACGACTGCAAACGCGCTGAAGCTTGCAAAGGTGGACAACAGCGCGATGGCAGGCAACGGCTTCGATGGGTCACCGGTGGGGACTTTCGGAGCCTTCACCAGATGGCGCTTGGTGAAGTAGATGTCATCGGCGGCCGCTCGCGGGAAGTTGTTGTCCACGAATGTTTCCACCTGGCAGTTGTCGGGAACTGCGTCGAATGGGAGTTCGGCCTGCTTCGCAAGCAGAGCGGCCGAGGCCTCCGGGATCGGCGAAGTCCATTGCGGAACCTGCCACGTTTCGCCACGTCCGATATGGGCATCGTAATCTCCAACCGACACGAAGTACACGCGGAGCGTCCCTCCACCGTTGATGGGGATATTCGTCTTGGGCACGTAAAAGGGGTTGTAAGGCTTGTCTGTCTTAAACGACATTCTCACTGTACCGGTTGTGGCGATGAGCTTGGATTTGTCGATCACCTTGAATGCGGTGAGATACCAGCCTCGGCTACAGTAGCGCTGCGCCCATTCCTCGACTTCCGGAGTGGAAACATATCCGTGTGCATTCATCCAATCGTTGATGGCGTGGGCGTCGGGGCACTTCAGAGTCGTGGCGTGATATCCAGCAACATCAGCTTCCTGTATCACCTGCACCTCTGCCCGCTTTGCACTTGCATCGGATTTCATCGAGCTGCGCGCTGCTCCCAGATACCTCCTAACGGGGGCAAGAGCCGCGAGGGTGTAGAAGGCACGGTTGGAGGCTTTGTTCAACTGTGGCTTTGCGGGAGTCGGGGCGATAAAGCCGAAGTCAGCGGCCCCAGATTTGAAGCTGGCATTCCGGATGAAGTGCTCAGTGTGATGCGCCTCATCCCAGATCACGATATTGGTCTGATCGCCAAACACAACCGGTTGGCCGCGCGGGCCAACTCCAGAACAGGCCCAAGCACCTCCGAGAGTGGCGATGGCACTCAGCGCGATACCCCAAGCTCTCGAGCGGTTCAAGTTCGTGACGGTTCCGCTTTGGCTGAAAAGCAGATGTGAGGGAAGCTGTGACTTATCCATGTTTGCTCCGATAGGCACGCCTTGACATTTCGATTGACGAGGCGACGCGCCTAAGTTCATCGAGTGGGTGACCGAGAATCCAGTCAGAGTTCAAATGGATCGCAGAGAAAGTTGACAAGCTCTGATTTACACGACCGGGTTCGGAAAGGACGTGTTCGCGGCGATGCAAATTCCCTCAATGACCAGGCGATACAGATCATTGGTAGCGCCCTCATATTCTTCTTTGGCGGTGGGTATCGGGATCACATCGTTCCAACTTCCCATGCCGCCAAACAGCCAAGCCTCGCCACAAGCGGCAAGAAGCTGCCCCGCTGGAAGGGAGAGATTTGATGGGCTCTCAAGCTCTGAATACATGAAGGGAGACTTAGGGCTGTCGGAGCTTAGAGCCGCAAGTGCACCCTTCAATCTCGTGTCAAACCAACTTAGCTGATCAGGATGTACGCCAAGCCGGTTAGGTTCAAGGAGAGATTGTGCACGCAAGATCGCGAGTTTGAGTTCCTCGGCCACCACGTCTAGCTGCCTCTCATGTACCGGGCACTCCTGATCAGTCGATCTTCGCACGAAGCGGCACTCCCGAATGTCTCGCGAGACACGAATCCAGCACTCAATTTGGTCCTGATGGATCGCTTCGACCACCCACCTGCTTCCCCCGCCCGCAAACGCCTCTGCTATCGGGTGGCCTCCTCCACTGTGAACATGAAAGCCAACAACACCCCGCGAGCGCAACATGTCCACCCACGTTTCAGGATCCTCCGCTGCGAGGAAGCGACCGGTAAGAGCTTCAAACGTGATTTTATCCTTCCACTGAAAGACCACAGCGTTTGGCCAGAAGCCAGGACATTCCAGCCCGGCTAGGCGGCTATTGGCATAAATCGTGAGAGCGACTGCGTCCGAGTACATGGTCGAGTTCCACTTGTTCTATGGTCATTCTCAGAGCCATTTCATTAACGGGAATAAAATTCACACGTAGGGCAGTGGTCACGGAGGCTTCCTGTGGAAAAACCCCACTACATAGAAGATTGCACTTACTGAAAGCGAGTCCTATACTGCGCACATGGATGCCAGGTCGGAGGCAGATCGCAAATTCGAGACGTACCGGTTCACTTTTGAGCAGACGGGCCCGTTGCTGAACCAGCAGCTCCTGCCTCGCACTATCGATGATTTAACCGTCGGGGACGTGGCACGGGCACTTATCGACCCATCGCTGGGACTCATCCTTCATGAGGATGTGCTGAAGAACCTAGAGGGCGAGGGATTCTGGGATGGCGTCCAAAGGCTCCGTCTCCTAGAGACTGAATTTCGAAACATCCAACGCACGCTAGAAGCCCGAGGGGCGGCCTCAACCAGCATGATGGTCGGCATATGCTTCGGTCGAAAATCGAAGGCCTGTGTCGACATCGGCCGCCTACTGTATCTGCGCTTTGGTCCCATCGAGGCGGATGTTGCGATCTCAGTTGCGGTGGCGCCTGCCGTGTTGGTCTGCCTCTTGCGGGCTTGGCAGCAGGCCGGTCTGGCAGGTCCCGGCAGCGCCATCTTCATCCCCGACAAGGTTGGGATGGGCCAAATTTCTGAGATCCAGAGGCTCTACGAAAAGCTTGAGAAGGTCGACATCATCGGCCCAAGCACCGCAAAATCGCTGAATCAGCTCACCCGTGGCATCGGTGCGCCTGTACTGCGAAGTATTGAGCGGCTTGTGGAACCAGATGCCGCTTAGTAATCGGTATCGACGAGTACGCTTTCAGCCCAGCCTGAACTGGGGAAAATCGAATGGCACTCTCAATACTCATCGCGCTCGGATTTTGGCAAGCGAAGCCGAAATTAGTCGCAGTCCAGGTGTGGAAAGGCTTTGAGCCAGTTCGCGCCTGGTCCCCATACGGAACCGAAAAGGCAAAGACATTCTCTATTGATAGACCGGACGGTGGATTTCCGGACAAGCCAGGAGCGGTTGAAATTATCGCCGAAGTGGATTGCTCATCGGCGGAAGAATTTCCTTTCGCAAGGTGGAGCAATGTCAAAGGTCTAGGCGATTTCTATCCTTCATCGACCTGGCAGGATAACGATCCTAAATCAAAGCATGCGATCTTCGGTCTGCTTGGCTATCCCAAATCGAACGAAGCCAGTGTCGTGTTGGAGCTCACGAAAGGCCCCCAAAAGCCGATTAGTCAACCCACTTTGCTTCACTTGAACCGATGGAAGAAGATCGCGGGCGGCTTCAGGGCAAGGGTCAGGAACCGCATCATCGAACAGCAAGACGGAATGCGGGCAGAGCATGCGTTTGTGGAGCTAATCCTGCCCGCAAGGTATGAAAACTGGGACGTTGAACCCGTGATCTCGTCGAGCGGCTCGAAAGCATTGGTTGTAGGGTTCAACGAGTCTGGCCGCGATCGTGAGTTCACTCTTATGCAGGGTGTCGACAAAACCGTACAACTCGTCATCGTTGCACGACCCTTTGTCGCCTACCCATTCAGCCATATCCGGTTAAAGCCTCGTTGAAACGCCGCTGGAAACTCCTTGCGACCCTTGCCTCCATTCGGTGGGGGTTACCCCCGTCTCACGTTTGAACTGGACCATCAGGTACTCGGAGTGTTCAAATCCAGCATCCTCAGCGATCTGCCTTACGGAGCGGTTGGTGTCTCGGAGAAGCACCTTGACCCTAGCGATTCGTGCGCAAATGATTTCGTCGTGAGGAGAATGCCCGAGAGCCGCTCGAAACCTGCGCTCAAGAGTTGAGCGAGACATTCCGGTTCTCGCGAGCACGTCTTGCACCCCAATCCCAAGCCGTGAGTTCTCCCGGATAAATCGGCGAGCCCGTGCCACAACTGGATCCGAGATCGCGACCGAATCCGTCGATTCTCTCGCCACAACACCTTTGGGACGAACCGAGATCGTTCCAGGTGCCAAGGGAAGTCCCCGCATCGATTGATCCAGCAGCGCCGCCGCATGATAGCCAATGCTCTCGGCATCGGGAACCACACTGGAGAGCGGCGGATCGCAAAGCGCGCAGAACGTTGAGGCATTGTCCACCCCGATCACGGCTACTTCCTCAGGAACCGAAAGCCCAAGGGTTTTGCACGCATCGAGAACATGGTGACCCCGAACATCGTTGCAGGCAACAACTCCAAGTGGTTTGGGCATCGCCATCAGCCACTCGCAGATCAGGTCTCGTTCCTGCTCCCAGGCGTGCTCCCTCAGCCCTCGCCAAGGGGTCCGAAAGATGCTCACTGGCGTGACAAGTGCTCTCACACCCTCCAGCCGCGATTCGCACCAAGGTTCGCCCTCGAACCCGCAGTACGCAATCGTGAGAAAGTCGCGGTCAAGCAGATGCTGGGTGGCGGCTCTTCCGATGGCGACCATATCTGAACTCACCCTGGGCAGTCCAAGGTCGCCATGACGATCATTCAGGTCTACAAATGCCATCCGCTTACTCTTCAGGCCGGCCGCCAGCGCGGGTGTGGTCGACCGACAGATGACGCCATCCCCTTCCCAGTCCAAAAGCCAGTCTGGGGGAGGAGTGTCTAATTCACGCTCATCCAGAAACACAGACCACGGTTCGTGGGTGTTTCGATAGCGGGCAATCCCTTTGAGAATCTCGCGACCGTAGACGCCGGAGGTTTCCACAATGAGGGCAACATTCTTCCGTTTCACGTCCTCACCCATTGCTGATCTGGCTGATAAGAAATCTCAGTGCGCTGGCACATATTCTCATTGTGCGATACTGCGCCCAAGGTTCATAGTGGCTTTGGAAGACCCTGATGTCCAACATAACCTCTCCGATTCCCACCTCGATGATCGTCCCTCAATTTCTTGGCGGGGGCAAGATCGGCACCATAGAAAAGTCAGTACCGCAGCCGGGACCCGGTCAGCTTCTCGTGCGGGTTCATGCTAACGCGCTCTGCGGAAGCGAACGTCCTCAGTTCTACAACGGCACGTCGGTGACACCAGGACACGAGGCGGCCGGCACGGTTGTTGCCGCCGGACCCAACACCAGGACAGCACCAGGCACACCAGGCGCGATCTTTCTGATGGACTTTTGCGGCGAGTGCCGATCCTGTCGAGCAGGTTATACAAACCAGTGCCTTGCCAAGCGTGGCGATATGGGCTTCAACCGCGACGGCGGCTACGGAGCCTACGAACTGATCAGCGAAAGCATTTTCTTTCCAGTCGATCCTGATGTATCTGCCACTGACGCCACCCTTTTGTTGGATGTGATGGGCACCGGCGGACACTCCATCAAGCGGGCTAAGCGCTGCCGTGATGATATTCAGTCCCTGCTGATTCCTGGTGCGGGACCAGTGGGCTTGGGCATCTTGGCGATGGCAAAGATTCTCATGGGTCCGCAATTACCGGTCGTCATCTCGGACGTGGTTCCCTACCGCTTGGCCCTTGCCGAAAAGCTGGGAGGGCTCCCGGTCCTCACCTCAGAGAGGTCCCTCGCGGAGGGTTTGAAACATCACGGCCTGGGAGCACCGGACGTGGTTATCGATGCGGCCGGACGTGAAGATGTGCGGCACGAGTGCATGGCACTTCTTGCCCACCGGGGTGTGATTGTGAGTGTCGCTCACGGCGGAGGACTCACGATTCCCAACTTATACGGCGACTTCGTTGCCCGAGAGTTGACGTTGACGGCAAGCGAGTACTTCGCGTACGGTGAGCTCGCTGAGAACTATGAGCTGCTGAAGGCGAATAGGAGCTATCTCGCACAAGTCATCACCCACAGAATGGGGGTCGATGAAATTCAACACGCATTTGAGCTCTTCTTTGCGGGCTCTACCGGCAAGGTTGTGATCGAGCAGTGAAAGTTGCGCTGGTTGGCACCGGTGGCTGGGGTCGCCAACATGCCCGAGTTTTCAACGCCCACCCTGATGTGGAGTTCTGCGCAGTAGCGGGTCGTGACGAAGTGCGCACACGAAAGCGTGCAGAAGAATACGGCGTCCGTGGCTATACGGACATCGACAGAATGCTGGAGTCGGAACAGCCGGATCTAGTCAGCCTATGCCTGCCCAATCAGGGGCACTTCGAGCCGACGATGCAGGTTCTTCGAGCGGGATTCCCTATTCTCGTGGAGAAGCCCCTTGTGTTTGAGATCGACGAGGCGGAACAGATGCTTGCCCTGGCTGGAGATCGATTCTTTGCGATCTGCTTCAACCACAGATACGCTAAACCGGTCCGGCTCGCTTATGAGGCGATTCAAAGTGGCAAGGTCGGAGAGATCCTGTTTGCGACATGGCGGTTTGGAGGCGAAGGCTCCAGCGACCATCCCTACGCCAACCTCATCGAGACCCAGTGCCACGGGTTCGATATGCTTGAGCACCTTTGCGGACCTATCTCCGCCATTTCGGCCGAGATGACCGACAAACGGTCCACCCTGGCGCTATCTCTACGCTTCGCGAATGGATCGGTGGGCAGTCTCGTCGGGTCCTATGACACCTCGTACGCCTATCCAGACACCCAACGTATTGAGGTCAGCGGGAGCTCGGGTCGAGTCTTGATAGAGGACACCGTTCGGAGGTTCACTTTCAATGCCGCCGGAAATGAGATGGGCGAATCATGGCAGGCGGGATATTTTAATGACTTTGATCGAGAATTCCATCGCACGTTTGACCTCTACATCGACGCAATGGTGAAGGCGTTCATGAACGGGGATCCCCCTCCCGTTCACGCTCGAGCAGGTCTGCGCGCACTCCAATTGGCCCACGCCTCCATCCAGTCCGTTGAAACGGGACGCCGTGTGGAAGTGTGACGGCCTAGAGCGCCGGGCGCAAACCTTCCCAGTGCACGCTCCATCCCGCGGCGGCAGACGGAAATCCGGGAGCGTGAGACTTGGGTCCATCCTTCCAACCCGCCGTCATCAGGGCAACTGCGAACAGTAAGCCGCCGTTGCCAGGCAGATACAGCGGCAAAATGTCTTGCTGAAAGTTGTGGCCGTTGGCTAGAAAGGAGTTCTTGGTAGTCTCCATGAGCAGCGCTTCAACCGCCTGATCGGGGCGACCTATACGCGCAGCCGCCATTGCGAGCATCGGGAAATCCCAGCCCCACATATCGTCTCGCGGCCAGCTCTTCGCTACAAGGTCGACCGTCTGCTGCATCGTCGGGTGGTCGACCTTGCCGGCTTCTGGAACCACGCCGAGTGCGGCGAGCATCGAAGGGTGTCCGCTGTGCCCGGCATCAACTTGTTCGATCTCACAGTAAATTCCCTCTCGGACCGGAAGGGGAGCAAGGTTCTTTCGAACGTGCTCCCAAGTCTCATCTCGATCCATCCCCAATCGTTCACGCCAATGCTGGGCGACGCCAAGCGCCCAAGCCCAGTAGGCAAGGTCAAAGCTTGGGTTCTTGGACGTTTTTCGCTCACGAAAGTTGTTCTCGTAGGGCGCCACGATGGGTGGCCCCATCTCAAAGCACTTTCGGTCGGGGCTCCAGACAACAAAGGAGGCCATGAACTCTGCGCTCTCCATCACGATCTCCTTGAAGAAGTCGAGAGTCTCTCGCGTTGGCCGAGCCTGGTACATCAGCTCCGCAAAGTGGATCGGGTGCGGCTGCTCCCAGGTGAGAAAAGGGTTGATCCGGTTCGGACTTTCTCGCCCTTCCGGCCCCACATTCTTTGGCCACCTCGCCCCTTTACACCCAATACGATGCGCGGTCTCGCGCGCGACAGGCAGAATTCTTCGATAGTAGCCAAGACTACGCATAAGGAGGTCTTCGCGACCCCAAAGCGCAAAATGCGCGGAATGCCACCAGTGCATTTCTAAATGAAACTTGCCGTGCCAGCTGTTTTGAACTAAACCCGTTTCCTGGGGCGGGAGCGAGCCGGCGCTGTTGATGGCAGTCTGGTACTGCGACAGCACGATTCGGCGCTCCAGCTCAAACCACCGCGGGTCACGACTCTCAGAAAGATCAATTGCGCCGCCAGTGGACCAGAACTTCTCCCAATGCTGAGAAGAAGCTTTGCGGATCTGCACAAAGGTGGACTGGTTTAGATGGGCATTCGGGTCGGCACCTGGTGAGAAACCGATCACAAATTCATGTGTCTCCACCCCTTTCGCCATCCAGGTGAACTCATGGGTTCCAAGTTCTACAAACGTCGATCCAGCGGAGGCCCCCGCTTGGGCAACATATTGGGTCGTACCGTCGAATTGTCGTGTGAAGCGAACTTGATGGTGCTCCTGGATAACATGAGTTGTATGGCGGTCCGACTGGTTCCAATCCGCCGCTCGTAGCCAATCGTCAGAGGCATAAGGGAAACGCAGCCGAATCCCAACTTGGCCGGTGGCAACCAGTGGCGATGTGATTCGCACCGCCAAGGCATCCTGGTGCGGGTGCGCAACCGTTTCAACCAGAACTTGCTGTCCGTGGAGTGTGAATCGGCTTGAGATCAACCCTGTCCAAAGGTTGAGCTCCTGGTGAACATCAGTGAGATCCTCAATCTTTACGGGTTGACCATCGCCCCCCGGGAGGATGAGGCCAATTTGCCCAAGGTCAAACCGGTGAGGATTGGCATTGAGCCATTGAGCTGCCGGCGATCCGTCCCCAAACCCATCGCCGCTCTCGTCACCACTTGGATACGGCACGAGTCGACCGTTGTACTCGTAGTCGTCGAACGTATCCGAAAGCTTATAGTTATGAGGATCGGGAGTCGAGTGGAACGACCACTGCGCCATGGTCTGAAGCAGCATCCCGCCTTGGTGAAACTCTGGGAACGTCTGTAGCCCGGTGATATCTGCCGTAAACGCGAATTCCCCATTCCCAACTGAAAGCGGTGATAGCCGCTCAGGTCGCGTGAGCACGACCTTGTGACGACCCACCAGCGCCTTGCGGTCGATCGCACGATTCGAACCATGTCGCTCGGTCCCCAGCCCAAACGACTTGACCCCAAACGCCGAAGCCCCCGCCGTCTTCAAAAAAGTCCGTCTGTTCATCAAGTTCTTGCTCTAGCTTGGCTGATATGAGCCATGTTGAAGGCATACACAACTAATCCGTGCCTTCACCCGTCCCATTGTCACTGCGATGCGACTCTATGTGGGAGTAACGGATTCAAACTGGTTCAATCGCTTGTCTGCTGCCCAACCAGACGAGGTGAACTTCTGGAAGCCGGGCGAAGGCGGTTCTTTCAACGTGCTTCAGACCGGAGAGCTGTTTCTGTTCAAACTGCACGCACCCCAGAATTTCATCGTCGGCGGTGGTCATTTCGTCAAATTCTCCAAACTTCCTGCATCACTGGCTTGGCAAGCTTTTGGAGAGAAAAATGGGGTGGGTTCCTTTTCTGAGTTCCTTTCGAGAATTCGAAAGTATCGAAAGGAAGACCCTGGACACGACCCAACGATCGGCAATATTGTGCTCACTCAGCCGTTTTGGCTACAAAGAGATGACTGGATTCCAGCGCCAGCAGACTGGCCAAAAAGCACGGTTCAAGGAAAGGGCTACGATGCCCTTGATGGGCGGGGATTCCAGCTTCTTGCACAGGTTCAGGAGCGAGTTGGAGTCGCGTTTTCGGCCGGAACTATCCAAGAATCGACTCCAAGATACGGCACCGCGGTTGCGCAGTATCGGCTGGGCCAGGGCGGGTTTAAGGTTCTTGTCACGGACGCCTACCAACGTCGATGTGCCATCACCGGTGAGTCGACACTTCCCGTCCTAGAGGCTGCCCATATCAAGCCTTATTCAACCGAAGGTCCGCACGATCTCAGAAACGGCCTTTTACTCCGTTCTGATATGCATACGCTGTTTGATCGAGGATTCCTGACCGTTACACCGGAGCTTAGGCTCGAAGTGAGTTCCCAGATTCGCGAGCAGTACTCAAACGGCAAGGTCTACTACAGCTACCACGGGGCTGAGTTGAAATCACTTCCAACATTTGATGCTGACAAGCCATCTTCAGAGTTCCTAGACTGGCACAACCAACACGTCTTCGTTCCCTAACAAAGGTCGCCTATAATTTTCTTTTGCACGGCAAGATCACGATCACTTACCAAGAAATTGCCGACGGCTGGATCACAGCATCAATCCCAGAATATCCAGGCGCAATCTCGCAGGGGAAGACTCGCGTTGAAGCCCGTGAGATGGTTTTGGACGCTCTGAACGAGCTCATGATAGCGGGCAGGGAAGCCGACATTCGCGCACCTGGAACAGCCAATGAGTCGCTTGACTTTGAAATCACCGTCGCGAAGTCGGCTTAGGGATTTCCAGCGCTTAGCAGATTCCTAAACTGTAAATTCCGCAAGCTCGTTATGTCGAGGAACTGCAGTTCGCTTTCCGGAGAGGAGTCGCACCCAAATGGTGTGAGCTCCTCCCTCTCGGCGTATTTCACACCCATTCGTTCGAAGGTGTCGCTCAAGATCGCCTCTTTTCATCTCTCGTCAGCAGTTTGTCAGGTGCCTTCCGAGCAGGCAATCTTCTCATCCGTATCCGGTGGACTTGTGAAAGTTTAGCTCGTCAGTGTGCCTGTAACGAGACGCATATGTGAACGAAAGAGCCCGCAGTTGCGTTGTTCCTATTGTCTTGCAGAAAAGCCTTCATCCATCCGCCAGGCCGGCGATTGCTTTGGGGCTGACCTTTATGTTGGTTGGCCTTAGCTATGCCCTGCCGATTCGGTTGGTTCCGGCATCGGTGGGAAAGCTATGGCTGGGGAATATGCCGACGGAGGTGCTCAACGTTTACGCATGTGTGGCTTGGGCGGGGTGGGCCCACTTCTTATATGCGTTTCGTGGGCAGGCGCAGGGCCTTAAGCGGATGCAGTTTGGCGCGCGACGGGAGTTGCTGTATCTTGCCGCCTTGGCGGCCTCGCTGAGCCTCCTTGTTGGGTTGAGGTCGGCACTGGGCGTTACCCTGTTTGGTGCCGTCGTCTGGGCCACATTCATCGACCACTTCATCAAAGCAGAGAGGACATTCGATGGGGTTTCTGTTCAAGCCGAAGGGCTTTTGAAGCGGTGGCTTGCTTCGTACCGATCCGTGTTTGCCTTCGCATGGGTTAGCGTCGTGCTTCTGAATATTGGTGATGTCGATCACCGCCGCTGGACACTCATCGGAGTATCGATCGCAGTCACCTTCGTCGAGTTAGCGGGTGGCGGATGGAAGGAGTTGGCGAGTGGGCACTTTCGAGGACCGCTCCTTTCCCTATTCTTCATCGGTGAGGCACTGGTTTGGGGCACATTCAGCGCCTATGGAGGCCCCGTCTTCCTCACCGGCGTATACATCTTTCATATCGCCGCCGCCAGCTACTTCCACTACCTTGGCAGCTACCTGTACGCATTCGAGCGAACCTCAGGAGTCGACCGCTTGCTGACTCCTTTGGCGGTCGTTGGCGTTAATCTCGGCGTCGTCATTGTCGGATGGGGTGCTGCCAAGTTTGAATGGCTAGGCTGGCTAACTCCGATTATCGGGATCCAGTGGTTCACGCTCTGGGTTGCCGTGCATCTGGTTTCCAGCGAACTCCTCCCGATCTTTAAGCGCCGCCAATCTGCCAAGGTTTCATAAGGTGCGAATCAGCATCCCGAACAAATGCACTCGCAACATCCAAATGAAGCTCCTTCGCAGCACATCTCCGCCTGGCAACAGCAAATGTCGGCACAGCAATCTGGGCAACAGCTGTCCATGATTCCGGGTCGACGATCTCGTACCACCACAACTCTGCCTGGACGCTGCCGTCGGAACAAGAGAGGGGCAAGGTTAGCCTGAAGACGTGAAGAGTAATTCTCCTTTCGCGCTTCTTCGATCGGCAACGCTTCTAAGAGGCTGACCATTTCCTGTTGCTTCTCGCGAAGCAGCTTTCTCGCCCGCCTCGCGCTGGTCCGAGTAGCTACCAGCGCGTTGAACTCACGTTTCTTTGCGTCTTCCGGCTTGTCCCGAATCGCATCAGCCAAATAGGCAATCTCGCCAAACCTCGCCCCAAGATTTGCCATCGTCTCGGCCACCTCTGACGGTGCGCCGATGGAAATCGCTCCGTGGCGAAATACGAGGCTTGTCGCCCCTGCAGTAGGTGCAGCGAGACGCTCGAGTCGGGGTGATGCTTCGCACTCCCTCACACTCTGAAGTGCCATAAGCGCCTCCAGATCCTGGAACGGAAACTTCCAATCGGACAGTGCCTGGCTCGCCTTCTGAAACTCCTGAGAGTAGGCCCCCACCACCAATCGGATCAATTTCGACCCGGAGTCCGCAACATGATCCAAAAGCTTGAACTGGGCCAACACCACGTTTGCAGCAGCCGCGTACTCAAGCGGGAACGGAACCTGGTCCGACTGCGGAATCGAGAAGCAGCTCTTGGATACATATGCCGGGGCAAACTGAAGTGGACTCCCTTGAAGATCGGCTAGAACTTCGCCGAGAAACACGGCGTCGTAGTTGAGAAACACCCTCGCCTTTTGCCCGTACAGGCGGCCAATCGTCTTGCACGTCCCGCAGTAATGCATGCGCCGAAGCTCCCGTTCCTCCGAACCCTTGTGGCACGAACAAGCCTTCATAATCCCGAACATACTTGGCGCTGACCTCCTCCGAAGCGCTACCAATATAGCCCGAGTCGAGATAGAAGGCCAAGCCCTCCAGGAGTGAGGAGAGGCTTACGGCGTCGGGGACCAGACTACGGCGTCGCTCTCCCCGCTGGAGCCGATGATTCCCTGACCGACGATCTGCTTGCTGGCGTTGATGTCCAGGGCAGAGGACTGTGTGTAGTTGGAGGGCAACAGCGAATGCAGGTCAATGAAAGCGGTCGGCGAAGGCTTGGTCCAAACCAGCGCGTGTGCGATTCCACCGGTGATGCCGTATCCGACGATAAGTCCGCCACGAGTGGACCAGGCGCTGGAAGAATCGTAGCCAGCCGGGTGGATATCAATCGCGGTTGACGCCGTTTTGCCAGTCCAAGCGATCGCGTGAAGCGCCTTCGTGGAGGGGATCTCTCCCGAACCCACAATCAAACCTCCGTCAATTGCGATGCAAGTTGATGAGTAGAAGGAGGTGGGATGGATATCAACCGCCGAACCCGCGGTTCTGCTGGGCCAGATCACCGCATGCTGAATGGCAGAACCGGTTAAATTCCCACAGCCCACAATTAGACTGCCATACAGCGAGTTGGCATACGAGGCAGAAAATCCCGTTGGGTGGATATCAGTAAATGCGGCAGCGGAAGCCGAGCTCCATACC
Organism: uncultured Armatimonadota bacterium; assembly: GCA_903927025.1. Classification (GTDB taxonomy): domain Bacteria; phylum Armatimonadota; class Fimbriimonadia; order Fimbriimonadales; family Fimbriimonadaceae; genus Fimbriimonas. Next base: position 44,384 of record CAIYLG010000018.1, read on the forward strand.
ATTGCATGATTGTCCGCATCGCCTACAATGGCGCCATTGAAAGACCAATTGGCATAGGATACGGTGTATCCGGCTGGATGAATGCTTACTGCAGACGAAGCAGTGGGGTTGGTCCAAATATACGCAAGGTTATCTGCCTCTCCCACGATCAGACTGCCGCTGATCTTGTTGGCAAAGGAGAACGTCCTTCCCGTCGGATTTAAATCCACTACGCCCGCGCCAGATGAGTTGGCCCAGTACATCGCATGGTTGTTTGCTCCCACGGTAGCGTAACCCACGAGAGAATTCCCAGACGTTCCTTTAAGCTCAGCATTTGTCGCGGTTATAGAGCCCTGAAACTGATTAGGGCTGCCAGGCGACGTGCCGCCTCCGCCACCCCCGCATCCGGCTAAAGAAGCGAATGGTATCAAGGCAAGGAGGATGTTGCGGCGCTGCATGTCTCGATTATGCCGAGAACGGATATTTCTACCGAGTTGGAAATATCAAAGCCAATACAAGCACCAGTAAATCGCAACGAGTGACCGCAAAGGATGATCCAGGCTCTCAAACGAGAAAGCCCCAGAAATCGTTGCAGAGCTTCGATTTCTGGGGCTGACGCGCTTTGTCCTTTGGACTGACCTAGCCGAACGCGAGTGTGATCACATCAATTCCCATCGAGAAATTGCTGGGGTTCAAACGAGTCGGCCTGAGGCCTCTGACCACAACCCGAACTTCACCGGTGGGGCCGACATAGTCCGAACCGTTTCCAGTTGGAACTCCGGTGACGTAGGTGTCCACCGTCTTGAAGGGAGTCGCCGCCACGAAGACAAAAGTCTTTGTCCTCCAGTTGTAGATGTAGATTTGCTCGGTAACGCCAACAGGCGCGATTCCGGCCGCTGTCGGCTTCACCATGGTGACTCCGAGCCCAACGTTGAAGTCTGCCTCGATCGCACAAAGCTCCTCATTGAGAGTCTTCTGCGATGTTGCGGAGAAGAGCATGTTGTCGATGAGCGAAATGCTGGTCAGATTTCCTCTCGGACTGGTGCCCTGGTTCGGGAAGAGCGACACTGCGTAGGGCAACAGCTGAGGCTGAACCGTCACAGAAACGGGTGTGGATGCGATTCCGTTGGTGACAACCTGAATCGTCGCCGGTCCGAGCTCTAGATTGGATGGGACTGAGAAGTGGGTGGAAACCGTTTGGCTTCCGGTGCAGATCGCCATCGTGCTCGGGTTGTATTCCTTAGCGTAGTAAACATGCCCGGTCTGAGTCGATGTGATCTTGATGATCGGGTAGTTCGTGGCGCTCTGCTGGTCATCTCCAAATCCACTTCCTTGGGAGAGACCGTTGAACTGAGTTCCAGAGATCGTGTAGTTCGTCCCGAGATGAATTTCTTGCGGATAGGAAGTAATCGTTGGTGCCCAGGCAGGATTCGATGAGCCGCCGCAGGTGTAGACGTACACATTCGATGAGATATCGGTGTAGAGGACCTGACCGTTAGGAAGAAGCAGGAAGTTGCCGTAAAAGCCCGGTACAGATGCGGCGTCCGGAGAACCGGTGGTCTGCGTTAGTGTTGAGCCATTCCAAATGAAGAACATTGCCGAGCTGGCACCGTAACCCACTCCCGCATCCACAAGGATGTTCCCGTTGGGCAGCAACACGGCTCCGCCGTCCGCAACGTCGACCTGAGTCGATGAGCTTCCTGGAAAGCTTGGGGTCGTAATCCAAGTGTTGTGAGCGGGATCGTACTGGATGTTCTTGCCGTTTCCGCCGAACTGCATCAAAATGCCGTTGTACTGAACGATCGCTGGCCCCATCTCTGCATCGGGCACGTCCAAAACGTTGTATGGCATTGGCGGAAGCATCTGCCATTGAAGCGTGGTGGTGTTGAACACCTCAGCCGACGACTGGCTCCAGCAGTCGGCGCGGAAGATATTGCCGTTCGGCAACATCGTTAGGCCGGCTTCATCGTTGTACTGAAGCGCGTTGGATCCGTATGGGTAGATGAACTGATTCGTCGTCGGATTGAAGGCTGCCGTCTGGCTGGAAAGCGGATCCGCGATGTAAACCAATCCATTTGGCAACATGGTTGTTGCCGTATCTCCCATGCTCGTCCACGATGCCGGAACATTAATGGCAGTCCATACATCTTTCACGGGATCGTAGATGCCTGCGTGATTGGTCCAAACTGCCGGTCCGAGGTTGTATTCGCCTCCAACGGCGAACACGCGACCGTCTGGCATGACCTGCGAGCCAAAGTACAGAGGCCCCCAATTGGAAGGCATGCTGGCAATCTTCGTCCATGTCCCGGTCGCATAGTTGCCCGAACGGTCTGGCGTGAGCTTGTACCAGTCTGGGGTCATTGCGTTCTGAACGATGACCGTTCCATCTGTCATGAGGAGCGGATTATTGGCGCCGATATTCGGCGTGTTGTTGACAGCGGTCCATCCCTGACCGCATGCAAGGCTGGCTGCTATTGCGCAAAAGCCGGAAAGCGAATATCGGAAAAATTTGTTCAATGTGTTCTCAAAAGGGTTGGATTGACGCAGTCGGACCCTGCGCAGTATATCAAGGACCGTCAAATCCGCACACTTCCACGACGCCACAGACCCACCATTGGTTCATTTCCCTCAGATCCCGAGGCCCGCGGTAGGACTATTCCGAATCCAACTGGGTTTTAGGACTCCTCACATCCACCCGACTCGGTGTAGTCTCATCTCCGTGTTGCGCTACAGCTTTGGAGAGGAATATCTAGAAAGCCGACCCGCCTCTGAAGAGGAGAAGCAGCATGTTCTCGGGATTCTTCTGATTGCTGAAAAGCGTTTCAGTCGACTGAGGATGGCCCTAATAGCCTGCGGTGGGGGCTTCCTTTCCGGTTTCGTATTGATGTTCGCAGCCAGCAACTCGCCCGCAGGGCTCTTGACGACCATGGTCTCACTTCTCGCGATGGGTCGCTTTGCGTTGGAGTACCGAGACGCAAAGAAACCGCTGCCGCTGCTCCGAGAATCAGCCAATTTGACTGAATTGGCCCTTTATGGGATGTCGTTCGATCCGCACTCCAGCGCGCTTCATCCAACCACCCACCTCGTCGTCCGAAAGGGCGGAAAGCTGGTTCACGCGGCAATTCGGATTGAAGGCGTGGATGACCGCGAAGTGCCTAAGCATCCGGAAGCCGGATACTTCTCTTCGACACGGGCGAGCGAAAGGAAATATGACAGCCGTCCACTTTCGGAGGCCGAAGTTGCAGAACTGAACAACCTGCGTGGTTTCGCCCCATGGAAGGCTGGCTGTTGGATTCTGATCGCAGCTTGGATATGCGTCGGTGGCATTCTCTCACCGCTTGACGCTAAGAACGCCCTTCCACCGCTTGGAATCGGGCTTTGCTCAGCCGGCCTGTTGGCCATCGGCTTCCTCCTGATTCGGTGGAACATGCCGGCGCTTCAGCTAATGAGGGACCGAAGAGTCAAGCGGGTCATCCGAGTTGACCATGATGGAACTCGCATTGAGTTCCTTCCTTACAGCCATATCATCTGGACCACGGAAGATGAGCCATCGGAAGTACGACGCGGCCACTCCGGGACGGCTTATGAGATTCCACGCTATCGACGCTGAACAGGGCGTCCATCTTGGTGCAATATAGCCCTATGATTCTCACCGGGTTGGTTGCAGCAGTCCTCAGTATTTCGGCAGCAGCACAGGAAAAGCTGCCGCCGAAGCCCATTCTCGATGGCAACACCGCGGATCCGGCGATTCGAGTGTTTGGGGACCGATACTATGTCTATCCAACTTCTGACAAACCCAATTGGCAGACGACCGACTTTTCCGTTTGGTCCTCAGCTGACCTTGTCTCATGGAAGAAAGAGGGAATGATCCTGGACGTCACCAAAGAGCTGAAGTGGGCAAATATTGAGGCATGGGCTCCGGACTGCGTAGAGCGAAACGGCAAGTTCTATTTTTACTTCTGCGCCCATGGCCAAATTGGCGTCGCCACCTCAGATCGCCCAACCGGACCTTTCTCCGATGCCCTGGGTAAGCCGCTGGTTGCAAAAGGAAGCGTTAAGACGTACCCGATCGACCCCTATCCCTTCATCGACGAGAACGGGCAAGCGTATCTCTACTTTGGAAACGGAACTCCGACCGTCTACAAACTGAACCCGGATATGACCTCGTTTGACGGTCCACCCGTACCCGTCCCGATTCACGAATTTCGAGAAGGAATTGTTGTCTTCAAGAGGAAAGGAATCTACTACTTCATGTGGTCTGTGGATGACGCCCGCAGCGACGATTATCGGGTGGCGTATGGAATGTCGAAATCACCGTTCGGCCCCGTCGAGATCCCCAAAGACAACGTTGTGATCCGCAAGAACGGCATCGTGAAGGGCACTGGACACAACAGTGTGGTCAACGTGCCTGGAACGGACCGTTGGTACACCGCCTACCATCGCCACGCTATTCCAGATGGAAGCGGATTCAAGCGGGAAACCTGCCTCGCCCAAATGAAGTTCCGACGAGATGGCACGATTCTGCCGGTGGACGTGTTGTCATCGGTCACACGCCCGGAGCCAGTCCGCCACCCCCGAAAGAACTAGCGACAGCCGCGAGTTCAGTCGGAAACGGCGTAGTCGAGATGGATCGCTGACGTCGATGCAACCGTGTCCATCTCAGGCTTGGTTCCCTTGGTCGTGAAGACCAAGTTGACCTGAATATACGGGCATCCCCTTGCCGTAAAGGTCTGCCGAGATCGTGTGGAAAGACCGCCTTGCTCGGCCACAACCTTGAGGATAGAGGCCCGAGTCATTCCGGGACGGACGGCTTGAACAGACCGGTATTGGTTCCAGAACCATGCCCAATGCTCCTTGTTGGAAATCGTGGACACAAGCAGGGAACCCACTTTCGGGTTCACCCTTGCGGGTCTTGGCCGTGGAGCTGGACTAACATGCTTTGCCGCAATTTGAAGAAATGGCAGCGTTGCCGGCGCGCTAAAGCCAGACTTGTCCCCATGGTCACGGGCGATTTGGATCAATCGCGGTCGCAAGTCGCCTATGACCCATGCCCCATGGTCACCATCCGAAACGGTAGATGCAGGTGAGGTGCCAATTGCCTGCATGCACAGAGCGCAAACGATCCAAGGTCCATTCATATAGATTGAGTGTCCAGCGCAAAGCGAAAAGTTCAAAGAAGCCCTTATCGCAACGGTCCGATCAGCAGACTCGCCCGAGCTTGAACAATCTGAGCGCCAAGCATTGCGTGAAGGCTCGCCAACGGGTGCTGACCGTCCACGGAAAACAGCGTGGGGCCTGATGCCGTCAGGTAGGGGTTGTTCCCCAAGTCGATGAGGTACGTCCTGGAATCCGCCTTTGCCACCGATTGATACGCTTTAAATCCGGCCAAGAGAGGGCTTCGAGAACGACCCGAGAAGGGAATGATCACGAAGATGTTCGTCCTGGCGCCGCTCGCCGCCCGGAGAGCGGCCAGGAGTTTTGGCACATCATCTCCGCTGGGCCCCGCATTCTCACCCATGTTGATGAAGATGTCATCAGGCACCTCAGAGAATTTTCCGCCTACAAGCCGTGAGTGGACGCTGTCCAACATCGAATTAAAAAGCATCAGACCAGGGGTGTGGCCATCGGCGGCATTGCCATCCCACGAAGCGCCTCCATAGGCAACGATTCCGTACTCTGCTCCAATACCTGCCGCAACAACGGCGGGATATCCAAGCGTGGCATCCTGGGTATCGACTTCGTTAGTGATCCCTTTAACGTAGGTGGCAACATCGTCATCCCCGTTTGTGATGCTGTCTCCAAGGAAGAGGGCTCGCAATTTCCGAGGCTCGGCGGGTCCAAACGGACGGATCAAAGAAGCGCCAGGATCAACAGCCAAGCCAGCGATTCGGACGACGTTCACAGGAGTCCAGAAATCCAAGAACACATACCCGGACACGTACTCCAACAACAGGGTGTGATTTCCGCTGGGAAGTCCTGCTGCCGCCTGAACCAAAGTTGTCGAAGGCGAGAGCTGCAACATTTTGCCGGGCCGACCATCGACCGAAAACCTCACCACTGGATATTGAGTTGCCGGGACATTGGCAGACGTTAACGCTGATTCGTCCACACGAACTGCGATGCTGGTGCCCGTGAATCCCACCTTCAGGTAGGCACCAGGGTTCGAAGTCTGCACAAAACCGGAGCCAGATTGGAACCAGTTGAAGGGGCTGAAGACAATATTCGGATCTGAAACCGGAATGTTTGGGAAAGCCTTCGCTGCGATGCTGGACGCGAGGGCAAAAGTACACAGGAAGCGCGCAGACGTCGTCATCGGACCTCCATTCTATCTGCCCTGCTCAGCTTCGTTGAGTCGCTATGGATAGATCTCGATCTCGCTTATCTGAGCGGCATTTGGATACTTCGAGTTCTCTGAGGACCGTATGGTTAGGCGGAACCGATCTGTGACTACTGCCCCAAACTTGGCCGTGTACTGATCAGACAGCCGATTCGCGACAACGTTGAACACACGATGTTGCTGACCGTTCACTCTTACCGAGCCATCAAACGTGACGGGAAATCCCTCCGGGTCCGCAAAGTGGATCACCACGCGGCCTATCTTGGTTGCCTTTGGCAAATGGATTTCCACCCAATGAGGGTGGGGAGTATCCAGAGAGGAGTGCCATCGGTTGGAGAAATCCTCTGGAGTCGCGATGATGCCGTCGATCACTTTTGCCGTGCCGCCCGGCTCCTTGGCATACTCGCTATCTGACGTCGCGGTGGCACCCTTTGCGGCAAGGGCTAAGTCCTTCTGTCGGTCGTCAACCTGGGGACGCGGCTTGGGCGGGTTGGTCCACGCTGGGGCATGGCTAAGGGTCTGCCAGGTTTGCCCAGTTTGGTAAATGGCCGCCAGATCGATGGTCTCTGGAAGCCAGGTTCGAAAGACGTTCGACTCACGAAAGCCGTTCCCAGCCGAAGCGTAGTCGCAGAGTGTCAGCCCGCCAAGATCAAACGCCATCCAGGCACCAATCTTTTTGGCCGCTGCCGGATCTGCCTTCAATTCCGTGCTTGGGTCTATCGCGATCTGGCGCGCCATGGCTGGGGTCAGACGATTATCGAGAGAAAGGACAACCGGCCCCCGCAGAATCGCGGTTTGGCCATTGAGGTGCTCGGCGCGGGCGGCCATATCAAAGGTAAGGCTCACCCGGTCTCCGGGTTGCCAAGTACGAAGAACCTTGGTGTAGCCCGCCGTAACTGGCCAAGATCGGCCGTTCACTTGAATCAGGGTTTTCTTGCTCCACGCCGGAATCCTTAGGGTTAGGGCAAACCTGGCCACCTTCGCAGGAGCCACCGCGATGTCGACTTTGTTGCTCACCGGGTAGTCGCCGGAGATGTCCAGCTTCACACTGCCCACTTGTGCCGATCCCGGCGCATAGAGGTTAACCACAGGTCCAGCAGAGCTCTTCATGTAAGCCCAAAACGGTGTCAGCATGAGCCCTCGCGGGCCGTTCACCACACAGCAGCTAAGGTTCACATCGCTATGCTGAACGTAGCTGGGCACCCGAACTCCCATCAGTCCGCTGAAGTATGCCCACCAGTTGCCGTCCGGCATCATCGCTCCGAGGAGGCCGTTGTATAGGTTCTTCTCGAGTTCATCGGCGTATTGAGGGTCACCGGTTAGTCGAAGAAGCTGATCGCATAGCTTCATCCAAGTCACCGTCACGCAGGTCTCCATCGGCTTGGAAACCACGTCCGTTTGCTTGGACGACCCGCTGTACCAGACTTCTTGACTGGTACCGACTCCCACAAGGGTCGTTTCCGTCCGGAAGATGCTTTCGGCCAGCTTGACGGCCGCAACCAGATACGGTCTCTTTCCAGTTGCGCGATACAGTTCACAGAGGCCTTCGAAGCAGGACATCATCTCGTACGCCTTGGGCGCACACATCTGGTCCGGATTCTTCCCCGCGATGGCATCCTCGATCAGCTGCATTCCAGCCGGAAGCCGCTTGGACGGTCGGCTCCAGCAGGACACGATGTATTCGGCAAAGTCGAGATATTTCTTTTCGCCGGAACGCTCGTAAAGCAGCACAACCGGCTCCAGAACCGATGAGGCGGGGAGGCCGTTCCACTCTCCCACATCGGCGATATCGGTCTTGCCTGGTCCCATTTCGCTGATCAGGACGTCGGTTTCTAGGCACGCCGCCGCCAACACCGCGGGGTTATGGCTGCGGTCATAGTCGGCAATGAGTCCGAGCAGGGCGTACTTGCATCCCCAAACATCCCAGCCTTCCATTCGATGTGCGGGAATTCTGGTTCCGATATATCCGTCTGGCGCGGCCGTCTTGATGAGCGCCATCGTGGCCTGGTCGCGGAGGCTGCGCGTGGCCAAAGTGGACCGGTAGGCGTCGGCAAGGGCAAGAGACGTGAACCACTTTCCCCAGTACTCGCATCGCCAGTCGCCGCTCCCAATCTCGGTTTTGGATCGAAAGGGAGCGACGACCGCTTCCAAGTCTTGAGTCAGCAATCGGTTGGCAACACAAACGTCAAGCTTTTTGCCTAGCCTCCCCGTGATGTGAACTGAGCCGGGGACAGCGGGTGCGAAAACATCCGGGACGCCGGAATTTTGAGCCAAAGCATCCGACGCGACCGATAGGCCAAGAATTGAAAAGACAAAGAGATTGGTAGCCCGCCTCCCAACACGAGTTCTCAATTGGAGAGGGGGAATGCGGGATCTCTTGGTGAAGCTCACATCCCCTGTTTTAGCAGGAATCGCGCCACGAAGCATTCTTTCACGCAAGGCAACATCTCTTTCTAAAGGACGTCTGAACCCAAAGGGATCACAATGGCACCAATAACTGTGGGACACGTTCACTCTCTCGCTAAAGGTGCCTGCCTCGCGGCCGGAGTCGCGGTGCTGAGTGTGGTCGGCTATGTGCAGGCTCAAAGGCCAAACACCAAGGAGTCGAACCCAAACCTCATGAAACTCGCTTCCGCCAATTCGGGATTCTGTTTCAAGATGCTGAATCTGTTGGCTGGGGGAGCTCAGCACGAAAACGTATTCATCTCACCTCTGAGCATCAGCAACGCGCTCGGAATGGCTTTGAACGGAGCCCGTGGATCAACTCGCTCAGAGATTGCCGGCACGCTTGGGATCAGGGGGATGTCCCTTGAAGACGCAAATTCAGCCAACAAACTCCTTTTGGACAGCTTGGGCGCCCAACCGGACAAATCCACGGTTTCCATTGCGAACTCCGTGTGGTTTGACCGCAAGATTCGAGTGAAACTTGCGTTTGAGAAGGCCTGCTCGGACTTTTATAACGCGGGAGCCACCCGACTCAATTTCGAGGATCCAGCCTCAGCCGCTACAGTTAACTCGTGGGTTAGCGAAGCCACTCACGGTCGAATTCCAAAGATCGTAGCGCCAGACGACTTGGGTGGGCAGGCTGCCGTCCTCACCAACGCCATCTACTTTAAGGGCACTTGGACGCACGCCTTCCAAGAATCCGAAACACAACAGTCACTCTTCTACCTCGCGTCCGGTCAGACCAAAAAAGTTCCGTTGATGCACCTTCACAAGAGCCTTGCATACGCTGACCACCCCAGCTACCAAGAGGTTGAGGTTCCCTACGGGACGGGGAGGTTGAATCTCACCGTACTCTTGCCTCACAAAGGAACCGCCACCGCTACAGTCATTCGAGAGTTGGCGGGCGAGTCGGAGTTGCCAACCGTTGGCGGCGCACAGGACGTTGAGCTCTATCTGCCTAAGTTCAAGGCTGACTATAAGGTTCAACTCAATTCCGTTCTCAAGACAGCTGGAATGCCAACCGCGTTCACCCGCAACGCTGACTTCAAGGACATGAGTCCGGATGCCGCGGAAATATCCAAGGTGATCCACATCGCCAACGTGGAAGTGGATGAAAAGGGCTCAACGGCAGCGGCGGCCACGGCAGTGACGGTCAGGGCAATGGCGGTGATGAGGCCACGGCCAGTGCAGCCGCCAATCATCGTTCGCGTGGATCGACCGTTCTTGGTCTTCATTCGAGACCGACAAACCGGGGCGATCCTCTTCGCGGGTGCCATCAACAATCCAGCCTGACCCAAGAGAGGCTTAGTGCCGATCCTTCTTGAGAGCCTTGAGAATTCCAAGCAGATTCTCCCCGCCAGGATAAAGGAAGTTCGAGAACCGCCAGGAGCCATTGTGTTTTTCGACCCTTGCCAGCACATCCGTCTTCGCGTAGGGTTTTCCGCCAGAGACAGCCACTATCCAGTCGTTGCCTCTCTTCTCCACCTTGCCGGCAAAGTAATGACTCACCGGATCCTGACTGTTTAGGAAAGGATCGAAATCAAGGCCGACGATCTCACCCGGCGATTTCGCAGATGCTGCTGCATCTTCATGAAGCGCTTTGAGGAGTGCAGGGCTAAACCAGGAGCGTCTCGGCTTCAGGGTCGCATCCCATAGGGGTCCCGTATGCTGATTCAGAGCTTTGGCGACGTACCAATCATAGAATCCCTGAACAAAGTGTCTTGCAGACTTTGCTTCTGGGCGCTCGGGAGTTCTTGCAGCGATGGGTTGCGCGCACGTGACGGCGCAAAGGAATGCAAAAGTCAGTTTTATGTCCATTTTCGTGGTGTGTTAAAACGCTAGCAGTGTTGGCAAAGCTGAAGCAATCATTCGTCCTGACGAATTACCTGTCCTCGGGCTTCGTTAAGAAGGTCTAGAACCCCAAAGAACCCTGCCCATCGATCTAAATATCGTTATCCAGGGTTGATCGCTGCACATCCAGAACCTGAACAAGATCGTTCCACTGTCGATCACTGACCCGGTTCTCCAGCAAGTACCACCTCAATTTGGCGATAACGATGCTTTCAGAAGCATAGAACGAAACCGCGTTGCCAGCATGCGGAGCCAAGCTTCTTCCGACGTATCCATCAAGTCTGTCCGTCGCACCGGTCTATTCTACAACTGACTCAGTCCATCGCAAACGGCGTGAATTTGGGACCTAGGATCGGTAGTGTATCCATTCAAGCAGGTAGTTATCTTGCAGTTACTTTCTCTGGATTCTAGCCTTTGCCGCCAAAAACCTGATTAAGCCCATCCCTAAGCCGAACACCACAGCTGGAATGACGACGCCTTGGAACGTCGGAGTCCTGTGACCGACAAGGGCAAACCCGATTTCAGCTACAACGACAATCGCAAATGTCGTGAGTGCCGCGCTTAGCGAAGATTTATTGAGTAGCCTGCTGATCATCGTTGTGCTGGCCATTCTACGCCGAGTGCCTAGTTATCGGGAAGTCCTGGCAATTCCTTGTGGTGGTTTTGAAGTTCCTGGACTCGAAGGGGCAGCTAACTCCGCTTCGGCCAAGATGTACTCCAAACCGCAGCCCCAGCTTGCGGCGTGGTTGGCATAAGCGACTTACCGGAGCGGCCTTATAATGCAGATCATGGAAGCCCCCGCCCCACCACCAGTCATGATCCCGTCGGATTTCAAATCGGACAAGATCATCGGCGTCATCATCATGGTTCTCGGTGGGCTCTCATTCCTTACGGGAGTTATTGCCTTGTTCCTGGGCTCCATGATAGCTCCCGCCATGCATGATATGCGGGCGCAAATGGCGAAGGATGCCAAACATGACCCTTCGGCATCAATGCCACTGTTTCCCTTTGACACCATGTTTAGTATCATGGGATGGCTTGCGATTGCAATCGCGGTTCTTCAGATTGCCAGCGGCGTTGGTGTCTTCAAGAGCAGTAAAAAGGGTTTGATTTTCGCCTTAGCCGTCGCGGTGTTCAGCGTATTTGCCGGCGGCTTCGGAACCATTATCGGCGTTGCAATAGGGCTATACACTATCCTGCGCCTGTGGGGCAATGTCGGCCCGAGGCCAGCGTAGCAGCAGCAGTCGGATGACCTCTTATCAAAAGCGATGGATTTGATCTACTCGGCTACTCAGCCCCCACCTAGGATTCAGCAGGTTTGCGAACCGTCTTCACAAGATCTGCTTCAATATCGTGATCCTTGAGCCAATCTTTGGCAAAGTCGATATACGTTTCTTCCTCAAACTTGAACCACCTTTCTCGAACCGGGCCAACGTCAAGGAGAGCATCCTTAAATCTGCGGAACGGTTTCGAACCCTCTAAAGCACGGAACAGGACCTCTCGGTCAGCCGCCGACTCAAGCGATTCGACGAACTCCTCCATCACTCGGTAGGCGTTTCGAGAGTCGATGCCCTCAATCGGTTCATATCGAGGATCATCGAGGAATTCATCGATGTCGAAGTCCTCTTCAACAGCCTCACCGTCCATCATCCCATCGGAGTACAGCTTGACTCTTCCGTCTTGGCGATCAAAAAAGAAGACCAGTTCGTACGAGTGGTCTTGAAGCGCCGTGATCAAATCATCCGCGTCAACTTGCAATCTGCTGGCTGAACTTTCTTTGTCGGTCATCTCCACCCAATGATCTTAGGCCATACCGATTGGAGATGTCCATGTGCCGGCTCTTGAGGAATGCGCGGCCGATCAAAAAGTTTATTGAACCATCAAAGAAGCTTGCGCACCATGTTAAGTGTGGATGATCGCATATGGATTGAAAAGGTCGCAGCAGGCGACCCCGAGGCGATTGCCCAATTCGTCGACCGGTTCTATCCGACAGTCTTTCGGTTTCTTTGGCATTCTTGCGGTTCCAAGGAGGACGCGGAAGACCTTGCCTCACAAGCGCTCCTCAAAGCTCGATTCGACATCAAGAGATTTCGCGCAGACGGTCCACTCGCAGCATGGATGTTCAGCATCGCCAGGCGTGAGTACCTTCAGTTTCGAAGACGAAAGGCTTTAGGTTCGCTGTTCGAAGCCAAACACAGATCGGAGCCAGACCCGACATGTAACGACGATGTCATCGTCATTCAGCAGGCGCTTGCTCGCCTGAGCCCAAATCTGAGGACGGCTTTCCTGCTGACGGAGGTAGAAGGGCTCACTACTGAAGAAGCGTCCGCCGCAATCGGCATTCCAGCTGGGACGGTCAAATCTCGATGTCACCACGCCAAAAAACGCCTGAGGGAAATCCTTGGCCCCACTTACCCGGAGGTTTCAAACTATGTCCAACCCATCCCAGACTGAAGAGTGGGTCGTTTCTACCCTGCGCGAGGTGGAAACGACACTACCGCCAGCTGACCTAACCTGTCGCATCGTGAAGGCTCACGACCGATTTCGACTGATGCCATGGGTCGCAGCTTCAGCAGCTGCGTCGTTCGGCGCAATCCTCGTTGCCGCCGAAATTCTTCATCCGACCACCTCACTGGCGCAAGTTGCTACTGCTCAGGCTCGACAAACCGAGTACACGCTGATCAACACGATGATCAACGGCGACGGAACCGAATACGTGTTCACCGAGTGCCGGGATGGTTCTCGTTGGAGCATCCACTCGAAGACCCTCGTGATTAAGAACGGTGTCGCCGTGGAACCCAAACGGTTCGTTGCCGGAGCGTTCGGGTCCACAGTGATGGACGGAACCAGAACCGTACACCTTCGCAAACTTCCGGGGCTGATCAACTTCGCGGAGATCGACGATCCAAAGCCTAGGGAAGACCAATACGAGTTTGATGTCAACAGGATTCTGAGCAGAAACCACGGGTCGGTGACCAGCAGCTCTGGGATTGAGTGGCACGGGCACACCGTTGATCGCTTCCAAGTTCACTCCACTTACATCAGTGAGGGGAAAACGAGGACGGTGGACAGAACGGTCATTGCCGACACGGTTAGTCACCTACCCTTGAGAGTCGAAGAGTATCGGGATGGAAAGTCTTCAGGAAGCTCTTGGGACTACCAATATGGTCGCCCATCTGGTGATCAGTTCAAGGCGGACTTCGACGAAGAGACAACTGTGTTCGACCTTAGAAAGCAGCGGGCCGATCTTAATCGTCGACTAACGCAGGGAGTTGTTCTGGTCGAATACGGTCGAAGTGCAGAAGTGCTGTTCCCAGCTACCAACGGACGGGTACGTCTGGTCTTCCCCGTCAAGATCGTGGGAAGCACCGTAAAGATGCAGGCGACCCTAGTCGTTAAACCTGGCCTCGGAAAACCTCAGCCTCAGGTCTACGTCATCAACGGAAAGCGTTGGCAGGTCGCGACACTCGTTTGGCCACCGTTCAACGACTTCAATAGCTTTTCTCAGTTCCAAAAAGCAGAAGTGAGCCTCAACATTGGCGATGCGCATCTCACTCATGTGCCGGTAGCTCACGTTTCCACAGCGGCAAAGCTGCTTAGCCCGTTCTCGACAAGGTGAGGCCACGAAGTGTTACGCGGCCCCAATGAATCAGTTGCCTTTCTTCGTCGACTTGGTCTTGGAGGCCGGCTTCTCGGCCTTTGTGAAGTTGTCGTAGTCGTCTTGCGCCTTCGTCAGGTTCTCGTCCTTTGCCAGGCACTCGTTGACCTGATCCTGTTGGTAGGCAGGCATGCTGGCCGTGACAGGGCCAGAGCAGACTTTATTTGCCCCTTCTGTCACCGTGTCCAGACGGTACTTGTAATAGGTGGTGAAGGCAAACCGATAGGCCGGATAGGCTGCAAGGACAACCGCAGCAAAAATCCCGATCCTGATGATGTTATTGGCAGCGCCGGCCATGTTGGAACGCTTGGCATCGGCTCGATGTCGAGCCTGAAGGCTCAGCGCGACACCACATTTGTTGCAGCGAGGCGTGTGTTCAGGGTTGTTCTCCCCGCAGTTGGTGCAAATGGGCATGGGCCATTGTACGTTAAGGGCTGGCAATCCAGACGGCAAAATGAGCAGATCCCCCAAAACAGCGCTTGATTGCTGACGATTCATCCCGACGGCGCGCGGCCAGAACGATCTGCGACAAAACCCCAGGAGTTGCGGTTTGCATGGCGATTTGTTGCAGACTTGCGCCTAGGGGCAACGTTTCGCTCGTCTTGTCCGCAATCCTCCCAACATCCGTGAATCTCATGGCACTCAAAAGACTCCTCGCAGTCAGCACCACAAGCCTGTCGACCGTGGCAATCCTCACACTCACTATGTTGGGATTGAGTCAGAGCGTCCGGGCCCAGTACAGCCCTCCACCCCTGTGGGCTTACAACGGAATTGATGGACCTACCAACAACGCCTACTCACCCGACGGCAAGTACTTTGCCATCGCCGGGAACGGAGGAGTCCAGGTTTTCAACACCGCCTCTAAGGCGCTCGTGGGAAGCTATCTCACGCTGACGATTGGCGTTCACGCCGTCACGTTCACTCCGGATGACAAAACCGTGATCGTCGGTGGCGAAAGCTACAACTCGTCGCAAAACGGCCTCGTCGAATTCTGGGATATCGCAACTGGAACCCTGAAAACCGAGTTGTCGACAGAAGCAAGCGTCTATTCCATTGCACTCTCTCCGGATGGCAAAAGCCTTGCGGCGGGTGGCTACGATTTCACTTTCTCGGCGAATTCCCCAACCGTTTCTCTCTGGAACGCCAAGACGCTAACCCTTGAGGGCACCCTCTCCAGCCCAGCCATTATTGTTCGCTCAATCGCATTCTCTCCAGACAGCAAATTTCTGGCCGCTGGTGGAGCCACTTCGGGGACTGGGCTAATCGAGCTGTGGAATGTGTCGACCAAAACCCTAGCTTCGACGCTTCCAACTCAATCCACCAGCGTTTACTCGATTGCATTTTCGCCGAGTGGCAAGTTACTGGCCGCCGGAGGCAGAGGTCCATCGGGCACAAGTCTTCTTGAAGTCTGGAATGTTTCGAAAGCAAAGCTCTCGGCGACGCTTCCCACCCAGGGAACCCTCGTCAATACCGCTGTCTTTTCTCACGACGGACTCTCCCTTTACGCCGGTACCACCGATCAGAACACCTATGGCGGAACGCTTGAAAAGTGGAACGTGGCCACGTCGGCGCGCACATCCATCCTCAACGCAGCAACCCAGGAAACAGTCGTCGGGCTCTCGATATCACCCGACGGGCAATCCCTTCTGGAATGCGGACAAACCTTGTCGTCGCGGACCGCCGTCGCCCTCGGCGTAAGCCAAATATGGAACTTAGCCTCGGCACAGGTGACCTCAATAATCAACGCCGACCTAGTCCACTATGCGCCGAGCTTCGCGTTTAGTCCAGACAGTAAGACTCTCATTTCAGGGGCTTCCAACTACAAACCCGGAACCTTGACAACAGAAGGATGGCTCGGCTTTTGGAACTCCACAAAAGGCACCCTTCAGTCGGGAGTACCATGCGCGGACGGTATTGTCTCGATTGCTCTGTCTAGAGATGGAAAGGTGCTGGTCGACGCGGCGGCAAACGATACCGAATGTATTCTTGAACTCAGAGATGGATTGACCGGCAAGCTGAAGAGTACGCTGGTTTCGAAGCCAAACAACTACATTCTCAACGCCGTTGCCATCTCACCCGACGGGTCCATCGCCGCAGTCGCTGGGCAAATCTACAACGGGGGCGGATTCCTTCAGATTTGGAACTTAGCCACCAAGAGCTTGGCATTCGACCTTAGCTCAACTGCTTTCACTTCAGTCAACACCGTCAGCTTTTCTCCAGACGGCAAGAAATTGGCGGTTGGACTCTCAACGCTCGTCGGTGGCTCAAAAGCCGGTTACGTTCAGGTTTTGGACCCTGCCACAGGAAAGGTCGATCAGAACCTCTACCCAGATCAGTTCAACATCCAGCAGCTCTGCTTCTCGCCAGACGGCGGAAGCCTCGTCGTCTGCGGGCTCCAATACTTTCAAGGACAAAACTATTTGAGTGGCAAGAGCGAGATCTGGAATTTATCGACCAGCACACTCACTACCCGCCTGCCAGACGCCCCGTACATAAGCTACTTCGGCCCAATTACATTTTCACCAGACGGAAAGCTCATTTACGTTAGCGACTCCTCAGACATTCGAGTGTTTGATTCGTCGACCTACGTTTCGATAAGCGGCCTTAACGTAGGCGCTAATCATGGCGGAATGGCGATTTCGCCAGACGGCAAGCTGATCGGTTATTCAGGGGTTCCCACGATTGGAGTCCAGCAGAGCCCCGTCGGTTCCGTCAAGCTTTCGACCCTCACGGTAACGGGTGGAACTCCGGTCAAGGGCACCGTCACGCTTCTCCACCCCGCCCCAACTTATGGCGAAAATGTGCTTTTAGCAACCAGCAACGTCGCAGTGGCCACTCTTCCCGCTTCAGTCTATGTCCCGGCCGGTGCCACCAGTGCATCCTTTACGATCGAACCAACACCTGTGGCCATTTCCCAGTCGGTAGAGATCTCCGTAGAGTTGGGCGGATTCTCGGTGACTTCACAGCTGCTCGTTCAGGCACCAGCGATTCAATCCCTTACAATCAGCCCTTCCTCCCTTAAGGGTGGGAAGCCCGCAAAATGCACCGTCACGCTCAATACTCCAGCGCCGGCCGGTGGGATATCGATCCCACTCAACTCGAGCAGTACCGCTGCCACAGTGCCTGCTGCTCTAGTGATTCCTCAGGGAGCGAAGTCGGCGGTGTTCACGGTCACGACAACAGCTGTGAAGAGCTCGGTCAGAGCCACGATTTCGGCAGGAACCGGTACTGGTTCCAAGTCGGTCACGCTAACAGTTCAGTAGTGCATCTGTCATTGAACGTAGAGGTCTCTTCGATTCCAATTGGAGTGCGGCGCATGAATTCAGATTGCTCGAGCGCCAATCAACAAGATTTACCAAGAGTCTCCTGCGAATCCCTTGTTTTCACCTCGTCTAGCGCATAGAGTCTTATGGACTCGTCCTGGGCCAATCTTTCTATGCTAAACGCACTTCTCCTAACGGTTTCCCTTGTCTCAACTCGAAACGCTGATCGCCCAGACATTATCCTTGCCGATTTTGAAGGCAAGACCTACGCTCCCTGGACTGTAACAGGAACGGCATTCGGCGAGGGACCAGCCCACGGCACTCTTCCTAATCAGATGGCGGTATCCGGCTTTAAGGGTCATGGTCTCGCTAACTCCTATCATGGCGGCGATGATTCAACCGGCACGCTGGCGAGCCCTAGCTTTAAGGTTCAGCGGAAATATATCGACTTCCTCATCGGTGGGGGAAAGTTTGAGGGCAAAACCTGCATCAACCTGCTGGTTGACGGAAGAGTTGTGCGGACCCAGACTGGTCCAAACGATCAGCCTGGAGGCTCGGAGGCCCTGGCATGGAAAGGGTGGGATGTAAGCGAATTTCAAGATAAAGTCGCCACCATACAGGTAGTGGATCTAGCCTCGGGTGGATGGGGTCATATCTGCGTAGATCAGATTATCGAGAGCGACAGAAAGAGAGAGGCCATTCGAGTGCAGCGCAGCATCAAGATTGATCAAAAGTATCTTCTTTTACCCGTCAAGAACGGAGCCCCGAAAGCGAGAATCAAATGCGAAATCGATGGTGTGTGGCTCACTGAGTTCGCCATCGAACTGGCGCCTGAGAAACCAGACTTCTGGGTCTTCCTGGATACGGAACGACTTCAAGGCAAGACACTGACGCTTTCATCGGAGTCCGACGGAGACAGCAATCCCCTGGCCACTCTGAAGCAATCGAAGGAAATCGATCATGCAGGCTCGCTTTATAAAGAGGCTCTGCGACCTCAGTTCCACTTCTCATCACGAGTCGGCTGGCTCAATGATCCCAACGGGCTGGTCTTTAATGACGGCGAGTACCACCTGTTCTACCAGCACAATCCATATGGTTGGGCATGGGACAACATGCACTGGGGACATGCTGTCAGCAGCGACCTTATGCACTGGAAGGAGCTTCCAATCGCGATCTATCCACATAAGTGGGATGATTGGGTGTTCTCCGGCAGCGCTGTAATCGACCATCAGAACACCTCCGGGTTCAAGACTGGCACCAAGGATGTGATGGTCGCGGCGTACACCAGCACCGGCCGCGGAGAGTGCATTGCCTACAGTCAGGACGGCGGACGAACCTTTACAGACTATTCAGAAAATCCTGTTGTCAAGCATTCCGGACGGGACCCCAAAGTTTTCTGGTACGAGCCAGGGAAGCACTGGGTGATGGCGCTGTACGACGAACTGGACGGCAAGCAGTGGATCGAGTATCTCTCCTCTCCTGATCTCAAGCATTGGACGAGCGAGTCTCGTATCGAGGGATTCTTTGAGTGCCCTGAACTGTTCGAACTGCCTGTCGCAGGACATCCGGGAGAGTCTCAATGGGCCACTTACGCCGCCAGCGGCGAGTACCGGCTCGGCAGCTTCGACGGAAAGACATTCACCCCTTCCACTGAGAAGATCCCGCTTCAGCATGGAAACATCTTCTATGCGTCTCAAACCTACAACGACGCACCTGGAGCCCGGCGAATTCAGGTTGGATGGGGCCGCGCGGACAGCCCCGGGATGCCGTTCAACCAGTGCATGCTGTTCCCTTCCGAACTCACCCTTCACCACACTGCAGCTGGAAGCAGAATCTTCGTCAACCCCGCAAAGGAAATCCACGGACTCTATCAAAAGGAGCACTCCTGGAGCAGTGTGGATATCAAGTCTTCACCCATTTCCCTTGAGGCTGGGAAGGGAGGCTTGCTCGACATTCAGCTGGACCTCTCGCTAGAAGCTGGAAGCAAACTTGCACTCAGTCTCTTTGGTAGCCCACTGACCTACGATGCGTCCAAGGCAGAGGTGGAGTTCCGAGGCTGTCACGGCCCTGTCAACCTACGAGACGGAAAACTACGCCTTCGCATCCTCACCGACCGCACAACCGTTGAGATCTATGCAAATGATGGTGAACTGTACATGCCCGTCGGAGGAACAAACCTCTCCAACCTTGCCGTATCCCTCTCGGCACTTTCTGGACAGGTGCGGCTGGACAGCGCCGTAATCCATGAGCTCAAGCCATCTATGATCCCTTCTGGTCGCTGATGAAAGATTTCCTCCTAGATGATGCGTATGCCGAGGCGGTGTACGCAGGAGCACTCGGAAAGATCATCGGGGTGTACGCCGGCCGCCCGTTTGAGGGCTGGGCTCACGAACAGATCACTGCCCGGTTCGGAGAGATCGATCGATATGTTGCGGCAGAGATGGGAGTGCCGCTGGTCGTTACCGACGACGACATCAGCGGGACGTTTACTTTCCTAAGAGCTCTCGCCGACCAGCAGGACAATCCCGAACTGACTGCTGAGCAGATCGGACAATGTTGGCAGAACTACATCATCGAAGGTCGAACCATTCTCTGGTGGGGCGGACTGGGAATGTCGACGGAGCACACTGCATTTCTTCGCATGCAGGAAGGAGTTCCCGCTCCTCGAAGCGGTTCGATTGAACTGAATGGAAAGACCGTTGCCGAGCAGATTGGTGCCCAGATCTTCATCGATGGATGGGGACTGATTTGCCCCGGAGACCCAGTGCTCGCAGCAAGCTTCGCCAGACGCGCGGCCAGTGTGAGTCATGATGGGGAGGCGATCTATGCTGCCCAGGTTGTGGCCGCGCTAGTGGCCAATGCATTTGTCGAGAAGAATATCGACAAACTGCTTGACACGGCCACGTCGCTCATTCCCAGCGACAGCGTCATCGCGCAGGTGATCCGTGACGTCCGAAGTTGGCGTGACATCGGGCACGATTGGAAAGCGGCATTTCAGCTCCTAAAGACCAATCACGGCTACGAGCGCTACCCAAGCAACTGCCACGTGGTCCCCAATCACGGTGTCGTCATCCTTGCCTTGATCTACGGCGAAGGGAACTTCGCCAAGTCCCTGATGATCGCCAATACGTGCGGCTGGGATACCGACTGCAATAGCGGAAACGTGTGCTGCATCGTCGGTGTCATAAGCGGTCTGAAGGGAATCAATGCGGACTATGACTGGCGAACGCCAATCCGCGACGAGCTCTACCTTCCAACTGCAGATGGAGGCAGATGCGTTTCTGACGCAGTGCAAGAATCACTTGAGATCGTGCGAATGGCAAATGCGATCCGCGGAAAGCCCGCCTCAACACCCAGAGAGCGCTTCAGTTTCTGCTTTCCAGGTTCTCAACAGGGTTTCCGAGCTGACGGTCTTGAACTTTCCAACCAGCACCGTCGACTCACGATGACACTGTTGGATCAGGAGGGATCGGCGATGACAGCAACCATTCCACCAAAGGATCTTCGAGATTCAACCTTCTACAGTGCGATGTTCAGCCCAACGCTGTCTTCCGGGCAAACTGTTAAAGCACGGATCCACAGCAATCAGCGTGTGCGCGCCCAGTTGGTCGCAGAAATTCCGATAGAAGGTCAGGCGACAGAGCAGGTTGGATGCGAGTGGATCACTCTCGCTCCCGGACATGCCGAAGAAATCAGCTTCCAGATTCCGCAGATCGGGGGGCCGTGCATTTCCAGAATTGGATTGAATATCACCGGCATGCCGGGCGATCAGATTGAGATGGAATGGCTAACGTGGGACGGATGCCCTTCCGTTACGCTGAAGAAAACTCCTGGCGACCTGTGGCTGAAGTGTTGGGCTAATGGAGTCTCCAGTTTTGATGAGTATCGGAATGGGTATTCATTAATCCAGAACCACGGCACAGGGTTGGTGATCTACGGGTGTCGGGAGTGGACAGACTATGAAGCCGAGGCTGCGGTTACGATCTACCTAGCCGATGCCGTTGGAATTGCGGTGCGAGTCCAGGGCATGAAGCGGTTTTATGCGCTGCTTATTACCTCTGAAAATAAACTGCAACTAATACGAGGTGGGTTCCCTGATAGGATCCTAGCGGAACGCTCGTTCTCCTTTATGCCAGACGATAAAGTCAAGCTTAGGCTCTCTGTGGAGGGCAACCGACTCAGTGGAAAGGTGAACGGAGAGATCGTGCTAGTGGCGGATGATTTCGACGCACCGCTTCTCAATGGAGCCGCTGGAATCGTTCTCACGAAGGGACGTTGCAGCTTTGAGGCCTTTGCGATTAAGCCCATCACAACGGATGGCACAGTAGCAGATCATGCGGACCCTAGCGAAATTACAGAGTCCAGTAATCAGTCATCATCTGGGATGAGTTAGGATTAGAGAGGGAAAATGGATCGGATCAGAGTAAATGAGACCTACCTGCGCGGCGGTGGAATACCCGGCGTCGGTACGTTTTTGTTGCTCGTTGAATCTGGTGTTCGCGCCCCGGGAGTTGATGTTGCCGTGGAGCAGTGTCTTAGGCACTTCTACGGGACCTTAGTCGCCAGCTCCGGCGGCTACACATTTCTTGCCTTTTCCAGGCCTTCCGAAGCGCTCCAAGCGGCAGTCCAGCTTGTTGGAAACTTAAAGACCCGTGTCCTCGCTTCTGTGATGATCAGTGAGGTCGATCCGAGCGCAGGCGGGTTCGATCCCGTCGAAGATCGACTGGTGGGAGCAGCCTCGAAGGCCGAATCTGGACAGATCGTCGTAAATTTAGCGATGCACGAGCTTGCCCGGGCTTCGTTAGATGCCGATTTTTCGTTCGATGAACTTGGGAGTTTTCAGATCGGCAGGGACGGCTACCAGGAGCGTCTCCTGCTCGTGCAGCACCCCGACCTGCCCAATCGAGAAATCACGGTCACTCGAGGTCGCGCGGTCTATAGGACTTCGACCTTCATCGGACGCGATCGTGAGATCACTGCACTAAGAAGACAGCTTGATCTCTCCCGCACGGTAACCATTGTTGGCCCCGCCGGGATTGGAAAGACAGCGCTGATCCATCGACTCATCACGGATGTTGAGTCCGACTTCGCCGACGGAACCCATTACATCGACTTAGGTCCAGTCGCCAGAGAGAGCATGTTGCTGCCAAACATCAACCGCCTGCTCGGGGTTGGCAAGCTGCCGGGCGAGGATAACCTCGATGCTCTGGTAGCCGCTTTCAGAGAGAGGCGGGCCCTGCTGGTATTTGACAGTTGCGAGCACTTGGTTTCTGCCATTCGCAAGGTCATCGACACTCTATTGGGCGAGTGCCCCAACATGGCAGTCTTGGCGGGAAGCCAAACGAGCCTTAAGACTCTTGGCGAAGACCGCTATCCGCTTAACGGTCTGGAGGTGCCTTCTCCTCTTGAGGATTGGCACAGCATTCGCGAGTACGAAGCAGTTGCGCTTTTCATCGATCGTGCCCAGCTGGCAAACAATCAGTTTGTATTCGACGAGTCGATTTCTCAAGCGGTTGTCAACATCTGCAGACGCCTAGACGGCATTCCTCTCGCAATCGAGCTTGCGGCTACCAAGACGGCCATTCTGAGTCCACGGCAGATTGTGGACAGGCTGGATGATCGGTTCCTTCTTCTACAAAATCGCCAGCCAAACGCATCAGAAAAACATCAGACGCTTCGCGCCACCATCGACTGGAGCTATGGGCTGCTGGACGGCCACGACAGAGCCCTCTTGCGCAGACTTGCTGTCTTCGCCGGCACGTTCTCAGTTGAACAGGCGGAACATGTTTGCGCATACGACGATGATCTGCGTCCCCGGGATGTGTTGGGAGCATTTGAAAAACTAGTCGATTGCTCGTTTCTGTCCAACTCATCGGTGAGGACCACCGACAAGCGGTTCTTCCTTTCGGAAACGATGCGCTTATATGCCACAGAAAAGCTTCGTGAAGCCGAGGAGGAAAAGGTCCTCCTCAAGCGCCATCAGGCTTGGTGTAAGGAGTTCGCAGAAAGAGTCAATCAGGAGTTGCTGGGAGCAGATCAGCTTGCTTGGATTGAACGCATGGATGCCTCCTATGAAGACGTCCGGCTGGTTATCGAATCTGGATTCCAAAAGGGTGGCGATCCGCTTCTCTCCGTGGACACACTGATTTCGAGCAATCGCTTCTTCATCCTTCGCAACTATTACTCTGAGGGCTTAAGGCTTGCCGAAAAGGCAATCGCTTGCAAAGGCTGCGAAGCGAGCCCGAAGTTTGTTCGAGTGGTGAATCTCGCTGGCGTGCTCGCAACCTATCTGGGCGACCGAGTTCGGGCGCGGCGATACGTGCTGCAGTGCTATACCGTGGCGATGCGTCGCGGAGACCTCGAAGTTGCCGCCTCTGCGATGGTCAACCTCGCGATCAGCGTTCAGACCGGTGGCAATCTCAAAAAAGCCTGCCGCTACTACAACCGCGCCGCTCGCTCATTCCGCGCAATTAGGAACAATCAGAAGCTCTTCATTACGCTCGCCAACGTCGTTGGCGTTGAGGCAGACCTCCACTTGCTGGATCAGGCGCATGCTCACCTTGACGAGGCTCTTTCCCTTGAGGATGCCCTGGTCGACACTTCCACAATCGCGAAGCTCTATCAGAATGCGGGCCATCTCTGCCTAATGGAAGGGCTCCCGCTCCAAACGATCGACTACTCTGTGAAGTGCCTCCCCATTCTCGAAAAGCTGGGAGACTTTACTGCCGTCGCCACCACGTGGAGAACCGCCGCCCATGCTGCCGCTCAGCTTGGGAATTTTCAAGCGGCCTCCGTCTTTTGTGGTGCAGCTCGAAAACAGGCTGCCTCCATGGAAGGCCCATTGAAGTCAATGGACGTCGACATGCTGGACGACCTAAGCCAGCGCATCATTGAAGAACTAGGCGAACATCTTTTCCGAAGCCATTCCCTCATTGGCTCTCTCATGAACATCGGACAGCTCACTCAAGAACTTGAGAGACTCCGGGCCAACTGATCATCCACTCTGTTTAACCGAGGAAGCAGTTTCTCAATACGTGTCGTTATGCATTTTTATTTCTAAAAATATATACATTATATACTATAAGAATTTACCGTTTAAATTAAGACGATGTACCGATCTTGGGCAATGAGAGGTCGCCTTAAATTATCTATTAGCATCAAAAATCCGAATTTTTATATTTGAGGTACTAGATTTATTCACTTCTGTGGTCTATGATAAAGCGTGAATAAAACAACCCTCATCAAATTCTCTTTCGTCTTCGTTACCACCGCCACAATTCTGATGGCGGGCGTTCCTCAGTCCGCTATTGCGCGAGAAACAGCTACCGTACCTATCGTTAAGACCAACTCAGAAGCCAACCTCGGATCGGTAAAAGATTCGACGACAATCCCCATCGTTGCCACTCCGACCCAGTCTGATGTCACCGCCAAGCCCGGTGGTGAGCCTTCCGACGACACCGTGACGGTAACCATCAGCGTCAACTCCGCGCCAACAACTGACACCGTCCTCACCATTGACACCAGCCACCACGACGCCCTGAGCTTCCCTGCGACTGTCACTATTCCTGCAGGCACCACTTCGATCACAACCAGCGGTGTGATCGTGCCTGGAGATGGCAAGCACCACAAGAACGTGCGCATCTACGTGACAGGCAACGGCACCACCATCGAAACTAAGGTGAAGGTCCACTACGTAAGCGAGCAGGACTAACCAACTCCAGAGAGTCTAAGATGAGGAGCAAGACTCCGGTCGAATAGGCCGGAGTCAGCTATACTCAAACATGACCCAGCGGTTGCCAGAGTGGCTAACAATCCGTCTGCCGCGCCCTGACACGATCAAAGAAGTTCAGGGAATGATGCGGGCTAAGAGCCTGCATACCGTTTGTGAAAGCGCGCGCTGTCCAAATTTGCCCGAATGCTGGAGCAAAAAGACCGCGACGTTTATGATTCTTGGAGATACCTGCACGCGAAGCTGCGGCTTCTGCGCAATCAAAGTCGGAAAGGGACTTGAACTCAACCCTGATGAGCCGGCTGATATTGCTCAAGTAGCAACGGATCTTGGTCTTAAGCACATCGTTGTGACCTCAGTGGCACGAGACGACCTCGCTGACGAGGGCTCAACCCAGTTTGCAGAAACAATTCAAGCGCTCCACAAGTCAAACCCTTTAGCGATTGTCGAAGTTTTAACACCCGACTTCAAAGGGAAAAAATGGTGCATTAAAATAGTCACTGATGCCCATCCAGAAATTTACAACCACAATATTGAGACGATAGAGCGCCTCCACACTGTGGTGCGTCCCCAAGCCAAATATGAGCGCACCCTTAGTGTCCTCCGAACGGTGAAGGAGCTTGATCCGACGATCTACACCAAGTCGGGGATCATGCTTGGACTTGGAGAGACCGAAGCGGAAGTCATCAAGACGCTTAAAGACTTGCGCGACGTCGGTGTTGACGCTGTGACAATTGGCCAGTATCTGCGCCCAACAATGCGTCACCTTCCGGTGAACGAGTTCATCCATCCGAGCGTATTCAAACAATACGAGCAGATCGGCGAGGAGTTGGGCTTTGCATTCGTTGCAAGCGGTCCGTTCATTCGAAGCTCCTACAACGCAATTGAATTCAGCAAGAAGGTCATGGCAGAGCGTGTGGCAAGTCTTGACGCTCAACAGACTTCAACCTAGGCACTCGACATCGCTTAAACCAGGGAGGAACTCATTCGAGCGGATTCAGGAACGCTCAAGCTGGCTGTGGTTTTGGCCCCCCTCGCGATTGTCGCGTTCTGGGGCTCCTCTTACATGCTTGACTGCATCCGCACGATTGAGTCCCCTGGCGTCCCAATCGAGATCTGTCTTCACACCGATGCAGGGGACCTCACCCTAGCGGCAGCGTCCTATTCCATTTCACCGATGCGCGGGACGGTCTATGTCACAAGGCCCAAACTTATGGGACCTGGTGGTGGAATCCTGGCTCAGTTGGACACTCTTGAAGTTTCTGGCATTCGGTTGATGGACGGCGGGAGCCAGGCACTAAAGATCCGAGGTTCGAATCTGAGCGGTCGAGTCGAGCGCAAAAGCAACGGAAAGTTTGATTTCGAGGCGTTCATTCCATCCCACGGTGGCTCACCCAGCGAAATCTCTTTTGATGTCGACATCAACCGTGCCCACATTGAATTTGTGGATCAGGGCCCAGAAGGTCCTTGGAACACCGTAATTGATTCCCCGCGCGTCGCGGTAGCGGGTCTTGGACAAGATTGGACCGCTTCAGGAAGGTTCATCGCTTCGGGCGTAGGTGGAGTGGACCTCGATATTCACAACAGCACTCAAGCCGGGTTCACGGTCTCCGGGTCGACCGAATCAGCTCAACTTGCTTCCGTCGGTTCCCATTTCCTTCAAAGTCCTCTCCTCTCCAAAATAGGCACGCTCAGGCAGGCCACCGCAACATCCTTAGTGGCATCAGGGCCCTTTCGGGTACACGTTCCGCACGACGCACCGCCAACTGTTCAGGCAAATGTCTCAGTCACCGGTGTCGGATTAAAGTGGGAAAAATTTTCTGCCCAGCAAGCTCAATTTAAAGGGGAGATCACCGAATTGGGGGTGAAGGGAGACCTGACACTTCTTGATGGCAAGACCACGGCAGCATTTACCGGCAGCACGACCTGGAAGCATGGTTTCGCTGCCGCAGGTCGAACCACTCTGGCTGCCCCAAGCACATCGGCACTTCCCGCCTGGATCCGAGCATTTGTACCCGCGGCGGCTCAGTTTCAAAATGGAACGTTTGTGGGTTGGCTGTCCTATCACTCCGCGGCATCCTATCACGTTTCGGGCGAAATTACGGCCACGAATGCTGGCCACGATCAACTTTCTGTTTCTGGCATTAGGGCGAAACTCGAGGCCCAGGGTCGGCGAGTCGTCGTCGAATTAGAAGACGGCCAATTGGCACAGAAACCGATCACCGGAATCTTTGAAATCGACCCGCTCGAAAAACGAGTAAAGGGAACGCTCACGGCAGAGAAAGTGGACCTTGCCAGCCTCGGTGGCCAGTTCGGGTTTCATCAGGCCGCCGGAGACGCTCAGGTTGTGGTCATTATCAGCGGAACGACACAGAAACCTCGATTTGAGTTTCAGTCGTCGGGCCAGGGAATCGCCAGCTTCCCCGGGGACCACACCATCTCCCTTGGTCACTTCGACGTTTCGGGGGCATACGACACTGGCAACATTACACTGGACAGAGCTCTGTTCAATACACCGGAAGGAGTCGTACAGGCCCACGGCGGGATGAAGCCCTCGGGAGAGGTCAATGCGACCCTCGTCGCGAGGGGAATCCTCGCCGCGGCGTATGACCCACGGTTTAGCGGATCCATCAACGCGACGGCAACGCTGAGCGGCACTCTCAAGAACCCCTACGCATCAGGGAGGCTAGAAGGGTACGACCTGATGTATGGCACCAAAACAGTCCCCGCCATAGTGTCGGACTTCAAGGCTGATCGAACCCAGCTCGAGCTTGACAACTTGGAGGCGGCTCGAGGAACAGCAAGCCTGGAGGGCTTTGGAAATCTACAATTTAAGGATAAAAGCCTACACGTTTCCGCAGCCGTCAGAGACGTTCAACTCGCCGAATGGCTTGGCGATGCTTTCGTCGGCTCTGTCGATATACCGTCCGTCGAGGTAAGCGGCACCTTGGCTCACCCGCTTGCGTCGGCAAATGTTGAGGGGTCTAGCGTCGTTGTTGATGGGGTGAAAATTGATACGGTCTCCGCATCAGTGAGCGCAACCGAGAAATCGATCCTACTCAATCATGCAGTTTTCCTCGGTGCAGACGGTAAGACTTCCGCCTCAGGAAGCTATGACATCGAACGTGCATTCGGTTCAGTACAGATGAATGTGGAAGGACTCTCCGTCGAACGAATCCTTCCTTCTTTCACGGACGCTGTGTTTGCCCATGGCACCGTGAATGGTTCGGGGTCGGTATCCATAAGGAATGGTCGTATTGCGGATGGCAGCGCTTCCGGAAACTTGAAGTCCATCGCCGTCAACGGTACACCGATTGGAGATGGCATCTGGGATTTAAGGTCAGCCAGTTCGGTCTTTCACGGACAGATCAGCTTGGGTGACAGCGAGCGCTACATTCATGTCACAAATGCATCGTATGACCCTGACCGAAATCGTGCTGCCGCAGATGTAGCCGTAAAAAACATTCAGGCAACGAATTTTCTTGACTCGGCATCCAATATGCTCTCGAGCCTATCTGCCGAGTCTAGAGACATGTTGGACTCGTTTGATGGCTCGATTTCCCTTGATACGCACATCGAGGGAACGGTGCAGGATCCGACGGTCCAAACGAAGTCGCTGCAGCTGTCCAACTTAACGTTCCGGAAAGTGCCAATCGGGGAATTCAACTCCGCTTTCGAACTCAACCACCACCGCTGGACGATTGCGAATGCATCTCTTTCCAAGGGACCTGCCCTCGTATCTGTCCACGGAACCGTTGATGCCAAGGGCGAGATGCACCTGGACGGAACGAACGACAACCGCTTTGATCTTGGCCAACTCTCCGCCCTAGATGCCAGATTCAGTCGGCTCACAGGCACTGCCAACCTTTGGTTCACTGCAGATGGACCGATCCAATCCCCGAAGGTCGTGGCCTCCCTCAACTTTGACAATCTGTTTGCACCGCCGGGCCTTGCCCCAACCGTTGAACACGACGACCGTTACCTCCGCGTCGGATTTGATCGAATCGTTTTGGACCCAACGTCAGCGGGTGGCGAAGGCGCTCACGTAACTGGAGTGTATTTCTACAAGGGATTTCAGGGCTCGATCACGGCGGATGCGCCCTTTGAATATCCATTCACGATTCCGGAGAAGAAGGCGCTCAGCGCTGAAGTTACTTTCGACCCGAGCGACCTTAAGGCAATCGCCCAGCTCCTTGGTGGAATTGATGGCTCTCGCACATCTGGCACCGCTCGCGGAAACCTGAAAGTAACCGGAACCGCAGACGCTCTGAGCGTGGGTGGAGGGGTCACACTCAATGCCGAGGCACTCGCCTTCACAGGAGTAGATGACATCCTCAAGAATGCAGATGCAACCCTATCCATTAAGGACTCGGGCATCCAGTTCACCGCCGGAGGCACTCCGATTCGAGGGGGATCGATCGCGGCGGCGCTTTCAATTCCATTCAACTCCCTTCAGGAAATCGTAGCCATCGTTCAGAAGGGCGGAGCGGTGTCTCTGCTGGACCGCCCTATCTCGGGCGAAGTCAACTCAACCGCCGCACAATTCCGTCAGCGTGTCATGAGCCAGTCTTTGGTTGCAGGCACGGCAAACACGGAGATTAAGATTTCGGGAACCGTAAAGCGTCCAGCGGTGACTGGCAGCGTAACTCTTGGGAACGGGGATGTTGTCCTAAAGGTTGTTCCAGAGCCAGAGAAGATTCCAAGTGAACTCGCGATTGATCCGGAATTTAATGTCGACTTGAGGCTCTCAGATCCCGCAAGACTACGATCATCAACCGCCGATATGTACCTTTCTGGAAGCGGAAAGTTATCCGGAAGAATTCAAAGACCAAAGGCTACTGCGGACCTCGTCGTCGAGAAAGGCACGGTACGCCTCCCTGCATCCCTACTGAGACTTGAGCAGGGTGGGACCGTTAATTTCACATATGGCGTCAATGGCAATGGCTCTGCGGCCGCAATCGTGGATATGGAAGGCTCGACCTCCGTCACAGCAACACGATTTGCGGACACAGATGTTCAGCGCTATGACATCACTCTTGGGTTTAAAGGAGATCTGCTTCAAGACAATGGTCTGACACTGACAGCCACCAGCGATCCCGGCGATCTCTCTCAGGAGCGAATCCTCGCGATCCTAGGTCAGGTGGATCTGCTTACGACGCTTTCGAATGGCGGTAAAGAATCGTCAGCAATTCAGAATGCGATGCTCTCCAGAGTGCCAAGCCTGCTGGACCCCTATACCGGTCAGGTTGCCCGTGGACTTGGACTCGATTTTCTGAACGTCGAATATAACTCCTACGACTTTGCCTCAATCGCTTTTGGAAAAATCTTGGGCTCAGGTTTCAGCATCGAAGGTTCGCGACAATTGTCGGAACCACCTGCGGGCTTCCAAACTCGTTATGACTACCGACTGATTTATCGCCCAAAACGGTTGTTTGGTGCGCTGAGTCGAATCCGGTTTTATGTTGGATCTGATCAAGATAGACCATGGAAACTTGGACTTGAGTATGGAGTTCGATTCTAGCGAATGCGCCGATTCTCAATGCTGAAGTGCACGGATCCATGCGTGTTTCAAGACAATGGGAACAAGAAGAACATCGGGGACGGTAGTCCCGGCGGGTAAAGTTCACGGGCGTCAAACCGCGAACAACCTTCGATTAAGGGCGGCAAGGAGAACGTTTGAAAGTAAAGAACTGCTGCATAGCAATGATTTGGGCACTCGCGGTTGCCGCGTCCGCCCAGCAGGCTGGCGTGGTCAAAGAGATCGTCATCAGGGGCAACCATCGTGTTTCAAAGGAGGCGATTCTCGCCGCCATGCGAACAAAGATTGGCAAGCCCTTGAACATGGAAGACTTGGGCAGAGATAAGCAGAGCCTTGAGGACCTTGGGTTCTTTTCTGCTGTAGACCCTCGCGCCTTTCCTGCCGAACTCAATAGCTACACCGTCACCGTTGATCTTCAGGAATGGCCAGCCATCAAAGAGTTCCGGATTACCGGAAACACAGTCATCACTACAGCCGAAATTCTAAAGGCTCTAACGATGAAGGTAGGCGACGTTTACAACCTGAATGCACGAAAGACCAGTGGCGATGCCATCGTTAGCCTTTATACCAAGAAGGACTTTTTCGCTTCGGTTGACGATTTCTCGCCTCTTCCAGAGTCGCCTGGCACCATCAACGTGCACATCCTGGAGCTCAGGGTTGGGCAAGTGCTCGTCCGAGGCAACGTTCACACGAAAGACTGGGTGATGCGCCGCCTCATCAAGACTCGAGCAGGCGACGTATTCAGCGGTGAAAAGTGGAATAAGGATCTCACGCGACTCCACAACACCCAGTGGTTTGACAGCGTGCAGGGAAAGAGCGATGACTCCTCAGTTGAAGCTGGGAAAGTCAACCTCATCGCAGACGTAAAAGAGGGACGAACAGGTCAGTTCAACGTTGGAGTCCAGTTGGATCCACAGTCCTCGTTGGCTGGTCTTATCAGGCTGTCCGAGACAAACCTCTATGGAACAGGCAAGACCGTCAACCTCAACTTTACGCAAGCGATCACTGGTGGCGGCCCCAGCGTCGATTTGGGCTACGTCAACCCATTCTACGACGCAAAGGATACGAGCTTCCAGGCTTCGGTCTACTCAAGGCTCACTTACCGATTCGGAACGTCGTTCCTTACCGGAACAGGTACGCCGCTCAACAACGGCACAACCTATAGCGAAAGGCACTCCGGAATCCAAGCTGGTTTCGTACGACCCATCTCCGGTCTATGGAGCGTTGGTCTCTCAGGCAAGGTAGAAAACGTCATCACGTCAAATACAGGTGCACTTCCTGTGAACAGCTTCATCCAGCAGGATGGCGACATTGGTGTTCTAAGCCTGTCTGGAATCCGAAACCGGCGAGACGTCGATATCGATGCGTCACGCGGCGACTATGTGAAACTCAGCATTGAGCCCGGTTACTCCGACATCACCCGAGTCGGCGGAGCCACCTCAGACAATCACATCCTTGGTCGAAACACCTTCTTGCGAAATACAGCCGAGCTTAGAGAGTACTGGTCTCCTGGACAAAAGCCCAGAGGAACGGATTTTGAGGCGACGCGGAGAGTAGTTGCGGCTCGAATCAAGTATGGATGGATCGATGGACAGGTTCCCTATTTCGAGCAGTTCTTCGCGGGCGGACCAGATTCCCTGCGCGGCTACGACCCAGATCGATTCTGGGGAACAAAGACGATGCTGATGACTCTTGAATATCGGCATCCGATTCAGAAGGCGTTCAATATTATCGGGTTCGTCGACTATGGCGGTGCATGGGGCGGATATGGAGCGGTCAACTCCTACTCCCAGGACGCACGCTTCCGACTCCATCTCGGTTTCGGACCGGGTCTGAGCTTTAAGACTCAGTTTGGTCTAATCCGTGTCGACCTAGGATTCAACGAGCGAGGCAAGAGCCAGCCGGACTTCCTAATTGGAAACAGCTTCTAAGGAGAAATGAATATGAATATTGAGAGACTCGGCTGGGTAGCAGCGGCTGCGCTGGCTGGCGGAATGATTGGAATGGGCTTCAAGGCGCCGGGCGACAAAACCGGCACTGTCGATGTTGCCAAAGTCTTTAAGGACAGCGATTATGCGAAGCAGCAGACCGAGGGCCTTCGGAAGCAGGTTAAGGCTCGCCAGGACGTGATGGAGTACATTCGTGGCCATCGCAACATGAAGCCAGAAGATGCGACGTCGCTGCGCGACGTCAGCGTTAAGGAAGTTGCTTCTCCCGCCGATACTGCCGTCATTACTCGGATCAAGGGAGACGCAGACGCTGCCGAAACCAAGGCTCGGGAACTCCAAACGGTGGATAAGCCGACTGCCGCTCAGCTCGCACAGCTTGATGACTTCACCAAGCGCAAAGATGCCACCGGACAGCTCCTCGAAAAGTGGGGGCAAGAGTTCCAAACCGAGTTCCAGGCAAAGCAGGAAAAGATGAGCGCCGACACTCTTCAAAGAGTCAAAGATGCCATCCAGCAGGTCGGTAAGGACCAAGGCTACTCCATTATCTTTTCAGCCGACATCGCCCCGTTCTGTCCAAATGACGCAACGACCGACGCGATGAACAAGATGAACGCTAAGAAATAGTCTCCGGAACCAATCGCATGCGCCGCAGGGTTGTCTCCAACGAGACGCAACGACCCTGCGGCGCGTCATTTTAGACATACCGCATTTGAGATTCCAATCATGCAGACAACACGCTTCCTTCAGTTCGGATGGGTTCTAGTCGCCGCCATCGTCGGCGTAGCGCTGGCCGGCGGCTTCCAGAACAACGAGGTCAAGATTGGCACCGTGGACATTGTGCGGATGCTGGACCAAAGCGACTACGGCAAGGAAGGTCAAACGATCTTCAAGAAGATGAAGGGGACCCGAGAGGGAATCTTGGAATTCATCGATACCTATCGTGTTCTCACGACGGATCAAGCCCAGCGCATTCGGGAGTTGAGTCTGAAAGAAACTCCGACCAAAGAAGAATCTGCAGAACTTGACCGAACAAAAGCGGACGTGATTGCCGCAAACAAGCGATCTGTCGAACTGGCAACCAAGCCGAACATGACTCCGGAAGAGCGAACCCTCGTAGAGGAATATGCACGCCGCAGTCAAACCATGAACGACATCGCCCAAAGATGGTTTAGAGAGTTCAGCAATGAAATGAGCGACTTCGCCGATAAGCGCAAGCTTGCCGGCCTTCAAAAGGCAAGGACGGCAATCAACGAGGTCTCAAAGGCACAGGGATACACGGTTGTGTTCGATCAGAGCACCGCACCCTACGGGGTCAACGACCTCACCGATGCCACCCTCGCTGCGATGAATGGTAAGAAATAGGCTGGCGCTTGGGATTGTGGCTGCCCTGGCAGCCGCAGGCTGTAAATCCGCGAACACCACGGTGTTCGTTGACCTTAACGCCGTCCAAGCGCAGCTGCCGGAGTCGGTCACTGCCAGCATCGAGACTCCGCAGCCTCCAGCCGCAAGGCCGGAAAGAATTTCAACCATTCCGCGAATACCGGCTATAGACGTCTCCGACCCAGCAAATGCCCCCCGCCAGACTGTCCAGGGGATGTTTGAAGCAGAACAGGCCAAAGCGTTTGCTGAGCTGCAGAGGCGCTTGAGACAGTTCTATGACAGCGAAATTAAGACCTTTCGCCTTCAGCAGGAAAGGTCGATCACTGGCGAAGAACAACTCGCATATGTCGCCACGAATGCCAAGATTCGTCCCATCTTCGAGAGATGGGCAAACGAGCGCGCTCCCATCTTCGCCCGACTGGCGCTGGTAGCGGGCTTTCCAGATCCAAACCCCGAGTCAATTCCGTCTGACCGCCAGCTCTCCGCTAATGCAAAGAGGCGTGCGGAGGAGGCCAAGCAACTTCGCATCGATTTGAAGCGCATCGACGCAGAATTCCAGGCTGCCAGCAAGACTCTGCTAGCAAGCCTCCTCGCCAAGTCCGCATCCGATCAAGCCGCGCTCAAACTTAGAATCGAGGAGTTCGCAAATATGCTGGATAAGCGCGCCCAGGAAGAGGCAAGGTCCCAAATTAGGCAGGCTGCTTCCCACCTTACATTCAAGCTCGCAGATCCAACTCCGCTCCACCTTCCTGAAATTGCACAGAAGCAGGTCACAATTCCTGCCGAGACGCCCCTGGAAAGGGCACCGGAGGTACCTTCTATGAGGAGCTCCGTAGTGAAGGCACAACGCCGACAAATGCTGGAGCAGGAGCTGAAGATCTGGCTGGCACTCAATCGGTACACCCTCGTACAAACGCCAAAAGGTCATCGCAACGCTACCAACGAATTCCTAACATGGAGACAACACCACGTACTTGGACGCTAGGAGAAATCGCCAACCTATTAGGCGGCACCCTAAGTGGCTCCCCTGAGATCGTCATATCCCGTCCCGTACCCGCTGGATCAAATGACTCCCACGGGATTACCTTCGCGGAGACTTCGGAGTATCTCCAAAAGATAGAAACGACCTCGGTGGGTGCCGTGCTCGTCCCCCACGATGCGCCTAAGCTGATGCTTCCGACAATTTCCGTGGATCGACCAAGGGAAGCGTTCGGCAGACTTCTAGCGATGTTTCAGCGCCCGCTTCCAATTGAGCATGGAATACACCCAACGGCGGTTGTGAGTCCTCTCGCGGAGGTCGCCGCAACTGCAAGCATTGGGGCATACGCTGTGATCGAACAGGGAGCCGTCATTGGGGAAGGCACTCGTGTCTATCCCTTCGCCTATATCGGTGAGGATTGTGTTCTTGGTGCAGATGTCACGATCTTCCCTCACGCTGTCCTGTACCAATCCGTGCAGATCGGTGACCACAGCATTGTTCACGCCGGCGCTGTTTTGGGTGCAGATGGCTTCGGATTTGTTTGGGACAGTCCAAAGCGATCAAGGCGAATTAAGGTTCCTCAAGTTGGCGGCGTCGCAATCGGAGCGTATGCAGAAATAGGCGCACTCACCGCAGTAGATCGTGCGACAGCGGGAGACACTGTCCTCGAAACCGGCGTAAAACTGGACAACCTGGTCCAGATCGGCCACAACTCCTCCATAGGCGAGCACACCGTGATCGCTGGTCAAACCGCAGTCGGAGGAAGCGCCACCGTTGGTAAGCGGAACGAGATCGGCGGCCAAGTTGCCGTTTCGGACCACGTCGTCATGGGGAACGACATCTACCTTGCAGGAAGAACCGGCGTTGCTAAAGACCTTATGGAGCCCGGCGTGTACTGGGGTGTCCCAGCAACTCCAATTGTTACGGCAAAGCGAGTCAACTCGCTGACTTACAAGCTTCCAGACCTCAACCGTAGACTCCGAGAGCTTGAAGCGAAATTGGCAGATCTAGAGGGAAAGATCCAGTGAGCTTCAGTCGAAGAACTGTCGCCGAACGCGTTACTTTTAGCGGTAAGGGCCTGCACAGCGGTATCCCCGTCAAGATGACGATCCATCCGGGCGAGGCAGGGATCTGGTTCCGATATGGTTCGGAACGCATTAAGGCGATTCCGGAAAACGTAAGCGACACCACCAGATGCACGCGCCTCGGCTCTATTTCGACGATTGAGCATCTTATGAGCGCATTCGCTGGATTGGAGATCACGGACGCGGAAGTTGAGCTGGATGCCGGGGAACTGCCCGGGATGGACGGGAGTGCCGCGGCGTACGTCGACACTTTGGCGAACGCTGGATTTGAGCACGTGGGGCTTGAAGCAAAGCCTCAGCTCTATCGCCGCGTCTTTCTGCAGGAGGGCGCCACGAAGATTGCCGTTGCAAAAGGCAGCGGTCACTGGCGCTACGTGTATGAGACCGGCGAGCGTTGGCCGGGTACCCAGAGCTTTGAGGTTCCAGAGATCGTGGTTGCCTATCGAGACGATATCGCGCCTGCTCGAACCTTTGCCCTGTCCGAGGAACTTCCGATGATCGCTAAGCTCGGATTGGGTCAAGGACTAGATGAAACCTCCGCGCTGATTCTTGGCACGGAAGGATATCAGAACAAGGCAAGATTCGCCGACGAGCCAGCACGGCACAAGCTGCTTGATGCCGCTGGCGACCTGTACCTTGCAGGAATTCCACTCAGGCTCTTAAGCGTGGTAGCGGAGCGGAGTGGGCATACCGCAAATGTAAAGGCGGCGCTCATGCTCAAACAGGCGACAGCTCCCTAGAGAACCAGCACGACCGTCACCGGTCCGCATGCCCCTGGAAGCTTGGAGGGGTGATAGTAGGCAAGGTGCCGATATTCGTGGGTCGATTTCGAGATTCGACCTGCGGATTGCAGAAAAACTGAAGGCGAATGCTCCTCCGGCACGACTGGCACCAGCCCTGGCAAGATCAACAGATAGCAAAGCGCCTCGCTGTGATCATGCCAAAAGCAATCCTCCTGACACCGGTCAACTTGGTCAAGCGGGGGAAATATCTTCATGGTCTCTTCAGAACTAATCGGAAAAAGCCGGGGCCGAGGTTGGGGTTTCTGTTTTGGGGAGAAGACTCGGCTCCCGGAGGGCATTCAATGTGAATGCAATGACGTATTAGTTGTATCCCGCCCTTGTTCGACTCACAAGATCAAGAAACGATCATTTTTCGCTCATTTCATTTGCCACGATTGGACGCCTTCCCGATAGTGAGGGCGAATACAGCACAGGAAGTTCCAAGAATGGGTCTTATAGGCCGGTTTCTTGTTGCCAAAGCAGATCGGAAACTCGCGCCATTCCCGATTTCAAGTGCCTTCGTATTGTCGCAATAGAAACGTCGATCTTCTCGGCGGCGACCTCCTGTGAGCGCATTGGATGCAGGTAGCAGGCATCCAATGCCATGAAGAGCTTATCGTCCTTGGAGTTGGCAGACAGCGTATTCGCCGCATCGGAAATCAACTCTCGCAGCTTCGCGACTCGCTCCTTCGTATCGGCATCCGCACTGACGCGATCCAAAACCAAGCGCGAACGCAAGAGCGGATTTTTGGCAAGACGTGCGACATTGGTGAAGGCCTTAAGGGCCTCAGCAACGCTGTCAGCAAACCCTTCCCGAGACAGCACAACCATGTCTCCGCCAACCCTTTGCTTCTCTGCGGGAGCCTTAATGGGAACTTCCCTTTCGCTGAGGACGGCAAGCCACGGCTTAGGCTTCAAAACTCGCCAATCCACAAAGTAGATCCCGTATGGCTTCGAGCCCAACTCAAAGCAAAGCTCGTCCGGCAGCGAGTGGAGGGCGTACTCGAACATCGGCGCCCAAAATGCAGGATCAGAACACGGAAGGAACGTTGCCCCAAGGCTTGACTCGGTGACGTAGTGCTGCACAATCGCCACAAAGATCATGCTTTGGACTGGGCTCACCGCCTGGTAGGCGTCATCTGCCATCCAGAACCGGAAATAGGTGGCGCGCTCTCCGTCGCGAAGGGGTCCGCGAGCGGCAAGGTACTCCAAAGCTTTTCGAGTGGCAGGGTCTGCCTGTGCCTCAACGGGCGACTTCGTGAGGTTGAGCATCACCAACAAGCCTCGCAGGCGAGTTGGATTGACAGAATCTCGCATCACGAGGAAGGCTTCTGGCTGCACGTTAAACCACGCGGCGGCATATTGCGCTGCCTCCTGCCCTTCGTGGGACTCCACCATTTCGAGAATTTGGGATCGGTCTTCGGACCGCGCTCCATCTGAAAATGCAGGAGGCTGTGAATGCCATTGGAAAAATGGCGCCATCACCGGGTTGTCGCGATGAAGGTAGATGTAGTCAAAAAGGATAAGCTGCTGCGCCGGCCCCTGAGCTCGATCCAGCCGATCAGAATAGTAGGCTCTGGCGCGGTGGTGCAGCTCAGAATAGCGATCCGGATTCCTCCACCTCAATTCAGAGGCGATGGCATCGCGAGCCAAATCATGAGGCATGAGGCCAAATGGAGTCATCTCTATGAACGAGAGCGACTTTAGCCAAGCAAAAAGCTCCTGGGCTCGATCTGCATCCAAAGCCTCGGCAATGACCGCCTCCGTGGTCATACGAATCAGCGAGCAGAGCTCAAGCAGATCTCGATAGAGGGGATCATCGACTCCCTCAACAAACCGGTCCAGCAACACGGTGACGAGGTCAAGAGACGGATCCTGACCGAGCCCGATGCTGCCAGTTTGGGCGTAGTTCTCCGCAACCAGTGTGAGAGCTAACGGATAGCCGTGGGTGAGGCTCAGGATCTGCTCATAAGCTTCGCTGGGAACGGTCTGGGAGGCGAGAAACTTCTTTGAATCGGCATCACTGAGGTTTCTAAGCGGCGCGATGCGACAGAGGTTCTGCCATACGTCGGACCGCCAGTTAGCCGCTGGCCTTTTTCGGCCCAAAACGACCACAAGAACATTTTCAGGCAAATCCGGGATAAACGTGTCTCTCAGCCAGCCATCCAAACCCTCTATTGCTTCGTAGGTATCCACGAACAGCACACCGCGCTTCACGGCCCCCAACCACGCCATGGCATCAGAAACGGACGTGGTGCCGGTAGCCATGCAGAGCGAGCCTAGAAAGAAGTCCGGAGTGGGCTGGAGGTATCGGCCGTCAAGGGTAACCGACCTGGCTCCTGCTGCCTGGGAAATGAATTCAAGCTGTCTCAGGAGGGTCGTTTTCCCAACTCCACCTGGACCATGGACGTACCACACGACGACGGGAAGTTCTTCGGGAGCGAGAAAGGACGCAAACAAGTCCTTTTCCTCTAATCGCCCCACAAACTGCCTGCTTCTCTCCGCACGAATCCTATCGGATAGCTTTCCTGGCACCCATCGCCCCCTGTCAGCGAATCTACGACTCGCGGTTTAGCAATGATAGCCAGTATCGGCAAATGTCACCTGTGAAACCTTAAGGATTATTTGGAATGATCGTTCCACTAACCGAGTAGAATCGTTTCGGTGGGAAGGCACAAGCAATTCAACGAGGATGAGGTTTTACGCGCGGCGACACGCGTCTTCGTGGAGAAAGGGTTTGAAGCCACTTCGATTCAAGACCTCATCGATGCGATGGGAATCAATCGGGCCAGCCTCTACGACACCTTTGGTGACAAGGAGACCCTGTTTTTGGCTGTTCTCGATCGATATGATGATGCCGCCTACGCCGATCTGGCAGAGTGCCTTGCCTGTTATCCATCCAAGTTGGATGGAATTCGGGCGTGGTTTTACAGGGTGGTTGAGCAAGGCTCAATCTACAAACACCCGGGATGCCTGATGGTGAATTCAACGGTCGAGCGAGCCATGCGCGATGAAGACTGTGCCGCCCGCTCCTCGCGAAACTTCCGAAGAAGTGAGGAAGCGTACTACGGAGCTCTCCTTGACGCTCAGCAGAATGGAGAGCTTTCTGCGGACCGAAACCTGCGTGCCCTCGCCCGGTTTCTGGCAGGTGCCATTCGCGGGATCCGCGTTTCTGCCAAAGCCACCGGGGACTACCAGACGCTCAAGGACATTGCTGATATTGCTTTAAGCCAGCTCGATTGCCGACATGATAATAAGTAGAATGACCGTTCCAGAACTGTGCTGTTCGGGAACAGATAAGACAGAAGCTCTGCAACATTCCCTAAGTGCGAACCAGCGTGGGTTCCCGCAGATCGCTCGGAGGAACCTCAACTAGATGTGGATCGTTAGGCTCGCGCTACGCCGCCAGTACACCTTCATCGTAATGGCCGTGCTCATCTTATTGATGGGTGTTACCACCATCATCAAGACGCCGACAGACGTCTTCCCGCCCATCAACATTCCCGTCGTCAGCGTCATTTGGTCGTACAACGGCTTTACGCCGGACGACATGGAAAAGCGCATCTGCACGATCAGCGAGCGCGCTGCGACGACGACCGTCTCTGACATTGAGCACATTGAATCTCAGTCGATGCCGGGTCTGGCCGTCATCAAGTTTTACTTTCAGCCTGGTGCAAAAGTTGAAGCCGGAGTCGCACAGCTCACATCGATCATGCAGACGCTTTTGAGAGCGTTTCCCGTAGGAACCACGCCACCGCTCATTATTCAGTCCAGTGCCTCCAGCGTCCCTATCCTTCAGTTGGGACTAGGTGGCAAAGGGATGTCGGAGACACAGATCTTTGATGCGGGCACCAACTTTGTCCGGACCCAGCTTGCCGTTATTCAGGGCGCTGCGATCCCGTTGCCTTACGGTGGAAAGCCACGACAGATCATGGTGGACCTCGATGTCCAGGCGCTTCAGGCAAAGGGTCTGTCGCCAAACGATGTCAACAACTCTATCGGACTTCAGAATCTGGTTCTCCCTTCTGGAACCACCAAAATTGGCTCGCGCGAGTACAACGTCTTCCTAAACGGCAGTCCGGATGCGGTTGAGATGCTCAACAACATGCCGATCAAAACCGTGAACGGCGCAATGGTGTACATCCGGGACGTCGCCCATGTGCGGGACGGATTTGCCGTGCAGACCAACATCGTTCGCAACAACGGCGTCCGGTCTGCACTGCTCACGGTTCTCAAGAGTGGAGACGCGTCGACCCTCAGCGTCGTGGATCGGGTGAAAAAGACCCTTCCAAAAATCATGACGACGCTGCCTCCGAACATGGAGGTCAAGCCACTCTTCGACCAGTCCATCTTCGTGCGCAAC
Source organism: uncultured Armatimonadota bacterium (assembly GCA_903927025.1). Classification (GTDB taxonomy): domain Bacteria; phylum Armatimonadota; class Fimbriimonadia; order Fimbriimonadales; family Fimbriimonadaceae; genus Fimbriimonas. The sequence goes on from CAIYLG010000018.1 coordinate 85,723, forward strand.
TCCATCGACGGAGTGGTTAAGGAAGCGATCGTGGCCGCTTGTCTGACTGCCGCGATGATCCTTATCTTCTTGGGAAGCTGGCGAAGCACGCTCATCGTTGCGGTCTCCATTCCGCTGGCGATTCTCACCTCGATCATCTGTCTCGGCTTCCTCGGTCAAACGATTAACACGATGACCCTAGGCGGACTCGCTTTGGCGGTTGGAATTCTCGTTGACGACGCAACCGTTGAGATCGAAAACATCCACCGAAACATGAGCATGGGCAAGGGACTCGTCAAGTCAATTCTTGATGGAGCTCAGCAGATTGCCAGTCCAACGTTCGTTGCCACGACGTCGATATGTATCGTTTTCGTCTCCGTTGTCTTTCTGACCGGTCCTGCCAAGTACCTCTTCACCCCACTCGCCCTGGCGGTGGTATTCGCCATGATGGCGTCCTACCTTCTCTCCAGAACTCTTGTGCCGGTGATGGTCAAGCTGATGCTCCACAAAGAGCTTCACCTTTACCAAGAGGACCACGACGCACCAGCCGTACCAAGCAAGGATCCCATTTGGAGAGCCCACCAGCGGTTCAACGTTCGATTCAACCGTTTCCGCGACAGCTACGTGGCGCTTCTCAACAACGCCCTGCATCACCGAGGAAAGACGGTGCTGATCTTCGGCACCCTGTTCGTTGCTTCCGCAGCACTGATTCCATTCGTCGGCCAGGACTTCTTCCCGAACGTAGACGCTGGTCAATTCCGACTCCACGTCCGTGCCCCATCGGGTACTCGAATCGAGGAGACGGCTCGAGTCTTCCAGTCTGTTGAGGACACGATTCGTGAGACCATTCCAGCCAAGGAACTCGACCTAACGCTGGACAACATCGGCATCCCGGTTGGAGGCGTCAACCTCGCTTTCTCCGACAGTGCAACGATAGGATCTGCCGATGGCGAAATCCTGGTTTCGCTGAAGGAGAATCATGGGTCGACTCCGGAGTACATGGCGAAGCTGAGGAAAGTGTTCCGACACAAGTATCCAGACCTCGTCTTCTTCTTCCAGCCGTCGGACATCGTCAACCAAATTCTCAACTTCGGATTGCCGGCACCTATTGACATCCAGGTCGTTGGAAGGTCACCCAAAAACTACGATGTCGCACGGGCGATCTGTGAGGACGTCAAGCATGTTCGAGGAGCCGTAGATGTCCACGTTCACCAAGTTCGAGATACGCCCGCGCTGAATATCAACGTGGATCGGGAACGAGCTGAGGATATGGGCCTAACAGAGCGAGACGTTGCCAACAACCTCCTTGTTTCGCTCGCATCCAGTGGACAGGCGACACCAAACTTCTGGCTCGATCCAAAGAACGGTGTCAGCTACCTGATTGCAGTGCAGACCCCGCAGTATAAGGTGGACTCGATAGGCGCTCTGAAGAACACGCCTCTCAACTCAGCCACAAGTACCCACAGCGAATTGCTCAGCAACGTGGCTGACATCAAGCGAAGCGTCAGCACTCAGAACATCAACCACTACAACGTGCAGCCAGTGTTCGACGTCTACGCCAACGTGCAGGGTCGAGATCTTGGAAGCGTCTCCCGCGACATCAACAAGATTCTTGCGAAGTACGAGAAGAACCTTCCGCGAGGATCCAGCCTCATCGTTCGCGGGCAGGTTCAGAGCATGAATGACTCCTTTGTCGGCCTCGGCATCGGAATCGCCTTTGCGATCCTTCTGGTGTATCTGCTCCTCGTCGTCAACTTCCAAAGTTGGGTCGATCCGTTCATCATCATCATGGCCCTCCCTGGTGCGTTGAGCGGAATCCTCTGGACTCTCTTCGGAACTCACACCACGTTCAGTGTCCCCTCACTGATGGGCACGATCATGTGCATCGGTGTCGCCACCGCAAACAGCATCCTCATGGTGACGTTTGCCAACGACCGACGCCATGAAGGGGACAACGCGATGCAGGCTGCGCTTGCCGCTGGCCACACCCGGCTGAGACCCGTGCTCATGACGGCTCTCGCCATGATCGTCGGAATGCTTCCGATGGCTCTGGGCCTGGGTGAAGGCGGCGAGCAGAACGCTCCTCTCGGCCGCGCCGTCATAGGCGGACTCGCGGTGGCGACCTTTACGACGCTTGTCTTCGTTCCGGTGGTTTACAGCCGGCTGAGAGCCAAGCACGACGAATCGATGACTGATGAAGACCACGCTCTGCTCGCAGAGACGGCACACGCATAAACAGGAAATCCTATGGAAACACCATCTCCCAATCACGGACCCACTCCTAGCGCGAAGTCGCCGGGCCGCATCATCGCGGCCATCGGCATTCTCGCTCTGGGCGGACTGCTGGTCGGTGGCATCATGCCCCGGATGAAGCAGGAAAAGACCCTGTCTGAAGATTCGGCAGACGTTAACTCCTCCGTTAAGGAAGTCAACGTCGTACCACCACACCTAGCGAAGTCAGAAGGGCTGTCGCTGCCAGGAAGTATTCGAGCACTGGAAGAGACTCAAATCTACGCGCGAACCAGCGGCTATCTCATCAAGCGATATGTCGACATCGGTTCCCACGTCAAGCAGGGTGATCTCCTTGCCGAGATCTCTTCGCCGGACGTGGATCAACAGCAGTTCCAGGCGATTGCCGACCAGGCAAAGGCAACCGCAACGGTTGGCCAGTCTCGCGCAGACGTGCAAAACAAGCAGGCCACCGTCGAAGAGATGCGGGCTGAAGCGGCGAAATCCACGGCTGGCATTGAGCAGGCCAAGGCCGCCGTCGCCAGCAGCAATTCTAAGCTCGCTCAGGCCAAAGCCAACCTCTCCTCTTCCATTGCCAAGGTAGCCCAGGCGAAGCAGGCCCTGGAAACCCAGAACGCCAGTCTCAAGCAGGCCCAGGCCCAGCACGATCTCGCAGAGACAACGGCCAAGCGATACCGAAGCCTGCTGGCCCAGGGATTTGTGGCCCAACAGGATGCGGATCAGGCTGAGGCAAACGTAAAGACGACCTCTGCTTCCGTCGACTCTGCCAAAGCCCAAATTGGAGCGGCCAAGGCTCAGGTTGATGCTGCTGTACAAGATGTGGAATCCAGCAAGGCGATGGTGGCCTCGGCAGAAGCCGACGTGCGATCCAGCCAGGAAAGTGTTCGCGCGGCCCGTGCGGGACTCTCCAGTTCGATTGCCAACATCTCAGCCGCACAGGCAAATGTTGGAGCAAGCCAGGCAAACGTGGTCGCATCGGCGGCACAGGTTCAGTCGAACAAGGCCAACACGGACCGATTCAGCGTCCTGAAGAACTTCTCACGAATCACCGCCCCGTTCGACGGAGTCATCACGCTTCGCAATGCGGACGTTGGATCCTTGATCAACCCTGGTGATGCGAGCAACCCCAAACTCGCGCTGTTCAGCATCGCAAGAGTGGACACTCTGCGGATTCAAGTGAGCGTGCCTCAGACGTACTTCCAAGCCGTCCGACCTGGCACGAAGGCATCCATCATCGTGAAGGAAATGCACGGCAAGGAGTTTCCTGCTGAGGTCTTCCAAAACGCAGGAGCAATTGATCCAACTTCCCGAACCTTGCTCACCGAAGTTCGAATTCCTAATGCTCAGAACGCGCTGATTCCAGGAATGTACGCGCAGGTCAAATTTGGCGTGGGTGGCTCTGTGAAGTCCCTGCGGATTCCATCCAATACCCTTATGGTCGATGCGACGGGAACCCATGTGGCCATCGTTCAAGACGGCAAACTGAAGTTCGTACCCATCGTCATTTCAAGAGACTTTGGGACAGAAATCGAAATCGCCAGCGGACTCAACGGAGATGAGCAGGTGGTCACGAACCCAACTGACGACCTGAAACCGGGCCAAAGCGTCAAGATACTTCCCACTGAAGGAGGCAAGACAAAGTGAGGTCTTGGGGACTTATCGCCGCAATCGCAGCCGTCTCGGTAGCGGGAGCCCAGCAAAAGGCACCGCCCCCTAAGGCGCAGGACATTGCCGTCCCCACCCGAACCACGACTCCTGCTTCCCAAAAGGATGCTTCAAAACTGGGTGGACCCCTAACCGCTCAGCAGGCGGTCGCCATCGCGCTATCGAACCAACCAACCCTGGAGTCGGTTCGGCAGGCTGTCATCGCGGCTGATGGTCGAACAAAGCAGCTGAGGGCCAGACTCCTGCCTCAGCTCGGGGTTGGAAGCACCTATTACACTTCTCGATTTGCGGGCAATGAACCGAACCGGCTGCAGACCAACGTTCCCAAGGGATACGGAAGCTCCGCAAGCCTTACCCAGCTCATCTTTGATGGAAGTCATTCGTCGGATCTCGTCCAACAGGCGAAGTCACTTCGACTTGTCGCTGAGATGGACCTCAACCGGGCCAAGGAAGATCTTGCACTCCAGACGTTGAGCGGCTATTTCATCACGCAGGAAGCGTCCCACCTCGTTGCCGTCAACGAGCGAAATGTCGCCAACCGCGACTCGCAGCTTCAGCTCGCCCAGTCGCGATTCAACTCGGGGTTAGGTGGCGCCGATGATGTTCTCACGGCGCAAACCGCAAAAGGAGACGCGGTTATCTCTCTGATCCAAGCAAGGAGCAACGCGGACGCCGCCAAGATCTCCCTTTTGCAGACGATGGGGCTCGATCCTCAAACGCCGATCACCCTTACGGATGACACTTTAGAAGCGGTCCCAGTCGATGCGTTCGACTCTTTCGTTTCCCAGTCACTTAGCCGCAGACCGGAAGTTTTGAGAGCCAAGGCATCAGTCGATGCCGCAAAGTTTGGAGCACGCGCCGCAAAAACGACTAGCGCTCCCACTCTCTCAAGTACGGTCAGCTTCTCCACCTCAGACCCGGGCTTTCCGGCGGGCGGTGCGGGTTATGGATTGGGGCTCATCCTCAGCGTTCCACTCTTTGACGGCAACCTTCAGGCGGGCGTTGTCCAACAGGCAAACGCGGCGCTAAAATCCGCGCAGTCGGACCTTCTAACCGCCCAGCTTCAGGTGCGAACGGATGTCTCGCAGGCATACATCGCATCTCGGGGGGCCGAGCAGCAGGACTCTGCAGCCCAAACGAACCTTGCCAACGCCAAAGAGTCACTCCGCATCGCCGAGGGCCGGTACAAGGCGGGAATTGGCCTGTTCCTTGACATCATCAATGCCCAAGCGGCGCTGCTGGCAGCCGAGACCAGCGCGGCCACCGCGAGTGCCGAGGTGTTCATTCAGAGAGCCGCCCTCAAGCGAGCGGGCGGACTGCTTACCGAGAAGTGATAGACCCCTCCCGAGAGGGGCTCTGTCGAATCAGGGTGTAATAGAGCCCGATGCGTGCGTTCCTTGATCTAGATCCAGAAGGCTATGGCCTATCCGAAGCCCTCGGCAGAGATGTCGTGCTATTGGACAAGCAACTTGGGAAGGTGCTGAACTCCCAGGAGGACGCGCGCCTGATTGACCTGGCCCGGCACTTGATGTCTGGGGACCCAGGAACGCCTGCAGAGCTCTTTGACAGGTACCCAGAACTCAAGGACCCGGCGGCGATCCGACAGCTTGCCCGCGCCTTCACCGTCCTGTTTCAACTTATCAATACGGCAGAGCAGAAGGAGATCGTCCGAGTCAACCGCGGCAGAGGCGGTACCCGGCGCGAATCCATCCGAGATGCGGTGGTTCAGCTGAAGGCATCAAAGCTCTCAGCAGAGGACGTCCAGTCACTGCTCAATCGGATTGAAATCACTCCGACGATTACCGCCCACCCCACAGAGGCAAAGCGCAAAGCGGTGCTGGACAAGCTTCAGAGTATCGCCCTACTGCTTGCCGAGCGAGAAACCGCTCCCTCTCTCACTGGCCCACTCGATACCAAGGATCTGGCCATCGATGAAATCGGCCGAACCCTTACCGAGCTTTGGCAGACTGACGAAATGCGCATCCGAAGCCTAACCGTTTCGGAAGAAGTGCGCAACGCCCTCTACTTCTTCGAGAGAACGATTATGGAGGTGGTGCCCTGGCTCCACGCCGACCTCGAGGAGGCGCTCGCCGAGTCGTATCCCGATCACACGTTCGAAATCCCGACAATCCTCAGCTACCGTTCTTGGGTAGGTGGAGACAGGGACGGAAACCCAAATGTCACGCCAGAAGAGACCTGGAAAGCACTTCTTGAGCATCGAATTCTCGCGCTTGAGGTGTATCTGGATCGCACCGCTGTTCTCCGAAAGGAGCTTACGCAGAGTACAAAGCTCGTTGGCGTCAGCACTGAGCTTCTAGATTCGGTGGAGCAAGATCAACAGGAGCTGTCCTACCGGCAGCGCGATCTTCAGCGCTACTCTCAGGAGCCCTATGTGATGAAGCTTCTCGGCGTGGAAGAGCGGCTTCGGCAATCCCTCGCGAAAGCTCAGGCGATGAGTGCAAAGGAAGATGCGCCCTCCCTTCCTCATGCCTATCCAAACGCTGGTGAGCTTCTATCTGACCTCCGCATGGTGCGCCGAAGCCTTGCCGCCAATTGCGCCCCCGACGTAGCCCACTCTGGCCGATTGCCCCACCTGATTCGTCAGGTTGAGGCGTTTGGTTTCCATCTTGCAACACTGGACGTACGCCAGCACAGTGAAGAGCACGCCAAGGCGCTCGACGAAATCCTCGGTGCGGCTGGCGTTTTGCCGAAGGGCCGATCCTACCGAGATCTTGACGAGGATGAGAAGATCGCGCTCCTTAGCCGAGAGCTAGAGAACCCGCGACCCCTGTTGCCGGTTGGGTTCAAGGGCTCCGCCTCCTGCCGCAACGTTCTGGACGTGTTCTACGTGATCCGCCGCGCCAGAACAGAGCTTTCTGAACTAACGATCAGCGCCTACGTCATCTCGATGACACACGGCATCAGCGACGTGCTGGAAGTTCTCCTCCTCTGCAAGGAAGCTGGGTTGCTTCGGGTAACTGCAGATGGCATGGAGAGCGACTTGGACGTTGTCCCGCTTTTCGAGACCATTCAGGACCTCAACAGCTGCGGTGAACTGATGTTCACCCTCATCCAAAATCCGCAGTATCGCAATCACCTGAAGGCAAGGCACGACCTCCAAGAGGTCATGTTGGGCTACAGCGACTCCAGCAAAGACGGAGGGTTCCTGGCTGCCAACTGGGCGCTTCAGAGCACCCTATCGAATCTTGCCGCGACCAGCAAGCGCACAGGCATCCCGATGCGGCTGTTTCATGGCCGTGGTGGGACCGTCGGTCGCGGAGGCGGACGTGCGAATAAAGCCATCCTTTCGCAGCCAGCAGGCTCCTTTATGGGCCGAATTAGATTTACCGAGCAGGGCGAAGTCGTCTCCTTCCGATACTCGCTTCCCCCTATCGCCCACCGCCATCTTGAGCAGATTGTCAACGCGGTGCTCCTCGCCGCAAGCGGCATTGGTGTTCCCGATGCCGAAGCCCGCTACGGCGAGGTGATGGCAGAGCTAGAAGAGGAATCGCGAGCGGCCTATAGAAGCCTTGTTTACGATGACCCAGAATTCTGGGCGTTCTACACACAGGCGACTCCAATCGAGCACATCAGCCTTCTTCCAATCGCTTCACGACCTGTGTATCGGCCCGGAAATGCACTTGCCGGGATTGAAGGGCTTCGAGCGATTCCATGGAATTTCGCATGGGTGCAGAGCCGAACCACGCTCGTCGGCTGGTATGGCATTGGCACCGCACTTGAAAAGTACGTGGGAACCGATGCCGATCGACTTGCCACCCTGCAGACGATGTACCGCAACTGGCCGTTCTTCCAAACGATTATCGATAATGCCCAGCTTGAATTGACCCGCTCCCATCTTCCGACCGCCCAAATGTACGCGGCAAGGGTGCAGCCAAAGAGCCTTTCTGATCGAATTGAGAAGACGATCGAAGCGGAACTGGCAAGGTCCCGGGCAATGGTGCTCAAGATAACCGGTCAGACTGGGCTCATGGAGAAAGCGCGAGTGGTGCGAAATACGGTGGAATTCCGTAACCCAGCCGTGATGCCACTCAGCATCCTCCAAGTGGCACTCATGGATCGCTGGCCCAGCCTTTCTGATGAAGAAAGGGCGGGAGTTTGGCGCGAGGCGATGCTGCAGACCATCGCCGGAATCGCCGCCGCGATGCAAAGTACCGGTTAAAACTCCGTATGCAAGTGACATCCGTGCTCAATCAGGGGGGCAGAGATGATAATATGCGCCCATGCGTGTTGGGTATGCACTTCTAGTTATTTCGTTGGCTGGCCTCTGTGGGGCTGCGGCAATTCCTGCCAAACAGGATGAGCCAAAGGCGGTGGATATGTTCCGAAACATCACCGTCATGAAAGAGGACAAGGCCAAGGACATCATCCCCTCGATGCAGTTCATGTGCGCTTCACTCAAAGTGGACTGTGAGTTCTGTCACACCGGAGACCGCTCCAGTGATGAGAAGAAGGCCAAAGTTACCACCCGTGAAATGATCGTGATGCAGCGTGAGATCAACGCAAAGAACTTCAACGGTCGCAACCAGGTCACTTGCGCAACCTGTCACGGAGGCCGCGTTCGCCCCGTAAACCTTCCGCCCGTCGAGGGTGTCGAGGTTCGGGCACGCCGAAGCCCCGATGTGAAGCCAGATGCAGTACTTGCCGCATACGGCAAGGCCGTTGGTGCAGATCCTGCCCATCCAATTGTCGCGATCACGTACAAGGGGACGTCTGGAGCGGCAAAGACCCCAGTCGAGACCGTTTACTCCGGGACGAAGTTTGTCGTAACCACCAAGGTAGGCACCGGCGAAATGAAGCAGGGCTTCAACGGCTCCTCCGCTTGGTTCACCAGGGAGAAGGGCATCCAACACATTCCGATGCAGTTTGCGGCGTCCTTCATCAACCAGAAGCAGATCTTCCTGGGTCCAGACACCTTGCCGAAGCTGACCAATCTCGGTGGAGCAACCGCCAAGGTGAACGGAAAGGACATGCTGGTAGTGAACGGCACCCTTGCTGATGCATCCCGAGCAAGCCTCTACTTTGATAAGGAGACCGGACTGCTGAGCCGCGTGACGATGAGCTACCCAACCGTACTCGGCAACATCGCGCAGATCAACGACTACTCCGACTACAAGAAGGTCAAGGGTGTGATGCTGCCGATGACGATCGCCAACCACTCCTCCGAGGGCAATGATCTCTTCCACTATCGATCCGTCAAGATCGAAGAGAAGATCGCCCCGACGGCATTCGATCCTCCTGCCAGTAAGTAAGGCGAGAACGACGGCCCGGAGAGGCTTCAACCTCTTCGGGCTTTTTTGTGCCTGGCACTACTCCACGAGGATCCCAAAGCATCGGGCGAAGTGCACCGCCTGCTTGAGATCGATATGGGCTCCCTTGAGATCCGCCGTTTTCAGGTCGACCTGTTCGAGGCTCGCGCCGAGCAGGTTGACCTTGCGAAGCTTTGCGTTCTGCACGGAAGCGCCATCCAAAATGCACCTTCGAAGATCCGCCCCATCCAACGTCGCTCCGGCAAAGTCAGCACCCTTGAACCGAATATCGGCCAACTGGAGACCTTTCAGCAACTGAAAGCGAAGGTTCACAAACGACCAATCCCCCGACTTCACGTCGATGCCGGTGAGGTTGCATCCTTCAAACGAGGATCCGATCATCCGACAGTTTTCGAACTCGGATGCAAACAGGTCCGCGTTCTCAAAGGTGCAGTTCAGAAACGCACTCGATTTATGGGCAGAGGAACCTAGCCGGGCACCGGTGAAATCACAGTCCTCAAACTCGCAGGATTTGGTTCGCAGTTCCACCAATGTGGCCCCGCGAAAATCGCAACCGACAAAACGGCACTGTTCCCATGGCACATCCAAACTCCAATTGGAGTCTGCCGTACACGCCTCGAATGTTTGCTCCTGCACTGCAGAAGGTTACTCTTAGGCCCGGGCTGCTAGTGGATCTGGTGAAGATGCGACTCGGCGATTTGTCGAATCTTCTCTGCTGAAGAACGCAGTTCCTTGAGTGTTGATGCCTCTTCTGGCGCTGGGTTTGAGACAGGTTGCCTTAGGTCCAGCTTTCCCATAATACGATCCACCTGGAAGTTGTCGTCCAGGCCGAGGACGTGACCAAGTTCGTGCTCAATCTCCTGTCGGACCGGATCAAAGGGAAGGCTTGTCCGGTCCAGCCACCTGGAACGCACGCTGATGTCCGCCCGATAGACGGCGGATTGAACCCGGGTCCCATCAGTGTGCAGCTTTCGGGACCAGGAGGTTAGGCCGGCGACAGCCTCTCTTCCCAGTCGGACATCCGGTCGAAACACAAATCTTAGATCAGCCAGATTCGGCTCATCGACCACATGAAATCGGACGTGACCATCCAGCGCTTGCGACCAAGCTTCGCAAGCCGCTTGGAGAGCCTCTCGACTGGTCTCCTCCTCTTCTCGTCTCAGGCGATCTCCTCGAATCGAGACGCCGAAGTCATGTGCAATCAGCACGAGGCCAGCATGGGCGGATGCAAGGTCCCACAAACCTTGGTCAAGGAAATTTTGAGCTTGCGCCATATGGCGGACAACCTGCGGCAACAAAGGCACGTGATGCTGATTTCCCCCCGGATGGGAGGCTTGGAGCACAAACACTATGGAAGCGGAGGCAAGAGTAATCAATTTGGAAAAGCTGCCCAGGAGGGCTTAGAGCATCATTACGGTCAATTCACTTCGCCTGTTCGATTCCTGCGGTAAACATAAGATTCACATTTTCTAGCGATCGCTATGGATCGCTTCGGAGGAGAGCCGAATTGAATTCTGAATCAACCCGCGATGACTCACCCGTAATTGTATTTGACCTAGGAGGAGTGATGGCGGAAATCAGCCACACATGGGAAGGGGCCGCCGCCTGTGCAGGAGTTTCCTGCAGCGAGCTGGGAGGCGGGTCGACTCGGCTGAACGCACTGCCCGAGTTCGATCAGTACCAAGGCGGCAAGATCAGCCTGCCTGACTACCTTCGAGCCCTTGCCGCGTTTGTGGGCTGTAAGCAAGAAGAGGCTCTAGCTGTGCACAACGGCATTCTTGTGGTCGAGTATCCCGGCATCGCAGATTTGGTGAAGGAGATCCATCAGCGCAAGGTTCGCACCGGCTGTCTCTCCAATACGAACGAGCCCCATTGGGAGTGCCTCGCCCTAAACGGCGACTACCCGTCAATTCATTCGCTGGACATGAAAATGGCCTCGCACCTAGTCGGCCTCAGCAAGCCCTCGCATGAGATCTATCAGGCTTACAGCACGGCGTTTGGGCTCGATCCAGAGTCAATCATCTTCTTTGATGACTACCAGGTAAACGTCAATGCGGCGGCCGAATGCGGCTGGAAGGCGCGGTGGATCGACTCTTCCGGCGATACACCAGCGCAGATGCGCGCGTATCTTAGCGAATTAGGGGTGATCTAGGTGAACGCGATAGCGTAACATCGCTCAGGATTTTCGACAGAGAGGTTGTTATTGATGGATAAGGTCAGAGTTGCGATGATTGGATGCGGTGGCTTTCAGCGCTACCGTCTTGGAAACCTTCAGCAGGTTGCGGAAGCAGAGGTAGTGGCGCTGTGCGACCCAACCCCGGAGCAGATTACGCTCACAAAAACGGCACACCCCAAGTTGGCCGATCTGCCTGAGTACAGCGATCACCTGAAGCTGCTGAACGAAATTAAGCCGGATGCGATCATGATCGCCACCCCACACACTCAGCACGTGGATCAGATCATGGACGGCCTCGGCGCCGGCTGCCACGTTTGTTGCGAGAAGCCGCTTGTGACCACGGTGGCAGACGCCCACAAGATCATCAAAGAGCGGGACCGCGTCGGAAAGATTGGCATGGTCAGCTACCAGCGCCACTTCCAGCCTGAGTTCCGATACATCAAGGCGAAGATTGATTCCGGCGAAGCCGGAGCCGTGCAGTACATCACCGTTCTGCAGAGCCAAGAGTGGCTCCGCGCCACCAAGGGTACTTGGAGGCAGCTCGCTTCCCTCTCAGGCGGCGGTCAGTTGAACGACTCCGGAAGCCACGTGCTCGACATCATTCTCTGGTCCACCAGCCAGAGCGTGGACACTGTAGCCGCATTCATGGACAACAAGGGCACCGAGGTCGACATCAACTCGTCGCTCTCCCTGATGTTCAAGGGCGGAGCAATGGGCAGCATCGCGATCATCGGCGATGGCATGGGCTGGCATGAGGAAATCACCATTTGGTGCGACAACATGGCGTTCTTCGTCCGAGACGGCAAGCTGACGATCGTGGATCGAGCTCAGAACAAGCTTAAGGCTGAAAACCTCACCGGCGGAAGCACCCCGGACAAGAACTTCATCCACTCCATCCTTGGAAAAGTGGAATGCGAGTCCCCATTCGAGTGCGGCCTCGAAGTCATCCGACTCACCGAAGCAGCCTGGACCTCCGGCTACAACGGCGGCGTGCCGACCAAAGTTACGGGCTAAGCGACATCACTCACGGGGATTGGCCCATTTGGGGCCATTCCCCGTGCTACAAGGGCACTGCTTCAAGTACCACCTGGCTGAAACGGTGCGGGTTTTAACGCGCTTGTGGCTTGGATTACAGTCGGGGTTTCGTCTCAGTAATCTCGAATCGCTACTTCACGCTCTTCCCTTGAAGAGCAGCCTCAAGATCCAAGATTGATGCGGGGCCCATAAGCTTGCCGTGCGGGTCAATCAACAATGTCGTCGGATAACTTTCGATTCCCCAAGCGCGAATCGTCTTGCCAGTTTCATCGAAAAGGAGGGGGAAGGGTAACGGCTTGCCATGCCAATACTCCTTTTCGAACTTGACCAAGGACTCCTTGAGACTTGCGGAGCTCTTGCCGTCTGGGCTGTGAATCGCCAGAATCTCAAAGCTCTTGCGTTGCGTCTGGTGGGCGCGGTAGAAATCTGCAATCCCCTGTAACTCAACCACGCAAGGCTGACACCAGACTGCCCAAAAGTCGACTAAGACCCACTTCCCTCGGAGCCGCCTCAAGTCGAATGAACCCACCATATTTGACGTGCTTGTTGGCTTGATCTCAGGTGCCAGCTTTCCAAGATGTTCTGCCCAAGAAGTCGGCCTCAACTGGATCGCTAATGTGGATGTGCTCCCGGTCTTTACAGTCATAAGGCGGCATTGCGGGTTGCTGACCATCACCTCAATCTTCCCTTGCGGAATCTGAAACGCCTGGGTGCCCCACGTGCCGACCGCGTACCCAAGCACGCCACCGGTGGATTCGAAGTCCAGCGAACACACCGAGTCCTTCACTTGGCCAGAGTGCTTCAGTTCAAGATTCAAACTCCGTGTAGGGTGGAGCTCAATTTTGACCACGGTATCTGCCTTATCAATGGCGGCGTAGCCAACGTTTCCATCCTGATCTACAGCGACGACTCGTCGAGAGTAAAGCTCATTCTCGTCAATCTCAAATTTGCCATCCTGATCGGTGGCAAGTCCCGGCTTGCCATATCCAATTTGGGATTTGGGGGCTTTCGCAGAGATCACCAGCGACGTTCCAACCCATGCATGAGCGGGCTTTCCATCTATACCAATGACCACGCCGTGAACCTGATGAGACTCGAGGAGGCAGACAGCAGCACAGACGAGAGCGACCATTACTTTGAGCCCCCCTTCGATACATAGATGGGCATTCCTCGCTTCAAGACCCTAGTCGGTCGCAGCAATACTGCTCGATTTCGCAAGGGATCCTCTGGAAGGATCACCCAATCTGCTTCGTAACCTTCTCGGATTTCACCAACAGACCTCCAAGGGAAGATCGATTGGGGCGTATCTTTGCTGAGGGACGTCAGCACCTGAAGCGGAGTCTGTCCAAGCTGAAACCAGGCTTGAACCTCACCTGCGGTGGTTGAGCCGTATGAATCGGAGCCCACTATCGGCACCGCACCCGCTCGGCGCATCTCTCTAATATTCTCAGCCTGTAAGGTTTGAGTGTGCTTCAGATTCTTCTCCGCGTATCCGGCTGCCAACCCCGCCGTGAGTTGGACATAGTGACCTGAGGCGAGCTTGGCTAGTTCTGGTGTCAACTTGACGGTGTCCTCTGACCCTTCGTTGAATCCGTAGCCAGGCATATGTGCCAAGCCATCGACTCCTGACTCAAGAGCAAGCTTATAATCCACCGCGGTATCGACGTGAGCGTAAACTCGAAGACCGGCTTTGTGGGCACGACCCACCACGAGCGGCAAAATGACGGGATCCAGCCCAAAGGATCCCATGAAACCATCCTTATTCTTATCTCGATTTGCGGTGTCCACCAAGAACACCTTGACGAGATCAGGATCACCGGCAAGGAACTTTGGCCAAGCCTTTTCAAGCTCCCTGGCTGTGTCAACAATCCAATAGGCGTCTCCATCTTGAGTGCGCCGACCCTTTAGGCGATCGGACCTCTGCTGCGGTGTTAGATCTTTTGGCAAGTTCGAGGCCAGAGACTCATAAGTAAAGGTGGGGTGGGCGTTCGTCGCTGTGAATCCAGCATCTGCAAACGCGACATCCATAGAGTCGGCCTGATTCACGACCTTGTTCGCCGCTGCTTTCATCGATAGGTGCTCCGTCATCGTTTGGGCAAAGAGGGTCCCTTCTGGGAGGTACTTGCCAACCATCAACTTGGAAAAGTAGTCACCTTCGAAGTGATGGGTATGGGCATCCCCGTAAGCCGGAGCAACAAATGCTCCCTTGAGATCCTCAACCTGCACTGCCACGGGAGGAGCATGGTGGGCGATTAGCCCGTCCACGACGTACCAGTCTTGTGAGACAAATCGGTGGCCGTTGAAAAACTTTCCGTTGGTGAAGTGTTTCGGCGGAGCCGTCGCGGTGATGGAGATGTCTCCGTTATAGGTCTCCAAGTGAACAGGCGACGTCGGCTCTGTGCTCAATAGGACGTCTGACTGGAGCTTTCCATTCCGAGTCGAAGCGAACAACTTCAGCGGCTTGCCCGACTGCGCTTGGTAGGCGATGCGGCCGTTGTACGTTTTTAGGAACGCAGCGCCCGAAACACCCTCAACCTTGATGTCTGAGTTATAGGTGTCAATCGAAAGAACAGCCTCATGCGGAACGGAAAGGGTGAGGTCCACCACAGGAGGAGAGTAGTTCTCATACCCGGTCTTGGGTGTCTCAGATTCCTTAAAGGCATCCATCTGGCGGAAGTAAAGATCCTTCCCGACACGTTCTATTTTCTCTACAGTTTCGGTTAGCTTGGAGGGCGAATCGGCACGAATCAGAGTCTTCACGTCTACCTGCCGTTCCTTTCCGTAGCGAATAACGATTCGTCCGTTTGTCGCCTTAATTTTGACCTTGATGGGTCCCTGATCTACGGAAAGAGCTTGCTCAGACCTTGCTGCGTACGCGAAGCTTGGCCCCTTAGCTGGGAGGGTGAACATCCATAGAGCTAGGATCAATTTTCCACCTCTGAAAGCACAGGGGATGTCGGCCATGCCCCAATTTCATTGATCAGCTTAAGAGTCCAAGCATGCTCAAATTCTAGGCGGCCAAGTCCGTGGTAGACGCTGGCGGCAATCCAAGGATGCTCTCGCTTCAGGCGTCGATACTCGACCCATTCCTCGCGGTCGTCAGATTCACACGTCTCGTAACCCTGGTGAAACTCTCGAAGCTGGTTCAGCCGCTCCGCAACAGGAGCAAGCCTCTGGTTGAGTCGATCAACCCGAATTTCGGGTGAAACCAGACAGGCAAAGGCCAATGCCATGTCCACCTCTCTCCCCTCAAAGTTGAGAGAGGACAATCCGTACTCCACATAACCTCTGGCCAGTGCCCGACCGGAAGCCGTGATCTGCCAAACCTGCCGCTCTGGCCGATTGCCTGGCTTCTCCACTTTGACCTGGACCACATGCCCCTCTTTGGCAAGCTTTCCAAGAGAGTGGTAGATGCTTCCAATAGAGATCCCACCCCAACGATGCACCGCCCAGCGCTCTGCGACCGCAACGATTTCATATCCGTAGCGAGGTCTTGAATCGAGTAGCCCGAGGATAAAGAGCCGAACCAGCGAGAAGTCTGTCGTCACCATAATATTTTGTACCAAATATTATATACAGAATTAAGCGGAATGTTTGAAGCCCTTTGAATCTCATGCCTGGATTAAGGCTGCGAAGAGGATCCACCTCAGTCCAGAATGCCCGATTCCGGACTGAGGTGGATCCTTCAAGCTATGCTTCGCCCGGAACCACGAGATTCCGAAGATCCTCGATCAGCGTTGGACCCGTCGGCTCCCAGCCGAGTCGTTCTCGTGTCTTGGCGTTTGAGGTGGGCGAATCAAGGTTTGCGAAGTGACTCAGGAATCCGAAATAGCCTGGGGCTTCTTCTGGAGTCAGGGAGACGACGGGCAGATTCAACCGATCACCAAGCGCCTCCGCGATGTCCTTGGCCGCAACTCCCTGTTCGCCAACCGCATGCCACTTTGAACCACCTTCGGCCTTTTCAAGCGCGAGACGATACAGCCTTGCGGTGTCCGTGACATGAGCCGCGGCCCAACGGCTGCTTCCATCCCCGACGTAGGCCACTGCCCTCTTCTCCAAAGCAATCTGGATGAGGAGGCTCACCAGCCCTTGGCGATAAGGGTCGTGAATCTGTGAGAGCCGCATCACAATTCCTCTCACTCCCTGATCGATTGTCGCCAGAGTAGCCTCTTCCGAGACTCGCGGAAATCCACCAACGGGCTTGGCGTCGTCTTCATCAAACGGGACGCCGGGAGCCGGATTGTCCACCAATACGCCTGCGGTTCCAATGAATGGCCGGCCCGATCCGGCAAGCACTTCGCCCATTGCCTCGATGGCTCGACGATCGTCTTCGCAGTTAGTTTGGAAACGAGAAAAGTCGTGGTTGAACGCCAAGTGGATGACGGCATCTGTCTGAGCCGCGCCGGCTTTAAGGCTATCCAGATCTTCAAGAGTGCCGTAATGCACCTCTGCCCCAGCTTTCGTCAGTTTCTCCGCACCTTCCTCCGTCCTCGTCATTCCCAAAACTTGGTGACCTGACTGAATCAGTTCTGGAACCAGCGCCGAACCGATAAACCCGGTTGCTCCTGTCACAAATACTCTCATTTTTCTTCCTTGACCGTCATCCATCTCCGATTCGCCTGCGGCCTGTTGGATTCAGGCCGTGCGATTGGTAAAATGGAGACAGTCTCCTCTTATTATCTTAACGGAGACTCTATCCGTTTATCTACGCTGCCTATGTTCTTTGACACATGAGAGCCGAAAATTCCTCGAAATCCACGGAAAAGCCAACATCCACTCGCAAGCCGAGGGCAGATGGTCAGCGCAACCGAGAATTGATTGTTCAAGTCGCCAAAGCAGCGTTTACGGAGAGTGGTGCCAATGCGAGCCTAGATGAGATCGCCAAAACGGCCGGAGTTGGCGCCGGAACCCTGTACCGGCATTTCCCCTCCCGTGAAGCGCTCCTAGAGGCCGTCTATCGAGCTGAAGTTGAAAAGCTAGCGGAAGCTGCCGAGGAGTTCGGCCGAGAGCTGCCCCCACTCGAGGCACTTAAGACTTGGCTGCTGCTCTTCATTGATCACCTTGCTACCAAGAAGATCATCGCGGCTGCTCTGAACGGGCTTGTGGGAAGCAGTCCCGTGTTTGAAGAGAACATGTCAAAGGTTCGGGGTGCGGTCGCCCTCATCTATCAGCGCGCGATGAAATCTGGCGACATTCGACCCGATATCAACCCTGTCGACCACGTCCTTGCCATCGTCGGCGTCACGTTCTTCGGAAGCAGCGAAGACTGGAAAGAGAGCGCCGTTCGTCTCGTGGATATCCTGATCGCAGGTTCACGCCCGCTTTAAAGTTTGAACTTCTCCGAAAGTGTCCTGAGTTGGACCGCAGCAAAACGTCTGGACTCCTGACTTACCCATCTACGGTCTAGGTTCAGCGCATGGGTCACACACTGCGAGGCGTGTCAACATCATGCTATGCCTCTAACAAACCATGTCGAGTCGCACTTTACTGCAGGTGACACCGCGCGTGACGTCGTCATCGGGATGGCGGATGGCCTCACCGTTCCGTTTGCATTGGCGGCGGGGCTATCCGGTGCCATCAGTTCAACTTCAATCGTCGTCACAGCAGGAATCGCTGAGATTGCCGCAGGTTCAATCGCGATGGGGTTAGGAGGCTATCTGGCCGCACGGAGCGACACAGAGCACTATCAAAGCGAGCTTAGGCGCGAGCACGAAGAGATTAAAACTAAACCCGATGCCGAAAAGGCTGAGGTTGAGGAGGTGCTGCTCGACTTTGGACTCACCTCGGAGCAGGCGGCCCCGATCGTCGAATCCTTAAGTAAGAATCCTGAAGCTTGGGTCCGCTTTATGATGCGATTTGAGCTGGGGCTTGAAGAACCTGACCCCAAGCGAGCTCCTAGAAGTGCGGGCACAATCGCTCTCGCATACATCGTAGGCGGACTGATCCCACTCTCCCCCTACTTCTTTTTTGCGAAGGCCGCAGAGGCATTGCCTTGGTCTGTAGGCGTTACCTTGACGGCCCTTGCAGCATTTGGCGCGGTCAAAGGACGCTTCACAGGCGTCTCTCCCATCAAAGCGGGACTTCAGACAGTGTGTGTCGGAGGAATTGCCGCCGCGGCAGCGTTCCAAATTGCGAAATGGGTCGGCTGATCCGAATCCGTGTCGGAATTCGTGTTCAGGTGCATCCAGCTTCTTTAGCAACTTGAACTGGGCGGGGTCCGTCTAGCCGCCCATCATTCCCTTCATCATTGGGCACTGCATTTTGCCGGACTTCATCGGCATTTTCATGTGCGCCATCATGTGGTCCATCATCTTCGCGTCCATCTTCGCCTTCATTGAACGCATCATTTTCCGCTGAGAGATGAGCTCGGTTACCACTGCGGACATTGCGTTGACCTTGGCGTCACCCGACGCGGAATCCATCGTGCGGACAAGCCCATCGAGCTTTGCATCCATGTCCTTCATGTGCGATTTCTCCATCGCCATGTCAGCCATCATCTGCTTGCACATGGCCATCGGAGCCATCTTTGCCTGTGCAGTTGAGCCCATGTGGTGGACGTTATGGTTGATATCTTGGGCAAAGGCGGAGTAGCCGCTTGCCATCAAAAAAGCCGCTGCCAGCGTCGCTAGACGTGTTTTCATTGTTCGCATCCTTGTGTGGCTCTGTCGTTTGGTTAGCCCAGTCAAATAGATGATTGGGATTCGGAGTGCGAATGCGACGAGCGCAACACCACTTCACAGCATGGGCCTCAAAACAGGGATGCGTCCAGTCTGCTCTTTCGTGTCCGTGCATCCATCACAGTGGCAACCTCACGCTAACCTAATGCTTGCACCACGGACTTAATGTCTGGGCTGTCTCCTTCGCTTCGCCGGAAGCAAAGGTATCGTCGCTCAGCTTGGATCTTAGAGTCAACACCCCAAATTTCCTTAGCCCGGCCCGAAGCAAGCGACTCGCGAGCCAGGTATCGGGGAACGATGCTCAGCCCAATACCAAGTTCCACCGCCGCAACTACCGCGTGTAGATCTGGGGCGACCAGGGCCGATTTCGCCGAGAACTTCGACCCGAGTGACTGTTGCCAAAAGCGCCGGGTGATGGGCCGCTCCTCGCTATAGCTCACCCATGGCTGTGAATTCAGCCAATTAGCCAACTCTGTAAGCGAGACGTTTTCAGGTGGCAGCTCAGTCTCTAGGGAGCCGATCAGAACATAAGGTTCTTCAGGCAAGCTTTGGAACTGAAGGGAACTTGCCGTGGGCTGAGTGGTCACGCAGGCAACATCAAGCGCACCCGTTTTAAGACCATCGAACATCGCTCGGTCTGATCCAAGCGTTACCGCGAGATTCAATCCGAGCGAACCCAGCTTCGGCAAGGCTGCCCAGTGGAAATACTCCGGCGATGAACCAAACCGAAGGACTCGGCGAGCCGTCGGGATCAGGATGCTTCGACTGACGCGATCGAGGCAGTCGATCGCCTCGAATACCTCTCTGTAGAGCCCCGCTCCCCGCTCGGTGGCAACCATCCCCCTGACCGTACGTTCAAACAGCGGCACCCCAACAGCCCGTTCGAGGGAAGCTAGCTGCTGGCTCAGGGCAGATTGGCTAACTCGACGCTCCCGAGCCGCCTCCGAGACGCTCCCAGATCGATAGATCGACGCAAAGGTGCTCAGCCATTCGAGGGAGATCATAAGTTTTACTTCTATTTAGCATAACTATTATGAATATTTTGCTAGCTTTCAATGCACGTAGAATGCACGGTGTGAAGCCAAATTCCAGTCAAGAACAGTTCGACCGGCAGTCCAAGCTCTATGCCGAGAGCCAAATCCATCTCAAAGGGCCCAGCCTCCCCGTATTGGTGGAATATGCGATGCCGCAACACACGGACCTGGTGTTAGACATCGCCACAGGTACCGGGAGCACCGCCCTGGTGGTCGCGCCTCATGTCGATCGAGTAGTGGGAATAGATATAGCGGAGCAGATGCTTGCACAAGCTCGAACCCTCGCGGCTGATGCCAATCTTTCCAACATCGAGTTTCAGACGGGTTCTGCTGAGCAGATTCCGTTTTCCGATCACAGGTTCGACTTGGTCACGTCGAGACACGCCCCCCATCACTTCCTGAATGTCGCAGCGTTTTTGGCCGAAGTCAGAAGAGTGCTTAAGCCAGGTGGGAGGTTTGTGATGGTCGACCAGATCTCTCCAAACCCCGAAGTCCAGAGGTGGACAAACACGTGGGAACGAACGCGAGACCCATCTCACTTTTATCAGCGCACCGTAGAGGAGTGGATGGACCTTGCCGAAAATGCCGGATTGTCATGGGTTCGGCACACGCAGGTTCCTTACCGCATGGAGTTTGCCTGGTGGGTACGACAAGCAGGTGTCAGCGCTGAAGGGATTGAGGCACTTAAAGCCCATGCTCGGAATGCTTCGCAGGAGGAAAAGAATGCAGCGCTCCTAGAGTTTGAGGATGGTGAGGTGACCGCCTTTACCGACCAGATGCTTGTCGTAAGAATGGAACCTTAGCCCGGGAAAGCGGTTGCTGGACCCCGATAGGTATTGTTCGATTGCAATCGGGGCCCTTCATGCATCCAGTGATCCTTATCAGCATCGACGGCTTAAGACCGGACGCAATTGAAGCGGCTGGGTGTATCCACATTCCGAAGCTCGCCGAGCACGGATCGTACACCTATGAGGCGAGAACGGTCATGCCTTCGGTGACGCTCCCATGCCACACGTCGATGTTTCGTGGCGTGGACGTCGAGCGGCATGGGATCACCACCAACACCTTCATTCCGCTTGCTCGCCCTGTTCCAAGCATCCTCGACGTCGCCAACACTGCCGGGCTGAACTGCGGAATGTTTTACAACTGGGGTCCTCTTCGAGATCTTGCCGATCCAGAGAGCTTACGGGCATCCTTCTTCGAGCGAGATGCTCATCGTCCGGAAGGAGATCGCCGGGTGATGACCTATGCGGCCCAGGTTATTCCTGAGCTTAAGTTGGACTTTTCATTCGTCTATTTCGGATGGGTGGACGAGTGCGGCCACATGCACGGGTGGATGAGTCCAGAGTATCTGGCGGCGGTGAAGCACGCGGATGAATGCGTCGGTGAGCTTCTGTCACAGATCCACCGCCAGGGCATGGAACCGCGAGTCCTACTTCTCAGCGACCATGGCGGACACGGCCGGTCCCACGGGACGGATTCCGATGAGGACATGACTATTCCATGGATATTATCGGGGCCTGGCATCCGCCGCCAAAAGATCGAAACACCGGTACGGATCTTCGATACCTGCCCTACTCTCGCGGAGCTGCTCGGCCTGAAGCGGCATCACTATTGGGAAGGGAAATCGCTGGCAGGATACTGCTCATCAACTGAGTAAAGCGTGACGCCAAGCGCGTCCACGCGATGTCCGAGCGCCTCTCCTGCGAACTCACTCGTTAAAGAAGGCTATTTCTTTACGAGTGGTTTGAGATACGCCCCGGGGTTCTTCTTGACCGTGCCAATGCATCCTGGGCAACAAAAGTATATCGTTCGTCCGTCAATCACTGCAGAGACCGATTCCACAATGGGTTCTCCAGTCACTGGGCACGTCTTGATTCCATCACCCTTGCCGACGAATTTGCTCAAGTTCGACACTGACTGGTTCGGAATAGCGTGCATTTTGTGCATCCCCGCCATCCCGTCTTTGACAAAGCCATTGACCGCAATTGCGTGGGCTTGAATGAGTGCGACCACTTGAGCGTCTTGGGAGGTCTCGGTGACAACGACCCCATTTTTGGTGTTAGCAATGATCAGCTTCACTTTATCGTGATGCTCAAAGACGGCAGCAAAGAGGGGGTCCCACTCGCGTATCGGTCTGCCATCTTTAAGCCGCATCTGCATGGCGGCGACATGCTCTTTGATCAGCTTTGCCACATAAGAATCCGTGCTCTCAGTTACAGAGATGATGCCATTCTTCGTGTTCTTCGTCGTTCGCTTGACCTTGGACGAATCACCCAGCAAGGCATGGATTTTCGCCATATCCGCGGCATGCCCAGTGTCCATGTCGGCCTGCATGCCTTGCGAAATTGTAAGCGCCGCTACGGAAAAGACGAGGCCAGATGCAAGAACGCGCTGAAGAAACATGACTTGGCCGCAGGTTACCTGGAGGCTATTTTTCTACTGGAATCGATAAGCTTCGTTGCGTCCAGGGCAGAACCACCACATGGTTGCTCAGTGCCAGTACTTCGCGAATCGGACCAGACTCTTTAGAGGCCTTTGTGGCAAGAATTGGCTCTTGAACTCCGGAAAGTGTCAGGGAGCGGTTGACTATCCAACCAAATGGCTCGATGCCTGCGCGTCTTAAATCCTCCTGCAATTTTTGCGCCTCATGAACGGGCGTCGGTTCGGGAAGGGCGACGAGAACCACTGTTGTAAAGTTCGGATCACGAAGACGTGGCAACAGCTGATTGACAGCCTCCGGCGCATCGCTTTGGGTGCGGGTGACTTCTCGGTGGTACGCCTCAGTGGCGTCCATGAGCAGAATGGTGTGCCCCGTTGGAGCCGTGTCGATCACTACAAACCGATCAGTTCCTTGGGCGACCGTATCCGCGAACGCACGAAACACCGCAATCTCTTCTGTACATGGTGAGCGAAGGTCTTCCTGAAGGAGGGCAAGTGCCTCGCTGTCCATGAAGTCAGCCGCCTTTTGAAGAACGCTGGCGGTGTACCTCGCCACTTCCGTTGCCGGGTCGATGCAGGCAATTTCCAAATTGCTGGGCAAATTCCCCACAAGATCCAACACGTTTCCGGCCGGGTCCGTGGTTGTCAGGAGTACGTGATGACCGCTATTTGCAAGTTGGTGGGCAATTTGGGCGGCGACCGTCGTTTTGCCGACTCCTCCCTTTCCCATCGTCATGACAACACCGTGTCCGGCACGAGCGAGCTCTTCTACGAACTGGGCAAACTTCATATTCAAGGACGGAAACGAGAGTTCCGATTCTGGAGCGCAAGCCACATCGGTATCGTCGAGAATCGACCTAAGTGCCTCTATCCCAACAACGTTGCCGGCCAGCATCGGCACAAGGGATACGGGAAGACTCTTCAGAGTGCTCGGCATCGATTGAAGCCCATCCTCCATGACGCCTGCAAAGGCTTGAGCTACCGGATCCGTCGTCGGACCAGGGCGAAAAACAGCATTGACGATCATCCGCAAATTTCGAATCCCAAGGTCAGCCAGCTCCACTTGCGTGCGAGCGGCTTCCTTAAGACTCGGCCTCTCTGCCCTAGCCACCAGGACAACCGTTGTCTCACTCGGACTCGCGAGCCGGTCCAGAGCATTCTTGTAGAGGATGCGCTGGTCTTTCAGACCAGCAAGTGGTCCAAGACAGCTCGCTTCGGCGGTCGTCGTGTTCAAGTATCCGCTCCAAGCACTCGGCAAACTTAGGAGTCGCAGAGTGTGGCCGGTTGGGGCCGTGTCGAAAACGATGTGGTCAAACGACTCCGTTGCTTCGGGGCTAGCCATCAGCCTTACGAATTCATCGAACGCCGCGATTTCAGTGGTGCAGGCTCCTGAGAATTGCTCTTCCATGTTTCGGATGACAGCATCGGGCAGCTTTCCACGATAAGGCCCTACTACCTTTTCGCGGTAACCCGCTGCGGCAGCTTCCGGATCGAGATTCGCTCCGAAAAGACCTGGAACCTGCGGTATCGGCGTTGGCTGGGTTCCCAGCGAAACCCCAAACACTTCGTCGAGATTGCTTGCGGGGTCGGTACTGACAATGAGGGTCTTCTTTCCCGACTCGGCCAGCCTCAGAGCCGTGGCGCACGCAAGCGAAGTCTTGCCAACTCCACCCTTGCCGGTAAAGAAGAGGTTTCTCGTCCTCAGCCCGTCAGTCCACATTTCAACAGCACCCTTCTTCCTCGGAGTCGCAACACTTGGAGCTAGCCATTTTGAGTGTAGTTCGTGGCTTGTCGGATGCAGTTTCAGCCTGAATTCCAAACCAAGACGCGAGTTCAAGACGTGATGGGTAGCTGGCCTTCGCTTTGATTTCGCCATCAAGGATAAAAATGGGAAGGTTCTCCGCCTCTGAGCCCATCTCGGACAGGATTTGCGGGTTCGCAGTAAAGGCCTCTGGCTGATGTCCAAGGTTGAAACGCTCCACTGAAACACCTCGGCTCTTCAGGAAGGCGACATCGGCGGCGAGCTTCACCAGTTTTGGGTCAACGCTCGGGCCGCAGACACCGCTGGAGCAGCACATAGCAGGGTCGTAAATCTTGAGTGTTTTCATTTCTTGCCTCCGATGGGATCGAGACTTTGAGCTTCGACGCATGTTCCAAGAACCGCATCGGATTGGGCCTGGAGATAGTCACGCATGACCTGAATGGCTTCGCGCCGAACGGAACACACCATAAACTTGCCGTTCTTTTCGGCATTGATCAGCCCAGCCAGTCGCAACTCTTTGAGATGGAACGACACCGTCGAGCTGAATTGCTCACTACCGGTCACGTGGCAACAGACTGCCCCAACCGTAACTCCCTGCACAGGTCGAACGTCTCCCAGGTCATCGAGGGCAACGGGGCAGCAATTTGAGCAAAGGAATTCGAAGATGCGTGCCCTCGTCGGGTCTCCCAGTGCTTTAAACATCAGGACGGGCGATTCCATACCTGGAGCATACCACTACATATCGAGATATCTAGATATATAGTGGAGATTCGGGGTGCATTACCTTTGCTGGTTGTCAGTAGAAAGCAAAGTCGCCAATTCTACGCACAGAGCGTGATATGATTCGCGCGTGAACAAGACGTTTTCTGCGACCCTCCTGAAGGACAAGGATAAAGAAAAGGGTGGTTGGACCTACATCATCTGGTCTGATTCAGCAGCGTTCTTCGGAACAAAGAAGCCTGTTAAGGTGAAGGGAACGATCGACGGGGTCGAGTTCCAAACCACATTTCTTCCTGTGGGAGATGGAACTCACCTGTTGCCGGTTAAGGCTGCCATCCTGGCAGCAGTCAAGAAGCAACAAGGGGATGAAGTTGTTGTGTGCCTGACGGACCGATTGTAGCCAAATGACTTCCCCCACGAAAACTGTTGCGCGACTTGACTGATCAGTCGCGTCATCGATTCCAGGCGAAACGGTTAGAGCAAGTCGGTCTAAACCGTTTGCAGCCGTTCATGCGGCTCCGGAGGCAACTGGACTGTAATGAGGTCACCCGCCCTCACGATTCCCCCAACAAGGACGATCGACATGATCCCAGCCTTGCGGATCATTTCTCCGTTCTCATCCTTGTCCAAGGTCGCCGCCATCAATCCCTTCTGGAACTTGTCGATCTGGCTGCATGGATTTCTTAGGCCGGTAACTTCCAGGACTGCTTCCTCTCCAACCCGAAGGAGTGTCCCCTTCGGCAAGACAAGGAGATCTATTCCGACCGTAGTGATGTTCTCTCCCATATTGCCAGGGCGAACCTCAAAGCCTTGCTTCGCAACTTCTCCAAAAAGCTCGCTGTGAATCAGGTGCACTTGCCTGAGGTTCGGCATGTCAGGAAACTTTGCCGCACGAGAGCGGTGCTTCACCGCCTGTCCACAGTGGGCATCCCCTTGGACCCCCAGCCCCTTAAGCAACACGATTTCCGAAACCGTCTCTTTGCTGAACGAGTGGGTGGGGCTCGCGCTAACCGCCAAAACTTTGGGCTGCATCAAATGGAATATATCCAACGACGAACCTTGGCGGAACCCATGAATGACTTGGCCCTAGTCATATTTCGCGTATTGCAACTGACGGTCTCAACTACTTCCGCTTAGCTATTAGAATTATCAGGTGGCGGCAGGCATCTGTTGTGAAGGCCACAACTTGGCAATGCTTCGATGTACCGGTAACAAGAGAATGCTTGACCTTCAACACCTTCATGATCTGCTGCAGCCGATTGTTGGCGAACCGCTGAGCGACATATATCGTTCGGTTGGGCAGGTCTTCGAGTTCGGAGAGCAGCGTCCAGATACAAACAAGCGTGGAGAAGCGATTACACGAGGCGACTTCACGCTCAAGCTCATTGCCGCCGATTGGAGAATCGTTCAAGCAGGCAGGGTCATCCTTGGCTCCTCCGACCGTACCAACAACGAAAGCTTCTTCCACGATGATGAACCCTCGGATCTTCCATTCGATGCGGAAGCGTGGCGTCTTGGACGGGAATTCCTCGGGTCTGTCGAGGAGGCCAACTTAGTTGTCGAAGCAATCGAGGTTGGGCCCTTTGCGGACGTCGCGATCCAGCTCTCCAACGGTTTCAAGATGGAGAGCTTCGGGAGTTCGGGCCAAGATTTTGACCTTTGGTGGTTCCACAATCGGCGCACGGACGTGAGCTGTCTTGTCAGCCCGTCTGGGCCATATATTGGGAAACACTCTGAACGTGAAGCGCCAAAAATTCAGCCGCATGAAGAGTGAAGTTCGAAACTATATTCCTACTTGAAGCCGAACCGGGGCAGTGAGCGCTGGGTCGCCGGTGGCGGCGAGTCCGTCAACGTAGGTTGAGAGCGAGGGTTTCACTTTGAATTCAGTTCGCTTGCCATCCCGGATCACGATCACTGGCTTCTTGTAGTCAACCAGCGTGGGTGACAGCCACAAGGCAATCTCTCCCTGATTGGCCGTGGTTATCGTGATCGTGTTCTTCTCAACTTTCGCGTCGATGCGCCCCTTCGCTTGAGGGGTGAGGGATTCCAGCCAGTAGAAGCGGTGGAGCACCGAGTCTGTCTGGGCCCAGATCACCCGGGTTAGCTCTGCATTTCGGGTGTATTTAAGGAACTCAGCCGTCTTGTTGGCTTCAAAGTCATTGATCAGATGGCTATGCCCGGGAACGACCTCTACGCCGCCATCAAAGCCACCAAATTCGGATTTCCACTTATCCCATTCTTTTTGGAAGGCGCGACACCGGTCCACTCGCCCGTAGTCATTGTCTCGCTCGCCCACCGACCAGGTGAACCTCACATTTCGCAGGTTGATCCCTTCAGTTTCACCGTCTGTTCCAGCGGAAGCGGCGGGATGAAGGGCGGCAAACCGATAGGGGATTTTTGGCCCGATCACGAACGTTCCGTATCCGCCATGGGATGCGCCACACGCGTAGACTCGGCTCGGATCCACCTCGGCAAACTTGACGAACTGAAGGATGAGGCGCTCGATCAACGGACAAATCGCATCGTCGTAGAATCCGTTCCAGGCGTCGTTCGGAGCACGCAGAGCCAGGTAGACATAGCCGCCGGCTTCGGGGTGATCCTTGTAGTACGTGCTAAACATGTACTGCCACTCGCCATCGTTCACCTCCTTTGGCGCCCCACCGCCGCCGTGCATGGCGATGACCAATCCCCAACCGTTCTTGGGCTTTGTTCCTACCGTTCGCCAGAGGTAAGGGCTGGTTCGGTCGGTCGTGCTGACGGTTTTGGCGTCGAACTCCTTTTTGAGCTCGGGATTGGGGGCTGACTTGAACGCCTCCCAAGCGGCCTGGACGCTGCCGTCTGTGAACGGCAGTCCCGCGATCAGCTTTGACGCCGCATCCTGCTTTGCTTTATCGGTGCCGAACCTATCTGCGAACAGCGAAGCGAGGGCAGATTCGGACACCTTATCAAGATCGATCCGAACAACCGTGTCGGCGTCCACCTTGGCGAGTGCGGTTGCCGTCTTGCCGTTGTAATCGGCGGACACGAAGTACTCGCCCCCTTTGGGGACAGGAGCGCTGAGGTGGAGGTTGATGTCCGCCTGAGGGCCTTTGCTTTGGCCCATTAGACACTGATCGCCCGTCGCAGCATTGAAGGCGATGACATCCGCGATGACCCGCTCGCCCCCCTTCTTCACCTCGACCATAAGCCGCGGAGATAGATCCAGAAGCCGCTTGTTGTAGCGCTTGGTCACGTTCTCAGCTGGCACTTTTTGTTCTGGAGCCCAGACCATAGGGAAATAGGAGCCCTGATTGCGATAAGTGACCGCCCAAATCGAATTCTCTGGTTTATCCGCCTCTGCACGTCCAGCCTCATCTGCAAACCAAGAATGATCGAGTCCAGCATCGTCCGGCTCGGCCGCGCCCACGAAATGCCAGGCACCCTTGTCCCAAACTTCAACCCAGGTATGGTTGCCGCCCCGACCTGGCCAAGAGTGAATGCCCGCCACTCTCGATGGCACACCAACGGCGCGCAACGCATCCACAAGCATGATGGAGAGCCCGGTGCAGGTTGCCATCCCCTGGGAGATCGTTTCCGGCGGACTTTGATCTGTCCGCAATCGTCGGGTGTTGTACGTAACTTTGTAGTCTTTGAAAAGCGCCCGATTGATGGCCATAGCCGCCTCACCAGGCGATTTAGAGTTGGCAACTAACGGTAGGTAACGGCTCTGAAACTCAGCCCGCATTGATTGCCGAGGTTCAGTCACGCTCGCGTAGGGGAGGACAGAATCCAAGAAGATATCCTGCGGAATTGCACGTGCCCAACTCATCTTTCTTCGCACGTCATAGGAGAGATGAATCGACTCGCGCAGTTTGTCGGTTGACAGTGACTCAAGATCGCTAAGAGGCATGTAGGTGAGCAGGTACTCGGCCCCCTTATGCTCGTCAGCCGGCAGAGTCTTCAAGAACTTCTCCCACTCCTTGATTCGACTTGGAGCACGGTTCAGAGATGATTGCAGACTCAGTTTCTGATCAGGCACTGGCCGGATCCCATTCGAAGTTCCTAGCGTCAAGGCAATTAGCAACAGGGAACTTACAGGCAACATCGTACAGCGAATATTACCGTCGCCAATGCCTGGAGAACGGAAGAGGCTGTCGTGTCCGGGCTCCCGATTCCCAAGCTACGCGTTGCTAATAGCGGTCAGAACTCGCTCCTCGAGGTCTTTGGGTATGTCGGTATCTAGGAGGGTGCGACCAAGTTTGCGCAGCACCAAGGCTTCGAACTCAAACTCCTCGGCACAAATTCCACAACCAATCAGATGCTCCGTTACGAGGGCCATTTCAATCGCTGAGAGTTCGCGATCGAGATAGTCCTGCATCCGCTGGTAGGTTTCTTCACAGTTAAGATTCATATTGACTCCTGGGTTGGGAAATATCCGCGCTGTTCTGCGATCTCCCACAGAGAAACCTGAAGCATCCGTCTTGCGCGATGAAGACGAGAACGTACGGTGCCTATCGGAACCTCTAATGTTTCCGCGCATTCTGCGTATGACATCTCGGTAATAAAGTGGAGGACCGCAACCTCTTGGTATTCAAGAGGCAGTCGGCCCATCGCATCGGAAACCATCTGGTAATCGGCTTGGCCCAAAATGACCGCCACCGGATCGCCATTCATCGTCAGGCCAAGTCTCCTGGCCTGACGATAGAGATAAGACTCGGGAGCATCAACCAGTGCGACAGAGGGCTGTCGCGCTTCACGCTGTTTGGTTCTATAGAACCGATGCAACAGAATTTTGAAAAACCAAGCCTTGAAGTTTGAGTCACGCGCAAACATGTGAAACGAGCGAAACGCGATGACGCTTGCGTCCTGCACAAGATCCGTCCCAGCATCACGGTCCTTTGTAAGCCGGACCGCATAGCGGAATGCCAGCGGAAGAATCGGCCGGAGAAGAGCCTCGAAGTCGCTACGGTCAGTGACGGCCAGGCTAACCGTGGGGCCAATCTCCGACCTCATTTTTCTGCAAGTAGTTCGTCTAGAACCTCTGCAGTTTTCTTTTCACCACCAGCCCCCTGCCAATTCAGTTCACCGAACCAATGGTAGCGAACGATGCCGTTGCGATCAAGGATATAGAGTGAGGGCCACATGTTTACATGCCACCTTTTCCAATTAGCGCTGTCATTATCGACGAGAACCGGATAATCGATGTTGTCTTCCTTTACGTGCTTGGCGACCTCGTCCACTTCACGTTCGATCTTCATTTCCGGCGTGTGAACCGAGATCATCTCGACTCCATGGGCTCGATACTTCTTCAGAAGTCGTTGGTACGCAGCAAAATTGTGCTGGCAGTTTTCACACGCAAAGGTCCAAAACGCCACGAGCGTTGGCTTGCCTCGCCGAGACTCTAGACTCATCGGCTTGCCATCCGTAGTGTTGATCCATGGCCCTCCGGTCAATTCAGGTGCCTGATTTGGATCCTTCTTCGTCTGCAGCGAACGAGCGCTGGCAATCCCGTAGGCCGTCGCCAGAACAAGAATCGACCCTACAGCCAGTGTTAAAAGCTTTTGTTTCATGGTTGGTGTTGGATGTAAAGGACCGCATGGCCGCTTAAGGTTCCCAGAGATTTGTGGCCTCAAGCATTTTCTTCCGACTTCGCTGATGCTGATGGTTTCCTCAAACGATCAGAAGGCAATTCGGGCTACTCCGGAGGTCAATACGACCTCTCGTCTGAAAGACTTGGATTGGCCCCTGAATCCATCAAAGAATTTAGTCAGAGTCTGGTTCAGGAGCGCCACTTTAATGTGCCATGGCGACGCTCACCTGCTTTCTATAGGTGCCAGGCCGACAATTGAATATTCGCTTAAAGGTAGCGCTGAACGCGCTTTCGGATTCGTAGCCGACCGCGCTAGCGACATCGGCCACGTTCAGCTGGTCGGACCTCAGCAGTTCGGTTGCCATCTGCATTCTCCAGTTCGTGAGGTACTCCAGCGGTGTCACGCCCACGTTAGTCTTGAACGCCAGGCAGAATCCGGAGCGAGACATGGAGCAGACGTTCGCCAACTCCTCGATTGACCACGGATATTGATATCGAAAATGCATCGCTTCTAAAGCTTTTGCGAGCTTGGGATCCGAGAGGGCAGTCGCCCAATTTTTGTCGTTCTTAGCTGTCCCTAAATAGACTCGCAACGCCTGTGAGAGCATGATTGGGGCCAGGTTTCGCAGGATCAGCGTACGCCCGGGCCCAGTTCCTGCAAATTCAGATCGAAACTGTTCGATGGACCAACGCATAACGCTGGCCTCCTGGATCTCCTTTTGGAGATGAATAAGGGGAGGCATCTGGTTAAAGACGATTTGCGGCAAGTGACTGCTGACCTCGAAATGAACGCCGATCAAGAGCAGATCTCCGCCACCATTTTGCTCAATGGATCCTCCCGACTTTGCGTACTGCGAAGCGAGCGAAGCATAAGGAATCGGCAAAACAGACAGGTCGGTTCCCATGACAAATGGCTCCCCTTTCGTCATCAGAGTGCAGTCTCCCGCTTTTAAATGGTGAGTTGTTCCAGAAGCGGTCATTCGGATCCAGCATTCACCGTTTAGGATCAATTGGAGTTTAAAGCCCTGGTACGCGGGGAACGAAACGGCCCAATTCCCGCCGACGTCGGTCACCCCAGAGACGAATGAAATCACCTTCATTTGTTCAAGCGCACTCGATAGGACATCCACTACTGGAATATACAGCATAAACAGTGGACTTTTCAGCATTAAGAGTCCAAAAATTTCCTTGTACAGTATTGCCATGGATGCAACAAGGCTGATACGGCCTCCATCCAGCAAGCAAATCAGAACGAGGAAATCACCATGAAAATATTTGTCACAGGGGCTACGGGATTCGTCGGATCGGCAGTCGTCAAAGAGTTGTTGAATGAGGGACATGAAGTCTCGGGATTAGCCCGAAGCGATGCGTCGGCTGCGTCGCTCATGAAAATCGGCGCCAAGGTCGTAAGAGGAGATTTGGAAAACCTCGATGCACTGCGTCGCGGTGCATCCGAATCCGACGGTGTGGTCCACACCGCCTTTATTCACGGTCTCCCTCAGCTCTCCAACTCGATGAAGGTGCGCCTATTTGCAGGCTTTATCAACGGTGGCCCCGTGAAGAGTTTCACGAGGATCCTTGAGACAACTGAAACACGGGCAATCCATGCCATGGGATCTGCTCTCGTTGGCAGCGGCCGTCCTCTCGTGGTTACCTCCGGGATTCTAGCTCTGCCTCAAAGTAGGATTTCAAAGGAAACGGACATCCACGTCAAGGGTCTGATGAGTCGAGCATTTTCGGAAGCAGCAACTCTCGCGTTTGTCTCCCAAGGGGTCAAAGCCTCGATAGTTCGCCTGTCGCCAACGGTACACGGGCCGGGAGACCATGGGTTTGTGCCCCAATTGATTCAGGCAGCTAAGAAGAAGAACGCTTCTCCCTATGTTGAGGACGGCTCTAATCGGTGGACAGCGGTGAACCGCCTTGACGCGGCGCGACTATTTCGTCTCGCCGTCGAGCAAGGAATGCCGGGAGCGATCTATCACGCCGTGGACGAGACTTCCATACCCTTTCGCGAGATCGCAGAGTTCATTGGCAAGAAGCTGAATGTTCCGGCAGTCAGCATCGCAAGGAACCAGACCGCGAAGCACTTTGGTTTTCTGTCTCCGTTCGTGGGACTAGACAATCCATCTTCAAGCGAATGGACTCGACACTCCCTCGGGTGGAAGCCCGACCAGTCCCGCCTGTTCCAAGACTTGGAGAGTGCCGGTTACTTCTCTTGACGGCTAGGTGTCGCCTTTGCGAAATCACTGGCACCGAGTTTTGGAAATTGAAGCTAGACCCGAGCAATATACTCCGGGACATCTTCAACCGAGAACGCTCCGATGAACGTGCATTGACCACCAACTTCCTTTTGTCTCCCTTCAGCGGGACTCAAAAATCGCTTCGAAGGTGACAATGGCCAGGGATCAAACACTCCAATGTTGATGACTTCACCTGGAATGTAGTCAACCGCTGTGATGACCATGCAGTGAGTCAAATTGCATACCAGGAGAGGTCTACCATTTCTCAGCTCATTCGCGATGAGGTTTTTGTCGATTGCCAATACGCCAGCCCTGCTCTCGTACGCTCCGGTAAGCGTTGCCGGAATTTCTTGCCGTTGTCGTCGGTCCACTCCTTGTTGAGCTGAGTGAAATTGGACTCATTGCGGACTCAGCTCCGATGAGAGTGGCGTTTGGGCAGTCTCCCTCTTTAGGTCCTATGATCGCAGCTATTGTGGGTATGTGAGTAGCCAGCTTGTTGATTTCGGTGTCGCTTGATAGAATTTACGGACTATGAAGCGGATCACGACTGCCTTTACGATAATCCCGGGCGTCGTCATTCTTCTTACGATGATGTCTTGTCGAGCGGGAAGCCCGTCCCATCCAAGCATGTCCTCCGGCCACAGCCACAAGTCGTTGCTGGACGCCTTCCAACAAAAGCCAGGAATGGCGGACAGTGATTTGATTGGCAAGTTTGATGCGGCTGCAAAGCGCAAAGGTATCAACATCAAGGATCCCAAGTTTGATCTGAAGGCATTTGACCATGTTATCGATGCAATGTCAAAGGACAAGGGAACGAAGGCAGACGACTTATCCAAGATCCAAGCGGTGAGGCCAGAGGTAGCCGCAAACAATGCCGAAAACGTCGAACAGTCAGCCGTCGATAAGGCCATCGCACAGATGCAGAATGGCAATATCGCATTCAATCACCCCGCTGAAATCGACACGGGCCACACCGCGGATGTTGCCCTGATTCTTTCCCCCAACAAAACGATCGATGCCATTAAGGCGGATATCTTGCAGGCCAACAAAGAGGCTGGAGTTGTTGAAGGCCACTCCATAAAGTGGTCTCCGTTCATGGAAGCCGACCTCGTTGGTGATGGCCTGAGCGTCACCAAAATTGGACCCAGTATGCAGGCGGTAAGTGGCACCACCGATGCCACCTGGAACTGGAGCATCAAAGCACTGGAGTCGGATGAAGATACTCGCAAACTGCACTTAACACTCAATGCCCTGATCACAATCGACGGGAAGGACAGACCTACTGCGGTTCGAGTGTTCGACGACACGATCAAGGTCAATAACCCTCTTCCAACTCGAATCAGACACTTCTTTTCAGGCAATTGGCAGTGGATCGTCACCACGCTGTTGCTGCCCTTATTTGGTTGGATCGGAAAGAAGCTGTTCAAGAAGCGAAGAGCTAGGCACCAAGTCCGGAATTGAAGCTTGGGGTGGCGCCTGCAAGGTCGCCGCGCGTCTTGCCCGTTTGCATCCTTCAATTGGATAGCTGAAGCACGCGCACTGGTCCGAGCAATCCAGAGGGAAGCAGGGGGTCCTTGGCCCCGTAGGTTTGCCATGTGGTGTGCGTGACGCGCTGGTTCTCAGGAAGGGCAGAATCCCCGATTAAGCGGTTGGCCCAAAGGTTGGCAACGGTCACCTCCAGGGTGTTTCCTTTGGCCTTAAGCAACCCATTCGGAATCTCAACTCTAAATGGCGCGCACCACGCCGTGCCGATGTTGACTCCGTTCAACCGAACGCTGGCCGCGTTGCACACCGATCCAAGATCCAGTACCAAAGCGCGCTGAGCGGATACGGGTGCGTCGAACTTCTTCCGATAGACCGCTTTGCCCGAGTAGAACCGAATGGCGGGATCGGAGTTCTCTTTCCAGTCGGAGAGATGACCAAACCTGGCAGAGGAGGGTCCACCAAATCGCTTTTCGAACGACACTACCCAGCTTCCCGAAATGGCCGCGACGGGATGTAGTTCCGGAAAGTTTGTCGCGGCAGCCTGTGCCTGGCTCGCGTGACGGGAGAACACTATAAAGCCGCTCTGATCCTTTGATAGGTGCATCGGGATCATGGTGACTCCGTGACTTCGATTCCATTTAGGTAACGGGCGGCAGTTTCCGGTGATCGGATCCCACCACTCAGGAGTGCCAACCGAGACCCTAAATAGCGCTTCGCCCTTGTAGTCCGAACCGGTACGGTTGGCAACAAAGTACAGGTCAGAGTCAGACAGCTTGCGATGTGAATACCTCAGCGAATCGTCACTGTCCAAATCTGGCGAAACGTGGAGATCGTTCTGCAAAATCTGCTCTGTGGTCGAGTAGTCCGGATACATGGAAGGCGAAGGCAGGCTCTGCGAGTTCAGCCCCCAAGGCCCCATCGTCCAAGGTCCCAACACTTTCAGCTTGAACCGGGCGGAAACCTTCCATCCTGGCCCAGTTCGAACTTCGGTCGAACTCCCATCGGAATAATCGATCGCGATTTTGCCCAGCACTCCGGCTGGGTTGGGAGCGTCGCCATCGTTGGCGGCGAGTACTCGGATCGTGTTGTCCCCTGCTCGGAGAAGTGATCCTACATCGGCCAAGCCCACCTTGTGAAAGTCAGTGCCTTCCAAACACTGAGTGCCATTCACCACGAGTCGGAATCGATTGTCAGCAGTGAAAGCTGCTTGGGCTCGCTTCAGATGCTTACCCGGAGCCATCGAGAAGTGAATTTCAAAGTTCCGATCCCCAATCGGGGCCGCCACGGTAGGGTCTCCCTCATCTGTCCAGATCCATTGCGAACCATACAGGTCGACCGGGCGCGTCTCGGCAACATGATCGACAAAAACCGTGCCCTTCCCCACCTTCCGAGCGGTGCCAGGTGCGCTGTCTCCGAATAACCTATCGCAGACATGGTTCAGTCGCGTGTCCGCCTCTGGGAAAGCTTGCAGGCTCGGCGATTGCTTCGGTCGTCCACAGACGATCGATGCACCCGCTCTAACCATCTCTTCCAGCTTCAAAGCAAGAGAAGGGGTCATCGCATCGACCCTTGGAAGCACCAACAGCTGATAGCTCATCCCATCTGGGAACACGATGCGGCCGTCTTTAACTTTCGCCGCGGCGATCAGTCGGTCCGGCGAGCAGGCATCGAAGTTGAATCTCCTTCGGTCAGGCAGGTTGCCTATCGTGGCGTCATTTGGAGCGGTGAAAACGTTGGGAGCGCCTTGAGGAATCAAGTAGAGGATGTCCGCAACCGGTAAACCCTGTCGCAACAGGTGAGAGCACCTGGCTAAATATCGATGAAACGCGGGCACCATATCCCACCACGTTTCGGTTCGCTCCCAGTGGACGCCGTATGGTCCCATCGTCATCCCCGGATAGACGTTTGTTTCCGGCTGATGCTCGTAGCGATGGAAGTAGATTTTATTGATCCCACAGCCCAGCGCCCAATCCGCCTGAGCCTTCATCGAACCAGGATGCTGCAGCCAGCGATCACCATCGTCAGCCGTGAACGACTCCGCGCCAATTACCTTTTTACCGTTGGTGTGACCAACGGAAACGGCCTCGATACAGCTGTACTCCGTGTTGTAGCCAAATCCCTTCGACCAGAATTCACCCATCGGCTCAGTTGCCGCCGCACCAAGGTCCAAGTCCGCAGTTGGGTTCAGATCATACGGTTCAAGGGAAAGGCCAAGCCCGTACTGATCTGCCCGGCGCTTTATGGTTCCAACGTGATTCGCGATCACCAACTCGTGAGCCGTGCGCCGAACATCCCACAGAAATCTCTCCGAAATGTTCACCGAGTCCACGACCGCACCAGCGAGCACCGGCAGGTACCGAAGCGGGTCGTAGCCTCGCAGAGCTTTGAACTCATCGCGGAATTTCGCCGACCAATTTTGCGAACCCATCTCCCAACTATCGAAGTGGAGAGCGGTGAGCCCCCTGCCCGGTGTCTGATTCGGACCGGTTTCTTGAACGATTGCATCGATGAAATGATCCAGGTGAGCGGTGATCCCTTCGCGATCAAATTTGTCGGTTTCGAATCCCAGTCCCAGGTTTGGAGCGGGGCGACTCGTTTGTCCCGTCAGTGTCCTTCCAAATCGA
The DNA here is from genome assembly GCA_903927025.1 of uncultured Armatimonadota bacterium. Taxonomy (GTDB): domain Bacteria; phylum Armatimonadota; class Fimbriimonadia; order Fimbriimonadales; family Fimbriimonadaceae; genus Fimbriimonas. The sequence goes on from CAIYLG010000018.1 coordinate 122,669, forward strand.
TAGACTGTCCAGTTGCCCGCAGGTACGTCCCAAGTCAGCTCACCCGAAGCGGAAAGTTTTGAGGTGAGATCAATGACGGACTTTGAATCCACAGCAGACCCTGCTGGTCCCTCCAAACGATTCGGCTTGAGAAAGGCGGGCACGTTGGGCTGGGAGGAATAGGCTCCCCTGTAGACCAGGGATTTCCCGTCAAGATCTTCGATCTTGGCTCCCAGTAATGCGGTCGGTACTGCCACAACCGCCTCGTCTTGGTAGAAATCCTCCCACAGCTTCAGCAACTCGGGTGTGAGAGTGCTCCGTCCGAAAAACGGCTCCCTTGGACGCGGACGCGCCAGCGTCCCCTCAAAGTGGCTTGGACCTTTAACCTTGGTTTGAGAAGCGACGAGATGCTGCATCGCGTGCTCAGGAGTGACCCAAGGCCCACCCGTCCCGCACCAGCCCGGTCCCGTTCCGAGGTCAATGCCGAGCCCCAGACGGCCTGCTTCATGGACCGCATGGCCAACGAGCGAAAGCCACTGTGGGCTCATGTACTTCACGGGACCAACCGGAATCCCGATGTTGACTTCCAAAAAGATTCCGCCACCCAGCCCCGAGCGCTTCATATCTTCCAAGTCAGCGGTCATGCCATCCCGCGTCATGTTGCCCTCCATGAAGTACCAATACACCCAAGGGCGGGCACTGTCTGGAGGCGATGCAAACTCCGTTCGAAGCTTCTGATTGGATAGGGCAAGGACGGCGAGTAGGAGGGCGGTCATCTTAAAGTCTCTGTGATAGCTGCCCTAGCTCAGCTCCGAGAACATTGGTCGGTGACGACTACAGTTGACACGGCGCTATCACCCCTACGACGAAATGGGGAGCCCTTCAGTTCATGGAACTCACAACGGGGCGGAAAGCCACGCGTCTCGAGTTCTAACCGCCTGTCAGCTGACGGATCACTTCTCAGATAGAAATGCGTCGACAGCCGGCCCAACTTTGGACATTTCTGCCCCGGGTGCGGAGTGGCCCTCGTCGCCGGTCAGAACCAGAGTCTTGGCCATCAAGATTTCTGCAAATTTAAGTGCAGGGGCTGGGTTCACGCAGTGATCCTGGGTCGAGACAATGATGAACACCTTCGCATGTATTGCGGCCGCCGTCGATGTTTGACTCCCACCAAACGGCTTGAAGATATCTTGAGTGCAGAGGGCACTCAAGCCCGAAGCCATATCGTAAGGATCCCATGCCAGGAGAGCCTTTTCAAATCCATCAAAACTTCCAATGGCATCCTCACGCTTGGTGTGCTGCACGTAGTATCTAGGAGTGTTTAGGCCCAGCCAGAAGAAGTCAGCGTAGGTGCGAATCAAGGATGCAGCCCATGCTTTATGGGCAATCGCCTGCCTAACCGCTTTCAGTCCCGCTGAATAGAACATCAGGTCATAAGATGTAGGCTGCGGTGATCCGACGATCGGTACCGCACAATCCATGAAGTCGGGGTAGGCAGATATCCATTGGAAGGTCTGCATGCCACCCATTGAGATCCCCATGACGGCGTGAAGGTGCTTTATCCCAAGCTTCAAGAGCATCCGATGTTGGCTCTCGACCATATCGCGGATCGTGATGGTGGGAAACGACACTCCGTGCTGACTTCGGCTGTTCGAAGCGGAGGTTGAGACTCCATTCGAGAGGGCATCAACCGCGATCACAAAGTATTTCGAGCTGTCGGCGAGTCCGCCGCTCTTAAAGGAGTTCCTAAGGTCGTTGGTCGTGCCGAGAAACCAGGTTGGCACCAGGATCGCGTTGGTGCCGCGCGGGTCAAGCTTTCCAAACGTCCGATAACCCACTCGGCAGGAATTGAGGGTCTTCCCGGATCGCAGCTTCAAATTCCCGATTTCAACAAACCGCTGGTCTCCCTCCGCCTGAGCGAAGCCAGAAATCGCCAACCCAGCGAAGAGTGCCAGAATCATCTTTGAACTGCCCATCGCCTGCGAAGTTACCCCAGAGAAGAACGGGGGTTCCCCAAGGTCCACACCACATAAGATGTTCTGGCTTAGTCGTCGTCACGTTCGTTTCACGGCATCCAAGTCACCGTGCACCATGAACACTCGATGTGTCTCGAGTGTTGCGCTCGTGAAACCGGGCCTCAATATGGACCGTCGTAGGGTCGTGTTGCAGATGGGACATCAACTAATCTCTACGGCTATCCGTAAAAGGCGCACGATCTGTTTGACGCTGGCACTCCTCACCGCCTCAGCCTTCGGGCAGAAATCGGAATTGCCAAGGGTGAACCCGGCAGATGTTGGACTCTCCGCGGAAAAACTCCAGCGCGTTCGCGAAATCGTTCAGTCAGCAATCGATAAGAACCAAACCCCAGGAGTTGTTGTTCTCATCGGTCGCCATGGCAAGGTTGCGGACCTGGAGTCATTCGGGCAAATGGACCGTGAAGCAAAACGGCCGATGCGGCCCGATGCGATTTTCAGGATCTACTCGATGACCAAGCCGATTACAACGGTGGCAGCGTTGATCCTGATAGAACAGGGAAAACTGGGATTGGATGACCCGATCTCGAAGTTCATTCCCGAGTTTGCGGACACCAAAGTCTATGACCGCACGGTGCCTGCCGGTGTCCCTACGACAACGCCTATCACAGTCCGCGACTTGATGCGACACACGGCAGGATTCACGTATGGAATTCCAGGTGGAGGCCCAGTCGACAAGACCTACATGGACAGCCACGTTGAGGATGGTCGCGAGGCCCTGCCTTCGTTTGTACATCAATTGGCGGGCCTGCCCCTTGTCAGTCAACCCGGAACGAAATTCAATTACAGCGTCGCTACAGACGTCCTTGGGCGGATCATCGAAATCGTCAGCGGTCAAACCCTCGATCTCTTCCTCCGGGACCGTATCTTTCGGCCCCTCGGCATGAGGGACACCGATTTTGAAATAAGCCCAAAAAACCTCGATAGACTCACCACGAACTATTGGCGACCTGGCGCTGGACTCCTGAACCCCACCGATGTTCCGCAAAGAACAAGGCTTCTGCAGCGTCCCGTTTTCCTCGCTGGAGGCGGAGGTTTGGTTTCGACTGCCCGAGATTACAGCCGCTTTTGTCAGATGCTTCTAAACAAGGGAAAGCTAGGACGCGTACGCATCCTCAAACCGGAAACGGTGTCGGAGATGACCTCCAATCAGTTACCGCCTTCGGCCTTGCCGATGACTTTGGGAGGCTTCAAAGTACCCGGGCTCGGGTTTGGGTTGGGGGTTTCCGTGAGGATGTCGCAAAGCGCCGGCCAAGCCGATCCCGCGGCAGGAGAGTATGGCTGGAGTGGTTCCGCAAGCACCTTCTTTTGGGTTGACCCTGCCTTGGATCTGTATGTCGTCGTGCTTCAGCAAGTGGAGCCGATCAGCATCGGACTTCAACTCGGGTTGGAGCCAGCGGTGTTGGCGGCAGTCGAAAAACGCTAGCCTTCTACGAATCCCGGCCATTTGCCCATGTAGTCAACGAACTTCGGGCTCAGCCCCTCGCGAGACAAATAGTCCCTGCTCACCGGCAGCAAATGCTGTTCAAAGCCGGGATCGGCTAAGACTTGGTTCGCGAAATCATGGTGGAGGATGGCGGCACGGCCAATGCTGACGAAGTCGGCACCTTCGTCTAGCATCCGTTGAATGACCGCACCCGAACCAATCTTGCCAGCAACCCCGAGTCGCACTCCGTTCCGTAGGAGGTCGGTGAAGTAAGACATCAGCGTCTTGCCCTTGAATTCATCCTCTTCTGGCTCCTTGAGTACGTCCCATAAGCTGAGGTCAAGATAGTCGTATCGGGCATCAGCCAAAACCTGCGAGGAAACTTCGATCGATTCCGCCACATTGATTCCGAACCTCTCAAGGGAGAGTCTCAACCCCACCTGAAAATCTGTGCCGCACCGATCACGGATCCCCTCAAGGATCTTCTTGATCGGGCTGAATCTATTCTCCAAGCTACCGCCAAAGGAATCGGTTCGCAGGTTGGAAGTTGGGGACAAGAATTGGCAAAGGATATAGCCGTGGGCACCATGAATCTCGACTCCGTCGAAACCTGCCTTTTCGCATCGAACCGCGGCCGAAATAAAGTCTTCGATAAGCTGTTCAACTTCTGATGTGGATAAAGCTCGAGCTCCGGATTCAGGGTCGTCCGACGGTGCCACAGGAACCCCAACGAGATCTTTCGGAGATCGAGCCCCCGCATGGTGGAGCTGAACACTTGCATTGCTTCCGAGATGCTTTATTCCCTTCGCAAGTCGGGTTAAACCGGGGAGGTGCTCATCTGAAAACACGCCAAGCTGGCCAGGGAAGCCTTGCCCAGCGGCCTGGACATGGGCTGCACAGGTCATCGTCAGGCCAAAGCCACCCTGCGCCCGAAGGGTCAGCCAGTGATACTCTTCCTCCGACAGGACTCCATCGGCATGACTCTGGCAGTTTGTCATGGGAGCCAAGAAAAACCGATTCTTGATCGGCTCTCCATGATTCAGGGTCAATTCTTGGGCCGGATTCACGAGTTCAGGTTACCAGCCGCGTTTCTGGTTCATCCGACGTGACGATGGGCCACAGGTGCGATAACAGCTAAAGCTAAAGCCCGACCGCTGGTTCCAGCTTTCTACCAAACGTACTGCGTCGTCGACGTCGATAGCCCTTTGTGGATTTCTCGTCGAAGTTCACGCAGAGCGTCCCCTGCGGGATCGAGTAGAAGAACTTTCGCATCGCTTCGAGATCTCGAGCGATGTGAGGCGGGATGAAGATTGACTCGTCTTCACTTGTCACTACGAAGCACCTCGCCCCGCCTTGTTGAACTTGAAATACGGCCTGAACCTCTGGCCAATTTATGGATTTGCCGCCTCGGAACCGCGTTTCGGAAATCGACTCCGAGTTCATGCGAAGTCTGGCCGAGACGTCTCTTAGTTGATAGAATTCTTTCCAAATGCGTGTACCAAAACCGCCTATGACCGCGGCACTGTTGCAGAAGTGGACCAAAACTCCCGCGAAGCAGCCTAATGTGCCGACGCTAATGATCCATGATCGGGCATCGAAAAGCGGCTCATCGACTTCGGCCACCGATGGAACCTGACCCGTTTTCCATCGCTTTGCCCGCAAGGCTTGCGTTGCATTCGAGACCATCAGGCGATGAAAGTCGTCAAACTCAATGTTTGGGAGTTTGTATTCCTTTTCTTCCGTCGCCACGCGCCAGTTTGAACGTGAGGACTGCCTGTATGCGGTCAGGTCAGAGTAGGGCAGGGCAAACTTAAGTCGGCCCAGCCAGTCGTAAGCTTCGATTCCCTGCGAAGTGGCCACGACTCTGCTGAACTTCAACATCATCGCCATCACCGTGAGCCCGATAACAACCACAGCCAGCCCGATGCAATTCGAAATCCAGGAAGAGTGCGCACTTCGATGCCGGAACAAGTGGACTAACAAGGGAGACGCCGCAACAAGTCCGTAGCAAGTCACTACCGACGCGCGAATTTCTCGACTCACCTTGAATTCCCGGAGCATTGCGTTCAAGTGTGACCATCACAGGCACACTGCTGCAAGTTCAGGACCTACTTACGTCCATCATGGGCTCATTAGCGCCAAGTCAAGGTTCCCAAATTCGAGCGCTTAGCCGTATTGAGGGATCATCACCCACTCGCCACCGAGCAGAGACGATTCGTGGGCGCAGATCCCAGCGGCGGTCCAGTTTGCGGCGACCGACTCGTTCACAGCCGAAGGGCGGTGCTCGACAATCGACGAGACAAACTCGTGTACGAGATGCGGGTGAGATCCACCGTGTCCTCCGTCTGCGTAAGCCGCCAACTCGGTTGGGAGTAGGTCAGGTCGGGGTGGAGTGGGATGTCGTTGCGCAGAAACATCTCGCCAGCGAATTCCAGTCTGAACACGTCCCAGCGTGTGGACCACGGGGTCTTCGGTGTCTAGCTGGCTCCACTCAAACGACTGATGCTCCCCGATAATGGTGAACGACTCGACATACGCGTGAGCAGCCTGATACCAAGCTCGATTGATCTGAACGATCGCATCTGAGTTCGCGACTCGAAAGTGGGCAACCTGCATCGGAAAGGGATTGGAGGGATCCTCCAGAAGGTCTTGCCTCATCGTGCCCGCTCCCACGCAGGACACCGATGTGGCGCGCGTTTCCAATAGAGACAGGATCGGCCCAAGGCAATGGGTGGCGTACTTCATGGGCGGAACGCTTCGCCAGTACGCGGGATACGGAGCCTCTAGGTCTTGGTAATAGTCACCACGAGCAAAGTTGATCGTCCCAAACTGGCCGGCATCGCGCATGTCACGCGCAAAGAAATACTCCTTCGTATACGCACCGGTCTCCATCATCATGTATCGCAACCCACTCCGCCGAGCGGCATGGTGGACGTTTCCGACTTCTTCCAGGTTGAGCCCCATCGTCACAGCACACGCGCAGTGCTTCCCCGCAGAAAGCACCTGTTGCGTCTGCTCTGCATGCAGGGGAAGCGGCGTGAGGAGGTGGACCGCGTCGATCGTCTCGTCCCTCAGCACCTCATCCAACGAAGCGTAGCCGCCATCAAGTCCGAATCTCTGGTTGCCTACTCGAAGAGCTTCGGGATCAGCGTCACACAGAATCACCTTGCCAACCAGAGGATGATCCTTATAGATTGGAACGAACGCAGAACCGAACCCTAGCCCTACCACCGCAATGTGAAGAGAACCTTGCATGTTGGAGAGAGTCTATCAGTGGACTTTACAAACTCCAAAACACAAGCATTCCCACCTAATCTCTCGTCCACTCCTTGATCTTGCCGCAAAGGGAATTCAACAGCGAAAAGTCTCCGAGATAGGCTCTCACAAAACTGCTAAATGTTTTCTGACCGCAAATTCTGCTTCTAGCCCGCATTATTCATGCGGGCTAGGTCCTCCGTTTTTTTTTGCAAAAGGAATGCTGTTCAGTTGTTCTGAGAGGACCGCAGATAGCGTTCACGGGTGAGATTGCCGGTTCTGTGGGAGATACTGCTGTGCGCGTCCCGTCGTCTGGCCGGTTTTCGAGGCTTTGGGTTTCGTCCCATGCGGGCGGGCGGTCCCAGTAGTTGGATGCATGCAGGGCAACTGCTTTAGGCGAGCAGAGATTGGACGAGATCGGCGTGCGGATGTCCCCTGGGCAGCCTGACGAGGATTCTTCGGGTGCTCGTCTGAACGAGGGCGGCCGTTTTGAGCAGCTTGAGTCGTATCTGGCCCAGAGTTGCTCTGGCGAGTCCGGTTCCGGTTAGCATCCGGCGCACTTCCGAGAGGAGGTCGAGTTTCATCTCCTTGATTCGGTTCTCGCACTCGCCGCGGTCGCAGTACTCCTCGTAGGGCGTCTAGGGATCCCCGATTCGGTTGGTGACGACGAAGCGGGGGTTCTCACCTTTGTCCATGATCTCGGCCTTCACGATGATCCGCCGCTCCTTCGTCCAAGAGGCTGCCGCGTAGGAGATCTCGCCGAAGAGGCGAACTTTGGCGCTTTGCTTCTCCTTTTCCGCACGGACCTCCTTCATAAGGGGAGCCGCCATCTCTTGAAGCCGAGAACTGCGCGCCAGCGAGATGACATAGGAGACTCCGAACTCCTCGCACGTCTCGTACCTCTGGGGCAAGGCGAATCCCGCGTCGGCGCGAAAGTGGATCTCAGTTTTGGGAAGCGCCTCTTTGAGCATCCGCACCAGACGCTTCAAAACCGCCGCCAATCTTCTTCCTGCATGGACGTTCCCCGGACGAAGAATCGCCCCCACCAGTTCTTGCGCCGACCCGTCTGCTGAGCAGAAGACGAACAAAGGCAGGAAGCAGTGATGCCCGTAGAACCCGTGATAGAACTCCAGCTCCTGCTGACCGTAAGCGGGATCGTCCGTCGCGTCCACATCGATGACGATCCGTTCTCGAAACGCGAAAGGGTCGGCTGCGACGCCGGCTTGTCGCCTAATGCCAAACCGAACAGCGGATCATCTTTTAGACGGTCGAAGTCGTTGCAGTCCTCCCAACCCTGACAGGTCCCGTAAACCCGTGTCACTTTGCGAATTATTTGGCGCAAATATTTGCGCGATAAATGGCGTAAGTGAGACTCAGGCCTCTCCAATTACAAGGCTCTCACGAGCTGCTTCCACAACCACCTTCGTTACTTCTTGGAGTGAGTTCACCTCAAGAATCCGCTCGATTTGAGTCAGTAGACGGTTCAGCAATCGGAAGTTGCCTGCTGTCATTCGGATAATTGACGCGACAGCTTCCGAACCGAGTGGCTGTTCGGGAAGATTCACCCCTGGAGGCGCCCAACCTTTCTCTAAAAGGTCGCGAATCTCGTTCGCGGCGAGCGGTCGAAACTCGTGGACAAAACCGATTCGAGAATAGAACTGGGGATATCGTGCGAGCCGTTTTTCTATGCCCGGCATCCCAATCAGAATCATGCCAATATCCCCGGAATCGAAGATTGCACGGACTTGTTCGAGGCTTGCCATGCGTAATCGGTCAGCCTCGTCAACCAGAATGAGCGCGGTGGGGTCCGCGATTTCCATTTCCTTTATCGAGTACGCCTTGGCCACCTCGCCATACGTGGGTCTGAGTTCGGGAACCGGCTTTGAGAACCAGTCGTGTTGGCGCAGGACCTCAGCCTTGTAATCCTCATCTCTCTGTCGAATACTGTTCAGCTTCTCCTCCATTTCGAGTCTCAAAGGCCGCTTTGCAAGGTTTCTGTTGAGGTCACGAGAGCGCTTTATTGCGAGGTCGATGGCGCGTGGTGTGTTCACAACTGAAGGGGTGTAGAAAACCGTTTCAAGCGATTTAGATTCACCCGAGCCGTCCGTCCGGCTGTAATGCCTTGCAGACAGCGTTTTTCCGACCCCCGGCGCTCCGAAGCAAAGGCCAATATATCGATAGCGTCTACAAGCGTCGCAGAACTCAACGAACCGCCGATGTTCCAGCGTTTCGACCATTGATGAGAGTTGCTTGTTACTCGTTCCGATATCGTTTGAGTTCTGAGGTGGCCCGCTTTGGTGGTTGTTTGGCTGTTGGGTTTGGTGGCTCATCTGGCTTCTCCTTGACCTCGCCACACTTCAGTTCCAACAGGGTGTCTACAGTTTTCTGACGGTCCTTCAGGACACCACGCAATTCGCGCCGCCTGCGATTTCTAGCGGTGATAATCTCGCGCAGGGGAACAGTCTCTCCAGCCAGTTCAGCGCAAACCGCCCGGCACAAAAACTTTTCCTCGTGAAAGACTCGGACCTCACCCATGTCCCGAGGGTCGTACCGAAGGGTCACCGTTTCGCCTACATAAGCTGCCAGCGTGGTTGAAATGTATCGAAGACTTTGGAAGTAGATTCCATCGGCTCTAACCTGCCGCGACCTCGCCACGCGAATCAGCAGCAGGTCCAACTGTTCAAGCGAGTCAGGCATTCGGGGCAAGAAGCCACCTGCTTCCCAACGTTCCACGGGCCTTTCCTTGGTTTCGCTATGTTCACGGCGGTGATAGGCGTCGAGCAGAAACGTGCGAAATCTCGCGTCAAGTTCCTCAAGGGTCAGCGTTGGCTTTCCGCGCATCTTGCCGCCCGGGGGAGCATAGCCCTCGAGCTCGCAAAGGAACATCTCGTTGACGGTCGAGAAGAACCGTTCAATTCTGCCCCTGCCTCTGGGCCTGCCCGGAATTGAGAACACCAGGCGAATCTTGAGGTCCGCACCGACTTGTTCAAGGTGGCGTGATGTGAAGTCGCTTCCATTGTCCGTATAGAGAACATCGGGGATGCCACAAACAACCCACCGAGAATCTCCTTTCCTCCAAATCGCTTGTCGCAATGCGAGCGAAGTGTGAAGCGAGCATGGAGCCTCGAACGAGAGAAAATATCCGGTCACTGCCCTGCTGTAGTCGTCAATTACGACGGTTAGCCAAGGATTGACTGCTCGACCGTCGGGCCGCAGCACAAGAACATCGAGGGGCGTGTGGTCGGCCTGCCAGATTGCATTCGGCCCTTCGGCTTCACGCCGATGAATCAATTCGAACGATTCCCCATACGCTTTGCTGCCTTCATGAGCAAGAGTAAGCAGGTCGGCGGGCAAACAGGAAACCGTTCGATAGACGACCCAATAGCTGGGAGCAGTCTCGCCGATGTCTGTAGCAAGGCGGCGTACTTGGCGGCAAATGACTGAGATGGGGAGCGGAGGTCTTTGAAGCGCCAGACCTTCAATCGCTTCTCGCAATTGAACCGACACAGCTCTCGGCTCACCCTTGTCAGTTCGACTCTTTCTGGAAAGTCCGACTAGACCAAACTCATGGTAAAGCCCAACCCAACGTTGCGCCGTTCTGAAGGGGACTCCAGCGTCCTCCGCGACAAGGCGGAGAGAAGTCCCGTTCTCAATGTGCGGTTGCAACAAGCGGAATCGACCGAGAGCAAGTTCTCGGGCGTCTTCCGACAGTACTGCCAGTTGCTCCACCACGAGAGGTTACGCCAAATAGCGCGCAAATATTTACGCCAGATAATTTGCAAAGTGAAAGCATGAAGGAACCGTGGACATCGACGTCGTGTTGGACCTCAAGCAGCCAGGCGCAGACGAGGTCTACACCTTGCATGAAATCCTCGAGCGAAGGCTTTTTGTCCAAGACCCAAAGAAGCCCTTTCGCTATACGAAGGGCGTTGATATGGAGGGCGAGCCCTATCAAGTTCTGATCGAGCTACTTGCCGGCGGAAATCCACCGCCTGACGGACTACGGCACATTCGATCCGAGGATGTCTACGTCAGCATCATCCAAGGCATGGAAGTGGCCCTCGAAAATCCCCAGGAGGTTCAGCTTCCAGACGATTCAAGTCAGAGCGTTTCGGTTGCGTCGCTTCCTGCGTTCTTCTCTATGAAAGCCGTTGCTTTGAGCCGACGAGAGGAGCTCAAGAAGACCAAAGACGCTTACGACATCGTCTATTGTCTGCGGAACTATCCGGGCGGAGTTGACGCGGTGGCCGAGGAATTCCGTAACGCGATTTCTAACCCAATCGTGGCATCCGGCGTCGAGCTCCTCAAAGATTTGTTTGGTTCAATCGATTCGGTTGGACCCGTCGCATACGCGAGGGAGGCTGATGACTTTGAAGATGCCTCCCTAAAGCAGCGCGAGGCATTCGAGCGGGTTGCCGAATTGCTGGCCAAGATAGGTAGTGCCACTTGAACCGCGAAAGTGTTTCGCATGAACAGCGGACGTGGTCTCGATAGATTTCCGGCCGTTGGCGAGATTGGGATCGGCGATAGCTCAAATACTATTGCTTGCATTAACTACCTTGACCAAGTTTCCAGAATATATTTCACGGACAACCTCGAGGAGCTAATCCACATGAGCAGCCGCTGAGTGTTTGTGTTCCAGACATCTTGATCGAACCTGGATTTAAGCGCACTTAAAGGACAGCTTCCCCCAAAGCGGGCTTGATTGTTCAGCGAGGCGAGTTCCGGTGTCAAGGATAGTAGCGAGCGCCTTCGTCGTCCTTGACACCACAGCCGCCTTCGTTGATCTTGATATTTTGCCTTTGGGCGAAAGGCTGGTCTAACGTCACTTTCACTTTGCGACTGGTTGGCGTTAGTTGCAAGTCAATTGGCATTTCCTGTCAGTGCCATAGCTGCTGAAAGGTTCTACACTAACTCACCAACCAAGGAGACGAAGGACAAGCTTTCTGTGTCAGGTGACAAACCGATGAGCAACATTCCACCCGACAGATGCAGAGTGCCCCAAGCGTTCTGGCGTTCGATCGAGAGTATCGGGCTGACGGCGGCTTCGGTGCTCCGGCAAGCCCGTCTTCCAGGAACACTCCACCTCGGCGATCAAGGATTTGTCACCACAGCGCAATATTTTTCTCTGTGGAAGGCGCTGGAGGATCTGACCGCAGACCCTGGTCTGAGTATCCGGTTGGTGACGGGGACAGCGACCGCGGTACATCCCCCTTCGAGTCTGTGCGCGTTTTATGCTCGGGACTACCGTGACGGGCTCGCGAGAACTGCACGTTTTAAGCGGCTGTGCACGCCTGAGCAGTTGCATTTCACCGAAGAAGACAACACCTTCACGATACGAACCGGTTGGCTACACGCAACAGGACCGGAACCCATGATCGCCACAGAGGTCGCCTTCGCCTGTCTGATGGAACTAGGACGACGGGGCACAGGCCGTCACTTGACGCCACATTGGGTGGAACTTACCTGCAGTGCTCCTAACTCCGATGTTCATCGCGCCTATTTCGGATGCGAGATTCACTACGGTGCTTCACAAAATGCACTGGTCTTGAAGACCGCGGACCTAGATCACCCCTTTCCCGGCCACAATCCCGAGCTTCTGGAGATGCTCACACCCGTACTGGCTTCCGCACTTGACGAGATTCAGGCCCACAGTTCGATCCGAGAACAGGTGAAAATCGTTCTTAAAAGGGGCCTGCCGAGTGGTCGACCGGAATTATCGGAGGTCGCCAGGGACCTGGCGATGAGCGAGCGTACTTTGCAGCGTCGCATCACCGAGGAAGCCGCCACTTTCCGAGAGCTTCTCATGGAAGCACGACAAGAACTGGGCAGACAGCTTCTATCAGACCCATCCGCTACGATTGACGAAGTCGCTTGTCTGCTTGGCTACCAGGATACGAGTTCCTTTTATCGCGCCTTTCGAGATTGGGAAGGAGTGACTCCCAGTCAATGGCGAGGAACCAGGCTTGGTTATCTTTCTCAGACTATTCCCTTTAGCAATGCCTCACTGACGTGAAAGCAAAACAGACGCTTTCACTTCTATCATCGTGACCCGCGGCGATATGCAAATTCTATTCAACTGATCACATAAACATGAATATATCATTTACTGAAGACAACAACAAAAAGGCAGGAACGACATTGGTAACCGGGGCCTCATCTGGAATTGGCGAGGAAACGGTCAAGGGCTTACTTACAGCTGGCTACATTGTTTATGCTGGCGCACGGCGGGTCGAGGCGATGCGTTCGCTCGAAGCCGCGGGGGCGCGCGTGTTGTCGCTAGACGTAACCGACGACGCGTCAATGACCGCCGCCGTTGAGGCCATCCTCCACGAGACTGGTCGAATCGATGTCCTTGTCAACAATGCAGGCTATGGCTCCTACGGCGCGTTGGAGGATGTGCCGCTCGATGAGGGACGGCGGCAGTTCGAGGTCAACATCTTCGGCTTGGCCCGCCTGACCCAGCTCGTCCTGCCGACGATGCGCGCGCAGCGTTCCGGGAGGATCATCAACGTTTCGTCTGTTAGTGGCAAAATCGGTGAACCGTTCGGCTCTTGGTATCACTCCAGCAAACATGCCCTAGAGGGGCTGAGCGATTCGCTCCGCATGGAGTTGCGCCCGTTCGGGATCGATGTCGTTATTATCGAGCCGGGTTCGACGCGTACTGCATGGGGCGGAATCGCTCGGGACAGTTTGACTCGACACTCGGGCGAAGGCCCGTATCGGGACGAAGCGCGCGTCCATGTCCAAATGATGGCCTCCATCAGCGAAGGCTCGTTGCCGAAACCGGCCAGCAACGTTGCCGCCACCATTGTCAAGGCAGTGCAGTCTCGCCGTCCCAAAACACGCTATACAGCCGGTGGCGGGGCCAGACTTGCCTTGTTCCTGCGCCGAACACTATCAGATCGCGGCTTCGACATGGTCATACACATGGCGAGCGAAAGGGCACGAAAATCGATGAAGGAACTCCAGCGCTAGCAAGAGTCCGCTGCACACCGAGTAATGAGACGGTTAGCGGATTGGCGTTTTCTGCTACTGACTTGGCGTAATTCGACATTCTCTAAACAATCCGCCACTGGTACCACTCTATCAGGAGCATTTGCTTCAGATTTTGTGGAGAACGATATGTCAGGAAAAATTTGGTTTATAACGGGCGCTTCGCGTGGGTTGGGTCGTGTATGGGCAGAGGCGGCACTCGACCGTGGGGATCGGGTCGTTGCCACCGCCCGCAAAGTGGCCTCTCTGGCTGATCTTGTGGAGCGTTACGGCGATGCGGTTCTGACTCTAGAACTGGACGTAACCGATTCCGAGCAAGTTAAAACCGTCATCGCGCGAGCACACGCACATTTCGGCAAACTGGATATCGTCCTCAACAATGCCGGCTACGCATTGGTGGGTGCGGTTGAAGAAGCAAGCGATGCGGATGTCAGAGCGGAGTTTGAGACAAACTTCTTCGGCGCGCTCCACGTTATTCAAGCCGTATTGCCGGTTCTCAGGGAGCAGGGCAGCGGGCATATCTTGGGTGTCTCAAGTGTCGCAGGTGTCGTTGCGATGCCCCTTGCGGGCTTCTACAATGCATCCAAGTGGGCGTTTGAAGCGATTCATGAAAGTCTCGCACAAGAAGTAGCCGAGCTAGGTATCAAGGTGACTCTGATCGAGCCCGGTGCCTATGCCACCGAATTCGCAAGCGCTACGTCTCTCAAACTTTCGGACGGTATCGACGCCTATGCGAACCTCCGGAAGCAAATGTTCGCCTATGCCGGAACTGTAGAACTTGGCGATCCCCAGGCGACATCCGATGCCATCCTCAAGATCGTGGACACTCAGTCTCCGCCGTTGAGGTTCTTCGTAGGCACAGAAGGACTGCCCGCAGCACGTGCCGCCTACGCCAATCGCCTCGCTGTCTGGGAGCAGTGGGAGGACGTCTCAAACGCGGCTCAAGGACTCTCAAAGAAACGCGAACTTGAATTCGGAGGATAAATCCCAGCAGTGTCGCCCTTAGGCAATGTTTGCCAAGGGCGACTAATACATCTGCATAATCTGGTAGTAGCTATCTCACCCAATTAGCCACACATAACCCCTTTTATGTAGGGCTATTGAAAGATCGAATCAACGCGAGGATGCTCATCGAGGCAATTGGGCTGTGAGCACCTTTCGGGTGGAGTGCCGTTCACCCGATCGAGGGCCAGGAAGGGAGTCGAAAGGCTTTGTACATGAAATACGCGGCGGCCACCAGGCCGTAGATCGCGATCACGGTTCGCATCTTGTCCGGGTTCACACGTTGGGAGAACTTGGCGGCGTAGAAGCCGCCGATGATGGACCCGAGCGTAAGAATCAATGCGACGGAAGGATCGATGATGTTTTGGGCAAGGAACATGATCGAGGCGGCGAAGTTGATCACTAGCCCAAGCCAGGTCTTCACCGCATTCAGCTCGTGGATTGTGCCATCCATGAACAGAGCGAAGGCGGCCAACATCATGATGCCCATGCCCGCCCCAAAGTAGCCGCCATAGAGCGCGACAAAGAATTGGAGAACAGCACCGGCAACGGGAGAAACACTCCGACCCTCGCGCATCGCCAGCTTTTTCACCGTTGGCTGAAACATCAGCAACAGCGCAGCCAGCAGAATCAGCCACGGAATCACCCTGTCGAACACCTTGGCACTGGTGCTGATGAAGAGCTGAGCCCCGACCAGAGAACCCAAGAGCGTTGGTAGAAACAAAACCTTGAGATGATGCGCCGTCTTGGAAATGAGGTTCTTAAACCCAAGGGCGCCGGCAAACGAACCCGGCCAAAGCGCGACCGAGTTGGTCGCATTGGCAATGTTGCTGGGCATGTGGAAGCCGACCGTCAGCGCAGGGAACGTGATCAGCGACCCGCCACCCGCGACAGCGTTGATGCCGCTGGCAATGGCCCCCAGCACAAAGAATGTGACAGCCTGACCGGCGGAGACGGCGTGGAATGTCAAATCTGGTCGAGCACGCTGGCGGTCTCAACCGCTGCCTGAGCAGCTTCCCTACCCTTGTTGCCCAACTTGAGGCCGGCACGATCCAGCGCCTGGTCCTGCGTGTCGGGAGTGAGCACGCCCCATGAAATGGGAACACCGTAGGAAACTTGAAGCCCCATCAAGGCGCCACCAACGTCGGAACCCAAAAGCTTTGCGTGGGGGGTCTGCCCCTGAAGGATGCATCCGAGTGCAATGACTCCGTCCGGCCGATTCTCGGTTCTCGAGACGAGCGCCTTCACGACAGGGGGCATTTCCCAGGTGCCGGGAACATGGATGACTTCGATTTCCGGATCGCCGCAGCGCTTAAGTTCGCTGAGAGCGCCTTCCAGCAGCTCCTTGGTCACAAGCTCATTCCAGCGACTGACCACAATCGCAAACCGCTTCCCTGATGCGTCCACTCGACCCTGGATTTCCTTCACTCCCACAGTATGACAGCCTCCTAAACCCCTACTTCAGCTTCGACACGGCCTGGAGGACGTCTGACTCCATCGTCTTTTCCTTGCCCGGCGCAATTCCCATCCAAAGATTTCGAAGCTTTCCGCCTGCGTCGACAAGGAAAAACATCGGCGTTGCGGGGACGCTCATTGCGGCTCGGCTCTTTCCGTCTGGGTTGATCAATCTGCCGCTCGCCTCGCCACGTGAAGCTGCGTCGCTTCCCACCACAACAACCACGCCCTTCTGCTCCAACTCGGCCTTCCATGAGTGCAGGGCCTTGACTGCTCGCTCTCCCGGCATGCTGTCTGGACTCGTCAACAGGAACAGAACGGGCTTGTGAGCGGGAACCTGCCATTTGGCGCCTGTCCGCGAATCGACCCAACCCTTTAGATTCAAAGGCTCGTCTACCGTAGCCGGATAGACGCGATCTGGTAAGGCAAACGGCATGAATCCATCCGGGACCGGCGCGTCGAATCTGGATTGTGGGATAGACGGATATTTTGTGTAGCTCAGAACGCGCCAGGTCTGGTCGATCGTGCCCTGCATGGACTTGCCGATCACCCGATAGTAGTAAATCAAGCCTGCCCTAGAAATAGAAAAGGCCATGCTTGTGTCCCCCATCGCACCCTTAAACTGGACACTTACCTTATCGCACACTTGCCCGTTGAGCACCTCCGTGCCTGCCGACCTTACCGTGGCTGTGCCGGGAAACATTTGGTTGAGACTGCCCACCTGCAGGAACTTCGGAAATACTCCTCCGAGTGCCGAGATCCGGGCCGGATAGATCGCAATGCCGCCCGGATAGGCAAACTTCTCGTAAACCTTCTGCTTGCGTTCCAGTTCGATATATCCGGCTGGGCTCACGGAAAGCGTGAAATTGTCACCGGTATTGGCAACGGCGTCAAATCGAAGGCTCTTCCCTTTCTGGATGAGGACATCGGCGGCAACATCGCCACGGCCACCGTGGAATTGAAACTTGACCTCAAAGGCTGAAAGTGCCTTCATCGCCGGCGCAAATCGCGCCAAAACGGCGTTAGGTGACTGAACGGTGGCGAGGAGGCAGAGAATGGTTGTCGTCATCAGAGGTCCAGAGCACGGTCGCGCACCCTATACGTTATCCCAGTTTGGCTCCCTTAGCCGCTAAAGTTGCCTGAATCAGTGCCCAGGCGGATTCAAGAACTTCATCGGAGGACGCGGAGGCGTCCAGAATGCGCCACCTCTCGGGTTGAGAGGTGGCTTCGAGAAGGAATCCGGCCCGAACCTTTTGGTGGAATTCGATCGGCAGGCTGTCCATGCGGTCTTTCGACTGAATGCGCGCAAGACCCGCAGCAGGTTCAATATCGAATAGCAAAGTGAGGTCAGGCAGCAACCCGCCGGTGGCGAATCGATTTCCTTGCCGAACGAAGTCCTCGTCCAATCCCCTCGCATACGCCTGATACACCTGGGTGGAATCCGCATATCGATCACAAAGCACGATGGCGCCAGATTCAAGGGCGGGTCGAATCAGCTTGGCAACATGGTTGGAACGGTCTGCCAGAAACAAAAGAAGTTCGGCTTTCGCGTCGAGGTCATCACCGTGGAGGAGAATCTCTCGAATCTTCTTGCCGAAATCCCCCGCGCCCGGTTCGCGGGTGGTGACCACCTCAAAGTTCATCTCCCGCAACCGCTGGGCTACGGCAGCCAAAGCGGTTGATTTGCCGGCACCCTCCGGGCCTTCAAACGTGATGAACATCTGGCGAAGCGTACCGCGCTTCCACATGGCACGATTGGCTGGTAACCTCGACTGGTGCCTACAGTGCGCGTTGCGGATGTTGCGATTGACCCGCGCACGGGCGGAGCCGAGGCGCTGTACACCTACGCCGCCGTCGGATCCGTAGCTCCCGGAGACGCTGTGTTTGTCCCAGTGGGGCCCAAGACCAACTTAGGCTTTGTCACCGCCGTGTATGACGCGGACGAGCAGACCCTTGGTTTTCCCATTGGCCGACTTCGCGCCATTCAAGCCCAAGTTGTGGGGCTCTCCCTCCCTGAAAAGGTGATCGACCTCGCCTCCTTTATCGGCGAAGAGTACTTGTGCACCCTGCCAGTAGCGCTCGCCCCGGCGACGCCACCCGGCGTTCGAGATCGCCTGGTCACTGCTTGGACAATACTGGATCACGATCCTAGCGAAATCCTGACGCCGATGCAGGAAGAGATCATCCGGGTGATGAGGGAACAGGGCGGATTTCTGGTGGACCAGAAAGGGAAGCGAATCCCGGCCGCAACGCTGCGATCTCTGCGGCTGCTGGCAAACCGAGACATCGTTTCACAGGCGCTGCGCATTTTGCCGTTTGCCGAAAAACCCAAAGGCGATCCGCTCCTCCAACTCTCTGGTGACGAGCAGAAGATCGACGCCTTTTTGTCGAAGGAAGGCCGGCGCAAACCCGCCCAGGCGCTCACGCTCATGAATCTCCAGGGAGCGGAGACGGCTCGCCTGACCTCCTCGGAAATCAAGGCGATGTGCGGCGTCACTGAGACGACGATCAAGGCGCTGCTCGATGCAGGACTGCTCGAAAGATTTGATCCGGACTCTGCTTCTCCAGCAAAGCCGCCCACACCGAATCCGGCCCAACAGCTCGCGATCGACGCGATCTCCGAAGCGGTTATCCAACGCGAGCCTCGCCCCTTTCTGCTGTTTGGTGTCACTGGGAGCGGCAAAACTGAGGTGTATCTTCGCGCCGCGGCTGCTGCCCTCCAGGCGGGAAGGCAGGTGCTCTATCTGGTACCAGAAATCGCGCTCGCAACTCAGTCCATCGCCCAGCTCCGTGCGCGGTTTGGAGCGGGAGTCGCGATTCTGCACTCCGAACTTCCCGCTACTGAGAGGCTGAACACCTGGCTTCGGATTCGGGATGGCAAGGTGAGCGTCGTCCTAGGCGCCAGATCCGCCTTATTTGCCCCACTTTCCAATCTTGGCCTGATCGTGGTGGACGAAGAGCACGAAGCCAGCTACAAGCAGGAGAGCTCGCCCAGATACCACTCCAAAGCCCTTGCCCTCGAGTTGGGACGGCTGCACCAATGCCCAGTCGTGTTGGGGTCGGCAACCCCAAGCGTCGAGAGTTTTCAGGAGAGTGAAAGTAACCTGCTGACTCTGCTCAGCATTCCCCATCGAGCGGCAAAAGCCCAGCTTCCCAAGGTTTACATCGACGACCTAACGGTGGGTTATCGGTCTGGGAAGCCAAGCATTTTGAGCGAGGACCTCCATCGTCGAATCGATCGAACCCTCGCCGAAGGTCACCAGGCCATCCTGTTCCTCAACCGTCGGGCGTATGCGCCCTTCATCATCTGTCGAGACTGCGGCAATCAGCTCCAATGCCCCAACTGCGCCGTCTCGCTGAGCTATCACCGAAAGGATGGGCGACTGAAGTGTCACCACTGTGGCTTCCAGATGAAGCCTCCAGAAGCGTGCGCGAAATGTGGCGGAGCGCGCCTCAATCCATTTGGTGTTGGCACGGAGAAAGTTGAGGAAGCGGTGGCCGAACTGTTCCCTACCGCCAAGGTTGGACGTCTGGACCGCGATATCGCAAGGAAGAAGGGCGCGCTGGAAGACATCCTCGCCCAATTCCGATCCGGTGACCTCAATATTCTTGTGGGCACGCAGATGGTCGCCAAGGGCCTCGACTTCCCCAACGTGACCCTTGTAGGAGTCATCGCCGCTGACGTGTCACTCAACATTCCGGACTTCCGCAGCTCAGAGCGCACCTTCCAGCTTCTGTCGCAGGTTGCCGGGCGAGCGGGCCGTGGAACCGCGCTTGGCAGCGTGGTGATTCAAACGTTCAACCCCGAGCACGTCAGCGTCAAGACCGCTCAGGCACACGACTACGTGGGATTCTATGAATCGATCCGGGAAGAACGGCAGGCAGCAGGCTATCCACCATACCGAAGGCTCATCAACATCGTGCTCAGCGGGGAATCAAGAGATGATGTTGTGTCGGCATCCAACGAAGTCGCGATTCGACTTCGGTCCCTCGACTTGGTGGGGCAAGTGCTCGGTCCAGTGGACTGTGCCGTTGAACGGGTTCAAAATCGCTGGCGCCGGCACCTGCTGATCAAGCTTCCCCCAGGGACGCCGTCAAAAACGGTGGGTGAGCTGCTGTTGGGATTCGCTCCCAAAAACGTGCAGGTCGTGGTCGACGTGGACCCCAACTCCCTGATGTAGCTAACCCTCGACAACTTCTGGGTAGTGCATCACCGGAAAATTCACCGAGTTGGCGATGAAGCACTCCTGGTTGGCGAGTTGGTGAAGTCGCTCCGCCTTGTCAATATCGGTTCCCTTCACAACCGTGACCTTCGGTCGCAGAACTGCTTCGACGATTCGCATCTTGCCATCTTTGATCTTCATCGTTGCGGTGGATTGGTCGGTGTAGTGGGTCACCTGGATACCGTTGCGGGCAGCCAGGGCAAGATAGCTGAGAAGGTGACAGGCGGCAACTGCGGCAAGAAGCAGATCCTCAGGGTTGTGCAGCGCGGGGTCGCCTAGATAAGGGGGCGCCGCGGAGCCGGTAAGCGTGACCTTTCCATCCACCTCAACCTGGTATTCGCGGGAATAGCTTCGGTAGGTCTCGGTTGGACCCGCTGACGCACCGGTCCAAGTGAGCTGGGACTGAAACAGATGCTCTTGAGGCATGTTTCATACTAGCCCGACACAGCCGACTTAGGCGCGACTGGTCGTGAACTTCAGATTCACGAGGTATCGAATTTGAACGACGGTAAAGCCGATGAGGATGCTTCCCATTACCCAGGCCGCCGCCGTAGCATAGCCAAATTTGAGATACATGAACGCGTTCTGCCAAACCTCGAGTCCAATCGTCCGTGTTGCGTTCAGAGGTCCACCTTGCGTGAGAACAAAGATATTCTCCATCGCCTTGAATCCGCCGATGAACACTCCCAAGAGATTGATGAGAATAAGCGGCTTTAGGCCAGGCATCGTGATGTAGCGGATCTTTTGAACCCAGTTTGCTCCGTCGAGGTCGGCTGCTTCGTAGCGCTCATGCGAGATATTCTTGAGCGCGGCCAGGTACAGAATCGACCCTGCTCCTGCCCCGGCCCAAATTCCTGGCAGCACCACCGCAAACATCGCCAGTGAAGGATTTCCCAGCCAATCATTCGCAGTTGGGACAGGTGCATGACCCACCACAGCGCATATCGGATTGATGATGTGCTCAATGACGGGGGCAAGCAGCGAGTTGAGAAGCCCTGTGCTGCTTTTGTCGTAAAACTGCCGCCAAACAAGCGACACCACAATCGAAGAGGTCATCGCCGGCAGGTAGAAAATTGTGCGGAACAGCACCTTGCCACGGGGAATTTCATTGAGGGCCAACGCAAGGAGGATCGGCAGAAAGAACCCAATAGTGAGGCTAAGGGCCACGTACAGGAAGCTGTTGAGAATCGACCGGTAGAACACTGGCTGAGTAAAAACGCCGATGAAATTATCCAACCCGACCCACCGAGCCGGCCGAATCACTCGATAGTCCTGAAACGCAATCACAAGCCCGCGCGCTAGCGGGTAGTACGACCAAAGCAGAATGCTTCCCGCCGCCGGGAAGAGACATAAGCCCAAAAACGTGAAGACTTTGCGCCGACTGAACCCGGCAGGGAGCCGCTCTTCAACCTCAATCTTAAATCCGCGCGCACGCTTGAAGACAAACCAGCTGATTCCGGTGACAACTACCACAAAACACAGCAGAATCCCAAGTGCCCATGCCCTTTGTCGAGCGAGCACTTCCGGAGGGGTGTATCCCAGCAGCTTCTGATTCATCTGGTCCTGCGCCTTGTTGAGGATGTCAATGGCAGGGGTGTTTGGTTCTAGGGTCGCCCTTGCCAGGATGTCGTCCAGAACCGAATAGACCTGTTGACAGTTTTTGCCGTACGGTTCCGGGTGGCCAGACTCGAAGAGCGCCTCATTTGCGGCGACGTAGCTGGGGTCGACCTGGCCAAGCAGATCGGTATAGCCAAACCGCTTGAGCCAGATGGGATTCACCAGGTTCCCAAGGCCGAGCTCAACGCACTTCTTCGTGTTCGCCCTTGCCGCCTCGTCGCCTGCGAAGTACTTGATGAACTTCCAGCACGCGGCGAGTTTGGCGGGATCCTTAACCCGTGAGCTGATGGCCCACATCCCCGCGTTCACTTCGTTGCTGCGGCCGCCCGGGCCAGCGGGTAGAGCCGCAATCCCGACGATGGATGGGGGCAGCTCGCTGCTGGCGAGCAGGATATCGTTGGTGTACGAGTACCACATCGCCGCCTTGCCCTTGTTGACGTCATCCGTGAGGTCAAGCGCATCCGCCGCGACCGGCCCAACCACCGATCCGTCTGGCGCCTTTTGCGGCAACACCAATTTCCGATAGAAATCGACGGCAAGCGCGTTTTGCGGCGAGGCGATCAGCGACCTCCAGTTACCACCAGCATCGGGTCCTACGATCTCTCCTCCCGCCTGGTAGGCGAGGTTCTGCCAGTGGTAGCCAGTCGGGGTGGTGAACTCGAAACCGTATCGACCCGGTTTCGTCAGCCTGCGACTGTACTCATAGAATTCGTTCCAATCCCTTGGCGGTCGGTTGGGGTCTAGACCTGCGTCCAGGTAGAAGTCCTTCCGGTAGTACAGCGCAATCGCCACCTGGAAGAACGGGATCGCGTAAATCTTCCCATCAAAGCTGGTGAGAACTTTCTTGACGGCGGAGTTGATACGGCTGATGGAAGCGGGATCCTTCGCAATCAGGTCATCTAGCGGCCGACAGAACCCCTGCTCAAGAAACGTGTAGTACTGCCGGAAATTGACATAGAACACGTCCGGAGATTTATCTCCAGCCATCGACATGAGGAACATGTTGTCGGCCTGATCCCCTACGAGTTCCAATCCGCCCGCATTCACCACGCGAATTCCAGGGTTCTGCCGCTCGAACGTCTCGAAGACGGTTCGCCGCACCAATGCCGTCGTGGTTGTCGCCTCTTTGGGCGGGATTCCGTAGCCGGTGCCCGCCATCATTCGGATGGTGATGGGGTCATCCGCAAACACCTGCGTGACAGAGAGCAGCAGGATAAGGAGTGCGATGAACCGGGACATGAGCGGTGCGGAGGTGATACCAGATAGCTTAACAAATTCTCTCAAATCTGGCGTCCCTGTTTGACCATTTAGTAGAATAACGACTACTATAATATGGGGTCTGTCCTTCGCGGCAGTCTGCCCATAAACAGGACCATACCAGTGAGAAAAGCCTCTACCAATCCAGAAAAGACAACCAACGCCGCTTCCGTCGGGCCCGAGCGAGAAAGAGCGCTTGAGATGGCACTCGGTCAGCTCGAAAAGTCGTTCGGCAAGGGCGCCGTCATGCGCATGGGAGATGGAACGCGCGAAGCGATCGACGTCATCTCCACCGGCTCTTTGAGTTTGGACATGGCACTTGGGGTTGGCGGCCTGCCAAAAGGTCGAATTACAGAGATTTACGGCCCAGAATCAGGCGGTAAAACCACGCTTGCACTCCACTGCGTCGCAGAAGCCCAGCGTGCCGGGGGCCTTGCCCTTTACGTAGACGCCGAGCATGCGATGGATACCGAATATGCCCGAGCGCTCGGAGTGGATGTGGATCGGCTCTACATCTCGCAGCCGAACAACGGCGAAGAGGCGCTTGAGATTATGGATGCGATCATTCGATCTGGAGCGGTAGACGTCGTCGTTTTGGACTCGGTTGCTGCCCTCGTCCCCAAAGCCGAAATCGAAGGCGAAATGGGTGATTCGTTTGTCGGCGTTCAGGCCCGAATGATGTCACAGGCGCTTCGAAAGCTCGGCGGCAGTCTCAACAAGTCCAAGACCGCAGCCATCTTCATCAACCAGCTTCGAGAGAAGATCGGTGTGATGTACGGCAATCCAGAAACCACCCCTGGCGGACGAGCCCTAAAGTTCTGGGCAAGCGTTCGGCTTGAAGTGCGAAAAGGCGATGCCATCAAGGTCGGAACCGACCAGGTTGGCACCCGTACCAAGGTCAAAGTCGTCAAGAACAAGGTTGCCCCTCCGTTTAAGACAGCTGAGTTCGACATGATCTTCGGTAAAGGAATCTCTCGGGCTGGCGATCTCCTAGATGTTGCGGTCATGAAGAACCTAGTCGGAAGATCAGGCACCTATTTCAACTACGGAGAGACGCGGCTTGGCCAAGGTCGAGACAATGCACGAAATTACCTAGAAGAGCATCCTGCCATCTTCAAAGAGCTCGACACAAAGGTGCGAGACCTGTTTAAGGCAGAGAAGGCGAAGCTGGCCACCGAGCCGGTAAGCGAAGATGAGCCTGAAGAAGAACCCGAAGAATAGTCCTTCGGACGAATCGGACCCATACACCCTGGCTCTCGGCATCTCCCTCAAGAAGCTGAGGAGCCAGGCTCGGTTCGAGTCGGAAATTCGTCAGTTTTTGGAAGAGTTCCCTGAAGAAGTCACGGAACGCGTTATTCAGTTTCTTCGAGAACGTAGAATCTTAGACGACTCCAAAACGACACAAAGCCTGATTGAGCGCTACTCCGGGAGGCGATCAGTCGGATCAGAAAGAATTCGCGCCGAGCTGACAAAGCGGGGCGCCCCGGAAGAAATGATTGATGCGGCCCTTGCTGGCGCCAATGCCGGCGAGGGCGAAGGGATGTTGCAGGCTCTGGAGGCAAAGTTCGGACGAACTCTGCCCGATCGAGCCAAGGCGGCAAGGTTTCTCTATGCTCGGGGCTTTCCCGAGGATGAGATCGAATCAGCGCTTGATCAATTCTTCCACTCGTAGCAAATCCCGGCGACGAGGATAGAAGATGGGCCAGATTTTTATTGCATTGGGGGTGGGATTAGCGACGGTGCTGACGGTGCTCTACGTATGGCTGCGCCCACTCTACCAGCAGCTTGCCAAAGCCCAATCCGCGGGTGAGCGAGCTGAACAGGAGATTGATCTCCAGAAAAACTCAGTCATTCTCGAAGCCAAGGAGAACGCGCTTAAGATTCGTGAACAGGCCGAGATAGAAGCCAAAGAGAAACTTTCATCCCTGACACGAACGGAAGATAGACTCAACGCCAAGGAAGAATCCCTTGAGCAGCGACGAGCTCATGTTGAAGAGCGAGAGCAATCCCTAGCCGCCGAACTCAAGCGACTTTCCGAAAGGGAGCAGTCCCTCGATGGCCGATATAAGGCGGTCGATACCGAACTGGAGAGAATCTCTCAGCTCACGCCAGAGAAAGCCAAAGAACTTTACTTGAGTCGGATCGAGTCTGAGTTCACCGAAATCGGTACGCGACGGGCTAAGGAAGTTGAAGCTCAGGCGGTTCTGGAAGCAGAGAAAAAGGCCAAGAAGATCGTTCTGGACGTCATGCAGAGGTCTGTTGTCGACTACGTGACCGAAGCGACCCTTGCCGTTGTGGAACTGCCCAGTGAGGATATGAAGGGTCGCATTATCGGCCGCGAAGGACGAAACATCCGCGCCTTTGAGCAGGTTACTGGGGTGGATCTGATCATCGATGAGACACCAGAAGCAGTCGTGATTTCCTGCTTTGACCCTGTTCGTCGTGAAACGGCTCGCCTTGCGCTTATGAACCTCATGGTGGACGGACGCATTCATCCGGGCCGCATCGAGGAGCTCTATGAGAAGGCTCAGGTTGAGGTCAACCGAATGATTCTCGAAGCCGGTGAGCGCGCGGTGGAACGAGCAAACGTACCAGGCCTATCTCCCAAGGTGATCGAGACCATGGGTCGGCTTAGATTCCGTACCAGCTACGCTCAGAACGTTCTTGATCACTCTGTCGAAGTTGCTCGGCTTGCTGAAAATCTTGCTGCTGAAATGGGCCTCAACACTGAAGTCGCCAAGCGGGCTGGACTCCTCCACGACATCGGGAAAGCCCTCGGCCCCGAATGGGAAGGCCCGCACGCCATCACCGGCATGGAGTTCCTTAAGAGCCTTGGCGAGCGGGAGTCAGTCACCCACGCCGTGGGAGCGCACCACCACGAAATCGAGCCGACTACGGCCGAAGCGATATTGGTGATCATTGCGGACTCTATCAGCGCTGCGCGCCCAGGAGCTCGACGGGAGAACCTTGAGAACTATCTCAAACGGCTCACCTCGCTAGAGGCGCTCGCAAACGCTTTTGAAGGGGTTGAGAGATCTTACGCAGTCCAGGCCGGTCGTGAAATCCGGTTGATTGTGAAACCGCTTGAAGTGGACGACTTAGGTGCTGCGCGCCTTGCGAACGAGGTCGCCAAGAAGATTGAGCGAGACCTGGAGTATCCAGGGCAGATCAAAGTTACGGTGATTCGGGAAACTCGCATCCATCAGGTTGCAAAATAGACCCTCATGTCCAGCTATCGCATTTTGTTCCTGGGAGACGTCGTTGGACGACCCGGTAGGGCCGCCATCCAAAACGACCTCCCCAAGCTGGCAGATAAGTATCGACCGCTCTTCACCATCATCAACGGAGAGAATGCTGCTGGCGGAGTCGGAATTACCCCCGACATCGCCGATGAGTTTCTAGATGCAGGTGCCGACGCGATCACCCTGGGCAACCATGCCTTCAACAAACGGGAGATCGTGGATTATCTGCAAACGCAGCGCCCAATTGTTCGTCCATCCAATATGCCAAAGGGCGTTCCCGGAACCGGGCTAAAGACGATCACCAAAGATGGGGTGCGGCTGGCCATCATGAACCTTTGCGGAAGGGTCTACATGGAAGGGTACGGCGACCCGTTCGCGGAGATCGACCGACTGTTCGAAGGCATCGAAACCCCACACCGTTTTGTCGACTTTCATGGGGAGGCCACCAGCGAGAAGATTGCGATGGGATGGCACTGCAACGGGCGAGCGACTGCAGTTGTGGGAACTCACACCCATGTTCAGACGGCAGATGAGGTTGTACTTCCGGGCGGAACGGCGTACATTACAGATGTAGGCATGTGCGGTCCTGTTCGGAGCATCCTTGGAATGGATCGAGAGATCATCCTGAAGAAGTTTCGAACGACACTGCCGCAGCGTTTTGAAGTCGCAAACGAACCTGGTGTAATCTGTGGGGTAGTCATTAGCGTCGAAAGAGAAACGGGGCGCGCAACAGGCATTGAGCGAATCCGGTTTGGAGAAGCAGCGTAACTACGCGGAGGAATCGATTGAATAGAATTTGGTTGGCATTGTTGGCATCGGCCGTAAGCGGATCTGCCTTGGCCCAGAGCACAGTTTTTTATCAGCCCGCCAGGAAGGTTAACGACCAGGGGCTGTCGATTCGTTCGTGGGGCAGCGGAACCATTTCCGAAACCGACGAGACTGCTTACCAGGGCATTTACTCTGTACGCATCTCGACTCACAACTACTTCCAGGGTGGAATTCTCGGGTTCACAAACCCCTACGATGTCACCCGGGACTTCAATGTGAAGACGAATTTGCTGAAGATCACCTACAAGGTTGCCGACAGTTCCGTCATCAGCGGCGGTGCAGGTAAGCCGGGCGGAGCCCCTGGTGGATTTGCTCCTCCAGGCTCAGGTGCCCCAGGTGGTTTTGCCCCCCCAGGATCGGGAGCTCCAGGCGGCTTCGCACCTCCAGGTGGCCGTGGCCAGGGTGGCGGCGGTGGTAGACCAGGCGGTCGCGGCGGTCCAGGTGCGGGCGGATCAGGCGGTATTGGCTCACCCGGA
This sequence comes from uncultured Armatimonadota bacterium, assembly GCA_903927025.1. Classification (GTDB taxonomy): domain Bacteria; phylum Armatimonadota; class Fimbriimonadia; order Fimbriimonadales; family Fimbriimonadaceae; genus Fimbriimonas. Next base: position 150,458 of record CAIYLG010000018.1, read on the forward strand.
TCAGGTGGACGTGGCGGATTTGGTGGCGGAGCCTCTGGTGTCACAGCTCCGGTGCTGAAGACGCTTCGGCTGATTGTGACAACGACCGACGGCAAGAAGAGCGAAATCTACGTACCGGCCGATACTTCATCCACCTCCGAAACGGGCTGGAAGACGGCATCGGTGCCCCTTCAGGCCATCACTGGCTTGGATCGCACCAACAAGACGATCCAGAGCATTGCCTTTGGTGCAAACACAATCGCTACGTTCTATGTCGGCGATCTCCGAATCGTAGATGACTCCACTCCCATTCGCGGTGAGATCAATGGCAGCACCACCCTAAACCTGGCGCTTGGCGATGAGTTCACCTTCAGCGCCTACGGCTTCGGAGGATCCAGCATCCTTCGATACGCTTGGGACTTTGATGCCCGAGATGGAATCCAAGTAGATGCCGAGGGCCAGTCAGTTACTCGCAAGTTCCGAAAGGAAGGCACCTATACCGTGACCCTCACGGTTTCGGACTTCTACGGCCTCAAGCCTTCCTACACCACAACGATGAAAGTTACGGTCAACCCGTAAACAATTCGCTTCCAAGACAATCGCCTCCTTGCTTTGCGGCGAGGAGGCGCTTCTTTATGCAAGCCAGACCGCCCCTACCATTACAGCCGCTTCCGTTCCGCTCTGGAATCCCTTACAATTGAGGCTAACCTTCCCGTTGCCAATTTCCCTGGCACAAACCTGGAGAGGGGTCGCTTCACAATGGAAAGTCACTCACGTACGACTCAACCGACGAGCTTTGGGCTGATGCTCGACGAGGAAGTCGTTCACCTTGCCAAACATGGTCACTCAGGTGCAACCGAGTTCCTTATCTCGCGTTATCGCCCTTTAGTTGAAACAAAAGCAAAGGCGTACTTTGTAATCGGTGCGGATCGGGAAGACGTGATCCAAGAAGGAATGATTGGACTTTATAAAGCTATCAGGGACTTTCGAGACGATAGGCTGAGCAAGTTTCGTCCTTTTGCAGAATTGTGCGTTACAAGACAGATCATTACAGCTGTTAAGACGGCAACACGTCAAAAGCATGTGCCTTTGAACGGGTATGTATCGCTCCACCGAGAGCGGGGGGAGGACTTGACCGACGGCACTCTTATGGACGTACTGCCCCACGCCAAGCCAGAAATTCAACGTTCTACTCAAACTGTCGAAGGACTTCCTGCCCAGATTCCAGATTCAGTTCGAGACAGCCTAAGTGACCTTGAAAAGGGCGTCCTAAAATGCTATTTGAATGGCCTTTCCTACCGTGAAATGAGTCGAGAATTGGCATGTCACACTAAGTCCATCGACAATGCACTGCAGCGAGTAAAGCGCAAAATTGGGGTTCTTTTGCGCGATTAATCGTATTAGGTCGCATATTTCGGTAACAGTTGAGATATTCTAAGAGTAGGACTCATGGCTCATGAGCTAAAAAAGACGGATCGTCTGCTCGTGAGGAGAAGGCACGGGAATAGGAAGGATAAGAATTAAATTGGCAAGAGGAAATCTAATGAGAATTGCATTGTGCAGTAAGGAAGGGCTGTTCGGAGAGGCGCTAGCGAGTCTCCTGGACCATCAGGGAAATTTTCAGGTCGTAGCCGCTGAAGACAGCGCACGCACTCTGATCAATGCGGCGAAAGACTATCGTGCGCAGATCCTCGTCGTGGACTCTTTCGAGCTGGATCGCAATGACCTCCAGTTCCTGCTTGGCGCTCGAGCATTTGGCGATTTTGCCATCGTGCTCATTGTCAGCGAGAATGAGCGCGAAGAGTTCATTGAGGTCCCAGTCGACAGATTGATCGGCCGCGGAAGCAGTGCCGCTCAGCTTTTCGAAGCACTTGACGATCTCGGCGGCAAGGTTAAGATGACTCGCCCCTACATCCGTGAGACTCGACGCAGTTATGGGAACGGGAATGACCTCACCCGACGCGAGTATGAAGTTGCTCAACTCGTTTCAAAGGGAATGTCCAATCGAAAGATCTCCCAGGTAACTGGCCTCCGAGAGCAGAGCATCAAGAACCTCGTTTCCGTGATCATGCGAAAGCTGCACTGCGAAAACCGGGTACAGGTCGCCCTCAAGCTGACTCGTGTTGGCGTTCCTGAAGAACTCGGCGAGTAATTGAAGTCTAGGGTCCTCACCGCGATCGGTCTGATTCCGTTCGTTTTGGGGACCTTCCTTTTGGCTAGTCCCTGGCCCCTTCTCCTCATGGCGCTTGCAACGGCAGGTATCTCAGCCCTGGAGCTTGAGAAGCTTCTAAACTTCCCTGCCCGTTATTCGACCCTTTTCGTCACAGTTGTGGCGGGCATGGCTCCTTTTGCATTCACCGGAATTCCGGTTTTACTCCTCGCGATTGGTTGCCTCTTCCTAGCTGTTGCAGGCGTAGTGGGTGGCTATATCCGCGCCAAGGATCGAACTTCACAGGTCGGCGCACTCTTGGCACCTTTGTGGTTCGTTTCCCCGCTAATCTGCCTTCTCATTCTTCATGGTCAGCTTCAACCGAATTCCGGTTCATTCTCACTGAATCCGATCCTGATGGCAGTAGCTCCGTTGTGGGGAGGAGATTCTGCAGCGTATTTTGTGGGCAAGGCGTTTGGGAAGCGACTCTTGGCTCCTTCTATCTCTCCAAAGAAGACGGTTGAAGGTGCAATCGCAAATGTGGCAGCTTGCCTTGCGGTCGCCCTGCCACTTGGACACTATCTGGGCTATTCACCAACCATATCCGCTCTCTGTGGACTCTCTGCGGGTGTGTTTGGACAAATGGGCGACCTCTACGAAAGCTATCTCAAGCGACAGGCCAACCTCAAGGATAGCGGAACGCTGTTACCCGGTCATGGCGGAATCCTCGATCGAATCGACAGTATCCTGTTTACGGCTCCAATTGTCTTTTTCATCATCGCGACAAAGCTATAGTCCCGGTTTGGTAGGCTGATAGCCGTGCTTGCAATCGAAACGCGCGAACTCAAGAAGACCTACGTCTCCAGCAAAAAGGCTCCCGGAATCGTTGGCGGCATTAAGTCTCTCTTCAGCAGTGAGAAGACATACGTTGAAGCAGTCCGCGGTGTGGACCTTAGCATTCAGGAAGGTGAGATGGTCGGCTTTCTTGGTCCAAATGGAGCGGGAAAGACCACGACCCTCAAGATGCTGAGTGGGATCCTTCATCCCACGTCGGGTCACGCCTCCGTCTTGGGCTTTACACCAAGTCAAAGGAAGCCGGAGATGCTCCGTCAGATCTCCCTCGTGATGGGCAACAAGATGCAGCTCTGGTGGGATTTGCCTGCCTGGGACAGCTTCATGGTGCTCAAGGAGATGTATGAAGTTGACGAAGCTAAGTTCAAGCGTCGAGTTGACAATCTGATCGACGCCCTTCAGTTGAGCGACAAGATCAACACTCAGGTTCGCAAGCTAAGCCTTGGTGAGCGCATGAAGTGTGAACTCGTGGCTGCGCTCCTCCATTCTCCACGGATCGTTTTCCTCGATGAGCCAACGATCGGTCTCGATGTCGTAAGCCAGAAGCGCATTCGTGACTTCCTCAAGATGCTCCACCGGGAGGACAACTGCACGGTTCTCCTCACGAGTCATTACATGCAGGACGTCCAGGAACTCTGTGACCGTGTTGTGGTCATTGACCATGGAACGGTTATCTTTGAGGGGACCCTAGAGAGCCTAACCAACCGGTTCAGCGACGTCAAGCGAGTAAGGCTCAGCTTCTCCGAACCGGTAGATGCAGCCTATCTGACCAAATACGGCCGTGTTGTGGAGTCTGAAGAAGCTTTGGCGGTCATTGAGGTACTTCAGACGGAGACGGCGGCAGTGATGGCATCTTTGCTTCAACATCTTCCCGTCGCTGATGTCTCGATTGAGCCCGTTGACATCGAAGAAGTCATCCGGAGCCTCTTTACGGAAGGGCGATAGCGAAAGCCAATGTTTCACGTGAAACATTGGGCCGCGTTTCACACCGAGTAAAATAACTCCACTTGTCCGCGACATGGACAAGGAGGAGCACATTAATGGACCTGAGCACAATGCCGACGCGCTACGACGCGTCCGTGACCGAACAGAAGTGGTATGACCGCTGGGAGAAGGCTCTCCTATTTCGCCCTGCTGAGAATTCGGACAAACCCGTTTACACGATTACGGTTCCACCACCCAATATTACGGGTTCTCTGCATATGGGCCACGCCCTCTGCTATCCCATTCAAGACCTATTGGGTCGCTATAACCGGATGTTGGGCAAAAACGTACTCGTTCTACCCGGACAGGACCACGCGGGCATTGCAACGCAGAGTGTTGTCGACAAGCAGCTGAGGAAAGCAGGAACAAGCGCCGCCCAAATTGGACGCGAGAAGTTCATTGAAAGAGTGTGGGAATGGAGGAAAGAGAGTGGCGACACCATCCTCAACCAGCTACGCACCCTCGGATGCGCCTTCGACTGGAGTCGCGAACGCTTCACATTGGATGAAAAGTATGCGGAAGCCGTGCTCACCGTTTTCATCAACTGGTACCAGCGCGGGCTCATCTTCCGTGGCAAACGAGTCGTAAACTGGGATCCGAAGCTACAAACGTCGGTTTCTGACATCGAGACCCTCCGAGAAACGCGACTGGGCAAACTTTATCACATTCGATATCCGTATTCCGACGGAAGCGGTGAGATCATCATTGCCACCACACGCCCGGAGACGATGCTTGCTGACGTTGCGGTGGCCGTACACCCGAGCGACGAACGGTACAAGGACAAAGTGGGCAAGACGCTTATCCTCCCGCTAGTGGGCCGAGAACTCCCGCTGATCGCAGACCTCTACCCTGATCCAGCCTTTGGAACTGGCGCGGTGAAGATCACCCCTGCTCACGACGCCAACGACTACCAGGTTGGAGTGCGTCACAGTCTCGAAATGCCGATTATCTTGGATCCACAGGCCCGAATCAGCCTCGAAGGACCCTACTTCGGGATGGACAGGAACGAAGCGAGAAAGCAGATTGTGCGAGATCTGGAAGATCAGGGCTTTCTCGTCAAGATCGAAGACCACGAAATCCCCATCGTCATCAGCGATCGAAGCGGGGAAGTGATCGAACCGCTTCTCAGTGAGCAGTGGTTCTGCGATCAGCCGCAACTTGCGGGCCCGATCATAGAAGCGGTTAAGAGTGGTGAGGTCAAATTCCACCCTGCCCGATACGAGGGAATCTTCATCAACTGGATGGAGAATATCCGAGAGTGGTGTCTCAGCCGCCAGCTCTGGTGGGGGCACCGAATTCCCGTCTACTACACGGAAGATGGGTCGCACTTTGCCGCCCTCAGTTGGGAAGACGCACAGAAGCAGGCTGGAGATAAGAAGATTGTTCGCCAGGATGACGATGTGCTGGACACCTGGTTCAGTTCCGGCCTCTGGCCGTTTGCGACCCTAGGCTGGCCAGAGCAGACGGAAGACCTAAAGAGCTTCTATCCGACAAGTTGCCTTGTAACGGACCGAAACATCATCAACCTTTGGGTTGCCCGAATGATGATGATGGGATACGACCTTGCCGGCGCCAAACCCTTCTCAGACGTGATGATCTACGCCACTGTGATGCGCGAAGATGGCCGTCGAATGAGCAAGAGCCTCGGAACCGGGGTCGACCCAATGGAAATCATCAGCACGATCGGTGCAGATGCCCTTCGATACACTCTGCTTAGCCAAACCGGAGAGAACCAAGAGCTCCGATACAGCGAGCGGAAAACCGAAGAAGCAAGAAACTTCTGCAATAAGATCTGGAACGCCACTCGCTTTGTCCTCCTGAACATTGAGGGACCCATTGAGAAGCCAACCGATTTCTCAATCGTCGATAAGTGGATTCTCAGCAGGCTCTATCAGACTGAAATCGCAGTTCGAACCGCATACGATAACTACGACATTCAATCGGCTTGCCAGGCGCTTTACAAGTTCTTTTGGTCTGAACTATGTGACTGGTATATCGAAGTGTCCAAGCCCCGTCTCAATAATGCCGAAGACAAGGCGACGCCTCAATGGGTGCTTCTCACCGCGTTTGATGCGTTTCTGAGAATGATGCATCCGGTCATGCCCTTCCTCACGGAAGAACTCTTCAGCCACCTTCCAATAGCGGGCAAACCAGAGTTTCTGATGAGCGCTGCCTGGCCAACGGTTCCAGCTGAGTTCAACAATCCAGATGCGGAGGCCACCATTGAGCGAGCATTCGAAGTCACTCGAGCATTCCGGGCCCTCCGAGCCGAGATCGACCTTCAGCCCATCAAAACAATCCCACTCGCCTACATCGAGGGGGATCTCCAAGGTGCCGACTTTGTTCTGGCATCCCAAGGCTGGATTCAGGAACTCAGATCCGGCAAGCCTGAAGACGACAAGTTCGTTTCCACCACAGTTATGGGTGTAGACATTCATCTACCTATCTCTGGACTGGTTGATGGTGAGAAGGAGCTAGCAAGGCTGGCCAAGGAAGAGGAGAAGGTTCAGGGGGACTTGGAAAAGGTGGAAGCCCGCCTGTCCAACCCTCAGTTCACCGAGCGAGCCAAACCGGAAATCGTGGAGAAAGAAAAGGCAACCCTGGCTGCTCTGCGTGACCAGCTTGAGAAGCTCCAGCACCGCCGTCGCCTCTATTCTTAGGCCATTGCCCCATTAGGGGGGGGGATATATCACCCCCCCTAGGGTTTAACCCTCTCAAATCGCCTTCCAGCGATTTCGAAGCGGATATCCCCCTCCAAATCGGTCCTACAGATCTTGACGCCATCCGATTTCAATCGATTGACCACGGTTGGATGAGGATGGTGATACTCATTGTTCAGGCCACAGCTCAACACCGCATATTCTGGGTGGACGGCTTGAATCCAATCTTCGCTCGTGGCGGACCTGCTGCCATGGTGGCCAGCCTTCATGATTTCCGCGTGCCAGTCCTCCGCACCGCCAAACGCCTCTTCTACCTTTGAAGGCGCATCACCCGAGAAGACGGCAGAGGCGGCACCATCGTCGATTCGGACAAGCATGGAGCCATCATTCGTCTCCTCATCAGGGTCCGTTTGTGGGCAGTCAATCCTCAAATTGAAGGTTCCAACCGTTCCCTTCAACTCTGGACCCAGCCATTTGATGTCAGATGGACGCCTTCCCCACTTTGTTAGTTGTTTAAGCAACTGTTTATTGTCTCGAAAGCACGCTGAGGCTGCAATAATGGCATTTGGATAAGCTTTTAAGACAGATCCAGTGCCGCCGATATGATCCATGTCCGGGTGGGACAACAAAATGAGGTCAATTCCCGAAACGCCCATTTGCCGAAGCTTAGGCACAATCACGCGTTCACCAGCGTCTGACTTGGGATTCCACGGTCCGCTGTCAATGAGAATCGTAGTGCCATCATGCTGGAAAACGGCACAGTCCCCTTGGCCCACGTAAAGAAACGTCAGACGAGTCGGCTGGGGCCAAACCCATCCAGCGACGAACCCGATCGCTACCGTTGCTAACCCAAGTCCAATATTCTTAGGGGTGAACAATTCGCCTCCGATAGACGAGGGCCCACCCGCCATAGTAAATAGCCAGCCAGTAGCCGCTAAACCCAGGGACCGCAACGGAGGCAAATGGAAGCGAGGCGAGGTGAGAGATATTCAGGACCCAATCACAAAGCGGAGACAGAATCACGGTGGCGGCGCCTTCTCCCAGGATAGGAGACAGCACTGAAAGGCCATGAGAGACAAATGAGGCCCCGACAATCATCGGTACTGTCCAAAACACCAGCAGGTTTGCGACGAGTCCGCCAGGTGAGATCACCCCTATAGCGTATGCCACGAGAGGATAGGCGGCAAACACCACCACTAAGGATGCAGAAGTAAATTCAGCTAACCTCCTCCGAATCAGGGTCTTCCAATCCGTTTTTAACGCTGGATGGCTATGGAAGTAGAAGGCAAACCCAAGCGCTACCAAAAATGAAAGTTGAAACCCTAACCCAAAGACGGTTTCTGGACGCCACAAAAGCACACCCGTGCCCGAAAGGCACAGCGCCGAAACCGGGTCAGGGTCTCGACTGAAGATATACGACGAATACCCCAGCAAAACCATCGCCGTCGCTCTAACGATCTGAGGCTGCATGCCCGCCGCAATCCCGTAAAGCGTCAACACAATACAGAGGACCAGCAACTGAGAAGCCCGAGAAATGGGCAACAGGCGAAGCCCTAAGAACACTAGTGCTGCCAACGCAAACACCTGCACTCCCGAGACAGACACAAGGTGAATCAGTCCACTCGATGCTAGGTCGCCTCGAGTCTTCAGATCGAGCATTGACCTCCCGCTAAAGCAGATCGCATCTGCCAAGGCAGCTTCCTCCACTGGGAGAGACCGAGAGAGAAAGTCAAAAAAGGATCTTCGCCACCCATCGGCAACCTGAACGATCCACGGCCCCTTTCGAACCTCTCCTAAGCTCTGAACACGAATGGATCCGATCACAGGGTCAAAAGTCGGTCGCTGGGATCCAATCGGCTTTGCATTCCCTGAAAGTCGGAACTGGTCCCAGATCATCACCGGTGGAGAAGCGGGAAGGGTAGCCAGCAAGACGGTGTCCTTCACCTGTACTTCGCAAGTTTGCCGATCCTCAAATACAGCAGGGACAGACGTGACGGTTGCAGTGCCTTCAATAAATTTCGGCTCGACGAGCCTCTCGGGAACATGAGGACTCAAAACAATTCCGATCAGAAATCCGAGGGCCACGACCCACTTTCTCGGGAGGCCACGCACCATAATCGCCAGCCCAAGGGCAGCGAGGCAAGCGATCAGTGCCGTCGAGCAAACGAGACCAAGCACGAGCGCGACAAAGAATATGGCAGACGGACGAGCTTCAAGTTCTTCCCTCATTCTTCCAGTTCGCCAACCGCCTCTCCGCAATTTCGCGGATGCTCAACTCCTTCGTATCTGGTTTCTCTTCAACTACCTGAGTCTCCTGCTGAGGAACGGGCGGTTTGGGCAAGGATCGCACGCCAAATCGCACATCTATGAAAAGGGATCGTTCTCCAGCCACTTCGTTGAGCCGGAAAAGGATCTTGTCCTTCATCAGCCGAAGCTCCTGTGCCCAAGCCGATCCTTCCACCGCGACCCATACCGTCCCTCTACCAAACCGATCAGGGCAAGACTTTGCAGCCAGCATCGGACCCACAACTTCCGGCCAACGCCGCATCGCAGCCTGAGCTCGTGCCGCCTTGAGAATCTCCGTGTTCTCAATCGCTCCAGGCAGAACCTGACGAATCTTTCTCATCCGGGTGTCACCCTACCAGCCTCCACGTGAAACACCTTTGCCACGTCGAGAATCTTCGCCCCAGCGGCGCCCGCTTCTGTACAGGTTAATACCGCCTGACCTGCCCTTTCCAGCACAACGTCCACCAACAGTCGCCGGCGAGATTCGTCCAGGTCAGAAAGAATATCGTCTAACAACAAAAGTGGCGGCGTGCGGAACTCTTCCTGAGAAATCGCCAGCGTCGCCAGCTTCATTGCAATCACCGCAGTGCGCTGCTGCCCCTGCGATCCGTATAGCCTTGCTTCCTTTTGGCCTATATCGATCTGCAGATCATCACGATGAGGTCCAACCCCAGTCCCGCCTCGCTGAACATCATGGTTTCTACCCAACGCGAGTGCCTTCAGCAGAGACTCGCTGTCCACCGAGGGATCCTTGACTTCGATTCCAAGCGAAATCTGCTCCCCTCCCCCCATTTGGGCATGAATCTCCGCTGCTGGGAATGCCAGGCGTTCTATGAACTCAAATCGCATCCTGCGGATCTGAGAACCATGGACAGCAAGCTGCTCCTCCCAAGGCTCAAACACTTCTGAGGGCTGCATCCACTCTCGAGAATCCCTCAGCAGGGCGTTCCTTTGCTCCAGAGCACGCTTGTAGAGGGTCAAGTGGCGCAGATATGCAGGAAAGAGTCCAGAAAGCTCCAGATCGAGAAAAAGTCGACGATCAGCTGGCTCACCCCTGACGAGTTCCATGTCCTGGGCACTGATGCAGACGCAGGGCAATCGCCCAATCAGGTCAGAAGCTCGGGGAAGGGAAAGGCCGTTGAGGCTGGCGCGCTTACGAACTCCCGCTTCCAACAGCATCGACAGCTTGGTCTCGCTACCCTCAAGCTCAGCCGTCACCATCGCCCTTGAATGGCCGGCAAGGATCGCTTCAGAGTCGCGCTGACCTCGAAGGAGCCGAGTGGTGGCTAAGAGGTACAGCGCCTCAAGGAAATTCGTCTTCCCCTGAGCGTTGCGGCCAGCAAGAACGTTGAACCCAGGACACAGTTCGACAGCTTCATGGACGTAGTTGCGAAACGCCTCCAAAGCAACCATTCTCACTGACAGCGGGCGTATTCCCACGGGAGTTTCCCCATCTGTCTTTAAGAATTCTATGTCTATCATTTGAATGTTTATAGTTACTCTTATAGACAACCTTTCGGTGGAAAACTTTGAATCGGGTGCTTCCTTTACCGGGCTTTTAGGCTAATTTGAGTTCAAAACTCTCCAAACCCTATACATACCGAATGTTGAAAACCCAGTGGATAAGTCGAGCTCTGTATAAGTTTGGATTAGGTGTTGTTAACACTTCCCTAACTGTTCGCATCTGTCCACAGGCATTCCCCACAAACTTTTGCCAAAACCTGGATAACTTTCGGAAAACTCAAAGGAGCCCCTTGTCCCTTCCATATTTCATCACCGTGGCTTCAGCCAGATAGATTGGGTGGACATTGGGAAGTGCAGGTACCTTGCGCCTTTCGGCAATAGGCTGCCAGAGATCTCGAATAAACCGGTTTTGGGTTTCCGCCGAGAGTTCTGGGAATCTATCACAGAAGCGCCGCAGAGCATAGTATTCCTCACGCGTCATGCCCCGCAGGTCCCCAACCTGAGATTCTAACGGATGGATTCCCACGCCATGTGGAGCGGCCATATAGATGGCGTCTGCTCTCTTTTCGTAGCACACCACCGTCGAGGCAATCAGATCTCCCAATCTTTGGGAGCGTGGGTTGGTAAAGATGGCGAGGAGGCCCACAAAGTAAGGTCCCGGCAACATGTCGGCCGGGCGCATGAGGTTTCTCCCGAGCGCGGAGACAAAAGTGATCGGGGTACCGTCCGCCATCCGAACACGGATGCGAAGGACGCGCTTTCCAAGCGTTTGACCGTTCCACAGTCCTTCAAACAGGATGAAGTAGCCAAAAGGAAGCGCGAAGGCGAGGAACAGGCTGAGTCCTGTAGAAACAAATGCATCCGTGACCAGGCCCACCAGAAGCGCAAGGAGCGAAAGCCCATAAAACATCACGATCACGATGAGGAGATCAAGAATGTGCGCGGTGACGCGACTTCCCAGGCCCGCGAGCCGGTAAGTTAGAATCGTTTTCTCCGGGCTTAGGATCGTGAGGTCCTGATCCACTTGTGAATGCTACCTTCGAGGCAATAGGGATGGTACCGACGAAACGATTTTGGATTCTGGTTGCTGCAGGAATCCCGTTTGCGGCAGTGGCCTCATACGTCGGAATGCCCACCCTTGCGGTTGTCTACGACCTCCTGATCATTCTCGTAGCCATCGGTTCCGCCTATATGGCGCCCTCAGTAAGCCGCCTCGTGTTCAGGCGGGAGTTCGATTCGGTGCTGTCCGTTCGCGCCTCCAACAAGATCACCCTGATTCTGGAAAACGACGGAGTTGAGACGATTCGTGCACGTTTGCGAGATGAACCGCCTGCACAGTTCGTGGCAACTCAGAAAGAATTTGATATCGACCTCCGCCCAAACAAGATCATTGAGCTCACCTATCACGTGACACCTCAGGAGCGCGGTTCGGAGAAGTTTCAGGGCACCTACCTCCGGCTGAATTGTCCGCTCGGGCTTGTCCTCAAAGACGTCTTCCTCCCCACCGAGGAGGCCGTTCGGGTGTATCCCAATATCCTTGCTCTGCGGGAGTTCGATCTGCTAAAGCAGCAGGGACGCCTTCGTGAGTTGGGAATCCGACGCTCTCGCTCCCGAGGCTTGGGAACTGACTTCGAGTCGTTGCGGGACTACTCCGAGGGAGACGACTTCCGAAAGATTGACTGGAAAGCCTCGGCTCGACGCGGCAAGCTCGTGGTCCGCCAGTTCGAGCAGGAGCGAAATCAAAACGTCATTCTCTGCATCGACATCGGCCGTCACATGATGGCGGAGGTCGACGGTATCCGCAAGCTGGATCATGTTCTGGACGCGCTCCTGATGATGACGAACGCCGCCGCGGTGGCAGGAGACTTCGTTGGGCTACTGGTGTACGCAGACACCGTCCGCCGCTACATCCCGCCACGAAAGGGCAGAGCTCAGCTCGGCATCATCATTGATGCAGTTCACGATCTGGTTGCAGAGCCGGTTGAGTCGGACCCGATCAGCGCATTTGCCTATCTCTCAACTCGTTGGAAGCGACGCTCGCTTTTGGTCAACTTCACGGACTATGAAGACCCAGATCGCGCAAGGGATCTCACCGCCGCATTCGGTCCGCTTGCGCGGCGGCACCTATCGCTGATCTGCAGGGTTCAGGACCCTCGAATCGATGAGGTTCGCAACATCACCGTTTCCACAGTTCCAGAGATGTTCCTGAAATCAGCCGCAACCATGCTCATGGAAGATCGTAAGACGGCAGGAAACATCGTCACTGCCGCCGGAATTCACAACCTCGAGGCGGAGCCCCAGGACCTTGCCTCGGCTCTGGTCAGCTTCTACTTCCATGTCAAAGAGCGTTCGCTCCTTTGAACGAGACAAAATAAGCGATGGCCAAATCGCTCCACGATTTTGTTTCCGAGGCACTGAAGACAGTTCAAGAAGTTGCGCCTGAGGAGGTTGTCGAGCTTCAGTCGAACCCGGAGTATCTCATCCTCGATGTCCGCGAGCCGAACGAGTTTGAGGACGGGCACCTTGCTGGCGCCATCAATATTCCGCGGGGCTTTCTGGAGGTCAAGGCAGACTTGGAGCACTACAAGCGGGATGAGCGGTTGGCGGATCGAAATCAGAAGATTGTCTGCTACTGTGGCGGAGGACACCGAAGCGCCCTTGCCGCAAGAACTCTCGAAGAGATGGGCTTCACTTCTGTTCTCAGCATGAAAGAAGGCTGGACCGGTTGGACGACCCGTAATTTTCCGACAACCCGAGATTAGGAATAACCGTATGAAGAGCATGCGAACCCTGCATCGCGTTTTGTTGCTTTCCGTTCTGGGCTTGGCGATTGGTTGTGCCTCATCCTCGCAACAGGTCGTGGGAGTTTGGAAGGGAGATATCATCCCTGCGGCGGAGAAGGATAAATCGACCGCTAATTCTGATTCCGAGAAGCTCGGCAAAGCGCTGGCAGAGGGCATCTCAAGCTTCATGAAAGACTTTGTTGGCCCTCTCACTCTTGAGTTCAATGCGGACGGGAAATACAAGGCCTCCGTGAGATGGGGAAGCAGCACGGGCACCTACACCGTGAGCGGAGACACCGTGTCGCTCACACCAGATGACAAGAGCGATAAGAATGGCTCCAAGATGCATGTTGATCTGAGCAGCCTGAAGATCTCCGCAGATGGCAAAACCCTTTCCACGGTCAAAGAGTTTAAGTCAGACAGTGATACCCAACTGGTGCTCAAGAAGCAGTAGTGCGCCACCCAAGTAAACTCTAGGGGTGGCCACCTATCGCGTCTGCAGGACGTTTACTGTCGAAAGCGGACACATGCTCAGCCGTCATCCCGAGCGGTGCCGGTACCCGCATGGCCATACCCGGACCATCGAAGTCGTCGTCTCCGGTGAAGGACTGGACGAAAACGGCATGCTTGTGGACTTTAAAGCGCTCAAACTGGCGCTGGAGAGCCACATTGATCGGTACGACCACAGCATGGCGATCAATTCGCAGGATCCCCTACTGGATGCAATTCGAGCCGTTCACGGCGACGATGCCATTGTGTTGTTTCAAGACGCCGAACCAACCACTGAAGCCATTGCCAAGGAGATCTTCGACGTCGTCCTGGCCACATTAGCCGCCGGGTTTACGCGGGATCACTACACGATTCCAGCCGGGACCCTCAAGCTGGAAAAAGTCCGCGTTTGGGAAACCCCTACGACCTGGGCGGAATACGGAGTCTAAGAAGCGCCAATGAAGCCCAGCAACAGAACTTTTACGCTCACCATCGTGATCTCCGGCGTTCTTGCCGCGGTGGTCTTATACAGCCTTGCGAAGTCCAAGCCTTCCCATGTGATCAGGGTCAACGGCGAGAACCGGGGCTTACAAACTGCGATCGACGAAGCCAAGAAAGGGATGCCGGAATTCGAGAGGCGTCTGGCCAACCCGAAACCCGATGAGAAGTTTGCGGTGAAAGGCACGTTCTACACCCCGCAAGGAAAGGAGTATCTGTGGGTGCGATCGCCAAAGCTGGACAAGGGAATCTTCTCCGGGATCCTCGATCAGAAACCCATTGCCCTTGTCGGAAAGAAGTTTGGAGATCCGATCACCGTTCCCGAGAAGGAATCCGTGGACTGGCTCATCAAGGACTCCGATGGGATGCATGGAGCCTACACGGAAAAGGCGCTGCTGGATCAGCAGTAGGCACTCCAGAGCATGATTCAACCCGACAGCATCGTATTTGACTTGGACGGCACTCTCTGGGACACCTGTGACGCCTGCGCCATCGCTTGGAATGTTGTCCTTGCAAGGGGAGAGATTTCCTTCCGGACGATCACCGGCGATGATGTCCGAGCTGTTACCGGCCGCTCCCACGAGGAGTGCATCCGCGTCACCTTCGCTGGCTTGGAAGAGGCGGAGATCCAATGGCTTGTCGAGGAGACGATGACCGAAGATGTCGTCCAGATTCGAGCTTCAGGTGGTGCGCTGTATCCAGGAGTTGCGAAGGGGCTGAAGCATCTTAGCGAGCAACATCAACTAGCAATCGTGAGCAACTGCCAGTCTGGCTACATCGAAATGTTCTACGAACTCTCCGGTCTGCAGTCCCTGTTTGTCGACCAGGAGTGTTGGGGCAACACGGGAGAGCCGAAGTCAGAGAACCTACGACGCGTCATTGAGCGCCGCCAATTCAAATCCCCAGTGATGGTAGGCGACACTCCCGGCGACCAAAAAGCAGCAATCGACAACAAAATCCCGTTCGCCCACGTCTCCTACGGCTTCCAAAACTGCGAAGGCTCCGACCTCCAGTTTGCCAGTTTCGAACACTTGGCGAATCATTTTCTTGGCTAAATGGAGCGCCCAAACAAAAACAGCCCAGGCGGAATCGCCTGGGCTGTCTGCATTTCTAGAGTGTGTCTGTCTTAGTTGCGGACCACCGTGATGGTTCCCACGTTCTCATAGACGCCAGGTCCTACTGTAGGATCGATAACGATCTGTCGTCCTAGCTGAAGTCTCATGATGCCGCCTGTCTGAGCGACCTGGAAGTTGGGGC
>CAIYLG010000019.1 GCA_903927025.1 uncultured Armatimonadota bacterium
GCGAGGGCTACCCCAGGATCGTGTTGAACCGGAGTCTCAACCGAAATAATGGACCAGTTCTGGATCGAGAACGGGCACGTCGATCGGCTGTCCACCCGACCGGACGGACTGAGTGGCCGCGACACCGGCTGCGACACTCTGACGAGCCGCGATCGGTGAAGTCACACTGGTTGTGCCTGTCCTCAGGAAATCGATAAACTCACCGACGATCTTCTCGTCCGATCCTCCGTGCCCCCCTGTTGCGAGAGGCACTTCGTATTCGAGATCTCCCTGCTCAGCGTACTTCTGGTGGTTTTGATTCCACAGTCTGACCACGCTCTTTCCGGGCGCGTCGCCAAAATTCTCTATACGCCCCTCGGTTCCAATGACGGTGTAATTTCTCCAGGCATCCGGTGAGAAGTGACACTGCTGGTACGAGGCCAACACCCCATTGTCCAGTTTCATAAGCATCATGTTGATATCCTCAACATCGACGACCGGATTCAGCTTGTCCAGAGATAGTGGCGGCCAAACTCCACGGAAGCTGACCTTGATATAGTCATCCGCCGTCTGTCTGTCCTCGATCTGGCCATAAACTGCGAGTTCACCGAACGCGGTGACTCTCTCCGAGTAACCACCGCAAAGCCAGTGGAGCACGTCGATGTCATGGGCACCCTTTTGAAGAAGGAGTCCCGTAGACTTGGTTCGGTCCGCATGCCAGTCTCGGAAATAGGCGTCCCCGCCGTAACTGACGAAGTGTCGGCACCATGCCGTCTTCACCTCACCAATCTTGCCTTCGTCGATCCACTCCTTCATCTTCTGAACGACCGCAAAGTGGCGCATGTTGTGGCCCACAAAGAGCTTGCCTCCACCATTCTTAGCCGCCCAAAGAATCCGATCACACCCTTCGGTTGTGATCGCCATTGGCTTCTCCAAGTACACACTGACGCCTGCGCCCAGTAGAGTGCTCGCCTGCTCCTCATGAAGCCAATCTGGCGAAGTGACAAATACTGCATCGAGGCCCATGGAAAGGAACTCGGTGTAATCCGCAACTACCTTTGCTTCTGGAAACTTCTCCAAGAAAGCAGCCTGAGCCAACTCGCTTGGATCGGCGAGAGCGACAAGCTCAACGCCCTCTTCAGGGCGATGGGCAACTCCGGAGAGACCACCGCGCAGGCCGTAGCCAATTGCTCCAATTCTTAACTTGTCACTCACTCTACGCGCGCCCCAGGATTGCGTCCATCGCTCGCGAAGTGTTTGCAATTCGAACTTCCGAGTGGTGTCGATAGTACGGAATCATCTCAGCGACAACCGGGCCCGAGTAGCCGATCTCATCGATCGCCTTGACAAGATCTGGCCAATTCACGTCTCCCTCGAGCAGGTCCACAAATCCCTCAATCGTTCCAACCGACCTTCGAAAGTCTTTGAAATGGATTCCGACAATCTTGTCCTTTAGAATTCTTAGCCACTGTTCTGGGTAGCCAAAAGGAAGAATGTTCGCGACATCAAGATAGGAGCCAATGTAAGGGCTGTCGAACTGATCCAGAAATGCCTTCATCTCAACTGGGCTCATCAGGAACTTGTTCCAAACGTTCTCGATACCCATTCGAACTCCCACCGCTTCAGCGGCCGGCAAGACCTTCCTGAGGCCCTCGGTTGCGTATCTGTACACATGATCGTACGGCAGAATTTCCCGCTCCGGAAGGAAGAAAACCTCTACGGCACCCGGAATCGTAAGGTGGGTTTTCGCACCGAGCCAAGCTGAAATCTGAACCATCTTCTCAAGGTCATCAATTGCCTGATTTCGCGCAGCTTCGGTGCCATCCCCCAGTGCCCTGCCCCAATAAAGCCCAGATGCTGTGCTCGGAACCGTAAGTCCAAGTGAGGCGGCTTCCTCTACAATCTCACTGCAGCGAGATTCGGTGACATCGAGGCCAAGTGCGCCAGACTCGCCAATACAGAGTTCGACGGCTTGGTAACCGTACTTCTTAGCTGCGTTGAGAAAGGTGGAAACTTCGAGAGTGCCATCGAGCCCGCCGCTCATGGACCAATAGTTGATCGATTTAAGAACCATGCTGTTGCTTATAGAACCTGTTGTCCAGAACTGTACCGAGGAACAGACGGAAAATGTGTGGTCTAGTGCATTGCACCCCAACCAGCCTAAAGGAACGCTAAAACATACGGTTGAAGCAGGCAAATTTGGCTTCATGTCAGCAGAATCTGGTGCGATGGAGGATGAGGTCCGTCGCCCTCCGCGACCATAATGCGATATGCCATTGCCTTGGCGCGTTGAGATGTTTGGCGGACTCCGCGTGGTTCAGTCCGATAGGACGATCACGCGCTTTCAGACTCAAAAGACAGGAGCTCTCCTGGCATATCTGGCACTACATCGAAATGCAACCCACTCGCGGGAAGTACTCGCCGAGCTGCTGTGGCCCGCCGCCGATCCCGTTGCGGTTCGCAACCGGCTCAACCAGGCCGCATCGTCTCTCCGCAGGCAGATCGAGCCCCCTGGAATCACCCACGGCAGCGTCCTCATCTCCGATCAGCGGTCGATACGGCTCAACCCTGATTCGATCGAGACTGACGTGGAGGAATTCACACGCAACATCTCTAGAGCGGAATCGGGAATGAACCCTGCCGATAGACAGGCCCTCCTCAAGCGTAGCGTGGACCTCTACGTCGGTGAATTTCTTTACGGCTACTACTCAGAATGGGTCACCGTTGAGCAGCTTCGCCTCGCCGACATGTATTCCTCTGCCCTATTTGATCTGCTTGACGTCAGTCGAGAATTGGGCGACGCTGAGACGGCAATCCGTGCCGCCACTCTCCTGTTGAAGGACGACCCTCTCGATGAGGGAACCCACTGTGATTTGATGCGGCTCTACCTGGATTCGGGGCGTCCTGGTGCGGCCAAGCGACAGTTTGAAGAATTGAGTCGAATTCTAGAGACGGAACAGGAGCAACCTTCAGAGGAAGCTTATGAGCTCAATCGGGAGGCATCTGCGAAGCGCACATCTGCGGCAAAGCCGATGCAGGTCGTGGTTCGCGAACCGCAAGTAGAGGCTCCTGCAACTCCAGAGCCGTCCGTCCCAACTCTTCCATCCATTCCCAACCGGTTTGTCGGACGTGAGGCAGACGTCTCCAAGATCAGGCAGATGCTGGCCTCAGATGGCACTCCCGTGGTAACGATTCTCGGGGCTGGAGGCTGCGGTAAAACTCGGCTGGCGCTGCAGATCGCCCACGACTTCTCCGACGCACTCGATCGTTGTTCGTACTTCGTCGCATTGGCAGATGTACAGGACGCAAGCGAAATCCCTTCTGCAATCGCCGCCGCGATTGGCATCCGCGAGGCGGACAATCTGGTCAGGCGGCTGCGTCAAAACGAACGCACCCTGCTGGTATTGGACAGCATCGAGCAGTTGGCGGATGAAGCCGCACCAATGGTTCAATCTCTCATTGCCGAGGTCCCCGGACTTAGCTGCATCGTCACCTCGAGGCGACCACTTCACATTGAGGCGGAACGCACATACCTGCTTGCCCCGTTGCCTGGCCCCACTGAGGCCCTGCCGCCCGAAGACCTCATCCTCAATCCAAGCGTCGCACTCTTTGTCGATCGTGCTCAGGCGGCCCTGCCTGATTTTCAGTTGACCACACGAAATGCA
Organism: uncultured Armatimonadota bacterium; assembly: GCA_903927025.1. Taxonomy (GTDB): domain Bacteria; phylum Armatimonadota; class Fimbriimonadia; order Fimbriimonadales; family Fimbriimonadaceae; genus Fimbriimonas. Next base: position 3,645 of record CAIYLG010000019.1, read on the forward strand.
GATGTCGTGCGGCAGCTTTGCCTCAGGCTGGAAGGGCTCCCGCTTGCCATTGAACTTGCCGCATCTTGGGCCAAAACCGTGGCCCCTGCCCAAATGCTCGCGATGCTTACGGACCGATTCACGCTTCTGGAGAGCCGACGACGCGATATCAGCGCACGGCACCGAACCATGCGAGCGGTAATCGATTCTGGCGTCGCGCTTCTTCCACCAGATCTGAAGGTCCTGTTTCACCGCCTTTCGGTCTTTCAGGGCGGATGGACGATTGAAGCGGCTTCCGTAGTCTGCCAGCGCCCCGATGTCCTTCACGCGATGGATGCCCTCGTGGAACAGTCACTGATTGTTGCGGACTCCACGGACCGAGAGTCGTACCGGTTTCGGATGCTGGATACGTTGAGAGACTACGCCGCAGAGCATCTCCCCACTGCTGATGCGGCTGAGTCCGCCAACCTGCATGCAGACTTCTTTTCCGCACTCGCTAGTGAGGCAGAGAAGGGGCTGACCGGCCCCGATCAGGCCCAATGGCTGGACCGATTAAGTGCGGACTTTGCAAACTTGTCGGCAGCATTTCGCTGGTACCTCGAGCACGATCTCATTTCGCCTGCCCTTGAGCTTTGCTGCAGCCTTGTTCCCTACTGGGAATTTTTAGGCGGCGCCCAAACTGGCATCGATTGGCTCGAATCTGCACTTTTGCGAGCAACCCGCTCCAGCCAGGTTTCCTCAGAGGTTGTGGCGAGGTCTCGAACGAGCCTCAGCTGGCTTACCTGGATTCACGGCAAATTCGAAAAGGCGGCAAGCATGCACGCGGCCTGTCTTGACCTTTGGGTTGGTCTGGCTTCGCCCCACGGAATTGCGCTCGCGCAGCGGAACATTCAGATGGAAGCCCATCGACGAAGAGACTACAAGAAGTCTCTTGAATTGCTTTCTGACAACTTGGCGAAGGGCCATTCGCTAGAAGACCACGACCTGATCGAGCGGACGTTGCTTGCAATGGGAAATACGTTCGTTGAGCTCAAGCAGTTTGATGAGGCCAGAGAGCAGTACGAGGCGAGCCTGAAGTCCGCGCGACAGTCTGGCAACAAGAGGCGCGCCGCAGTTGCCCTCAACAATCTCGGCAACCTCGCCCTCCTGTCGGAGCAGTACACCGTCGCTCGTCATAGCCTGACTCAAGCTTTAGATCAGTTTCAGCAGCTTCGAGCAAAGCCGCATGCAATCGAGGCACTTATCCTGCTCGGGAGATTGGAGCGTCTTCTTGGCAACATTGATGAAGCAAAGCGGAATCTGGAGCAGGCTTGGTCCTTCAGCCCCGAGGAATCCTATCAACTCCAGGTGCTTTTTCTTGAACTCGCGCAATGCAGTTTTGCTGTAAATCGTGCAGGTGAGGCGGCCACTCTCTTGGGGTTTGTCGATCAGCTCCAAGAGGATAGTGGAGCCCTCAACTACGACATTGAGCGACAGGCGTTTGAGGACTTCGAAGCCAAGCTGAAGGACACACTAACTTCCTCCGAGTACCGCGAGGCGAGACGAGTCGGACGAACTTTAGAATTGGGTCAGGCGGCCCAAATCGCAAATATATAGGCTATCCAGGCAAATGATGCTGCCGCTGAAAGGAGCTCCGTAGGGTATCACGGCCGGATGCTCAAGGAATTTAAAGAGTTTGCCGTTAAGGGAAACGTGATTGACCTCGCCGTCGGTGTGGTTATTGGTGGCGCGTTTGGCTCCATCGTCACTTCACTGGTGAAAGACATTGTCATGCCACCCATTGCCCTGGTTCTCGGCAAGATCGACTTCAGCGAGCAGTTTCTGGTTCTCAAGGAAGGAAAGACACCAGGCCCCTACGTGACGATTGATGCCGCCCATAAGGCAGCCGCAGTCACGCTGAACTACGGAACATTCATCAACACACTGCTCAGCTTTATCATTGTCGCCTTCTCAATCTTCGTAGTCGTTAAGGCAATCAACAAGCTGAAGCGCGAGGAAGCAGCCGCTCCCGTAGAACCGGCCCCACCCACCAAGCAGGAAGAGCTGCTCACTGAGATCAGAGATCTGCTCAAAGCAGGTAAGGCTTAGCTCCGGAACCTGTGTCCAGCACTCCCCGGATGGGAGCTCTCCGCTTACCGAACGATCGTTGGCTCGATCACGATCTCAACCTTTCCGCGTACTGCATTGGTGACGATGCAGTACGCATCCGCCTTGTAGGCATTGTCCAAAACCTGCGCCTCCTGCGCTTCTGTGGCATCCGCTGAGATTTTGATGACGGGTCGAATCGTAAGTTTCTTGTAAGTGAAGCTCATTCCCTGCTGCTCAACTTCTCCAGTGGCAGAAACGTTGAGGTCAATGACGGGAAGTTTGCGGTTGGCGGCGATGATGCCGAAGGTGATGGAGTAGCATCCCGCGACTGCCACCGTGATGAGCTCTTCCGGATTGGTCGCACCGCCAGGTCCTTGGAATTCTGGTGGAACCGCCAGGGAAAACTCGGTGCTGCTGTTATGGACGGTAGCCTTTCCTGCACCATCGCGTCCGCCCGACCAAGAAACCAAAACTGGATATTCGTGAATTGTTGCCATGTTGCGCCCTATGGACCTGCCCACTGTTAGGGCATCCCAAAGCTCCTACGAAATCTGCATGACACTGATTTCAAATTGGAGTTCCAGTCACGGATCAGAACATAAGCGGAAAACGATCTCACCAAGCGGGCGCAGTTTCACAAGGAATTGAAAGCCCTGAAACTGGATTCCACCGCAATCAAATTAAGACTTCAGAATCGACTCGCCGACAAAGGCGCGAAGGGCGCGAATTGCCCTAACCTCGTCCTGAGACGGCTCGGTGACGAGGTGAGACCCGTCAAAGGTCCCCATAATGGCTCCGGGGTTCTCGGAGTCATCCAGGCCAAAGAGGTGACCAAGCTCATGCGTCAAAACCGCACCCTGCGCAACCGAGCTCAGATCCCCCGAGTTCGCGTTGACGTTGATGCTTATATTTGCACTGAGTCGGCCATTCTCCTGCTGATAGACCTCAATCTCACCTTGCTGGTCATCGCTGCTTCCAAGCTGATCCACGGACTCAACGATGACATCGGAGTCTGAGGCAGATTCGGCAACACGCACAGTCCCTTGGCCGAGCGCCAGATTCCACGCTCTGGCCGCCTGATCCAAGACTCGCCTCGAAATTCGTTCATCGGCTGAAGCGATCGTGAGCCCTTTTTGAAGGAGGAGCCCTTTAAGCTTTTCAAGCTGATGGGCCCCTGCCAAGCTCTGCGCAATCTTCCAAGATTCGCCACACATCTCTCGCGCGCTGTTTGAGGAAACCGTCAAAGCAGGCACATCCGCACTCAGGCACGACGGAAGCACCAGGAGCGCGATCAAGAGAGGCGAGAATTTGAACATTGCGGTGTATATAGAGATACACCGGGTCCGACCGCTATAGTCGCACTTTCTAACAATTATGGTCTAGCCGGCAAAACTTTCTTCAGATCGAAGGGTACATGAAGTGGTGGACACAAAACAAACGAAGGTGACGATTTAGAGTCAGTTTCGCTCTCAGTAGTGATGCAGGCATCCGAGTCATCGATTGCTTGCCGGCCGAATTTGAGATGAAATTGGCGCATCTCAACAGGCAACTTGAGCAACCATATCCCCAATATCCAATGTTTTTACTGGGGCAATAGACCTACGAATACCACGAACATTTGTGACCCATGCGAGACTGATTTGACCCATTAGCCCAGGCTCTTCGGATCAGTGACTAGACCCCAGCTGAGTGAATAACGCTTTACAATTCGGCAGGTTCGGCAGCAGTTGCAGGCTCGGCTTCAACTTCAAGGCGATATGAAAAAATTCTCAGGACTCGTATTTTCAATCTTGATCCTCTTGGTGATGGGGATCTGTACCAGCGAAGCTCGCACGAGTCGCCTCTTGGCGACCACTGGGAATCTAAAATATTCCTACCACTCACCGGATAAAGCTGCTCCACTAGCCGGATCCCCGATTCAGATCCAATCTTTGGTGACAACTAATGGCGATTACGACGAACACCCCTCTGGGGATTCGGTTGAATTCTATGTCCTCTTGTATGGTAATGCACCACCTGGAGGAGTCCAGGTTGCACTGACCTCAACGTCGACCGTCCTGCCGGTCCCCTCGAGCCTAACCGTACCAAGTGGAAGTTCCTTTGCAAGCTTTGTAGCTGTATCGAAACCGGTCACTTCGGACGCTCGAGTAACCATTACTGGCACATACAACGGCACCGCCTCGCGCACACTCACATTCACAAACAATCAGGTTGCAACGTTCACAGCGAGTCCGAACAAAATCTATGGCGGGTTACTGTTGCCATGTAGTGTCACCCTGAGCGCCCCTTCAGGGCAATGGGGAACCGAGGTGAATATTGAAATTCCGCATGATCACTCTGCACTCTCGGCTGTAGTAACGGTGCCACCGGGAGCCTCATCGCTGAGCTTCGGTTCACCCACGCCTGGGTTTCGCACAGATACGACCGTGCTCATCAATGTTTCCGTCGGTTCTACCGACAGAAAGACCGCGTCTGCAAACTTATTGGCAACTCAGTTTGACTCCGTAGCCAGTTCTGCCCCGAGCGTTGTTGGTGGCAAGGCATTGATTGGAAGCCTGAACTTTTTGGGCGCAGTCCCGAGCGGCGGTTACGCGATCCAGTTGTCCTCCAGCGATCCAGCGGTCCAAATGGTTCCAGTCGTGGACACGCCTGAAGGCAAAACGGCCGTAACGTTCAGGATTGTGGCATCTGCGGTCCAGACAACGCGCCAGGTAACGATTTCCGCAACTCTGGGGTCGACCACCAAGACCTGCACGGTGACAGTCCTCGCACCCGGTCTAACGTCGATTACGCCGTGGCCAAGCAGTGTTTGGGGCGGTGAGGCAGAGATGGGAACAGTCAACATCAGCAGCGCAGCTCCTGCGGGAGGAATTTCGATACCGCTGACATCCAACACCAGCTATGCCACAGTCCCCGCCGCTGTACTCGTGCCGGAGGGCCTTACCACGGCCAATTTTGTCATTTCGACTACCGTTGTGCCGACCACCACTCTGGCGACTATCAGTGGAACTTTGGGTTCAACCCTCTCCGGCACCCTGACGATTAACGCGCCCTCCGTAGCCAAAGTTTGGTTCCCAGGTCCGACTTTGTCGGGAGGCAACTCAACGAATGGAGCCGTGAGCCTAAACGGACCGAGGATCGGAGTAGACACCACGATCACCCTTGCTTCCAGTTCCTCGCTGTTGATCCTTCCCGCATCGGTCATTGTTCCAGCAGGGAGCCTGCGGGCAAACTTTCTCGCCACAAGTAAGTCCGTTTCTGCACCCACTCCAGTGACGATCACAGCGACCTACTCTGGTACCGCAACAACGCCGTTAACGATCAATCCGTTTACGATAAAGAATATCTCCCTTTCACCGGCAAAGTGCTACGGAAGCGCGAAAACGGCCCTGACCCTCAACCTGTCCGATACACCTCAACAGGCAACGACTTTCTCCGTCGGTCTGAGTTCAAGCAACCCGCTTATCCAGGTGCCTGCAACCGTGAGCATCAGTGGAAACTCAAGCATTTCAATCGTCGTGCCTGCCGTCTCAGCAGATCAGACGACCAACCTTACTGCCACGCTAAACGGAAGCTCAACGTCTGCGCAGCTGACAGACTGCGCCCCTCAGATTGATTCGGTGGTGGGTCCAAAACCATCTCCCGTTGCGGGAGGTCTCAGCTACCAGGCAGCAATCCACATTCTCGGCACCGCCCCTTCCGGAGGGTTGAGAATTGCTCTTGCTTCAAATACACCGGATGCGTCAGTTCCTGCCTCTGCCACCATGCCCGCTGGCTCTTCAGCCATGAGCGTTACAATCAAAACAAAAACAGTGATCACCACCGTGCCCGTTACAATTACGGCAACGATCCCTTCGGGGAGCCTTTCCTGCAGCTTCGAACTCGCTCCTCCCAGCCTCAGTACCTTAACCGTCTCTCCATCCAGCGTGAAAGGCGGGGCAAGCGTCGTCGGAAAATTGACGTTGAGCGGCCCCGCCCCAGCAGGCGGCTGCAAAGTTTTGCTCGGCTGCAGCAGCTCGGCAGCCACTGTGAAGGCTTATATTGTCGTCCCACAAAACGCCACATCAGCTTCCTTTGCTGTAAAGACGATAAAGGTATCTAGCACCACAAATGTTTCCGTGACCGCCACTCTAGGGGTCATCAAGACTGCGACGCTGACTCTGACCCACTAAGACTCTCGCAACCGATCGGCTCCGACGCAGACTTAGGCCGTCAACCCGATGACGGCTAGAGGTTCGGGGAGTCCGTCCAGGATTGCCACGGAAGGGTCGACGCTTTCGTAGGTTTCTCCCCGAAGGCAGTGGAGGAGCGCTCGACCGATCTTCTCAGCACCGAGGGGGGGAACGGCCATGCCGATCTGCTTGCGAACAGACTGCGGACCACCCGAAAAGACAAAGTCGTCGGGGAAGGATTGTAGTCGAGCTCGCTCTCGGTTGGTCAGAGCCCTGGGCTCTCTGAAGTGGTACCCATGGGTTCCACCTCCGCCTGATCCCACCACCGTGTACGAGGGCTCATCCGGGTGCAGTCGGCGGTAGATCAGCGACATCCGCACGTTGGGGACGTTGAGGCGCAGCTCCTCTGGCACTCCGTCGAACCAGCAGTTCTCGCCGGGAGGAATCGACTCAAGCAGGCGGGTGACCTTTTCTCCGTGCCTCGGCAGCTCGTTGTTCGCGGTGACTCGCTCCACCCCGCGAAGGGCGGTCCTCGCGCCTACAGGCTTGAGATGGGTGGCTGCGGGCGGACGGAACGTGAGGTTGAGATCCGATCGAATCCCGACGCCGATCACACGCCAGCGCCGCTGGGGCACGCCGTAATCTTCAAAGCGATACAAGTGAACCGAAAGCCGATAGCCGGGACCAGCGTTCGCAAAGGTCTGCATGATTTCGCTGCCGCCTCGTCCCATGAGGCCAGGCACGTTTTCAGCGATAAACCATGCCGGTTGCTGGACCGCGATCGCCTGCTCCGCGAAACGATAGAGCCCACCAAAATAGCCTTCCCTACCTTTTCGTTCGCCCACCATGCTGAAGTCGTTGCACGGAAAACCAAAGGCAAGTCCATCCACATCATCTAGCGATGCAAAGTCGACATCTTCAACTTTTCTGTTGATTGCGTGAGAGCCAATCATCGCCCGATAGGTCTTGCAGGCGTCTTCGTTCCAGTCCACCGCCCAAGTCGGTTCTAGCCCTGCTTTCTTGAGACCGAGAGACATCCCTCCTGCTCCTGCGAACAGCTCACCGAATCGGATCAACGCATCACTCCACTGAAACGGACGGATTCAGAGTCATCAAAGCGTCCGTTCCAGCGCAATGGGCGTATAACTGGGAAACGTTATGTCCATGGTCCTTAAACTGATTGTCCCAATGTTGGCGGTTGGCGCGTGCAGCTCTCAAGTCCGCACACCGTCGACGCGCGTTGAAGTTGACGAATGGCCCTGGGGACATGGCATGGCAGAAGGAGTTGCATGCGATTTGGCTCGCTCCTTCATTCGGGCAGATTCTAGTCTCATGGCTGCCTCGTCCTTACGGCCTTTCGGGGCGACAACCGTCCAATAGCGATACATTCGGCTAATGGCGATCATGACCAACCAACTGAATGAGATGGCAAAGGCCTCGAAGCCGAACCCTTCCGCTCCCCAGCGAATTGTAAAAGTGTTCGCCTTCCGCCAGTTAAGTCATAAGAGTGCGGCGAACGCGGCGAGGTCGGAATACCACTTCCTCAACGTCGGCTTTGTCGACATCATCGCAATGCTGAACAATGGGCACAAGGCGATGAATCGAACATTCGTCGTTCAGCAAGCGGACGGAAAATGGTACGCCGACCCGATGCCGATGGCAACTCCCAAGATCAGCCTGGGCCTGAACGAGGAACCCATGTCCAAAGTTGAAATCAAGGGACTCCATTCCAAACGAAAACACCCTTAAAAATCGAGTCGGCCGGCGAGCAACATTCAATCGCCGTTCGGTGAGATAGGCCTCTTTGTGCTGCTTTCTTTACCAGAAGTGTCGAAAACGTTTCTAGGGTCCCATTCACACATCAGCAGACTTCTAATTGGAACGCTTCCACTGTAGAATTGCCATAAGGGTTAGTACGCCCTATTCAGGCACTGATATGATGAATTTTCCTCGCCTTGTACTATTACCAGCTCTGCTGGGATTCGCTGGCCTTTCCGGGGGCCAAACGAAACCAGTCACCTGGGCCTCAATCTCACAGGACCTGCCACCAGGGTTCTCGAGAGCAACCTTCATCGGTCACAAACCGAGCAGCGACAAACTTCACATCTCTGTTTCACTGCCTCTTGGAGACGCAGTTGGACTTCAGACGTTTGTCGACTCCGTTTCGAACCCGAAGAGCTCGAACTACCGGCACTTCCTCACTCCTGACGAAATTGGCTCGCGCTTTGGCGTGAGCTCGACCAGCCTTCAGCAGGTGAAGGACTACCTCACCTCCCAGGGAATGACGATCTCCCTTGTCGGAAAAAATCGACTCACCATCCTGGCTGAAGCAACAGTTTCCCAGGTCGAGAACGCGTTCCACACCACCATCAATCAGTACAGCGCTGCCGTGAACGGCGCTTCCACACCGACCAATCGCTTTTCCTTTGCGACACCACCTGAGGTGCCAACCAGCATCCAAAAGTACGTGACCTACGTCGGTGGCATCGACAACCTGAATCCTCCGAAGCCAATGGGCTTCCCGGTTTCGCCAACTCAGTTTCGAACCTTTTACAGCACGGCATCGATGTACGGTGCCGGAAATCAGGGCCAAGGGCGAACCATCGGCATCAGCAACTTCGACGGCTATAGCCTCACGTCGATTCCACCCTGGCTCTCGTCCTGGGGACTTCCCGTCCCTGCAGGTGGCGCCGGCTCAAACGTGACCGTTGAGGTGCCGCCTGGAGACACCACTGGAGCGAACAGTACCACTCACGATGGTGAGGGTGACCTGGACATTCAGTGCGTGCTCGGCATGGCACCGCTGTGCAACCTCATCATATATGACTCAGGCCCATTCGCTTTTGACCCCATCGGTGTTCTCACCCTCGAGGCAAACGACAACACCTGTGACGTCATCACTGAGAGCTATGGCTACTCAGGATCCTCAGGGTTTTACTTATCAGCCCATAACATTCACCTTACGATCAACGCCGAAGGCATTACTTATATGTGCGCTTCGGGCGACAGTGGAACGAGCATCAGCGGCTACCCTTACCCTGACATCGACCCAGAGCTCCTCATCGTGGGTGGCACGACGACGAATACCGCCAGCAGCGGCGGTGCACTCACCTCCCAGACCGGATGGTCCGGAAGCGGTGGCGGCTGGAACGTCACCAGCGACACATTCAACGTCCTTCCTCCATACCAAAAGGGCACCGGCGTTCCCACATCGGTTCCCTATCGACTCGTTCCTGACGTTGCACTCAACGCTGACCCGAACACTCCTTATTGGATCTACCTTCAGGCAGGAACCTACGGCTTTGGCACCATTGGCACCACTGGCCTCTACTACGGTATCGGTGGAACCAGCGCGGCAACCCCAACCTTTGCGGGATGCCTTGCCGTTACCGAGCAGTACATCATCTCTCAGGGCGGACTGCCCGCCGACTCCCACGGTCATCAACGCTTTGGGCGAATCAATGACCTAATCTACTCATTCAACGGCAACCCGTCCATCTTCAACGACATCACCTCCGGCAACAACGGAACTCTTCCAAACGGCTCCGCATCCAATGCGGGCACCGGCTGGGACACGGTTACCGGTTGGGGGCAGATGATCTTCTCGGGATTGGCAAGCTACGAGCTCAATCTCGTCACGATTTCCTCTCTCACGCTCTCCCCGACGACAGTTGTGGGTGGAGCAACTTCAACCGGAACCGTAACGCTTACGGCTAATGCAGGCACTGGCGGAGCGGTCATCAACTTGATTTCCACGAGTCCATCGGCAACTGTTCCTGGCTCAGTTACCGTTCCCGCTGGATCCAAGACTGCGACGTTCACGGTCTCGACGTCAACAGTCGCCTCCTCGACGACGGCAACCATCAACGCGAGTACCGGGTCAGGTTCTGTGAACGCGACCCTCACCATCAACCCGATTGCGGTTGCCAGCGTCTCGCTAAATCCAACGGCTGTGACCGGTGGTACGACCTCAACCGGCACGGTCACCCTGAACGCCAAAGCGGCTTCGGGTGGCGCAGTGGTCAACCTGAGCTCTAGCCTGACCACAGCAACAGTTCCGGCTACGGTCACCGTGGCGGCGGGTTCAAGCACCGCAACGTTCACCGTAAACACCACGCCAGTATCCGCAACATCATCACCGGTGATTACAGCGGCATTTGGCGGAGCGACCGCAACAGCAACCCTGACGGTGAATTCTCCGGCAGTCTCGACAGTTGCGGTTTCCCCAACTTCGGTCCAGGGCGGCACGTCTTCCACTGGAACCGTTACCCTTACGGGCAACGCTCCGACCGGAGGCACGTCTGTATCTCTGAGTTCGAGTTCCACCAGTGCGACCGTCCCGGCGACGGTTACGGTGGCAGCAGGAGCTTCGACCGGTACATTCACCATCACCACGACCGCCGTGAACACGTCGACAGCGGCAACCATCACGGCGAGCATCAGTGGGGCGTCTCAGACGGCTACCCTGACAATCACGCCAGCGGCGCTCTCAAGCGTTTCGCTTAGCCCAGCCACCCTGACGGGAGGAACGTCCTCAACAGGAACGGTAACTCTCAACGGCGCAGCTGGAACCGGCGGCGTGTCGGTTGCACTGACCTCAAGTTCCACCAGCGCGACAGTGCCGGCAACGGTGACGGTAGCGGCAGGAGCTACGACCGGAACGTTCACGATCACCACAGTTGCGGTGGCAACAACGACGACCTCGACGATCACAGCAACGCTGAACGGAACCTCCAAGACAGCAACGCTGACGATCAACCTTCCAACACTGGTGAGCCTCTCGCTCAACCCAACGTCGGTACAAGGTGGTTCACCTTCAACTGGAACCGTAACGCTCACCGGGCCAGCGGCCACAGGTGGAGTCAGCGTCAGCTTGAGCTCCAGCAGCACCAGCGCAACGGTCCCAGCTACGGTCACCGTGGCGGCCGGATCCACAACTGGAACCTTCACGGTTTCCACAGTGGCAGTCTCAGCCTCCACCACGGCAACGATCACGGCAACGCAGGCTGGTGTCAATCAGACTGCGACGCTCACGATCACGCCGGCAACGCTGTCCAGCGTCTCGGTTAGCCCGACATCGGTCATCGGCGGAACGGGTTCCACCGGCACCGCGACTCTAACTGGCCCAGCAGGACCAGGAGGAAGCGTAGTTGCACTAAGCTCCAGCAGCACCAGCGCAACCCTTCCCGCAACAGTCACTGTGGCCGCAGGATCCAGCAGCGCAACGTTCGCAATCACCACGACGGCAGTATCGACCAACACTTCCGTAACGATTACGGGAACGTTCGCAGGAACATCCAAGACAGCGACCCTCACCATTACGGTGCCGACCCTAACGAGCATTGCCGTCTCGCCAACATCGGTTGTCGGTGGAACGTCCTCCACCGGAACCGCTACCATTAGCGGTCCGGCTCCAACGAACGGCCTCGTGGTGACGCTCACATCCAGCAGCACCAGCGCGACGGTCCCTGCTTCAGTGACAATTGCCGCTGGAGCGACGACTGCTACGTTCACCGTCACGACGGTTGGCGTATCAACCAGCACGTCAGTAACAATCACAGGAACTCTGGCTGGGGCAACTCAGACGGCGACCCTTACGGTGACTCCGGCAACGCTCTCGAGCGTGACGGTTTCGCCAACTTCGGTCACAGGCGGAACACCATCCACCGGCACCGTCACTCTAAGCGGTCCGGCCGGTGCAAGCACCACGGTAACTCTGACCTCAAGCAGCACAAGCGCAACGGTTCCTGCATCGGTAACCGTGCCTTCAGGCTCCACGACGACTACGTTCACGATCACCACCACCGGCGTTGCCACCAGCACTTCGGTAACGATCACAGGAACTCTTGCCGGAACATCGCAGACGGCGACTCTCACCGTCACCCCAGCCGCGCTCTCAAGCGTCTCACTGACGCCGACGACCGTCTCTGGAGGCAACAGCTCTACTGGCACCGTGACCCTCAGCGGTCCAGCCGGTACCGGTGGAACCGCGGTTAACCTTTCGTCCAGCACGACAAGCGCAACCGTTCCCGCAACGGTCACCGTCGCGGCCGGAGCCACCACGGCAACCTTCACAGTCAACACGACGTCAGTCTCTAGCGCGACGACGGCGACGATCACGGCGACTCTGGCTGGCACCAGCAAGACAGCGACGCTCACGATCAACCCAGCGACACTCACAGGAGTGACGTTGAACCCAACGTCAGTGGTTGGCGGAAACTCATCCACCGGTACTGTCACCTTGAGTGGCACTGCTGGAACGGGAGGAGCGGTAGTCGCTCTAACGTCAAGCTCCACAAGCGCAACGGTTCCCGCAAGCGTGACCGTTGCTGCTGGAAGCTCGACGGCAACGTTCACAGTCACAACTACCACAGTGACTAGCGCGGTCACTTCGACGATCACGGCGACCTACTCTGGAACATCCCAGACGGCAACCCTCACGATCAGCACAGCGGGTCTTTCGGGACTCACCCTCAATCCAACGACGGTTGCTGGAGGAAACTCCTCTACCGGTACGGTCAGCCTGCCTAGCGCAGCTGGATCCGGCGGCGTCACTGTCAACTTGAGCTCCAGCAGCTCCAGTGCTACAGTGCCAGCCTCTGTGACGATTGCGGCAGGCGCCACGAGCACAACGTTCACGGTCACAACCGTGGCGGTGTCGACTTCGACCTCCGCGACAATCACGGCGACGGCGCTTGGCTCCGTCAAGACAGCAACGCTCACCATCAATCCTGCGAACCTGACAAGCATCACTGCTGCGCCAGGCTCCGGCTACGGCGGCTTCACTTCCACTGGCACGGTAACCCTTGCCAGCGCGGCGGCAGCTTCCGGTGATGTCGTTTCCCTGTCCGCGAGCAACCCTGCGGTCACTCTGCCTAGCTCGGTAACTGTGCCCGGCGGTGCAACCACTGCCTCGTTCACGATCACCACGGTCGGTGTCACTGCCGACACGCCATTGACCCTTACCGCAACATTGGGATCGAGCACCGTTACCTGTGGATTTAAGATCTACGGAACGGTAATTCACACGATCTCGGTTGCGCCGAGTACAGTCAGCGGCGGCGCAAGTTCCGTCGGAACCATCACTCTCACTGGCAACGCACCTCCTGGAGGTGCCGCAATCAGCTTGACTTCAAGTTCAGCTGCCGCGACCGTCCCAGACAGCATCACGGTTCCTGCCGGTGCCACAACGGCAACCTTCACGGTATCGACGAGTGCGGTGTCGGCTAGTACGACAGCGACTCTCACTGCTACCTACTTCGCGTCGACCAAGTCCTGCAACCTCATTGTTGGCCAGCCAACTCTGTCCGGACTTTCCCTCTCACCAACGTCGCTGAACGGAGGCGCAAGTTCCACCGGAACTTTGACCATCAGCAGCCCAGCACCAATCGGCGGCATCGCGGTGACTATCACCTCGAGCACCGCTTCTGCGACGGTCCCCGCAAGTGTGACCGTCCCAGTTGGCGCAACCACTGCCACGTTCACCATCGCCACCACTCCAGTGGCGACGACAACAGCGGCAACCATCAGCGGAACCTTGGTCTACACAAGGTCACAGCCGCTGACGATCAACGCTCCTAAGATCACGGCCCTCGCTCTTTCACCCAACACGGTGACAGGCGGCGTCTCTTCGACTGGAACGGTAACTATCTCAAGCGCCGCACCAACGGGCGGATCGTCAGTAACCCTGGCATCTAACTCCACGAGTGCGACAGTCCCGGCAACGGTGACAGTTGCCGCTGGAGCCACTACGGCGACCTTCTCGGTCACCACGTCAGCGGTATCAACAGCGACAACTGCAGCCATCACCGCGACTCTGAATGGCTCTGCAACCGCCAACCTGACCATCAAGTTGGCAGGCCTGACCAGCATCCTCGCAACGCCAGGTTCTGGATACGGTGGATTCACTTCCACGGGTACCGTCACCCTCGCTAGTCCAGCGGGTCCTTCTGGTGATGTTGTCACCCTTGCCTCCACCAACGCTGCGGCAACCTTGCCAGCGAACGTTACGGTAGCGGCAGGAGCAACGACAGCCACATTCACGATCACGACGGTCGGCATCACTGCTGACACGCCGATGACGCTCTCGGCAACACTGGGAACCAGCACCGTCACCTGTGGATTCAAGATCTACGGAACTGTGCTTCACTCCCTTGCGGCAGCGCCAAGCACAGTCACTGGCGGCACATCAAGCGTTGGAACGGTCACCCTCACAGGTGTCGCTCCAGCGGGTGGTGCAGTCGTCACGCTCACGTCCAACAATGCCGCAGCTTCGGTTCCGGCAACGGTCACCGTGGCCGCTGGAACGTCCACCGCGACGTTCACGATCACGACAACTCCTGTCTCGGCCGCCACCACTGTTTCGCTAAGCAGCAGCTATGGCGCCTTGACGAGATCCTGCAACATCATCGTAGGAGCGCCTTCGCTTCTCAGCATCTCGCTCTCGCCAACTGGCCTTCAGGGTGGATCAAGTTCAACGGCAACCTTGACGTTGAGCGGACCTGCTCCGACAGCCGGAAGCGTCGTAACGATCACCTCGGCAAACGCGGCGGCAACCGTGCCAGCCAGCGTGACGATCGCGGCAGGTGCTACGACGGCAACGTTCACCATCACAACCATTCCGGTTGCTGCAGTGACGTCCGGTGCCATCAGCGGCAACCTGATCTACACGAGAAGCCAGACTCTGACGGTGAACCCGCCGCAGCAGAGTTCGATCACTCTGTCGCCAACAGTGGTTGCAGGCGGAGTCAGCTCGACGGGTACCGTAACCATCACGAGCCCAGCCCCGACAGGTGGCTCGACACTCACGCTCGCGTCGAATTCGACGAGTGCGACACTGCCAGCGTCCATCGTGATTCCGGCAGGAGCGACGACGGCGACCTTCACGGTCACCACAACTGCAGTGAACTCTGCAACGGTCGCTGGCATCACCTCGACCGGTCTGGGTTCCACTAAACTGGCGAATCTCACGATCCTGCCAGGACATCTCTCCAGCATCACTGCCTCGCCAGGCTCCGGTTTCGGCGGATTCACTTCCACCGGCACGGTCACGCTGACAAGCGCGGCAGGACCTTCTGGCGCAACAGTAGCACTCTCCTCGTCGAACGCGGCAGCGGCCGTTCCCAGTTCGGTCACGGTGGCGAGCGGTGCAACAACGGCAACCTTCACGATCACCACGATCGGTGTAGCCACAGACACACCTCTGACGCTCACCGCGTCTCTGGGCACCTACACGGTGACCAGTGGATTCAAGGTCTACGCAACCGTCCTCCACACGATCTCGGCCTCACCGAGCTCTCTCGTGGGCGGCGCATCGAGCGTCGGAACGGTAAGCCTCAGCGGCAACGCTCCTGAGGGAGGATTGGTGGTAACACTCTCCTCCAACAATGCGGCCGTGGTGGTACCTGGTTCGGTCACAGTGCCTGCCGGAGCCTCTTCGGCAACGTTCGCGATCACGACCAGCCCCGTTACAAGCGCAACGACGGCGACTCTCACCTCAACGCTCGGTGCCACGACAAAGACGTGCAACGTTATCGTCGGCCCACCGAGCCTCTCCGCAATCTCCCTCTCGCCGACTTCGGTCACGGGAGGAACCAGTTCCACTGGAACCCTCACCCTCAGCGGTCCGGCTCCAACCGGCGGTGTGACGGTGACACTCGCTTCCAACAACGCGTCGGCAACCGTGCCGACCAGTGTTGTTGTCCCAGCGGGAGCCACAACGGCTACCTTCACCATCACCACCACAACGGTGACGGCATCGACGACCGCGAGCATCAGTGGAACGCTGACCTACACAAGGTCCGCAACCCTGACAATCACCCCTTAGCCTCTTAGCTGAGATCGGTCATAAAAAAGGCGGCTCGACCCATTGGTCGAGCCGCCTTTTTATGTCTGGAACCTATACGATTCCGCAAGTCAGCAACTTCTGGGAGCCAAGAAATCCTTCCAGCAAGTCGCCTCGAGACACTGGGCCGACACCACTTGGGGTACCAGTGTAGATGAGGTCCCCAGGCTCTATCGTGAAGAACTTCGAGATGTGGGTGATGATCGCATCGAATCCGTGGATCATCTGCTCTGACGTCGCTGACTGTCTCTGCTCACCGTTGACGAGAAGGGAAAACGAGAGCGATTGAGTTGGATCCCACTCCAAGAATTCGCCAATCGAAGCTGAGCCATCGAATGCCTTTGCGACCTCCCAAGGCAATCCCTTTTTCTTAAGCATGCCCTGAAGGTCTCGCGCCGTGAAGTCGATGCCCACCGAGACCGCATCGCAAACATCCCCGGCAACACCGCCAGTTCCCTGCCGCACAAGCCGAGAGACACGAAGGACGAGTTCCAATTCATAGTGAATGTCGTTCGAGAAATCAGGATAGACAAAAGCCTGGCCAGGTCCAAGCAGCGCTGTGCTCGGCTTCATAAAGATCACCGGCTCTTCCGGCACCTCGTTGCCCAACTCACGGGCATGCTCTACATAGTTCCTGCCGATCGCAAAGATCTTCATCGAACCGATTATGCCGCGAACACCAGGAACCCCGAAGAATCCCCCTTTGGGCACGTCTACACCAATCATCCCTTTCGGGTGATTGGTGTAAAGCGAAGGGTCGAAGCTCCGGCGTCCACCCTGGTAAGGGGGATGAATGCAGGTGTTCAACAACAACGGCGTTGTTTCTCCGGTAACCCGCAATCGGCGACCCAATTGTGATTGCGCGGCATAAATCTGCTGTGCGTCCACGTTCCCGCAGAAGCTGCCCGGTGGGGCGCATCCTGACGTTAACTTTGCTACGCCCCGACGAGTTCGTAGAGCTCGGCGTACTTACCGCCGTTGAGAAGAAGATCCGCATGGGTGCCGCTTTCCTGCACAAGTCCGTCGGCAAGAACTGCAATTTGGTCGGCGTTCTGGACCGTTGAAAGACGGTGGGCGATCACCAGCGTGGTTCTTCCCTCCATCAGGCGGTCGAGCGCCTCTCGCACCAAGGACTCCGAAATCGTATCGAGCGCAGATGTTGCCTCGTCCAAAACCAAGATACGAGGATCCTTCAACATGACGCGGGCGATGGCAACACGCTGACGCTGGCCGCCGGATAGGGTAATTCCGCGCTCACCAATCGCCGTCTCGTACCCATCCTTAAATCCGAGAACGAACTCCTCAACGTTGGCCATCCGAGCCGCTGCCTCAATCTCAGCGTCAGAAGCGTCGAGACGTCCGTAACGGATGTTCTCTCGGATCGTGCCGTCAAATAGAATCGTGTCTTGGGGGACGATCCCAATGTGCTCACGCAGAGACTGTCGCTTGATTGACTGGATTGGGACTCCGTCGATGGAAATCTGGCCCGACTGCGCCTCATAGAATCGGTACAGCAACGCCGAAACCGTCGTTTTGCCGCTGCCGCTTGGACCGACAATCGCCGTCACTTTGCCGGCAGGGAGGGTCAGGTTCAATCCCTTCAGCACGGGCGTATCGTCCACGTAGCTGAACCGGATATCTGCAAACTTGACCTCGCCTGCTCGGTTCGGGAACGGTATGGCCTCTGGCGCATCTGCCACTTCCGGATGCTCGTCCAGAATTCCAAACAGCCTGTCGGCGGCTCCAACCGCGCGCTGAAGGCGAGACCAAAAAGAAGCGAGTGAAGCCATTGGACCACTGATAAAGACGATGATCATCACGAAGGCGACAAGCTTGCCCACCGTGATTCGCCCTTCCAGAACGCTCCTGCCTCCGTACCAGAACACTCCCAGAATCACGAGGGTCATTCCGGCGGCAGCCACTGTGCCCATCATGCCTTCCCAAACCGCGGTTCGCATGGTGATTCCAAAGACTTTGACGAGTTTCTCGTTGACCTTAGCGTCTTCATGCGGCTCGCGGGCAAAAGCCTTTACCAGCCGAATGTTGGCCATCGCCTCACTCATGGATCCCATCGCATCCGCAAGTGCATCCAGCCCCTTACGCGTAAGCTTTCGAAGCGCTAAGCCGCTGATCACAAACCCGGACATGACCACAGCAAGAATTCCAACGACCACTACCGTCAGGACCCAGTCCACATACAGGGCGAGCCCCATGCCTCCCAGAAGCACGACAAAGTTCCCCGGAAGCTTCACGACATCGTCGGTAAGCGTGGTCTGCAGCATTCCCACGTCGTTTGATAGATGCGACGCGAGGTCCCCAGAGCGTCGCCGATCAAAGAACACGACTGGAAGCCTCTGAAGGTGCGAGAAAAGCTTCACTCGCAGGTCCATCACAATTCGATTTCCTGCGTTCGCGGCCAACATGTACTGCGTAAAGCCGAGGACCGCAGACAGAAGCACGAGCCCAGCGATCACGTAAACCATGTGATCCAGCTGGTCAAGCTTCTGCGTTTTCGCGACGATATCGATCGCTTTCTGGGTGATCAGCGGAAGCGAAAGCGTGATCGAGCTTGAAAATAGAGTGAGGACACCTGCCAGCAAAAGTCGCCATTTGTAGGGGGCAACAAGCTGAAACAGACGAGCAACTCCGGGCAAAGTAAGCTTTACGAGCTTGTCTTCGTCCGTCATAGGCGTGCGTGAGTGAGGTCGCATCAGTGGGAAGAACGAGTTTACCGCGCCTCAATCTGAGCAGAAGCTGAGAGTTTGAGGTGATAAAACCTGACTCTCAGCCGCTTGGCCGCGAGATCCAACGGGTCCTAACATCCCGTGGCGAGCCATAGAATGCGCCTAAGGGAAGAAGCCAAACCAGCCGGGGCTGTAGCGCTGGAGCGTATTGAACATCCCACGCAAGTGCTGCTGGCGAATCATGTGACCCTCGTGCTCAGAGATGTCCGTTGCCATCTCGACACGCTCTTCTTCTTTGCGGGTCAGCGGCTCGTGAGACTTCATGAACCATTGCCTCATCAGCGGCAAATCTTCGCCGTGGATATAGAGGCCACCGCACTTGGAGCAAGTGTGAATCAGGACCGGCGAGTTGTACAGATAGTGATATTCATCGAGCAGTGTCTGGTCAGTCGGACACAGGAGCTTGGAGGCTCCCACGTGCTGCTGGTCAATGTGACCCTGCAGAGATCCTTCTAGAACCTCGATATCGTGTGGCTCGCAGGTGATCAGCGTATGGAGCTCATCGCTGGTCAGCCAGATACCGGCGCAGGCCGGACAAACGTTTAGGAGGACGCCATGGGCATTCTCAAGCACCATCGGAGTATTGCAATTAGGGCAAGCTTTCGGCATTGGATCAGTTCCCTCTCAATCGCCCTATTTTAGGCATGAGACCCCATTTATCGGCGGTGGTTGTTTTCATGGACATTAAGTGCCCTCTCCATCCGCTTATCCGGCACAAGCCACATACAGGCAACCAAGACAAATACGAGGCTTGACAAGACAGGGTTGACCCAGGAGAGCCCAATCGCGACCGCATAAAAGCCCACCGAGGCTTTGCCTTTGAAATCGCTCCCAAGCGCGCGTGCAAAATCTGAGTCCCTGCCGTTGGCCGCAACCAGCGCAAATTGAAGAATCCAGTAGCTTGCTCCGCACATAAGGAGCAAGAACCCATAGAAGGCAACCGGCCAATGCGCCAAATGTGAGTCTCCCATCCAGTTGGTGCCAAACGGGATCAGAGACAGCCAGAACAGCAGATGCATGTTGGCCCACAACACTGCGCCGTTCACATGCTTGGCAACCTGAAGCATGTGGTGGTGATTGTTCCAGTAGATTGCCAGGAAGACAAAGCTGAGCAGGTAAAGGCTGAGGTCAGGAATCGCCGCTTCCAACCCTTCCAGTGAGGTGCCTTTGGGAGCTTTGAGCTCAAGCACCATCACCGTCATGATGATGGCTATCACCGCATCGCTAAAAGCTTCTAAGCGCCCCTTGTGCATAAGGGTTCATTTTAACGCACGCATTCGAGTCTCAAAGAATTTGCTTTGAATCACGAGGTGATCGGCCATCGTCATAATGCTTTTGCCGAGTTCTCGCATTGTTCGCAAGCGAAAGCCGCCGCCCAATATGGAAAAGCACTTCTTTACAAGTTGGCGAATCGGCCTAGTCGTCGTATTTGCATTCTCGATCATTCTCTATCTGCCATCCATCATGGGCGGCGCGGTCTGGGATGACGTTGACCTCATTTCCGGCGCAGCGTTCGGTAAAAACACGCTGCTCAGCGCCTTCACCCATCCCTTCTTGGGGCACTACTTTCGGCCGCTGACCTCTGCATCGTTCGTGATTGAGTCCTCTTTCGCCAAAGCGACCCCGTTCTACTATCACCAAACGAACATCCTCCTTCACGCTATCACGGCGGTGCTCGTTGCCGCGCTGACGAAGGCCGTGACCAAGAATAAGCTTGCTGGGTTCTTTGCCGGTCTCTTCTTGGCGGCGCAACCGATGCAGGTCGGTGCCGCGGCTTGGATCGGTGGAAGAACGGACGTGATGTCCACAACCTTCCTCGCAGCCTTCATGCTCGCGCTGGTGACCTACTACAAGTCCAAGAAGCCATGGGTCCTCTACTTCTCCGCCTTCTTGTTTCTCTTGGCAACTATTTCGAAAGAGCAGGCAATGGCGGCACTTCCTGCAGTTCCTCTGTCCGCCTTTGTGTTTGGGGAGACAAAGGATTGGAAGGAAGCTAGAAAAGTCACGGTTCCCTACATGATCGCCCTGGTGATCTTCTCGGTCATGTGGGTCCTGGATGCGCCCGGGCCGTCTCACGCAAGCAACCCCATTCTGTTCACCCTGGCTCTGTTCGCAAGAACCAATGCCCTCTACGGACTAGGGTTCGCCGCTCCTAACAAACAGGCTCTGCTGACATGGACTCTTGAGAACTACCAGGGAGCGCTTTGGATCGCCATTGGCACCGCGATTACCGTCGCCTGCGCCTTTGCCTTTCGCTTTTGTTGGAAGCGCCACCGGGAAATGGCTTGGATTTTGGTTTGCGGAATCCTCGTCTACATGCCCGTGTCCAACTTGCCGACGGTCCCATCGTTCGTTGCGGGTCCCTATCGCGTTGCAGAGCCTGGAACCGCGATTGCCTGCCTATTTGGTGCAGCTTTGGCGTGGGCTCTCCGCCCTGCTCGCGCGGTTGCCGCAGTCGCCCTCGCCGCAAACTTCGTTGCGGGCACCATGATCACGATTGCAGGCATTCAAATCTGGACGTCTGCACCCAACCTGTTCGAGCTCGCCGCAAAAACAGACCCACACTTCATTGTTGGCGTGGGAAATTACGCACAGAGTCTTAACGATGCCGGAAAGCCTAAGGAGGGTCTGAAGTGGACGAACAACCTCCTCGTGTGGATCTTCGGCAACGAAAAGTGGCGAGACGTGCTGAGAACTCAAAAGCTCAAAGCGTTCACTCCAGACGTAAACCGACGCCTCTGCACAAATGGTGGCAATCCGGATATGCGAGCCCTCGGATGGTTTGTCAGCAACCAAGGCGGATGCTACGCCAAGCTCAAGGACATCGAGAATGCCCTCGACTGCTACAAAGATGCCCTCGTGTTGGCCCCACAGGACGCGAGGATTCACTTTGGATACGGTCAGCTCATCCTCAGCTTCGATCGTCCGGAAGCAATCCAGCACTGGGAATATGCGCTTAAGCTCATGCCGCGATACGCCGTTTGTGCATCGGCTCTCGCACACGAGCGGCTGATCGACAAGCGCTATGCGGATGTCATCAAGCTTCTTGAACCCAATATGGACAACGTGGGCTGGAACTGCGATGCATGGTTCGACCTCGCCGACGCGAAGATGGGATTAAGAGACTGGACCGGAGCCAGTGCGGCTCTGGACGGAGCGGAAAAGGCGATTTTCGTAAAGAAGCCCGCCCTTGCCGAGCATCGAAAGAAACTAAAAGAGCTAATCGCTGCCAGCAAACACAAATAGCCCGTCACGACTGCGGCAGGGTGAGGTACTTCACCTTAACCTGCTCCGGCAGCCTGCGTTCAAACTGCCGCATGCGCTTTTGGATCTCCATTGCAGCTTGCGCTGAAGGGGCCCAGAACTCAACAACTGGCTTTGCGGCGGTAGTGACCGGTGGAATCGTCCAGGTGGCGACGGGAATCAGGCTGCTTGGCATCGCACGGTTCTTTTTGTACCAATCGGGATAGGCGATGATGATGTCGGGACCAAACCGATCAATCTCCTGCTTCATCGTCGAAGTCTTCCAATTGTCCGTCAGCTTAAGGTCTCGAACGCTGTTGGTGGCCAGCCCCCAAAGATCAAAGATGTGAGCTTTCGTAAAGTAGCTCATGGCGCCGATGTCATTCACTACAACGCGTCCGTCAGGATGGATCTCGTTCACAAACCGCGCCATCTGGAACTGCTGAGTGTAGATATCACGGGACGCATTCGAGACTTCGATCCCGGCGGGAACTCCCCGATTTCTCGCGATGAAATAAAGCGCCAGCGGGAACATGGTCTGCAGGAACGTGCGGCTGAGCCGCGCGGCGTTCTTTGGGCCCGTCTCCATCGCAATCAGCATCGCCAAACCCACTCCGTATATCGAAACGATCAGGTTCGCGTTTAGCTGATAGATCCACAGGACTGGCAACAGGATTAGATGTGCTAGAACGGCGGCGCCGATCGCCATAAGCCACCTAGGCTGAGACACCGGAATTTCCGACCAGCCTTTCGCAAATTCGGTCCATTGCCGAATCGCGACTACGCACCAGAAGATCAGAAGGCACGTGAGATAGGCTTCGTAGCGGTAAAAGATCCCCACAAGGGCGAAGCCACAGTGGAGCACGGTGGCCGTCACCACTACTAGGCAAAGGATCTGTAGCGAGCGAGTGGACTCCTGCAGCCGCGAAAACCGCAGGGAGAATCCCAACCCAACCGTCAGGACGAACAGATCAAACAGTGGAAACGATCTGCCCCTCAGGTTGAGATACATGTTGAGGAACCAGCCTGCCGTCAGCGGATGGGAGACATTCCCCTTAAGTACCAAGGAGTTCGGCAACAGCGGCATGCCCATCAACTTCGAAAACAGCGCGAACCCTCCGATCGCCGCAATCGGCCCCAGTGCCAGCAACATGCTCGTCTTCCACTCCCTTCGAAAGGCAAAGACAAGGAAAGGAATCACGACGAGGAAGACGCTCTCAAACCGGCAGAGACAAATGAGGAAGGCAAGGGAAAGGCCGATCCAGGAATCCTGTTTTCGCCGCACTCCCTCCAACTGATCCCAGATCCAGAACAAGAAGAGGAAGTCGAGCAGCACCTGAAGGGAGTGCTCCATGCCGGTAAACGGAAGCACGGCCAACGGCCCAACTGCAAAGGGCGCAAGAGCACCCAACCCGGCTGGAAGCGGATGGAATCCTGATCGGACAAGGCGAACGTACAGCACAAGCGGAACCGCCAGAGAGCAGCCAATTCCAAGGACAAGCGGCCAGAAGCTCCAGTCTCCAAACACCCGAATGAGCACGCTGAGAATCAGCGCCCAAAGCGGTGAGGAGCAAGCGGATGCCGGCTCAAAAGGCGTGATGCCCCACACTCCGTGGAGGGCAAAGTTGCGCGCAATCGAAAGATGAATGTACGGGTCGTCGAGCGCGTAAGAAAACACGCCACCTGTTTGGGAGAGACATTGCAGGGCTAGCCAAAGAATCGCCCCCGCGGACGCAGTGAACACCAAAAGTCCACCAACGAGGAGACTGGCCTGCTTGCGGCTTCGTTGCTCGCCAAGTCTCGACATACAGTCAATTTTACTGGAAGCAGTTGTGAGAACCTGTCACTGAATTGGGGGGTCACACTTAACCGGTTACTGTTCATTTGTGGGTCGTTCGCTAAAATCGAATCAAGGCCGCATATGCGGACGTCTTCAACGCTTGGGTTCCGAAGCGTTGAACCTCCACAACGAGGCAATCAGCAATGCAGCCATCAAACAAAGACGGACGACTCCTGACGAACTGGCGAGTCGGACTGTTCATCATTCTTGCCGTATCGATCTTCATCTACATCCCAACCCTCACAGGTGGTGCCATATGGGATGACACAGAGTTGATCTCCGGTTCAGGTTTCGGCAAAAACACGTTTCTGAGCGCCTTCACTCACCCTTTCCTGAAGATCTACTTTCGGCCCCTGACCTCCGCTTCGTTCGTGCTCGACTCCTCATTTGCCAAGGCAACCCCGTTTTTCTATCACCAGACCAACATCCTGCTCCACGCCTTTACCGCGGTGATGCTGGCGTACCTGGCCCTCGCCGTCACTAAGAAGGAGCTTGCTGGAATTCTCGCTGGAGTCTTCTTCGCGCTCCAGCCAGTTCAGGTTGATGCGACGGCTTGGATCGGAGGAAGAACGGACGTCCTTTCTGCGTTTTTCATCGTGCCGATGTTGGTGACGCTGGTTCGCTACCACCAAACGCAGAAGCGGCCGTGGCTCTACATTTCCGCGTTCCTGCTTCTTTGTGCCGCCACTTCCAAAGAGCAGGCTATTGCACTGCTGCCGGCGGTACCGCTTTCCGTATTTGTCTTCGGTAAGAAGACTTGGGCGGATGTGCGCAAGGTCTGTATCCCGTTCGTGGCAGTGACCCTGATTTTCATCGGCCTATGGGCCATTGATGCACCTTTCCCGGTAGGCGCCCACAACGGGTTGGCAAGCACCGTCAAAGTTGGCCTTAAGACCACGGCACTTTACACACAGGCGTTCTTCGTTCCTTCGCAGAGATCACTCATCACGTGGACCCTTGAGAACTATCGAGGAATGACGTGGCTTTTGGCGGGAGTGGCAGCGATTGTCGCCGCTGGCTTCACGCTCAAATGGCTATGGGGAAGAAGTCGGCCGATCGCGTGGGTCGCGATCTGCGGACTCCTTGTCTACCTACCGATTTCGAACTTCCCTAACGTCCCCAC
Source organism: uncultured Armatimonadota bacterium (assembly GCA_903927025.1). Taxonomy (GTDB): domain Bacteria; phylum Armatimonadota; class Fimbriimonadia; order Fimbriimonadales; family Fimbriimonadaceae; genus Fimbriimonas. The sequence continues at coordinate 28,678 of CAIYLG010000019.1, forward strand.
GATCGTCGTAGCACCGTACCGATGTGCCGAAGCGGGCACGATGGTGGCCTGTCTGCTTGGAATGGGTCTTGCTTGGGCAATCGTCAACAAGAAGGCGCTTCTGGCGATTCCCCTTGCCGCCAACCTTATCCTTGGCGCAATTGTCACCAACCAGGGCATTCACGTTTGGACTTCCGAATTCCACTTCTTTGATGTCGCCGCTCACAACGATCCCCACTTCATCGCAGGCGTCACCCACTACGCGGAAGGGCTGAACGCGGAGAACCGCTGGAAGGAAGCCTACGCTTGGACAGACGAACTCTTGACCTGGTCGTTTGGCACGAAGGATTGGGCTAAGAGGATTGAAACGAAGGGAGCCGCGGCGCTGGATGCAGACGTCAAAGAGCGTGTTCACACCAACATCGGCAACCCCGAACCCAAGACTCTTGGGTACATCGTGAGCCTGGCTGGTTCAAGCCTGATCTCGTTACAGAAGAAGGAAGAGGGGATCAAGCTCTATCAGGATGCACTGCTGATCAGCCCGAAAGACCCTCGGGTGAACTTCGCCTACGGGCATCTTATTATCGGACGAGATCGAGCCGAGGCCATTCGTCACTGGGAACTGGCGCTGAAGGTCTCTCCCAAATTCCCCGCATGCGCAGCCGCCCTTGCCCATGAGCGCATTATCGACGGTCGCTTCCAAGACGCCGTGAATCTCCTGGAACCCTCCATGGAAACCGTTGGCTGGAACTGCGATGCCTGGATCGATTTGGCCGACGCGAAAATCGGTCTCAAAGACTACGCCGGAGCCTCCGCCGCCCTCGACAGCGCCGGCAAAGCTCTCCTCGTCATCAAGCCCAAAATCGACCAGCGACGAAGGTTGATTCAGATACTGACAAGGGACAGGGGCCAGCTGTAGGAAACAGGGGGCTCTGATAAGGTCTACCCAGCGGGGCTGCCCAATCAAGCCGCGGGTTGGCGCAGACTTACGCCGATGTTGGCTCGAAGTGCTTCCGGATAGCCCGAAGGGCTTCCCTGATCCAGCGAAGCGTTAGGCGGGCAAAGGTCTACTTACGCTGGTAAGTAAGACGAGCTTCATCCGTTACCCCGAAAAGGGGTTCTCTGACCGCCAGGGCGTTCCTCCGGACCCTATTAGCCTCGCTTGCATGGCTGTCGGCGGATATTCCGCGAGGGAAACTTCGCTGCGATTGTTTTATTGAGAATTCGATAGCCATTCTCGCAGGGTGAAGCCAGCTCTCCATTCCTCGGTCGGCTACGGCGCGCGCTCGGCCATCATTTGCTTGACGATTCCGGCGCTTGGGTGGAACCCTGAATGGAGATCCCAGAGGGACGTTTGCCGCTCTCGAAGCGCCATCACGGAGGCGATCCAGGCGACGCTCCAGCCAGATTCTACGCTCCACGCGCCCCAGCCGAGGTCGGCATTACTCGCCCAGTAGTCCCAGTCGCCGTAGTCGAAGGCCCTGAACCAGGCTCCGCTCAACTCTGGGTGCGTCTTGGACTGAATCTGAATCCGGACCAAGAACTGGGCAAGCGAGTTCTCCGCTTGAACTGCCTTAGGATCCTTGGTAGCCAACGCCGCCTCATGAAGGCCGAGCAGGGCGAAGTTGCTGGTGTAGAGCATGTCCGCAAGCGGGTCGCCGTTTTCCTGAATCAACGGCGTCTCGCCCGTTCCAAACGCCTCGTTCGAAGTCGGTGGCCCGGCGATTCCGTGACTCAGATCCGCGATCTCTTCTCGAATCGCACCACACGGATCCTGGTGGGACAGCACTCGCCCGAGCGTATCGGTGAGCCACGTTCGATGCTCGGCAGTGTTCGAGACCCTTACCAGCCAGCTTAGCGGAAGCAGCATCCGCACTCGCTCCTGCTGAATTCCGTTGGTCCAAGTCCAGGCGCCCTCACCTTCCGACATCAGGCGACCCATCGCCTTTTCTGCCCTTTCCAGCAGCGGCCGGTACCCGGTGTGCGAGTAGGCCCAAAGCCAGCACGCCCACTGGTACGCCTCAAAATGCGGTGCAAGGTTCACGGTTGGGGCGTCGAAGAAGTGTCTCCAACCGAGCCTTTCAATTTCCGACTCGCTTAAGTTGTCCCCGCGAAATCCGTTCGTTCCCGTCGTCCTGAAATTGGCAAGGATGCACCGCAGAATCGAGTCATCCCACTTGTTCGACTTCAGCGCGCCAGCCGCTCCAATCAGCCCAAGGATGTAGCGAGCATTATCGTCCCCATAGAAGTTGCCCCGACTACCCGGTTGATCGTTCCAACCCACCAGCCCGAAACACGCCTTGCTGGAGTCGAGATGCTGAACGCTGCTCTTTTCCACGATGTACGCACCCAACCGCCTGCCGATCTCCCGCTCGTGTGAAGAACTGGCCAGCGCGAGTGTCATCGCCGCCTCCGCGTTGCAGTCTGCCCGCCGATACCACCGAACCGGCTGAAATCCGTTCGGGTCTACCGCCGAGGAATATCCCTCCAGCATTCCAAGAGAACCGTCTCCATTGCCCGGAGGAATCGGGCCAACTCGGTCCTGCCATTGGTCGGCGGAGGCATACATTTGATCCGCCGCCGAATCCACCAGCAGATGCGAGCGGGTGAACCATTCTGCCGCCCGCTTCACCGCAAGCGCTTGAGCGGATGCGGAAAGACGCTGGTGCGCGTCATAAGTTGGACTAACCGCCGGCTTCCAACCCTTAGCCATCCCTTCGCCTGAGCAGCCAACCCAATTCAGAATGTGCTGGATCACGGGACGCCATGCCTTTGCCGGCGCGTACCGGGCGACGGCGAATCGGCTGAGAGGAGCGGATGCCGATAACACCGTTGCCCCGTCCTGCCACAGCAACGGCGTCGACTTCGGCGGCAGGCCGAAAGCCAGATGGTCGAAACCGGCGATCCGCCCCACGGAGATCATCGGACTTGCCGCCGGATAGATCGGCAGCTTCTGCCTCCCGATTGAAAGAATCCGTCCGGGTGCAAGGTCAGGTCCGAAAGCGTTGGAGCTAACGTAGGCTCGCTCCCACAGGGTATCCGCTACTGGTTCTCGCCCCGTTGAAACCTTTTCCAGATAAATTCGCACTCCCGAGGTCGTGAATGACTGCCTCAACTCCTGAGTGAGTTCGTTTCCATCCAGTACCAGGAGCCCATCTCCTGATCCCAACCGAAGCAACTTCAGACCGGCAGAGTCAACTCGTTCTGGTCGGTTTCCAAGCTGGACGGCCAGCTTATAGAGGTCATTGGTCGGCTGACAGCAGAATACAACTCGCGGGTGCCCCACACTTACCAACAGCAGCAAGGCACCCAGCATCGTTTAGCTCACCGCCGCAGTGGTCGCTCGGAGCCGTACTTCAAGTGTATCGCCAGCCTTCAGTTCGATGGGCTTATCCAGCTTCACCGTGACTCTGCTAGCGTTTGCCTGAGCGGCGGACGGCAGCTTGTGCCCCCGATGCCAGACTTCCGCAGTCAGATTCGGCGCACCATCCAGGGATATCTCGGACAGTTTCAAACTGCCCCAAGCAAGATGAAGGCTTGCGGCGCCGAGAGCCCCAGCCATCGTTTGAGCGAAGGTTCCCCACCCTTCCGCCACTGTGAAGGCAGACTTGAATTCCTGAGGATTCAACTTCGGGGAGAAGGCAATCTTCCCGGCGGGTCCGTGATATTCAAAGCCGGACAACGCAGTGAACACTCCCCAAGACGCCATCGCTCGGGAGTAGTGATCGCTGCACTCCACCTCGTTGTACGGGTTCCGCTTTATAGGATGATATCGCTCGTGGACGCCCCGGCAGATGGAGAGTCCTTCGTTGACCAAGCCCTCCCAAACCATGTGTCCGGCTACCTGATACTCGATTCCTGTCCAGACTTCATCTCGGTACAGAACCGGCTCGCTTTCTCGCCCGCCCACCGGCCAGGTGCATGTAAAAAGTCCCGCTTCGCCGGGCTCTGCAAACGGACGCTGCGGCGGCCAGCGCTTGTTCTGACCCGCCACGTCCGGCGCCCAGTTGTATGTCCAAATGGAACGTAGTCCCGTCTTCACCGCATCGGCAGGATAGATATGCCCAAGACCCACCTGGTGGGCCCAGCCCTGGCCAAAGAGCTGGTCGGCGAGGCAACCAGGGCCGTACTGATATTTGGTGAACTTGGATTGATCGACTTCCTGAATGAAGAACTCGCCGTTCCAAAGTCGCTTCATTGTGGCTTCTCGCCCACTCTGGTAGATCCCGTGGCACTCATCGGCAAAGGTCATATCGCCCGTCTCTCTTGCCATCTCTTCTCCAGCCCTTAGCGCGGCCAGGTAGAGAGACCCGACAAACGTGTTGGCTCCAAAGAACTCGATGTCGTAGGTGTTCGGTTGGGAGTCTTCAATCACTCCATCGCCGTTGCCATCCCGCTTGATGAGGAACTCCAGCGCCTTCTTGATCCTGGGATAGTTCCGCTTGAGGAACTTGTCATCCGGGCTAACGAGGTGCTCCCGATAGGCTTTCAAGATCGTGCCGCACTGCCCGTCCGCCGCGTATTCGCGATCACTCCGGAACCCAACAAGGCCGGTGGATTCTTCAAAGCCAGCGCCAAAATCCTGTCGCTCCCGAACGTTGCGTTCGAGTTCCGGAAACAGGCGTGCCATCGAGTGCTCGTAGTTCCAAACGTGGGTGCACGTGCCAGAGCAGCACACAACGCCCTCCCAGGACCAAAATCGCCCGCTCTGCCACCACTCGGTGGTTCCAGTGCACAGGTTCCCCACCGTCATGTGAAGCCGATCCAGGAGCCAATACGGCAGGGTCGAGTCATAGTACGTATCCCGCCACAGCTTGGTATCTCGACTCAGTCGCGAGTAGTGCTCACCCACGTACGAAGCCACCGCCGAAGAATCCTTGAAGTGGTTGGCATAATTCCGACCATTCGGGTGCTTCGGAAAATTCCACGCAAGCACGTAGACCACCTGATGGGATTCCCCGGGGTTCAGTCGCAACATCCCGGTGCGGACGTCACCGACAAACTTGTGATCGAAGTCGTACTCTGCGTCTGGATCTGGCTCCCCCGCAGCGAGCATCGCCAAGGACATCGTTCCCGCATCGCGGTTTGCGATGCCGTGGCGCGGCTTTAGCTCCTCTGGAGTTGGCGTCTTGTCAGAATGGGTGATCTGATCGACGATGATATGGCCCCAGCCGCCGGTATCGGCATCGAGGATCTCAATATGAGCCTGGCTTCCGGCCAAATCCCGCACATCCCAGGCTTCCCACTCAAGTTTTTCATCGTCCATGCCAGTGGCGGAGCGGACTACCTTCCCATTCACAACGAGGTTGATGCACTCTACTCCTGGCTTTCTTCCCCCACCGATCTTGAAAGTGATGAAGTCGCGCTCCACTGCGAACGTTGGAGAAGTCAGCTTCCCTGTCGTCGCGTCTCCATCGCGGAAGCTGTTCACCAGACCTTTGCCGACAAATCCCGTCACCGGCTGCTGCCCAGGAAGGGTGCCCTGAGCAGGCCCAGTGCCAAAGGCTTCCCCTTCAACCTTCCAATTGCCGTAGGAGGAACCTTCAAAGTCAGCAAGCGGAACGTCAGATCTTGGATGGGGTCTTGGGTTGGAAAAAACCTCGTCGGTGGTGTCTGCACTGTGGGTCACCATGCAGAGTCCTTCCCTGCTTAAGGAATGAGTCCTTCGCTTCCGCGTCCCCGGTATCCCTTCGCCAGATCGAGAACAGGCGTTCTCAAGCGATCCCGTCAGCTCGATCTCAACCGGAGCCGAACTCGTATTGCGCACGGTGATCTCGAAAATAGTCGCAGGCAAACCGGAATCCTTGGCATTCAGGGGAATGAATGGAGAGTAGGCAACCATCTCAGCTTGAATGGGGGAATCCGCATCCGAGTAGCTTACGGTGGCAATCGGGTGCTCACCCTTAAATTGAATGTCGCGAAAACCTGACTTATCAAACGTCCACCGTTTGCCGTTGACCCGGGCAGCGAAGCCGAACTGCACATGCTTGGGCGCCGGGCGCTTGGCGTAGCTGTAGGGGCCCTGGTCTTGATACTCGTGGTGGTTGAACAGCTCCCAGCAGCTCAGGGTGCCGTCACCGCAAAGATAAAGCTGGCCGGTCGCAATGCCGCCGATCGGCATACCGATGGAATCGAGCGCTTCCCCCGTCCAAATCTCCTTCGTGCCGCGCTCGGTAATCACCTCCTGCCATCCGGAGGGCAACACCTTTTGCGCCGGAACCCGGTGGTCCTGGACGACCAATGTGCCATCCGCCAATCGCCCTAAAACCTTCAGGGGCATCCCTAAGCTCATGACGGCGCCGCCCGCCATCTTCAAAACCGTGCGTCTAGTGAAATTCTCCATCGAACTTTTGTGAGCCGAGTATAACGCCGACCTCGCCTGAACGGGTCGAGAACCTACACATAACCAGCTTTCGGTACGCCATACTTTTAAGGAAGCCTAACCTTGGCGAGGTAGACGACCATTACTGAAAACGAACTCCCCTCAGATCTTCCTGAAACTGCTGGTACCGAAACATCCACGGACTTTATCCGGGAAGCGATCAAACAAGACCTTAAAGAGGGTCGGTTCAACAAGGTTCACACTCGGTTCCCGCCGGAACCCAACGCCTACCTCCACATCGGCCACGCCAAGGCGATTTGGATCGACTACGGCATCGCCCTCGATTTCGGTGGCAAATTCAACCTTCGCTTTGACGACACCAACCCCCTGAAGGAAGACCAGGAGTTTGTCGATGGCATCATCGAAGACGTTGCCTGGCTTGGCACCAAGTGGGAGGATCGCCTCTTCTTCGCCTCGGACTACTTCGACCAGATGTTCGAGTGGGCCAAGGTGCTTATCGCCAAAGGAAGCGCCTTCGTTTGCGACCTCACCGCGGAAGAAATGGCACAGACCCGCGGAACCCTCACCAGCCCTGGCACTGACAGTCCTTACCGAAATCGCACACCCGAAGAGAACCTCGACCTGTTCGAGCGGATGAAGATCGGCGAATTTCCTGATGGTGCAAAGACCCTTCGCGCGAAGATCGACATGACTTCGCCGAACATGAACCTTCGCGACCCGGTGATGTATCGCATCCGCCATACCGACCATCATCGGCAGGGCAACAAGTGGTGCATCTATCCATCGTACGACTGGGCACATGGCCTGGAAGACTCCATCGAAGGCGTCACCCACTCCCTCTGCTCGCTTGAGTACGTCATCCACCGCCCGCTCTACGACTGGTTCTTGGATGAGCTCGGGATCTACCATCCTCGCCAGATCGAGTTTCCTCGCCTGAAGATGACCTACACGGTGATGAGCAAGCGCCGGTTCATCGAACTGGTCGACGGCGGCTATGTCAGCGGCTACGACGATCCCCGCATGCCGACCTTGACTGGAATGCGACGCCGTGGCTACAGCCCTGAGGCGATCAAAGAGTTCTGCAACCGCATCGGCCTGTCCAAGGCAGACAGCACCATCGAATTCCACATCCTGGAAGACTGCGTTCGAGACGACCTCAACAAGCGCGCCCTGCGGGTCATGGGCGTGCTGGATCCCATCAAGGTTGTCATCACGAACTACCCTGAGGACCAGGTGGAGTACATTGACGCCGTCAACAACCCGGAAAACCCGGAGGCTGGGGGACGCAAAGTACCGTTCTCACGCGAACTTTATATCGAGCGGGACGACTTCCGAGAAGTTCCTCCCCCCAAGTTTTATCGCCTGTCTCCCGGCAAGGAAGTTCGCCTCCGATACGGCTACTTCATCACCTGTACGGACGTGATCAAGGACGAGGATGGCAACGTCACTGAGATTCACGCCACCTACGACCCAGCCACGAAAGGCGGCGATTCTCCCGATGGACGCAAGGTCAAGGCCACCCTCCACTGGGTCTCTGCCAAGCACGCGGTTGAAGCCGAGGTTCGCCTTTACGACCACCTGTTTGTGAAGTCCAACCCCGACGAAGTCGAAGAGGGCCAGACCTACTTTGACAACCTCAACCCCGACTCGCTGAAGACCGTCACCGGATTTATCGAGCCGAGCATCTCGGGTGCAGCGGCCGGCGTAAATTACCAGTTCGAGAGAATGGGCTACTTCACAGTAGACAAGGACACGACCGCGGAAAAGTTGGTTTTCAACCGCACCGCAACCCTAAAAGACACCTGGTCTCGCATTGCCAAAGCCGCGTCCGGCGGAAAGCAGTAGCGAAGCCCGCCCGTTCGGGGTATTATTTTTCGACCATTGCCGGATAGCTCAATTGGCAGAGCGTCTGACTCTGACTCAGAAGGTTCTAGGTTCGAGACCTAGTCCGGCAGCCAAAAATTCAGCCTCTCAGGTTCTAATTTTGAACCTGAGAGGCTTTTTTCATGCCGGACACTTCAGAACTAAAGACGTCGATTTGTGGTGAGCTCCTCTATGGGGAAACTCGTTGTCTGAGAACCACTCATTCAGCAGGCAGAGCACTACCGCTGTGGATGCCAGGTACGTGATTCCACTTGGTAGAGGAACTGCGACGCCTTGGCGGAGAACGGGTATGGATTGGCACCGGGGGCGTTGGGGGCCATGCCCATTGGGAATTCGGAGGTGGCTAGATGAATCGCCACCAACAGGATCACCACGTTTCGCATCGCTGGCCTGACCTGCAGGGTCTGGTGCGGACGAGTTCTGCAGATCAACATCAGGATGAGGAACCCATCCAGACAGGCGAGCATATTCCACCGGGCGCAGTCCGATCCGAGGGCGTTAAGGACGAGCGGAGCCAACATCGCGGCAAGCGCGGCAAAGACAACCCACTTGGGAAAGGTCTGTGCCTCTTTAGGGCGAAGCATGTCGATAATCGTTTTTCCCAACACCAGTGCGAGGGGAAGGAAGATGATCAGCGCGGCTAGGAACTGGATTCTCCACTCCGGCACGCCCATGTAGCTATGAGCCATGTCCAAGAAGTTGTCTTTGGCGTTTCGGGTCAGGGCAAGATAAACGTTGGGATCCACCCAAAAATCGGTCCGCTTGCTGGCTTCGGTTTCAAGCGCCTTTGCCATGGTTGCGCTTACAAGTCCTTTCATCGCGAGAAAGGACGTGGTTCCAAGGCAGACAACGGCCAGGCCAGCAGTTTGAAAGAACATCCTCTTCCGCCTCGCAACACTTTCTGCCTTGAAGGCATCCAGGACAAAGCTGAACAGGATGACCGGCAGGAATCCCACCAGGAACATTTCGTGGATCATCACGCCGACGATGCACAGGGGAATCGCGACGATGAACCGCTTGGTGGGATTAGCGATTCCGAGCAATACCAGCGTCAAGACAGCGAGCGGGATGTCCAGGTATCCAACCAGCACGCCAAGGTAGCTGATCACGGCACTTGAGAAGAAGAGGGCCACGACTTCCCCGTTTCCTATGCGACTTGCCACCCCGCTTGTCTGGATCAGCTTCACCAGAAGCCTAAACAGGATGTAGAGGAATAGATAGGAGAAGATCGAGAAGTTCAGATAGTGCGATAGCTGAAAGACCTTCCCGAAGGTCGCACCAAAAAATCCCCGCTTGATGATTCCGTGATCGTAGTTCACCAATGCCTGGGTTGAGGCCCAAGGGCAGGGCCGTCTGAACCCTTTCAGGAAACTGACAATGCCAAGAATGGCGGCAGCCAGCGGCCAAAACCTCTTTTCATCGCCTAGAGATGACTTCAGATTGGCCCAGAACTTCATTGCTGGATTCAAACTCGACAACGGCTCATCTTACCGGCGGCACCTTCATCCGAGACATTCACGAATTCAAGTGACATTCTTGTGAGTGACGGAAATTGGCGTGTGGAAGACCCAGTATTGCGAATGACACACCGTTTGCAAGACTGCCGGTAGAATCACCCCGTGAAATCCCGCGAAATTCTCGCTCTAGCGCTGTTGGTGGCCACCACGGCTGCAATGGCTGCTCAGAAGCCAAACCTGATGGCAAAACCGCCTCGCCACGCGATTGTTCTTTTCGACGGAAAGGACGTTTCCGCATGGCATCAGCGCGGATCCAGCGACGAGTGCAAGTGGACCCTGCAGAACGGAGAAATTGTCGGAACACCAGGCACCGGCGACATCGTCACCAAGCAGCTCTTCGGCGACTACAAGCTCCACGTTGAGTTCTGGCTCCCGAATATGACCGACCAGGCCGGTCAGGGCAAAGGGAACAGCGGCGTCTATCAGCAGGGACTCTGGGAGATCCAGGTGCTCGACAGCTACAAGAACCCTACCTACAAGGCAGGCGGCTGCGGCTCTATCTACAGCTTCAAGGACCCAGACAAGGATGCGATCCTTCCTCCGGAGCAGTGGAACAGCTACGACATCACGTTCCGCGCCGCACGATTTGACAAGGACGGCAAGCAGACCGAGAACCCCCGCATCACCGTCATCCACAACGGAATCAAGATTCACGACAACGTAGAAATCACGATTCCCCACACGGGTGGCGCTATGAGCGATCTTCCTCCCGGACAGGGACCGATCATCCTCCAGTACCATGGTGACCCCGTCCACTTCCGCAACGTTTGGATCGTGCCAATCAAGTCGAAGTAGCCCCATCCGGGGAGTGCGGGATTTATCATAATGCCATTCAGTTTTGGGCTGGATGCTTGTGCTGATCCCTGCGCTTAGGTTCAATCGCCACAATTCTACGCGGCGACTCCTTCTCCTGCCCACGGCGGGAGAGGGGTCTTGATACAAGCGCCTGGCCAAACTCCACAGTGGTCGTCAATCCAGCCCAAGCGGAAGGTTAAGCCAAAACTGTATGGCATTAGGTTTCAACACGCTTGAGGCCTGGATTTTCAATCCAGGTACTTGTTCAATGAACCCACTGCCATGCCATACGACCCCGTGTTGAAACCCGGGGGTGCAGGCGTGCCGAAACCCGCACTCCTTGAGTCAACAACCTTTTTCGGGTCACTTAATCTCGCGTCTCACTCTCTAAAGTTCGAGTGGTAACCTCAGCCAGGATATGGCAACGGGGCAGGAATCTCCACAGTCGGGACAAACTCCAAAACCGCGAGTCCCTCATTGGGCGATGGTGGCACTCTTTGCCCTCTTCACGGCATGGACGCTTTGGCCGGCGCTGTCGCCTGTTCACATTGAAGGCTTCTCGGCTGAGCTTCAGTCGATGGCGATCCTGCTCAATCGACACGGGTCCCATGGCCTTGCCTATGCAGACCAGGCCTATCCAATCTCGACAGAATTTCTGTATTTGACCCGAAGCGGGCTCATCATCCTGCTCCAAGTATTCATGCGGATTTTTGGTGAGTCGGGAGACCTCGGCTTTCGACTGCTGATGATGGTGAGCATGGCGACATTCGTCGCAAGCGCGTTCAGCATCGCCCGCCGCTGGAGCCAAGACTCAGCCCCGATCCTCTTCCTTGCCCTTCTTATCACTCCAGGGCTCGTTGAAATCGGGTTCTACTTCTCAGACAACCTTCCCTCGGCTGCCCTCGCGCTTCTTGCCATGGCCATCGTCCCGAAAGAAGGGGTGTCGCCGCGAAAGGCATTTGGAGTCTGGGCGGTGATCGGAGCCCTGTTTGCGGCCGCCATTCTCGTCCGCAGTGATGCTGTCCTTCTCGCGCCTGGCCTCATCGCCTGCCTGTTCCTCAATAAGCCAAAGGCGTTGGAAACAACGTCCCGCGTGGCAGGAGGAGCCTTCGGTTTCGGAATCCTCTTCGGTCTCGCCTGCACCGTCACTCCGTTTCACCTTTCTGAAGCGCTTCCCATCATCAAGCTCTTCGGAAAGATGCAGTCCGTCGGTCTCGGGCCAGATCGTCTTCGCGACGTGCGGATGGCATTCTTTGGAATGCTGACCCCGTTCCTCCTTGTCATCGGCATCATCGTCAATTGGCGGAGGAGCGGGTGGGCATGGAGGCTCGGAGTGATCGTCCTGCCCGTGCTGTTTTACGCGGCCGTTCTGCCAAGGGCCTACGAACCACGGTACTACCTCCTCTTAGGCGCTCCCGCCCTGCTGATCCACGGCGCGGCCGGACTGCGCTGGGTTCTCGACCAGTGGAAGCCGTCCAGCAAGAGCCTTGTCGCCACCATTGTTCGGCCCGTTTCGCTCAGCCTTGCACTCTTTATTGCCTTGGGCCCGTTGGACATCAACCTCCTCGACGGCCCTCGCACGGCCTACGGAAGACTATGGACCACATTCGTCTGGCGGGATTGGCAACACGGCGTGAACAGCGGCCTCGACAAACTGGACCACGTCGCGCTCGCAGTTGCCCCGGGCGAGAAGGTGCTTGCGATCAGCACGCAGTTCAACGCTGACGACTACTTCCGAGTGAGGATGCTCGGAGATGGCTTCGATATTCTTCCCGAGGACCAAGCCCAGCGGGAATTCCCGGTAGCGAGCGAAGTCTACAGAAGAGGAGACCGAACCGTCGTCCACATTCGCACGCCAGACCCCTATTTCTACCTAGGGAACCTATACGGACAGCCGAATTTCTACTCTACAGACATACAAGTCATGTGGAGCCTTACCAGCCTCAAGACCATCCCGTTCACGCGAGCGGTGCTTCTCAATTGGGGAGCGGTAAACCCAATCTTTGACCCCGCGTTTCACCTAGTCGGGAAAGCAAGACCCGAATGGCGGCTCGAATTTCCCAAAGAGTCCTTCATCCCGAAAAAGGCACCCATCTACGATGGAGACGTCTTTATCCAGCCGGTCAACTTCGACCAGGTCGAGCAGATAAGGCTACGAGCCGAAAAGGAAGTCATGATTGCCCGGAAGCGTGCCAGAGGTTGGACGCCAATCACGAGCTATCAAGACTTCCACGAGAAGTTCGGCTGGAGATTCGGACCCGCTCCCTAGCCTAACCCTTCAAGTTGAGCGCAAACCACTCGATGGCCGTCGGCAAACCGCCCAGGTACGTCTTCGCATCGTGAGCGCCACCAGGAATGACCAGCAGCTTGTGCTTGACGTGGTTGGTCTCCAAAACCGCATCAAGGAGATTGGACTGCTGGATCGGCACCAGCGGGTCCTTGTCTCCGTGAATGATGAGAATGGGAGGATAGTTCGCAGTCACCTTGTAGATCGGTGAGAGGTCTTTCGCGTAGGCGTCGGTTTGAGGCTTTGTCCACTCTGGCTTTAATCCGAATGCCGGCATAAAAATGGCGAGCTTAGGATCGTTGATCGGCTGCTTGCTGGTATCTCCCCAGTTGAGAAAATCGGTGGGGCCAAAGAAATCCACCACCGCATTCAGTTCGCTTCCAGTCTTATCGACAGGGTCCTTAGCGTTGGGGTCCCCAGGAGCACCCATTCCCGCGAGCATCATTGAGAGGTGGCCACCCGAGCTGGCACCCGTAACTCCGATCTCGTTTGGCTGAATCCCATAAGTTGCCGCGTTGAAGCGGATGAACCGCACCGCACGCTGCAGCTGCTTCACGATCTCTGGGATGACGTACTTTGGCTGGGAGCCATGCACGACCTCAAATACCGTGAAACCCTTCGCGGTGAACGCGCCGGCAAGCATCGGGTTAATTGCATCGTGAGTGGAAATCCAACCGCCGCTCACGAGGCAGATGACGGCCTGGCCTGTAGGTTTGGCAGGCTTAAACACGTCCATCGTGAACGCCGCCCCGCCCTCCTTATCGTAAATCACGTCATGGACAACGCTCTGCCCGTAGGACACGCAAATAAGGGCACTGAAGGCAGCCGCTGTGAGAAAACTCTTGGTTCCAGCCATGCCTGACTATACACAACATCCAGCGCGTGTCCGCTTTGGATGAGCTTGCCGAATGTTAAGAGTGGGGCTGCGGAGAAATCTACTATTCATTCTTTTTTGCATTGCATCCTTCGATCTGAGTGAGCCGTATCAACTCACGGAGGCTCGGATCCAATCAATGGCAGCTTGGCTGAGCTCATATCGTTGCTTGCAGTCAACGCATTTTTAATATCGCTCTTAGCAATTGCCTTAGTCGCAGCCGGTGTTTACCGGCTCATCGGACGCCCACTCATCACTCGAGTCGACAAGGCGTGCGATGTCATTGACAAGGAACACGAAATGCGCGATGCGCATGAGCGACTCGAAAAGGAAGAAGAGGCCCGCTTTCGCGCGCAGGCCGAGAAGGAAATAAACGATGAGTTCCCCAGGCTCCACGACGGGTCCAGGTAGCGGCCCCTTGCGTCCCATACCGACGCGTTCCAAACTTCGACTTCGGATGTTGATCCTCTTTGTGGTCGCCCTCATCGGGTGGACCTACTACAGGCTCAACCTCCAGTGGATTCCCGCAGGTTATGTCGGGATTCGATTCAACGCCCGATCAGGTGCGGATCGGACGCGCCTTTACCAGCCGCAGGCGTACTTTACTGGCCCATTCGAACAGTTCTATCTCTATCCAACCCGCATCCAAAATGCGGTCTACACCCAGGATCCAACGGCGGGCGAGGCAAAGTCTGCAGACGGAATCCTGGTGACGACGAACGACACCGCCAACACCACGTTTGACGTGTCCGTCATCTATCGGATTGATAAAGAGAATGTCTTCAAGGCGTTCGACACCTTCGGCCCAATTCCCATTGAGACGATCCAGTCCCAGCACATCCGCCGCGCAGTACGCGAGGAGTCGAGTGTGGTGGGCAATCAGTACGACGTCTACGCCCTCATGGGGCCAAAGCGCGTGGACGCCAGCCAGATGCTGACGGAGCGTCTTCGCGGGAAGCTTGCACCCAAGGGGATTACGATCATCCAGGCAATGATCCTCAACGCCTACCCGTCCCAAGATCTTGTCACCAAGATTCACAACAACGTCAACTCGGTGACCGGCGTGCAGATCGCAACGCTGAATCAGCAAATCGCAACGACCCAGAACTTGATCAACATCGTGAACGCCCAAGCCACCCAGGAAGCTCAGCGCATTACCGGCTCGGGAACCGTCGCCAAGTCCCTGGACATCATCGACCTTGAACTCGCGGAAGAAGCTGCAAAGAAGTGGAACGGCTCTCTCACCAAGATTCAGGGCGGCGGCAACAAGTCCGTCATTGTCGACGCGGCGGGCCTGCTCGGAGGCAACAACAAGTGAAACTGAAATCGCGAACCCTTACCCATGGCTGGAGATTCGGCATCCTCGGCCTCTGCCTCGCCTCTGCTGGCTGCAACCCCTATAAGCAGATCCCTCCCGGGTCCGTCGGCGTTGTGTTCGATGCCTACTCAGGCATCTCCACCACCGTCCTCAAACCCGGTGTGGTCTATCAGGGGATCAACGACCGAGTGGTGATCTATCCCACCAGCATTCACAACGCCAGCTATGTGCGAAACACCCGAGAGGGGGAGCGACTGGCAAACGACTCGATCATCGCCACCACCGTGGAGGGGGCTCAGCTCCCGATTGACCTCACCGTCGTTTGGCATGTGGACCCTGCCAATACCGTCAGCGTGTTCAAGAACTTTGGCACCGAGAACCTAGAGGATATTCAGGCTGATTTCATCCGATACATCGCCACCTACGGAGTGAATGCCGCTTCGGGCAACAAGTCAATTTTCGATATCACGTCCAAAGACCGGGCCAAGTTTGGCCCCGAAGTCAAGATGATCATCACGCCAATCATGGCGAACATGGGTCTCACCTGTGACGATGTCTACATCGGTGAGACGTACCCAAGCTCAGATATCGACACGCTGGTGAAGGAGCGAATCGCAAAGCGGAACGAACTCCAGATCGTAGCGAACAACCTTCAGAAGGCTAAGATTGACGCCGCCACCACCGTGAACAACGCCAAAGCCTCTGCCGACATCAACCGGCTCAAAGCGCAGCAGGGAGACGAAGCGGTCGAGCTCAAGAAGCGAGATATCATCCGACTCTTGATTACCAAGTGGGACGGCAACTCCCCTCAAATCGGAGACGGCGCCATCCCCTTCATCAACCCAAGCCTCCTCAAGCCAGGTCAGAACATTTCGAAAGGGAAATAAGGCCAACGCCCCGTTGCGCCTTCGCGCGTTTCTTGGCACAATGGGGTTGATATGCACACCGAACTGACACGGCGAGACGTTCTCCTTGGCGCGGGGGCCTTTGCCCTTAAGCCATGGAGCTTCTGGAAGCAGACTGACGCCTCAAAGCCAGTCGGCTGGGCGATCCTTGGTCTGGGCTACTACGCCACTGCCCAGATCATGCCGGCGTTCGCCGGAAGCGACCGGTCCAAGATTGTCGCCCTAATCAGCGGCCATCCCGAGAAACTAAGCCGCTTCGGGGATCAGTACAACATTCCCACCGGTAGCCGTTACTCGTACGAGACGATGGACGAGATTCGGCACAACCCGGACATTGACGTGGTGTACGTCATCACTCCCCCCGCCACGCACCCGGAGTTTGTCGTTCGGGCCGCCAAGGCAGGCAAGCACGTCACCAGCGAGAAGCCGATGGCCCCGACGGTTGCCGATTGCGAAACGATGATTCGAGCCTGCCGCAAAGCGGGGCGATTGCTTCAGGTTGGATACCGATGCCACTACGAGGCTCACAACATTCGAGCCATCCAGGCAATGCGAAAAAAGGAACTCGGCAAGCTGATCTCCATCCGATCCGACCACGGTTTTAATATCGGTACTGGCCAATGGCGCACACAAAGGGCCTTGGCGGGCGGTGGGTCGATGATGGACATCGGCATCTATTCGCTTAACGCGTTGCGGTATCTGATGGGTGAGGAACCCACTTCCGTCCAAGCAAAGATCACTACACCGGCCAATGACCCTCGGTTTGTCGACGTCGAGGACACCGTTGAATTCAATCTGGATTTCCCCAGCTTCAAAGGTGCCCTTGGCGCTGGCGGCTACTCTTGGCGTCAGGGCAAAAACCAGTATGAGGTGGTTGGCGAGAAAGGCACGCTCCGCGGCGACCCGGCTACTCCGTACAACGGGCATCGACTGTTGATCAACGGCCAGGAAGTCTCCGTCGCTTCGAACAACCAGTTCAACGCCCAGGTGGAGCATATGTCGTCCTGCATTCGGGACCACAAGAGGGTTCTCACCCCAGGCGAGGAAGGCCTACGCGACATTCGCATCATTCAGGCTATTTATGAATCCGGCCGGACGGGCAAGCGCGTTTCGCTTGCCTAATAGGGCGGTAGAAGTCGCCGAAAGATATGCGGGATCAGCACGATAAGGCATAGCGCGTGCTGAGCATGAAGCTTGAGCGCGGGAAGTTTGCGCTCTTCACCGGAGGCGATCTGGCGTAAGTTCTGAACTCCGGGCCATCCGATCCATCTTTGCCACTCAAGTGGCCACGAGGCTGTGCCGCTTGCACCCAATATGCCGGCCACGACGGCCGCGACAGAATCTGTGTCCCCGCCAAGGACAACCGCTGCCTGAATTCCATCTGCAGGTTTTGCGTAGTGCTCTCCACAGCATTCGATCGCGGCGTTGATCGTGTACACCATAAATCCGGTCGGACCTTCTGCTGGATAGCCTTCCTCCCATCGCCAGGCAGGGTGAGCTTCTCGTAGGAGAATCGGCAGCTCCCGTCGGAACCCTTTTGCGATCAGCGCGGCCGCCTCTCCGGCGATAATGGCACCTTCAATCGCAACAGGATGAGTGTGGGTGATGCGCGTGCTGGCGTTGATGAAAGCTTCCATCTTGATCGGGTCTTCGGCCAGCATGCATCCCAGGACTACCGCACGAACCGCCGGGCCATTCCCCTGCGCGCTGACTCCGGATCGCATCGGACTCATCCCTGCCGTTAGCCTAAGACAAGCCTTGATGGTGGCAAGGCCGATGCCCGGTGGAATTGTCCAGAACCAGCGCCGAAGGCGTCGGGCAAGCTCATAAGTAAATTTCTTCTCGTCGCCACCGGAACTGTAGAAAGCCTGAACCGTTGCCGCAGCCATCAGCGTATCGTCGCTTAGCATGCCAAATCCAAAGGCCATCCTCTGGCGCACGGGTCCCACAAAGATTTGACTCGCTCGTGAGGCGCTCATAGCTTCCATCGGGAGCCCAAGGCTGTCTCCCAGTGCGATGCCGAGCAGGCACCCGCTAATCTTTTCCGCGCTCATGACTTTGTCTTGCGACGGATCGATGCCTATTTCCGGTTCAGAAACACGTTCGCTTGCGCTCAACTTGCTTCATTCGTACGTCAGCGCATCGATAGGGTGCAGCCGAGAAGCCTTTTGTGCGGGATACAGGCCAAAAAAGATTCCGACGGCTCCGGAAGTCCCAAGTGCAGCGATTGCCGCAACTGGGCTAATGAGAGTTGCCCAGCCCGCGATTCGCGAGAGGACCACCGTCCCGACCACACCCACAACCATGCCAAGGCATCCACCAAGAAGCGAGATGATCGAGGACTCAATTAGGAACTGCATCAGGATGTCCTGTGGGGTCGCCCCAACTGCCTTTCGGATGCCAATTTCTCGAGTCCGCTCAGTAACGCTGACGAGCATGATATTCATGATTCCAATGCCACCGACAATCAGCGAAATGACGGCCACTGCGCTGAGCAGAGTCGTCATCGTTGTGGTCACACTCTGGGCGCGCTGCATGATCTCGGTTTGGCTGGTGATCTGAAAGTCATCGTTCTCCGGATACGGAGGCTGGATGTGATGGCGGTTGCGCAACAGAGAGGTGATCTGCTCTTGAGCCAGGGGCATCATCTCCGGAGAGACGCATCGCACGGTGATCATGTTGAGAACCGTGGTGTTCAAGACGCGCCGCAGGGCGGTCTGAATCGGGATCAAAATGACGTCGTCCTGGTCCTGACCAAAGGCACCCGAGCCCTTTGGAGCCAACACGCCCCTCACGAGAAACTGGTTGTGGTTGATGGTCAGTGTCATGCCAGTGATGTCGGCATCTGCGCTGCCTGCCAGTTCCTTCACAACCGTTGTGCCCACCACACAAACCTTGGCACCGCCTGAGTTGTCAATCGCCGAGAACATCACCCCGCTCTGCATCGCGGCATCGTTGACGTAGAGATACTCTGGGCTCGTTCCCATCACGGTGGTGTTGGCATCCACGTGGCCCATCTTGATTTGA
The DNA here is from genome assembly GCA_903927025.1 of uncultured Armatimonadota bacterium. Taxonomy (GTDB): domain Bacteria; phylum Armatimonadota; class Fimbriimonadia; order Fimbriimonadales; family Fimbriimonadaceae; genus Fimbriimonas. The sequence continues at coordinate 47,607 of CAIYLG010000019.1, forward strand.
GTGGTGCTGCGAGCCTGCGGGGCAATCGCAGCGATGGTTGAGGCAAAGTTTTTGGAGATCTGATCGGCATCAGACATATTCAGCCGATTGGCCATCAGCAGGCTTTGGGCGGTGCCCTTAGAGGCAGCCGCCGTGATCTTCAGAGTGGGCCTTCCCGGTCGGATCGTGAGAATGTTCGTTCCCAGCGAGTTCACCGAATCGGTAACGCTCTTGGAAGCTCCTTGGCCGATTGCCACGACAAGAATCACCACAGCAACCCCTATCACGATTCCCAGCATCGTGAGTGCCGTACGCATCTTGTTGGCTGAGAGCCCGCGAACCGCAAGCCTAAAGTAAAGTAGCCAGCTCATGGCGTCCCTGGCGGTTTCACCACCGTCGCCACTACCTGCTCGCGCATCCTCGTGAGCTCATCCGCAGCCTTCAGAGGCGTCGCATTCATCTCATCACCGGTGATCAAGCCGTCGCGAAGGGTGAGAATTCGCTTGCAGTGATGGGCAATGTCCGGCTCATGGGTAACCATCACCACTGTCACTCCCTCCTCATTGAGCTCCTGAAAGATCTGCATGATCTCCTCGCTCTGCTCGCTGGAAAGGTTGCCTGTGGGTTCATCGGCCAGCAAAAGCTTCGGATCGTTGGCGATGGCTCGGGCGATGGCAACCCGCTGCTGCTGTCCGCCGGAAAGCTCGTTCGACTTATGCTGAAGGCGGTCCCCTAACCCCACTCGCTCAAGGGCGGCGATGGCACGCGGCTCCCCGTTGGGTTCCCTTCCATACACCAGCGGCAGCATCACGTTTTCGAGCGCTGTCGTACGACTCAGCAGGTTGTAGCCCTGAAAGACGAACCCAATCTTCTTGTTGCGGATATGGGCGAGTTCTACTTCGTCCATCTCGGCGACCTCGGTCCCATCCAAGTTGTATCGACCCGAATTCGGGACGTCCAAACACCCAATCATGTGCATGAGGGTCGATTTGCCAGAGCCAGACGGCCCCATGATCGCCACAAACTCGCCCGGGAAGACGTCCAGTGAAATGCCAGCAAGTGCGTGCACCTCCTGCCCGCCGATGACATAGGTTTTCACCATGTCCCGGATTAAAATGACCGGTTGCTTAACGTCCTCTGCCGCCACCGCCGCCTCCGCCAAACGCCGAAGCCCCTTTCGAACCACCCGAGGAACTGGACGCCTTAGCCCCGGCCAGAACGATCTGATCACCGTCCTTTAGCCCGCTCAAAATTGCTACGTTCACGCCGTCTGTCCCGCCAACTTTCACTGGCACCTTGACCACTTGTTTTTTGCCGTCCTTCACCATGAGGACCTTCACAAAGGATCCGTTGAGGGTGGCCTGAATGGCGACGGCAGGCACCAAGAGCGCATTGTGAAGTCTGCCTGTTTCAATCGTCGTCGTGGCGCTCATATCCGGACGCAGCTGCATTTTCGGATCTTGGATCGCAACCGTCACATCGTAGGTAATCACACCCACCTGGATCGTCGATCCAGCAGCAATCTTCGACACGGTTCCCGTGAATTTGCGGTCGGGGAAAGCATCCACGCTTACAGTTGCCGGCTGGCCGAGCTTAATCTTGCCAATATCCGTTTCGTCAACATAAGCTTCTACTTCTAGCCGACTCAGGTCTGCAACAACGATTAGAGTGGGCGCCGCAAGGCTAGCCGCCACGGTTTCGCCCTGTTGGGCGGCAAGCTGAATGACAGTGCCTTTGATGGGGGTCCTGATAAAACTTCTGTCCCACTCAGCCTGGTTGATCACCTGCTGTTCAAGTGCTACCTTCTGGGCTTGGAGCGCCTGCTTAACCAGCTCGATGTTGATCGAATTCGTGGTTAGGTTTCCGACGGCGGTGTTGAGATTTGCCGACGCAACTTTGGAGGCAGCCATTGCAGTCCCCAAGTCAGCCTGCTTTGCCGCAGTTGCGTAAACTTCTGCCTGCGCGGCTTTGAGTGCGGACTTTGCAGATTCCACGACTCGTTGAGCCTGCACGAGCAAGCTGTTCGTGGTCTTCAGATCTGCCGCGACCTTTTGCTTTGTAAGGTCAAGTTGGGCGAGGGCAGCATTCAACGCTGACTGACTGAATGTCTGCGCCTGTAGCGCCGTGTCCACGATCAGTGGCGACACAAACCCTTGCTTGTACAGAACCACCTGCCGGTTGTACGTCGCCTGATTAAGCACAAACGTCGCCCTTGTCTGATCGACTAGCTGCTGGGCGGAGGCGATATTGAGCTTCGCTCCAAGCTGAGTCTGCTCAAGTGTGGCCTGTGCTGAATCAAGCCCAGCATTGGCCACTCCAAGGGCCGCCCTGGCCTTTTCGATATCTGTTGGGGTTACAGCTGCCTGGAGACGTTCGCTCGCCGAAGCCGAATCCACTGCCTGTTTGCTGCTGGTGAGCGATGCAGTTGTGGCATCAATCGCATTATAGGTTTGAGACTTCCCAAGTACCAGCGCCTCTTGTGCCTGTTGCAACTTGGAGGTGGCGGCGGTGTAGTTCAGCTTGGATTGAGTGTAAGCAGCTTCTACTTCAGGCACATCCAGCACGGCAATGACATCGCCAGCTTTTACGGTCTTCCCGACGTCGGTATAAACGTGCTTGATCCTGCCGGTGAGCTGAGCTCCAATATGGACTTGTGCGCCGGTTTGTGGCTCCACGCTTCCGGAAGCAGAGACAGCCTCAATTAAGTCGCCCTTTTGGGCTTTACCAAGGATGAGAGTGCCGAGGTCATCGGCGGGATGAAGTCGCCCATAGACGTACCATCCCAGTAATCCAACGAGGATCGCAACGACTGCGATCCACAGCCACAAGGGCCCTTTCAGCTTCCTCGAGTGAGGCTTTACCGGAACGGAATCTTTCTTTATCGGGGCAGGAATAGCGGTCATGGAAGTCAGACTCCACCCTCCACTCTGAAGCGGAAAAGTTGTTTCTGCCAGTCGCCGATTCAGCGTCAGCTAATTCGTGTACAGGACCTGACGACCTCAGCCTGGCGTGAGCCAAGTCTGAGGTCGCGAAGCTTGAGGTTATCGAGCGGTATAGCCGCCATCAATCACCAGTTCGGTACCGGTAACAAACTTCGATTCCTTCGAAGCCAAGTAGAGAACGCCATAGGCGATGTCGTCTGGTTCCCCGATGTGACCAAGGGGATGCAGCCCATCCAGACCTTTGCGTCCAGCTTCGACTTCGCCCTGGGACTCCACAAATCCATTGACCATCGGGGTCCAGATGAAGCCCGGATGGACCGAATTGACTCGGATGCCATAAGGCGCATAGGTTATGGCGTCATTCTTAGACATCAAGCGCACTGCACCTTTGGAAGCATGATATGGCGGCACATCACCCGCACCTACAAGCCCATAGATCGACGAAAGGTTGATAATCGAACCCTTCTTCGTCTCAACCATCTGCTGAAGGGCATGCTTGCTGCAGAAGAACACTCCTTTCACGTTGATGCTCATGAGGAAATCCCATTCGCTTTCCTTGATCTCGTGAGTCGGCTTGTTTACACCGGCCACGCCGGCATTGTTGACGAGGATGGTAACGGGACCAAACGTCGCCTTGACTGCCTGCATCACGGAACTGACGTCCGTTTCATCGGCAACGTCAAGGTGCCAATAGGCGGCGGTTCCACCTTCAGCTACGATTTCGGAAACGAGGGCAATTCCCTCTTTGTCCTTCACGTCCGTGACTGCCACTAAGGCGCCTTCGCGTGCAAGTAATTTCGCACAGGCGCGCCCAATGCCGAGAGATGCACCCGTGACCACTGCCACTTCTCCGTACACTCTTCCCTCACTGATCATGACTCGCCTCCCGAGGCCCTCCCGGACCGGGCCAAAGCCTCAAGAATAGTATTCCTGCAGAACGTTGGAGGTGCCAGTCAACGAATCTGCGTCATCCTAACGGTTGACAGTTCAGGACGGGTGAACCGCATTCATGGACGATGTCTAAGAAGCAGGCTGGATGGCTTTCTCCCCCGCCTGACCGGCATGGAATCGAGACCAGATTATCAGAGTGCATCGCTCTTGTAGTTTTGCCGGTGAGTTGCAAATCCGCTTCCTCCACCGCCATCCGTGGCGGGCTGAAGGGTGGGGAGGGGTGGCTTTGCAGCTGGTTGCCACCTTGTTCGCATGACCCATGGTTTTGGGACCTCAAGGTTTCCGTTGCGTTTGACTAAGCAAAGGATTCGTCAAACGGCACCATATGCTCAAAAGATTCAGGGACCAATTTCAGAACCGATTCAGCCACGCGATGAGCAGGTCTGGCCAGTCTTTCAGACCTGCCTCATGAGTGCGCAGCCCGTAGCCGTGACCTCCCTTCGGAAACAGGTGGAGTTCCACCGGAACCTTGGCGAGATGGCAAGCGTGGGTGTACGCAAGGGCTCCTTCGATGGGAATCGGATCATCCATCGCTTGGGCAATAAAGGCGGGCGGAGTCTTTGCATCCACCACCAACCCTTCCGCCAATTCCATCGTCCCTTCACGGTTGAGGTAGGCCGGATAGATGAGGACGGTGAAGTCCGGATGTCCGCTTAGTTTGTCCGCGTCATCTTGTGGCGCGTAGGCATCCGCCGCTGCGGTTGACGTCGCCGCCGAAGCATGGCCGCCAGCGGAGAATCCCATGATCCCAACTTTTGTACTGGTCGTACCGAATTCTTTCGCCCGCGAGCGCAAGATCCTGAGTGCCCGCTGAGCATCCTGAAGAACGACCTTATGGAGGGGTTTGTCCGCCTCGCGATTAGGAAGCCGATACTTCAGGACGGCGGCGTGAACTCCAGCCAAGTTGAGTCGTTGGGCAATCTCCCAGCCTTCGTGCTCGATCGCCTCGATGGAGTATCCGCCACCGGGAAGAATCAAGACAGTGGGCGCCTCCGGCTTAGCTGACTTCGATCGAAAGACTTCGAGAGTCGGCGCGGAAACGCCCTTGATAATCAGCAGATCAGGGTTATGGTCGCTCGATTCGGCATCTGCGCGATGCCAGCCATCAGGATTTCCGTTGGGCCAAAGATTGACGATCGGACGGGACGAGTTTTGAGTGATAGCGGCGAGACACATCAGCGTGAGCCCCCCGAGAATTGCGGACATGACGATATGCTACGCCATCAGCCAATGTCAGTGAGTTCATGCACTGCATTTATGTGACTACCACCGTGTTTCGACCTTGTGTCACAGTCCAACCATGCTTCTTCTTACCGTCAGCGTTGCGGTGGGTTGGGGGGCGGTTGCAATACTTCTCCTGGCCTTCTGGTCGCGTTTATACAAACGTCTCGGCAGATCTTCTGGCGAATAGCCAGACATGACTTTAAGCACTCAGGCTCTATGGTCCTGGACTGGGTGTATCGTATCCCGCTTCGGCCAATACCGGCCCCAGCGTCTCCTCAACCGTATATCCGGTAGGCGGAGAGAACTGAATATGGGCGATCCACTGCTTGTTGCGGATCTCGCTCCAAACCTGCGGTGCCCAAGCCTGAATGGCAGCTGAAGTCAGCGGCCGCTTCTTGATCGCAACTGCAAGCGCCTCTTCGGGCACCTTTGGCAAGGTCGCAGTATCTTTAAGGGTCTTTGCGCATTCGGCAAAGTAAATATTCGCCAGTTCGTCCTGTTCCTTTCGGGCCTGGAACATGGGCACATACTTCCAACCAAGGAAGAGGATCACCAGAACAACTGGAATCCGAAGCGCGAGCAGAGCATTGCGAACACGCCACTTTGCTGGCGCGCTCACGTTCGGACTCTCATCCGACTGGGTGACCAGGGACTCAATCGGCTCCGCAGGTGGCTTGGTGCTCACGATCTGTATTATAGGCACCGGTTCAGTTGTGGTAGGCGAGCAACGCACGATCCAAATTGCGCCAACGTGCGCAACTAAAACCGCTGTCATGTTCGACGCGAACGACGTCTAGATAAGGGAAGGCCCAATGCTGTGCTTGCTCTCCCCTTGACAGCGGCGGGTCTTTTTCCCTTCTTACTCGTCGATCCGCGAGAAATAAACCACTGTCACGCGGTGCTCATGGGTGATGAGGTCGCCATAAATGCGGCTCAACATCCCAATCACGTCATCCATCGAGCGGAACTCAGGGTTCTCGCGCTCGATATCGCGTGGAGACAGTTCGGCGATCGTTTTGACTTCAACTCTATCCAAGATTGCGGAATAGAGCTTTTGCCGTCGGCCAAATCGAGGGCCGATAGTGACCCAAACGACCATTCCCGTTTGGTATTTATCGGACTTGTCGCCAAGTCGAATGGTAACCGTCTTCCGGTTGTTGCGAAGCACATCTCCGTAGAGATCCGAGTAGAAATTCAGAGCGAACATATCTGTTTTCTTTCATCGAGGACGCCAAATCCAAACGATTTGGCCCTGCGATGAGTTATGAACTAACCAATGCTATGGATTGTGTGCGTTTTCGGACTCTATCTGCTCGTTCTGGGCGCAATTGCCTGGATAAGCGTCCACCCGCCGCGAATTCCGATCTATCTGTCGCCCTCTGCGATGGATGTTCCGGAGGAATCCGTTGAGTTCATCTCTCAAGGCACATCTCTAAAAGGCTGGTGGATACCGGCAGATGTTCCCACCGCCGTGGTGGTTTATGCCCACGGATACATGATGAACCTGTGTGAACTGACCCCCGAGGCAGCCCATTGGCAGAAACGTGGCGTCTCGGGTCTTGTGTTTGACCACCGAGCGCATGGCCGCAGCGGAGGCAGGAAGTGCGGCTTTGGGTTTGTCGAGGCGGAGGACATTATCACTGCCGTGGAAGTGGCTAGAGGAAAGGCACCAGGAGTCAAAGTTATCCTCCACGGAAGCAGCATGGGGTCGGCGGCAATAGCGATCGCTGTAGCCAGACGGCCCGACATCGCCGATGCGATCATCCTTGACAGCTGTTACTCCAAGTTGGCTGCCGCGACTCTAGGTTGGTGGCGCTTCTTGGGTGGCAACCTTTTGATGGTGTTATTAAGTCCGACCACTCTGATCGCAATCCCGATGACTGGTTTCAATCCGTTCTCAGTTGACATCGCCGAATCCCTAAAGCGAATCAAAGATGTCCCTATCCTCTTTCTTCATGGAGACAGGGATAATCTCGCCACACCTGAAGATGCCAACCGAAACTTTGCGGCGTGCCCTGGACCAAAGTCGATCAAATGGTTTGAGGGTTGCGGACATTCCGAGGGGCGATGGCTGCAGTCAGAGAACTATCGCGAGGCGGTTGGAGACTTTTTAAAAAGTATCGGCGCGCTCGGATAGCGCTCGGTGGAACCTTTCCCACCCTGATGCGTTGAAATGGGTGCGCGGTAGACTGATTCCTCAAGCTCAACGATGCTCCCGATCCTTTTTACGATTCCAAAAATTCACCTCGGCTCTCAGAACCTGGGTCCCTTCCCGATTCACAGCTATGGTGTGATGATCGTGGTCTCGTTCCTGGTCGGAATGTGGCTGATCAAGCGCCGAGCCACGTTTTACGGATTCCAGCCAGAAAAGGTGCTGGACATGGGCTTTTGGGCTTTGATTGCCGGAGTTCTCGGAGCACGAATCGCCTTTATCCTTCAGGAGTGGCCGTATTTCTCCACTCACAAAAGCGAACTCTATTCACTCCAATTTAGTGGTCTGACCAGCTTCGGCGGCGAGATTCTTGCCGTAGTCGCAATCATCGCGTGGGCGAAAAAGAGCAAGTACAAGATCGTCTCGATTCTTGATCTTGCCGGACCCGGCTATGTGCTGGGTTACGCCATTGGGCGCGTGGGCTGCTTCCTCAATGGCTGTTGCTACGGCGGCGTCTGTAGCCCCAACTTGCCATGGGGAACGCACTTCACCGACGCTGTCGGCCTCCACCATCCCGCTCAGCTCTACGACACGATCATGAACCTCGTGGCGCTTGGCATTCTCCTTCGAATTGAAAAGAAGCATCTGTTGCCAGGCCGCATCGCCGCGCTGACCATGATCCTTCATGGCGTGGCACGCTTCATCTACGAGTTCTGGCGCGCCGGCACTGTGGAAGAAGTCCAAAAGGGCCTCGCCTCATCAACCTACTGGGGCAAGCTCCCCATCACCGAAGGCCACGCAATGGCCCTCGTCCTCATCCTGATCGGAGCCATTTGGTACTTCGTTGCCGGAAGAAGGGCACCCGTCACCCCTGAAGTCGCCCCCGCCTAAGCCGAAAGGAGCGCAGATCTGCAGTCTGCCACCTGGCCATGGCTTTAGCCGCGCTCCCATCGGCATGGCGGATGCCCGTGAGTGTGCCCGTCGTTGTTTTCGTGATCCTTTTTCACAACGTTTGGATAAGGCGATCGAACCGATAGCCTGACTAGGTAGGTTCAACAGAAGAATTTCGGGCTCAATTTCGATGGGACCGAGGCTCACCCAGCGTACGGATTCCTCCGTTCCACCATGATGAGGGTCTCCTGAGGTGGTATCCTATCCGTCCTAGGAGTTTCCATGCGAGTTAAGAACAAAGAGATCCGACAGCGTCGCCACCGAAAAGAGCAAAAGATTAAGGAAGCCGCTCGAGAACTGAGAGCCGTTTACGGCGACAAGAAGACGGCAACCCAGACCGCCAAGCCAAAGGCACCAGCCAAAAAGGCAACCTCCGCGAAGCCAGCTGAAGCCAAGCCTAAAGCTGCACCCAAAGCCAAGAAAGCCGACGCAGAGTAGTCTCTCAGCGTTCCAGGGAAGCCCCGCCGCATGAAAGTTGCTGTCTTAGGCGCGGGAATCTGCGGATTATCTGCCGCTCGTGTCCTCGTTTCTCGAGGACACTCCGTGGAACTATTTGAAAAGTTCCAGCTCTTCCATGAACAGGGTAGCTCCCACGGAGCCACGCGCATCGTGCGCAAGGCTTACCCCGATGCCTTCTTTACTGCCATCATGGCGGAGGCATACCCTCTGTGGCACGAACTCGAAGCCGCATCCAACACCAAACTCCTTCATGAGTGCGGCCTGTTCTACTTCGGAAGCCAAGATTCAGCAGATCTCCATTCCGTTTCAAAGGGTCTCCTTAACCTCCAGGTCCCGTTCGAGATCCTCAAAGCGAACGAAACAACCGATAAATTCCCAAGTTTGAGGCTCCAATCCCACGAGATGGGAATTTGGACACCTGAGGCAGGTTGGGTGAACGCCGCTCTCGCCCTAAAAGTCACCTACGACTTGGCCGTCGCCGCCGGATTGGTGGTTCACGAGAATTCCTTTCCAGCCCCCCTCGAATTGGCATCGCAGTTTGACGTCGTTCTCGTCGCTGCTGGCGCTTGGACAACGAAGTACCTAAACATTCCCGTCAACGTTTCACTGCAGACTTTCGCGTACATCGATGCCGAGATCCCTGGCCCCGTTTGGATAGAGGATTCGTATGACAACCCTTACGGGTTCCCGTCTGACGATCGGGGCCTGAAGATTGGAATTCACCGTGCGGGAACCTCCACAGACCCGGACAATCCCTCTCGTAATCCGTCACAGGAAATGGTCGAGATCATCCGAGAGACCGCTTCACGGCGGTTTGGAGTTGAGAACCCAACCGTCAGATCCAGTCATGGGTGTCTCTACACCACAACTAGAAATGAAGATTTCTTGGTGGGTCGCTTCGCAGACAATGTCTTCTTTACGAGTGCCTGCAGCGGGCATGGTTTCAAGATGGGGCCCTGGTCGGGTCGGATGCTGGCTAATTTCGGCGATGGATCGGACACTCCGGAGAACCATCCTCGGTTCTTCTTTAACCCTTTGGCTGCATCCGCTTAGCTTCAACCGTATTCGCAGGGCATGGGGGTACGCTTCCTTTCATGATCGCCGCGCTTCTATTCGCTGCGGTGTCGACACAGGGAAATGTCCGGACAGTTGAACTGAGTCACGGCGCATCTATCCAGTTTGCCGACTCGACTGCCGGATCTTTTGGTTATTGGGACACGTCCGATACCTACCTCGACAACTCAGCCCCAGATGACAACTTTGGTGGCGAGCCTATCCTGGTCGGAGGTCCCGGCAAAACAATCCTGCTTCGATTCGGAGACCTCAACCGCGTGCTTGGGTCCACAAGGCATATCCGCAAAGCGAGCCTGATCCTTACCTTGACTGGCGGGGACAAGCCCACCCTCAAATCTGTAGATCGCATCCTGGTCCCATGGGGAGCCGGCCCTTACTTCACGGTCAATGCCCTCATCAATCGCGCTGTCGAAAAGCAAGCGCAGCAGGGAACGGTCATCAGAGAAAAGCCTGCCGCCCCAAAGGGTTCAGCAACTTGGCGCAGGCGGATCTCTGGAGACAGTGGCGCCGCGTGGCAGCAGGCAGGAGCCAACGGCCCGACGGATTCGGAAACGGTCAGGGGCGCAAAATCCACTCTGACTGAAAAGGAAGTCGTGATCGATGGGCTAGAGACCGTGGTTCAGTACCTGGCAGACCATCCGGCAGACAATTACGGGCTCGGCGTTCAGTTCGTAGAGCCATGCGACTTCAGCTCGAGCCGCAGCGCGGTAGGCAAGCCACGGCTCAAACTTGAATTGGACCCAACCCCGCCTGCGACTGGCCCCGACTTGACCATCACCTCAATCGAAAGGATCGCAGCCTCTGGGAACTCCCCCTCAGAGGGCGAAGAGGTCACCTTTAAAGCACACATTAAGAACGTTGGCGATGCCCCAGCAAAGGGCTTCGGCGCGGTCTGGACCGTGAACGGTACGGCCTACCCCGAGGCCACGTCAGCCGACGCGCTTGCGCCAGGCACGGAAGCAGTGGTGACGACCCACGCGCCGTACCACGCTGACAAGACCGACCATCGTCTGCGCACCATTCAGCTTCACATACTGCCAAAGGGCGCCGATGCGGTTGAAGCCAACAACAGCCTGACCGTCTTCGAAAATGCCCGCCAGATCGACGTCAAAATCCCAGCCGGCCTCAACGTCGGCAGAAACGATCTCGGATCCATGGCGATTGAAGACTGGGTGCAGGAGCAGGTTCGCATCTTCAATGAAACGTACTGTGCCCAGAGCCGATTCTCATTTGCGCCGGACGGCGTGAAAGAGCGCATTTCGGTGCAGCACATCTTCAGCGGCGACGCCACTCCTGCCGACGGTGCCAAAGCCGATGCGATCGCCAACATTCCCGCAACGGAATCACGCTGGATGACGGGTGACCCCGAATTTATCAAGGCTCTCGCCCTCGCAGCCGGGGCTCCCGACTTCACCTTAATGAACTTCCCTCTTGGGAAGCGAGTGAAGATGGATGCGGGCAAGACCTTGGATCGCGGCAGCATCGACGTGTACCCAGGCGTGGTCGGCTATGGCGACACGCGCTACGAAGGAAGCCTGGCGGGCCCGATTGGGCTGCTCTACGAGCCCTATCTGGCCGTGGCGACGGGTCTTCTGCCATTGGTACCCACCGGATTGCTTTCCGAAACGGACGTCGCTGTTCTCAACGCACATGTGGATCACACAGGGGACGGGCTGGATATGCCCAAAACGACCCTATTGAAGATCGCCGACATCGAGGGCAAACCGCTCAACAATGTGCAGCTCGACTTCTTCCAGTCGCAGAACGGTGAAATTGAGGTCAGCAAGCCAACCTTCACTGTGACCACGAGCCAAGTCGCAGGAACCGCACTGCTCCCAAGTCCAAGCGGGACCGGTCCCTTTGGCAAGCTCAACTCAGATGGCGGCAATGGAACCTTCCTCATTCGTGCCACCGTCGGTGGTGTCACCGAATGGGGTTGGCTCAAGGCGTGGCAGCTGATCGACACTGCCAACCGCGGCAATCGCATGGCGGGAGTGGTTGAAGTTCGCTTCAACGTCCCCTCTGTCCCGCTTGACACCTCCGTGGATCTCGCCCGAGATCGGATTATCACCGACTCAACGAATCAGCTTCCCGCGAAGCTGGGCCCGCTTGTTTCGGGAGCCGCAGACCATGAAGTGGAGCTCGGCGCGAAGGTGGGAGACTGGGTCGAGATCGATCTCGGCAGGGACCGTACGATCGGGGAAATCGACCTCATTGGGAAAGCGACTAGCTTCTGGTCTCAATTCGACATCATGGTGTACTCCACCGGTCAAAAGGCCAGCGAAGCCGCACCATGGGCAACTGAGCTCGACTGGAAATGGACAGCGTCCAATCGGCGAGACATCGTCGGAGGATCTGATCCAACTCTGATTTCGGTTGCCTACCGCGCACCTGAAACCCGAATTCGCTTTGTACGTATCGTCAATCGGTCTGGTTCGGCTGGAAAACTGCAGGGAATTCGAGTTGTGCCGATAAAGATCACAAACCCTTAGCACTGTAAGTGGGAGAATAAACTGATGAAGGCCGTAGTGATGGCAGGAGGTGAAGGATCAAGACTTCGCCCGGTAACCGCGAATCGACCCAAGCCGCTGGTACCGATCTGCAACCAGCCGATCATGGAGCACATTCTTACGCTCCTTAAGCGGCATGGCATATCAGAGGTCGTCAGCACTCTCTACTACCTCTCAGAGGAGATTCAGGGCTACTTCGGGGATGGATCTGACTTTGACGTCAAGATGCACTACAGCATCGAAACTTCCCCGCTGGGAACCGCAGGCAGCGTCAAGAAGGCGGAGCACCTACTCAAAGACGGCACCTTCCTCATCGTGTCCGGCGACGCCCTCACAGACTGCGATATCACCAAGGCCGTTGAGTTCCATAAGAAGAAGGGCAGCCTCGCCACGCTGGTCCTCTACCGAGTCCAGAGCCCGCTAGAATTCGGCGTCGTCATCACGGATGAGGATGACCGGGTCGTCCGATTCTTAGAAAAGCCAAGTTGGTCAGAGGTGTTCTCCGATACCGTCAACACCGGCATGTACATTCTAGAGCCCGAGATCTTCGAGTACATGGATCCCAACAAGGCATACGACTGGAGCAACGACATCTTCCCACGCCTGCTCGCCGAGCGAAAGCCGATGTACGGCTATGTGATGGACGAGTATTGGGCAGATGTAGGCTCCCTCACCCAGTATCGCGAGGCGCAGGAGCATATGCTTTCCGGCAAGGTCAATCTGCCCGTCCAAGGCGAAGAACTGGGCAACGGCGTCAGTATAGGCCCCAACTGCATCATTGACGAGACGGCCAAACTCATCCCTCCTCTTTGCCTTGGCAGAAACTGCAAAGTGAAGAAAGGGGCAACGGTTGGGCCGTTCACTGTTATTGGCGACAACGCCTTCATCGAAGAGGACGCCCATGTGGAGCGCTCGGTGATTTGGGATAGTGCGTACGTGGGCCCCAACGTCGGCATCCACTCCGCAATCGTTTGCTCCCGCGCCACCATCAAGCGAGATACCGTGATTCGCGAAGACGCCGTGATTGGCGACCGGTGCCTTGTCGACGTTGGCTGTACGATCCGCCCCCGCGTCAAACTGTGGCCGGATAAGATCGTTGAGCGCGGATCCACCGTCACGATGTCCCTGGTCTGGGGAAGCAAATGGCGAGGCAACCTGTTCCGAGACCTTGGTGTGGCTGGCCTCAGCAACATCGAAATCACACCTGACTTTGCCTGCCGACTCGGTTCTGCCTTTGGCTCCTGCTTCCCTCAGGGATCTAAGATCGTAACGTGCCGAGACTCGACGAGAAGCTCGCGGATGATTAAGCGGGCAGTGATCGCTTCCCTACTCAGCGTGGGTTGCGACGTACTGGATATGCGCAGTTCCGCTCTGCCAGTCGCCAGGCACTTCATCAAAACCAGCGGTGCCGCCGGTGCCGTCAGCGTGCGCAAGCTTCCAGGCAACACAAGAGTCACGCTCATCGAAATGCTGGATTCACGTGGCGCGTATCTCGGACGCAACATGGAGCGCAAGGTCGAAAGCGCGTTCTTCCGCGAGGACTTCAAGCGAACTGACCCCGATGACCTGGGCCAAATCGAATTCGCTAGCCGAGCCGTGGAAGAGTATCAGGTTGACTACTTCCGCCTCTTAGGTCATAAGGGTACGGGCAAGCGCCTGAAGATTGTCTGTGACTACGGATACTCCTCCCTCGCATCGATCTTCCCCGCCATGCTGGAGCGCATGGGGGTCGAGTCCATCAGCCTCAACAGCTTCAATGACGCCAAGCGCGCCCCCCGCTCCAAGGCGGAAGTGGATCGACACGTCCAGAACCTTGGGCAGATTGTTGGCACTTTGGGCTACGACCTGGGCGTGCTGTTTACGGCTGAGGGAGAGCGCCTCACAATCGTGGATGAGCACGGCGAGCAAGTTCTGGGGAATGCCCTTCTTGCAACCCTAGGAACGCTTATTGCCAAGACTCGACCAGATGCGAGGATCGCTCTCAGCGTTACGGCGCCGTCGCTGCTGGAGGATGCCCTCACGAAGCATGGGGCGCACGTGATTCGAACCAAATCCGACACACGCAGCCTGATGAACAGCAGCCTAGAAGAGAACGTCATGTTCGCGGGTGACGAGAACGGCGGGTTCATCTTCCCTGCCCTTCACCCGGGTTTTGATGCACCGTTCAGCTTCGGAATGCTTGTAACCATGCTTCAGGAGACGGGCCTCTCCGTCAGCGAAGTTTCTGGCGAGCTGCCTGTATTCAAGCTGGCGTACGAGCAGGTTCGAGTGCCTTGGGAATCCAAGGGATCTGTGATGCGCAAAATCTCGGAGGAGAGCCGGCCCGGTTCTCACGTCGAGCTCCTGGACGGAATCAAGATCTACGACAACGACTCGTGGGTGCTGGTCCTTCCTGACTCCCTAGAACCGGTGTTCCACGTCTATGCCGAGTCCCCGGAGGCTGATGCCAGCCAGGCAATGGTGGAACACTATGTTAAGAAGATTGAGGGGCTAATCACTCCCTAGTGGACGTACTGCTCTTGGGCTGGTTTCGGCCCAAGAGACTCGACGGCATAGGGATACCGGTTTTGGGCATTCCAGATCAGAAATCCTTGGTAGCCAACGTCCCGAGTCGCCTTGATCTGCGCCTTGAGCTCTTTGGCGGAATACTTCATCATGCCGCCGAGATTGAACGCCTGAAGCCATGGGCGAATCACCGTCTTGGGCAACCGTTTTTTATAGTCGTCCAATGACTTCTTGATGATCTGATACGGCGCCTCATTGGGGTTCTTGATGCCGTACTCACCCTTCGCAAAGTGAGAGGGGTAGATCATCGGAGAGAGGACGTCAAACGAGGCGCTTACCTTCTCCAGTTGCTGACCAATTCCTTCGTCACCCTTCGTGGAAGAGATGATGCCGAAGATGTCTACCGAGAACACCCCGTGTCGCTTATGGACTCGGTCACCAATGAACTTCGTAAAGTCGGCGATAACGTCTGCATTCAGCCCATTTGCTCCGGATGGATAATCCTTCTTTGCAGGGAAGAACTGAGTTGCTGCCTTACCTTCACTTGGGAATCGCACGTAATCCAGCTGGATCTCCGGGAAGCCCATGTCGAGGGCAAAATCCACACAGGCGGCCAGGTATTCCCAGTTCTTCTTGTTGTAGGGGTCCAGCCAGTGGTTTCGCTTCCGGTCACTCCACACGCGATGATCGGGGAACTGGATCGCAAGCTCTGGGTGCTTCACCGTCACAAAGTTGTCTCGAAAACAGGCAATTCTGGCGATTGGCCAGACCTTGTGATCTTCAAACATTTTCATCATCGCGGCAGGCTTGGCGACTGCGATGTGGTTGGCACCCGAATCATCGGCAAGGGGGATGCCAGTCTTGAAGTACATCTGGCCCTCATCCCGAACGTCCACGACTGCCGCATTGATCTCCGTTTTGTCTGTGATCGCCATCAATCGCGCGGTGCCAGTCTTGCTGCCCGCAACCCAGGCGGTCCAGTAAAGTCCCTTCACGTGGGCTGGCCGGTCAAAGTGGTAAGTGGGTAGGCCAGGTTTGGACGGAGTGATGCCTGGTTTTGGCTTGGCGGCTGCCGGCCGAGATTTGGAAATCTTTCCGCCAGAATTCGATTCTTTATCAGAATTTGGCCGACCTGCGCAAGAATAGATACACGTCAAAGAAAGCAGCGCTAGGACTGCGCTGGATATCCGCACGGAGAGCATATGAAAGTTAGAGCCAGCCATTGTCGGCGAGTCATTGTACTAGGAATTCTTACAGCGACTCTGTCTTATTTATCTACAAGCGCAGAGGCTACTCTGCGAACCGTCGCGATAGGCACACAGCAGCGGGTGACGAACCGTCCAGCGAACCCAAACGGAGCTGTCTTCGTTGCTGAATACCACCACATTCGCAGCGGGAAGAACGACATGTTCCGCTCAGCGGATAACTTCCGACGCGACCTGGAGCAGTTTTACGCAATGGGCTTTCGGCCCGTTCTCGCCAGCGAATACCTGGCCAACCGAATCAACATCCCCTCTGGAGCTCTGCCACTCGTGATGACCTTTGATGACGCGGTACCAAGTCAGCTGCAATTGACCCCAACCGGACAGCCGACCCCTGACTGTGCCATCGGCATCTGGCAGGATTTTGCACGGCGCCACCCTGACTTTCCCGTTCGCGCCACCTTGTTCGTACTTCCAGATTCCATGTGGGGCCCCAAGAGGGACGTAAAGAGAAAGATCGACCTACTCAAGCGGCTTGGCTGTGAACTTGAGAATCACACCATCACCCATCCAAAGCTCAAGAAACTGACCGACGACAAAGTGATGGAAGAGTTGGGCAAAGCCGAGGATCGTTTGGCCTCCAATGGGCAGTCTGGCCCACATTCTCTGGCACTTCCATACGGCATCAGCCCCAAGAATGCCAACATCCTCAAGGGCTTCGACTGGCATGGCAACCGGATTACATTTACTGGAGTTTTTCTGGTCGGAGCGAATCCTGCGCCGTCTCCAAACAGTCCGAAATTCAATCGCTACCGTGTTCCAAGAATCATGGCTATTTCAGGTCCATACGGGATTGATTTCTGGCTCAAGAAGCTCTCCCAAGGCCAGGTTAAGCCTTACGTCCAGCCGTAGCCGCGACCGAATCCTAAGCCGATGAAACTAGCACTCCTCAAGCTCGCCTCTTCGCTAGGGCGTACTTCTTCCCTCTCTCCTGTGTTGTTCGCATGCGCGACGGGTTGTGGTTCCCACCAGACGACCAAGGCTCCTGCCGTCAAAGCCGTCCCCAAACAAGAAGACACCGCTCCCAAGCGTGTTTCCAATCGCCCTGCCAATCTCATGGGTAGGGTTTATGTGGCCGAGTATCACCATATCCGCGCGGGTAGAGGGCCAATGTTCAGAACCCCGAAGCAGTTTCGGGCAGACCTGAATCTGTACTACAAGATGGGCTTTCGGCCGGTGTTGGCAAGCGAATACCTTGCCAATAAGATGCCGCTGGCACCCGGTGCCTCGCCCGTGGTGATGACATTTGACGACTCTAACCCCAGCCAGATTCAACTCACCAAAACCGGTGAAGTCGATCCGAGGTCTGCAGTGGGCATCTGGATGGAGTTCGCAAAGACCCACCCGGACTTCCCAGTTCACGGGACATTCTTTGTGCTGCCGGGAAGCCTCTGGGGCAAAAAGAAACAGGCGAAGGAGAAGGTCAAGCTGCTCCTTTCAATGGGCTCAGAACTTGCGAATCACACAATGTCCCACCCGTTCCTCAACCATTGCTCAGACGCCAAGGTGAAATACGAAGTTGCCACCTGCAACTTCCGCCTTGATGCACTCGGTCAACCAGGCCCGCACACTTTGGCGGTGCCGTACGGCGAGTTCCCTCGGCACAGCTCGATCCTCAAAGGGTTCACCTACAAGGGTAAGCAAGTAGAGTTCAGCGGCGTCTTCATGGCCTGGGGCGGCCCCGCCCGGTCTCCCAATGACCCCAAGCTCAATCGCTACAAAATCCCCCGCATGATGGCCGTCAACGAAGAGGACAGCATCGAGAACTACATCAAGACAATCAAGAAGGGCCACTACAAGCCCTACGTCCAGCCGTGAGCATGCTGTTGCTCATGTCGGGACGAAGGGCTTGCCGGGTGGGCGCGCGGACATTTATTCCGCATCAAGAAAGGGGTTTCAACCCCGTCGTTGTAGGTTCCTGGAGGTTCCTCCACGCGCTCCAACTGTGTCAGTTAGAGATGAACGGCGGCGGGGGTATGGCCGTCCTGGCCATGGGTTGCGCCCGCCAATCCGTTGGCATGGGTTAAGACGCAAACGTTGAGTGGAAAGCACCTTCAAATTTCGATGAGCATCCCATCGAAACCAGGCTCAATTCCGTGTGGCTGCAGGGTCTGCTCGAGGTCACAGTGGCGAGCATTGCCATGGTGGCTGTGGTGAGTGGTGACGACCTTGGAGGACGCTGTGAGCACACCAGTGGCTCTTAGGCGAGAAATCACGCTGAGGACGCCTTCAATGTTGAGATGCCCTTTGTAGGTTGACTCCACAAACCCGTCTGAGCACTCGATAATCAGCAGATCCAGTGGATAGCGCTTCAAGAATTCAAACGTCTCTTCAGGCCAAATCCCTGTGTCGGTGGCGTACAGCAGGGTTTTGCCATCCGCCTGGACGATCAGGTTGTGGCAGTCCTCATCTTCGATATGGGTCGCCCGGATCGGCGTAATCAGGTACCGACCATGCTGAAACGACTCGAAGCTCTTGGTCTCCATGATCTCCAGCGGCCAATCTGGATATCGATCCAAAATCTCCCGGGAAACAACAGCGTTCGCGTAGATCGTGTAGGGCAGGTGATCTAGTTCAGTGAACGGATACAGCGCGTACTGCAGCTCGTTGACGGCGATATGGTCGTCGTCGCTGTGCGTGAACACGAGACCGGTCCAATCCCGAGCATCAAGTCCGGCCTGCTGAAGCTGGACGATGGTCTCGGGCGGCAGGTCAATCTTGAGACCGTCGTCAATAATCGCCGCCGTTCGACTTCGAACATCTTTCCCCCCGTTGGCACGGGCATACCGGCTCACCATGTCGTCTCCGAAGAAACCGGGAATTCCGTCTGCCGCGCCTGTGCCAAGGAGTCGAATGTTCATGGCTCTGTCAAAAGTCGTTCAAGCTCCAGATTATGAGGCCGCTCAGGATTTTCGGATAATAGTAGGTACTTTTCTGGGGCATCTTTTCCCCACATTGAGCAATTTCCTGCATATCTGCCACCGACGGAGGGTTCATCAGGAACGCTGCAGCAGAACCAGAGTCCGGTGCGGCGACCGCTTCTTCCGCATCGCGGGTGTAGGCGATCTGCTCCAATCCCTTAATGCCCAGCAGCTTCTCGAGGATAACGCGATGAAGAACCGTCACGTCCAGGGCCTTTAGCGCGTCGCCCTCTTCTGCATCATTCATGGCGACGGCCGTACCTGGCACCTTTTCCACAAGGACATACCCCTTGTTTCCTGGGAGAGCAAGGCCAAACGCGCGAGAGCCAGAAGCGTGAATCTTCTCGATCTCCGCCATGAGGCTTTCCCCAGAAACTTCCCTGAGGTCGTACACCGTTGAAAGCCGCTGGATCAGTTCATCTGGCCCAAACGGCAGAGTTTTCAGAATTCGATGGGTCGGCAGCAGGACGAGCCCAGGGTCCGAGATGGAGCAGAGCGCCATCATCAGATAGTCCTCAGGGATCAGGTCCGACTTCTCGCCCTGCGACTGTCGATACGCCAAAGCCGTTTCATATCGATGATGGCCGTCTGCGATCCAGACCTTTCGATCCGCGAGCAGGTCTACCAAAGCTTTGACGGCAGTTTCGTCGGTAATCGGCTCCAGTTCGTGATCGACTCCTTCATCGGAGTGGGTATCCACCTTCTCTGTCACAGGCGCGGCCAGAATCGCTTTCAGGACGTCGCTGTTGGCATCCTCATAGAGGCCAAAGATGCACTCCAAGTGCGATCTCGTTGCCTCAAGGATGCGCATTCGATCCTCTTTGTGCTTCGGGAATGTCTGCTCGTGCGGCAACACGATCCCCTTGTCGTACGGCTCTACTTTGATCAGTGCAATCATCGCCGTCCGCGAGAAAGCATCCGGGATTCCCGGAAGATGAAAGTGCTGGGTGTATCGATAGATGGCTGGCTTTGCCTCTGGCGATAGAGCTCCTTCCTGTCTCCATGCGGTCAGGAGGGCCGCGCTGCGTGCGTACTTGATGTACTTGCTGCGATCGTCTTCCTTCTGTTCAGGGAGCGTCAGGTGAACGACGTTGTGAGGGTTGCGGGCAGCATACTCGTCACGCTGAGCAGCCGAGAGAACATCGTACGGCGGCGCCGTAAGCGAATCAATGGGGCCAGCCCCAGAAGAAAACCGAAGCCCCTTAAAGGGCCGAATCGACGCCATAGCCTCTGAGTCTACCAGCGCCTTCCCTTCACGACGGTAGACTCGGACGCGTGGGGTTCGATACACATCTAAAGGCCTATGCTGAGCTCGTTGACGGGCGCATGGCTCAGCTTCTTCCATCGGCAGATGCGGTGCCTCAAAAGCTTCACGAGGCGATGCGCTACAGCTGTCTGGCGCCTGGCAAGCGGATGCGTCCAGCCCTGGCGATGGCCTCGGCCGTAGCGTTCGGTAAAGACGCCGACTTTGTGGTTGACGCTGGATGCGCCATTGAGTTCGTTCATTGCTTCTCGCTGATCCACGACGACTTACCGGCCATCGACAACGATGACTTGCGACGCGGGGTACCCACTTGTCACGTAAAGTTCGGCGAAGCGGTCGCAATTCTTGCCGGGGACGGCCTTTTTGCCCTCGCCTTTGACACCCTTGCCAACGGCCCGTGGCCGGCAGAGGCCCGCATCCGAGCGGTTGCCTCGCTCACGAAAGCCACCGGCTCAGACGGGCTGGTAGGTGGTGAAACTCTCGACATCCTCTCCGAGGGGCAGGAGATCAGCTTCGAGACGCTTCAGATCATCCACCGCCGCAAGACTGGCTCCCTGATTGCCGCATCCTGCGAGATAGGCGCTCTCCTTGCTGGGGCCACCCCAGAGCAGTCTTGCCGGATGTACGAATACGGTGCCGCTGTCGGCCTCGCCTTCCAGATTGCGGACGACCTTCTTAACGAAACGTCAACGCCCGAGAAGCTGGGCAAGGCGGCAGGGTCCGATCGGGAGAGAGGCAAGGCGACCTATCCCGCGATGATAGGACTGGAAGCAAGCCGCAAGGCAGCCGAAGATGCGGTTCAGCACGGCATCTGTTGCCTTGAAGGACTCGAAAACACCGAATTCCTGGTGGATATCGCGAAGTACTCCATTCACCGGCTCTACTAGACCCAGGTCGCTCAGCGGTAATCTTGGCGACAATATGGCGACCTGGAGCCTCGACTCGACTCGTGAAACTGTTCATGGCCACTTCAGCCGTGATCTCAAGCCGATCCTAACCATCGATTCTGGAGACCGTGTCGATTTCAGGACGCTGGACGCACGATGGTACACCGAGCCTCACGCGTCCCCATCCGCACCGCAGCCACCCAGAATTGAGCCGAGGGATCCGGTTCTCGATGCGGGGCACTGCCTGGTCGGCCCCGTCTACATCAACGGTGCTCAGCCGGGCATGACGCTGGAAGTGCAGATTCATGAGATCGAAATTGGCTCCTGGGGCTGGACCGTCGCCGGCTTTCCCAGCAGGGCCAACGACCGACTCGAAGTCGGGGATAAGTTCACCTACCACCTGTGGTCGCTCGACAGTGCCCAGCAGACCGCCCAAAACCAGTTCGGCACCGAGATCTCCCTGAACCCGTTCATGGGAGTGATGGGGATGCCCACGGACGAAGAGGGCGTACTCTCCACCGCACCTCCGCGCTTTACCGGCGGCAATATGGACTGTAAGGAGCTTCTCGCAGGCACGACGCTGTATCTTCCAATCGCGGTCCCAGGGGGGCTGTTCTCAGTGGGAGACGGCCACGCCGCCCAAGGCGACGGCGAAGTCTGCGGGACTGCTATCGAGTGCCCAATGGAACGTGTCAGCCTAACTTTCCGAGTCCACCCAGAGATGTCACTCACGACCCCGCGCATCCGGACCAGCGACTCCTGGATGTGCCTAGGTTTCCACGAGGATCTCCACGAAGCGACGATGATCGCCCTAAGCGACATGATGGACCTGATGAGCGTCGAATACGGCATCAGCCGATCTGACGCTATCGCCCTCGCCAGCCTCGTCGTCGATATGCGAGTCACCCAGATCGCCAACGGGGTGAATGGCGTTCACGCAGTCCTCAAGGACTCCGCCATCCGAAAGGTCTAAGCAACTCGGATAACGATTTTCCCGAAGTGGGCGGCCGACTCAAGGAGTCGAAGTGCCTTCGGCGCCTCTTCGAACCCAAAGACTTCGCCAATTACGGGTTGAATGTTGTTCGTTGAGATAGCTCGATTCATCGCCGCGAACATCTCTACCGAGCCAACATAAATGCCCCGCATCTCGATCGCCTTGTGGAGAATCATGGTCGTGGGCACCTCTGCCTTCACACCTGAGAGCACCCCGATCACCTCTACTCGGCCGCCAAATCGAACCGCATCGAGCGATTGAGCAAGGGTCTCCGCTCCCCCGACTTCTATCACACGGTCAACCCCACCTCCTGTGAGGTTTCGCACATCTTTGCCCCAGTGGGGATGAAGTCGGTAATTCACGCCAGAGGCGGCACCGAGGGAGATCGCTCGGGCCAGCTTTTCATCGCTGCTGGAGGTCACCACAACGCTGGCACCGGCTGCCACTGCAAATTGAAGCGCGAAGATGGACACACCACCGGTTCCCTGCACCAGCACGCTCTCTCCCGGCTGGAGGGGATCCTTTGCGAACAGGGCGTTCCAAGCAGTTACCCCTGCGCACGGAAGGGTCGCCGCCTCCTCAAATGTCAGGTGCTCCGGGATAGGCACGGCCGCTTCGGCCCGAAGGACCATTTGCTCCGCCAAGGTGCCGGGAAGGGGGCCACCCAAGGCTCCTCGAGCCTTTTCGTGACTGTATCGGCCGCAAATCCAGGATTGAAAGAACGCACCAGCGACCCGGTCCCCAACTTTGAGTCCTGTGACCCCTTCTCCCAACTTCGAAACCACTCCGGCTCCATCTGAAAGCGGGATCAGAGGCAGCGGCATTCGGCCGTCATAGAGTCCTTCCACCATCAGCAGATCCCGATAGTTGAGCGACGCGGCCTTCAGATCCACCAGAACCTCGCCATAACCTGGCTCCGGTGCTGGAACCTCGGCCATGCGCAAACCGTCTTGACCAAACTCCTGAATTTGAAATGCCTTCATCCTCACCTGAACCTACGACTGGGGATCATCCCATGTCACCCGGGGCGTAGTAAAGCGATACACTAGCCTCCAAGCTTCCACCAACCTTATGAACTCCATCCAACTTAAACGCAATGCCAAGCTGCTTGGCGCGATTGCCCTGCTGTTTTCTGCGGCGGCATTCTCATCGGCACAGGCTCCCAAAGCGGCCGTCGCCACCAAGAAGTGCCTGTTCTGGAAAGCAGTTTCCGGAACAAACGTCGTCTATCTGCTGGGTAGCATCCACCTGGCATCCAACGCCGTCTATCCGCTCCCAAAACCGATTGACGACGCATTTGCCGCTTCAAAGTCGATGGTCGTGGAAGTAGACGTCAATAAGCTGGATCCAGCTTCAGTGACGCAGTATTTGGCCAAGGGCGCCTACACCGATGGAGACACGCTTTGGAAGCACCTAAAGCCTGAGACCACTGCGAAAGTGAAGAAGTTCCTCGCCGCGCAGGACATGCCTGCGGACTTTGTGGGGAGCCTTAAGCCATGGTTGGCTGGTGTCATGTTGCCCCTCATCCCAATGATGAAAGCGGGCGCCAACAACGACAACGGCATCGACAAGCACTTCCTGGACCTTGCCCAGGGCAAGAAGAAGATTGAGCAGGCAGAGACGGCAGAATTCCAGTTCAAGCTGCTCTCCTCCGTTCCAGATAGCCTAGGCGACATCTATGTGAACTACTGTGTTGGCGAGACCGAGAAGGGCAAAACGGAAGACCTCAAGCTCGAAAAGCTTTGGCTCTCGGGCGATGACGAAATGCTCCAGAAGGTGATGTCTCAATACCCCAAGGAGTTGGAGCCGTTGATGAACTCGCTTCTGCGAGATCGAAACCCGCATATGGCGGACGTGGCCGAGAAATATCTCAAGACCGGCGGCGGCCCCTGCTTCTTTGTCGTAGGAGCCGCACACCTCGTTGGGCCAACTGGCGTTGTCGCGATTCTTCAGAAGCGCGGCTACACCATCACCCGAGTGCAGCCAAACTAGCTGCCGATCGCTGGGGCGAGATGATAGTACAGCTCGTTCCAGCGCAGTTCATTGCGGTACGTGTCCAAATTGGTGTTTTTGTCGATCACCACGATTTCGATGCCGGCAATCTCGGCAAAGTCCCGCATGTGCGCCGTCGTCACCGAGTAGCTGTAACCGGTATGGTGCGCTCCGCCTGAATAGATCCACGCCGCCAAGGCAGTCTTAAAGCTCGGCTCGCACTCCCACAGCGCACGCGCAACAGGCAACTTGGGCAGAGGCTGAGTTGGGGCTACCGCGTTGACCTCATTGATGATCAATCGGAACCGGTTGCCCAAATCGACCAGTGATGCGTTGATGGCCGGCCCTGTTTGGGCATCGAACACGAGGCGGACAGGATCAGACTTGCCGCCAATTCCCAGAGGATGAATCTCCAGCTTTGGCTTGTGGCTGGCGATGGTTGGGCAGATCTCCAGCATGTGAGCACCCAGTACCTGCGGGTGGGCTGGGTCCATGTGATAGGTGTAGTCCTCCATAAAGGACGTGCCGCCGCCAATGCCCTCTCCCACCTGCTTCATAAAGCGCAGGAGAGCCGCCGTCTTCCAGTCACCTTCCGCACCAAATCCATACCCCTTCGCCATTAGCCGCTGGGAAGCGAGACCGGGAAGCTGGTCGAGACCGTGGAGGTCTTCAAACGTGGTGGTGAAGCCCTTGAATCCACCCGATTTAAGGAACGACTCAATGCCGAGCTCCTGTCTAGCGCCGTAGCGTAGCGCCTCATGCCGTGCGCCTCCTTTACGGAGTTCGGGAGACACATCGTAAATCTCTTCGTACTCGGCGGACAACGCGTCGATATCGGCATCGGAGACACCGTTGAGTACCTTCACGAGGTCGCCGACACCGTAGCCGTTGACGGAGAACCCGAACTTGATCTCTGCGGAAACTTTGTTGCCTTCGGTAACGGAAACCTCGCGCATGTTGTCTCCGAAGCGGCAGAAACGTCCGCCCTGGAGGTCATGCCATGCGCGGACCACACGGGTCCATGCCCCGAGACTCGCAAGGGTTTCTGAGTCCGACCAGTGACCCACCACGACCTTTCGAGGCAGCCGCAGGCGGGTGTGCAGGAACCCGGCCTCTCGGTCTCCATGGGCAGCCTGGTTGAGGTTCATGAAGTCCATATCGATCTCCGACCAGGGCAGATCGCGATTGAACTGGGTATGGAGGTGCGCCACCGGTTTTTTCAGTGAGGTAAGGCCGCCGATCCACATCTTGGCGGGGGAGAAGGTGTGCATCCAAAGGATGAGGCCCGCGCAGTTGGGTGAAGAGTTTGCCTCGATGCAAAGGCTGCGCACGGCGGCAGGATCCGTGAGCACCGGCTTGAATACGACCTTAAGCGGAATCTCAGGCGCGGCATCCAGCGCTGCCGCAATCTTTTGCGAGTTGACAGCGACCTGCCGAAGAGTCTCGTCTCCGTAGAGATGCTGACTGCCAGTGACAAACCAAACTTCGATGCATTCCATGTGTGCTCCTGAGATCGTCCGCAGCAAGCGTGCCGGGCTATATTCCCTTCACGGAATATACTTGATTGCGGGTGTCATCTGCCTTGTTTACCTAACCAAACAGCGAGCTGGGCATCGCTGGCCCACCTAGCATTTCTCTCGCGTTCGAGAGCGCGCTCTCGGTGATCACATCCCCGGCGACCATGCGGGCGATCTCTTCCACTCGCTCGTCGTAGGAGAGCTGGCGGACTCGGGTGAGCACGCGGCCGGCGGATTCCACCTTTTCAATACGGAAATGCGTGGTCGCCCTGCTTGCGAGCTGAGGCAGGTGGCTGATGACAAGGATTTGATAGTGTTGGGCCAGTTCTTCGAGCTTTTTCGCCACAGTTGCTGCCGCCCGGCCTCCGAGCCCGGTGTCCACTTCATCAAAGATCAGCGTAGGAACGCCTGCTTTGCCTGCCAGCGCGGTCTTGATCGCCAGCATCACCCGGCTGATTTCGCCGCCGCTGGCGATCTTGCCGAGTGGTCGTGGCACCTCTCCAGCGTTGGCAGAGAAGAAAAACTCCACGGTATCGCACCCGTCCGCATCGGCAGGCTTCTGCTTGAAGTCGACTTCGAATAGGGCGCGATCCATTGCCAGATCCCGGAGCTGCTCCTGGACCAGACCGCTGAACTCGGCTGCCCTTCCCTTTCGCAGATCGGATAGCTTCTTGGCCGCTTTCTCCAACTCTGATTCTGCCTTTGAGACGCCGGCGGCGAGTTCTTCTTCGCTTGCTTCAGAGTCTTCGAGGAGATCCAGTTCGGACTTGGCTGTGTGCAGGTACGCGAGGATGGCGACTTCGTCCTCACCATATTTGCGCCGGAGCCGCTTGATCGCGTCAATTCGGTCTGCGACCAGGTCCAGCTGGCCCGGGTCCGCCTCAAGACCCTCCGCGTACTGGCGAAGGCCATGGACGCCATCTTCGGCAAGAATCAGCGCTTCGCGAAGGGGAGCCAGGCGCTCTTCCAGCGTCGCGTCGAAGCGGACGCAGTCCTCCAGCGCCTTCACCGCGGTTCCCAACAGATCGATGGCGCAGTTCTCTTGGTCGCTCACCGCTTCAAGGGCGCCGAAGGATGCGGTCGCCAGCTTCTCCATGTGCTTGAGGCGAGAGAGCTGCGTTTCGAGTTCCTCAAGTTCTCCCGGCAACGGGTTGACCGACTCAATTTCGTTGACCTGGAACCGCAGAAGGTCGAGACGATGCTCTCGATCTCTCATCCCGGCACGCAGCGCCAGAAGCTTCTTCCGTGCCTGCTCCGCCTCAAGGTGGCGGGCGGCAACCTCTACCTTGAGCAGATCGACTGGCTCGCCAATCCAAAGATCCAAATAGTTGATATGGCGGAAGGAATCCAGAAGGCTCTGATGGTCGTGCTGACCGTGCAGATCCACGAGAACCTGACCAAGCTGTTTTAGGGCAGAGACCGGGATCATCTTGCTGTTGACCCGGCACTGTGAGCGCCCCTCCGCGAATACTTCCCGCTGGATATAGAGGAGGCCGTCTTCCAAAACGATGCCGAGTTCGGCGCACTTATCGGCTGCTGTCTTCTCGGTGGAAAGGTCAAGAACCACGTTGACGGACGCCCGGGGTGCACCGGTACGAACGAGTTCCGCGTCTGCACGCTCGCCGAGGGCAAGCTCGATCGCATCAATGAGCAGCGACTTGCCCGCGCCAGTCTCACCCGTGAGCACGGTGAAACCGGGTCCGAGCTGGATGTTGGCGCGCTCGATGATGGCGAGCTGTTCGACGGTCAGTTCAACAATCATAGTTGGCAGAGAGGGGGTGAGGACGCCAAAGAAAAAGGTCGCTCATCCTTTAGGACGAGCGACCCCGTTGGAAGGAACCTTGAAGGTTCTTTCGTTAATCTTTGAAGCCTGGCAGTCGGCGACCCTTATAGTAGCCGTCTGGAGTGGCGCATCCACGAAGCACGTATGGCTCGCCGCCAATCTGCTTGTTGACCTGAATCTCAGGCAGGATGGCAACGTAATTGGTGCGTCGGAGAGCGGTTCGCTGGTGACTGTGTCGTCGTTTTGGATTAGGCATTACTTCTTCTCCCGGTGCAGCGTGTGCTTGCGCAGTCGCGGGTTGTACTTCATGATCTCCAAGCGCTCGGTGGTGTTTCGCTTGTTCTTGGTCGTCGTGTAGTAATTCTTGCCGTCGACGGTGCACACGACTCTAATAATTTCTCTGGCTTCGGCTTTCTTGGCCATGTTCTTGGTCCTCTTCCGCCGTCATACTGGCGATAACCGCCGGACAGCCTGAGAATTATGACCAACTCCCCTGCCCTTTTGCAACGGCAGCCGAGTGGTAATGGCGAAAGAGACCTCATTCCGCCCCCGTGCTACCAAGCACGAGCCCGGTTGGAGCTCCAATTGAGCAGCCACCTTCTCGATGCGACGCGCATCGCGTTCTTTTCAACCGACTGAATTCTTGCTGGTTCTTCAAGGACGAACGGCTGGCCCATATGGCTTCTCTCAAACTTGATCCCTCGCCACCGCATCGGCCCGTCAAACTCTGCAACCGCGATCCAGCCATCCAGAACCGTTAGCGGGAGCTGTTTCACATCCATAACTGTCGTCTTTGCATTCCGATCTCGATACGTCTTTCCTGAAAACCGACTGAACACCGGCTCCTCCTTTGAGCTCAAACCGATCTCATTAATGTTCGACAATTTGAACGTGATGCTGTCCCTTCGCCGAATGGCCACCGTTTCCTTGGGTCCCGCCATCACGCAGATCCAGGCCGGGGATACGTCGACAAAGCTTGGCGGATGCGATAGGGTCAGCACGAGGTTGGTGCTTCCCCGCATAAAGACCTTAGATGGATACGTGTCTGCCGCCGACCAGGCGCAAATCAGATCCTTCGATTGGTAAAGCCTTACATTGAGCGGTGTCACTTGACCAGGAAAGGTTGCCCGGAACGCCTTCTCTGCCTCGCTACCGTAGATTGGGGCCCCGTTGCGAACGCCCGAGATGAGTTGAGGGCTTAGATCCTGCTTCAAATGCATTTGCAGGTCAACACGGAACACGCCGCTGCCCTTGGCATGCGTATCCACCCAGATCCCGTTCGCGAAGGCGACATTGGGCGTAAAGAACGTCTCTTCCACCTGATAGAGCGACTTCGCGACGCTTTCCACCGGCATATCCACCGTCCCGATGTGCCCCCAGAACTTGAGAAGCCAAAGGTTCATGAGAGGTACGGCGATCATCGTTGCGATTCTCTTTGGCAGATTGCCTCTCCAAGTGTAATGAATTGGCACAAAAAGCGTGCGTTCAATCTGAATCTCAACCGCCGCAACCGTGCCCCTAGCCCCATCGGTATAATTTCACCGCCTGCCCGGGTGGTGGAATGGTAGACACAGGGGACTTAAAATCCCTTGATCGTAAGATCGTGTGGGTTCGAATCCCATCCCGGGTACCAGATAGCCTGATTCGCCAAAGGCGGGTCAGGCAATCTGGCATTCGGGGTCGGTGAGAAACGCACTTGTGGGCTGAGCGGAGCGAAGTGCCGCCGAATCCAGTGAGGAAAATTCGCAAAGAGAAATGGCAATCTCACCTGGAAAACAAAGCCGACATCCTGCGGCAGCCCCGTGGTATACCTGGCTCCCATGGAAGACCAGAACGAAGTGGATCCGGAGTCGACCGCCAACCCTGACTTCGAGCGGCTGGAGGATGAGCTCCAGGTATTCGAGCTCATGATCGCGGGTTATGTTGGAAGCATCTTGCGGGCAGCAAGGTTGATCCCTGAGGACAAGTGGAACTGGAGCTTTTCTGAACGCACCCCCACCGCGCGCGAGGTTTGCGAGCATACGTTTGTGTGGCTGTGGTGCGATCGCCAGCAGCTGACGGTGGCGGATCGCCGGCTTCACAAACCAACCCCCAATCTCCCGGCCGATCGTGAGTCCATGATCCGAATACTGGAGCAGGAGAGCCTCGCCTGGCGGCGATTGGTCAGGTCCCTAAAGCCCGACGAACTGAACCAAGAGCGAGAGCCTTGGGAGGGCGAGCAGCGACTCGTAAGGTCGTTCCTGTTCCATATGGGGCAGCACGTGATCTACAAGGCTGGGCAGATTTGGATGCTTGCCTTCGACCTCGACCCGGATAGCCCAGGTGCGTACGACGCTCCCTATCCGAACCGACTCTACGGCTTCTCCGATGCTGCGCCATGGCCAGCACCCAGAGCCTAGAGTTCGTTTCAAATTTGCAAAGATCCTGCGGAGCCATCCGCAGGATCTTATTGACGCCCGAGCCGCATTTCGACGGGGTAGAAGCACGCAAGATCCTCCGTGGGTGATGACCCCAACGGTCGCCTTCATACAAACCCGCTCATGCCTTCGGTTGAGAGCTTGGACTACTTTCGGTCAAGCCGCGAATGGCTGCCTCGCGCTTTTGAAGATCAACCGGATTCGGCTTCAGTTCGGCATTCGAAGCCGTCTGGAGAGCCTTTTCAGCTCCTGCGCGGTCTTTTAAACCGACCTTCGCATCAACCATATCCAGCCAGGCGTAACCGTTGACCGGATACAGGGCCAGCGCGTGTTCGAGCAACCTTGAGGCATCCGCATATTCGTGATCGATGAGGCGCTGGTGGGCAAGGGCTAGGCCGCAGAGATAGTAGTCAGGGTTGAGGCGAAGGGCGACCTCCCAATGGCGGATAGCTTGCACACGGTCCGTCTTCAGAATCAGACGGCCGTAATAATAGTTGAGCCAATAATCGGACGGGGATAAAATCAGGGCATCCCGAGCAACGACCGTCGCCTCCGGATATCGCTTAGCCTGGCCAAGTGAAAAGGCGTTTGCACCCATAAAGTTTCCGAGATTCTGCAAGTCAGCCCTCGTTTCTTCCAAACGTAGCCCCACGCCGGGTGTGATGGCATCCTTCTGCTTTTGATCCAACAGCTGCGCCCACTGCGGTGAGTCAAATATGTAGGTCAAGGATTTCGACGTAACTTCGACTGACTCGTCATATAGCCCTTTGTCATCCAAGCTATGAGCGTAGAATTGCGCTCCCTCTAAAAAGTGCGGATCATCGCGGTAGACCTCCTGCCAAAAGTCGAACGGCAGGTGCCAATGCTGGGTTGCCTCCCAGGTGACGGCAAAACTAAGGATGAAATTCAGCCCCAACGGCAGAGCGAGGATAACCCGCCTGTGGGCAGCGGCAAATGCTCCCGCCATACCCAATATGCAGGCGACTGGCAAGCCAACGATCGCGCATCGATAAGGAGCAGCGATTAGGGTGCCGACAAGAGTGAAGTTGGAGACGGGTACATATCCAAGCACCGCCGCAAGACCAAACCAAAACAGGATCGGGCTTCTCTTCCAAGCCAACCTAAGTGCCCATACTGATCCAGTTACGACCAGCGCACCGAGGGGGATGAAGACGAAGTTGCTGACGTCGCCCAACGTGAAAGTAAAAACAGAGGATCGAGTGGGCACGATGAATCCCATCGCATAGTGGGAAACGGTTCGCAGCATCAGCACCACCGTCTCACTGAGACCGTGGGTCGTCGCGTGAATGGAGGGGTGTCCGATCATCCACAGCCCGGCATAGACCACTAAAATGAATGCATAAGGAGCGCTCACCTTAAGGGCGCCTTTGAAATTACTAGATCCAAAGGTGAAGGCGGAAAGGGGCACAAGCGGCCAAAACGCCAGAGCCTGTTCTTTGGTTAGTGCGGCGAGCAGGAGGAGAACGGGGCCGATAACGAGCCACCGCCCCTTCTGTGAGTCGTGATACATCACAAGCGCGATGAGAAAGAGCACTAGGAAGAGAAGCGACAGCACATCAGGCCGTCCGCCAATCCAGGCAGCCGCACCAACCTGGGCGGGCTGAACCGCAAAGAAAATGCCAGCCAAAACTCCTGCAATTCGTCGACGGGTGACAAGGAGCACCAAAAATGCCACCAGCACCGCGGTAACGGCATGTAGAAGCAGATTCGTGAGGTGATAGTAAAACGGGATGCCCTTAAAAATCCCGTTTTCAATGACGAACGAAAGAGACGTCAAAGGGCGAAAATAGTTCCCGAACAGAGGATGGGTGAACGCAGTCTTGACGTCACTAATTCCAAAGGTCGCTTTGAGCGTCAAAAGCTGATGATCGTCCCAAATCGCCCACCCTTGCAGAACGGGAAAATACAGGGCAACGGCCAGCAAGAAAATCGAAGTGAGGGCAAAGCGCCAGTTGAATAAGAATCGAGGAGCGATCCCCGAAGACTTTTCTGGAATTGAATCTCCTCGGGGAGTCACTTCTTGCGGTTGGGACATCTCTGCACTCTTACCCGTTTTGCGGTAAGAGATAACAAAGTTGGATTAGAACGGCCTGGAAGGTCGTCCCCAAGTTCGAGAACGATGTGCCGCAGTGCCGAGACAGAATCAGACCATGACACCACAAATTGATCGCCATCCGAGAGAGACTCTGGACCGACTGCTAGGCGTCCTTGCCGCAGATCCTGCGGTCAAAAGCGTTCACATCGGTGGATCGTTGGCGAGAGGTGAAGATGACGCCTACAGCGACCTAGATCTCTGGGTCGAAGGCGAGAAATGGAACCCGGAATGCCTCGGCGGTCAGTTCCTCGTCGCGACGAAATCTGAGATCGCGGGGATGCCGTTCATTCACGGTGTTGCGGTTGGCGGGACGATCATCGATCTGATTCACAGTGCCCCAAAGTGGGAAGGATGCGCCCGTCTCGACCTACCTGCCCCAACTCCGATGCCTCCCGCGCCGCTGCCGGGCTGCGGCCTCGTCGACGAGTTCTGGGCACTTTCCCTAAAGCACCGAAAGAACTTCATGCGCGGATACGAAAAACTCGTCCCGTTTGGCCTGGATTTCGATCGAAGACTTCTCTTCCGGGCTTGGGCAATGTCCGAGACGGGCTCGGACCCAGGCCCAAATGCTTTCAACCTATTTACGCTGAAGTCTCTGCACGATGCGGTACTTACTCCACGTCGAATGGCTCTGCTGGGGATGCCACTTCGCACTCGAGAGGAGATCCTTGCAGCCGTGGAGGCCTATCGCGAAGAGATGACTCGACTCTATCCAGTGCCGAGTGCCTTAGAACTCACCGTGAGGGCGCTTGGGCTGGCGAATTAGGTCGCTAGCCCGTACACCAAACCGACAGCAGCCCTATTCGCGAGTCGTGCCGAAGCGCTCGAACGCTTCGCGCTCCAGCGCCTCGCGATGATCTGGATGGGCGATGTCGATCATGGCTCGGGCGCGTTGGCGAAGGCTCTTGCCGTGGAGGTTGACAGAGCCGTACTCAGTGACCACATAGTGGACGTGCGCTCGAGTCGTGACAACTCCCGCACCCTGTTTCAACATGCCGGCGATGCGCGATTCTCCTCGCTTGGTCTGAGATGGCAGAGCGATGATCGGCTTGCCACCTTCTGAAAGAGACGCGCCACGGATGTAGTCGATCTGACCACCGACGCCGGAGTACAGCTTGCTGCCGATGGAGTCGGCGCAGACCTGACCGGTGAGGTCCACTTCGATCGCGCTGTTGATCGCAGTCATCTTTGGATTACGGCGGATAACAGTTGGGTCGTTGACGTAACCGATATCGAGGGCGGCGATCAGAGGGTTGTCGTCCACGAAGTCGTAAAGCCTTCGGCTGCCGATGATGAACGCCACCACGATCTTGCCGGGGTGAATCTTCTTGAGGCGGCCATTGATCACACCCGACTCCACCAGGTCAATGATGCCGTCCGACACCATCTCGCTGTGCACGCCAAGGTCCTTATGGCTCTTCAAGCTAGCAAGGACGGCATTCGGGATCGCACCGATTCCCATCTGCAGGGTCGCGCCATCTTCAATCAGTTCCGCACAGTGGGCACCAATTCTCGCCTCGACATCGGTTGGCACTTTCGCCATGACCTCGGGAAGCGGCTCATCGTGTCGAACGAAGGCGTGGATGTTGTCGATGTGAATCAGGCCGTCCCCGTGAGTCCGCGGCATGTACTTGTTCACCTGTGCGATGACGTACTTGGCAGAGACCACCGCTGAACGCGTGGCTTCCACGGAGACGCCAAGGGAGCAGTAGCCGTGTCGGTCTGGTAGGGACACCTGGATCAGCGCGACATCGATCGGCATTGCCCCGCTTCGAAACAGCGCCGGAACTTCGCTGAGGAAGATGGGTGTGTAGTCGGCTCGACCCTCCTGAACGGCCTGGCGGACGTTGGCACCGATGAACAGGGCGTTCACTCGGAAGCTTTCCGCCATCTCAGGAGCAGCATAGGGAGCAGGACCTTCGGTGTGGAGTTGGACAACTTCGACGCCACGGAGCTGATGGGCTCGGGCGGTCATCGCCTTAACGAGTTCAACAGGCGCCGCCGCCATTCCGTGGATGTACACGCGCTGGTGGCTTTTAATGATTTCGACAGCTTCGGAGGGAGTGCAGGGAACGTTCACTACTAGGAAGTAAGCACCGTTTCCAGGTTTCGTTTCAAGTCAAAGGATCACTGTCCCTAGATTCACTGACTCTGATCATCGGCCTGATCGGGGGCCTCCAAGATCTCTAGAATTCTGCTCAGAGCCATCTGCTGATCGTCCAAAGCGATCTTGTCGGGCATCGGAATGTGCAGAAATCCGACGTGCTTATCCGGAAATCGCTGAAGCGCCCGGAACGAGATGTAGTTGCACAGATAGCTGCCGGCATCCATGCTCGCACGGGCATGAGGGACTTCCATCAGAACGCGCGCGGATCGATCTGGAGTCCAGAGCGTCGCCGACAGCAATAAGGGCGCTTCCTTATCGATTTGACCGAAAGGCGCATAGCCACGCACGTCTGGGGTTTTGCCGATGATGTTGCGGGCAAACAACTCGAGGCTCATGTGATCTCGCCCCGCCGCAACCCCAATCATCAACAGTCGATCAAAAGTGGAGGCTTCTAGGCTGGCAAGGAAGTCGTCAACCGCGCGGTAGGAGACTTCGAGCGTCTGATGCCTTCGCGCCGACGCTTCTGCGAGTGTTTCGGACGGATTTTGCCCGACTTTGAGGAACGCCTTGAACCCGGTAACGAACGTGCGGTCGGACATAGGGATGCGATAGTTCTACCCTGCTTGCAGGGAAAGGTAAAACAACTGGGTGTCTTCCCCCAAAGTTTGGTTTGTCACCGGCTGCTCCTCCGGGTTCGGCCGCGGTCTCGTCGAGGAGCTTCTTGCCGCTGGGTATCGCGTGTGTGGAACGCTTCGAAAGCCTGAGGCTCTTGCCGATCTAGCGGCCAAGTTTCCAGAGACTTTGATCACTCCTTCCGTGGATGTCACCCAGTCGGATCAAATTCGGGCGGCCGTTGACGAGACGATTGCGAAATGGGGACGAATCGATGTTCTCGCCAATAATGCCGGCTATGGCTTGGGCGGCATGATTGAGGACACCCCTGTCGAGCAGATACGAGACGTGTTTGAGACCAACGTCTTCGGAGCCCTCACCGTCATTCGAGCCGTTCTGCCCACGATGCGAAACCAAAACTCGGGAGTTATCCTGAACCTCAGCAGCATCGTCGGCCTTGTTTCCTACCGAGGGGGCGGGTTCTACGCGGCCACCAAGCACGCTTTGGAAGCGATTTCCGAAAGCCTTTCTATTGAGGTTGCCGGCTGGGGAATCAAGGTCATCTCCGTTGAACCTGGCCCCTTCCGCACCGACTTTGCGGGCAGATCCTTTGTCTGGCCAACGACGCGGATGCCTGAGTACGATGCTCTTTACAAAACCACGTTTGACATCTACGAGAACATGAATGGCAACCAGGCGGGCGATCCTGTGCGTGCGGTGAAGCTGATGATTGAGGCGGCCGAGCACCCTGAACCGCCGCTCCACCTCCCGATGGGACAGTTTGCCCTTGAAGAAGTTGAGCTGCTTATCGACACTCTAACCAAAGAGAAGGAAGCCTGGCGGGAGAAGATCCTAGCCACCGATTATCCAGGAGGCACCGAGTGAAATTCATCGCGAGCACCACCGACGCCGCTGGAGTCCGCCCATTTAAAGACTTGTACCGCCAGCAGGCGAACTGCCAGGTCATTCACTTCACCAGCATCGACCGCGGATTCACCCAGCCGTACCTGTTGGAAACCGGCGGTCGCTTGGCTGGTTATGGGGCGATGTTCACCAAACACTATGACCCCCGCGTCATGGAGTTCTATCTGTTCCCAGAGTTCGAGTCTTTCGCGTCGGACGCCTTCAGGGCTCTCCTTGAGACCAGCGGCGCGGTTGAGATAGAGGCTCAAACGAATATGCCTCTCGCGAACAGGATGTTGGAGGAGTTTTCGGTGGAAATCCAAGAGGAGGCTCGCCTATTTGCGGTAGGCCAAACCACCTCCATTGAAATTCCAGAGGCAATTTTTCGTAAACGGAAGCCCGAAGACCGCCTCGAAAACCATGGTGAACCGGAAGGAGACTGGGTGTTGGAGTGGGACGGACGAGTTGTAGCGAACGGCGGATTCCTTACCCACTACAACCCTCCGTATGGCGACATCTACATGGAAACGGCAGAGCCCTACCGTGGACGCGGTTTTGGAAAGTATCTCGTGCAAGAACTCAAACGAGTCTGCTATGAGGCTGGCAAGCTTCCTGCGGCACGTTGCAATCCAGACAACGAAGCGTCCCGCCGAACCATTCTCAGCGCTGGGTTCCAGGAAGTTGGATTTCTGCGATGCGGAAAGGTGAACCCTAAAGCATTGAACGTAAGATAGCCAGGACCCTGTCCTCATGATCGGGTGCGGTCAAGCCGATGCGAATGAACCGATCTCCGAGGACCTCTCCCATGCCGTCTGGTGTTCGGACAATGAGGCCAGCATTGGAAAGCTCAGACGCCCAGCTGTGCGCCGTCTTTTCTGGTGGCACGCCAATCAGGATCGCGGGAATCTCTCCAAACCAGACGTCCAACCCCATTGAAGAGACCTGTGCGGCAAGACGCTGAGTCCTGCAATTGGAATCTCGCCAAACCCTGATATAGGAGGTTTCGTTCTGAACGGCGGCCACCGCCGCCGCCATCGCGGAGGTCCCGACGATCCACGGTGGCGTGTGGGCGCGAATCCCACAGGCAGTTTCTGGGTGGGCCACCAGGTACGCGGCACGTATCCCGCTGAGCGCATAAGCCTTGGAGAGCGACTTGAGGACAACAAGCCCCGGTGTCACCGCCGCATCTGCCTCTACCGTGGTCTTTGTTCCGCAATAGTCCACGTAGGCCTCATCGACCCATAGGATCGTTCTCTGATCGAGTTGAGCCCTAAGCTCAAGCACTTCTCGGCGAGTCAGGCTCCTGCCGGTTGGGTTGTTCGGATTCACCAGAATGAGCATCGAGCATCCAGCGGCCGCGCTCACCAGAGCATCCAAGTGGAGTTGGAATCCGTCATTTGGGTTCAGCCGGATTGAAACCACATCGCATCGATCCCGACTCAGGACGTGGAGATATTCCGAGTAGCCGGGATCGACCACCGCAACTGGCCCACTCCCGGCCATACGAGGGAGCACCCGATGAATGATCTCGCTAGATCCAGATCCAAGTGAGAGCGAGTCAAAGGGCACCTCTCTGGCCGATGAGATTGCACAAAGAAGAGGCTTGCCTTGCACATCCGGACTGATCCGCATGTTGTCGGGGTTCTGCGTAAAAGCCTCCAGCGCCTCAGCACACGGCGGAAACCAGGCGTCCAGCACATCTGCACAGATCGCTCCCTTTCGGTGAGCGCTGTCGTAACCCAGTCCATGGACCGCGGCCTGAATCATGTTGCCATGTTACAACTGTGAGCATTTTCCCGGAGACTGAGTTTCGTAGGACTAGAAGCTCGAAAATTCGGAGCTGCGGGCTCTCTTATCGGGAGTTAGCCACGAGGAATTGATCGAAGACGTAATGATCGTCTCCATCCATCACAAGCGTCTCTTCATAAATCTTGCCTCTCCGCTTCACCGTGAGATACACCAACGCTGGCGTTGGGCCTATTTCTTGGGCAACCGAATCGACATGGAATGCTTCCACTTTGCCGAGCCGCGCTGCCTGATCCGCCATCTGAACTCGGACTCTCTCACTCAGACATGCTGTCACTGTGAGTGGCGAGCCAACCTCCTGCGCGTACACATCTGACGCAAGCTGCTTTGCAAACCTCGCCGCCGTGTCATTCCCTCCGCACGTGAGTCCAACAAGGAATCCGATTCCAACAAGCAATCCAATTTTCGCAGCCATCTTCAGCCACCCAGCTACCGATATAGGTTTGGGATCGAAGTTGTCCGGTGGAACAGACCCTTGAATCACTTCGCATCCACCCTTTGCTTTAGCCAACTGCAAAACTGAGCGACCCTTTTCAACTCGGGAAGACTCATGTGCGTGGTGGAGAGAACCAGCCATTCATCTTTCAGTCGAACGCAATATCCGGTCGTCTTTCGGGCTGGATTAAACTCGAAGCCGGACGTGATGAGTTTCGCCGAGAACCCTGAATAGCCAAGCGATTTCTCCATCTGCGCACGTTTGCTCAGTCGGAACTGCTTTACGGCGATTCCGTTGCCAAACGCTGAGCTGCAAAGCCAATTCGGGGCAAGTTCTAACGTACAACCCAGTTTTTCATCGAGCCAAAACCAGTCAGAAGGAAGTGAAATGACTTTCCCGCTAAGAAGCTTCAGCTCAGAATTGTCGACGCGATACAGGATGTTGCGGTTGGATATTTTTGCGAGAGAGGCGACAGCTTGATCCGGAAATGTTTCCAAACTCTTCCGCCAATCACTCTGCTTGAACTCGCCAGTAGCCCAAGTACGACCGACAAATCCGCAAAGGAGTGTTGAATTGGTAGACGTAGTGCGGAGACAGACGTTGCTATCGATATCGCTCAACAGCACCGCTTTGGGAAAGATCGAACAGTATCGACCCAGTCTGCGCAACATGTCTCGCTTGAGGAGCCTTGGAGGTTGCTTTGACACGGCAACTTGGTCTCCAAATGAGTTCTGCCAGATGCCCAAGTCGGTCAACTTCCAACCCGAACAGACCGAAAGGGCACACAAAAGGGACGCTACCATCTCACCATTGCCTTCCATATGCTTATTCGCCGCATGGATGCCACTTGGACCATGTTACGACAGACAACACTTCGGGTTGCCATTAGTTGGTGCCGAGAATTCTTCAGAAGCCGTGGTCACCTCCCCGGCTCTTTTTGTTCGGGTGCAAGGCACGGAACGTGGCGTCGAGTGATCCCAAGCCCAAAGGGGTTGTCTACCCTGCTATTGTCAGAGTCCTTGTTAACTCTCACCATCCGCCCCCATGTGGCTCGTACCAAGTGAGCTCGTACTTGGACTTCCAATCCATTTTCGCCAATACTCCAACTCTCACAAAAGACGCCTGACCGCGGGTGCGAAACCAGGCGAGGATTTCCTGACCGCTCAACTCTGGCAACTTCTCATCGATGATGACAATGTCCACTCTGGACTTGGGATTCCCGTCGATCTTCTCCAGTACCGAAATGGCTCCCGAAGTGTCTCTCGCCGTTGTCACTTGATGCCCCTCACGCGTATGGATCACCTCTAGCAGGCGGCAAACGTGTCGCTCCGTTGCACAAATCAAAATGCGCCTCGGCGACTTGCCGACATCGGCGCGAACCAGGAGTTTGTAGTCCTTCGGGTCCTCTGCTTGATCTCCAAAACCCTGATCCTGGCTGAGGATAGACCCTGCGGCCCTAGGGAACATCGACCCGATGAACAGGATCGCGAAGCTGGTAAGCCATAGGTCGATCGTGATCCGAATATCCGGTTGCTGGCCCGGAATCATCTCTAAAAACTGAAGTACGAATATCGCCAGTCCTATCTGTGAGAGCGCTACCGCCTCAACCAAAAAAACAAAGAGCCTCGATACTCGGGGCAGGAAGCTCATCACTGCGGAAGTGACAAACAGCACGTCCAGAAAAGCGATGAACCAACCGATTGGAAACTTCATCTGGGACCGGACGGCAGACAGCCCCTCAATAAGGCCCTCAAATCGAAAGATCTGGAAAAGGAGAATCAGATGCGCGCAAAGGAAAACGCCAATTGCTGCAGCTAATATCCCCCTCTTCATTTGTTCTCTCTAAACGTTTTGAAACGGGATGGGAAGGAAGATCGATAGGAATACGAACATCAAGAACGAGAGAATAATCTCCCTGAATGTAGCCTTGTACTTCGATTTAACGCGGACAGCGATGGACAGCAGATACAGAGTCACTGCCACGGCCAACGCGAAGTCAGTAGGACGGTCGAACTTAACCATGCTGATCTCTGCTCAGTCTTAATCTTAACCCGACTCAACAGTTTTAACCAAAAATCCATTCAATGACATTTAGCAACTGGTGCCCTTGATTCGCCAGCCCCTTCAATCGTCTTCGAAATACCGACTCAAAACCTGCATCCCTAAGCCGATGGTTGCTTCAGGCCCCCCCACTAGAACCATCCCAAACCCAATGGTCTCGACCACGGTGTCCGTGAATTTCCCAATATGGAGAAAGAAAAGGCTGACCAAGGCGAGCGGCCAACTCGAGGCAAGGCTGATAAGCCCACTCCCAACCCACCCCACGATGAGCCAGCCGTTCTCTCGACGTGCAGCACCATAGGTGACGATGACAAACATCGGAACTCCGACAGCCAAAGCTTCTGAGCCAGGGAAGCTGAATACCCCGCTCAAGATAAGTCCTGTGTGGAGAATAGCTAGCCCAGCGAGCCAGGCAAGTCGCGTTATGGACATTTCATCAGTCTCGTCAGCGATCCTCACCCAAAGCGCGAGCCTGGAAGAACTCGTGGCTCAGTGAGTCCAATCCAACGAGCAAGACGGCGCCGCACGATCCGATCCACACCCCGAAGAGGACAAAGATCACGAAGGAACTTGAGCGTCCCCTCGGAGTTCGGCATTTCTGAGCCAACCGAAACCGTGTGTTCAGAAAGATCAATATCGCCAAACTGAGGATAGCAATCGCACCCTTAACGCTCTCGTTGGGATGCCACATAGACAGAGCCCATCGAACGCCGAAGTAACTTCCGAGCGCAAGAAGGATCGACACCACCCAGCCGATTGGGTTCCAAATTAATCTCACATCAGCGCTAGAGTATCAGACTAGCGACTATTGGGCCAGATAGAGCGGTGGCATGGGGCCAATGGGCGCGCGGTCATTTAGACCGCTTTTCAAAATGGGTTTCAACCCTGTTGTTGTAGGTCTCCACAGGTTCAAGCACGCTGTGCCGACTTGTCAGCACAGCGTGGCGGAGGGCTGAGGCCATGAGGCTAGGGTGTTACGGCTTGGAGAAGAACTGCTTCACGGACCCATCGGCCATGAGCTGGTTGCTCACACCCCTCTTCAAGCCTGTGTGCCTTGGGGGCATGGGCAGGTCCGGCGCACTTGAGTGGGCGTTTCGCTCAAGGTGAGCAGAGTCGGTAACCATCCATACAAATGCGTTGGCGCCAGACTGCTTTTTGCCACTCAGCGCATCATTGAAAGCGTAGCCGGACGAATCGACATTCTTCAGGCGCACGACCGGACACTGCAGGATGCGAGGAGATCGAAGATGGCCCTGGATTTCGTCCATCCACTTCGAGGCCAACGGCAACTTGCCGTCATTCTCGGTGGCGTACATGGACATGGCGGAACCGATACGCTGGAGGTTGTTCAGACAGCTCGTCTCACGACGCATCGTTAGCATCTGCCCGCGGTACTTGAGAAACACGGGGCCAATGAGGCCCCCAAAAATGAGGACAACCAAACATCCACCGCCTCCCAAGATCATCAGGATAGTGGTCAGAGTGAGCTTTTGCTTTTCCTGCTTAAAGGAGCTCGACGGCCCCTCCATCGGTGGCGTCATCCGTGGAGGGGTGTCGGACATTTCAGCCCTTTTCGCCCAGGCGTGACTTCACTGCCTTCATGGCGGCTTCGGTTCGGCTGTTCACCTGAAGGGCTTTCAGGATGTTGCTGACATGGTTCTTCACCGTCTTTTCGGCGATGCAGAGTCGGGAGGCGATCTCTTTGTTTCGAAGCCCCATGGCGACGAGGTCAAGGATCTCTTGCTCGCGATCGCTGAGAACAAACATCTCGCTATCGTCGATTTCATCCTCTTCCTTCACTCGGCGGAAATCTTCAAGGACCTTGGTGGCGATACGAGGAGTGATCTTGGCCTCGCCTTTGTCGGCAAGTCGGATGCTTTCGATCACGTCCTGAGGAGTCGAGGTCTTCAGAAGGTAGCCAAGGGCACCGGCGCGGAAAGCCTCATATACCGTGTCGTCGTCCTCTTTGACCGTGAGAATCACGATCTTGACCGCTTTCTCCTTCTTCAAGAGCTTGCGAGTGAGCTCTATTCCGCTCACGCGAGGCATGTTGATGTCGGTCAGCAAAACGTCAGGTGGATCGGAGAGGCAGGCGTCCAAACCCTCTTGACCATCCTTACAAACGGCAATCACTTCACAATCGGCCATCAACGAGAGGGTCTTCTCGAGCGCTTTGCGGTACGAGGCCTCGTCGTCTACTACGACAACGCGGATCTTCTTAGGCATGGGGGCGAGTATATCAGGGTTCATATCGTAGCCATCGGCTTTGGGTCCATCAGCAAGACTTTGGACATACAAACCGGCTTTTGTGTTCTTGTGGCTAGACCGTTTGCCCTACGCTTCACTCTTGGTTCCGTACGGCACCTTTGCCGCTTATGATGTAACGACGAACCGGCGCAAGTGTTCGGTGGATGATTGTTGAAGTCAAAGAATTCCCATTCAAGAGGGGTACGCTCACACCGCGATGGCGATTCTTGAAGTTCGTGATCTAGAAGTTTCGTTTGGCGCGATCAAGATCCTCAACGGCGTTTCTTTTGACCTCGAGCAGGGAGAAACCCTTGGTGTCGTTGGTGAGTCGGGTTGTGGCAAGTCGATGACCGGCTTCGCGATCATGGGCATGCTCCAGCCGCCCGGACGCATCTCAAAGGGATCGATTAAGCTTGGCGACCGGGAACTCGTAGGTCTGAAGGAAAAAGAACTCCGAAACATACGTGGCGACAAGATCGCCCTGGTGATGCAGGATCCCTTCACCAGCCTCAACCCAATGATGCGAATTGGCGACCAGATTGGAGAAGCGTTCCTGCTCCACCAAGGCATGCGCCGGAGAGAAGCCTTCGATAAAGCTATCGAGATGTTGGAGAAGGTTGGCGTTCCCGATCCCAAAGGTGCCGCCCACAAGTATCCGCACCAAATGAGCGGCGGCCAGCGGCAGCGCGTGGTGATTGCGATTGCGTTCGCTTGTAAGCCCGACGTGCTTATCGCCGACGAGCCCACCACCGCTCTCGACGTCACCACCCAAGCCCAAATTTTGCGGCTGATCCGAGATATGCAGGAGACCAACGGCACCGCCGTGATGCTGATCTCGCACGACGTGGGTGCCATCGCAAGTATCTCCGAGCGGATCGCCGTTTTCTATGGCGGGCAAATCGTAGAGTACGGACCTGCTGAGAAGGTGTTGCGCCATCCCGCAATGCCATACACCCGAGCCCTTCTCAACGCCCTGCCCCATGCAGGAATGACGCGCCTGGAGGCGATTGGCGGATACCCGCCCGATTTCAGCAACATGCCGCAGGGCTGTGCCTTTTCCCCGCGTTGCCCCCTGAAGATCGACAAGTGTCTGCAGGCTCCGAGGCTCTCACCGGTTGAAACCGGGCATGATGCAGCGTGCTGGCGATCGGCCGAAGTAGCCGCGATGCGGGAAGGTCGCCTGCTGTCCGAAGAACAAGCCAGCAGCTAGACGGTTAAAACACTCCCCGCAGCCACGCGAGGAGCCTGGCATGGCTAGTAGACTCAGGCCAATGCTTCATACGACTTACCTCCACTCCGGATGGGAATTTGCCGAGAAATCTTGGCCAGGCGGCAAAGTTGCCACCGTCGAAACCGGTTGGCTGCCCGCGATTGTTC
This sequence comes from uncultured Armatimonadota bacterium, assembly GCA_903927025.1. Lineage (GTDB taxonomy): Bacteria > Armatimonadota > Fimbriimonadia > Fimbriimonadales > Fimbriimonadaceae > Fimbriimonas. The sequence continues at coordinate 91,056 of CAIYLG010000019.1, forward strand.
CCGGCCACGTCCACCTCGACCTCATCGAGAACGGCATCATCGCCCACCCGTTTGAGCGGATGAATGAGTTGGGATGCCAATGGGTCGACCAAAAGGACTGGAGCTACCGGACATCGTTCGAGTGGGAAGCAAAGGACGGATTGCCGAATCGAGTCCTGAAATTCGAGGGCCTCGACACGATCTGCGACATCTTCCTGAACGATGAAAAGATCGGCAGCCACGACAATATGTTCGTGTCGCTGGAAATCGACGTCACCGAGCATCTGAAAGAGGGTGAGAACACGGTTCGAATCGACTTCAAGAGCGCCATTCAAGTCGGTCTTGAGCGAAAGGCCGCCTACTTTGCCCAGGAGGGTCTCCCGCCCGAAACGATTTACTTCGACGAGCGATCTTTCGTGCGAAAGGCACAATACATGTACGGCTGGGATTGGGGTCCCCGTCTCGTGTCGTGCGGCATTTGGCGACCGGTAAGCCTCGTTGAGTTCTCCGGCCGAATTGTGGATGTGCACGTCATCCAGAAGCATCTGGAAGACGGAACCGTGTCCGTCACCGTCAACATCGATCAAGAGGGAGACGGCGAGTTCTACGCGGTCCACGGATTCTCGCCAGATGGCGAATTTATCGAATCGTTCTCCGAAACCGAGCCCGGTGAGCCAGTGATCGTTTCCAACCCGATTCTGTGGGACCCAAGAGATCCTCAACTCTACGAAATTACGGTCTCTCTCGGAGGCTCGTCGATCGATCCTGAGACCAACGACCAGATCATCGCGCTCAGGGATATCAAGACGATCAAGGTGGGCCTGGTGGAAACCAAGCTCCTAAGGGAGCCGGACGAGTACGGCGAGTCGTTTGAATTTGAAGTCAACGGTACGAAGCTGTGGGCTCGCGGCGCCAACTGGATTCCAGACCATTCCTTCCCAAGCGTCGTGACGCGGGCTCAGTATCGGGACCGACTTGAGAAGGCCAAAGACATGGGCTTCAACATGTTGCGAGTGTGGGGCGGCGGACTTTACGAGACGGACGAGTTCTACGAGCTTTGCGACGAAATGGGGATTCTGGTCTGGCAAGACTTCCCCTTCGCCTGTGCCTACTACCCAGACGACGAAGCGTGGCAGGCTGTGATCCAAGCCGAGGCGGGAGCCAACATTCGCCGTCTCCGCAACCACCCTTCCCTTGCCCTCTGGTGCGGCAACAACGAGAACCTGGAGATGAACATCAACACCTGGGGCGGCCCAGAGAAGCATCCCAGCCGCTACTACGGTGCAAACCACTACGACAAGGTGCTTCCTGCCATCGTCTCGGAACTGGATCCACAGACCTCCTACATTGCGACCTCCCCAATTGGAGAAAATCCAGTCAACGACGGCAAGTCCGAAAAGCAGAAGGGACCCAACTCAGGCGGCTTTGGCGACCAACACTGTTGGGATGTTTGGCATGGACGGGGCGACTGGAAGTATTACGCTGACTCCACCGGCCGGTTCTCCAGCGAGTACGGCTTTGCATCTTCCTGCAGCACCGCACTTTGGGCCAAGACTTTGGACGAAGCCGATTGGGATCCACATTCCGCCGTCGTTCAGTGGCATGACCGCACGGGCAAGGGGCATGACACGTTCCACGGCTATGTCAAGCTCCACTATCCAGAGCCTGTCACCCTGGAAGACTGGGTGTACTACAGCCAGCTCAATCAGCGTGATGCGCTTCGGTTCGGGGTTGAGCACTATCGACGGTCCGTGTTCTGCCGCGGCTCGCTCATCTGGCAGCTCAACGACTGCTGGCCAGTGCAGAGCTGGGCGATATTGGACAGCGAAGGAGACTACAAGGCCCTCGCCTACGATCTTCGCCGCCTCTACGCCGACAACCTCGTGAGCATCGCCCGTGATGCCGATCAGATCAGCATCTGGGCTATGAACGACGGCACAGAGGCTTGGTCAACCGGTATCGTCCTCTCCGCGAGCAGCGTCTCCACCGGCGAGGTCTTTGCCGAGTGGCAGGACCAGATCGAGTTGGAGCCGAACTCACGCGGAGTGGTTCTGGAAGCCTCCATCCACGGCCTGAGCGTGCCTGACACGATGCTTTCGGTCTGGGATGAAGACGGAGAGCTCTTGGCATGGCAGCTTCTGTCTGAGCCAAAGGCAGCACGTCTTGCCGAGCCGGCAACCCTGACGGTGTCCACCGCTGAAGAAGGCGTTCTCACGATTGAGACCACCGCGCCGGTCATCGACCTCATGTTCACCGAAGACGGCAGTCCTTCACCGTTCCTGGACAACTTCATCACCCAGACCGAAGCAGGAGTCTTCGCCATTCGAGTGAATCGAGTTCCAGACGTGATCGAAGCGCGATCCCTTTCTGGAGAGCACCGAGTCAAGATCACCCGTTCGCCCCTTTAACCCAGCGCCTCTCCGGATGGAGCGCTGGGTTTACCCGGCCCGCGGCGTGTTGCTTCAGCGCACGCTCCGTGGCCCGGGAATCTCAAATGCCTTTCTTGCAGGCTGAAGCTCTGCTTGGCATGCCGGGTGAATCCAGCGCTCCATCATTCTCCTTCTGGACATCCCCTGGACCTTAGGAGGTCCTGGACTTGGGGGCTTCCCCAGACTCGGGTTGGCATGATGCCTCCGTTGTCGAGCAGCGTCTCAACCACATCGACGTAATCCTGCGGACGAAGCCAGCCGTGCTGGGTTGAGCCGTGACAGGCGAAGCCGATAGCGTGGCCGTTGTGCGCGCGCTCGATGATGGTAGGGTCCGCGTGAAACTCGAGGAGCATCCGAACGGTTCGAATTCCGCCTCGAAGCGAGGCTTCAATCAATGGCGTCCAGCCGTTCTCATCCTGCGCGTTCACATTCGCACCGAGTTCAAGGAGAGCGCGTAGCGGACCGTCATACCCGTTGGCGGCCCAGATGCAGACCTGCGGTGCGCGCTCGCTATCGAGTTGCCGGATAGCCTCCGGATCCACTTCCTCTCGACTCACCTTTTCGCCGGCGATGAGCTTTTGAATCAGTTGATCGGCGGGAGAGAGCGTCAAATCCGCCCTGTTCAGCTCTAGCAGGCTCGCCACATCCTTGCGGCCCATCCGAATCGCCGCCTGGAATGGAGTCAACCCGCCGGTAGCCGGAGAACTGATATCGGCGCCGGATTCGATCAAGATGCGAATCATGCTCGCGCTCCTTCCCCGCCGCAGGGCATGCGGGATGATCACGGGAAGCGTCTTCACATCCTCACACTGTTCCAGCACCACGGTTAGGAAGTCAGGTCGCTCAAAGTCGAATAGACGCGCGAAGGCATTGCGTACTTTCCCAACGTCCCCTCCGTGGGTCAGGAGCACCTTGAGGCAGTCTGGAGTCGGCAGCTCCATGGCATGGTAGAGGCACTCGTCGTCATTCGGGTTGGCTCCAGCGTCCAGCAGAACCTCTGCCAATTCGGGACAGTTGTTCACTCCGATGGCCCCATAGAGGCAGGTAGCGGAATACCCATCCGTTTTCCAGTCGGCGTTGCTGTCTGCTCCGGCCGCCAACAAACGCTTGGCGGTATCGATCAGGCTCTGCACGTACTCAGGCCGCCGGAGCAGCCTTGAATAGCAAACATAGAGTAGGGGCGTCCAGTCCCGCGGGCCAGTGGCTTCTGCCACGAGACTTGGATTCTTCGCCAGCAGCGTTCCAACCACTGCTGAGTTGCCAGTGACACAGGCGGCGGCAAGGCTGGCAGCTGCCAAACCGGGGTTTTCGTTCAAGCCAGAAACGGCGGTCTGAAAAGAATCGGTCAGCAACTGACGGATCATCTCATCGGACTGCTCTTTAAGAGCCGACTGACGCTCCATCAACAGCACGTGAGCCCGTAATTTGGGCCAGCTCTCAAAGCCATATTCTCGTGCAAGCACGAGTTGGGCGTCGGACAAGGTTGGGATCGACTTGTCAGGAAAGACCCGATGAATTCGATCAACATTGACACCGTTTCGGTAGTCAGAAAGAAGTTCCTTGGCCTTGGACTTCAAATGTTCCAGGTTGGGGCGTTGCGGCAGCTGAGCAGACATAAAACCTCCATGCGTTGGCTTGCAGTCCGCAGACAAGCAGCATAAAGGTTGCTGTCACAAGGCATTCAAAGCTGAGAGGTGGGTTCAACCCTTTCCGCGGACCCGGATGCACCCTCGTGGCGCAGGGATATTTTACAGGAGATGACCGCCCAAGGCAACACGCTGGCTCAAAGAAAAGGGGGCTCGGCAAGAATTGCCGAGCCCCCTAAACATGAGTTCACTAACCGTTAGAAGCGCTCACCGATGGAGAAGAAGATCGGCGGTGTGCTGGGGCCAAGCAGAATTCCAGCTTCGACAAACGCATTCTGAGGAAGGCTGATTCCCCCAACAAGCTTAAGCCCAAATCCGCTGCGGCGATCTCCATTGTCATCCGTGAAGTAGAAGGACGGACCGTAGCCAAAGTAGCTCATGGCGACTGTCTGAATTCCCAAGATTGAGAAAGCGTTGCCGCGACGGTTCTTTCCAAAGTTCCCCGGCTCACCCCAAACTTCGCCATCCACGCGAAGCGCTGGCAACGGAATGACGGGCACATTGAACGTCACATCGACGCCGCCGTCAATCATGAAGCTGTTCCACTGACCGCCGCCAATGCGGAGGCCAACCTTAGGAACCGGGAACGAGAGTACGTTGCCTTCTACCGCAACCGACTTCGATGCAGCCACATCGGCTGGGGCGACCTTCAAAGCATCGGTATCGGCGAAGGCCGAAACGGCGACGGCACCCAACGCGCAGAGCGCAAAACACTTGTTCAGATTCACAATTCCTCCCATTCCCGCGGAAGCACTCCCGCGCACAGTAAACATTACGGATATGGGGAGCCGAAACGACTCCCCAATTTTGCATTTATGGGACTCTTATGGCCCCTTACTGCCCTTGTCCAAGCGAGAATCCTGGCTTGCCGTCGAAGAGGCACAGCGTTTCCGCCTTGATGAAGTCCAATCCCGCGCCGTAAATTCCTGCAATCAACGCGATGACCAAATCCGGTGAAACCGGCGCCATCGGCTCACTGAGGAACCGACATCGCCAGTGGTCGGTGTGAAACGTCTCGGGAAAGCCATTTGGCCAAACCTTGACGCCACGGTTGGTAATCATCTGCAGGTCGAGTCCGGGGCACGAGGCACGCTTTAGCTTTACGGCGAGCTCGTCCACCGCTCCCGTCCACTGCACGAAGATATCGATCCCCACCAGTTCCTTCGCCTCTGCCTTATGAGCGTGAAGGTCTAGCGTCGGAAGCGCCTCCACATGTTGCGTATAGGCGACTGGAGTTAGGACAAGCGGAAGGAGCCCCAATCGGTCTCGCACGGCCTGAGCAAACTCGCGCGTGCCCACAAGTTTCTCAGACCTCCCTGGTGTGTAGATATCGGCGGTGTGAATGCCGTCTTCCACCGTTCTCAGCCAGGCGTTATGAATCTTGGATGCCACCTCGGGCTGGCCAATGTGGACCAGCATCATCACTGCGGCAAGAAGCAATCCTGATGGATTTGCCACATTTTGCCCGGCAATGTCCGGTGCGCTGCCGTGGATCGCCTCAAACATCGCACAGTGCGGTCCGATGTTGCTGGAAGGCGCGATGCCTACCGAGCCCGCGACCTCCGCCGTCACGTCGGAAAGGATGTCTCCGTAAAGATTTGGAGCCACGATGACGTCGAATGCTTCCGGCTGAGTGGCGGCCTTGGCCATTCCGATGTCAATGATCTTGTGATCCGCCTGAATTTGCGGGTAGTCCGCCGCGACCTCGTTGAACACCTGGTGAAACAGACCGTCGGTCAGTTTCATGATGTTGTCCTTGGTCATGCAGGTGACCTTCTTTCGGCCATGGGCTACCGCATACTCGAACGCGTACCGGCAAATTCGCTCACAGCCCGGACGAGTGATCAGCTTGAGGCATTGATACACTTGATCTGTCTGTCGATGTTCAATGCCCGCATACAGATCTTCCTCGTTCTCCCGAATCACGACGATGTCCATTTCTGGGTGGGCCGTCGCAATGAAGGGGGCGTAGGTGGGACACGGCCGGATGTTGGCGTACAGCCCCAGCGACTTTCGGATGGTGACGTTAAGGCTCTTGTATCCGCCGCCCTGTGGAGTTGTGATTGGGGCCTTGAGGAACGCCTTTGTGTTGCGGATAATGTCCCAAGAGTCGGGCTCGATGCCGGACGAGAACCCCGCCTTGTAGACCGATTCTCCAATTTCAACCGGATAGAGTTCCAGCTTGGCACCGGCTTCCACCATTGTCGTCAATACTGCTGTCATGATTTCAGGGCCGATGCCATCGCCGAATGCAATCGACACAGGGGTCCCGCCAGCAGCAGAAAGTGAGTGAATTTCGGGTTTCGTTAGAACGCTTTCCATTTCACGATAAATAATACACGAAAACTATGTCGTATATTGATTCACAGAAAGATTCTTCAGAATCTGTCGATCAAAGTTGGACGTACCTCACCAACCACTCCCATGTACTGGTATGCGTCTGGCGGAATCCCCAACTGACGGCGAGGGAGATTTCCAATCTTGTCGGAATCACGGAGCGATCCGTTCAGCGCATCATTCGCGAACTTACCGCCGATGGCGTGCTTAAGGTGGAGAAAGATGGGCGCAAGAATCGGTATCAGGTTGATCCAACTCGGATGCTGAGGCATCCGCTCGAAAACCACTGCTCGGTTGCCGATCTGTTGCGACTGGTCGTCCAATTAGAAGACACCCCCTCAGCCTAGGCACAAAAAGACCCCCTCGATGCTGATGATCGAGGGGGTATGAAACCCTACTTTGCGATTTCGAGAGTGCCGGCGTAAACCGACATCGGCGGAAGGCTGATCGTAGCAACTCCACCTTCAATCGAGATGTCCTCGTAGGATTGGCTTCGAACCAAATTTGGACAGTCGTAAGAGTTGGCGGCGCGTGGGTCTTTGCCCGTAACCACTTCCGCATCCAGGAGCTTGACCACGCTGGCATCGCCGATCTTGATCTTCACTTCCATCGGCTTGTTCAGGTCGCGATTGACCAAGAACACGCTGAGACGGTTGCCGTCCAGGATTGCGCTGGCGTCCACGTAGTCAACTTCACCGTACTGCTTGGAGGTGTATCGGGGACCGTCCAGTCGGAGCTGAAGCGAAGTCCCCTCTCGTCGCTTGCTGTACATTTCGATTGGATAGAAGATCGACTGGATCAGCATCTCGTCGCCCTTCGTGAGAATCGGTGCGATCACATTGACGATCTGGGCCAGATTCGCGATCTTCACGCTGTCTGCGTGGCGGATGAAGCTGTTGAGGAAGCCGGCGGCCACGAGTGCGTCCTCGAGGTTGTACACCTCCTCAAGCAGAGGCGGTGCGAACTTGCCACGCCCGTCCACATGCTCACCCGTTCGAGCTCGGTACCAGACGTTCCACTCGTCAAAGCTCAGATACACTCGGCGGCGCGTCTTTCGCGTGTGGTGAACGGCTCGGCACACGGAGTCGGTCGCTTCAATCTGTCGGTCAATGCTGTTGGTTACGGCAAGGAAGTCTTCGGTGTCGTTGTCGGGATTCCCTACGTAGCGGTGAACGCTGAGATATTCGACCTCGTCACGGCAATGCTCCAGCACCTGGCGGTCCCACTCAAGGTAGGTGGGCAGTTCTGGCGCGCAGGATCCACAGACCACCAGTTCGATGCTGGGGTCGCACATCTTCATCATCCGCGCGGTCTGCTGGGCACTGATGGCGTACGTTTCAGCCGGGACGTGGCCAATCTGCCATGGGCCATCCATCTCGTTGCCTAGGCACCAGAGCTTGATGTTGTGAGGCTTCTCGTACCCGTGTTCCCTTCGCAGGTTGGCATAGCGAGAACCGCCATCGATGTTGCAGTACTCCAGCCAGTTTCGCGCCTCTTCCGGCGTTCCCGTTCCCAGATTGACCGCCATCATCGGAGTCCAATCCATGCGCTCACTGAGTTGGACGAATTCATCGGGACCAAACTGGTTCGTCTCAAGGCTCTGCCACGCAAGGTCGCGGGTCAAGGGACGCTTATCTCGTGGCCCCACCGCATCCTGCCAGTGATAGCCGCTGACGAAGTTGCCGCCGGGGTATCGCATGGCGGTAAATCGAAGACGCTTCAGTGCGTCGAGGACATCCGTTCGGCAGCCCAAGTCGTCCGCATGGATGCTTGCTGGATCGTAAACACCTTCGTATACGGCCCTACCCAAATGCTCTAGAAACCCGCCGAAGATTCGAGGATCTACTTTGTCGACGGTGAAGGCAGTGTGGAGGTGAATGGTTGTTGTCATGAGGTTAGTGGTTCAGTCCTTAAGACCGGTTGTGGCCATGCTGGAGATAATTCGCTTTTGAAAGATGCAGTAGACGATCACGAGAGGGGCAGTTCCCAGCACGCTGGTGGCGAGGGTCTTGCCGTACTCCGTGAAGTAGGAGGATTGGTAGAGGGCAATTCCGACCGGCAGCGTGTAGTTGCGAACGGAGTCCATGAAGACGAGCGGCCCCAGGAAGTCATTCCAGGAGCCGATAAACGTGAAGATCCCCAGCGTTGCCATGGCAGGGGCGCATAGTGGCAGGCAGATTTGGGTGTAGACACCCCAAAGACTGCAGCCATCGATGAGCGCCGCTTCCTCAAGCGAGGGTGGAATCGTGCGCATGAATTGGGTGAGCATAAACACCCCAAACCCACCGGCCGTCGCGGGAATGATCAGGGCAAACGGGGTATCCAGCCAGTGGAACCAGCCCAGCATCAGATAGACAGGAATTAGGAAGAGCTGACCGGGGATCATCATCGAGGCGACGATCACGATCAGGATTTTCTCCCCGCCCTTGACCTTCAGCCGTGCGATGGCGAACGCACAGAGCGACGAAACGAACAGCACCAGGAACGTCACCGACGTGGAGATAAATAGGCTGTTGAGCAGCCACTGTGCAAAGGGTGCTTCCTCAGAGTACTTCAGGGTTCGGGCGAAGTTTTCAAGGGTCCAGACGTGAGGAATGGCGGAACTGGGATTCAGTACTTCGTCCGGCTTCTTGAACGAGGTCATCACCATGAGCACCGCCGGTGCAAGAAACACGGCGGCGACCAAGAACATGAAGAAGGCAGCGACTCGGCCTTTTCGTTTCAATCTACGGCCCTCCTCAGCAACCATGCCTGGATAAGCACCACGACGAGAATCATCCCGAATAGAAGCCAGCTCACTGCCGCCGCATATCCAAGCCGATACTTGTTGAACGCGGTGTCGTAGATGAGCTGAACGAGTCCAGTGGTCGATCTCTCCGGACCGCCGTTGGTCATCATGAAGGTCTGGCCGAACACTTGAAAGGCACCAATCGTGCTGGTCACCACGATAAACAGAAGCACCGGTCGCATCTGCGGAATCGTGATGTTGGAAAGAAGTCGGCGCCCGTTCGCACCGTCCAGCATGGCCGCCTCATAAAGGTGAGTGGGAATCTGCTGAAGTGCGGCGAGGAGAATGATCGTCGCACCGCCAAGGCCCCACCAGAGACTCATGATCACCACGCTGGGCAGTGCAATGGTCTTTTCGCCTAGCCAGTGAATCGGCTGCATACCGACTCGCTTGAGAAGGTAGTTGAAGAAGCCGAACTCGCCGTCATAGAACCATCGCCAAATGATGGAGGCGACAACGACGTTGAACATTCCGGGCAAGAAGATGAGCCCTCGTACGAAGTTGCGACCAAACGCCATCGCCTGAAGACCAAGGGCTAGGCCAAAGGCCAACACCACAAAGGCTGGAACGATCATCACTGAGTAGGTGACGGTCACCTTCATCGCTTGAATCACGTACGGGTCCTTCAGCGCCTCACGGAAATTGTCCAGCCCCACAAAGTGGAGATGCTCCTTTGAGGTGAGGTCAAGCTGAGTGAACGCCAGCGCTGCCGCAAAAATGATCGGGCATACGATGAACACCAAGAACGAGGTGCTGTACGGAAGGATGAACATCCGAGAGCGAAACTGCTGTGCGCGGATCGTCTTCATGATCCGTTCAACTCCTTGTCGTTCTCCAGTTTGTCGCGGTCTATCGCCTTGGCTACGTTGTCGTTAGCCACCTTCAGAGACTTCTCCGCGGTCATGTCTCCACGTAAAACCCGTTCTACAGCCTGATCGATCTCCTGGATCAGCTCGAACAGCAACGGTGTTCTTGGCGGATATTCCAGATACGGCAGCTGCTTTGCGAATGCAGACTGCACCTGAAGCTTCTGAAACTCTGGAGAATTTCGAATACTGATTCGCGCCGGCACCTGCCCAGCCTTTGCCCATGCCAGACCGTGGTCAGATAAAAATGCAATGAACTTCTCCGCAGCCGCTCGCTGCTTCCCGGTAAGTCCGGTGCGAATGCAGAGGCAGTGGGAATCGCCTAGAGTCCCTGGCTTGGGGCCAATTTGCGGGATCGGAGCTCCCCAGTACCTAAAGTCGGTGAGGTTCTGGAGGTCGCCAATCATGTAGACGCCCTCAAAGAGCATCGCGACCTTCTTCTGCCGGTATCCGGTCCAACCTGCGTTGCTCTCGGCTGGCGGAGTCAGCTTCAGCTCATTCATCAGCTTGCCCATATAGGCAAGCGCGGCGATGTTTCCGGGGTTGGTGAGGTCGGCCTTGCCGTTTTCATCAAAGTAGCGGCCGCCAAATTGGGGCACCAGTGCCATGAAGTTGTTCCGCCAGAACGTCCAGGAGAATCCCCAAACATCGTGCTCGCCCTTGGCGTTCACGCGTTGCATGGACCTCATCGCTGCGATAAATTCTTCTCCGGTGGCGGGAGCGCGAGGGGTGCCATCGGGATTTTTATAGCCTGCCGCCACCAGCATGTCTGCATTGCAGAACATCCCCTGCGGGTGCACATCCAAGGGAACCGCCACCATCTTTTTGCCAAACTTGACCTGCTCAAGAACCTTGGCTTCGAAGTCCGCACGCAAAATTCCGGATTGAGGACCATACAGGTCACTCACGTCGTCCAGATAGCCTGCCCGAACCATTCGGGGAAGAGTGCTGGCGTGAATGACAAAAACTTCCGGACCGCGACCGCTCATCGCGGCAACCATCAGCTTGTTGTAGTAGGTGTCCCACGCCATCCGCTGCATCGAAACTTCGATATCCGGGTTGGCCTCGTTGAACTCACGAATCACCTCCAGCATGGCAACGCCATCTGGACCGGTCCAGCCGTTCCAAAAGCTGATTTCGGTCTTGGCGCGCGCAAGTGGGCCTCCCCCAGAAAAGAGCTTCACGAGCCCTAATCCGAAGCAGATTAGAAATAGAACAGTTAGGAAGTGACCCCGCATTGATATCCCCCGCCTCTGGCCAGATTCGGAGACACGACTCGCGTCATCCGTATTTCAGCCTGGCAGAGACTCAATCTTAGCGGTTACTTGGAGCCTTGTGGAGAGCCTGGGACGACTGGAGTTGAACCGTACGTCTTTTTCATTTCTTCGCGCTGCTTCATCATCTGCGCGCGACCCTCAACCATCTTGGAAGGCTTTTCAGCGCCATCGCACCCGGACATTCCGATAGCGACTGCGGCAGTGCAGAGAGAGGCGACGATGAGTTTCTTAGTTGAGGAGAGGTTAAACATGCTGAAAAGGGTCCCAATGGAGAGGTGAATGACTGTTACTCGAAAGGCGATTGTGCCTTGAGTATTCAACATCTTCTGGGCCGGACAGGACCAGCCCAGAAGATGTTCGTGACGATCAGTTAATGGCCGTCAGGTCGCAAATGCCCCACGTCTGCCAGTAGCTGGGATTGATACTGATATCCGTAAGACCCGTCGTATTGGGAACGGTTGAGCCGTTGTTGTGCCAGTCGTACACGTCGCTGCTGATGCCGAAGTCCTTGAACTTCACCTGAGTGTGAACCTGGAACTTGGCATGGCCGTCGGCATAGGAGAAGTTGTCGCCGTTGCCGTGAGCCTCACCCATCCAGTTGATGTCGATACCGTTGCAGGCAGGGGTGCCGTTAACCGTGATCAGCGTGTTGTTGTTGGATGAGTTGACGTTGAAGATGGTTGGCTGCATGTAAGCGTCGACCGTCACGCCGTCTGAGCTCCAGAGGGTGATGGTGGAAGCTGGTGCGCTCATCGACGTCATCGGAGCGCCAACGACTGCACCATTGAGGGAGTAGTTGGTGTTTCCTGCGCCAGGATAAGCGCTGAAGCCGTAAGGCACGCCGGTGATCTTCTGAACGGACGGGCAGATGAACAGGCCGAGGCTCTTTACGTATGGATAAAGCTCAGCGCCCCAGTTCTGAAATGCGCCGGTATCAAGGAAGCCCTGGTGGCAGACGCCGTAGGAGCAGTTCTCACTTGGATACCAAGCCCAGAATCCGCCGTTGTCGCCGGTGTAAACCAGTCGATCGTCGTTGTCGTTGGCATACATCGTGGTCGCCAGTCCAAGCTGCTTGAAGTTGGAGAGACAGGAAGTCTTCTTCGCTGCGGCTTTAGCCTGAGCGAAAACAGGGAAAAGAATAGCTGCGAGGATCGCAATGATAGCGATGACGACAAGCAGCTCGATGAGCGTGAAGGCCTTTGATGTGCGTGCGATGCGATTTTTCATAAATTCCTCTTCAGTGAGGGAAACAATGGACCAGCGGGGTCCGAGAATATTTCTTAACGAGCCGAAACCGGTCTGTTCCACGACGGACTCTGGGCCCATGCAGGACGACGGGATCTTCAAGAATCATCATACGACAATTCATAGCCATTTGGGAATATCCCATATACATTTCGAATAACCCCACCCAAATTCGGCGATTTGGGCCCTCATTCGGCAATTTAAAGGGGGATGAGCCCCGAGTAGCTATACACCCTTGATGCGGCGAGGATCAGTTGTGTGTCGGATTCTCAGTACAAGGTCCAGCTCGTAGTTGCCAAACCCCTTTCCAAAAAGCGTGAATCCGCCCTGGTGGGCTGCATCTGGCTTTACACCGAGCCGGACCTTTGTTGCCTGCCAAGGCTTGATGTTAAGCTCATTAACCTTGATCGCCGAAAGCTCTACCCCGTCGATGGAGCTTCCCGAACCATCGACTCGCCAGACCTTCAGCAGGCCATGCTGATTCATATTGTCCGGCCACCATTGTGGGTTGAGCCGTCCGCGCGTTCCGCCAAAGTCACCTGGAGAGCACCATGTTCCAATCTCGATGTCGTTGACCCACATCGTGATGTCGGAAGGGTAATCATTCTCGTATCCTGGCGCCTCCGAACAGATCTCCATCGCGAGATCGATCGAGGTGACCACCGCCTGAAGGGGAATGGTGTTGGCGAATGCGTATTCGATAAATCCGGCTGAGGACCACAGCAGCTCTGCCTTTGCGCGCTCCGGCATAAAGAACGAGAGCGGGTTGTCGATGAGGCCGATGAACTTTTCGCGAATAGCGAGTCCACAGGTCGGAAACGCCTCGACGTTCGTGAACATTCCAATTGGCACTTCGATTTCGGCGATACCCTCGTCGCTGTGGGCGGCTGGCGCCATCTCAACGATGAGGCGATCATGAACACGTCGACAGCGCTTCTGCATTCCCTGCGGCCCCGCAAGGTAGTCGCTGACCACGAGGCCCGCCTCTTCAAGAATTCGAACGTGCTTCGTGACACTCGGCTGGGCAAGTCCCAGAGCCGTGCTCAACTCGTTGATGTTCATATCCCGCTCAGCCAGGAGTTCGATAATCCGCGCCCGCGATTCAGACGCGAGTGCCCTGAATATGGCCACGCTGTCCGATGCGGAAATCTCCTGAATGTGATGCGGCATTGCTTTAACGTTAGTTTGGCTCAAAAGTGGACAATCGCCCACTTCTAGGGTCAATTACCACTAGCCGGGAGGCCAGCCCATTGGGCGACCACCGAGAAGATGCACGTGGAGGTGGCTCACCGTCTGCCCGCCATCTTCCCCCTGGTTAAGCACAAGCCGGTATCCATTCACCAAGCCCTGCTGTTCGGCGATAATCTTCGCCGCGTTCAGGAGGTGCGTGTGATCACCATGCTCTGGAACCGATGCGGGCCCCTCAATCTCAGTTCGAGTCACAAGAATGATGTGGACGGGAGCGACGGGCGCAATGTCCCTAAACGCGACGACATGCTCATCTTCGTAAACGATGTCGCCCGGAATTTCGCGGTTGATGATCTTTGTAAAGAGGGTCGACATGACTCATTTTGACATGAGAGGCTTGGACGAAAGCGGGCTCCGGTAAGCTTGCCAAATGCCGAAACGCCCCATCAGAGCCGATGATCTACTGAAGATCGTTACCGTTGGAGACCCTCAGATCAGCCCAGACGGGTCGAAGGTTCTCTTCACCAAGAAGACGATCAACGAGAAGAACAAGTCCATTTCCAACCTGATGAGTGTGGACATGGAAGGTCGATTGACTCAGTGGACCCAAGGCGACGGTGGCAATGGCGGCGGAAGATGGTCGCCAGATGGCGGCACCATTGCTTTCATCAGCGGACGCGAGAAGCACGCGCAGATCTTCCTGATTCCCACCTCGGGCGGAGAAGCCCATAAGTTGACCTCGCTTCCCCAGGGATCGATTGGGGCGATGAAGTGGTCGCCAGATGGCAAGTGGATCGCCTTCACCTACCGCGAGCAGATGGCAGGATTTACCGACAAAGCCAAGAAAGAGCGCGAAGAATCCGGAATGAGCCAGCCGCCGATCGAGATCGACGATATCTGGTACCGCCTAGATGGCGATGGCTACTTCGCCGGCCAGCGGTTCAAGGTCTATGCCATTGAGGTGGCCACGGGCAAATACGCTTCCGCCTCGATTGATGGCGAATTCGCACCCCTTTACGAAGGCAGCCCCTTGGGTGCCTATGCGTTTGACTGGTCCCCGAACTCAAAGGAACTCGCAATCTCCCACACGGCATGCAAGCGACCGTTTGTGGAGCCTCCAAACGACCAGATCTACCGAGTCTCGATGGACGGGCAGGCATGGAAGGTAGAAGGTTTGCCGAAGGGAGAAAAGGGCAACGTGCTCTGGTCTCCCGATGGAACCAAACTGGCCTACGCGGGCGACGTTGACGAGTCGGACCCATGGGGTACGCGCAATACAAAGCTTTATGTCGTCTCCGCGGACGGAGGCACGCCAATCGACCTGACGGGTCACCAAGATTACGACCTCGATGTTGCCACCCTAAGCGACACCAAGGACGCCGGGTTTGGCGCAACCATGTTCTGGAAGCCAGACGGAAGCGGCCTGTTTGTTCAAATCGGCTGGCACGGTGAAGTTCAGCTCGGATTTGTGGGACTGGACAGCAAGGTCGAACTGATCACAGAAGGTCTACACAGCATCGGGGTCGGCAACCTCAGCCACGACGGCACCAAGATCGGAGCCACCTTTGGTCACGCGACGATGCTGCCGGAAGTCGCGGTTCTGGAACCCGAACTGGGCACCGGACGAATGGCTCCAAAGGTCCTGACTCACCTCAACGAGGAATTCCACAATGAGATCAAGCTCAGCGAGCCCGAGGAGTTCTGGGTGGAATCCACCGACGGCATTCAGGTTCACGGCTGGGTGATGAAGCCAATTGGCTATCTGCCACCCCGGCGCTATCCTGCCCTGCTGGAGATTCATGGTGGGCCTCACACACAGTACGGATGGGCCTTCTTCCACGAATTCCAGCTTCTGGCTGCGGCTGGCTATGTGGTGGTGTTCACCAATCCGAGAGGTTCAAAGGGGTACGGCGAAGATTTCTGCGGAGCGATCCGTGGAGATTGGGGCAACAAGGACTGGGACGACGTGCAGGCCGTCACTCGATGGATGCAGCATCAGCCCTACATCCACCCCGGCCAGATGGGCGTCCTCGGCGGCTCTTACGGCGGGTACATGACGAACTGGGTCATCGGCCATACCCATGAGTTCAGTGCCGCTGTCACCGATCGCTGCGTTTCAAACATGGTATCCATGGCTGGCAACAGCGATTTCCCATTCAACAAGAATGGCTATTTCAAGGGCGTCGCTTGGGGCTCGCTGGAAGAGATCAAAGAGCTTTGGCGACAGTCGCCGATTGCCTACTTTGAGAATGTAAAGACTCCAACCCTCGTGATCCACAGCGAAGGCGACCTCCGCTGCAACATCGAACAGAGTGAGCAGGTGTTCACCGCACTTCAGCAGCAGGGGATTGAGTCACGGTTTGTGCGATATCCCTCCTTTACCTCCCACGGTATGTCTCGATCTGGACCGGCGGATTTGCGGCTCCACCGCCTCAACGAAATCGTGACCTGGATGGATCGATTCCTTAAAGTGAAATGAAGGCACGTCTCAATCGCCTGATGGGGTCGGACGGCAAGTGCTTTGACGTCGCCATTGATCACGGCTTCTTCAACGAGCCGTCCTTCCTGGCGGGGATTGAGGACATTCGCCCCGCCATTCAGACGGTTATTTCTGCGGCTCCCGACGCGATCCAGCTTCCGCCGGGAACCGCGCCCCTCCTTCAGGCACTGCCCGGAAAGTCGAAGCCTTCGCTCGTTCTAAGAACGGACGTGGCCAACGTCTACGGCAAAATGCTTCCCCGCCATCTCTTCAGCAGGATGATTGAGGATCCGGTGGGTCAGGCAGTCCGTCTCGACGCCGCATGCGTCGTGGTGAATCTCCTCCTGTTGCCGAATCAGCCTGATCTCCACGAGGCGTGTATCGACAATATCTGCCGCCTCAAACCGCTGTGCAATCAGGCCGGGATGCCGCTGATGGTCGAGCCCCTCGTCATGCAGTCGAACGAGAAGGCGGGCGGCTACATGGTGGACGGTGATCTGAACAAGATCCTTCCCCTCGTTCGCCAGGCGGTCGAACTTGGAGCAGACGTCATCAAGGCCGACCCATGCGACGATGTGTCGCACTATCACAAAGTGATTGAGGTCGCCAGCGGAATCCCCGTCCTCGTGCGAGGCGGCGGCAAAGCCACCGACGAAGAGATTCTAAAGCGAACCTTCGACCTCATGAAGCAAGGTGCCAGCGGCATCGTCTACGGCAGAAATGTCATCCAGCACCCATCGCCCGACCGAATGACCCGAGCCCTAATGGCCATCGTCCACGAGGAAGCCAGCGTCACCGAAGCCTGGTGCATCCTAAACGGCTAGCGGACTAAATGTCCGCGCGCCCGCATGTCTAAATCGGCAGGCCTCGCAACATCACGACCGCGGTGACGCACCCCGCGAGAAGCACCAGGTTGCCGATGACGGCCCACACGAAGTAATTCGAGTTCACCCGCTCGCCGGTATCCAGCACGTCGAAGTGGTGGATCTCGATGTAGGGAGCGTTGAATCGTCGATACCAGCCATAGACCCGTACCCTTTTGCCTACGTATCGGTCGGCGGTGGTGAGACCAAACCACAGCTTCATGATGCCAAGCGGAGTTCGGTAAAGGCATGCAAGGAACCCAGTATCGTCTTGAACGATGAAGTCGCTGGCCCATGCGATGCCCGGGGAAATCCGTCCCGTGAACGTCCCCTCGATTGCGGTCGGAATCGGATTCACGTGCGAAACCTCCACCTCGCCAAGCAAACGGATGACCTTGCTGGGTTTGAATTCTCCCATATAGCTGAAGATAAGCACGAAGAGTCGGCCCGCCGAAAACCCAGCGAGGGGCATGAAGATTTGTGAGAGGTCAAACCGCTTCTGGCTAAAGAAGAAGGATCCCGCTACGGCCCCGCCGATCACCGCACCCAACCAAGGAGAACTCACCAGAAGGAGGTCTCGAGCAAATCCGTTGTACTTCGCAGGCTTGATCTTACTGAAGTCGAAAGCGTCTGGCTGATTGAAGAGTCGGTTCAACTTTTGAAGGGCCTTGATTCTCAGTGCAGTCAGCGGGTGAGTCGAGAACACCTCGCCGATCTTTCCCCAAGGATTGAACAGTTCCCACCTGGCGGCAGTAGTGAATGTGTCCGGGTTGGCCAGACCATCCGCGCCCGACCAGGCGACGGCGGCGCGCATCGACGACACGCCCATCACGCCAAACGCTCCAAGCTGAGCCGCCGAGAACGCTTCCTTCTTCTTGGGCTGCGGTTTGGTTGCAGCCGTCCCTGCAGCGCCTTTGGGAGCAATGGCACCTGCCGCAATCGCGTGGGCATTATCGTAGCGAGCGGATTCGAGCATCGCTCTCTGTTTCGCAACCGTGGCGTCGTCATAGGAGTACGGGCTCGCGTTTGCAGGCGGAGGAGCCTGAGTGGTCGGTCGCACCTGGCCCGATATTGGCACTGTTGCGCCCCCAACCGTTTGGGTCTTCGCCAAACCATAGGCGATCTTGACGAGGGCGTAGGAGAGATGGTTTGGGTTGCCAGTGATCTGTGCAGACGAGTAGTCCGCCATGTATTCCCGAATACGAGAAAGCAGCAGCGAAGCGTAATAGCTGGCCCAGTAGGCAACATAGGCGGCGAGCACGATGTACCAGTTGTTGTTGCGGCTGGACGTACGTGAGGTGTAGTAGAGCGTCCAGAGGAACAGCACGAGGGCTTGAACCATCGTCATCACCACGAAGTCGCCGTTTCGGATATGCCCCAGCTCATGGGCTACGACCGCTCGGAGTTCGTCTTCCGAGAGCACTTCGATGAGCCCCCGCGTCACCACAACCCTCGCGTCGTAGGCGCCATGACCGTAAGTAAAGGCGTTCGGAGCAGCCTCTTCGATGATTCCAATTCGCGGTTTGGCAATTTTGAACGTCCCGCAAGCATTCGAGAGCCACACATCCGACCCCGATCCAAGCTCTTCTGGAGAAGTCCACCGGACTTTCACGATGTGATCGATGATCATCGGGCCTAGGCAGTACTGCAGCACCACGACACCCACTGCAAGCCCACCGGTAAGGCCCATCGTGATGCCGACCGGTAGGTGAAGCTTCAGCAGTACCAAGAACCCAATCGCAAATACGAGCCCCAAAATGGAA
This sequence comes from uncultured Armatimonadota bacterium, assembly GCA_903927025.1. Taxonomy (GTDB): domain Bacteria; phylum Armatimonadota; class Fimbriimonadia; order Fimbriimonadales; family Fimbriimonadaceae; genus Fimbriimonas. Next base: position 109,916 of record CAIYLG010000019.1, read on the forward strand.
ACGATCACCAGCATCGAAGCTCCGAGAAGTTTCGTCATGCCAATATCTTAATGCTACTTTCTACAAAAACCTAAGATGATTTTTCTCCTTTAGCCAGGTTCTTAACGTATCGCACGAAAGATTTGGCGGCAGAATGCTGGCTTACGGTCTTCTCGTTCTATTCCTATCGTCTGTCCTGAGGGTTCTGCCTACGGGAGTGGGGTTTGTACGACGGGTGCCATCGAGCTTGAGATTCGAGGAAACCGAAACGCATGTTCATGGCTTGCCCCAAGCGGTTGGGTCGTCCAGCCAGTTGGCCAATCGAATTACTTTCAAGCGAGAAAACTGGTGGCATCGACTCCTTCTCCTGCCCGCGGAGGGAGAAGGTAGGTTGAGAGTGGAGCTGACAGGCATTCCCGACGAAGGCGGGGTCCGTTACAAGACGCCTTGCCGTGCTCAACTGAGCGTGGGATTCCAAACCAGGCGGCCGGCTAATTCTTTAACGGGATGGTCTTAGGCTAAATACCCGCGCGCCAACCGGCGCTCAGCCTGCAACGATTCGCGCTCAGAATCGTTCTTTAGGTATGCGCCAAACCCTTATCCCAAACGGAAAATCCGCAATCCCTGCCGCGGCAACGAAGTTTGCCCATCGGCGTGGGTGGCTGAACCTTGGGCTGGGGGTTGAGCTCATGAAGGACCGCCGGATTTCGGTCTGGACGAAACTGGCCGCCGTGGGTGGCGGGGCGGCGGTTACTGCTATTTTGGTCGGGCTGGAAGTGCCGCTTGAGATGCTGATTGGCCTCTTGGTTCCCTTCTTGGGCGTCGCCGTGGACATTGCCTTCGATGGGCTTGAACTGGTGGTCTTCCCGGTGCTTCTCTCGCTCGTGCTGATTCGGTGGCTTGCTCCCAAACCGCTACTGGCGGAGTACCTGCTTCCTTCCGAAGCTAAGGGCTAATCTTCTCGCAGCGCAGCCCCTCTCCAAGCTCAACGCCGATGCGAGCTCCATCCTTCTCGGCGGACGCTTCGATCATGTTCTCAACACCTGCCAGGTGGCTTCCAAAGAACTGGCTCTTGTGAATCTGCAGCAGCTTCTTCTGGTCTTCCCATAGGTCAGAGATATCCACGACGTAGTTGGGAGCACAGGTCTGAAACAGCATCAGCCAACACGGAACATGCGCCTTCTGTGCCGCGATGCGAGCGGCATCCCCTGCCCGTCGATGGTCCTGATGGCTCACCCTCGAGGGTAGCTCCCCATCAAAGGTTAGGATGTACTCCGGTCGATACCGCTCAATCACGGCTTGAATCTGATAGACCACGTCCGGATTCGGATGCAGGAATCGATCGGGATAGCCGAGGAATTCGATGGTTTTGGCATGCCAGGCCCTTGCCGCGTCCAGCGCCTCTCGCTTGCGAACCACGCGATTCTTTGCGGCGTCGGTGAAAAAGTAATAGTAGCCCTTATCTCCATCGGTGCAGATCACTTGATGGAGCTCAGCCTTTGTTTTGGAAAGCTTGGAGAGTAGCCCTCCGATAAAGAACTCGGAGTCATCAGGGTGAGCCGTGACGATTAGGACCCGCGTTCCCCTCTCAAAGAGATGCTTTGAGTCTGGATCGATAAGCGGATTCGGATTTGGAATCTTGCGCGGAATCCAGTCAACTTCATACGGTTGATACCAAAGGGCCAGGTACAAGATCCCGAACGTGGTGCCGTAAAACCACAGCCTTCCCCGTATCGCGCGCCTGCGCTTCGCCGCCAGCTCTTCTGGCGTGGGCACCGGCTTCGGCTCCGGAATGCCATCTGCAAACGGATCCTCCGTTTGCCGCTTAAAGCGTAAGGAAGTGAATCGCACTGGCATGCTCCCCGCCTAAATAGACCCACTCGGTTGCGGACTGAAAGTCCTCCGGCTTGGCAAAGTAGATATGCTCAAACCGCTGGGGATTGAGGTCCGCGAGGGGAAACCAGGAAGACTGAACTTGGACCATGATGCGGTGACCCTTCTTAAACGTATGGAAGACGTCTCGTAGTTCAAACGGAACGTGAGTGATCCGACCCGGCACAAATGGCTCTGGCTTTTCTAAACTGTTGCGAAACTTTCCGCGCATGATTTCACCGCGCACCAGCATCTGGTAGCCAGCCATCCTCACCGGCGGCGTTACCTTGGCGTTGGGTGCCGCATCACTGGGATACTCGTCGATCACCTTAACGACAAAGTCAGAGTCAGTCCCCGTCGTCGCCACCCAGAGGTCAGCCTGGATAGGCCCCGCAAACGTGGTGTCCTTGTCCAGCACCGGGGTTTCGTAGGAGAGAACGTCTGAACGGGACCAGGCAAATCTCTGGTCGCCAGTCATAAACGCAGGGCTCACCCCCGTGGTGACCTCGGCGGTGTACGGGACGGGTCGTCGCGGGTCGCTTACATACGTATCAACGGCGCTCTTTCCAGACTTTGGATTCAATACACCACTCGGTTGGAAATACAGTGTGCTCGGCTTAGCGGTCTTTGGCGGCCAGGCGTCAAAGGTCTTCCACACGTTTTCACCTGTCTGGAAAACAATCGCTTTCGGAAGGTTCGGCGACTTGCCGTCCTTCAGATAGTGGTTAAAGAATGGAAGTTCCACCTGGTCTCGAAGATAGGGGCTTGTCTTCTGGTCGAATTCGATGGCCCCCATCCGCTCGCCATCTCCCCCAGCCCAGCCACCATGAGACCACGGCCCCATCACGAGCGTCGCGGGTTCCACGGCTTCTGTAGACGCAGACTTGCCCGTGTCAATCGACTTGAAGGTTTTGAGCGCCCCAAATAGATCCTCTGCATCAAACCACCCTCCCACCACCAACGTGGCCGGCTTGACTGCCTTCAGGTGCTGCTCCATGCCTCTTGGCTTCCAATAGGCGTCGTAGGTGCCGTGAGACATGATCTGCTCCCAGAACATATTTCGATGCTTGAAGTAGGTTTGGAGGCGATCCAAAGGCTCGTTGTCGAGGAAGAATCGATACGAGTCCTGAATCGGCCACTTGAAGCCATGTCCGTACGTTTTGGATGGAATCGGATGAGGCCAGCCAAATCCCCAAAGGAACGAGAACCGCTGGGCAAGGAAGAATGCGCCGTTGTGGTGGTCATCGTCCCCCACAAACCGATCCGTCACCGGCGCCTGAGGCGAGGCGCACTTTAGGGCAGGGTGTGCGTTGACCAACGCATTGGAAGCATAAAATCCTGGTTGGGAGATGCCCCAGATTCCAGCCTTGCCATTGTTGTTCGGAACGTTCTTGAGGAGCCATTCTATGGTGTCGTAGGCATCGGTGGTTTCGTCCACATCTTTCGCCGTCCGCTTAATCGGGTTCACGGGGGGCGAAAACCGGTGATGCCCTTCCGACATATAGCGCCCCCGCACGTCCTGATTGACAAAGATAAACCGCTCCTTCGGGAAGGCCGGCGTCGGCCCCAGACTGCGCGGATAGGCCGCCGGCCCGTACGGCGCACAGCTGTAAGGAGTGCGCTGAATCAAAAACGGCAACCGCTCCGCCGTGCGCTTTGGAGTGTAGATCGCCGTGTAAAGCCCCTCCCCATCCCGCATCGGCACCATCACTTCCCGCTTCGTATACTCCGCCCGGAGGTCAAACACAGGCTGCGCCTGGGCAACGGAGATAAGGAGAGCAAGGGCAAAAGGCATTGGAGAAGGGGTATTTCGTCAAGAGGGTCCAGTTTTCCTGCCTGGGGCAGCGCGAGCATCACCCGTACAACCCTGACGGGGTTGACGAGATTGTCCAATTGCGATAGCTCATTCCCGGGTCACGGCCTTGCGGATCGGCTCCCTCCACCGCCTCCTGTGGCGGTGGAGGGCTTGGGGAGGGGGTGGCGGACTCTGCGCGTTGCCGACGCAGTCGGCGTCCCTATTCGTCTGGAAATCGCGAGATTCCAATCAAGTCGGCAACAGGGGCGCGTGTGCCTTCGCCAATCTGTCCCTCAGCCGCCTAACCGCTGTTGTGTCGGATAGGCAATCCGGCCGCTTACCTTGGGTCGCAAGGACGTCCAACCGAATCAACCCCAACGCGGGTTGCCGAAAATGTCCAATTGCGATAGCTCATTCCCGGGTCACGGACTTGCGGATCGGCTCCCTCCACCGCCTCGTGTGGCGGGCTGGAGGGCTTGGGGAGGGGGTGGCGGACTCTCGGCGTTGCCGACGCAGTCGGCGTCCCTATCCGTCTGGAAATCGCGAGATTCCAATCAAGTCGGCAACAGGGGCGTGTGTGCTTTCGCCAATCTGTCCCTGAGCCGCCCACCCGCTGTTGTTTCGGATCGGTATCGCCCCCAACCTCAAAGAAGTTGCCTCTGCATAGCCCAACGGTTAGGCGCTCCGGCGGCTTACCTTGGGTCGCCAGGGCGTCCAACCACCTCAACCTCAGCGCGGGCTACCTCACCGGAAACCTTCTTCATGACCGCATATCCCGGAAGTCAACCCCTTCAGGGTTGGAAGGTTGGTTGCCTCCGAACCCAAGGTAGCCCGCGCTTCACGCGTGCAACCGTTGGGCTATACAGAGGGAAGCCCTTCAGGCTTGGGGCTGTCGGCTGTTGCATGGACTTCGCATGCTTCCAACCCCAACGCGGGTTGCCGAAAATGTCCAATTGCGATCGCTCATTCCCGGGTCACGGCCTCGCGGATCGGGTCCCTCCACCGCCTCGTGTGGCGGGCTGGAGGGCTTGGGGAGGGGGTGGCGGACTGTGAGCGTTGCCGACGCAGTCGGCGTCCCTATTCGTCTGGAAATCGCGAGATTCCAATCAAGTCGGCAACAGGGGCGCGTGTGCTTTCGCCAATTTGTCCCTGAGCCGCCCACCCGCTGTTGTTTCGGATCGGTATCGCCCCCAACCTCAAAGAGGTTGCCTCTGCATAGCCCAACGGTTAGGCGCTCCGGCGGCTTACCTTGGGTCGCAAGGACGTCCAGCCAAATCAACCCCAAAGAGGGTTATCTCTCTGGCTAGCTAAAGCTCTATCTTTTGGCGCTTCTTTCTGACATCAAGATAGTAATAGACAGCTTCCAGGCCGATCGCGACCAAACACCCAAGGGCAGCCATACGGCGCAAGCTATTGAGATATCCAAAATCGGTGGCAAGAATGATCAGCAAGCTCACAAGAGTAATCAATGCAGGAACTTTCCGCCTCAGGTTTCTTCTAGGCGTCATTTTGCGGCACGACCTACAATCTTGGCCATCCAAATCCAAGCCCATATGAGAATGCCTAGGCACGCGGCTGTGACAAGGATTGCTGAATGCGGCTGACTGGGGTGGTTCAAGTTAATGAGCCTAGTAATAAAGCTAAAAGCAAACAAGCCCATCGCCTTGCTAACGCCCTTGGCACCATCAGAGTTGAGCCCTGTATAAACAGCGAAGGCGAAGCAAGCGCCAAAATAGACCCAGATGCACAGGAGAGAGAACTGCTGAATTGTTGGCACCATCAGCATCCCTCTTCCTCTTCCTCTTCCTTTTCCTTTTCTGCAGTCGAATTCATGGAGCCATATGTATCATACAGCGGTCAGTTCGCTGACGTCGAGCCAGTTGAGTTCGACTTGCTCACACGCATTCCATCGGCACGGTAGACGTAGCTCGTTGTGTCTGAAGACGTGAACGAGGTCATTCGGTTGAGGATGTCGTTCGTGACCGTTGTTCCGCCAAGGCTCGTGGCACGGTTCAGATTGTCGGTTACCACGTCATTTCGGTTCCCCGCCGCATCGTAGCTCCAGGTTGGGCTTGCAGTGGCAAGACCATCTCCATAGGAGGCGGCAGTCAGGTAGTCGAGCTAGGCGTCATAGCCATAAGTATTCGTCTGGGAAGTTGTCCAGCTCGCCGAGCCTGCAGTTGTTGCCGTCTTGTAGAACAAATCGGTCTTCGCTCCAAAGGTTCAGGGCCGAATACTCTTAATCGCACGCCTGGCCGACCATGGCCTGGCTTGTATAGGTGTTGCCGGATCCCAAGATGTCCCAGTAGTGGCCGAGCCAGGTCACCTGCCCTGCGGCGTCGTATTCGTAGCGAGCTCTCGCCCTCGTCTGAGCCTCGTAGCCATCATAGTATCCGCTGGAATCCGGCGTCAAGTTGGAGGGTGTTTGGGCGAAGGCCGCTTCGAAGAGTCTCCCTTGCCGGTCGTAGGCATAAAATGGAACTCATCCTGAGTCCTGTTGCCGCTGCTGTCCAGCTTGCAGAGCGTCAGGAACGCGTGGGCGCATCAACATAACCTTGCCATCCATTTTAGTAACTGAAGTGGTTGACGCTCCTTCGCCCGGTTGGTCGTTTCTCTGACAGTTAATCGCAGGATGAACACCTATCTGTCGAAAGCGGTCGACAAACCATTCATCGATAGTATTGAACCTAGGGTCTTCACCACTGGCTGGCACCGCTCTTGCTTGGCTTCGGGAGCCGCCATTTAGATCGGATGCCAAAATAGAAGAAGGGTATTCCCACAAATATCGCCCAGATCTCCCCAATGGCACAACACAGGATGGCAAATAGTATTGCGTGCGGGACAATAGAAATGGCAATGGCCCACATGAGCCTGCCCATCGCCGTCCTCCCTAAGGATTTAAGCGATCTCGCGTCTCTTACGACGAAGCCGAGAATGAAAAATATGATCGGCATAGCTATTGGCATAGCCAGCATCGTTATCTGTTTATCGAGCTAATCTGACAATATTAATCTCCACTTGCGTCGTTTCGGTTGCGTGCCGCATCGTAGCTCCAGGTTGGGCTGGCGTTGGCGAGGCCATCTCCGTAGCTCGCCGCAGTCAGGTAGTCGAACTTCGGATCGTAGCCGCATGTGTCCGTCTGGGATGTGGTCCAGGATGCAGAGCCGGGCGTGCTCGCCGTCTTGTAGACCGAGTCCGTCTTCACCCCACGGCTGGGTGCTGTGGTTGATAGCTCACAGTCGCATGCCTGGCCAATGATGGCCCAGCTGGTGTAGGTGTTGCCGGTTCCCAAAGTGTCCCAATAGTGGCCGAGCCATGTCATGCGGCCGCCGGCGTCGTACTCGTAGTGTGCCCTCGCCCTAGTCGCAGCCTCATAGCCATCATAGTATCCGCTCGAATCGGGAGTCAAGTTTGATGGCGTCTGTGCGAATGTCGCTTCGAAAAGCCTTTCCTGCTGGTCGTAGGCGTAATGGAACTCCTCTCCGGTCCGATTTCCGCTTGCTTCGAGCTTACACAGCGTCTGGAACGCATGAGCGCTCTTGCTGTGGCTGCCGATGCTCAGGTAGTCGTAGTAGCCCCATGATGCGAGAAGGATTCCAGGTGAATCGGGACCCTGGTAGTACTTGGCGGCTATCCGGTCTTCGCTTGGACCATAGAAGTAGTCGCAGGTGGTGTCGACAGTGCCGCCGCGGATCTCCTTGATGGAGAAGGGCTGACCGGCTCCTGATCCGGTCGCGCCGTTACAGCTGATATCCAGCTCCACGCCAGAGAGATTGTCGACAATGCTGGTGATCATGGACCAGTTGTCAACTGTTGCCTGAATGCGCGATCCTCGCGATTTCGCATTTGTTAAGCTTGATTAAATTGGCGCGACTCGATTGGAACAGAATTCGCGCTTCTGCCTGAGCAAGTTGATAATGCAACTTGTCCCATCCATGAGCCTCTCCGTCACGTTCTATTGTCCTGTACAAAGCAAGAGAAAATTCCAGGTCATCCAGCGCATGACTCCAACATGCACCATAGTCCATCGTGGAATCTCTGATTACCTTCAAACTACGTTCGCAATTCTGCAGAACTACCGCAAATATGTCCACGGATCCGATCAGTCGATTTCCCAATGGCGTTCCGTCCCCAGAAGACATCGTCCGAAGAGATGTGCCAAATGGAGGAGGCTCAGTCAAGGAGCGCAACAGACAATCGACTGCTTTCCCTCTGTCTCCCGAGGAAAAGTAGAATTCCGACTTGGTAGCCTCAACAGTTGAGTGCGACCTGGCATTACTCGTCTTAACTACCCAAATTACGAGAAACACTCCGAGAAGAACAGACAAAAACCAGAGGCTCGCTCCTAATGTTAGTACTGCCATAGACCTAGATACATACCCATACCGTTCAACATTTCTGCATAGCCCATGATCTCCGCGATACATCTTCCAGCGATGCCAGAGCACGCCGATTGCATCCCCTCCGTATTACCAATTGCCTTCCATGCGTTCTTGAATTGTGAACCATCTAGGATGCCGTTTCCGAATGCCGTTTTGGCGTTCCGTCAGGGGTAGTTGGCTGCCTCTTTGGTCAACAGTCTCCTAGAGCTTCTGTCTTTTCTTAACACTGTTACTAGGTTGTGTTACAAAGAGGCAACCGTACGTTATCCCATTCGCTATGACTAGCACCCCAAGTATCCAGTTGAATCCAATAGTGGATGTGTTCAGACCAATAACTGTTGGCACTACGAGAGCCACAGTAAGAACTGCACGTTGTTTAATTCCGAATTTTAAGCGTCGAGAGAGCGTAATGGTAGCTACGGCAAAACTCAAGCAGCATACCTGCCACAGAAACATCATAAAAAAGGTATTGATCATTTCGAGATAGGAACATCAACTAGACGATTGAGATTTAGCCATTCATTAGCTCTGCAGTATTTGATAACCAACCTAAAACCCAAACACAGTGGGTATTTTCCAAGCATTCTGGCATCATTATTTTCACAACATCTATTCATCAACACTTTCTAAGTCGTCATTAGCAAACAGAGCCTTTCCGTGGCGTATACGCTCGTTCCGATGATTGCCGACTGTGCAAGTCCGCCACACTCTTGCGCCGTCATTGCTCCATTAAGTATAGACTTAAAAGTATTAAGATACCCGGTGCAGGTGAGTGCCATTGCCGATAATCCAAATCCGCTAAAGCAAAAACCTACATTAAGGTTGCTGAGAAATGCCCCTGATCCATTCTCGATGAAACCGCCCAGCAACTGAATTGATAGTCCAATAATCTGGCCAACCCTTCCTGAGGACGCGACCATTAGCACAATACCAATTAGTACGAGACACCAGCCACCTATCAAGACCGCGACCCCGGATAACTGCTGATTATTTGGTGTTGTGTCCTTGCCAGTTGATTCAATGTTGTCTACCGGATTATCGTTTGCGTATTCAAACAAATTCATTCCAGACATTGCCGGGTCCTCTGAAACGAACCGCCCGCTAACCGCCTCATGGAACCGGGCTCTCATGTAGACCAGCCCTGACTCCTCGACCTGCTTGTGCCCTAGGCTTGCATAAAAGCGTCCTTTCGGATCGCTTGCCTGAGCTCCCCGTCGAATCGAGCCCCAAGCGTCGAACGTGCGCAGTGCGGAAGAGGCGAATCCGCCAGTCCCCGGCTTCGTCAGGGTCGAAATCATGTTCCCGTGAGCATCGTAAATCGGATAATTTGCCGAAGTTGAACCATTCTGCGTGACGAATACCACATCGATATCACGTGGACCAATTCCGTAGTCGGTGACCCTAGAGACAGTTCCATTGGAGGCAAAATCGATATCCTCCATCCCCATCTGCCCGTCGTACCGGTAGCTGGTCGAGCCCGTCGAGTTCGACTTGCTCACACGCATGCCGTCGGCACGGTAGACATAGCTCGTTGTGCCTGACGACGTGAACGACGTCAACCGGTTGAGGATGTCCCAGCCATAGGAGGCGGTTCCCTTCGTGAGACGGTTCCCCAGGATGTCGCTTGTAACCGTACTTCCTCCGAGGCTCGTGGCACGATTCAGATTGTCACGTACAGCGTCGTTTCGGTTCCCCTCCGCATCGTAGTTCCAGGTTGGGCTCGCATTGGCAAGGCCGTCGCCGTAGCTGGCGGCGGTCAGGTAAGCGAGGCTAGCGTCATAGCCGTACGTATCTGTCTGGGAGGTCGACCAGGCCGCCGAACCCGGAGTCGTTGCCGTCTTGTAGATCGCGTCCGTTCTAACACCACGGTTCGTGCCTGTAGTCTCATAGGCGCACGCCTGGCCGACGATGGCCTGGCTGGTGTATGTGTTGCCGGTTCCCAAGGTGTCCCAATAGTGGCCGAGCCACGTCAGTCGCCCCGCGCCGTCGTACTCGTAGTGAGTTCGCGCTCTGGTCTGAGCCTCGTACCCATCATAGTATCCGCTCGAATCTGGCGTCAAGTTGGAGTGCATAGGGGAACTATGGTGGGCAATACCCAAATTCCCCTCTACGGAGGGGTGGACGGCGAAGCCGGACGGGGTGGTCTCCGGAAAGTTGGAGGTTTCCACAAGCTACAGGTACCCGGAGACCACCCCGCCTGAGAGGGAAATTGTGGCTGACGGGATTCCGCGCGAAGCCGGACGTGGCGGTCCCTCGAAACTGGGAATCTCCCACCGCTCACCATTAGCCAGAGACCAGCCGGACCTAAGAGATTGTTGAAGATCGCGCCCCGTTCCCATCATGCGTCTCATTTCGACCATCTCAATGACATAGATCGGAATCAAAAGGAACAGGCTATAAAACCGAGGAAGCTTAAGACCACTCCTCACCCAAATGGCGATATTCACGATTTGCGCGGGCAAAAGAAAGGCCTAAGTCATGACTTTTCTTGAGTTTATTCGCCTTGGCCCGGATGCCACGTCCCGCCAGTCTATTGAGTCTCTTTGGTACTCCGGCGATGATTGATCTTCCAGAAGCCGAAGCCATATAGGACGCCCATTGCGAGGAAGAACAATGTCAGGCAAACGAGTGCAACAGCGTTGCCTCGGAGGTAGTCGATATCCAACGTTGACGTCGTCGGATCCGTCTTGCTGAAAGTCACTGCAACGGTAGCCCCAGTCGTATTCAAACCGTGATAGTGGTTGCCCTGCTCAACTCCACCGTATTTCCTCCGTCCCCAGGCGAATTCATACCGCAAGTGCTGTCCTCGTTGGCCGGGCCGCTCAGCCTCGACAATCCTGCCAAGCACATTTCCTCTGTTCTCGCTGATCGTTATCCACCTGATGGTTCCATCGATTGCATGTTCTCCGGCAAGGCACACGAGCACCGCAAACCCGCCAATTACGACGACCGCATGAACGAGTCTGCTGTTGATGCGATTACTGTCCCTCATGTTGTTGCTAGTGATCATTTATAGACTGACCCAACACTGGTGCCGAGCCCAGAAAGAATCCCAGTGCACCAACAGCTCCTGGTCCACTCATTGACACTCCGCCGCCGACTCCACCGGCCATAAAGCTAACACAGAGATCTCCAAAAGTCGTGTCGTCGCCAGTGATCTCGTTGATGATCCATGATGCCGCTCCATTTGCAAAAGCACCAGTTGTCATATTGCATAGCGTCGCTCCGCTCGCCGTCATGGCTACACCAAGTACAGCTTCCGCAGCATCGCTAGTTGCTGCGGCCGCCGTTGAGATCCTGGGCAGGCATTGTGTAGCTGGCGCTGGAGAGGTTGGCCTGAGTGAAACGACAACTTTGAGCCCTCAATCGTCACCAGTGGTCCAAGCCGTGAATGACTGGCAGGGAACCAAAGAAGAGAAGAGGCAAGTATCCAACCAAATTCATCAGGATCAGATTGATTGCCCTCCAAGTGCGCAAGCAGGTGTCAGATCGTACAACCACGCCGTAAAACATGATCAACCTAGTCATGGCGACACTGAGCAAAGACAAGAGATATGGATAGATTCCCAGGCCCGTGTAGTAGTAAATCCAGGTTAGGAAGCAGCTATCGAGGAGAATCTGGGGAACTGGATTATTCCAATGTAGCTCGTCTGCACCAGTCATCGAAGTTTGCCCCATCCATCCAGATGAGTAGAATTTTCGATATGCTAGATTTGTCAGTCGATCCGAAATTAGAATATGCCCGAAAATTGACCCAGCGAGCCAAGCCAAATCTGCAACATTAGTGACCACCCGAACCTCCACTTCCACCCGTCACAGTTTCAAGAATATCCAGACCGGTCCCTACTAAGTCAATATCAATGATCAGGGCAACGAGTATCATCATATACCCGACAAGTTTGGATACTCCCACGCCCAACCTATAGCTTCTTTGCGCTAGCTTAAGGTCTGCCAGGTTTGCGCCTACAAAGAAGAGCCGAGCTGTCGAGACCTAGCGGCTATGCGCTGCCGAAGGGTCATCAGCGGTCACTGCATTCATGGCCGGACTATCATCAACCTCGCGTAGCTTCCTCGAGTTCAGAGTATCTCCCCTTGAAGTAATGGAGTGCTCTCTCATAGACCTGCACAGGATTTGGGTCTCGCTTGAACTGCATCTCAAGATATTTCATACTCATCATGTCTGCAATCTTGGCGCTGACTTCCGCGTTATCCGCAGCTTTTGCCAGGGCAGATCGAAGCATCTCAGCATCCACGTGCTGAACCTTCGACATTGTATGTCCGCGCAACTCGGTCAACTCATCCAATTCCGCTACAAGCTCTTCGAGGGCACCCCTAAACCATCGTATAAATGCGGCGTACTCTGCTACCTCCATCTGTGTCTCTTTTTACTCATTACTCACCCAGTGCTATGTCAGACAGCCAAAGCTCTTCAGACATAGTTCTGAGTTGCAGCCTACCTAGCGCTCCACATTCTACGAAATTTGCGGTCGCCATCATTGCCGCCCCTTCGGCTATATCTGCAGCTTCTTGGGCGGCAAGTTTAAATGGGCCATCAGGAAGACTGTCGGCAGCTTGTTGATTTTGCTCCCATAGTTTATTTTGCCGAGCTGCTTCCTCTCCATTGCCAGCTTGATATTCCAAGATAAGCTTTTCCACGTCTTCTTCCAAGAAGTCAAGGGCCATTGCTATCGAACCACCTGGCAACGTCGAAAGGAGCTGAGCCTCCGCGAAAAGTGTCTGCAAGTCCACAGATAACTGAGCCACTGTGAAATCCCATCCACTTCCGTCAACCAACCCAGTAGGGCAATTGCCGCAATAGCCAAACAGATTTTTGCCACCACGAGCTGAATCTTGACTAATGAATCTGTCTGACCCAGGTTCATTAGTATCTGGCCTTCATATAGATGAAACCAGATTCGTCGTCCTGCTTATGCCCAAGACTGGCACAATAGCGCCCCTTGGGATCTCCGGTTGCAGAGCCACGGCGAATGACACCCCATGCATCAAACGTCCGGACCGCTGCATACCCAAACCCACCTGTTCCCTGCCTGGTCAGAGTGGAAATCATATTTCCGTGAGCGTCGTAAAGCGGATAGCTGGCTGACATTGTCCCGCTCTGGGTCACGAACATGGCGTCGATGCCTCTTGGCCCAATACCGTAATCGGTTACCTTCGAACCTGTGCCGTTAGAGGCGAAGTCGATGTCCTCCATCCCCATCTGTCCATCGTATCGATACGACGTCGATCCGCTGGAATTCGACTTGGTGACCCGCATTCCGTCGGCACGGTAAATGTAGTTCGTGACTCCCGATGACGACGTGGACGACGTCATACGGTTGAGGATGTCCCAGCCGCAGGTCGTGGAACCCTTGGTGATCCTGTTCCCAAGGATGTCGTTCGTCACCGTTGCACCGCCGAGGCTTGTGGCGCGATTGAGATTATCGGTCACGGCGTCGTTTCGGTTTCCAGCCGCATCGTAGCTCCAGGTTGGGCTGGCGCCCGCGAGGCCGTCTCCGTAGCTGGCGGCGGTCAAATAGTCGAGCTGGGCGTCGTAGGCATACGTGTCCGTCTGGGGGGTAGTCCAAGACGCCGATCCGGGTGTAGTTGCGGTCTTGTATACCGAGTCGGACTTAACGCCACGGTTCAAGACCGAAACTTCATAATCGCACGACTGGCCAATGATCGCCTGACTCGAATAGGTGTTGCCGGTTCCCAAGGTGTCCCAATAGTGGCCGAGCCACGTCAATCGGCCCGTGCCGTCGTCCTCGTAGTGAGCTCGCGCCCTCGTCTGAGCCTCGTACCCATCACAGTATCCGCTAGAATCTGGCGTCAAGTTGGAGGGAGTCTGGGCGAATGTCGCCTCGTAGAGGCGTCCCTGCTGGTCGTTTGCGGAATGGAACTCCTACTGCGTCCTGTTGCCACTATTGCAACTGGGGCATCGCGCCTCTTTACCCACCCACCAGAAGGGATCTTCTCGAAGTCCTGGACGACCGATATCTGAAGAAGTCAACGCTCATCGCCGCGCAATTGCCGCTCGAAAACTGGCACGCCTGGATCGACGATCCTACGCTCGCAGATGCCATCCTCGACTGCCTCATTCACACTGCTTACAGGCTTGAACTTAAAGGAGAATCCCAAAGAAAAGCAAGAGGGATTCCAAAGACCGAACTCCGGTAACCTCGACCACAAGAACCAACCGACAAGCCCGCAAGAAACTGATCAGTTTTGACAGTTGGACTGATCACTTTGAAGCGGCAGCGTGATCACTTAGCGCCGGTAGGATTAAAGCGGAATTTGGCATCATCGCCTTTAATTCGCTTAACAGGTTTGGAAGTTGAGGAAAACTGCCAAAAAGCGATGAGGACGTGGGGACAAGGTACATGGAACCATCTGAACTCTCAAAGACAAGTGCTTGGCTAAAATAGGACGTCCTCAGCGGGTAGCGCCGAAGTCTGATCGCCCGTACATTATCTGAATTGACGGTCCACAATGTCTTCCCCCTCCGCACCAACTCGAGGCGATCACGATGCAACACTAGTTCCGAATTCATGATGTTGTATCGCAACACAAACACATAGACTTCGAACAAGCCAATGCCAGTAATCAAAACTGCAACGAATCCCTTGTCCGCGAGAATATCTGCACTTTTGAGCCCGTGGTCCCTGCACAGCACAACCAAAAGAACGGTCATGGCAATGGGCACAAAGAAGCCCAATGCAACACTCGTCCCTTGCCTCCGGCTTACCAAAGGATACAGCTTAGCGTGCATGATTTGAATCCAAACTCTTTACCCAGAGGAATATACTTTTAGTTGCCATCATCACTAGCAAGCATTTGAATTTGAAGGTTATGAACTTCAAGACTCAACACTGCCCCACCAATTCCCCAATGACACCCTGCTAGGAACTTCATTACTAAACGAAGAACGAAAGACGTTCTATAGATCGCCAGATAGTCCGATTCAACTCGACCAAATCTTCGTGACTTATCACCACAGCGAACCTATCAGACCAACGAACTGCTGTAAATTGAAATGTTCGTTGCGCCCGGCCTTCTTGAGAATTTCCTTCACTCGAATAGAATTCCTCTACAGATATCCTCAGATTCCCAAGACACTTAAATATCGAAGTGCTTCGTCGATGTTCAATTACCCCGAAATAATTCGAATGATTGTCAATGTGACGCCTAGCCTGATCCCGTGACAGGCATTTCATCTCCTCAGCTAATTCAAGCAACTGCACTAATGTTTTTGTGTTGCGCTCACAAAGCACAGAAGCGGACATATTCGTACTATCCACTAAATGGAATTTCAAGTACCCACCACGCTCAAAGATTGAGAATTGAGCTAACTGCGGACCAAGTTGTCGCTTAGGTAGACCTGTTTTACTGAATCGATGTTCAATACAGAAGGTTTCCATCGATTGATCTTGGAACAACGTATCTTCATTCGCTTTTTCGATTGAGTGAATCTGAGTGATAGGCCTGCAACTAATTTCTGCTAAAAGAACTTCATCTATTATCGGGCCAACAATTGAATCAACAAGACTGATTTTCGCGGTGGAAATTCGAATTGCGGAATTGCCAACGACACTAGACTCTTGAACCACTAACGACTCGATATGACACTCAAAGAAATGACTAAACCGCAGGCGACAGCAAAACAAAAGTGTTTCGAGGATATTGCTTTCAGCAAAAGTGTGACTAGTCCCCGGATTCTGACCCACCTAGAGTGTTAGTGCCTCTGCCTCCATTTTAGTCTTTAGATTTGCCTTGTATGTCGCGGGAGATAGCCCTCCGAGTGCCGAGTGAGGACGACGGTTGTTGTAGAACTCCGAGAAGTCGTCCAGGTGA
>CAIYLG010000020.1 GCA_903927025.1 uncultured Armatimonadota bacterium
GATGAACAGCTTGTACGCTGGCTTGCGGGCTTCAGGAAATGCCTCGGACCGAATAATGGTGCCTACCGTCATTTCCACTTTCGCAAAGTCGTCCCAATCGATCATTTACGCAGTTTAGCGCGCCGATCCCCACGAGCCCACGTGCAATTCCTGGATCATTTATAAGCGAATCTGGACGTGCGAAAACCTCTTATGCGCCCTTCGGTGTAAGCTCCTTGCCACAAATGGCAAGCAAGCTGAATTGGGGAATCTTGGCTACGGGCGGCATTGCCCGCCAGTTCGCAGGCGGCGTGAACGCGTCAAAGACAGGCACGCTTACGGCGGTCGGCTCGAGAACGCTGGAGAGCGCAACGAAGTTTACGGAGCAGTTTGGCGGAAAGCCATACGGCTCCTACGAAGAGGTCTTGGCAGACCCGGAGGTGGACGCGGTGTACATCGCGCTTCCGCACCACATGCACTACGACTGGACCATCAAATGTGCGGAAGCTGGAAAGGCGATTCTTTGTGAGAAGCCGTTCACCCTCAACGCGCTGGAAGCTGAGAAGGCCCTTGCCGAAGTGAAGAAGCATGGCGTGTTCTTCATGGAAGCGTTTATGTATCGGTGCCATCCGCAGACTCTGAAGCTTAAAGAGCTACTGGATGAAAAGGTTATCGGCCAGGTGAAAGTGGTCAACTCGGAATTTGCCTTCAACGCTGGCAAAAGCTGGGAGAACTTCCGAACCGAAGGCGCGCTAGGTGGCGGCGGGCTCATGGACGTGGGAACCTACTGTGTTTCGCTCACACGCCTCGTTGCGGGTGCCGAGCCAGAAAGCGCCCATTACAGTGCCTATATCGGCGACAAGGGGTACGACGAGTTTGGATCCGGATGCATGAAGTTCCCTGGCGAATTCACCGCCAGCTTTGGCACTGGCGTGCACATCCAGATGGAGAACGGAGCCTGGATCTACGGCACCGAGGGCAAGATCCACGTTGAGAACCCATGGAAGGTCAACAACGGCAAGCTGATCGTTTACCGAAACGGCCAAGAGCCCGAATCTTGGGATATGACCTGCTCCAATGACCAGCTCTATGCCTACGAGGCAGATGCAGTCGCCGAATTCATCGAAGCCAAAGAGTGCCCGTATATGACCCTCGATGACACCCTGAATAATATGCGCGTTCTGGACATGCTGAGAGCAAGTGCCGGTCTGACGTTTGCCGCGGAGATGAAAGCATGAAATACGGAACCGTTCCTCATTACGAAAAGCCCATTTCAAAGATCGTGATGGGAGTGATCCCCCTCCCCACCAACGACCACGTCAAGTCGTTTGAGCTGCTGGATGCCTACCGGGCTGCTGGGGGCAACATCATCGACAACAGCTACTCCTACGGCGCTGGATTCAGCGCCCTGATGCGCGCCTACTACGAAAAGAACGGCCAGGACGCCTTGATTCGATTTGATAAGGGCAACCACCACACGTCGAACGACGATGCTGGCCGACGTGTCTCCAAAGAGGCGATTGACAATGACCTCCTCGGAAACCTTGAGCGCCAGGGTGTCGAGTTTTCAGACTTCTACGTCCTGCATCGAGATGATCCGCGCGTTCCTGCTGGCAACGTGGTGGAGTGGCTGAATGAGCATCTCGCTGCCGGGCGAATCAAGGCATTCGGCGGCTCAAACTGGCGGCACACCCGGATTGCCGAAGCTAACGAATATGCCGAAAAGCATGGACTTCAGGGCTTCTCCGTCAGCAGTCCCAACCTCTCTCTGGCATTGGCCAATGAGCCGATGTGGTGGGAAGCGCTTCAGATCAACCGCGAAGGAAGAGATTGGCACGAGAAGACCGGTTTCCCCCTCTTCTCTTGGTCGTCTGGCGGTGGCGGGTTCTTTGCACGTGTGGAGTCGGACGACATCAAGCGCGTCTATCACAACGAAACCAACTTCGCACGACTGAAGCGGGCAGATGAAATTGCGGAGAAGCACGGAGTGACCACTCCACAAATCGCTTTGGCCTGGACCCTCAACCAGCCGATGAACGTGTGGGGCCTTATCGGACCCAATACCGTTGAGCAGGTAGAAGCCAATGTCATCGCCGCCAACATCACGCTCACTCCTGAGGAGCTTTCCTACCTGGAGCACGGCAACTAGTCTCAACCTCAACGATCATGAAACCACTTGGAATCCAACTCTACACGCTTCGAGACGCCATGCAGGATGGCAACCACCTTGCCGTGCTCCAGGAGCTGTCGGATATCGGCTATAAGGGCGTCGAGGGGCATGGCTTCGGCATGTCTCCAAGGGAGTTTCGAAAGGTTGTTGAGGATATGGGAATGAAGGTGACGTCGTACTTCGGCGCCAACCAGACCCCGGAGACGGTCAGCCAATTTATAGACGACGCCCACGAACTGGGTGTCGTCGATACCGTGAACGGATATGGGACGGCTGAATACAAAACGGTAGATGCGATTAAGTCGACCGCTGAAAAGGTTAATGCCGTCGCCTCTACCATCAAAGCCGCTGGGCTCTCCTACTGCATGCACAACCACTTTTGGGAGTTTGAAATTGTGGATGGGAGACTCGCTATCGAGTGGCTCCTGGACGACTGTCCAGATGTGTCGCTTGAGCTGGACCTCTACTGGTGCACCAACTTTGGCGCGAATAAGGCGAAGGACATGGCGGAGAAATTCAAGGACCGCATCAAGCTGGTTCACGTGAAGGATGGTCCGATGGTCAAGGACGAACCGATGACCGCGGCAGGGGCAGGAAAAGTAGACCTTGCCGATGCGATCCCAGCATCCGACCCCAACTGGCTGATTCTTGAGATGGACTTCTGCGCAACTGACATGATGCAGGCGGTTCGAGAGAGCTATCAGTACCTAGTGGGCAATGGACTCGCCGCCGGGAACAAGCCCGTATGAGCGTTTCAAGAAGAACTCTTTTAGCTGGTGCGGCAGGCGCTGCCGTTGCGCCAATGGCTCGCGCGTTTCCCGAGATCATGATTCGGTCTGAGATCAAGCCGGTGGTTATCTCGTCCGGCAATGGAAATATCTTCAAGAATGGCGGGACTGAGACCTGCGTTCAGAAGGCCTACCGGCTGATGATGTCCGGAGAGGACGTCCTCGATAGTCTTATAGAGGGCGTGAATATCCTGGAACTGGACCCGCTCGAAACGTCGGTGGGTTACGGTGGCATTCCGAACGCAGAGGGAGTCGTTCAGCTTGATTCGTGCTGCATGCACGGACCAAAGAAGTGGGCGGGCGGCGTGGCATGCTTGGAAGGGATTCGTACTCCGTCCAAAGTCGCCCGAGAAGTGGCTCGCCAGACCGATCATCACTTGATCGTCGGCAAAGGAGCTCAGGAGTTTGCCCGCGGCCTCGGCTTCACCATTGAAGACGATTTGAATACCCCGCATTCCCGCTCGGTATGGCAGGAGTGGAAGCGCCGTACGGATCCAGATCACTACCTCGACCCCAAAAAGCGAGGCGAAGACAGCCTAAGGGTCGCCTTGGAAATGGTGAGCGAAGGCATCATCGATCCGCTTCACGTCTACGGAACCATCAACTGCGACGGTATCAATGCTAAGGGTGAGATCTGCGGCGTGACCACGACAAGCGGACTTGCCTTCAAGATTCCTGGCAGAGTTGGCGACTCTCCGATTCTCGGTGCGGGTCTCTACGTTGACCAAGAAGTCGGCGCTGCCGGTTCAACCGGTCGCGGAGAAGCTAATCTGTATGGCCTATGCTCCTTCCTCATTGTCGAGGAGCTTCGCCGAGGTCTGCATCCAAAGGACGCGGGAATCAGCGCTCTCAAGCGAGTTGCCAGGAACACGATTGAGAAGCGACTGCTCACAAAGGAAGGTCACCCGAACTTTGGACTCCAGTTCTACGTTCTGGACGCGAAGGGCCGCCATGCCGGAGTCACGATGTCGGGCGGGGCAGGTTATGCCGTCTGCGACGACAACGGGCCCAGAATCGAGCCCTGCGAAGCGTTGTTTCACTAAATCCCCTTCCTCTCGCCGGTGCGAAAGGAAGGAGGCTTCGGAGTGGGAACTCGAATTAGCGTCGCGTGGCGACAGTCTGTCGCTTGCTGGTGCTGATGATGTTTGCCATGACCTCTTCGGTCAGGATGTCCTGTCGAAGGTCAGGGAAGCCCTGCCATCTCACGACGTGATCTGGCGTGATCACGAGTGCGTGAGGAATACTCTGAATGCCGATTTGGCGATACATGTTGTGGGTTCGGTCGATGGCCACGTAATAGTTCATTGGAGTGTTCTTCATGAACTTGGCAACCTTTTGAGGGTCTTCGTCAGTCACGCCGATCACGACCAGGTCTTTGCCGTACTTCTTCTGCCACTGTGCAAGCTCAGGGATGATCTCACGGCAGCCGGGGCACCAGGTGGCCCAGAAGTCGACTAAAACGACTTTGCCATCCGTTTTGGGAGCTTTCCCGTTCAGCCATTTTTCGACCACCAGCTTCGGTGCCTTCTTTCCTCGGAGGTCAACGTCGGCATAAAGCGTTTTGTTGATGATGTCCGGATACCCTTTGACCGTCGCTGACACGCGCTGTGCCGCAGGCTTGTGAGGGTTCACCAACCGGTCCGCTAAGGTTGTCCATCGAACGGGACCTCCGGCTTGGTATCCAAACATTCCGAACGCCTTGCCGTTTGATCTCAGGAAATAGATCGTCGGAAACCCTTCGATTCGATACTTTTTGGTGAGCTCGTAGCGCGCCGCGAGTTCGGGCTGGGTGCGCAGAACCGCGGGGCTTGGCATCTCCTCGGGGAAATCCAGCTTCAGCAAGACAACGTTCTTCGCTGCCCACTGCTTGAACTCCGGGGTCGAGAAGACTTCCGCATCCAGCTTTTTGCAGTAGATGCACCAGGTGGTCCCAGTGAAATCAGCCAGGATCGGCTTACCGGTTTTGGCTGATACCTGCAGAGCCTTCTGGTAGGAAGTGAGCCACGAGGCTCCTGCCGCCTGAGCACCCGCAACAAGGGTGGCCATGGCGATCGCGAGGACGGATTTAGTAGAGAATTTCATAGGGAACAGACTCGATGAGGCTGATACTGTCCCTCTATTTTAGCAGGCTATTTTGGGACCTGGTCAGGCCGCCATCACAGATGCAGGCAGATCCAGGTGCCCTGGTCGAATCTCTATGCCATAAGCCTCGTGCGCTCTCTGCTGAAAGTGCGCTTCATCCCCAGTGGTATAGAACGAGTATTCACCCACCTTTTCCTCCGCCTGTGGCAGCGTGCGCATCAGTTCATCAAAGGTGTCCTGAGTGGGATCAATCAAATCTGTGTGTGGCATCAGTTCCTGGATGACAGGCACGACGAGACGATAATGCGTAGAGGCGAGCAGGATGGCGTCCGCCTTGAAAACAGGCTCGAGCAGTTCGTGAAGCAGTGCGTGCATCCGGTTCGGATCAAAGTCGCCCTGCTCGATGGACTGAGATAGGTCAAGCGAGATTCGCTGAAGGACGCAGAAATGAAGCTTCCGGAGGGTTCGGCCGTATTTCCCGGAGAGAATGGTTCTGCGGCCCCCAATGACTCCGATCTCTCGATACCGGCGATTTCTCATCGCTCGCAACGTGGGCTCAATGACTCCCGTAGTCTTTATCTGAGGAGCAGGAATATCATCCAGCGTCGTACTGGCAGCATCACTCGCAAGGATGCACCTGTCGACCCCAAGGTGGGCAACGGTGCCAAGCAGGGACTGAACCCGATCTTCCAGTTCTGGCTTGGAAAGCATCGTGTAGGGCGTAAAGCCCTCGTCTGACACATAGACGATGGAGAGGTCCGGTCTTGCTCGTTTGAGCAGATCGAAGAGTCCCAACCCACCGATACCCCAGTCGCAGATAGCTAGCGTCATACCTTTCTGGGACCGCAAAGGTGTCGATTTTGTTCAGTGGCACTAGGCGATAAGTCCTATTCCCGGTTTGCCTAATAACTACTAACTTCAAGAGGGCAACCTCGCTGGAGACTGAACGGTTCCACCGCAATTATGCTTATGTGCCCTAACCTTTTGGGTCAGGCTCGCGTATGATAGATTAGACCGAGTGAACGGAACGATGGCATTACAAGAAGTACACGAGCAGGCAGTGGTATCGGACATCTCCCTTTCAGAGCGCGCAGCAAGCGAACTCCAGACGATGTTGATCGACAACAATAAGCCAGACGCGGCATTGCGCGTTTGGGTCGCCGGTGGCGGTTGTTCCGGTCTCAGCTACGGAATGGCACTGGATGAGAATCCGGCAGAAGAGAGCGACAAGGTGATGCAGGACAAGGGCATCAAAATCTATGTCGATGAACTTAGCCTTCGGTACATGGTTGGCGCAGTTGTTGACTATGTCGACGACGTGCTCGGCGGCGGATTCAAGATTGACAATCCCAAGGCTGTGAAGTCCTGTGGGTGTGGCTCTTCCTTCTCAACCGACGAAGAAGCGCTCCCCGGTCTTGACACCCGATCCGGCGGCGGCTGCGGAAGCTGTGGCTGCAAGTAACCTGATCTGAACGAATCGAAAAGCCCCCGGCGATGAGCCTGGGGCTTTTTTTGTCAACCCTTGAAGGAAACCGTGATGTGGTGTTCCTTGCGAATCGAGGATGCTGGCACACGGAGGATCAACACATCCCCTTCCTGTGGGGCGGCAACTGCACCTAAGGGCATTTCGATTGGGCCACGTGGCATCATTTCCGCCTTCACCGGCTTTCCATCAAGGAAGACGGTGTCCGCCGAGTTCTCCTTTGCGAGGTGGATGCGGACAATCCAGTTTCGATCGGTGCGAATCCCTTTGTAGGTGCCCTTGGTTGCGCCCAGGATGATGGAGGATTGATTCTCGTCGCTGAGCACGGAGACTTTGGTGCGAGCGACATCCCCTCGGATGTAGTCGTTGGAAAGTCCGTCGTCCTCGTCGAGCTCTTTGTTCCCAACAGAATGAGGCCCCACGAAGATATCGGTAGTGATCGGATCGATTGCCTTTTCGCCGGTGTACTGCATGTCTGGACCGGAAAAGACGATCCCGCCGATAAAGGCCCACATGGGTGTTTCACTGAGCTTTGCTGAAACGCTGATACTTTGCGGACCCTTCAGCCGCTCACCTGTCCAAAGGTTCTGCCACGTTCCTGGCGGAATCCAGACCTGGCGATGGGAAAGGCCGTCACCGACAGCAGTTGGAGGAATCCAGCCGACGGTGCACAGGGCATCTCCGGTGAGCTGCATATATTCCACCCGAATCGAGTGAATCGTTCGCGCTTCAAACCCAACCGTTGCCGTTTGGCTAGTGCCGTCCTCTGCCTTCCAGTCGTCAATGAGGAGTTTGCCATCGATCCAAACGCGAATTCCATCATCGTTCTTCGTGACGATCTTGTAGGTGCCCGAATCGGGGACCGGCCCTAATACGCCCGTCCATCGAACCGAGAAATTCTCCTGGGGAAGACCAGGCAATGGGGCGTGTCCGCTCCAGTCAAAGTCAATTCCGGCATCAACCTTCGATGTTTTTGGCTTGCCTTGTAGGTTCGCATTGTCGAAGTACTCCGCAGTCAAACCGGCGTCGCCATCCGCGGTGTGGAGCATCTCTGCAGGGATCGGTTTAAGCTCCCCAAAAACACTGGTGATGATGGGTGCCACCAAGAGGTTTTCCGAGAGCAGATACTGATCGCTGTGGCTAGCCTCTGCCTCTTCCGGCCAATACAGGTCACACCGACCTAAGAGAGGGGTGCCATCATCGACAGCCCGTTGGGCGGCGGAGTAAAGCGAAGGGAGAAGGTGATATCGGAACTTGATATAGTCCGATGCGATCTTTTCCGCCTCCGCACCAAATGCCCAGGGGTGACGATCTTGCCCCAACGTGCAGTGCACGCGCGTAATCGGGGAGAGGCAGCCGTACTCTAAGTATCGAACATACAGTTCGGGCGAAGGTGTCGGCCCGGTGTGCCCGCCAAGGTCCTCGTGGACATAAGGCTGCAGGGAGTTGACGCCTCGGTCGACGCCATTCTCGACGCCGCGGCGCAGATAGCTAAATTGGCTGCCGGTGTCTCCAGTCCACATCATGGGAAAACGATGTCCTGCGGGCTCGGGAGCATAGTTGGCGATGCCGTTGTCGATACCTTCGGCATTCGTCATGATCCACGGCCGTTCGTTGGGACGCGCCTTCTCCGTCATGTCGTGAAACAGACGCTGTCCCCACATTTCGGCTTTTATGCCCGGCATTGGCTCTTTGAGGTGGGTGGACCAGTTTCGGTCGTACCACCAAATGTCCAATCCCCAATTGAGCAGCTTGCTCAGCCCGTTCCATCGGAATTCCAATTCCTTCGGGTCCAGCGCACCGGGTGTCTTGGGATCTGGGTGATCGTTGAACATCAGGTGGGCATGGCGACTGTGGGCCTCCTTGATGAACTTAGGCATGTCTGGGAAGTACTTGGGCTCAACGTCGTAGCCCGCAGATCCGTTGATACGCCAGTCGGTATCCACGACAAACGTGTCGAGGGGAATCTGCTTTTGGCGATACGTGTCGATCGATTCAAGCGCCTGTGCTTCCGAATAAGGGAAGTAACGGCTGTCGATAAATCCAAGTGCATAAAGCGGCGGCTTCGGGATCGGCCCGGTGAGGTCCAGGAATTCCTTCCGGAACTGGTTGTAACCGTTGCTTGTCGCGAATACATAGACGTCCGACGCGTTGCTGTGGGTATCCCATCCGGAGGTCGACGCTAAGTCTGCGTCAACGCTGGGCGGTGCCGGTGTGGCTCCCCAGGCCGGTGGAATGAGGCGCGGGCTATCTGCCAGAACCCAAGACGCCGGCATCTTTCCTGGAGATGGCAAAAAGCCGTTTTGCGGGAGTGTGCCCGTGTACTGGAACAGCGGCTTGCCGTCTGGGTCAACGACCGCCACTTCACGAAGCGACTGAGCATTCTTGATCGCAAAGACGTCAAGGCTTTCCGTCTTGATAATGACCTTGTCCTGAAGATCAGTCATCGTGACAACTGGCTTGGCAAAGTTCCGGTTGACGACGGTGAACGTTTTTCGATCCTCAAATCCATGGGGACCAAGCTCTTCGAGCCTCACCAGTGTGTTCGAAAGAACCTGAATCCGGACCTTTCCAGCTACATACGTGTAGGGGCCGGCCGTGGCCAGAGAGGGAATCAGGGCCAAGATCGCGCAGAGCGGCATACCCTCATGTTGCCCTGAAGTAAACATTTCGTGCACGATTCACACGAATTCGTAAGCGCATTGGATAAGATAGCCCCGGTATGAAGAAGCTTTGGGGTGGTGCGTTCAGCGAGACAACCGCTGAACTGGTCGATCGATTCGGCCAGTCAATCGAGACTGATTTGAACTTCTGGCAAGAAGACATCATCGGTTCGGTCGCCCACGTGCGCATGCTTGGCAATCAGGGAATCATTACGCTTGAGGAAGCCAAGCTCATCGAAGGCGGTCTTGAAAAGATCCACGAGGAGGGCCCTGAGTTTCTCCACCTGGATGTGGAAGACATCCACACTGCGATTGAGATTCGGCTCCACGAGCTGATTGGAGACGTCGCCGGCAAGCTTCACACGGCTCGGTCTCGAAATGACCAGGTGGCGACGGATACTCGACTGTATCTCCACAATGAGCTCTTGATTGTTTTCGATTTGATCAAGAAGCTGCAGGGGCTCCTGCTTGAGCAGGGCGAGAAGTACAGGGACTCCCTGATGCCTGGCTACACCCACCAGCAGCGAGCGCAGCCGATCACGCTTGGATTCCACCTGATGGCTCACTTCTGGGGACTTCAGCGAAACGGATGGAGGGCGGAGAGGCTATTTGAGCTTGCTAACTACAGCCCGCTCGGCTCAGCAGCGCTTGCCGGTACCAGCTTCCCAATTGATCGGAATGCAACCGCGGCGGAACTAGGATTTACCGCGCCCATTCCGAACGCTCTGGATGCAACGTCAGATCGTTCCTACATCTTGGACGCCCTGCACCTATGTGGGCTCATCATGATCGATCTCAGCAGGATTTCCCAGGAGCTGGTTTTGTTCAGCGGACGTGAGTTTGGGTTTGTGAAGCTCAGCGACTCCGTCACCACCGGGTCGTCCATCATGCCGCAGAAGCGAAACCCAGACATGGCCGAACTGATCCGGGGTCGAACCGGACGGGCTCTCGCCAACTGGAACACCCTTGCGACCACGATGAAGGGCCTGCCGCTTGGCTACAACCGAGATACCCAGGAAGACAAGCCGCCACTATTCGACTCGCTTCGAAAAGTCAAAGACTCGCTCAAGTTGGTTCACCTGATGCTGGAGACGGCCGATTGGCAGCTCGAGCGCATGGCGAGTTCAGTAAGGGGTGATTTCTCAACCGCTACCGATCTTGCCGACTACCTGGCAACGACTGGGATTCCATTCCGACAGGCACATGAGATCGTCGGCAAAGTGGTCATTGAGTGCAACACTCGCGGCTGCACGCTTGAGGACCTTACTCCAGAGATGCTTGCCAACGTGGCTCCAGAAGTGCCGGTGGAAGCGTTGTCCGTTCTCCAGCCGGAGGGCAGCGTTCAGCGCCGAGAGTCCTTGGGTGGTCCGGGTCCAAAAGCGCTTCAGGCGCAGCTCGAGCACGCCCGCAGACTTTGGGAAACGAGTGGTTTTGCAACCGTTGCCTAGCATCATCTAGGCATCGTTGGATGACATTCGCACGTAGAATGATTTGACCATTCGTCAGATGGATCAGCAATCACCGCGGATTGCGCTTGGGGGGAACCATGAGCACAGAATATTCCGGTACGCCGAAGTTGGACGAGGAAGCGGCTCGAAGTGAGAATGTCGAGGATCGCAGAGCGCGCCGTCGAAGGGAGCCTGGCAAGCTGGGCGATGAAATTGCAACGGTTCTCTCGGACATGGACCCAGAAGTTCGGTCTGAGATGAAGAAGCTCGTCTCCAGCTCCAAGCCGCAGGAGATTGAGGAAAAGATGCTGGATTACGTGGTTCGCGATGAGCGAGAAAGCCTTCTCCGGCGCTTCACCCAGAGAAAAGCAGGTCGAGACAGAAAGACCGTCAGCCGAGGCACCCGCCTCGTCATGATGATCCCCGTCGTGGCCGCGCTCTACTGCATCTTCTCCATCGTCTTCACCGGGCACATCAAGTTGCCTTGGTAGGTAATGGAGCGCACGCTCCGGAGCCTCGGAGATTCCGACACGTATCTCTCGCGAGCTAAAGCACCGCACGGCAAACCTGCTTCAGCCTAATGCCATCCAGCTTGAGATTGGGACCAAATGACTCACCCTGGACTTGGGTTCAAGCGACAAAATTCTTGGCGGCGGTTCCTTCTCCAGCCTGCGGCAGGAGAAGGAACCGCTAAGAACTTAGTCGCCTCAACCTAAATGGAGCCCGAAAGGAATCGCTCAGTCATCAAACTGGATGGCACTAGGCTTCAGCTGTTGGCGGTTGCCTTCTCCCGCTTTCGGCGGTTCCACATCACCTTGAGGTTGTCCTTTGGCTTCTCGAGGATCAGGTGGGTGATGAAGTACTCCCACATGCGGTTGGCGTTCATCTGGGTGTGACCGCGATCGGGGCCGACCTGCATGTCGTACTGCTTTCCTGCCGCCTCTAGCGCCTGAACCAGCTGAATCGTGTTGCTCGGGTGGACGTTGTTGTCTGCCGTCCCGTAATACAGCATCAGCTTGCCTTTCAGGTTGGCCGCATACTTCACGGCCTTTCCGTTGTCGTACCCTGCCTGGTTCTCCGTGGCATCGGGAAGGCCGTTGTACCGCTCCGTGTAGATGGAGTCGTAGTTGAGCCAGTCGGTAACGCTGGAGCTGGAGCAGGAGACGCTGAAGACCTCTGGATGGCGCAGAAGGCACATCAGCGAGGCATAGCCGCCGTAGGAGGTGCCATAGATGCCTATTCGGCCATTCACATAGTGCAGGTCCAGAAGAGACTTGGCTCCTGCCGCCTGGTCGTCAATTTCAACGATTCCAAGCTTGCCGTAAACGGCGTCTCGGAACGCCTTGCCGCGTCCGCCGGTACCGTGGCCGTCAAATGATGCCACTAGGAAGCCCAGCTCCGTGATCGGATTGGGAGTCTGGAATGTCTCAGGTCCGCCACTTGATTCCGGACCGCCGTAGACCCCGACAATCACGGGGTACTTGCGAGATTCGCTGAAGTCGGAAGGGAACTGAAGCGTGCCGTAGCAGGTGGTCTTGCCATCTGCCGCAGTGAAGGTCATCCGCTTGGTCTTTCTGAGCCGGAGCTTGTCAAAGGCAGTGAGGTCGCTCTTCGCGATGTCCGCCACCTTTTTGCCCTCTGCGTCCAGCAGAACGGAAACAGGAGGAGTGTCGATGGTCTGGGAAACGTCTACAAAGTGCTTTCCATCGGGAGCGATCGAAACGGTGTGGCTCAGACTTGGGTCTGTAATCCGTGTGTTTCCGGTTCCGTCGAGGGAGACACGGTTGAGCTGCTGAAGATAGGGTCCATTGCCGCTTCGGCAAAGATAGAACAGGTTTCCTGCCTTCTCGTCAACCGTCACGATGCCGGTGGTATCGAACTCGTTTTGGGTGATCGCGTTGATCAGCTTGCCCGAAAGGTCATAAAGGTAAAGGTTCTTGTAGCCATTGCGCTCGGAGCCCCAAATGAATCGGTTTTTATCCTCAAGAAACTGCATCGTTGGGTGGTTCTCGGCCCAGCTCTGGGGTTGAGACTCCTCGACGATCACGCGGCACTTCCCTGAAGTCGGGTCAGCGGCGCAAAGCTGGAGAGTCTTCTGCTTCCGATCCGACCGGTTGAACAGCACTTCCTTGCCATCTGGCGACCAGCGGACATCGAAGACATATTCGCCCAGCGCGGTATCACCAAAGTGGGCATCCACCGTGGTGGTCTGCTTCGATTCAAGGTCGTAAACGTACAGGGTGACCACCGGATTCGGCGCGCCGGCCTTCGGATAGGCCTCGGTGTCCAGCGTGTCCTGAACCTTGGTCTGGTCGTACTGAAGGAAGTAGTCCTTCACCTTGGACTCATCAAACTTGTAGAAGGCCAGCTTCTTTGAGTCGGGGGACCACCACATGGCGTCTCGGACTCCGAGCTCTTCGCCGTAGACCCAGCTTGCGATCCCAAACTTGATTCGCGTTGCCGCGCTGCCCTCTGTCGTGACCGCAAACTCGTTTTTGCCATCCACACCGCTGATGTAAACGTTGCGGTCGCGGGTGGTCGCCTTGAGCTTGCCATCCTCACTCAGGGAAGTTGTGAACTGCCGGCCGCGCTCGGGAGCGCCTACTCGGTTTCCTCGTCGATTTCTGGCAACAGGAGCGGTTGGAGTGGGCTTCTCGTTCGTTTCGGTTGCCTTCAATGTGGCGATATCGAACTTGTAAACCTTTCCGTCTAGGTCGTAGGTGAAAGTCGAGCTGTCTTCGGACCACTTAGGGGTAACCGAACCGCGCTTAACCGAACCTGCAATATCTCGACGTAGCTTCTCGTAGCGATCGAAACGGGGCATGGTTTGGAGTGTGTCTTGCGCGAGCGCTCCTGCGCTAGAGGCTGTGACTGCAAACAGGCAAAGGAGCAGTTTTCCGGTGCTGAAGGGCATACGCCATCTTACGTTCTGAGCCAGCTCCCGCGCTAGCTCTTCACGCCTATGACGGGTGGCGTCGGATGCCGACGGGATAGAAGAAGACGCCATGCTTGATTCTCAGTCGCGCAATCTCTTCCAGAATCAGGTGACGAATCTCCATTTCGGCGGGATGGGTGTCTGCCACCACGTGGCATTGAACGAGAACGGTCATGGCGACATCGTCCATTTCGTTGAGATTCACCACCACGCGCTCAGCGTCGACCCGTTCGTCGGCCAAGAGGAAGGTTCGCAGTTCCGCACAAAGGGCATTGACCTTTTCTGGTGGCGTGTCGTAAGTGACGCGAAGGTTGATCTTCTGCCGCCGATACTTCCTCGCGCTGACATTCTCGACGGAGGCTCGAATTAGATTCGAGTTCGGCAGATTGATAACGGTGTTTTCGGGTGTCCTGATCTTGGTGGACCGGAGGTTGATCTCCTCCACCGTGCCTTCGATCTTGTCGATCTTGATGAAGTCGCCGATGGCGAACGGCATATCGAACAGGATCGTCACGGAGCCGATGATGTTTTCGACAGAGTCTTTGGCGGCCAAGGCAACCACGATTCCACCGAGCCCCAGGCTGGCGATCACTGCCGCAACGTTCACGTTGAACAGCGTGCTCATCGCCACGAAGCAGGCGATGATGAAGATCAGACTTCGAATGAACTTGCGCGTGAGCGGAACCAGGAGCCGCTCTGCGCGAGCCGACACACCCGCCGCTCGGGCAGCCATGGAATCGCACATGGTGTCCCAAATGGCGTAGGCCACCAACGTGAAGGCAACGATCGTCATCGCCTCCAGGACCATAAGGACGCCGCGGTCAAATTTGGCAGGAAGGTCCAGCGGCCCGGTAAACGGGTAGCAGATCAGGACGCCTGTCAGAAGCCCCGCCGCTCTGCGTGCGGCTCGATTGGTGTCAGGAGAAATCTCGCCGGGAAAATATTTGTCCCGGGTCTTCATGATGCGGACGGCAATGCCGCGCCCAACCTGCATGCTGACCCAGGCGATGAAAACCAGAAGTACGAGCCCGATCCACTGCCAGACGTGAACACCCCAGAAGTGGCGCTGGAAGGTCTCAGGGAGGTCATTCACCCAGTCCGGTGTTTCCCCGTTCGAAAGAAAGCTGTTCATGCCTTGGCTGCCTTCATCGATTGTATCTTCGCTCCAAGTCCCACAACAGCCGGAGCGATGATGATGGCAGGGAGGTAGTTTGCCGGTTTTAGGTTGGCAACTTCAAGAAGCCCGAGCGCGGTGGCGAGCACAATCGCGCCCCCAGCGGCGGTGGTCTCGGCGAGCATATCTTGGTTGTCGGCAAGTGGCTGAAGCCTCTTTGCAAGCAGCGTAATGGCCCCCTGTGTGAGAAGCAGGAGCGGAGCCACTGCCAACACCCCTGCCCCGTAGAGGGCCGCCAGAAAGATCGCGCAGATGCCATCCAGCGTGGATTTGAGGCTTAGCAGATCAATCTTCTTTTCCAGCGCATCCTGCATGCAGCCCAGAAGGGTCATTGGGCCAATGCAGAACAGGACAAAGGACGTCACCAGCCCATCAACGAAGTGGTTTTCGTGGCTGCCGAACTGGATCTTGCTCCATTCGGCGATCTGTTCAATTCCTTGGTTGATTCCCAGACTCAGGCCAATCACACCGCCTCCTGCGATCGCAATGGCTGAGATCAGAGGGTTCTTCCCCTGAAGGAACATCTTCACGGCGATCCCCACGACGACAAGACCAATCCCATGAAGGGCGACGGTCTGGATACTGGTGGGAATCAGTTTGCCCACCGCGAGCCCAACCGAGGCACCAGCAACCACAGTCGCCGTGTTCAGCAAGGTTCCGCGCATTCGAGCGTTGTACCTGAGGCGTGCCTAGTGCCGGATGCCGTAGACGCCAAACGACTGGAGTCCCACGTTCTCTTGGTCGACATCTCCGTACACCCGAACGTATCGGCCCTGAGTGGCGGCAAAGCGGTACACGCGGTTGGGTCCGGGGCGATGAGAGAAGCTAGGCTCAGTGACGAGGACGGTTTCCTCGCCCTGAAACAGGCCGGTGGTGGATACCGCAATGTGGAATTTCTCCCAGAAAGAGTCTGGGCGATCCACTCTTGCCAGAACGCTGAAAGCGTTGAGGTTCTCCGTTCTTTTCAGGTCGACTTCCCACCATTCTCCTGCCCGACCCTTTGCCGGTTTCCAGAAGTGGTCCCTTGTGGTGAGGTCGCCGCTCACGGCGAAGCCGGGGACGAATAGGGTGTCGGCGCTGTCGTCGGCTGGCATGTCCTTGGCGATGGAGTTATCTCCAAGCAAAGCAAGGAACGGCATGAACATGGGCTTGTCGCCGGCAACTCGGACTCTCACCTGCGCCTCAAACCGAGGAGGGAAGAGAACATCCACGGGGAGTTCGCCCCTGTATCGTGCGATCACTTCCTCTTCGCCCTGAAAGTTGCCGGTGAGCGACCCTTCCACGATCAGGTCGAAGTCGCCGGGGGAACTGGAGGAAACGGTGATTCCACCAATACGATCGTAAACAGTTGGAAGGGGAGCCACCGGTCCGCTGGAAGGGACGAAGTCTAAGCCCTTGGGCTGGTCGCTTAGGCTATCCAGCACCAGCGGCTTTTTTCCAACGTACGTGACGAGATCGTCTGCTTCCACAGACTTTGCGCCCGGAAACAAGTTGGACTGGAGGGTGACTGGCGAAGCGTTCTCCACCTTCACAGGCTTTAGGTAATCCTGAAAGATGTTGCGGAACACACGCAGACCGGTCGCGGAGGAAATAGGGCCAACGATCCGGAGAGCGATGGGTCCTCCGTTCTCCTTCACAAAGACATTCGTGTCGATGACGTTGCTGGTTCCTCCGATCTGCTCGAGCCCAGACTCGGTGTTGCCGACGAACAGATCCCCTTTCAGCAGTGCGTCCGTGCAGGATGAAAGCGACATTCCCACTTTGCAAAAGCCGGCCGTGCAGTCAAGTACTTTGAGGCTGGACTGGGATTCCGCGTTCAGTCCAACACCGGACACGGTCCAGCTCACGTCGTTGGCGTCGAGGGTGTTGTCAGTTGACCCTGAACCGGCCGAGGTGGTTACTGAGATTCCAAATGCGGCGCAGCGGACAATTGTGTTGCGGAGAATTTGACTGTGGCTTGAATTAGAAATCAGAAGCCCCGTCCCGACCCCCTTTGATACGTCGCCAACCGTGTTGATCCGATTGTCTCGGATGACCGAGTTCGTACAGCTATCAAGGGAAAGGCCGATCCTCTTGTTTTCTGAGAAGTCGCACTTCTCTACGATCTGCTTGTTCGATCCCGAAATGTGGACGCCCTCTCCACATCCATGAACCTGGACGCCCTGGATTTGACCCTCCGGGGTTTTGTCGAGGAGAATGCCAGTGCCGCAACCCGAAATCGTCACATTGGAGAGGGTTAGTTGGGAGCTGCCTTGGCAGGAAATGCCGGTGCCGAGCCCCTGGATCTTGAGGTTCTTAATCGTTACATGGGCAAATGGGCCAACGTGGACTCCGGTTATCCCGGATGATCCGGTTAAGGTGGCTCCATGACCATCAAGGGTGAACCCATCCCCGGTCGCCTCCATTGCCTTCTGCAGCGTATACAGTTTTGGCTGCAGCTGCTCGACGCGAGCAGGGCTCGCTTGAACTGAAAATATCCCGAAGA
Organism: uncultured Armatimonadota bacterium; assembly: GCA_903927025.1. Classification (GTDB taxonomy): domain Bacteria; phylum Armatimonadota; class Fimbriimonadia; order Fimbriimonadales; family Fimbriimonadaceae; genus Fimbriimonas. The sequence continues at coordinate 17,208 of CAIYLG010000020.1, forward strand.
CGCCGCAAGCGGCCGCTAAGGCGATCACACCTTCATTTTAACGTTCTCGCCACAGCACGAATTGCTGCCTTCAAACGTCTGTCCTTTCGGTAAAGGCGTCTCAGAAGTGTGTTTGTGGCACATCCGATTCGTACTCAGGTTCAAATCTAGCCATGAATCATCATCGCAGGTTGGTTTTCGAGAAAGTCTGATGGCAGTGACCCTGCGCGATATCGCGCGAAAATTAGATATTTCACACGTGACGGTGTCATTGGTTCTCAATGATCGCCGGGATGTGACCATTTCTCAGGAGACTCGAGAGCGTGTTCTCGACATGGCCAAGAAAATGGGCTACCGCCCAAACCATGCCGCCCGAGCCCTTGCGATGGGCAAAACCCAGATGATTGCGCTGTGGATGCCGAGTCCTGCAAAGCTTTACTACGGCAAGGTGTTTGAGGCGCTGTACAGCCTGACTCGTTCGCTGGGTTATGAAACCGTGTTCTGTCTTGCCGATTACGATGACTCCAGCCGCAAACCTTACGACTGGCCAGTTGACGGAATCATCGCGGTGGATACGTACGAGCTTGTCGGTAAGTTCGAGCTTCCTAGGGGCATCCCCGTCGTCAGTTTGGGATCTCACGCGGACACCCGGTCAGATTCGGTGACGGTTGATATTTATGGCGGAGCGATGTCGGCCACACAGCACCTGATCGACTCCGGCTGCCGACGCATTGCCCATGTGACGACGGAGCGACCGCTGACCGAGCGCCGCGGACGCAGCGCCGGGTTCAAGTCGGCGATGAAAGCGGCGGGTCTACGAGCCGAACTGATTGTCTCTGATCCCGGCGGTCCCGCCAAGGTGCGCGAAGCGGTGACTCGCTACTTGAAGCGGCACGGCCCTCCCGATGGCCTCTTTTGTTACTCCGATGATTTTGCGTTTGCGGCGATTAGGGCTCTCGCCGATGAGGGATTCACGGCCGGAAAGGATGTCCGCGTGATTGGCTTTGACAACGTTCCTGAAGGTGAGCTGTCGACGCCATCCCTTTCCAGCGTGGCTCAGCCCCTAGAGGAGATGTGCAAGGTGGGCATCCACTTCCTGTTCAACCGGATCCGCGAGCCGGACCTGGAACGACAGGTGACCAGCATTGGGATGAAGCTGGTCGTTCGCGAATCCAGCGGTCCGCAAGCTGAGCAGTCGGGCATGTCACAATAGGCGTAGAAATCTATTGGTGATCACGTAGCGGGTGCTGCCCGGAGGGTGATTGCCGAGAACCCATATGAGTGAAAACGCGATTGATCAGTCCACCGCGCTGCTAGAGCAGTTTGCCAACAAAGAATACGAACACGGCTGGAGCAGCGACGTTGAGTCGGATGCCTTTGATCCAGGCCTTACTGAAGATACGGTCCGGCGCATCAGTGCCAAGAAAGAGGAACCCGAGTGGCTTCTCGACTGGAGACTCAAGGCGTACCGCCATCTCCAAACGATGAAGGTTCCCAAATGGCCAAACGTCAGCTACCCGCCGATTGACCTTCAGGACATCATTTACTATTCAGCGCCGCGGATGAAACCGACGCTGAACTCCCTGGATGATGCCGATCCCGAACTCTTGAGGACCTTCCAGAAGCTCGGCATCCCCGTCGAAGAGCAGAAGGTGCTTTTGAACGTTAAGGGAGCCGCCGCTTCCGCCGCTGACGCACTGGCGATTCCGTCTGCCATGGGTGGACTCAGTGGTGTGGCTGTGGACGCCGTTTTTGACTCGGTCTCCGTGGTCACCACCTTTCGAAGTGAGCTTGCCAAGCACGGAATTATCTTCTGCAGCATCCAGGATGCCGTAAAAGATCATCCAGAACTGGTGCAAGAGCACCTTGGCAGCGTGGTTCCGTACAGCGACAACTACTTTGCAACGCTCAACTCTGCGGTTTTCTCAGATGGATCATTCGTGTACATCCCGAAGGGTGTGCGATGTCCGATGGAACTGTCCACCTACTTCCGAATCAATGCGGAGAAGACAGGGCAGTTTGAACGAACCCTGATCGTGGCCGACGAGGGTGCTTTTGTCAGCTACCTTGAGGGCTGCACCGCTCCGATGCGAGACGAGAATCAGCTTCATGCCGCCGTCGTCGAACTCGTCGCCATGGCCGATTCGACGATTAAGTACAGCACGGTTCAGAACTGGTATCCCGGCGACAAAGAGGGCAAGGGCGGAATCTACAACTTCGTCACCAAGCGAGCTCGGTGCAAGGGCAAGCGAAGCAAGGTCACCTGGACGCAGGTGGAAACCGGCTCTGCCATCACTTGGAAGTACCCCAGCGTGATCCTTCAAGGCGACGATTCAATCGGCGAGTTCTACAGCGTGGCCCTCACTGCCAACAAGCAGCAGGCTGACACTGGCACCAAGATGATCCATATCGGCAAAAACACCCGCTCGACCATCGTCAGCAAGGGAATCTCTGCCGGCAACGGACAGAACACGTATCGGGGCCTCGTCAAGATCAATGCTGGCGCAGAGAATGCCCGCAACTACTCTCAGTGCGACTCGATGCTGATGGGGGATCGATGCGGCGCCCATACGTTCCCGTACATTGAAGTGAAGAACCCAACCGCAACGGTTGAGCATGAGGCTTCGACTTCGAAAATCGGAGAAGACCAGATCTTCTACTGCAATCAGCGGGGAATACCCACCGAGGATGCCGTGAACATGATTGTCAGCGGCTTCTGCAAGGAAGTGTTCCGCGAGCTCCCGATGGAGTTCGCCGTCGAGGCGCAAAAGCTTCTCGGCGTCTCGCTCGAAGGCTCCGTCGGCTAAGCCCTACTTGGAGTTCCGGCCTGCTTTTGGGCGTCCGCCCGTGCCAGAGCCGGAACCCTTTGGCGCTCCGATTCCAGCCGAAGGGTCATCATCCTCCGGCTTAGGAAGAAGTCGGGCGCACATGACGGTGAAGATGACCAGCGCAACCAGCGTACAGACCACGGCCGCCCACATCACCTGAAGGGCGATGTAGAGCAGTCCTCCGAGCGTCACAAAGACAGCGAGCGTCAAAAAGATCGTGATCGTAGCGATAGAAGCTGTCCAGAATGGGGTCTGGATCACAAGTCGTCCGTTGCGCAGCCTAATCATCGCAACCACTATCTTGTCCGATTTTTTAATGCTGCAACGTTTTCCCTCGAACGATCCTTAGTCGAAGTGGCACTTACTAGATAGGCTGGACTCGTCGAACGGTACCCTCAGGCAGATGAACCAGCCGCAGCTTGACTTCTGGAAGGACGTCGCCATCATCTTTGGCGGCATCATTGCCCTGACCACATTCTTCAGCGGCACCTTCGAGTACATCCGCCAGGGCCACCAGCACCGGGCATCCAACTTTGTCCAGATGCGTCGCCGGTTCCTGGAAGACCCGCTATTTCGCGATCTCTTGAACCTGATGGCAACAGACTCGGCGGAACTCAAAGATACTCCCATCCAAATCCGCCGCAACTTCGTCGGGTTCTTGGAAGAGGTCGCCCTCATGGTGAACTCGGGGCTGATCAAGAAAGAGGTCGCCCACTACATGTTCGGCTACTACGTCCTCCTCACCGACCGCTGCGAAAACTTCTGGGACGGCCTCGACCGGGATAGCCAGTACTGGGCTGTCTTTCGCCAGTTGGCGATGCAGATGAAGGGCCTAAACGAAGGGCCATCGGCTGCGCCGTCACAACTGAAATTCTAGGCTTGAACGCCAAGGGCGTTCTTCCTAGGACCTTCCGGTCATTGGCGAACCTATTCTCCATTTGTCACCGTCCAGTTGGGTACCAAAAGCAGCCGAAAGGGCCTATTGAACCGGTTAAACCGTAGGTTAACCGATACCGTTTCCGTGCTTCAAGCATGGATCATACAAAATAAACACGTAAAAATATCATAAAACACCTTGCAATTCGGCTGACTATTTTGTAGGATGTTGCGATATGCGGTCCCTGGTCACTTCACCGAAAATAATCCCCATTGTTTCCGTCCTCCTGCTGGGTGCTTTGGTCTTTGGTACGGGGCGAGGAAGGGCTCTCTCTCACTTCCTGTGGGTTAGGTTCAATGCAGATCTTTCTCAGAGGTAGACGCTTTTCGACTCTTTTGTCCGTGATTTCAATGTGACATCTGAAGAGCTTTTTGCGATGGGCCTTGGGCTTTCTCGTCCCTGGA
>CAIYLG010000021.1 GCA_903927025.1 uncultured Armatimonadota bacterium
AGCTTTGCGGATTCCGAGGCTTCCGGAGCGTGCGCTGAAGCATCACGAAGCGAAGCTTCAGCTCGCGAGAAAGGCTTTGCAGATTCCGAGGCTCCCGGAGCGTGCGCTGCAGCATCACGCAGCGAAGCTTCAGCTCGCGAGAAAGGCTTTGCAGATTCCGAGGCTTCCGGAGCGTGCGCTGAAGCATCACGCGGCGAAGCTTCAGCTCGCGAGAAAGGCTTTGCGGATGCCGAGGCTTCCGGAGCGTGCGCTGAAGCATCACGCAGCGCGCCGGGTGAACCCAGCGTTCCAGTTTTGAGCAGGTACGACAGCGCGAAGTAAGATAGGGTCATGGTGTGCCTGTCGGGAGCAACGAGGCGTGTGTGCGCGCATGTGGCTCTACTCCTATTTGGAGTGGTTCCATTTGGGATTTGCAGCCTGGCCCAGATCAGTGGCTCAGAGGTTGACTCAAGGTATGCAACCGCCAAATCGACAGATGATGTGGCCATCCTTGCCGCCAAAATCAACTCGGGCGAGTTTAAGTTAGCGTATGAACCCAACCAAGGGTACTTGCGATCGCTCCTCGACTTGCTTCATGTGTCCAAGTCTTCGCAGATCCTGGTCTTCTCTAAAACCAGCATTCAGTCGGCCTACATCTCTCCTCAGTCGCCACGCGCCGTGTACTTCAACGACCGCACCTACGTCGGTTGGATCAGGGGTGCGCCGAACCTTGAGTTCGCGTCAATCGACCCCAAGATAGGACCGATTTTTTATACTTTAGCGAATGAACCTGCACAGAAGCCGCGATTGGTGAGACAAACGGACGAATGCCTGCAGTGCCATAACTCCAGCCTTACAGGCAATGTTCCTGGCTTCCTCGCGAGATCAGTTTACGCAGGACCAGACGGAACCCCAAAATTGGCGGGCGGATCCTACAACACCACGCCGGCGAGCCCGATAAAGGAAAGGTGGGGTGGCTGGTACGTCACGGGAGTTCATGGAGACCAGCGGCACATGGGGAACGAGGTCGCGCGCGGAGATGATCAGAATCCCACCCTCGACACTGAAAAAGGCGCGAACGTCACTCGGCTAAACGGCTACTTCGACGTGGAGGCCTATCTCACTCCGCACTCGGATATCGTCGCCCTCATGGTGGCTGAGCAGCAAATGCGGATACAAAACCTCATCACGAAGGCATCCTACCAAACCGAAAAGGCGATCCAAGATGCCAAGGAACTCCGCAAGTTTGGATTCACGGAAGCGCATGTGGCGGAAAGCACGCGCGACAGAATCAAAAACGTCTGCGACCCCCTGGTGCTCGCCCTGACCGATGCCGATGAGGCACCCCTAACTTCGCCGATAAAAGGGACCAGCAAGTTCACCGAGACATTCTCTGCAAGCGCTCCTGCCGACCAGAAAGGACGTCGACTGAGCGAATTGGACTTAACGAGTAGGCTGATGAAATACCCTTGCAGCCCGATGATCTACTCGCCGAGCTTCGCAGCACTTCCCAGCGAAGCACGGGATTACGTCCTGCAGCATCTTAAGGAATTGCTCTCCGGAAGGGATCAATCTGCGCAGATTGCTCTTAAGATCTTGAGCGAGACGCTTCCTAGGTCCGCTTCCCATGAACTAGAAGGCCAATAAGCCTGGTTGCCGGGTCTCAAGTTCTCTACAGTCACATTTGGGGTGATATCCATGCCGTGGAAGACCAAATTGGCCACCTCAGAAAATGGTCCCAGCACCTAGAATTGCCATGTCTTTTCATCCAAGTGCCGTGCTATCGTAGGGATGCCCTGCCAAGGATCTGAATGTCTTACAAAATGCGCTTTGCGCCCATATTTGCTTTGTTATCTTTATCGGTTACAGTGTTGTGCCAACAAGCGGGAGCTCCTTGGCCAAAGCTGCGACAAAACGTTCTCAACACCGGTGTCGGTGTTGCCGGCGGTGTCAATGGCGCCCAGAAGTGGGTGTATCCAGCAGGCACCTACAACACCCTCGCGCCAGCGGTGATTGCGGCGGACGGCACCATCTACTTCGGTGCTGCTTCGAACCTCCTCGCGCTAAAGCCAGACGGGACTCTCAAGTGGAGCTTCTCGACTGGCTCGCAAATTTACAACGCACCCGGAATTGGAGCGGATGGAACGATCTACTTCGGATCAGATGATTTCAAAATCTACGCCGTTAACCCCGATGGCACCAAGAAGTGGAGCTACCCAACCGGGAATTTGATCTCAAGTGCGCCTTCCTTTGCTACCGACGGAACTATCTACATCGGCTCCGCAGACAACTACCTGTACGCACTAAATACAGACGGAACTCTGAAATGGAAGTTCTTCGCGCAGAGCAGCGTGAGTTCCTCTCCCGCGGTTGGAAAGGACGGAACGATCTTCGTGGGAAATGGCTACGGTTCGATGTTTGCCATCAACCCTGACGGGACCCAGAAGTGGAGCTTTGACACTGGCTCTACCGCTGGGATCGTCTCTGCTCCCGCAATTTCGCCGAACGGAACTATCTACTTTGGGAGTTGGAGCCACAGTCTCTACGCCTTAAATGCAGACGGAACTCTTCAGTGGAGCTTTCCGACCGGAGGCCTGATTTGGACATCTCCTGCAATCGCCGTCGACGGAACGATCTACATCGGTTCAGACGACCACAATCTCTACGCGGTCAACCCCGACGGATCTCAGAAGTGGAAGTTCGCCGCAGGCAGAGCAATTGAAGCCTCTCCCGCGATCGGTTCAGATGGAACGATTTACTTTGGCTCTATGGACTGGAACGTATACGCACTGAATCCCGATGGAACTCAGCAATGGAGTTTCCCGACAGGCGGATTCGCAAACTATGACCCGGCGATAGGCAGCGATGGCACGATCTACGTCGGCTCTGGAGATTTTAAGTTCTACGCCATCGGTTCCAAGGTCTCAACTGTTCCCGTTCTCAGCGTTAGCCTCAAGCCCACGTCTGTAGTTGGGGGAGGAACCTCTAAGGCAACCGTGACCTTGGTGCAGGCCGCTCCCGCCGGTGGCGACTTGATTACTATGCAGAGTTCAAGTACGGCAGCTGCACCACCGGCATCGATGACCATTCCAGCCGGTCAGACGACAGCTCAGTTCACGATCAGCACATCAACGGTAGAGGTGAACACGCCAGCGACAATTACCGTCACTTCCGGCCCTAGCTCTCAATCAGCGATTCTCACGGTTGAGGCACCGAGTGAGCTTTCTGGCCTTTCATTGTCGCCAAGCTCAGTGGTTGGAGGCAACTCTACCACCGGAACGGTTTCGATTAAAGCCGCAGCGCCGACAGGAGGCATCACGGTAACGCTAAATACAAGCGGGCCCAACGTCTCCGCACAATCATCGATCACCGTTCCAGAAGGAGCCACCAGTGCAACCTTCACGGCAACGACCCTTGGAGTGACAACCCAGGCGAACGAGTCCATCACGGCAAGCCTCAACAACGCGGCCAAGACCGCAACGCTTACCCTTCTTCCTGCTGGACTAGCCACATTTACCATCAGCCCGAATTCGGTCGTGGGAGGGGTTTCGGCGGTGGGTACCGTCGGGCTAAACGGCTCCGCACCAACTGCGGGAGTGGTCGTATCAATTGCTTCAAACAACGTCAGCACGACGGCCCCGGGATCTGTAACCATTCCCGCAGGATCCACGTCTGCCCAGTTCCAGATAAAGACGACGGTCGTTATCGCGAACGCCACAGTGGTTCTGACCGCCACGCAGGGGACGTCAACGCTTAAGCAGAACTTGGTTGTCCAAACTCCGCAGCTGGTCGGAATATCGGTCGGCCCTACACAGACAATTGGGGGATCCATCACTGCCGTGACAGGCACTGTCAGCATTAGCGGTGCCGCGCCGAGTGGAGGAGAAACCATCAAGCTCACAAGTTCCAGCCCTGCAACCGTAAAAGTTCCCGCATACGTCAAGGTGCTCAGCGGAGCTACATCCGTTGCCTTCCCGGTAGTCCACAAATTGGTTGCTGCTTCAAAGTCGTTCTCGATAACGGCAGCACTCGGGTCTCAGACGTCAGCCACGACTCTCGAACTTGACCCGTTCCAAATCGCTGCAATATCAGCGTCTCCGAACCTAGTCACTGGCGGACAACCCACAATTGGTACGGTCACGCTGAATGCGACGCCTAGTTCCGCCAGCGGAGCCATCACGGTCAAACTTACTTCCAGTTCGGTTGCGGCTGGTGTACCTGCAACTGTTTCCGTCTCGACCGGTACTGCCAAAAAGACATTCACAGTCACAACAAAGGCTGTTTCGGCTTCTATGACTGCATCGATAGTCGGAAAGGTCGGTACATCGAGTCAGGCGACTGGAATCACGATCCAACAGCCGTTCCTCAGCGGCATTTCGGTTAAGCCGGGCACCGTAAAGGGATCTGCTGCAACGGCCGTTACCGGCACACTGACTTTGTCAGGCATTGCACCCACCGGTGGACTGACTGTCACACTGACCAGCACTGCTGGATCCGTGGCAGGGGCACCCACATCGGTCAAGGTTCTAGCTGGAAAGAGCAACGCAACGTTCAAGGTGACGCACTTCAAAGTCCAATCGCAGGTGGTTGTTACGTTGACCGCCAATTTAGCAGGGGTGGTGAAGACGACCACCCTTACGGTGACTCCGTAAGCATAGGGACAGAGACCCAAAGGTTTATCATAGCCCGCCCCCCAAAAAGCGGCTGGCTATGATAAACCTTTGGGTCTGACGATTTATTCTTGGCAAGCCTCTTCCCCAAGAGCATGGCCCGGCTTGGAAAGACAGCGATGCCGAAGCGGTCTTCGACTTTGTCGGACACCTTGGGATTCCCCTTACACGCTACGAGCGCGAAGTGCGGTTCACCGTGTTCGAAGTAAAGTTGCCGAGGTCAGGACGCGCAAATTCACGTCCAAGATGAGTCAGATCCCAGACCGCACTATTTGATGACCCGATACCGCAGGTGGGTGACGCCAGGGGCCTCCACCACTCGAGTCTGCTCAATCTTCACAGCAGAATTCAGCGGTTCATCAAACAGTCGCTCGCCGGCACCGAGAAAGACGGGGACAAGGCTAACGCTAAGCTCATCCAAAAGCCCCGCCGCGAGATACTGTTTCGCCACGCTGGCCCCGCCATAGATCGCCACATCCTTTCCCTGAGCCGCCTCTCGCGCCATATCGAGCGCTGCTTGAAGACCGGTTGTGACGAACGTGAAGCTAGTTCCGCCTGCCATCACAATTGGGTCGCGAGGTTGGTGAGTCAGCACGATGACTGGAAGGTGAAAAGGGGGGTCTTCACCCCACCAGCCGCGCCACGGCTCGTCTCCCCAGGGGCCGTTGCCTCCAAACATTTTGCGGCCCATGATGATGGCGCCAGTGCTGACACCGCTTTGCTCGTAGAGTTCGGTACTGGCGTTCGTGACGCCTCCCTCCAACCCCGCATCGCGTCGCCAAACCGCCAGTTCGCGCAGCCAGCCGTGAAGAAGCTCGCCTCTTTCACCCAGCGGATTCTCCACACTCTGGTTGATTCCAGCAACAAATCCGTCCAGTGATATCGAAGTTCCGTACCTCAGCTTGCCCATCAATAAATTGCCCCCAACCTAGCTCGGCGAGAATCAACGTAATCCTAACATCCCAAAGACAAATACCGGCATATCTTTAGCAGGTATTCGGTCCCTTGTTGGCAACGATTTAGGGCCAAACTGAGATTCTGATGTTTACAGTCGCCGCTTTCATCCTCCTCCGCGTTTCGCAGACCGCACCATGCTGGTCTCTGAGAACGGAAGACACCAGAATCCAGGTGTCGGTCAGGGGCGGCCAACCTGTAATCATCCGTCTCGGAAACACTTCCGGCCCCGAGGACTGGTGCCAGGATACGCCGGTACCGTTGATCGATCATGCCTGGGTTCCTGCGGCAACTCCTGTGTCTTGGGAATTCGCCAGCGGGAGACTGAGCGAGCATGGTCAAAGGTTAACCCTGCAATTTCATAGCAAGGATGGCTTGCTGGGCCTGAATTCCGTTTGGAGGGCACGGCCTGGGCTCGGCCCCATTGAGCATTCGATATTCATCACGAATCATTCTAGGTCGCCTATCGCAATCCCCCAGCAGGACAGCCTGACCCTTTCCAAGATACAGACGGAACCCAAATCCCAAATTGTCTGGACCCGCCGGGGAGCATCCAATGCCCTTACGGAAGGAGGCGTATTCGAGTCGTCCGTCGAAAAGGGATTGAAACTAGACTTGCAGAGCGACAACCACGTACCCAACAGCCCAGTACCCTGGCTCGCAGTTCAAACCGGAGATCGCAGAGGGCTCTATGCAGGATGGGAATTTTCTGGGCGAGGCGGTATTAGGGCGAACGCCGCTGATGCCACATCGTTGGATATTCAGATCGGCCTTCCTGCGAACTTTAAGACGGACATCAATCCTGGCGAGTCGCTGGAGATTCCCACCGCGTTCGTTGGCTGCTACCGGGGAGATCTGGATGACGGTTCCTACGCCCTTCATCAGTTCATTCAAAAGCACCTGAGAGCTCGGGTGCCAAAGGGATTCACCGACCCTGCCATGATCCTAGGCCTCTATCTGGACGCAGGTGCCGATCATGCCAAGGAAGCCGACGTCCTTCGGTGTGAGAAATTCGCCCAGAGCATCGGACTGGACGTGTTCATGCCAGATGCTATGTGGTTCCCTGCCTGTGGAGACTGGAGGTGGGACCCCAGCAGATTCCCAAACGGCGCCAGCCCGATCGAACGCGCCGTTCATGGCGACGTGATGAAGTTTGGCCTCTGGTGCGCCTGGAACAATGGCGGGATATCCACCGACCCCGGTGCACTCAGCGTGAGAGGACCGGTTGGGCATCCTGATTGGTTCCCCTACGACCTCAACTCTAATTGGAATCCGGGGCCATTCTATGGCGAATCCGCCTGCATGGGCAGCGATGAAGCCCGACGTTGGGCAATCAAGAAGACTCAATCAATGATCGGTGACTGGAAAGTCGACATTCTCAAGACAGACGTCCATCCGATCATCAACGACTGCTCCCGAACCGATCATCGCCACCACTTCGGCGTCGATGCAAGCTACTGGTCCACAAAGGGTGTGTATGAAGTTTGGGACAAGCTCCGGGCTCGCTACCCAAGCGTCGTTCTGGAGAACTGCTCAGGTGCCTCCCACATTAAGGATTTCGGCGTCATACAGCGCTGTGCCTACACGGCTGTCACCGACACCCTGTCCAATCTCCCGGATCGATGCGGCGTCTATGACTCCACCTACGTGCTTCCACCATCGGCCCTGCTCACGTACACTTACGAAAATGGATACGGATTCCCAGGCGATGATCCTGGGCCCTACCTAGTAAGGAGCGGAATGATGACCGCTTGGAATCTCGCTCCCACCAACAGCAAAGGTTGGACCCCGGAGTACACCGCCTCCGTGAAAGGCTGCGTACGCAGCTACAAGGAGTGGATTCGTCCAATTCTGCAGGACTGTAAAGTGCATCACATCCTGCCGAGACCCGATGGCAAGCGTTGGGACGGGATGTTCTTTTGGAGCAAGAAGCTGGGGGCAGGTGCATGCTTCGTCTTTCGCCCAGATAGCCTCGTTGAGTCACAAACCGTCAAGCTAGCCGGACTAGACCGAACGACTCGCTACCGAGTTTGGTGCGAAGACGGCTCACTCACTCCATTTGAGACTTCAGGTGCGGCCTTGATAGATGAGGGGCTCAAACTTGCGCTTCCCTCCCGATACTCCAGCGACCTTGTCCATATACAGGAAGCGCGGCATTCCCTTCCTGCTGGATGGAGTCTGCCCGTGCCTGTAGGCTCAGTGAACGCGGCAATTGGCAAGGATGGGACCGGAACCACTGCTAAGCTGGACTGGCAGGCAGTTCCAACCGCGCGATGCTATCGAGTCACCGTCGCCACTCGGGCAGACATGTCGAACCCGAGAGCAATGACCATTGCCTATGCGAACCAAACTCTGATTCACTTTGCCCCATCCGATTCAGACCTCTATTGCCGAATCGACACGCTGGCTTGGGGCGGGAGCGCTTTGGGGACGGTCACACGAGTGCATCTACCGTAGATCGGTTCGGGTCGGCACCAAAGTGAACTCCACCGTCTGCCCGGCTTTCACGGTATAGCCTGCCATCGGATGCGATGGCTTTACGAGCCCGAGGCTCTTACCAGACGCCAAAATCCGGTAGGTAGTGCCAGGCTCTAAGTCAATGAAGGTTTGTGTCAACTGAACGGTAGCGCCCGTTGCCTGAACCGACCATCGCCGTATTTTCGCCCATTCGTTGATTTGGGTTGTCCAGTTCCCACCCGATCCGACCAGGTTGAAAGCGGGCACATCTGAGCTTCCCGAGAAAAACTTGAACTGGCCAGGTCCAAATTCCACTCCAAACGCCGCGGATGACCGAACGCTCAGGTGCTCATGGGTCACTTCATAGTCGCCAACCGACAGGTTGATCCTGAGACGCTGTCCCCGAAGGTTATAGTCCACTCGCGTGCTGTTCAATTCAGGAACAAGGTGCGGCTCCAAGTAGAGCCGGTTGAACTTGGGCTGAATTCCGTAAATGTCGCGGTAGAGGCCGGTGATGACGCTACAGTTGTTGGCAAGGATGTCATCCCCCGCGCCCTTTCCGCTTGCACGGAGGTATCGCTGAAAGGCGAGACCATCCGTCTTGTACTGATCCACAATACGGCGCACATATTTCAGCGCTGTTTTGGGGTCACTCTGAGAAAACGCACGCACCCCGTACTCAGCCCAAGCAAGGAAGATGTCCCCGTTCTCGTACGTCGGAAATTTGTCATCTGCACCTTCTCCCTGGGCAAACGACTCGAAGCAGGCTGGCCACGCAAGAAGCGACTCCGCCTGCATCTTGGACTCAATCGTTGCCAAAAGACGATGCTGGCGAACGGGGTCGTCGCAGATCCCTTCCGCAATCGCGGACAGGTTCACGGGAATGGTGAGATTGTTGCCGTGAACGGAGCCGTCGGCCTCCCTCCAGTAAACGTACCAACCCTTCTCTGGATCCCAAAAGCCTCCCTCTGAGATCGGCTTATTGAAGCTTGACTTCAGCCTGGCCGCAAACTCGCTGTATCGACTCGCCTGCGTTGTGTCGCCAAGAAGCCGCTCCACAGCTGACCACTTCAACAGCGCCCCATACAGCTGGGCGTTGACCAGTGCGTTTTCGTATGAGGCCCACACGATGTCCAGCCAGTCGCTCGAGCGGCGCTGGCGGTAGGAACTGTTCTCCATTTCGACAAGGCTGTTGCCGTTTGAGTCCCGCTTCAAAAGGTAGTCCAAGGCGGACTCGCAGGCTTTCTTCTGCCCGCTGACCCAAACCTGGTCTCCGGTGAGATCAAACTGGTCTGCCACGTTGGTCACGTAGGAGGACTGAGTATCCATGAGCCTGCCCCACTGCGCTTCGTAGAACCCAGATTCCGGATCATACGTGCCTGGCTGGGCATCACCGGCGGTGTAGCACCAACGCGACTTCACCATCCCTTCTTTTGAGATCGCGTGGTCGCGAGCGTAGTCCAGCCATGCTCCATTGGAGCGCAGGTAGTTCGGATCGTCCAGGGTTGCACCGACACGTGCAAGCCATGGCTCATGAAGCACCGCGTAGCCGCTGTACCAACCATTGCTGCCAACAATATTGTCGTCAATGACGCCGATGCGACCGATGGTGTTGACCAGCTCGGTGATCGCTCCGGTGTCCAGGCCCTTGAAGTCGCCACGGGCAAATGTGTCCTTGAAGCTCAGCGCCTTCAGTTCAACCGTGGCACTAATCTTCTCACCCTCTTTGACCGCAAACGGCGTCCAAACGTCCTCTCGATCTCGAAGAAAGCGAGCTTTGCCATGCTTTGGGATTCGACTATTCTGTGTAGCCGACACCGCCATCGAGAATTTGCCGTCGATTGACCGGTGGAATCTTAATCCTGTCTGCGAGGATTTGTTGCCGCTTGCCTCAACACGGAGGCATCCATCAGTTGAAGAGTTCCACAAAGTCGCAGAGCCGGTGTGAACGCCATAGGTCGCGTTTGGCATGTCAAACAGCTTTCCCCAAGCAACGCCACCTGTCCCTAGAAGCGCTCCCGTCCACCAATTCATCGTTGGGAACGTTGCCTGCGGCATGGATGTGTCTTCCAAGACACCTGAATCAAGGTAGGTACGGTCAATCTTCCATCGGATCGAATCCTTGATGGGAGACAGTGTCCAAGTCTCAGCAACCCGAATGCCCCCGCCCCCGAACTCAATGCCGCGGATGAGAAGCTGATTTCCGACCTTAGAAACCTTGGGCCGATGCAGCGAGGAAACCGACGTGTACCAACGGTTTCCAACCTTGATTCCACTCCACATCCCCGCATCCGCATCGACGGCTTGCCTTCTGTGCACCTGTACGCTTCCAATGCGACAGCCTCTCCCCGTGTTTACGGTGATCGATAGAGTTCCCGTACCGTCGGCAACTGTAGCCGCCTGCTCAGCAGGATTGAGCGTGATCTTCTTCAACGGGATGCTGGAATGGAGGAAAGGCGCGATAAAAAGCATAAGGTGTCTGGCAACCACAACTCGGACGAGACCCGATCATAGAAAGATCATCAAAAATCGTGGAACCTTTTTGATTATTCAGACGCCAGCTAGAATTGTCATGTTGAAATCTTTATTAACGGTTGCCACTTTGGCAAGCATGGTCTGCGCATTTGGCTTTGGCGGTCAGCAAAAGCAGGACGATAAGTCCACCCACCACGCGGCGATGCACGCCGAGCATACAGTGCACCACTCTGCAATGCATGCCGAGAAGTGGCTCGACCATCATCTCAGCGCTCCCCACAAGAAGAAGCCGATCAAGCACAAGCCCGTGCACCACAAGAAGAGAAAGCCGGTTCATCACACAACCATGCAGCACTCTGGCGGCAACTAAAGGTCAGCTCGTATAGGAATGGACGGGCTCACAGCGAGTCATGGCGGCAAAGGCAGGGCAGTTCAGTTGCCCTGTCGACAAGCCCTGACTTCTGACTCAAGCGACGATTTCAATGAATCGAAGCCAGTGGCGTGTTTTCATCCGCCACTGGCTTCTATGCACCCGAGCGATGGCTCAAGGGGGAGCCTCAGTTGGTTTTTGCCGGCACATTAATTTTGCCTACTCGCTTTGTGTCTTAGGCACGCACTTCAATGTATCCAAATCGACTCGACTGGTTCGAGCGATTTCAGGCATCACTAACGCGTTATCCACCCAATGAGGTCGCCTCAAATGGGACCTCGCACAATTGAGGACCTATTTCAAACCGCATGAAGTCAAACAGCTAGACAGTTCAGTTCTGGAGACGACAATGCGAAAAACAATTCTAGGCACCACGCTATTCATCGCGGCATGCGCGCAGGCAAATGCCCAAGCGATCCGGGTTGTGAACCATAACGGAGCGACCGACATTTGGGGCAAATACTACACTTCCGGAAACAAACTCACGTTTACCGGCAAGGTCACCGGCATCGTCAAAACTCTCCCAGATGGCGGTTACGATGACGAAGTCACCCTCCTTGTGCAGAACAAAGACGGCGGAGGAACCAGCGTTGTCGACCTTGGGCCGACATGGTATGTCGACCATCAGGTCGCCAAAATCAAGCTAAAGGACAAGGTCCGCGTCACCGGGTCCAAGGTTCTGGTCGATGGGCACGGGGTTGTGCTGGCATCCCAAATCTTGGTGAACGGTCGCGGGGGACTGGTTGTCTCGTTGCGCCGTCAAAGTGGCCGCGCCTTCTGGATGGGCACCGAAACGGACCCGAACATCACCGTTCCCGCCGGCCCCAACGTTCGATCGGGCCAGCTGACGGGCTTTAGCACCTACACGATAAACAACGTGCCTTACACGGCCGGAGTCCTTCAGACCGATAACGGAACGCTCAATATTGACCTCGGTCCGCAGTGGTACTACAACCGACAAAACACGGTGTATCGAATCGGCGACAACCTCTCCGTCGTGTCAGGGCCAGTCCCATTTCAAATTGGACCCGGGAATCAGATCTACCAGAGCTACTCCATCTACCGAGGCCAGCAGGTGTACAACATCCGTGATCAGAACGGAAATCCAATGTACTACTGGGGCCAATAAGGGCAGTTCGGCGGCGGAATCAGGAAGCAAACCTTCGCTTACGCAAGCGCAATTAAGGATCCTGTCTCCCCGCCCGAACCCTTGCCGTCACCGTCTTCCCAGACGGCACCTCAAACTTCGGCCACCCTAGGTACGCCACGTAATCCAAAGGCTTCTTCGCCGCCTGGCTGCTCTCCGCAAACACGGACACTCGCGCATCATAGGCGGTCCGATTCGTGAGCGCCAACGTCACCACCCCGTCCCTGCGCTCAACAATCCGTGCCTCGACATGATCAAAAACAAAGATCGAGTGACGATCCGTTTGAACGTACACGCCCGGAAGCTCCGTCGCCATCATCAGGTTGTCCAGCTCCGTCCAGGCATTCTGAGTGGGATAGAAGTTTCCGATCGCTCCCTTCCCTTCGGCGTCGGTGGGCTGAATCCTTTCCATGCAGGCCCCGAAACCGGTGCCGGTAGTAGGATGACCGGGCATATCTACCGCTTCGACGGCGGCGTGTTGGATGTCACGTATGAGCTCGGCGTAGCGAACCTCGCCGGTTGCTCTGTACAGCTTGAATAGGTCGTCTCCAGACGACGTGCAAATGCCGGGCGCGGCATGTTTATTCTGCGCGCTGGCGAAAACTGCTCCTGCCATATGGGAGCGCAGTTTCCCAATTTGGCTTTGGGGAGGAAATTCTGCATCGTACGAGAGGACCCACGTTGACGCCAAATTCGCTTCCGCTCTCGCCTTGGTCAGCCAGGATGAATCGCCAGTTACACCGTAGAGGGCGATCAAAGATTCAAGAAACCCAAACGCTGTTTCCGAATCCGGATCTTGGGAGATATCTCCGCAAGCTCCATTCGTAAGCCCCAAACCCTCGACGTCTCGGTGAAAGTAAGACCTGGCCGCCGCAGAAGCAACTCGGAGATACCTAGGTTCGTGGAAATACTCCGACGCCAGCACCAAACCAGCGGGGGCAATCGCACCACCGGTCGTGTTGAATACGCAGATAGAACCGTCAGCCGGATCGAGATATTGGCCAAATTGACCGTGATTAGCCCACGTGGTGCAGAACGCCTCCGCCAGTCTTCGAGCCGATTCCTTCCAGGTTGGTTTGATGAGGTCCCCGTACCCCTGCGCCCGCAAAATCTTGAAGAATTTGAAGAACATCAGAAGGGCGTCGCCATTCTTCCGCGTCAGCGCGAGGAGACGAGCTTTCGTGGTTCGATCTGCGCGCAGTCGTCCATCCGCCATGATCCCCGCATAAAAGTAGCCACTCTTTCCCTGAAGTTTCGAAGTCACAAAATCGAGCTGCTCGCAAATTCGGCCTCGTTCGACCGAGTCGTTTAGGGCGAGCATGGGCGTCTGCATGAAGCCGCTGACCCAACCCAGTTGGAAGTTGTTGTCGTTCTCGGGGGCATACCAGCCGCCCAGCGGCCCCTTCGTCCATCGGCGGCTGAAGCGCGGCACTACGACGTCGGACAGTTCACTCATCGGCACCAAATTCCGAGGATGGTTAGGTCCAGTCACTAACTTCCGCACCTGTGCGAACCGATCTAGAAAGTCGGGAATGGAGGCGGCGCTGAATCTGAGGATCTGGAACTTCAGCGTCACGGAATCCCCTGGTTTCCAAGTCGTCCCTTTATCGCCACTCTCGGCAAAGCCTCCAAATTGGGCCGCTTTATCCCGCACCCCTGGGGCGCTCACCACCAGGGTTGCCTGATCTTGAGAAGCGTTCTCCTCGATGAAGAGTCCGTGGTTGCCCAATCGGCTCTTCTGCTCTGTCAACAGCAGAAATCCGCTGTGGTCGGCGGGGTCAAAGAACCCCATTGCAGGAGTTGAGGCGTTGCCAGTTAGAAGTTCAATCTTTCCCGGCTCACCAGGTTCTACGGACAGTAGCGGATTATCGGACGTCGTCAGCGGCAGCTTCGGATTGAAGAACATGCTCGGTGGAAATTCCGGCATGTAGCCGCCCTTTAGCGTGTGGAACCGGTTGCCGTTGTAGACCACACCAGGAACCAGCACGTAGTTTTTGGGGCTCCACTTGGAGAAGTCAAATGCCACCGCGACGCCTGTCGAAGTCGCCTTCCCTTCGAGCAGTCGAAACGTAACGGTTAGCTCGGAACCAAGCTGACCGGAGCTGCACGACCAGACTGCATCTCTTATCGAATGCTTCCCAATAGCAATGGGCTTTGCCTCTGTCAAGCGAGATCTGTCATAGCTGCAGACCAAGAAGCGAATTCCATCGCCCGGTTGGGTCGGAAGCCAACTAGCCGACGACGGTTCAACGCAATGCGCTCCTGCGAGAGCGCCGACGAAGATGCCAAGGGAACTGCAGAGCCGCCAAACCTGGTGAGACATCGCGGCCAGTATACAATTCACGAATTTTTTCGTACTTTGTCGACGCATTCTACGAATCATTTCGTATAATGCGAAGCAAGGCTATGGAACAAAAACCCACCAACAGCGAAGTGGACATCCTCAGCGTGCTCTGGAGACTTGGTCCCAGTTCCGTTCGAGAGGTGTACGAAGACATGAATCAGCGGCGAGAGATTGGCTACACCACCGTGCTCAAGCTGATGCAGATCATGTTTGAAAAGGGACTGGTGACACGCAACGAGGACAGTCGCGCACACATCTATTCCCCGCTTCAAGCCCAGGCAGACACTCAGCGCACCCTCATCGACGACCTCGTTGAGCGAGCGTTCGGAGGTTCCGCCCACAAGTTGGCCCTCAACGCCCTAAGCTCCAAGAAGGCAACCCCCGAGGAACTCGCCGAAATCCGATCCCTCCTGGATCACCTGGAGGAACAGAAGTGAACCTCGCTCACACCCTTGGCTGGACGCTCGTCCACTCCCTTTGGGAGATCGCACTCGTCGCCCTCGTCCTGTTCCTAGTCGGCCTCTTCCTGCCACGATCAAACGCACGCCTGCGTTACGGGCTGGCCCTGGCAGCGCTGGTTCTTTGTCTTGCAGGACCGATCGCTACTTACTCTCTGCTAAGTCCTGCTACTCCCGCCCAGGCCCAACCGAATACCCATACAAGTGCGTCTCTATCGCCCACCTCTCCAAGGGGAGTGGTCGCCTCTCAACCTGTCAAATTGGCTGAGAGCGCACCGGTTAAGGTGACTTTGCGACAAAGGATTGACGAATTTCTTCCAAAGGCGGTACTCCTCTGGATCTTCGGAATGGCGCTGATGTGCGTTCGGCTCATCGGCGGACTGACGACGATTCAAAGTTTGATAAAGCGGTCACCGCGGGTCTCCGATCCTCAATGGCTCGGTGTGCTTACTTCAATCTCGAATCGCCTCAAAGTGAAAGGATCGGTTGAGCTCAGGATGTCGGATCGGATCGAGACTCCGATCGTAGTCGGACTCCTCAAGTCGGTCGTCATCTTCCCTGCAAGCGCGCTCATGAAGCTGCCACCCAGCGACGTCGAAGCGCTGATGGCGCACGAACTTGCCCACATTCGCCGGTACGACTACCTCGTCAACTTATGCCAGTCGATCGTGGAGACTGTCCTCTTCTTTCAGCCTGCCGTTTGGTGGATCTCGTCGGTCGTTCGTTACGAGCGGGAGAACTGTTGCGACGACCTCGCCATCACCATACTGGGTAATCGAGAGCAGTACGCGAGAGCCCTCCTCGGCCTGGAGCAGATGCGCCATCCCGTCCCACAACTGGCCCTGGCGGCAAACCAGGGATCTTTGGTCTCTCGAATCAAAAGGATTGTCCTTCCCTCTTCGCGCCCACCAATCTCTTCCGCAGGCTGGCTTGCCGCCACAATCATTGCAATCGTGGCGATTGGCCTCACCCAGCGCCTTCATGCCGCTCCACAACACAGTTCCAAACATCCTGCCCGCAAGTTGTCTTTGAAGGGACGGGTGTTGGACAGCCAAGGGCATCCCGTTGCAGGTGCTTCCGTCTACTACACCTTTAGGAACTTCGATACTGGGTCGTCTCAGGAGGTCCGAGTCACATCGGATGTTCATGGATATTACGGCGGGCCGATCCCAGCAGACGACTTCTATTCGGTGGTTGCGGAACGAAAGGATCTCGGCATAGGATGGGAGCGATTTGACCGCGAGCTGGGCAAGATCGTAAGGCTACATAAGGTTGGCGATGCAATGGTCAGGGTTATTGACTCAGCTGGAAAACCGGTTTCGGGAATTCGTGTGGGTCCCAGCAACTATTACGATGGACCATGGGCGACGATTCTTCCAAAGAGCTTCTCGGTCAAGTTCGGAGGAACGACAACGGTTGCTGGTTTCGCTAAAGTCGGAGGCGTGATGTCAGATTGCTATACCGGGTTTGCAGCAGACGATGACCGCTATGCTCAAGAGCCTCAGATCTACAAAAACTCAACCGACGGTAAACCGCTTCGAGTCACCGTCTTTCCCGCATACCGAGTTAACGGCACGGTAATGCTGGACGGAAAAGCTATCCCTGGTGCCCAGATATTTGCTCGGACCAAGAACGGCGTCGCGGGAAATACACGAACAGACCAATCCGGGAGGTTTGAGCTCAAGCGGCTGGTTTCTGACAAATATCGGGTGACATGCCGGCTGCCGGATCCTCTTAGGGGAGACTGGACAACCCACTCGCTGGAAGCGAACGCTTCAACAAGTCACATCCAATCATGTGAGTTCAAGTTGGAAAAGGGAGCACTTCTGCAGGGCAAGGTCGTTGACCAAACCGGTGCTCCGGCCTCAAAAGTTATGGTCAGCGTCTCCTTAGACGGAGAAGATTCAGATGGCTTGTTTGTCGGTCCAATCGGCCCAGATGGCGCATTCAAAGTAAGGGTGCCAGCTGGTACTCACAAGATCAACCAGTTCGACCGCTATCAAACTGCAAGCTCGACTATCACTGTCCGCAATGGAGAGACCAAACAAGTGACATTGACCACACCGGCGAAGGAGGATGTCGTCGAAATAGAGTGCAAAGTGCTCGACGCAGACAGCAAACCAATGGAAGAACACATTCTGAACTACGGGTTCACGGACTCGACAGGAAAGCCTCAAACTCTCACCGCGCAGACCGGATTTGACGGTACCGCCACCCTGCATCCACAAAAGTCAGAAGTAAGCAGCCTCTGGGTTCGAGCAGGTTCCGATACTCAAGACTCTGGCCGCGTAAAGGTTGGCCAGGCACACGAGCTCACACTACGCATGCACCGAATCACACCAGACACCGTGTTTGGCAAAGTCGTGGATTCCAGCGGCAAACCGCTCAAGGGGGTGGAAGTCTGCATCATGCGCTTCTTTGAACCAGGGCGAGCGATGACGACAGAGAACCAAACGACAAACTCACGAGGGGAGTACACATTTACCCACGTCTACAAGGAAGCAACGTACGTCGTGATGGCGCAGGGACACGGAGTTGCGGACAGCTTCAGCCCGACCTACCTTCTTGAGCCAAACGGACATAGGACTCAGATTCGTTCGATCTCGATGCCACCCGGCCACCCCATCCATGGCCGAATCGTGGATCAGCTCGGCAAGCCAGTCCCTAACGCAAGCGTGTTGGCGCGGAACAACTCGATGCCATTTGGCTCACTGGCCACCACCGGGAAGGCGGGCACCTTCGCCATTGACCGCCTCGCCGCCGGGAAATACACCCTGACCATCATGCGAGATGGGAAGATGGCAAATGCCACGGCATCCACAGACAAGTTCGGTACCTACACACTGAACCTCTAAGAAAACTCGCACTCCTCTATTCGGCACCCATCCGGGGAGTGCGGGATTCATTAAGCTTGCCAACCGGCCAAAGCATGACCCCAAATCGCGATTGATCCATACTTCAGGGACGCCCAGTTACGCCGAAAGCCCATGCTCTCCCTACCCATCAGCATCGCCGCCCTTTGGTTCCTTGTTCCGGGAACCACGACCTTCAAGACTCACGAAGCCCAGATCGAGATTGATGGCAAGGGGGTAATCGTCTCCCTTACTGATCGGAAGACAGGAAAGGAATATATCGCCAAGAGCCAACTGTCGCCATTGCTCAGCATCCACGAGAGCGGCACTCCATATCACGACCTGGTTCGGCCTTCATCAGCCAGTTTTGACAAGCACAAAGAGCTGTTCACCATCCAGTTTCCAACAGGTGCGACTGCCATTGTCAAAGCCGAGCCTAAACCCGCCTACGTCAAATTCAAGCTGATCACCTTGACCAACAGAGGCAAGGCTGATAACATCGTATGGGGACCAATAAAGACAAGTATCGGCCAATATATTGGCGATATCATCGGCGTCGTCCGTGATGAGCACTGGGCGATCGGCCTGCTGGGCCTTGATGACAACACCATTTCCGGCCCACCTGTCGATGGAGACTCGCACGGTCTCGGCTACTACGTTCACACCTTCGATCCAAAGAAGTGGCCGGTCCCGCCGGATCTGCACGAGGGGCAGTGGTTCAACCTTGGCGGCGATGGCATCAGCGATGTGGCGTTCTCCTCCCACCCGGATGAGTTCTTTCAGAACATCGATGGGCTTGGCGCCAAGCTCGAGCCGGAATTCGGATCCAGTATCGCGTACCACTCGCGCGATCGACGCATCAGCTATACGCAGACGTGGTCGCTTCTCCCTGGTTTTCCTCGCTCGCGACCACGAACGCAAGTCAGCGATCCCATCCCAGGCGTGGACTTCATCGGTTCATCGGTAGCCCTTTATGCTTGCGCCACCGACAAGGGGCTGGAAACCTTACACAAGATCGTTGAAGCAGAGCGACTTCCGCAGCCCAAGATCGACGGCAAGTGGGTCCATGACCCCGCCCTCCAGCGCCCCGATATCTCCTGGAACGGCGGGCCGCACGACAGGATGATCGAGTACGCGGAGGCTCTCACGCTCAATGCTGTGCAGGATGAGGGACAGGGTGAGTACTACGCCAACCCTGTCGACCATTGGCAGGGCAAGCGCGTGGGCTTCTCCGGCGGTCGAAGTGAAACCTACAAAGATTTCACCGATGAATGCCGCAAGCACGGCATCAAGTATGGCCTGCACACCCTGTGCCTCTTCCTTCAGCCGGGCCGATGCAGCGACGTGACGCCCGTTGCCAGCAGTCACCTTCAGACCGTCTGCAGGACCAACCTTGCCAAAAGCCTGAACGAGAGCGACACGGAGATTGTGGTCACCGACCCATCGTTTCTTGCGGAGAAGGGCACTTGGCCAAATGGCGACGATTCCAACTTCCTTCAGATCGGCACTGAGATCCTTCAATACACCGCAATCAGCACCACCGCCCCATGGACCCTAACCGGAATCAAGCGCGGCGTGGATGGAACCAAAGCACAGGCTCATAAATCTGGCGATGTGCTCGCCAAGCTTCAGCAGAATTGCTACAACGGCTTCTGTCCAGACATGTCGATGACGGAAAAGTACGCCGATTACTATGCAAGCGTCATGACTGAAAACGGCATGGAATACATCGACTTCGACGGTCTCGAGAGCACGCTCTACCTGAACCAGGGCTATTACGGGGTGCGTCGATTTATCCGTCGCTTCACGGAATCCTTCGCGAAGTTGAACCACGGTCACTCTCCCCGCGTGATGGGTGCCGGCATTCTTCCCGGCGAATGGGAGTATGTGGGGAACTGCAACATCGGCGGCGGCAACAACATGTTCGATCCTATCGAAAACCGTTGGGGCACGGAGGGCAAAGATGTTCGGCACAGCTTCCAGAACTCATTCCTGCCTCCCACTTTTGGAATCCAGGATTGGCACAGTGACTGGTCACTTTACGATGCCGAGAACTTGGAGGCGAAGTCAGTCGGCTGGGACGCTACGTACATGCTGGGACTCACCCAGGATGCGGTGGAAAAGAGCGGAGAGAAAGACTCCATCTTCAAAGCCTTTCGAGCCTGGGAAAACGCCCGAACCGCCAATGCGTTCTCATCCGCGCAAAAGGACGAGCTCAAATCTCTCACCGCCAAATATCATCTCGAGCAGGTTGGCCCCAAGTCGTTCTGGCTTACGCCTGTTTCGGAATTGCGATCCGAAGCCAATTCAGGGAATGAATCCATCACGATTCAGAACCCCAACGCGGCTCAACCTCTTCACTTCGCCCTCCACTATCACGGAGCACCTGGGATGATCCACCTGATCCTTCCCGATGGAAATCAGATGAACTCAGAGCGACTCATGAGGGAAGGTGATTTTCTTTGCGTCGACGAATCTGGCGTCTATCAAACAGACTCCAACCGCAAGGTGTTCGCTTCGAATCGTTCCAGTGCTCTTAAGACTCTGCCAGCAGGAAACGCCATTTTCAAGGTCAGCGCCCCGCATGGATCGAAGTTCCAGTTCGTCGTATGGTCCAACGGTCTGCGAGAGAAGGTGGGCCGGTAACCAGCCTCCTTCTCTCTAAACTACTAGGCAATCAAGGCTTCCAGTGCTTGAGGAAATCGGTCAATGCGCTTGATTCCAGCGACCGCATCGATTCGAACTCACCCTGCTTCTGGCTGAAGAGAGGCTTCCCCTTTGAATCTAGGACCGCAAGCGCTGGAACTCCCTTATCGAGAGGCACGCCGTAAGTCTTGGCGATGTCCTTGTTCTTGTCAAATTTGCCGATGTTGACGTCGACGAGGATGAAGCTCTCTTTGAGCAGAGCGGCGTTGGGCGCATCATGGAAGTACTTGTCCAGCACGCGGCAGTCTCCGCACCAGTTGCCGCCAAAGTCCAGGATGATTCGCTTGTTTGTCTTCTTGGCCAAGGCGATTGCCGCCTTGATCTCTTTTGGTGCGACATCTGGCTCTGGATAGATATCCTTCGCCGCTTTGCCTTGAGAAGCGGATGCGGCCTGCGACAGCAGCAGACCCAAGATCGGAATAACCGCCGTGAAATGTCGTCGAGAAGCGCTCAGATTCTTCATGCAACCATTCTAACGGTTCGTAACCGTGGTCGCAATCGATCTGAAGGGCGGTGCACCAACACAGCGACACAAGCGACGATCATTTGGCGCCGATAGACACAGACTGGGCAATTGTTAGGTTCGATTGCTCCCGATCGAACCAGATCTCGAACGCCGAGGGATGATTCAAATTCCCTTCCGCGCAAGGGATGACCATCAAATCATGAAACAGCGCGAAAGACTAAACCGCAAGAATATCAAACCAGAGCGCCTCCAAATTCAAAAACACAGACCGTTACCCGCGCAGTGGAGCCGAAAGCACAAGCAAATGTAAATTGCTCCGAAAACCACGGTATACTACTGGTGTTACGATCAATTGGTACATTCTTCGATGGGCTCCCGATTTCGACCGGTCTCAGTATTCGATTTATTGCTTCTGGACCGAAACATCTGAAACAAGGAGACCATTCAAATGGCTAATAAAACACTTTACGTCGGCAACTTGCCGTATTCCGCGACCGAGTCGCAGCTCACTTCCCACTTCAGCGCCTACGGTGCCAGCAATGCTCGCATCGTTGAGGGCCGAGGTTTTGGCTTCGTCGACATCGACGGAGACAAGATGGAAGCAGCAATTGCTGACAAGCACAATGGACAGATGGACGGCCGAACTCTGACCGTCAACGAAGCCAAGCCACGTGAGCCACGCAGCAACAGCGGCGGCGGCGGTGGTGGTTATGGTGGCGGCGGTGGCGGCGGCCGATCGAGCGGCGGCGGCGGCGGTCGATCCGGCGGCGGCAATCGCTGGTAAGAGCGGCTAAACGCTAAAATTGAAAAGTGTCACGAGTTAAAGCTCGTGGCACTTTTTTTATTTTTCTCAGCCATCTGGAGAAACTGGTGGTCTAGTTCAGGAGCGGTAGGATGACGTTACTTCGCTATGAGAAGCCAAAATCATGTCCCCAGACTCTCATTGGCAATGAGGAGAATCGATAAGGCAGTCGGCGGCTTGGTTGTCATCTGCGCAATCTGCATGACCATCAGCTATGCGGACGCTCTCAGCGTGAGTGGACTTGTCCTAGATCAGATTCGTCACCATGTCACACCAACCTACACCTACTCACAGATATGGCTCTTCCCATCAACTTTGAACATCAAACTCCCTCCAAACTGGGAGCTGCTTCGGGTCATCCAGTGGAGTCACATGGCTTTCTGGATTATTTTCGCCCTGGCTGGGTTCGGCGTGTATAGAAACTCACACATCGGGTTTGCGGCGACCATGATGCTGGGTTTACTACTTTGGGCTGACGGGCCACAAGCGGGTGTCATCGGAACGGGAATATCGGTCCTATCCGCATTCAGGCTGATCGTGGAGCGCACACGGCGTCGTAACTCGGCAAGCAGCTTTGACCAGACATGTCCCCCGGAAATGTGACCGACACGGAGTCAATTCCGGGAGTAGGCTGGATAAATGCGTGCCGGGCGATTCATAGGGCTGGCCTTGCTGGCGCTTGGCGGCATGAATCAGCTGTGCGCGGCACAGGGATTGACCTCCAGTAAGCTCCCGGTTAACTCGGCCATCAATCAACTTCAAATAGAGCAGCTCCCGGACACATTCCGGATGAAGATGCTGGTTTGGATTGGAGCCATCTCCTTCATGAGTTCACTGGCTGCTTTCCTCACCCGTCGATTTGATTGGCAGCACCGCCGCTCCGACCAAACCTGTAGCCACTGCCGAAATCTCCACGTCCGAACCGGCTCAATCGCCCTCATGGCAGACACCGCCGCCACCGCGGCCTTCTTCTATCTCATCGCCCTGCCTTTCGCGGCTGCCCTTCGAGAGGAAGGACTTGGCCTTCTGGCGCTCGCCACCACCATACTTATGTTCCTCGCCCTTGCCCTCCTTATCACCGCTGCCGGCACCGTGCTTGGCATGATGAACCTCAATCCCAATCGTAGCCGAGACAGCTTTCTTGTCGGTCTGAGACTGGTCGGGTTCACCGCCGGTGCAGTTGTACTTTTAGGCGGCTTCACGACTGAAGCCGTCGCCTCAAACCTCAGCGGTCTCCTCGGTTCGGCACTTGGGGAAAGGCTCTTATCGGACATCGGCGCCGAACCAGTGCGGGAAACTGCCTTTGTCCTGACTGGCGGAATTGCCGCATCGGTCCTCCTCCGCTGGGTGATTCCGTTTCTGCTCGGCAGCCGCCCGCTGGCCCTCGTTCGCAGCGGTGCGCCGCTGCACCGAGGGCTCCAGGGAGCCAAGGCATGAGAGAGCAGCTCTCCAGCATTCAGTCTCTCGTTGACAATGTCTCCAAGGTTGTCGTCGGAAAGGACGAGACCATCCGCCTTATCATCGCCAGCCTCCTGTCTCGCGGTCACGTTCTTCTGGAGGACAAGCCCGGCGTCGGCAAGACGATGCTCGCTCGAGCCCTTGCCCGAAGCGTCGACTGTGGCTTCAAGCGAATTCAGTGCACGCCGGACCTTCTGCCCGCCGATGTCACTGGCTATTTCGACCCCCGATCCCGCGAGTTTCGAGCCGGTCCAGTCTTCACCAACATCCTCCTCGCAGATGAACTCAACCGAGCCACCCCGCGGACCCAAAGCGCGCTCTTGGAAGCGATGGGAGAGGGGCAGGTGAGCATCGAAGGTGAAACTTACCTCCTGCCCGATCCGTTCATCGTCATCGCCACCCAGAACCCCGTCGAGCATCGAGGCGTAAACGATCTGCCCGAAGCGCAGCTCGACCGGTTCCAAGTTCTACTCACCCCTGGCTACCCTAGCGAAGCCGACGAGAAGAAGATCCTTATGAACCGCCAGGTCCGCGATCCGCTGCTTGATCTCTCGCCGGTGATGGATATCAATCAGCTGCGCGACTTGATCGCCCTGGTTCCCAAGGTCGTGATGAGCGAGTCATTGGTTGACTACGTGATTCATCTCGTTCGTGCCACCCGGACTTCGCCGCTCCTTTACGTCGGCGCGAGTCCCCGCTGTGCCATCCAGCTCATGCAGCTCAGCCGAGCCCATGCCCTGGTCGAAAACCGCTCATACGTGGTTCCAGATGATGTGAAGCGCCTCGCCGCCCACGTCCTTCCCCACCGCGTTCTGCCGAACACAACTTCCAGCGAAACCATGAACACCACCGAGTGGAAGCAGGAGATCGTGAAGCGACTCATCGACGAGACTCGCCCGCCCATGTCCTAACGCCTCGGTGAGCTAGCGCGATGGATCTGATTTCACCGACCCGGACAACGACAACCCTTCAGCGAGGCAATTGCATCGCCTTCCTTGTGTCGTTTGCGATTGTTCTAGCCGGGCTCACCTCGTCGGTTCGAACTCCGATTTGGGTCGTGGTGATGTCAATGGCGTGTCTTGCATTCGGATGGCTCCTTACTGCCACCCTGATCACCCACATCACCAGCGACCTCGGTCCCATTTGCGAACCACCCGACATACAGGCTGAGTTTCGTGCAATGTCTCAAATTCCGCTCACCCTTCGGTTGCTCAATCCGAGTGATCGATCTTCCCTGCTCTTTCTCACTGCGGAAGTGCTTGTGGAATGCGAAGGGCACCTGCTCCAATCGCCTCCCAAGTTCATCGGCCAGCTTCCCCAACAGAACGCGGCAGAATTCAACTGGCGTCTCACCCCCCGGCAGCGAGGAGAATACGCGCTCCGCGGGATGTTGGTCAGAACCGCGTTCCCTGGCAGCATCCTCACCCGGGAGTTCGCCTTCACCTTTGACCGAACCTTACTTGCCCTCCCTGTTAGGCTTCAGTTAACGCCTCAGGCAAGTCGAATGCTCTCCGGTCGGAAACGGGCAAGTGGACGTCAACCGCTGCACCCAGCTGGAATGGAAGAGTTCGTTGGGGTGCGTCAGTACCGCGCGGGCGATAACCCACGCCATGTCTCGCTCGCGCTATCCCTCCGCATGCCGGACTACCCGATGCAGCTAGCGGTGCGCGAGTTCGAGGACCCTTCTGACGACGAGATCTGCGTGGTTCTCGACACCGCCGTGCCTCCCCCTGACGCCGATGACTGGGCCTTGATAGCCTATCGCTACGAAAAGTCGATCTGCTTTGCCATCGCGCTCTGCCGACAGCTTTGCGAGCTCAAACACCAAGTTCGGTTTGTCGCATGTCAAGAGGGAGAGCATCCGTTTCAGCTGAGGATCAACCACGCGGCAAGGGATATCCCGATACTCGAACGAAAACTTTCGCGGCTCAAGCCAACTCCGGATCCTGAGCGCGTCCGCCGACTGCTTGAATGGCAGGCGCGACGCTCAGATGCCATCCTTCTGTATGTGAGCCTTCAGGATTCTCCCGAACCTCAGCTTCGAGCTAGCGAAAAACCCCTCTGCTTAAACCCTGAATGGCAGCAATCTCTTGTCGCGGAGGCAGCCAGTTGAAGCGCAGGCTGGAGCCCGATTTCGCTGTCCGAGAGCGCAAATTGGTGGCAACACAAAAGCCCCTTTTGCCTGTCCATTCTGGCGAAGCCAGGTACCAGGCTGCGCTGGATAGCGACTCCCGGTACCGTGACCTCATCCTAAGCGGTTTTGCGTTGGCGCTCTTTGCCACATCTGGGCTTGGAGAAGCCTCACAGTCAGCAGGGCCAGTCCGGGCTTCGTTCCTCTGCCTCGCGGCAGCTGGGCTCGCCCTTCGGGCCACGGCCGCGCGCAATGCTAATGGTGCATCCAACCCTCGACTGGTCCTGCTCGTGATCGCTGGATTTGCGGGTATCGGATGCGTTCTTGGTGGCGCGCAGGGAATGCTCGCGATTGGGATCGCAGTGGCCGTCGCTGGAATTGGCATGCTTTGTGTCGCCGCAGAGCCAATCAAGACATTGCTGATCGGCTTGGGAGGCGCGGCTCTCATCGGGAACACCGTTTGGTCGCTTACCAACGGTGACCTTGCGAGCCACCCGCTTGGCGTTGTAGCCGGTGTCCTCCTCGGGGTCACGTTCGGAGCCCGTTCACTTGTAGCAGCAGGCAGTCTCTCCGCGGATCTGCGCCCAACTCTCATTCTCACGTCATTCGCTGCGTATGCCTGGATCGTGCCTTCGATGCAAACGCTGCTACCGTGGAACTGGGCAGTTCCCGCCGCGTTAGGAGCATGTGCATTATTCGCCGTGGCAGAGGGTGCTGTCACGGTTCGATCTTCGTTCGCACCCGTCATCGCCGCGATGATGATCATCCAACTCGCTGGCTTCGTTGAATCCGCTCCCAACCAACCGAAACTGATTCCAATTCACTTGGCCATCATGCTGGTTCAATTCGGCCTTCTCGGCATGGCAGGCTATCGCTATACGTTCGCGGCCCTATCTCGGCTCCCCATCGCCACTTATCGAAGTACACCCCAGTGCCTGGTGCCTAGCAGCGACCATGCGTGGGACCATCCCCTGAGGATCGATGCCGTCTAAACTGCCGCCTTTGCCTGTCAAGTGGTACCTCGCGTCCGTCGCCGGGGCACTCGTGTTGGCACTTGCGCTCATGGGGGTATTCACGGCGCTTGGCGGTCACCAGCGGACTCTGGCGATGACGCACGCCCTGGTTCCGACTGAGGAAGATCAGGATCGTCAGGTCCAAAGCGTAAGCCCAACGTCTGGCAACCCCTCGTCCGCGCACGATGCTGCGTCTCAGACTTCAACATCGAAGCAGCCAGAAGCATCCCAGGCGAATCCGGCAAACTTGGCACAGCAGCCGTCTCCACCCGATCCGTCAATGCAGCCAAAGCAGACGAAACCCGATCCTCAGCCCGCGAAGACCGATCCGGCAGATCCGCAAAATCCTGATCAGCCAGCCCCGTCTCAGCGTCCTTCGCTTTGGTCCCTTCTTGTATCACCCGAGATGGTGATAGGTGCGCTCAGCCTTGTCACCATCGGTACCATCCTCCAGATTCGGCGAACCGTTCTCGGCAGGAGGGACAGCACATGACCCGAGCTGAAAATCTCTGGCACCAGCTGTTGCGCAAGCTTGAATCGGCCAGCCTACTCACCCTCACTTTGATGACGGAGACCCCTGCCGAGATCGCTCGCTTGGTGCAGTTAAAGACGGATGACTCGCGGTTGCACAGGTTCGTGTGGAACTACTACTATCCTTGTGTCTTCGGAGAAGAGGCGGGATCGATGACCGAGGCGGAGGCAGAAGCGCTCGTTCAGTCCTTTCACGGTTACCGACGACCTGAGCAGGTCGCCACCTCAGCCCACTTCGTGGCGTCCAACACGCCCCGACCAAAGGCTTGCGAAGTTTGCGGCAGGCGAAAAACGATCTCGGAGGTCGTTCGGTGATGATGGAGGAAACGGAGGCGCTTGCCGTCGGTCTTGAAGAATCTCCGGCTGGAGAGATCCTACGGATGCGTCGCCGTAAAGAGCGAAGGGCAACCTTAGATTCCAATCCACTCCCCATCGAACTTCCCAATCCTCCCCGCCACCAGTCAGACCAGATCGACCAGCCGCTTGGATGGGAAGGACACTGGCAGCGTCACTTTGAAAGAGCCAAGCTGTGCATCGACCAGCACCAACATCAACTCGCCATTGCCCTGCTCCGGCGCGTCATTCGGCAGAATGAAGACCACATTGAGGCCTGGTATCTGCTGGGCTTTGCCTTTAGTGAGCTCAAGCGCCGCCCCCAGGCAATTGAATGCTTTGACCGCGTTGTGCAGTTGGCACCGCAGTGGAGCGAAGGTTGGGCGAACCGAGGCTGGAATAAGTTGTGGATGCGTGACCCACGCGGAGCAGTCAAGGATCTCGTCCGAGCAGTGGAGATTCAGCCCCATTCGGCAGTCGCGTTTTCGAATCTTGGACTCGCCTATCTGCGGCTCAAGCAGATCGACAAGGCCGCGGAAGCGTTTGAGCAGGCAGCCAAATCCGACCCAAACAGCGAACTGTATGCTTACCGTTTGGCACGATGCCTCGCCAAAGCGGGCGATCGAGAAGGTTCCGTCCGATGGCTTCGCCGAACATGCGAGATCAGCCCGACCTACCTTCGAGCCTGGATCGCCCTTGCCATTCGCGCGAGACGTCTAAGCGAATGGCCATCCTCGTCCGCTTCAATAGCTTCTTCAGTCCTGCACGAAAATTCAGAGAACTCGCCAAACTTCGCGAAACTCTTAAAGCGAGAACAGCAGCCCTCCGTCACAAGAACCCAAGCAGCACCAGGCATCGCCGGACGACTCAGGCCGCTCCTCCAAAACCCGTTGGCCTGGATCGGTTTTATGGTGTTAGCGGCCCTTGTCTGGGCGTTACTGGGCAACTGACTCAACCTTCACGTAAATGTGCCTTACCTATTTTGTTGGGGCACGGAATCCTCCACGAAGCGCAGAACTTCAGTCTGCCCAACGGCCAGGGCTTGAACCCTGGCCGGGGATAGAATGATCGCCCACCAGATAGCGTAAGATCGGTCTCAGAACAACTCATGATCTCGATGACCGGTCTTCTCGCTCTCGCCTTAGCCTCCACAGTTGCCGTCCACTCGGACATTCACCCTCGGTGGACCGAGAAGAAGGCGACCGACTGGTACTCCAAACAGCCCTGGCTGGTAGGTTGCAACTTCATTCCCAGCACCGCCATCAATCAGTTGGAGATGTGGCAGGCCGACACATTCGACCTTCCAACCATCGATCGCGAACTTGGCTTTGCTGAGCACACTGGAATGAACACGGCTCGTGTGTTTCTCCACAGCCTCGCCTGGAAGCAGGACCCTAAGGGTTTTAAGCATCGAGTCGACCAGTTCTTGACGACTGCCGAGAAGCACCACATCAAGCCGATGCTGGTTCTATTCGACAGTTGCTGGAACCCGGAGCCCAAAATTGGTCCCCAACCTAAGACCCGGCCGGGCGTTCACAACTGCGGCTGGCTCCAATGCCCGGGGCCCAAAGCCGAAAAGGACTCTAGCGAGTGGCCAGAGCTAAAGGAGTACGCGCAGGATGTCGTACGGAGCTTTAAGCGAGACCGGCGCATCCTTCTTTGGGATATCTACAATGAGCCAAGGAAAGAAGCTCTCCCGCTGCTTACGGAGGTTTATCGCTGGGTTCAGGAAGTCAATCCTAGCCAGCCAATCTCATCCGGAGCATTTGGCGGCGATGCAGGGATTACTGAACTTCAGCTTCATGCATCGGACGTGACCACGTGCCACCACTATGGCGTGGCCACCGATTTGGCCAAGTACCTCGAAGGCCTCGCCAAACTGAACCGCCCGATCATCTGCACCGAGTGGATGGCGAGACCGATTGGCTCAAGGGTGGAGACCAACCTGCCCGTCTTCCATGACAAACATGTGGGATGCATCATTTGGGGCCTGGTCTACGGCAAAACTCAGACGATCTACCCCTGGGGCTCCGAACCAGGGACTCCCGAGCCAAAGCTCTGGTTCCACGACCTCTACCGGCCGGACGGCACACCATTCAATCCGGATGAGATCAAGCTGTTTCAAAACCTCACGGAGCGACCCAAGACCCAGTAGTCAGCCCCAAAGCGTTGACCAAAACCAACCCCGCAGAATCACAATGATGCAGCTTCAGAATCGCTAGAAAATGGGAGAACAGTCGAAATTCGCAGGCATTCGACGGGCGACCCACGAGGATGCTTTCGAGATCTCACTGATCGGGTGGATGGCTTGGCGAATCAATTTCACTGAGTTCCTTCCCGAGGAGTTCGTGGAGCGCATTTGGGATCTGCGTGGGCGGGAAGCTTCGATCAAACGCGACCTGAAGGCTGGTAAATTCATCCTCGTCGCTATCGGAGAGGAAGGAAAGATCCTCGGGTTCGCAAGCCAAACCGCGCCTGCATCCCTGGAAGGATTTGACGCCGAGATTGGGGCGCTTTACGTGCATCCGCTTGAAGCCCGCTCCGGCATCGGAACCTCCCTAGTATTCGCAATGATTGCCCACTTCCGAGAGGAAGGTGCTAGGAATATGGCGATCCATACCCTTGCCCAAAATGCCCCCGGGTGCCAGTTCTATGAAAAGCTAAGAGGATGCAGACATCAGGAGACCATGTGGGAAGGCTATCCAGGCGTCTGGTTTGCATGGAACAATATCCAGTCAATGATCCCGCTTAAATAGCGGGAATCTATTCGCCTCATTCTGCGGAGTCCAAATACACCGCAAAGCTCGGCAGCCAGTGGTCCCCCAAAAATCTCCCGCTAGGCACATGCGCCAGTCCTGCTTTAGCATGCACGTTTCCAGATTCAAGCATCGAAACCTTAAGCGGATGGCTTTCTGGAAGCGCGGCCGCGATTCGGTTGAAGGACCACGCCTTGCTCAGGCATAGCCCATCCAGATGGATGACAGAAGGATCCGTGCGGTCAGCGACTCTAGGCACATCCACGAGTCGACCCAGCGAAGGCAGAAATCTGTCAAACCAGCCAACAAACTCTTTATTGGGCAGAACTGCGCTCATGAGGTCAGCTTCGGTGAGGGCTGGAGACAGGAAGTCGCCGCCGCAAGGCTCCATCCAATCCGGATAGCGCTGATCTGCCAAGTAGTAGTCAGCCGCTCGAACGCGGATCCTAGATGTCAATTCTATCTGTTCGCAGACGGTAGCGTACTCGAGAGCGAGCCGAAGCGCGAAAGCAGTATTGGCATGAGTCCCTACGCGCACCGGGTAGTCAAACACCTCCAAGTACCTCATCATTCGGTCTTCAACCACCGAGGCGATCGGAGCCAGGTTGACTCGCCAAGTATTTGCCTCTGGGTGATTGCACTCAGCGAGCTCTGCCGCCAGCTTTAACAACCATGCCAGGCCGTACGGTCGTTCGAAGCTCGCGTGTCCAGAGGTGTGCAAATAGTCAAGTTCGCCTGCGAGATTCTTTGCTCCGAGAACTTCACACAGGGTCACCTCGACCTTTTGACCAAGCTCAAACTCTTTGAGCAGACGCACCAGTGACCAAGTGCAGTGGACGGCCGAATGCCAGTCATAGCTTCCATAAAACGACGGGTGCAGCTCCCGAGGCGACTTGGCACTCGCTGACTCCACCATCAGGTGATCCAGCTTGTGCGGATACTCCTGCACAAGGCATGAACTGACAACCTCGGCAATCGCCATCGCAGATTCTCGAGTCATTCATCAAAGTCTGCCCGAAATCCCAACTTCCGAAGACATCCGACTCTAAAATGAATGGACGCGCCGCTGTGCGAGAAAGACCCTAATCGTAGAATCTGAATATTTGCCACACTCGCACAAATACGAGTGATATACTCAGCCCCAACCGTCTCACTTTTGGGGCTGGCTGGCAACCTTTATTTCCCGATCAGGTGCCCGGAGTCATGTTTCGCCATGTTTAAAAGCAAAGTTTTTACGGGTTGGTACTTCTCTGCGCTTCTTCTCTGGGTCGTCCTCTTCAGCCAGTTCAACAGCATCGCATTCTTCATTGCGCACTGGTACTACGCGGCGATGATGATCGGAGGAGCTTTCGTCGCAGGGTTCACTCCAGAGGGGGGTGGAGCGGTAGCGTTCCCCGTCCTCAGCGTATTCTTGAAGGTGGATCGAGTGCTCGCACGCGATTTCAGCATGATGATTCAGAGCGTTGGAATGACCAGCGCAAGCATCTTTATTCTCAGCCACGCCCAAACCAGGATCAAGGAGTACAAACCGCTCCTCGTTTTCGTGCCGGTCTGCGCAGTCGGAACTCTGATTGGCTTTTTGTTACTCCAGAAGATTCCCGTTTACATCATTCAGGCCATGTTCTTGTCGCTAAGTGCGACCTTCGTGATCACCTATTACCTAAGCGATCATCGAGGAACACAGGAAACCGTCAACATCCATTCTCGACTAGACATTTTCTACCTCGGGCTGATCCTCATTATTGGCGGGATGATTTCCAGCCTGTTCGGCACAGGCGGAGACGTTGTCCTCTACTTATTGCTGATCACGCACTTCAACATGACTGCAAAGAAGGCGACGCGGATCAGCATCGTTCTTCAGGCAGCGATCAGCATCCTTGGGTACTGCTACCGAGCATTCGTCGACCATGGCCTTACCAATTATCAGATTCGCACCTGGCTGTGCGCCTTTCCGGTCGTGCTGTTTATGGCACCGTTCGGCGTCTACGTTTTGGCACGCCTTCATGTCAATTGGATGTTGCGGGCAATCATCGTGCTGAATCTGTTCCAGCTTGCCTACTTCAATTTCAAGGATCCCAGCCTTCCTAAATTGGAGGCGTCCGTCCTTTTCTGCGCGATACTTGCCTGCATCTTTTATTTCATGCTGAAGAAGATGGCTGCGAAGCACAGGGAAACCAATATTCAGCATCACGCTGAACTCGCTACCCAAAACAGCGGAACAGGCTAACTCCCGTTTGATGGCCGCTTGGAGAATAGCCATTGATGGCTGAAGAACCAAACACTGAGCGAACAGGTCCCTGCCGCCACTGAAACTGGGTAGAGCTCCGATGGAGCTCGCATCACAAATGGAATAAGCCCGATGGCAAAGGCTGGTGGCAGTCGAAGCTTGGTGAGTCGAAGGATGATGCTTACAAGCACAAGAACAACTGCCGCCGCAAGGGTAGGGCTCTGCAAACTTCTGATCGCCCAAATACCTACGGCCGCTGAAACGGTGGAGACGAGAGGGAATGTCACCAGCTTGTTCGCCCATGGACATGTCTCCGGATTCCCCAACATCTCGTAGGCCATCACAATGAGAGGCGGAAAGAGAATAAACCGAAGACCCGTTGCCTGCGCCACAAATCCGATCGCGACCACAAAGCACAGCACAGAACCGACCCAAACCGATTGATTGGCAGGTAGGGTGCCAGATGTCGGACCCGCTCCCAGAAGTAGACGCGAAATCGGCATCCGCTTCCACGCGAGCAGCATCAGCGTTAGTCCGCACAAAGTGCCCAATACGCACACGGGGTAGCGCCAGCTGGTCACACCCAAGACGATAGGGAGAACCCCAGCTGATATTGCCGGCGCAACTGGAGACCGAAGAACGCGAATAACTGCAATGGCCGCGCAGACCGCCAAAGTAACTGTGAAAACTCCATACGGTCTCCAGTTTCCGATAAGGGTTCCTGCCACTGCCGTACAGGTAGGGGTGACGACCAACTTCCAAGGCTGGCTCGCCCATTTACCGTTAGGTCTCTGAAGAACCTCATGGGTGAGCGCCGCAAGCTCAGGAAAAAGGAGATAGGAAATTCCTGTAAAGCCAGCGAGCCACACCACGACGGTCATGAATCCAATTGCTGCAGTCTCCCCGACGAATCTGGGCTTAGTCGCAACAGCTGGATCGTTCACAGCTGAAGTGATACCCTGACGCGCGAAGGAAGTCAGGAATCATTGCCCCGAGCAAAGATTCCTGACCGAATCGAAGCAACAGACTACGGCGTAATCGTCAGAATCGCCGACTTGTGGCTGTGACCGATCGCGGCGGTGAACTTGACCGCTGTAGTCTTGGGGACCGAGTTTGCGATCAGTGAAAAATTCACGGAAGTCGAACCGGCAGGAATCGTGACTGAGTTCTTGGCACTGGTTCCAGCGGTGTCGGAGGTGAGCTGGACAACGACTCCGGCAGCACCAGCCGGCGCGTTGATCGTAATCGTTCCCACCGAAGGTTGAAATCCAGTGAAGATGGAACCGCCCTTAATTGTCGAAGGATTAAATGAGAAGTCCTTCACTTCGAAAGGTCGAACTTCGAGCTCTTCACAGCGGTGCTTGGTGCCAAGCGTAGCCGTGATCTTGATCTCGCTCTCTTTGGATACCTGCAAAGTTGAAATCGCAAAGTCAGCGGACTTGGCTCCAGCCGCAATCGTCACAGATGAAGGAACAGTCACAACGGTGGTATCCGAGCTGCCTAGGGTGATCGTAACCCCTCCTGTCGGGGCTGCATCTTCTAGCTTGACCGTGCCAGTCACCGCCGTGGGCGACCCGCCAACAACGGCATGAGGAGCAATCTTGACCTCATCCAGTTCAGGTCCGTGAGATTTCGCCGCGGCAAAAGCTCCTTGGGCAAGAAGGCTACAGGCAGCCAATACAGCGAGGCAAACAAATTTTGGGCGCAATCGAATCATCATTTTCACCTTATCTGGCGATATCTCAACCATGATTGATGATCCAGAGACCCTTGGGAAGGGTTTTGATACATTCCGTAAAAGATAACGACCTTAGTCCCAAAACAATTCGCACATCATAATTCGATCGACGATCTAATCAAATTCAACTTGAGCATGTAATATTACGTGCATGGGCGCAATGACCAAATCAACGACAGCGACTAGCGTTGAGGAGTACCTCCAGGCAGTTGCCTCGCAAGAGATGCGAGAGGCGCTTAAGAAGCTTAGGGCGATCATCCTAGAGGAGTTGCCACAAGCGAAAGAAGTGATTGCCTACGGTATTCCGTGCTACAAGCAAAACGGATATGTTGCGGGATACGCCGCTTTCAAGAACCATTGCTCCTTCTTTCCAGGACATACCGTGGCTGATTTTGCCGAAGCACTTCAGGGATTCAAGGTCTCCAAGGGAACAGTTCAGTTCAAACCGAGCCAGCCAATTCCAGACGATTTAGTGAGAGCAATGCTTCGCCACCGAGCAGACGAGAACAGTTCTTAGGCAAGCAACAGTTCAGCGGCTCGATCCGCCTGAACACGAATTTCTGGCATTGCCGTTGTTTCCAGCCTGCATCCGCGACAGATTGGCCCGATTGCAAGGATTTCTCCAGTTGGGTCAGTTCTCCCCTCTTCATCAACCAGCACCCCTTGACCAAGTGGATCAAGTTCCGCTAATCCGTTGAGAACAGCAGACTCAACAAGGGGTACCTTTGCCTGCTTCCAGTTGCACGATGGCCCTGTGGCATTGATGAAGTGCTTTACGCGCACGGGTCCTGAGTTGAACTGCACCCAAATCCACCCGTTAGTTTCTGTTGCAGAAATAACGGTGCCCGCTCCAAGGTCTAGCGTCCCACGCTCAACAAGCCCCTCTATTGCGTCGGCAACCTCCGGCGGCATCCGGTGCCGCGCGACATTCCAATACGGCATCAATCGCCAGAGCAGCCGCTGACGCTCCTTCCATGAGAGTTCGCCCCACAAGTGCGGAGTTGAAGCGCGAATCGAGTCGATCACCGCTCTCCATCCCTGACCAGCTTCACGACAGCCATCAATAAGTTCCTTCACTGTTTTCGGTGGCTCGACAGGAGAGGCTCCCGCAGGAGCATGGCGCTGAGGCATCAGCCCGTGACGGGACCGAGCATAGATGCGACCTCGATGCCCTTGACTGCGCAGAGACAGAACCAGATCCACCATTGTGAGACCTGTCCCCAGAATGAGGACATCGTCTGTCTCCTCCACTCGGTCCAGCGCGCCGTCTGCCCATGGGATCGGTACCCAGCCATCACTTCCAAGAAGTCCCTGGCACTCGCGAGGTGCGTATGGCGCTAAATTGCCAAGGGCAAGCACGACCTTTTTGGCAACTATGGAGTCTCCGTTGGCCAGTTCAATCCGGATACCATCTTCCCCTCGTGAAATGCCAACTGCCTCACCATGTATCGGTGTGAATCTACATGCGCTAGTGTGCATCGCCTGCTCCAATCGGTCACGGACATATCTTCCGTAAACCGCCCGCGGCTGGAAGGTCTGAGCCAGACCTTCAACTTCACAGCCCGAGGCAGTCAGCCAATCTACGAAGTCCGTCGGAGTGTCAGCAAAGGCGGACATGTTAGATGCACGAACATTGAGCAAGTGGCACATCTCACGGGTGCCATAAGCAATTCCTTGACCAACCGCAGACTCCCGGGAAACAATGGCGAGCCCTCCCAAGAAGCCTTTTCTCATCAGATTCGCGGCAGTAACCGCACCGGATGCTCCGCCACCTAGAATCGCAATATCAGCCAGTGTTTCCGCCATCGGTCTATCCATTCGTTGGGCGAACGCATCGCCTTTGATCATTCTGCAACTAGACTCAAAATCTTTGCTTCGCCTAACTTTACAGATATTAGTCTATAAAAACGATCATATACATATTCTTTTATGGAATCATCTTCATCGTCAACCAAGACTAAAGGCTGCGTATCAATTCATGCCGATAGGCGGTGAGCATTGGAAGGTGATCAGGGTCCTGCGATCAACGCAGAGTCGGAATCAATCTCAATTGGGAGAGTGAAGCCTGACCTAGATCGACCTCATGCGAGCCGCCACCTTTTCCGGGCGTCGTACCCAAGTGGCTAAGGGGACGGTCTGCAAAATCGTTATCCGGCGGTTCGAATCCGTCCGACGCCTCCATATTGGGATTGTTGCAGCTGCTCCTTTCGAATCCGCAGAACCTGCTGCATAATGGCGACTAGTCCAGATAGGAAGTCCCACCGTGCCCAAGAACTACCCCGCAATTGTCCGCCCCATTGCTGTAACCACAATAGGGTTCCTCGCACTATTCCCTGGAGCCGCATACGCTCAGAGCCTCTTGCCTCTAAACTGGCTCTACGGAGCGATTCGGACACCTCGCTGCGTTTCGTATTCTACAGACGGATCACTAGCGGCTGTCGGTGGGGTCGGGGGAGTTCAGGTTTACAACGTGCAGACAGGGGCAATGGCATTCCCTATCTCCACCACCGAGGCAACCGTTTATGCGGCCGCATTCACTCCAGACAAGAAGCAGCTCCTGATCGCGGGGACTCAAAAGGGGATCTTTCAGGTCGTTTGTGAGAGGTGGAACCTGGCGACGAACACACTGGTCGACAGTTTCAATTTGGGAATCGCGCAGAATACCAATCCATCAGTCTGGTATTCCCCAGACACCACCCAACTTCTGATCGGCGGAATGGCTCAGAACCCATTCCTGCAGACATGGAGCACCACTTCTGACAAGCTTCTCCAGTCGATGACTCCGACGATTACGGTTACTGGGGTTGCATGGTCCTGGGATGCAAGCTTGGCGGCTGCTTACGGGCCGCAGTATAACTCCGGCGCGGGGACATACAAAGCGGTGGCCCAGATATGGAACGCCAATACTGGGGCGCAATCAGAAGTTTTGAGCACACCCAGCACACAGACTGGCATGCTAAGCGCCGCATTCAGCAAGGATGGAAAATCATTCGTTGGAGTCGTTCAGACAGCTGTCGCAAACTCCATCGGAACAAACGTGCTTGACGTTTGGACATTGGGTACCGGCCAAATCTCCAAGACCCTTTCATGCACCCCCAACAAGCAGTCCATGGGGATTCAGTTCACCACGGATGGGACGAAGCTGATCGACTACGGTCAATTCTACGATTCAGGGATGTCGGCAACCTATGGTGAAACCGACGTTTGGAACTTCCCCGCCCTGACGTCTGCTGGCACGTTCTCCAGCTCGAACGTGCCTCGCTGCTCGACGGTGTCGCCAGATTCCAATGTTCTGGCGACCTTGAGCACCGGAGGGCCATTCCCGAACCTTGACAATGCATACCTTCAGCAATGGAACCTGGCAGCACAAACTCTGACCAGCACAATCAGCCTCGGTGCCTTCGAATATCCTGCGTCAACCGGCTTTGGCTACAACAGCCTCTCCTTTTCTCCGGATGGGGGAACGCTGGCGTTCGGTGGATATTCCGTCGATTCTGTATTGAGTAAGCACGGAGGCACGATCGGCCTCTGGAATGTGAACTCTGGTCACTTCAACAAGGCCCTCACAACATCGGCGACGGGAGGCGTGGCGGCGACAGCATTTTCGCCGGATGGCTCCGCCCTTGCGGCTGGAGGCACCACTGACCCCAGCGGCACCGCCATGGGAGTGGCCGAGATCTGGAATCCGATCTCAGGAGCGCTGGTGTCATCCCTTGCGACTGCAGCCCTAAGTGTCAACTCCATCTCCTACTCTCCGGCAGGATCCCAATTGGCAGTGGCCGGACAGAGACTAAACCCTTGGAACAACCAACTCGGAGGAATCCTCGAAGTTTGGAATCCCTCAACAGCGAGCCTGACAATTTCCGCACCCACGGCGACCAACACAATCGGTTCGATCGCTTACTCTCCGGATGGCTCGATTCTGGCGAGCTGTGGCGAATCCGGCGCCGCCGCCGCCCCCACCGGAATTATCGAATTGTGGAACCCTACGACTGGATTGTTGATCACAACCCTCAACAGTGCGGCAAACGTTGCGTTGACCACCATCGCATTTTCACCCGATGGCACGACTCTAGCGGTGGGCGGTTCGATCCAGGGCACCCAAGGCTCTTCAGTTGCCATTGTCGAGGTTTGGAATGTTTCATCCCACAAGAAGCTGGCGA
Source organism: uncultured Armatimonadota bacterium (assembly GCA_903927025.1). Lineage (GTDB taxonomy): Bacteria > Armatimonadota > Fimbriimonadia > Fimbriimonadales > Fimbriimonadaceae > Fimbriimonas. Next base: position 38,091 of record CAIYLG010000021.1, read on the forward strand.
CGATGCCCATCCCGACAGGCCCCACCGTGGCCAATTCCGTAGCGTATTCCAAAGACGGATCCGAAATCTTTGCGGCAACGGATTGCGGTCTCGAAGTGTTCAGCTCCGCTAACAGCGCTCTGCTGAGCACCCACGCAGTGGTCGGCAGCACGGTGTCGGTCTCTGGCCAATCCAGCATTGGGGCCTTTAGCCTTTCCCCAACCGGAAGCGTTTTCGCCCTCAACGCGGGCGGAACCGCTCCCTATGAGTGGGTCGCCATTTCGCAGAATCCTTACTTCACCATCCCGGTTTTGTCGCTAATTTTGAATCCGACCGTCGTCCAGGGAGGCACCGTTAGCACGGCAACGTTAACTCTCACCCTCCCGGCTCCCGCAGGCGGTCAAAACGTTCCGGTCACGTCAAGCTCCACTTCCGCCTCGGTTCCGGGGAGCGTCTTCATTCCTGCCGGCTCCACTACAGCAACTTTCAATGTCACGACTTCGGCCGTCAACTCCCAAACTACAGCAAACCTATCGGCGGGAACTGGGCTAGGCGCGAAGTCCACCAACCTATCGATCAACCCAGCCAAACTTAGCGCGCTGTCGGTAGCTCCATCGCTCGTTATTGGCGGCAGCACAGCAACGGGCACGGTAACCCTGTCTGGTCCTGCAGGGCCCGGGGGCACAACTGTCAGTATTTTCACAAGCAGTTCGGCAGCAGCCGTGTACGGGACTGCTGTTGTGCCGGCGAACCAGACCTCCACGACATTTACAATCACGACGACAGGGGTTACCCAGCAGTCGGATGTAACCATCACCGCGATGTTGGGCGGTCAACAGATGACGGCAACGATCACGGTGGCGCCGGCAAACATCACGACGCTGACAGTGAGTCCGATCTCCGTCTCCGGTGGGAACGTCGCTCTTGGAACAATCAGTTTGAATGGAGTCGCTCCATCGGGCGGAATCTTCTGCCAGCTGACCAGTTCGAACAGCGTCGCAACGGTCCCGCAGGGAGTCAGTGTTCCACAGGGAGCTTCGTCGGCTAAGTTCCAGATCGCGACTTCTACCGTGACCGCCGCCAAGTCCGTGGTGATCACGGCCACTTACGGCACCACGTCCAAGACGGCATCGCTTACGATTGGGCTGACCACAGTAAGCGCCATCACCTTCAGCCCCGCTTCGGTGGCAGGTGGCACCAATTCCACTGGGACCGTCACGCTAACAGGCCCCACGCCGAAAGGTGGTGCGATCGTCAAGCTAATCAGCGCCAGCACATCCGTGCAAGTTCCCGCCAGCGTTACCATCGCCGCGGGCGGCACGTCCGCATCTTTCACCGCCAAGACCACCTCCGTTTCCGCAACGAAGGGAGTGTCAGTAAGCGGAACCTTAAACGGCACCTCTCAAAGCGGAACTCTAAACCTGCTTCCGCCCGCGCTGACTTCTGTGACGATTAAGCCATCCACTGCGGTCGGGGGAATCGGGGCGACGGGGACGGTGACCCTAAGCGGACCTGCTCCAGCTTCCACAAAGATTGCTCTCTCAAGTTCTTCCTCCAGCGTGTCTGTGCCTGCGACCGTAACCTTTGCAAGTGGGAAATCGAGTGCGACGTTCGCGATCAAAACCGTTGCGGTCGCAAATGACAAGAGCGTTTCGCTCACAGCAAGCTTCAATGGAGGCAATCAGTCAGCCGTACTTACGGTCACTGCCCCGACGATTAAGACAATCACTCTGAGTCCGGCGACGGTTAAAGGCGGAAAATCCAGCACAGTTACGGTCACGCTTTCCTCCGCCGCGCCAAGCGGCGGCCTGACGATTGCTGTCTCCAGCAGTTCGTCAAGCGCAACGACAGCCACTTCCCTGGTCATAGCGGCCGGAAAAACAAGCGGCACATTCACGATCAAGACAACGGCAGTGACTGCAAAGACAGTCGCCACGCTCTCTGTAACCTTGAATTCTCATGTCAAGAGTGCACAGCTCACGATTAACTAGGCTTCAAGGCTTGATATAGCCGTCGGTCAATGTCTGCATAAAGCTCACCAGGTCTGCGCTTTCTTGGTCAGTTAGCTTCAGGTTGCCGACTGTACTCGTCTCCATGTTTGCCGAGACTTCTGGAGGGCCGAAGGCGCCTGAATCTCGTGTGTTGTAGAACCGAACAACGTCCGCCAGGTTTAAAAAGAGACCATTGTGGAAATAGGGCCCGGTCACAGCAATGTTCCGCAGGGTCGGGGTTTTGAATTTGCCCGTGTCAGTGAGCCGACCCGTGGTCGTTTGAAGGCCAATATCAATGAAGCTGGCTCCCAACGGGTTGAACTTTGCGGGAAGCGAATAGTAGGGGTTCAGAGGATTCTTTGGCAGTCCAAGGTTACTGTACGTAAAGTCGGTAAAGAGGGGCGGCGTACCATCGGGAGCAGTTGTACTCGGATGGCACGAGAAGCAGAGTCCCTTTCCGTTGAAGATGGCCAAGCCGGACTGCTCTCCAGCCGTGAGGGTGGCCGTGCCCGCAAGGTAGGCATCGTACTTGGAGGAAAAGGGAGAAACGGCGGGCGTTTTCTCGAACTCGGCAATCGCGTCTGCTATCGCACTGTAGGCGGTGGGAACGTCGTGGAAAATTGTCGCACCATAAAACTTTCTTAGGGCACCCGCAAACGGACCCTTCTCAACCGCCGCCACAACGGACGCTGCACTCGGATTCGCCATTTCAATCGGGTTCAACAGCGGGAGCTTCGCCTGAGCCGCCAAATCTGCCGCCCGTCCATCCCAAAACTGTCCTCCGATCGCTCCGGTGCCGGCGAGCTGCTGGAAAACTGGCGTATAAGCGGCATAGGCGGCGGTGGGTGCGTTCCGAAAGCCAAAGAGGCCCTTTACGACGCCCTGCGATGTTGGAAAGCCAGGTCGCGGGTCGGTAAATCCTTGATTGGGGGAGTGGCATGTTGCACATGACATTCCTGTTGGAGCAGAAAGACTCTTGTCAAAAAAGAGGGCTTTGCCAAGGGCTGCCTTGGACTGCAGAGTTGGTTGGGCGACGCTTACCCCAGACCCTCCGCATCCCCACAGACCGAGGCCAAAGATGGCTGCTGAGGTGACCCCGAGAACGATTGAAGGAGACTGACGTGATTCCATTCTTAACTGCTACTTAACAACGACGGCACCAACCATTCCCTGGCCGAGTTGAGACCCGTTGCCTCCAAATCCATGATAAACACAGTGATAGTAGTAGACCGCTCCAGACTTTGCCGATGCCGGAACGATCCAGCAAAATGACTGTCCAACCCCGATCACTCCTGAGTTGATCCCCTGAGAAAGTACGTCCGAAGTGACGGTATGGGTCATCGAAGACGGGTTCGTCCACGTAATCACGGAACCGGCTGGAACCGAAATTGTGGTGGGCAGGAATTGGTGGCCATCCGTCGCTTGGACCACATAGGTGGTCTGCTTGGGGCTCACCTGAAGCGTGCCGGTTGAGGAGTAGCCGTTCTTGTCCACGGCAGTTACGGTTGCCGATGAAGTCGCCGCGACGGTGCCAGCCGTGAGGCTGACTTGGGCGGAGCTTGTACCAGCCGGAACCGTCACCGTCATCGGTACAGACAGGAAGATCTGCATCGTCGAAAGCGTGACTGCCATCCCACCCGATGGAGCCGGACCGGAAAGCTGAATGTAACAGGTTGCCTGGCTGCCACTCGGTATCGCGCTTGGACCAATCGTGATTCCGGTGAGAAAGGATGCTGGCGGATTTACGGTGACCGATGCGGAGCCGCTGTAGCCAGCCGTGTCCTCGGCGGTAAGCGTCTCTGGAACAGATGTCCGGACCGACTGGGCTACACCGGTGAAGGTCCCGGTTTTGGCACCCTGCTTGATGGTGATTGAGGTCGGGAGCGTCAGCGAACTCGGCTGTGCCGAAAGATTAACGGTGAACCCGCCTTTGAGTGCTGGCTCGGATAAGGTCACGGTTCCGGTCACGGAGCCTGAAGCGACAACGCTAGAAGGTGTCACCGTCAGCTTCGTGACTCGAACCGGCGGCAGCTCCACGGTGAGAGGCTCGGTAACCGTATAGCCGTTGGCGTCAGTCGCTGTGATGGAATCAGCAGTTGTCGCAGTCACTTTGGATGTCTTGACCAAAAACGTAGCATTCGAGGCACCTGCAGGCAAAAACAGAACCACAGGAACGGAGGCAATTGCCAACTTGCTGGATAGGTTCACGGAAAAGCCGCCAGAGGGCGCAACTTCTGTTAGCTTAACTGTCCCCGTGGTCGCACCACCGGCCTGCACCAGGGCAGGTTTGAGAGTCAGCTTCGACAATCGGATCGTAGGAGGCTCTATCGTGAGGGCAACTTCAACAAGGTGTCCGGCCGGGTCTCGAGCCTCGATTTCAACTCGTTCCGCCACGGCGACGTGTTCAGTCGTCACCACGAACGTGACATTCGTCGCTCCAGCGGCGAGCGTCAAGGAGGCCGGAACCACCGCGAACTTGGGTGCGGATGACATAAGCGTCACTTTGAAGCCGGCTGAGGGCGCTGGCTTTGAAAGCGTGACCACGCCGGTCGCTGAGCTATTGCCGCTGACTGGGTTAGGCGTCACAAGAACTTTTGAAACGCTCTGAGCCATCGCCGCGGCAGGAAGCAACACCAAGGTAGTAACTGATGGAAGCAGAATTCGGGTCAAAAAGCGCATTGAAACCTCAAGCTAGATTTACCCAGACATTTTGACACGGAGCAGCATCGCTCGTGACAGGGAGAAAAAGCTCCTCAGTCGGCGACACATTCTTTTCCCTCCCTCAAGACCATGAATCGCCCCAATATGTTCGTGGTGCTGCCAATAAATTTCACCTGATTCTCTAAATGGATACAGTTGGGCCCAACTCACCCGTTTTAGATTCAATTCCCGAGAACCTCGGCTTGTCTTCAGCGAGGCAATTGCCTGCTGAGCTGCAGCTTCGTCTTGAAAACAAGCGATCCCCCAGGTGGAACCGAAGTCAACGGGCCAGTGATCTCGATCTCAGCATATTTCGCGGGATCCTGGCTGATGTACACCTGCTGTGCTTTACCGCCGTCCACATATTCTCCTTTCGGATGATCTGCGCTCAGAACGAGAACATCATCCTCGAAGAAAGCCGATACAAACCCAGCTGAAGATGTCGATCCAAATTTGGCCGAACGCTTTCTATCTCGATGAATTTGTATGACAGATCCGACCTGCTGAGTGATATCCGAAACATCAATGGGCTCGTACGTAGACCAACCTTTGCCTCCTGAATCCGTGAGATCTCTCGGCAGAATGCACATCGTAGGATCGGCGACCTGACAGATCTGCCAACCGGCGAAGCGCTGGGTTGTCTGAGACGCGTTTGTATAGCGGTTCTCAACAACAATTTCGGTCTGACTTGTCGCTAAGTGGATGCTGCGTTCCAGCAGCAAACCGGTGATGGAACCCGGCTGAGTCGTCCACATACGAAGTCCATCCTTCGTCGGCTCGACTCGCCAAGGCTGTACGTCGTATTGAGGCTCTGGTGGCCACTTCCAAACGCTCTGGGGAGCGGGCCAAATCTTATCCCCTCCGAAGTTCTGCCAAAGGCCCCCAAATTCCGCTTTGCCATCAGCCTTCAGTGGGCTTTCAAAAAGCAGGTTTGGCCCGTTAGCTCGCCCAAGTCTCATGATTCGCCCAATCTGAGGCACGACCACTACATCAATAAGGCCGTTCGAAATTCGATAGCTATTCGGCCAGATGCGGTACGTCTCTTTCGACACATGGACTGCACCACGAGAACAAAGCCCAAGAGCGAACGCAAGCAAGACCATGCCCCATTGAACCCTGCGAAACTAAAACTTGCCGACTAGCGCGATGCTGCCGCCGATGTAAATCGCGGCATAGGCAATAAACCCGAACCGCATCGCGAAGGACACCAGCTTGGGTCGATGAGAGCGAATGACTTCCAGTACGATAACGGGAACAAGAAACGTGCTTCCCTTTAGGATCAAGAACTCAACATTGGAATGGGCGAGGCTGTCCTTCAGAGCCGGGTTTGCCTCTTGAGCTAGGCCAGCTCGCACGCAGTAAAGCGTATAGAGCATGTCCCAAGTGCAAAGCGCCACCATCAACGTGGTCTCTGGAAGCACGAAGCGCCGCATGGCAGCCCTCAATGATTCCTGGAGGCGCTTCCGCATTTCGATCATTTTGAGGGTTTGCCTAGCTTCAGTCGCGTCATCGTTTTCGGTTAAGGGCAAAGCGACTCAAAATCAATCGAACGATTCGGGAAGAGTTGACAATACAGGTGCATACGCCGCATATCTGGCCCTTTTCCCAATCGACGAAAAGTAGATAGGCTGGCGTGCCTGCCATCGGCTCGGAGTGGGAATGGATAAGTTCTTCTTTTCATGACTTAGGCACTCGGAGGCCCATTCCAACTCAACAAACTCGATTACACGCCGCATCACTCCCTCTGGGTCGGCCAAAAGGTGTTCGTAGTCCAGCTCGAATAAGACGGAACTCGGCAAGATGCTTCTCCAGTGCCGCATCGTCGCAAGGTAGCCAAGGTAGAAGGCCCGAATGTGCTCGGGGTCATAGGCAAAACTGGGGCCGCCCGCAAAAAACGTTGTGTAGACGGAAAGGCAAGTATCGAACGGATCCCTACGAATATGGACAAACTTCGCCTCCGGGAAGACCGCTCGAATCAGCCCGATATGCCGATAGTTCAGAGGCATCTTGTCTGTAAACCTCGGCAGATGCTTTGTCCAGGCAATCGAGGCCAGATACCCATCTGCCAGTCGATCAATCTGTTCTTGAGTTAGCGGAGCCTTCTTTAGGCTAACGTGAACCGGATCCGCCTCCGCTCCCCAAAATGGGCATTCGCCAATCGAAGATATGTCCGGATGAGAGCCGAGGAACTGATCCAATAGAGTCGTGCCTGATCGAATCATCCCCACAATGAAGATCGGTCGCACTCCCTTTCGCCCTTCTGCTTGGAGGGCGCGAAAGAACTCGTCCGAGTAGATTGTCGCCGTCGCACGAACCTCACGATCGATGCTGCTTGGGTCAAATCCCTGACACGCGGGATAGGATTCCAAAGCCCGGCTATTGGCCAGATCAAACCAACTCATCGCCATCGAGGCATCACCTCCCTTATCCAGAATCTTCCCAAGGGCGTAACCCAAGTGCATTTTGGATCGATCATCGAGGGCTGGATTCTCAGTAAGTTCAACAACCCGCTCAGTCAGCGGTGTCCCGTCCAACTCACTGATTCCAGCTTCAACGAGGAGCCGATAGGCTTCCCCTTGAAGCGGCTGAAGGTTAAGCGAGTCCTTCAACACCGAGATGGACTCCTCAAACCTGCCCTCCTCCTGGAGATAGATCGCATAGTTGTTGGCAGAGGCGGCATTTAACCGGAAGATTCGTTCAAAGATGCGCTCAGCCGCTTTGTTCCTCCCAAGCCTTCCGTAGGTAGACGCAAGCAGATCCGCAAGTCCAACGGAGGCAGGATGCTGCAGAACGCTCGCTTCCAGTTGAACGGCGGCTTCGCGGAGTCGCCCCAGCAGCACGAGTTGACGACCAACCTGAATGTGGTGCTGAGCACGAGAAGGTTCGGCAAGCATTGCCGCCTGAAATAGCTCCAGCGCCATTTGTCCCTCGTTTAAAAGCCTGTACGCCATCGCCAAGTTTGAAAGGGTCGCGACATCCTTTGGCCGAAGCGTATACGCCCGCAAAAGAGCCTTCTTTGCGTCCTCTGCCAATCCCTTTGCCAACAGGCAAACCCCGAGCACGTTGAACGCCTCGAAGCGACTTGAATCCAGGGAAATGGCTTGGAAGGAGTATTCAATCGCCTCGTCCAGACGCCCCACCAGGCGATGTCCAAGCGCCAGCCACGTTAGCGCCTCAGTATCTTCCTCTGCAAGCGCCACCGCCCGAGACAGGCTTTGGTTTCCTTCTGACACCCTTCCCTGCTTGATCAAAGAAATCCCCTGCAGCTTGAGACCTTCAACCGAGTCGGGCTCGCGAACAAGCAGTGCCCGCAACTCAGAGTCAACCTTATCAAATTGGTCTTTATCCAGCCAATCTCGACAGCGATCCAGCATTACGAATGCGCCAGCCTGTGTCCAGGTCGAGTAGTGGCAGGAGGGTGAACGACGCTCCCCAGTTCAAGAAGCTCCCCCAGCCACGGCTCATACCGACGCCAACGCTCAACCGACGATGTGTTAACTGGTTGCCTTGCTGTCCAAAGGCTCGGCGTGCTAACTTGCCCAATATTTTGATCATGCCTTAATACAGATTCATTCCATGTCAAGTCCAGAAACTGCAACAGATCCCTCAAGACTTCAGGCTCATTTGCGACTAAGTCTTCATAGTCGATCTCAATCATCTGCCCTTCTGGAAGCACTTGACGCCAATGCTCCATAGTTCGCAGATACTCTCGGTAGTACGCAACGATATTCGACTTTGAATAGGCGAATTGCGTCCCGCTTCCCAGAAAAGTTGTGTAGATCGACGTGCATGTGTCAAGTGGGCTTCTTCGGATATGGATGAACTTCGCTTTGGGAAAGACGACACTCATGAGTCCCACGTGGATGAAATTCGTCGGCATTTTGTCGGTGACTCGAGGAGTGGAAGGACTAACCTGCTTTAGAATCGCGAGGTACTCATCCGCAAGCCGATGGATCTCATCAGAGGCAGCTCCAGATTCCAACCATTGGCGGTTGACCCTTCCTGCACTTACTTGCCAGTAAGGCTGTTCTCCCGCCGAGCCAACATCTGGGTGTGCGGCAAGAATCTGATCTAGAAGAGTCGTTCCAGTCCTGATCATCCCCACTATAAAGATAGGCATGGAAGACTGGCTCCCATTGTTTTGTTGGTCGGATATCGTCGCGCTTGAATACAGCTTCAGGAGTACGGCGTGCTCGACATCAGCCGCAAATGAGTCGTGATCAAATTTGGAGTTATACAGGTGATAGGCCAATTCATTCGCTGCGTCGAAATGCTGATAAGCCACTGAGTAGTCCTTCCGCGAGTCTGCCCAATTGGCCAGTGCATAGTGCAGAAACATCCTTCCCTCTTGCCCAATTGCGGCCTCCTCCAAAAGCGGTGGAATGATCTCGGCAAATCCTCGTCCACCAATCTCAAAACACTTCGCCGTTGAAAGATTGTAGTAAGCCTGCCCCTGAATCGGTCGTGACCTCACATCATCCTTAAACACAGGAATAGAATCCTCGAAGCGCCCCTCCTCCTGAAGCCAGTGCGCGTAGGTAAGGTTGACGCCAGGATCCAATGCGCGTGCTTTGAGAAACATTGCCTCAGCTTCTGCTTTTCGCCCAACTTTGCCGTAAGTGGAAGCAAGCAGTGCCATCAATCGTGTGGACTGAGGATTTCGGATGTGCCCTTGCTCGATCAGGCCGATACCGTCGTTCCAGTTCAACAGTTGGCGCATCTGCTGCCAAATCTGCTCGTACGTATCTAAGGAGTCTGGGTTCAGTTCAGCCGAACGTCGAAATGTCATGTACGTCTCGTAACTGCGCCCAACACTCTTCAGAGCTAAACCAAGGTTGTAGTAACTTTGAGCGTCGGTGCGGTCTAGTTCGATTGCCTGTTTAAAGGCTGCTCCTGCCGCTACAGGGTCATCAAGCTCTAGTAGGCAAGAACCAATTTGATTGTAAATGTCAGGAGTCCGTTGGCCCAGACTTATAGCCCGCTCAAAGAGGTGCAGCGCGCCAGCTACTTGTCCGGTCGATCTCTTGACAACGGCAAGCATCCCCACCGCATCTAGGTAATTGGGATGTGCGGAGACAAGTTCATTAAGGATCCGTTCTGACAAAGGCAATTTGCCAGCCCTGAACTCAAGGACCGCCAACAAGAAACGAGCTGTAACGTTTCCAGGATCCCGCGTCAGAACCCCGTTCAATTCAACTTCGGCCTGCGCGAGTTGACCACGACGCAAGTGGTCTGCAGCAAGTGAGATTCGAGCGGCGACAGTGGAGCTCATGGAAGAAGGACCTGAATGATGGGACGGAATGAAGAGGAATGAATGCAAGAAGAAGGGGCCAACGCGTCCGCCGAAGCAGATCGCGCTGACCCCTCATAACAGAAGGACGGTCGAGCTATTGGGTTGGCTGGCCGCCATGAGGCAACCGCCCCTTGGCTCTCGCCGCTCCGATCTTGTCAGCCTCAGTGTTTCCGGCACTCATATATTGGCTGTTTTTGGTATTGGTCGCTGCAGAGTCATCAGACCCTTTGCAACCGGAAACCAAACATCCGATCGTTAGTGCGAATATTCCAAACAATGCTTGAAGTGTTCTTCTCTGCATTTACTCGCTCATTGTGAAGTACGACATGATGTAGTAATTACCAGCAGTGCTCAGCTGAACATAGTTCAGCGGATTTTTGGCAATCCTCTTTGAGTGACCATCGGCAAACGCGTAGTTGCCGCCACCGTTGTGGACTGCGTCGCCGCCACCGGGCCAGCAATACAGCACAAAGTCAGGAACTCCACCCGCTGTAGCTTGGTGGACAATCGTGACTCCATCGTCCGCGATCACTGTTTCTGCCGGCCGGCTGATGCTAGTCGTGGAAACGTTGGTTGCGAATCCTTGGGGGAATGTGTGCGAAACTTGGCTCTGATAGGTTCCTGGAACGCCAAATCCGTTGCCAGGAGGCTGCATACACGGCGTTGTCGCTGTACCGCCTCCGTTCCCTGGGCAAGCTCCGGCGTTTCCATAGGCTCCGCCGTCATACAGCCAACCACCATAAGTGTGGAGGGCACCAAAGCCGGTAATGGCGTAAGCGTAATCTGAGAGAACTGTGTAGCCTGGACGACCTGCGTAGTCGTAATTCGGATAAACCGAACTGGCGTTGAACGCAGCCGTGCTTCCGCCTGGATCGTGCATCACTCCTGGAGGAGTCGTCTGCCCAAAGTTCGCGGGAGTGGTTGAACCACTCTTGATGTAGGGTTGAACCAAATCACACCAAAAGCTAACGGGAGCCGTCGCGTTTGCAGCGGGGCTTTCCCAGCTAGAGGGGCTGAGCGTGTAGGACGGCATGACCTGGTCATCCACGTCGTTGGAGTACATCAGACCGCCCATGGCGATCTGCTTAGTGTTACTGAGACAAGCCGTCTGCTTGGCGGCAGCCTTAGCCTGAGCGAACACTGGGAAAAGAATGGCAGCCAGAATCGCAATGATTGCGATGACCACCAAAAGCTCAATGAGCGTAAAGGCGTTTCTTTTTTGCGCTTTCATACCGTTAATCGGGGGCAACATTGCCCACTTTCTCCAATAAATTCCAATAGAGAACTAAATGATTCACTCAACAAGGAGAGATCAACCTAGTTGTTGGGATGAGATCCTTCGCATCCACATGTCGATTGTTTGGGGCTACCCCCAAACTCCGCAACTTGCTTACAGTCAAGCAATCCGCGGTCACGTAATGGTCTTACATTTCGGAGTATAAACCAAACCGAACCAAAACGCGGAACTGCGTCACCGATTGTAGGACGCAGCTTTAGAATCCGACGGTTCTGCAGAATGCACTAGAGTTGTTTAACCTGATTCGTTCTTCTCGGCATTCATTGAAGCGCTACAGATCGCAGAGCTGAGATCCCAGCCGTATTTGCCTCGACTTCCTTCAAACAGCATCACAAAGGCATTGGGCGTCTCGGCCAATGCGGGAAACCACATCGCTCCTCCGTCTGGCGCACCTTTCGCGCCGCACCCAAAAATTGGATTCCCTGGGTGAAACTCCCAGTCGATGAGATTCTTGGTTCGGGCGAGGCCGAAGTACTCCGGTTCGTCAGCGAGATAAGAGCTTCCGCCGTACAGGGCATAGATCCACTCGCCGTCTTTGCTCAAGCGAACGGTCGCAACCGAAAGGGAATCCCAACTCCCTTCCCCTCGCACAAAGATAGGATCCGGTCGAACTTCGGTCCAGACGTATCCGTCCTGACTCGTCGCCAAATAAAGTCGATAGTTCTTATTCTCGTCTTCCTTCTGATAGACCATGTAGAGTGAGCCATTCAGCTCAACTAAATCGGGTGCGCGACCGATGAGCACCTGGCCGAACTTCTCGAAAGTGATGCCGTCTTGGCTCACGGCAAGGCCAACGCTGTCTGGCCCTTCACCGATCGCGGAGTAGTAAAGCAGAACCTGGTCGTTGAAAACCACCGTCGCTGGGTCCAAAACATCTTGCCCGTCAAAGGCACCTTCCGGCCCCACGTCCACCACAAACTGTCCATTCCCAAGGGGATTCAGTTCAAGCACTCCCGGGCCAATCTTCAGGACTTCGGAGACGCCGATGCGGTCGTGTTCCGTCTCTCTTCCGGCGGCGAGACCATTCCCTCGGTAGAAGAGAAGGAGCCTTCCATCGAACTCCAAAAGGTCCGGGTTCGCAGTCCAGGTTTTCTGCCAGCCTTCGCCAGATGGAGGGAGAATCGGCTGAGCCTCATGCTTCCAAGCAAGGCAGTTGCGGGTGTAGTCGTCAGAGAACAGGTTCCAAAAGGCGGTATTCAACTCGCTCGCCAGATTACACGACAAGCACCCTCGTCAGTCAGGAAGCTAATTCTTGGGAACCTGCGCCGTAGAAATTCGGACGACTCTAAATCCTTGGTTACTGAACGAAGCATGCGGATTTACGGTGCCAACATCGGCGGAATTGAAAAAGCAACAGGAGTGGGTGCTGCACCACCACGAGCCCCCGCGAGCGTGGGCGACACCGCTGGATCGGTCTCCGGGCAAGTGTCCATTGCAGAACTGGAACACATTCCCATAGATGTCGTAAAGCCCCCACGGGTTTGGAAGAAACTTCCCAACCGGTGACGTGTACATATAGCCGTCTGAGTAGTCCGCCTTGAGGTGGTCGCGGCCGTGCCAAATATTGGCAAACTTCCCAATCTCAGCCACACTGTTGCCAAAAAAGTAGTCGCTGCGGGTCCCAGCGCGAGCCGCCGCTTCCCACTCATCCAAAGTTGGCAATCGAACGTGTGCCCATCGGCAATACGCCTCCGCATCGCGGAAGCTGATGCTTGTGACCGGGTGGTCCCACTTCCCTTCCAGCCCACCTCTCGATTTTCCGTTCGGAAACCGCCATTGACCCGAGTGGTCTTGGATCCATCGAAACTCAGGTAAGCCAGGCTTGAACACCATGGCATCGTGATGCCTTTCGGCATCGGTTACATAGTGCGATGCGGAGACAAAGTTGGCGAACTCACGGTTGGTCACGTCAAATCTGGAGATTTCAAATCCCTCCAAGTGGACGTTTCGAGGCAAGTTGTCCAACATGCCAGCTTTGCCAAGATGGTAGGTGCCAGCAGGAACATGGACGAATCCGTCCTCGGCCACTTGGGAAGCCAATGCCGCGAATGCAAGGCAGAGGACCACTCGTTAGCTCCGGTGAAGTCGGTAAAGGGCCATCGCATCCGATTGAATTCTCTTGGATGCTTCAACCGTCAGAGGAATTGACGACTTGTAGTTCGTCTCCCCTGAGTACAGCTTGAAATACTGATCCGACCGCGTATATCTCCGGAAGTTCAAGTTCTTCATCAGCACGCTCATCACGGTCAGCAGGTCTCGATCCTTCGACGAGTGCCGATACATCTGTACGAGGTCTGGGATCAGTTCGATCGCACCCAGTTCAATGATCGCCTTCTTCAGGTTAACGCCTACCCGCCCCTGCTGGTGCACCGTCTCCCGGATCAGCGAAATCACGGTTCCGCGATGGCTGTGGAGGAACGCCCGCTGGATATCGCTCCAATCGGCCTCTTCTCCGAACGGCCCTGGAGGAAACGCGAAGATCTTGTTCTCCTCATTCAGAACAGCAGGCATGCCGTCGCAGTTCTGTCCGGATATCTCCCCATGAATCATGCAGTAGGTGAATTTCGCGCCGTTGCTCAACCGCATGAACACCTTGGGGTCCAGCGCACTTGTTTCGCTTTCATCCCCGGCACCATCTGATTTCAGCTTGATCTTGCTGATAAGTGCAGTGATCTTTTTCAGCTCAAACGGGGGCTTGTTCTCATAAAGTCTGTAGTGGTGATAAGCCGCGCTTTTTCGTGTGAGACCCTTCTCATCGTACTGGCTGGACTGCGCGGCACACAGCGAAATGGACAAAGCAAAAACAGATGCACTCAAGCAAGTTTTCATACAAAACCTTTCAAATCAGGAAACAATTTTTCAAGAAATCCGACGCGCAATTCGTATTGCCGCTTCGCCGTATTTCGACAACTTTGCTGTACTCTAGCACCAGAAAATTGCCGGCCCACTTATCCCAGACTATATAGGTTCGAAATGCCCGAGTTCATCTACTTTGTTCGCCCCACCCGACCCACATTTCCGGGCGATGGGACCCCCGAGGAGTTTGCTGTCATCCAAGAACACATGGCATTCCTGCACGAAAAACTCGCCGAGGGCTCCCTCATCCTGGTGGGTCGAACCCAGGATGAATCTCCAGTCGGCATCTGCATCTTCGAAGCGGATGACTTAGACAGGGCAACTGCATTCGCACAGTCCGATCCCGCCGTCGCCAACGGAATCTTTGTTCCTGAGGTGCGACCCTACGGCGTCTTTTTGATGCGGGGGCGAAACTAGCCCCATCTTCCAGCCGGGAAGACTTCGGATCAAGCACAATCCTTCCCATGGCCGAGCAGGCACCCAGAGCAATTCCCTCCACTGGCCGATTGATGTCGATTGACGCCCTGAGGGGATTCGACATGTTTTGGATTATCGGTGGAGATGCCATTGCCGGCAACTTGGGACTGATGTTCCACATTCCCTTGCTGGAAGCCACGATGGCTCAGCTTTCAAACCATGTCGAGTGGGCCGGTTTCCGGTTCTACGACATGATCTTCCCCCTGTTTCTGTTCATCATCGGCGCGACGCTGCCGTTCTCACTGGGGAAACACATGGAGCAGGGCGTCCCGAAAGGCGAGCTCATCAAGAAGAGCATGTCGAGAACGGCCATTCTCTTCTTTTTCGGACTCTTGTACAACGGTGCACTCGACTTTAAGGGCTGGGACCACCTGCGCATCTTCGGCGTCCTTCAGCGGCAGGCACTCGGCTACGGAATTGCAGCGATCCTCTTTCTGACGACTAGCCGGCGAACTCAGGTGATTCTGTTCTTCTCAATCCTCATCGGGTATTGGGCGCTGATGGCGCTGGTGCACGTCCCTGGTGCCCACGGCGGCATTTACTCCGAGTGGGGCAATATGGCCAATGCCGTGGACCGGCTCATCTTGCGGCCGGGCCAGATGTATGAGAAATATGGTGACCCCGAGGGTCCAGTCTCCTTGATTCCGGCGATCAGCACGGCGTTACTGGGCATCTTTGCCGGAACATGGCTGAAGTCGAGTCGGACTGAGGGCCACAAGGTTCTTGGTCTCTTCGTCGCGGGACTCATCTGCATCGCTGTAGGTTTGGCTTGGTCTCCGTTCTTCCCAATTATCAAGAAGATCTGGACCAGTTCCTACATGCTTGTTGCTGGCGGCTGCAGCCTTGAGCTTTTGGCGCTGTTCTACTTCGTTGTCGATGTCAAAGGATTCAAGAAGCTGGCCTTCCCGTTCGTTGTCATCGGTGTCAACTCGATTACCATCTACATGGTCTCGCGAATCGTCCGGTTTGACGACGTGGCCAAGTTCTTTGTAAGCGGACTCGCAGGCCTGTATCCCCACTCAAAAGACATCATTCTCGCTACCGGTGTGGTCGTTGCAGAATGGCTCTTCCTCTATCTCCTTTACCGAAAGAAAATGTTCCTGAAGGTCTAAGGGTCCAGGTAAATATTCTCGGACTGCTTCACGATTCGACTACCGTTCAAATCCATCCAGCCTTACAATGGTGAGAATGGTTGGCAAGTTGAGTAGGAAGTCTTCGATTGAATTTATCGGACTGTGCGGGGTACCCGTCGGCAGCATCGCTCTATTGATAGCCGGATGCGCCGGCAACTCCACCATCGCTCCGCAGTACCTGTTGTCGATTAATCGACTCAAAGCAGTCAACAGCGCCATGCTCATCTACGCCAATGACAACGATGGCACTCTGCCACAGCCGGACGTTTGGATGGACAGTATGATCCCCTACACCAAAGACGATCAGCTCTACCACTCGCCGTCCGTGGGCAGCCGCGGATACGGTTACGCCCTCAACAGCCTGCTCTCTGGGAAATCGGTAACAAGCTTCGCCTCGCCTACCACGACCGTGGACCTATTTGACTCCACCAACCTCAGCCGAAACGCCACCGTTTCCACGACGACCCTGCCTAGACCACCACGTTACGGGACCCACAACACCATAGCCTTCCTCGATGGTCATGTTCAGGACGAGCAGATCACCGTTACCAAACCTGACCTCTACGCCGAATCACAAACTCACCTACGGTCCGTCACGCTCGGAATGCTGATGTACGCGAACGACTACGATGGCGGCCTTCCCCTCAAGGATCAATACGTCGACGAACTGTTGCCGTACGCAAAGAACCTCTCACTCTTCCGATCTCCGGCAATTGAGAACAGGAACCAAAACGCGTTCGGATACGCGTTTAGCATCGACCTCGTGGGTATCAATCAGGCCAACATCGCTACTCCCGCCACGACAATAGCGCTCTTCGATTCAACAGTGCTCAAGCGAAACGCAACGGAACCGCTAACCACGCTTCCAAAGCCACCTCGCTACGGCAAGCTAAACACCATCGCCTACGCAGATGGTCACCTCGCGAAGTAGCGGAACGGAACTGGGCGCAGGTTCCAAAACTAGCCAACAGATGGGAGCGCGGGCATTCAGCCTATTGCCATCCAGTTTGAGAATCGAGGGATCCGGTAAGCACTCGAATTGCTTTCAATCGACAAAATTCGATCTCCAAATCCCCCCATGGAGGGGAATTCCAGCCCATCCGCACGGCTAACCCTCAAACGGGTCGGTAACGGCTCCCCTTCACGAAATGGAAGAAATTGCCTCGTCCAGCAGCTGGACAAACATGTCAATATCCTCAGCCGTCACGCTCAGATTTGGACGGGTCCGAATCGATCGCTTCCCTGCACCCAGCAACAACAGCCCAAACTGATCTCTCGCCGTTTGGATCAGCGCGGCCTTTCGCTTGGGACTGTCCAGGGAAAAGCCCTGATACAGCCCAAGTCCCCTCACGTTGGTGACGATGTGCCGATACTTGTCGACCAACGTCCGCAAGCCAGCCGCCAGTCTCTCCCCATTTTCGGCGGCACGGGCGACTAGGCCTTCTTCCTCGACAATCTCCATCTCGCGAACCACCCGCACCATATCGGCAAGGTTGCCTCCCCAAGTGGAATCGAGGACTCCAATATCCTTCAACGGCTCAAGCATGTAAACCACACCGTTGCCAAACTTCTTACCTGTTGCCACGGCTTGGGGCGGATACGGGAGGTCGAAGTGGTCGATCGCCCACATCTTGCCGGTTGCTCCAAGCCCCGTCTGAACCTCATCGAACCCGAGGTAGACCTCGTATTCCTCACACAACCGTGATAGGCCCTGGAAAAACTCCGGCATCGCGGCTCGATGTCCGCCAGCGCCTTGGATCGGCTCCACGATGATTCCGACAATCTCATCCGACATGAACCGAAGCAGACTCTCGACCCCTTCAAGGGCCTTCTCGACGGCCGCAAGATTCTTTTCCCTCGACTGGTCGTTGTTGAGCGCCGGGAACGGAAGCTTAAGATTTCCGCCGCTGGTTAGCCCGTGAAAGTCCTTAGTCGCTACTGGGTCCACCGTTTGAGTCACGCCAAGCGCATATACCGTGCGGCCATGAAATGCATGGTCAAAGTAGATGAACCTTCGACTGGCAGCCGGGGTTGCTAGGCCGTGGCGCTTCTGATTGAACTTGGCGACCATGTATTTCATCATGTTTTCAACCGCCTCAGCGCCCGAGTTCACGGAATACACCTCGAGTTCTTCATTGCGCATACACTCAGGCGCAAGGCTGTAGAGCAGTCGGTAATAGTCGAGACACTCCTGGGTGAGGAAATCCGGATTGGCGACCTTGTTGTTGGCGGCCAAAACGAGTCTCTGAACATATCCCGGCTCGTAGAGGCCCGGATGGTTGTGTCCAACCAACTTGGATCCGTAGTAGCCCACCCAGTCAAACAGCTTCTGGCCGTCTACTGTAGTCATCCACATCCCCTTGCATTGCTCAAGGTCCAGTGCGAATGGGTACGGCGTCGCAATCACGTATTTGCCGAGTTCGGCAAGCATGGCAGCACTCATCGGGCCGGGAAACGCAGAAGGGTTTGAGCGAGTCGGAATCACCTCAATAGTATGGCGTTCCGACTCGCTGTGTTCCGGGATCAGTGGACGGTGACGGATCCCGATACAGTGGTTCCATTTGCCGAACCGGACACGGAAACCGTCTTGGATGCAGTGACTTTGGAGGTCTTTACCGTGAAAGCGACACTCGTTCTTCCAGCAGGAATCATCGCGCTTGCCGGAACCAATACGGTAGAAGAACTGCTGGAAAGCACAACCTTGAAACCGCCTACGGGAGCAATAGAGCCTAATGTCACTGTCCCGGTCGCAGACAGACCACCTTTGACGGTAGCTGGATTCACCGCGAGCGACTTGAGTACCGGTGGGTTAATGGTCAACACTGAACTCTTCGAGACCCCATTCAAGGTGGAGGTGATGGTCACCGTCGTCACCTTGCCAACCGCCAGCACGTGAATGGCAAACGTCCCAGTCGTCTTGCCGGATGGGATTATGGCTGTGGCGGGCACCGTTGCCGATGCTGAATTGCTGACAACCTTGATCGCAAGCCCTCCAACGGGTGCAGGCGAACTGATCGACAGCGTTCCCGTTGCGGACGACCCTCCCAGCAGGGAGGACGGGCTGATCGAGAGCGTCGCAAGATCTGGTGGGGTGACAATGAGGTCTGCCGTCTTCACCGTCGCTCCAGTAATCGCTTTGACCTGCACTACCTTGTTGCTTGGGACGGCCTTAGTGATGATATTGAAGGCCGCCTGGCTCGCACCAGCCGGAATGACTACCGTATGGGGAACGATCACCGCAGCCGAGTTGGACAGGATGATGACCGACTCACCCGAATGCCCCGCAAGCCCGGTCAGGGTGACCGTGCCAGTAGTGTTCGTGCCTCCAAGGACGCTAGCTGGGTCGACAGTCACAGAATCCACCGTGGCAGGGAGAACGGTAATCGCCACGATCTTAGACAAAGCACCTTGGCCAACGGTGAGCTTAACGACCTTGCTTGCAGACACCGCCCCAGCCGTAAGCACAAGCGTTGTGGAGGACTTCGCACCGCCGATCAAAACGGTGCTCGGCGCGCTAATTACGGCGTCCGAAGAGGCCAGCGCAAGTGAAATGCCCGAGGGACCCGCAAGTCCGGTCAGCGTGACCGTCAGCTTGAACGTGCCGCCTCCAACCACAGACGTCGGAGTTGCCGCCGCAGATTGCAGCGATGCAGGGCCAACATTGAGACTCGCAGACACCGTGTTGCTCCCGTCACCGGCGGATATGGTTGCCACAGTATTGCTGTCAACACCGGAGGTCTGCACGGAAAAAGTTGCGGACGTTGAGCCAGCAGGGACGGTGACGGTCGCCGGGACGAGAGCGGAAGCATTTGAAGCCGACAGGTTCACCACCGAACCACCCACTGGCGCCGATTGAGCCAGCGTAACTGTTGCCACCACTGAACTGCCTCCAATGACAGACTTCGGCGAAACGGAAATACTGCTCACCGGCACGAAGCCTGCGAGCGGATTGTCCGCTAGAACAAGACCGCCAACTGCCGTCCCAAAAACCAACGTGTTCCCCACCGGTGGCACAAAGATGGACAATTGGTTATTGGTGAATGTCTCCAACAGAGAAGCGCTTGAGATCGCAAACGCTTGCAGATTCGCGCCGGTCGAAAAAAGCAGCACGCGGCCCGAAGCGGTGAAGGCTAGGCCCACCACACTATAAGTGTTGGCAGCCAGAGGAAGGTTCTCCAGAAGTTTTCCTGTTGAAGCAAGCCATACTTCGCAGGTTCCCGCGAGCTCTCCAGCTCCTCCAACTGCCAAATTCTTCCCGTCGGGCGAATAGGCCAATGTGGACACTTGAACTGCCGTTGTGGCGATGTTTTGTGCCAGCTTCTTCGTGGCAACATTCCAAACTTCGACGACGCCAGCGGAACCAGTCCAGCCACCAGCTGCCAGTTGCGTCCCATCCGGAGAAAAGGCGACGGCAAAAACTCCACCCGTGGAACTGGTGGTTAAGGATGCAAGGAGCGTGCCGGTAGACACGCTCCAAATCTCAAGAAGGCCTCCACTGGAACTTGTTCCTCCCACCGCCAAAGTCCTTCCGTCCGGCGAGAATGCGATGCTGTTCACGCCCAAGTCCGCGCCGGAAGACAGGGACTTCGACAGTGTGTTTTTCGAAGTATTCCACAGCTCCACGACGCTTCCGTAGGTGCCTGTCAAATCCTGAGACACACCTGCATCTGCCAAAAGCGAACCATCGGGTGAATACGCAACCGTGTTGACCGTGTAACTTGCGGCTGTCGGAAGCAGTGTCACCACCCCGGTTAGGGTGTTCCACAGTTCCAGGAGGCCGCCGAGATTGCCGGAACCGCCTGCCGCGACTGTTTTGCCATCTTTGCTCAGAGCAACGGCGGTCGCCGCGCCATAAGAGTCATCGGATGAAATCGCCTGAAGCTGGGACTGATTGGATACTGTCCAACGCTCGACCAAGCCGTAGAGCACTGAAGATGAGTTCTGAGCCTCCCCGCCATCTAGGAGGGTGCGGCCATCTGCCGAGAAGCACAGCGAGTGAATCGCCGGACCTGCCAGGCTGGGCAAACTGCCGAAAGCCATCCACCCAGAGACATTCCAAAGCTCAATCGTGCCGCCCGTGTTGCTGATCCCGCCATCAGAAAGTAGCGTCCCAGATGGATTGAAGGCAACAGAGGTGACTGTATTTGCCAAATAGGTCGGCAAAACCGACACCGATGCACCGGTGGAGACGCTTCGGACCTCCACGACGGCGGATCCATTTGCAGTTTGCCCACCGATTGCGGCGAGAGTGCCATCTGGAGAGACCGCGACCGCGAACACGCCCGCGGAGCAGTAGTTGGGAATCGTCCCCAGTCTTAATTTGCTTGATGTGCTCCAAATCTCAACCACTCCAGTGGAGTCCTTGGCGGTGCCTCCCGCGATGATCTCAGAGGAGTCTGCGGCGAAGGCTACGCTGTTCACGCTAGCCGCGCTCGCTGTGGCGAGAAGCGCAGGGGACTTGGCGCCAAACTTCCAAATCTCCAACTCACCTAACCCGAGGCTCGTTGTTCCCCCTGCGGCTACAAATTGGCCGTCCGGCGAGAAAGCCGCCGAATTCACGCCGCCAGTTGCACCGGTTGTCAGCCTGGAGATCATCGTGCCGGTCTGGGAATTCCAGATCTCAAGCACGCCTACAGAGTTCCCCGATCCATCGAGCAGAGATCCACCCACAAGAAGCTCGGAGCCGTCAGGGCTAAACGAAACAGCGCTCACACCATTTGTAGCGGCCGTACTCAAAGACAGCGTCGCCCCAGAGCCAATCGAAACCACCTGCACGGCACCCTGTCCATTCCCAGATCCCACCGCGAAATGAGTCGAATCGGGTGAGTAGGCTACTGCGCTTGGAACTGAGATGGGTGTGTAGAGTGCTTGAATCTGTTCGCTTCCCTGGGACTGCGCCTTGAGGGCACTGATCGTGAGGATAGCGAAGAGGGCAGACACGGTGATTCGAACAGCAATTGACATTTGGTTGAGACCGATCGCGGAACTACATTAAAGTGGACGGTGCCAGCAGAAAAAGTGTCAAGGCGATAATCCCAAAAGGAGTTGAACCTTACAGCCTTTTTGCCTGCACCGACTCATCACTGAGTCCACGCGAGAGTTTGCGAAATCGTCGCTAGTTTACAGTTACCGTCGTCGATGCAGTTTGGGACCCAAGCGATGCCTTGATCGTTGACGTCACCTTCGCCGTTACCTTGACTGTCTTCAGCGTGAAGGTCACAAATGTCTTGTTGGCAGGTATCAAAACGGATACGGGAACGCTGGCGGCAGACTGGCTGCTGGTCAGCCCAATTTTGAGACCCCCAGCGGGTGCCGGAGAGGTCAGACTCACCGTTCCTACACTCGTTTTTCCTCCTGTCACGCTACTAGGCGAAAAGCTCAACGCACTGAGCGCGGGTGCCAACACCAAAATGCTTGCCGTCTGATTTGTGGTGCCGAAGGTTGCCGTCACCGTGGCAGTGGTCTGGCTTGGGGTCGGAACAGTTTTCACCGTAAACGCGGCGGCAGTCTTTCCTGCTGCAACCACGACGGCTGCAGGAACCACTAGATACTTGCTTCCGCTCTTCAGCTTGATCGTAATCCCGCCAACCGGAGCAGGACTTCCTATCGTCACAGATCCTGTCGTGCCAGTTCCACCGGAGACCGACACCGCATCCAGAGCAACCGACAAGAATGCCGGTGGCTGAATGGTCAGGCTCGCAGACTTTGAGGCAGTTCCCACCTTTGCCGTGATCAGGACGGCCTTAAGAAGCGCCACCGGAACCGTGGTTACCGTGAAGGTGGCTTGACCAAAATTTGCTGGCAGAGAAACGGTCTTGGGAACCACTGCGCTTACGGAGGCGCTGCTGAGGGCAACGACAATTCCTGCTGGCCCCGCTTTTCCGTTTAGGACAACCGTCCCCAGCGAAGTAGCGCCTCCAAGCACGGTCACTGGATTAAGAGTCACCGACGCGACGCTTGCCTTGGTCACAGAGAGCGCGATCGACTTCGAGGCCGAGGAACTACCTGCCGTTATCGTTGCCGTTACGGTGGCATCAACGCCCTTTGTCGTTATCGTAAAGCTCGCAGACGAAGCTCCGCCGGGGACGTTGAGTGTCGCAGGTACCAACGCGCTTGTGGAGTTGCTGGTCAGGCTCACAAAGACGCCGCCAGCCGGTGCCGCCTGGGCGAGGGTCACGGTACCCGTTACGGTATTTCCTCCCACCACACTGGCTCCACTGAGTGAAATCTTCGTGACGGAAACTGTGGAGTAGGACGGAATGCCGGACAGGGTCAACTGGCCATTCTCCGTGCCATAGGCAAAGAGTCCGCCAACCGCAGAACAGACCACCGAACTGACCTGGCCAACGTTATATTGCTCAAGCAAACTGTGCCCAGCGACATTGAAGGCCTGCATATTCCCGCTTGTCCCAGCGAATAGAATGCTGCTGTCTGCGGAAAACGCGACGGAAAGAATGGCCTCTTCTGCGGCTGTGTTCAAGGTGGTAATCCGCTGGCCAGTGCTCACGCTCCAGAGTTCCAGCACGCCGTCGTATTCTCCAGAGGTGTTATAACCTCCAACGGAAAGCATCTTTCCATCCGGCGAAAAGGCAAGGCACGTCACCCCATTGTTGGCACTTGTTGCCAAGGATGTAGAAAGCTGGCCGGTTGTGGTATTCCAAATTTCAACGACACCACCCTTTGCACCGGTCCCACCTACCGCAAGCAACTTCCCATCAAGGGAATAGGCAACCGCATAGGCGCCGCCCTTTGCGGATGTCGTCAACTCAGACACAAGCGCACCGGTCTTGACGTTCCAGATTTCGAGGACACCGCTAAAGGTTGCAGTTGTATGGTTAAAGCTCAGTCCGCCGGCAGCCAAACGAGTCCCGTCAGGAGAAAAAGCAACGGACGAAATCACTTTCGTTGAAGATGTCGGAAGGGAAACGCTTAGCGTGTGAGCCGATGAGCTCCAGATCTCGATCACTCCCTTTCCTGCTGCAGCTCCACCCAGGGCGATCAGCGTTCCGTCGGGCGAGTACGCCGCAGATTGAACTCCCAAGGTCGCGGCCGATTCCAAAGATGCCACCAGTTGACCGGTAGACGCTGACCACAAGCCAAGTAGGCCACCTAGCTTGTTCAGTCCGCCCTCAAGCACGGTCTTCGCATCTGGAGAAAACGCCACGACAGATATGCTTGTTGGAAGGCCCGTCGCAACGGATGTAATCAAGTTACTGTTCGAAAACTTCCACGTTTCGGCCTGGCCATAGAGCCCCGTACCGATTGGAACCTGGCCGCCTGCGGTCAGGAATTTTCCATCAGGGGTGAATGAAACTGGGATGACACCGCCAGAGGATGTCGTGACCAGTTTCGAAAGAAGGGCGCCGGACGCTGCGTTCCAGGTCTCCACCACGCCGTCGGTTTGGGATGCACCTCCAGCGGCCAAAGTTTTACCGTCCGGAGAAAACGATACTCCGTTCACCGAGTAGTTCGCCGCTGTATTCAGTGTTTTCAACAGGGTGCCGCTTGAGCTCCACGTTTCAAGAACCCCTGAACCTCCAGCAGAAAATCCACCTGCCGCGATGGTGGAATTGTCAGGAGAGCATGAAACTGCGTTGACTCCCCCTGTGCTTGCTGTGTTGAATGTCTTCGACAAAGTGCCGGACGCCACTGACCAGCTTTCCAGAACACCGGCAGCAAGGCTCTCTCCGCCATCTACAAGCGTCTTCCCATCAGCGCTGAAGCTCAGGCCGAAGACCGCATAATTTGCCGCCGTATTGAGGCCAAAGGTCTTCTTGAGGGAAGCTACATTCCATAGTTCGAGAACTCCGGTCTTGGTACCGATATCTCCCTTCGATTGGCCGCCCACAGCAAGAGTCTTGCCATCCGGCGAGAAGGCAACAGCATACACTTTGAACGTTGCCGAGGTCGCGAGGGTGCCCAGAAGCTGCTTCGTCACTGGATTCCAAAGCTCGAGCACTCCGGAACTGGTCGATGAAGACCCGCCCACTGCGAGCGTTCCACCGCCCGGGGCATAGGCCACCGAGTAAACACTGAAATTTGCCGCGGTCGGCAGGCATGCCAACGATCCCGAGGATAGGGTTCGCAGCTGAACTCCTCCAGCGCTTCCTCCGCCACCAACCACGAGCGTCGAACCATCTTGCGAGTAAGCAAGCGCGTTCGGCTGTGTGATCGGAGTGTTCATCCATTGGATTGGCAGCGAAGCCTGCGCCGCCGCTCGCTCGGCTGAACCTCCGAATACCGCTACTGTGCCAAGCAGACACAGGACGGAATTCAACGAAAATCGATTTTGGAATACGCTCATTTAGCCTTTTGGAAGGGTCGCCGCTTAAAGGTCCGAGGGCCCATCCTTAACTATGACTCCAACTTATTCTGTAGCGAACCCCTCAAACGCGTTGTGCATGAGATTGCCGGATTTGGGTGACGTCCCCAGACGATCGCTCACTTGGCAACTTGGGGCTTAAGCACCAAGCAATCCAACCCGAAGTAGGCCTTCGCACCCCTCGCGAGAGCATTTGCCCCCACCACTTCAACTTTCAGGACGAAAGATCCGCTTGGCAGCTGAATCAGACCCAAGTCAATTGGCCCCGTCGCAACCGGCACATCGCTCCATAGGTCAACGTCCTTCGATACCCCGCCTGGAAAGGTGAGCCTTACGATTCCATAGTCGAAGCTCTTCGTCGCGTAGAGAAAGACATGTGCGGGCCCCCGCTTTGGCGTTGGAATCTTGATCTCCACGCTGTCTCCAGGATGGAGAGCCTGAACAAACAGCTGCGAACCCTTGCTCCATGCCCCTTTTGTCAACCCTGCAGACTGAACGCTTACCTGAACACCGTTCGATTTCCGGATCACCCCGAGCTGCTCAAACTCTATTGCCCCATCGATTTCGTTGTCGAGTTGAGGCAATCTGCGAGCCGCCTCTATCGGGGAGGGCACTCGATTGGATCGCGCCTGTGGTCGCGCATACCAAAAGCTGGTTGCTGAATAAGCCAGGGTGCAATCCGCCCAGTCCCAGATTTCGATGTCGAATTTCAGAAAGTTCGTAAACGGGATTCCGTCCAAGCCTCTGACCCGAGAGGTCGTCGTGTATCCCATCCAGTTCTCACGTCCGGGAAGGTCTCTTTCCGGCATTGAGATAAAGGCCGAACTGAACTTGCCTGCCATGCCCCAGGCATAACCGTAATAGTCCTCCGTACCGGTCCCAAGGTGAGATGGAAACTTCTCCCCATCCACATAAATTCTCTCGTCCCCTTCGCCGTACCAACCCGCCACGGGGCTAAATACAGTTAAGGTATCGCCGATATACAGTCCCTTGCCTTGAACTTCAAGGTAATTCCAGTCGGAAAACGGCCGGGTGACGAGGTCCGCCTGATTTCGCCATGTGGCATGGAAGTGCATGGATCGGTCCGTCCACTTCCTCGGTGAGGTTCTTGCTTCAAGGAGGAAAATTGCCGTCGACTTGGAGCAGTTGCGAATGTGCACTTCCCCACTCTTTTGATACGGCATAGTCCACCGAGCAGACATCCCTCCCGTCGAGTTCACCGTTCGAAATCGATCCCATACCTGACGATGTCGAACTCCTGCTCCGAAGAACTCTCCAATCGGAGCCCAAACAGTTTCCTCACCGTCAAACTTCATCGAAACAACCAGCGAACGAAGCTCCTGTGGCTTTAAATTCGAGTTGAACGTGAGTCGAATCAGATCCAAAGCTCGCTGGCCCGTGGGCAAGGGCATCTTGTAGTCCCCACCTGGAAGCAGCTTCACTGATCGGGAATTAGGAAAGTCCACTGCATCGGCAGGCTCTCTCCCAAGTCTTCGACCTACGTTCTCTGCCATCGCCGCGCAACTTGACATCTCCGCACTTGACCAAGATTTGACTGAAGCAGACGGCCCGTATGAGCGATAGTCAAACGAGTAGTAAAACGGAAGCTCGCTAAAGGTGACTTTGCAGCCTTCGCGGAAGGGAATTGGGAAGTATAGGTCACTGCCGATTCCGGATTCCACGCCCTTCTCTGGGAAGGAGATGAACGCGAAGGGCGACTTGAAGATGCCCTTTCCGCGCATCAGATCGTTGAACGGTGCCTCGATTGTGGGTTGAGCCTCTCCATCAAGGTAGACACGAATCAGCATCTTGTCCTTCTCTGCAAGCAGAGGAGTCCAGATGTGAGTGATGGCTCCAGGGCCACTCTGATCCATCGCGACCCATTCCGTCTTGCCGTCCCGCATCTCGGTACGGATGAATTGACCGTAATCGTTGTTGGCAAACCAGGTTTTGGCTTCCTTAGGATCGGTTTGGGCCCGATCGTAGCTGCTGGTGTGGAGCTGTCGGTACTCCACGATTGGGATCTCCGCAAGTCGGCTCGGAGTATCCAGTTCCGTGAGTAGGCTGCGGATGCTAACAGCATCCTCCTTAGAACCTGAAGCGACAGACAGCGCCGCCAAAGCGATCAACCACATGCAGCTAGCATGACGCATCTCCATCAGGAACGTCACTGCAAGCAGTTGTTTGGTTCAACCGGTCCAGAATGCGGTCCCCTCTCCCTCAATGAGGGAGAGGGTGGGGTAAGGGTGCACCGCAACGTACCCCTAGCTCATCGTTCATTCCAACCTCCTGCTGGACAAGAACTTTCACAACACCCGCTGTCCATAAGATTCGGACGCTGAAACTACCGACAGCTTTGGGTGATGATCTGTAGAGAACCGAGCACGAAATCCGGCGTCGCTTGATGTGCTTGAAGGGGTTGAACATTGACCCAAATCCGGGTGACTTGCCCTAACAACTGCCTTCGATTGCTATCTCGCCAATGCGTCGGCGCCTTCTGCGCGGGCGCCCGCACTACCGCAAAGAACAAAAACCACCAAACCAATCACTGCCAATCCTCCTCCAAGTGAGCACACTCCGGCCCAACCGTAATGTTGCCAAGCAAGCGAAGACGCACTTGACCCAATCGCTCCGGCCGTAAAGTAGCTGGTCATATACACCATGTTGAGCCTGCTTCTTGCCTCGGGCAAAAGCCCATAAATGCGCGTTTGATTCGAGATGTGTCCGGCCTGGACACCAACGTCCATCAGCACAACGCCAACCGCGAGCCCAACAAGATTGGTTCCCCACGCGTACATCACCACAAAGGAAACAAGGGTGAGGACCAGCGCGGCCAGCACGTTCTGCCGTGCTCCGTAACGATCGGCGATTCGGCCAACGAAGGGCGCTACCGCGGCACCAGACGCTCCGACCAGCCCAAACAAGCCTGCCGCCGCGCTTCCATAGTGATAGGGAGGTGTTTGGAGAAAGAAGATGAGCGTCGTCCAAAACGCGCTAAATGCGGCAAAGAAGACGGCGCCCAGCATCGCGGCCTCACGAAGCACAGGTTGCTCGCGAACCAGTCGGAAAGCGCTCGACATAAGCTGGGGCCAAGTCAGCTTCAGGGTTGGCTTGCTATCCGGCAGCAGATACCGAATCAGCACCGCCAAAGCCAACATGAGACCGCAGGCGATCCAGTAGACGCAGCGCCATCCAAAAACCTGCCCCACAAATCCGGAAAAGGTTCGGGCGAGCAAGATTCCAAAAAGGAGCCCAGCCATAACCGATCCGACTACCGTACCGCGCTTGCTCGGAGGGGCGAGGTGAGCAGCGAACGGAACGATGACGTGAACCGTTGAGCCGGCGATTCCAACGCCAAAACATGCGATGCCTAACCAAATCGTACTCTTGGCACAGGCCACGAATGCCAAGCAGATTGCGGCGAACAGCAGAAGTCGAACGATAAGGCTTCGCCGCTCCAGGGTGTCCCCTAGCGGTACGAAGACAAGCATGCCCAGTGCAACTCCCAACTGAGTTGCCATCGCAATGGCTCCAACTTGCGCAACGCTGATTCTAAACGCCGATGCAATCAGCGAGAGAAGCGGCTGGATGTAGTAAATGTTGCCAACGATAACTCCCACAGAAAAGGACATCAGCCACACATGGGCTGGGCGAATTTCTGTAGGTTCGTGGAGAGCGGGGGTTTCGAGAGTTCCGGAGGCTTTTTCGTCGAGGGCTGGCATAAGGAGGAGTTCACAGATTGGCGAACTCACGTTGTTCTGCCTTACATAGCAATTCTACGTATTTCGGGGTCAGCAATCTCTGGCGTTCCAGGCGCGGCAGAGCCGAACCTAATGAATGGGTGCCGAACTTCACCTTGAATGGCCGATTATTTTGTGAGCCGCCTGCAGCTAAGCCTGTATGCTCGTGGCAGTCAATATGGCCATCTCATCGAAGCGTTGCTTTTCGTCGGATCAGATTAACCTGTTGGGAATCTGTGTCGCTGCATTTCTTGCAATATCTGGTCAGCCAGCCCGGGCAGGAACGCAAAACTCAGATAGCAAGCCATTGGCTGTCTTCGATTCAACCTCCGCCAAACCATTCGAAGGCAGGGTAACTACTACCAGAGAGCATGCTGAAAAGGGACGCTATTCGCTCAAGCTGAACAGTGGCTATGCTGTTTGGAACGGCTCGCAAAACTGGTCAGGATACGACTACGTTCGTGCCGATGTTTATAACGCTAGCCCATCACCGATTCAGCTCTATGTAGAAATTCACGACTCCCAAACCACTGGATACTGGACGCGAGTGAACTACTCCACCGTAGTTCCTCCTGGCCCTTCGGTTCTCACCGTTCCTACAGACCTTTATGTCGGTGAGAAGTCACGCCCCGGACGTTCCCTTGTTCCGGGAAGCATCACTCGATTGGTTTTCAGCATCGGTGATTCAACCGGGCCGCTGTACTTCGACAACCTGCGACTAGAAAAGGACTCCGGCAATCGAGTCACCGTGCCCGGGCTAAAAGCATTTTCGTTTGGACCAGAAGCCGGGCGTGCTATGAGCGGATTTACGCCCGTCAATCCCAAAACGATCTACAGTCCAAATCAGGGTTTTGGGCTCAGTCCGCAGAGTTCCGTCAAGTCGTACGACGTGCTTCAACCGGATCCCCTCTATCAGCGCGGAATGATCATCTGGGCTGGAACATTCACTGTCGATCTACCAAATGGGAAGTACCACGCCTTTATCAATTTGGATTTCCCGTCCGGATTCTGGGGAGAGGTCCAAACTTACCGACACCGGTCCCTATCCGCCAACGGAGTCGAAGTTCTGCACGAGTCGTTGGACCTTTCGGGCTTCCTAAAGTATTACTTTCAATTTGCCGAAGAAGAGGATCAACCGCAGGACAACACATTTGAGAAATATATGGGAGGCCATTTCCATGAAAAGGAATTTGACTTCGCGGTTACGGATGGGCATCTGGCTCTGCAATTCAATGGCGATGGGCAAGCGAATTCAGTCTCCGCGCTCGTGGTCTATCCCCTTTCAGAGTCCGCTGCTGGCAGAAAGTATCTTGCCAACCTTCGCGAAAGAAGACGCGCTGCATTTGATAACTCATTTAAGCGAGTGTTGCCAAGCGGAGATCGCGATTCCAAAGGCGTCATCCCCCCATTTGTTCCGACTGCAGAAGAGGTCAGCCAGGGATGGACGGTATTTGTCCGAGACTGGATGGAGGAGATCCCCTACGATGCCACCCCACGCAGGGAGGAGACCGCAACAAGCATCTCCATTTCCGCTAGTGCCGGACAACTCGAGCCAATAGTGTTCTCCCTAGCCGGCCTGAGGGATTTAGGGGAAGTCACGGTCACAGCTTCGGGCCTCATTGGTTCAAAGCAAACCATTCCAGCAACAGCCATTCGAACGGGTGTCATTTCGCATCGACTCACACGCGTAACGGCCGAAGGCTCGGTCTATACCATTTCTCCCAAGTTGATCTTGCCGCGAAACTCTGCTTCGATTCAGAAAGGAAGGACCGCAACATTTTGGCTCACCCTTCAGGTTCCCAAGATTGTCGCCACCGGCGACTATCACGGCAAGCTGACTCTTCACTTCCCAGGAGGCAGAACCACGTCGCTAAGTGTCGAAGCGCGGCTGTTCTCCACACCGTTAGATGAACTAGATGTCCCCGCTGGCCCATGGGGTTCCACAATCAATATTCCGTGGTTCGCGGAAGAGGTTGGCGAAACCAATCGAGCACTCTTCAGAAAGTCTCTGTCGCTCATGCGTGCCTACGGCTGTACGACGTTCTCCGGTATTCCAACCATTAGGATTCTCCGCTGGAAGGATCGCGTGCCAGAAATAGACTTTACCGAGGCGGACCGAGAAATGAGCGATGCCAGAAGCGCAGGATTCAAATCGATCCTGGTCAATTACAACGGTGGCATCCAAGGTTTTGACAACTATCATGTTGACTCAGCTGCAATGAGCGCCGCAGGATATACGAATTACAGCCAGTTTCTCCGCGTCATCCTTAAAAGTGTCGCCAACCATGCGACAACCGCCAACTGGCTGCCATTTGCGTTTAACCTGTGCGACGAGCCCATTTCAAATGAAGATGTTCAAGGCGCAGCCACAAATGCGATGGCTTGGCGTGACGCGTCGCCATCGTCTCTCCTTACGACGGGAGCCACCAGCATCGCCGCTCCAAAGGCTGGCGAGCCCAGGATTCCACTCGTTCGAGCGCTCAGAATAGCCAACTTGAATGAACACGATGAAGCCAGCATCAACCTGATTCACGAAGCCGGAAACGACTGGGCGTTTTATAACGGAGGCAGCCGTTGGACGTTTGGCACCTATATGTACAAGGCGGTAAAGGAATACGGGATGAAGTTCCGACTGTCATGGCACTGGAATGCTAGCGCCGGAGATCCGTACTACCCACTCGACTGCCGGGAAGACGACTACGCATGGGCGGTGACCAACGCAAAGGGAGAACTCATTCCAACGATCTTCTTTGATCGAGATATCCGTGCTGGAATTGATGACTACCGGGCAATGGAGACATTGGCGAGGCTGATCAAATCCCATCCGAATACCCCATCCGCCAAGGGAGCACAACTGCTTCTTCAAGAAAAGTTGTCTGCTTTCAAACTCGGAGATAGGCTGCACGAAGCTAAGTGGCCCCTAGCTGAATTCCGGGTTTACCGGCTGAAATTGCTTAAAGCGATTGAACGACTCAGCACAGGAGATTGATTCTGGTAACGTCCGGATAGGAGCTTCTGCTCTTTTGCATCGAGGCAAAACAATGGCAAGATCGGCATTTACCGGTGCGCTGGCAGTCAGCGCTTTTCTCCTCTCCGCCGCGGCTATGACCAAGGCAGCGTCCGTGGATCAGGCTCCCAATGGAGTGCCCTCTAGGCTCCTGAACCAGTTGGATCGAGGAGTCAACATCACGCGCTGGTTTTGCTATAGCGATGCCCACGATACGGCACGCTTCAAAGGCTATCTGGTTGACGAGGATTTCCAGAACTTCAAAAATCTCGGCGTGCACTATGTTCGCCTTTGCATCTCGCCTGAGGTCATCTATAAAGACGGAAGTGCCAATCCAGAGAATCTTGCCTACATCGACGCAGCCATCGATAAGCTTGAAAAGGCGGGCCTGGCAGTTCTTTGGGACCTCCATGACAACGGCCAAATGAAGCTCGATGAGCCGGGACACGACAACGCACCGTTCGTTAAGTTTTGGGCAGAAATAGCCAAGCACTATGCTGGCAAACAAGAGTCTGCAACCGTTTTCGAGCTTCTCAACGAGCCCATTTTCCAAAAGAATCCAGAAGTTTGGTACAAGCTTCAGAAGGAAACGGTCGCGGCGATCCGAGTGGTTGACCCAAAGCGAACGATCCTCGTTGCTTCCACCGGCTGGAACGGCATCGATACTCTTCTCGCCATGCAGCCACTTGAGGAAAAGAACCTCGTCTACTCATTCCACTGCTACGATCCATTCACTTTCACCCATCAGGGCGCCTCTTGGACCGGAGAACAGCAGAAAGCGCTTAGAGATGTGCCGTTCCCATCCAGCCCAGATGCGGTCAACGCAATGATTGACAAGATTCCTGACCCATATAAGGGGGCTGTTCGAGACTACGGCGAGAAGCGCTATGGCGCGCAGTACCTGTTCGACCGTCTCTCATCTTGCAGTCAGTGGGGAGCGCGGAATCGTGTGCCGGTGCTGCTGGGTGAATTCGGAGCGTTCCCACCCGTCTCTCCAGTGGATTCTCGGGCAAGGTGGTTCGACGCAATGGCAGCCGCCATCAGCTCCCTCAAGCTTCCAAACGCGGTGTGGGGATACGATGATGCGCTGGGGTTAGGCAGAAGCGTCCAAGACGGCAAGGTCAGCTTGGATTCAAATGTGCTGACTCACCTATACGGCAAGTAGGCCAATGCCCTTGACTGAGAATCGCTGACTGCGTCAGACTCTCCTTCACGGGCATGGGGATCGCCCGCGGGCAACCGAAACCGCCGCATGGGTCCGCCGCCTTGCTGGATGATGACCCCTACGGTCACTTTGCCGTAGGCGGAGAATGGATCTTCCCACGGTGTTTCCAAATTCGAAACACAGAATGTCATTCGATCTTCATCTCAAGGAGCAGAAGGCTCTTGCCTTGTATTGCCTGAAATGGTGTGCGCTCGGAACATGGGTTGGTGTCCTTTCCGGAACTGCCTCCGCAGCGTTTTTGGCCGCACTTGGATGGGCGACGAACACTCGAGTTCAACATCCGTTGTTGCTGTGGGGCCTGCCCCTTGCCGGAGCAGCAACGGGATGGGTCTACAGTCGATATGGAAAGTCGGTAGAGGGTGGGAACAACCTTGTGCTCGACACGATCCACGACCCCAAGCAGGCTATTCCTTTCCGGATGGCCCCGCTGATTCTCATTTCCACCGTGGCCACCCACCTCTTCGGAGGTTCGGCAGGACGAGAGGGAACCGCCGTTCAGATGGGTGGAACCTTGGCAACGGCCTCAGTCGGTCCGCTCAGGCTCTCCCGCCTAGATCACCGAGTTCTGATCATGGCAGGGGTAGCGGGCGGGTTTGGAAGCGTCTTTGGGACACCGATCGCCGGAATGGTCTTTGGGATGGAGGTTCTTGCCGTCGGCAGAATGCAGTACGACGGACTGCTTCCGTGCCTCGTTGCCAGCTTTGTTGGAGATTTGGTCTGCCGTAAATTGGGCATTCAGCATCATCTGTACAGTGTCTCCACGGTTCCTGACCTCGAAAGCATAACGCTTCCCCTCGTCGTGCTGGCCGGTGTCTTCTTTGCGCTCGCAAGCCAGATGTTTATCGAGGCGACTGCCTATGTCCACCGCACGGTCAATAAGTGGATTCCAATGCCATGGTTGAGAACCGCGGCCGGCGGCTTGGCGGTAGCCCTGCTCGGCACCATCTTGGGCAGCGAATATCTTGGCCTTTCGCTTCCCCTCATTGAGCGCAGCTTTGATGTGCAGAGCCAGGCACCATGGGTCTTCGCAGTCAAAATACTGCTGACCGCAATCACCCTTGGATGTGGCTTCAAGGGAGGCGAGGTGACGCCGCTCTTCTGCATAGGGGCGACATTAGGGTCGGCCTTTGCCGGAATCACTCACCAGCCGACCTCATTCTTTGCCGGATTAGGGTTTGTCGCAGTTTTCGCCGGTGCCGCCAATACCCCGCTGGCGTGCGCAATTATGGGAATTGAACTGTTCGGGGCGAAGATGGCTGTACCGCTAGCCATCACATGTTCGATTAGCTACATCCTTTCCGGACACCGAGGGATCTACCTTTCCCAGAGAATTTCGACGCGAAAGGGAGAATCCGCAGATGGCGAAAAAATGCAAACTTTAAGGCAAAACAGGACTGGAATTGTTGCCTCAGAAAACGTCGTACTAGAAGTTGGGGGATTTGTTATCTCGGAGGACCCTTCCGAAGAAAAATCATGAAACGCGCGTTCACGCTAATAGAGTTGCTAGTGGTGATCGCGATCATCGCCATCCTTGCCGCAATTCTGTTTCCAGTATTTACTCAGGCAAAGGAATCCGCTAAGCGAACAGAGTGTCTCAGCAACTTGCGTCAGATAGGCGTCGGATTGGAGATGTATCTTTCCGATTATGATCAGCGGCTTCCAGATCGAAGAGACCTTAAACAGTCACTTCCCGGTGGGTGGAAACCATGGTCAACTTGGCCCGTAAGCGACCCCCGTTCAGGTTGGGCGGCGATGCTGATGAATCCGTACCTGAACAACTACGAGATCTGGACGTGTCCAAGCGTGCGGGGCTCCAGCATTGGCCAGCTGCCGCAGGTTACTGAGGCAATTTCCTCAGATGCCAACGCGCCTGTGGCGCGATATTGGATGTGGAGATTTGATCAGTTCACGGACCCAGTCCCGTTGGACGATTTATGGGGCAAGACAACCGATCAAAGCGTCACTGATCTTCAAGCCGCCAAAAATCCTCAGGCGGGCTATCCGACAAGCGATTCTGATGTGGAGATGGCAGTTGACCCCTACTTCCCAACGACTGTTCCTTCACTGGGACAGCTCAAGGGCTTGGCGGTTCATCGAGGCGGCCGAAACCGCCTGATGCTCGATTGTCATGTTCAGTGGATGAGAGATATTCGATTGAAAGCTTAGCTTTCAGCGACTGTGCTGCACCCGCCAAACCGTGCCAGATGCGTCATCGGTGACCATAAGTGCGCCATCACTGGCGACTGCAACTCCAACGGGTCTGCCCCAGACATCCCCTTCTGCCGTCACAAAGCCGGTCATGAAGTCTTCAAACTCTCCAGTCGGAACACCTCGCTTGGTCGGCACCCGAATGACTTTGTAGCCAACTCTCCTGGCCCGATTCCAAGATCCGTGCTCAGACGCAAATCCGTCGTTCTTGAATTCCTTCGGGAAGCTGGATCCGTTGTAGAAGGTAATGCAGAGCGAGGCGTAGTGGGACTCTAGAAGAACATCGGGGGTAAGAACCTTGTTCTTGAGTTCAGGATGTTCGCCAGGATGGCGCGGATCTTGGGTGCCTCCCATGTAAAACCAGGGCCAACCGTAGAACCCACCCTCTTTAACCCGGGTGATGTAGTCGGGCACCAGATTGTCTCCTAGGGCATCCCTCTCATTCACCGAACACCATAGGTCACCGGTTACGGGGTGAATTGCCAGACCTACTGCGTTCCGAATTCCGGCGGCGTAGATTCGCTCTTGTGACCCATCTGGATTGAACTCTAGAATATCGGCGCGATGATCCTCTGGAGCATTTGGATTCTCGTAGTCATTCGTGAAGGAGCCGACAGAAACGTACATTTTCTGTCCGTCGGCTCGGAATCTCAAATCTCGAGTCCAATGTCCGCCGCCGCGAAGCCGACCTCCGCCTGGAAGTGCCTTAACGACGCTCTGCTGGGCCCCGGAGGCACTAAGATCTCCCTTACGGTATGGGTACCGCACTACGGAGTCCGTGTTCGCGATGTAGACGAACTCAGGGGAAGGTCCAGGCGGGTAGAACGCGATGCCAAAGGGCTGACGCAGGCCCGAAGCGAAAACCGTGTTGACCTCTGGCCCACCCTTAGCACTCCGTCCGCGAAGAACGCGAATTCTTCCCGGCCCGCTTTCAGCAATAAACAGATCACCATTTGGCGCGGTGACGATCTCTCTTGGATTATCGAGATCGGTGATGAACTGCTCTACCTTGAACCCGGCAGGCACCTTTGGCCACGCTCCCTCTGGACGAGGAACCAGGTGGGCACCGTTGTCAACGGAACGAGTCTGGTAGGGCCGAGGCAAGTCAGCGACAGTTACCCTGCGTCTCACGCCGGGAGCGTCGGATGTCCAGTCTCCCAGAGCAGATTGACCGGTAAGGGTTTGGTGTCCCTGACTCGAAGACTTGTCAGGTTCGCTTCGATTGAGAAGGGACGAAGCACAGGCGGCTGTTGTGAGAAGCACGGAGGCTCCAAGGATCTGTATGGCAAGCCTGGTAGAAGTAGATCTCATTATTTTCATGGGTTCGGGGAAATGGACACCCATAAGAATACGGGACTAGGTCGCGATATTTCGTCTGAGAGAGTGTGCGAACGAACCGAACTCACTTTCATCCGTCGAAATGGCATGAAGCTGATCACATTAGAGGAGCACTTCACAACCCAAGAATTCGAGGATGCGTTGGGCCCGGCCGCACGGTTGGTCGTCCGAAAGGGCGATATCAGGGAGCGACTCCTCGACCTAGGACCGAGCCGAGTCCGCATGATGGACGAGGCAGGAATCGGATATCAAATCCTCTCCTTCACCGGTTTCGGTCTTTACTCAATGCCGTCCGACATCGCCGGGCATTTGGCGAGGGACGCCAATATTCAATCAAGCGAAGCGATGAAGCGGTGGCCGGATCGATTCGGAGCGTTTGCGTCTCTCCCGATGCAGAAGCCAGACGCCGCCGCTGAGGAGCTGGAATACTGCGTCAATCACCTTGGATTCGCCGGAGCAACGATTGATGGCAACATTGGCGGGCGATTTCTTGACGATCCCATCTTCACACCGGTCTTTGAGGCCGCCACTCAACTTGATGTGCCGATCCACCTGCATCCCGCCCCACCGCCTGCTGCAGTCAGGAGGGCATATACCGATGACATTGCTCCGCCACTCAATTATCTGCTGAGCACTTCCGCTTGGGGATGGCACGCAGAAGCTGGCATGCATGCGCTGCGAATGATGATCGGAGGAGTTTTCGATCGATTTCCAACCCTCAAGATCATTCTTGGACACCTGGGCGAGAACTTGCCGTACTCAATTGTTCGAGCCGATACCGTGCTCAGGAAAGGTGGTCTTGTGCTTACACGATCCCCCCTGACGGTTTTGCAGGAAAACTTTTAGATCACCACTAGCGGCTACTTCTCAATGGCACCACTCAAATGCGCCGTCGAAGTCATGGGAATCGACCGCGTGATGCTCTCTGTAGACTTTCCGTTTTGTGAACTGGAATCCGGACAGCAGTGGGTGGAAAGCGCACGGACCTCGTTCAGTGAGGAGCAAATCGAGATGATGACATCGGGCAACGCCACCCGGCTGCTTCGCCTCGAATTTTAGTCCGAGCCCCAACTCTCAGCCGTTGAGGCGCAGGCCACCTGATCGAACGATAGCCGCAAGCGCATCACGGTCCAATTTGCCGACCATTGTGTCGATTGCTTCCGGACGGTTGGTCACCTGCGCCGTAAATCCGTGGTCATCCAAAGAAAGTAGGCGACCGCCCGCAATCGAGACAATTTCGGCGGCATGGTCTTGGGCGTCACCGGAGGCTCGCACCGTTACTAGAGCGAGTTCGATAACAGTTTTGTCTGAGGCTGATTGAATTGAATTCATGACTTTTCTTGGAAAAAGAAAAGGGCTCTCCCGGTCGTCGGGAGAGCCCTTTTGGAAGGCGAAAGTGGTTCCCGGCGTTAGGTTGGGGGCGTAAACGACCACCAAAAACCCGCAAAAAATCCCAGATAGCCTGATGCCATATGGTTCTTGCGTGAGGCCGCCATTACAGAAGCGAGTATAGCACGACGGTTCGGCACCGCTGATCCTCATTGGAGGCCGCACCAGCGAATATGACCGACAAACATTAGGAATGTGAATTCGCTGAATTCAAAAGGGGACCCGCGAACCTATCCGATGGCTTTCTGAGTCCTTATCCACTGGATTCGGAATAAGAGAGCAGGCTCGCTTTAAGACTGCTAGTAAGCACCGAGGCCAGGTAGACCCCCCGAAATACGGGGATCGACCTGTTTTCAGCTGAATTGCAGCCTGGAAGTCGGACTCATCGCGCATCTCTCAAGCTCAAAGTAATAGAATAGATCGTTTGAATTCCGGTTGCCGATCCGCGGTAGCAAGGAATTCCATTTAAGGTGTCCACGAATGTCGCAATTCTGGTTGAAAAAAGATTTGAAAGCCTTCCGAGGCAAGCAGGCTGCAATGGCAGCTGTCATGCCGGCCGCACTCGCTCTTTCGGGCGTTGCAGGAGCTCAGACAAGCGTCCCGCTTGTTCAGCTGCCCATCTCCGTCCCCTCAGCACTACAGCAGTCCATGCTGGTCTCGCACAAGGCATCCGCTGATGTCATCCACGTTGCGATATGTATGCCACCGTCCAATCCAAAGGCGCTTCAGTCCTTTGTTGACGACGTCAGCAATCCAAAGAGTGCGAACTACCATAAGTGGGCCACTCCCACTCAGCTTGGGCAGCGTTTCGGCCAGCCACAGGCAACGGTTCAAAACATTGTCAACTACTTGAAGTCGAAGGGCTTCAATGTAACGCTGGTTGGCGACAGCCGAATTACGATCTTGGCGGACGCGACTGTTGCTCAGGCAGAAAGCGCGTTCAACACGACGATCAACAATTACCACGTTCTGGCAGCCAACCCGAATACGAGGAGCGACTTCTACTCCTTTGCCGAACCGATTCAATTCCCCAAGAACCTGGCGCCGGCCGTTCTTACCATCACGGGACTTGATAACATCGCCAAACCGGTCCCCATGCTCCACAAGGTGGCCAAGGCGAGCGCCCACAAAGGTCGCTTAAACCAGCAGCCATTGACCCCGACTCAAACGAGAACGCTTTACGGCGTCGCTCCTCTTTGGAAAGCAGGTTATCAGGGACTGGGGCAGAACATCGGCATCACCAGCTTCGATGGCTTCAAGCTTTCAAACGTTCCGCTCTACTACAAGCAGTTCAGCCTGCCCACACCGTCAGGTGGAGTGGGCTCCAACATCACGGTTGTCACCGTCGACGGCGGAAGCATGAACGCAACGCCAGGCGGCGAAGCGGACCTGGACATTCAGATGGTGCTTGGCATGGCTCCTCTCAGCACGTTCCGCGTGTATGACGGTGGCGGTTCCCTGACAGACGTTCTCACCAAAGAGCAGAACGACAACATCTGCGACATCATCAGCGAGAGCTACGGCTTCTTCCTGGATGCAGGCACTGCGACGGCATGCCACAACATTCACCTACTGATGAACGCCCAAGGCATGACCTACAACAAGGCCACCGGAGACAGCGGCACGACTCTTGAGCCGTTCGCCTACGGTGACTACGATCCAGAAATCCTGCTCATCGGCGGAACAATCGCAAATACCGACAATAGCGGGAACCGGACCTCAGAAGTTGCCTGGCAGGGTGGCGGCGGCGGATGGGCCACAGAAAGCGTTCCTTTCAATACGCTTCCAACTTGGCTCAAGGGCAAGGGAGTTCCAACAACGATCAACTTCCGACTGGTTCCCGATCTGGCACTCAACGCTGCCGGAGACTCAACCGGTGCCTACCAGTTCTATTTCAACGGTGCCCTGGAATTCGGCTATGACGGAACGAGCTTTGCCTCACCGGTATTCGCCGGCGGTTTCGGAATCATGCTACAGGACGTCAAGGCACTGGGCGGATCTGCTCGATTGGGCCGAGTCCAGGACGCTATCTATCTGCAGAACGGACGATCCGATGTGTGGACGGACGTGACCTCTGGCTTCAACGGGGTTCTTCCCAACGGAAGTCTCTCGCAGGCAACTCCATTCTGGGACTTCACCACTGGCTGGGGAGCGATCAACTTCCAGAAGTATGCACAGGCAATTGCGGTCACTGCCCTGACCGTGTATCCGACAACCTCAGTGAGCGCGTACGACAATGTTGGACTCTCTCCTGCAGTCATTGAAGGAACCTCCGCAAGCGGTTCCGTCTCCTATCTGAGTGCGATTGATGGCCTCGGATATGCGCTGACCGCAGTGAAAGAGCCTCTCCTCGGAAAGGTTGCAACGGTTCAGGCAACCTTTGCCACCAATCTGGTGCCGGCCAAGGCATCTGCCCTCTCCCTCACGTTTGCGGGATCGGCAGCCGCTGCCTCTACGGTTTCGGTCTATCTGCTCAACCAGAGCACCGGAAAGTACACGCTGATGAAGAGCTATCCAGGCTCGGCTATTTCAGCTGCGACCACCGTGGTGGTTCCAACGGGATCGCTCACCAGCTACATCAACTCAGCAGGCACCGTCCAGGCACTGATTCGGTACCTTGTTCCGAATAGCCGACTGCCACAGGTCAACAACTATCAGTTCTTCCTCGATGAGCTTTACGTCTCCGGCGCACAGTTCATTCAGTAAGCAATCTGACCAAATCTGGAGTCCGGCAGCCATTCTGGTTGCCGGACTTTTTTTGTTTGCTCGACTCTCCCAGACGAGGTTGTAGAGATCTTAATTGGCTAAATCGCAGTAGAGGTGTAGAATAAATCGTCCGAGGTCGTTTTCTGGCGCGCGCATCATCTTGAATGGCGCAAGGGTATTCGAACAATGTCGATCAGTTGGTCCAACTCTCTACTCCGAAATTTCAGCTCAAATAGGTTCGCACTAATCGGCTCGATGGTCCTAGCGTCATCGATCCCACAACTCGCGCTTGGACAATCCGGCGGCAACTTGGTTCAGCTGCCCCTACCTGTCCCGTCAGTGCTGCAGCAATCGATGCTCGTCGCACACAAGTCGGCACAGGACATCGTGCATGTTGCAATCAGCCTATCCCCGCCAAATCCCGCAGCTCTTCAGGCGTTCGCAGATAGTGTTAGCAACCCTAAAAGTCCCATGTATGGAAAGTGGGCCACGCCCGCACAACTGGGTAACCAGTTTGGCCAGCCGGCCGCAGTCGTGCAGTCAGTGGTCACGTACTTAAAGTCCAAGGGATTCAATGTCACCCTCGTTGGCGATAGCCACCTAACGATCCTTGCAGACGCTACGGTTGCCCAGGCTGAAAGCGCTTTTGACACGACTATCAACAAGTATCACCTGCTGGCTGCTAATCCAGCGGTGCGAACGGATTACTACTCTTTCTCGGAGCCGCTTCATCTTCCCGCCTCCTTTGCCTCTAAGGTAGTCAGCGTGGATGGATTGGATACGGTCGCGAAGCCATTGCCTCGGCTAAAGAAGCACGCCTTCTCAAAGGGCAAGAAGCTAAATCAAACGCCATTGACCCCAACCCAGACGCGGACGCTCTACGGAGTGGCTCCCATGTGGACCGCGGTCAATCAAGGCAAGGGACGCAATATCGCGATCTCCAGCTTCGATGGATTCCTGCTCTCCAACGTTCCCCTCTACTACAAGCAGTTTGCTCTGCCAACACCTGCAGGCGGAGTCGGAAGCAACGTGAGCGTCATCACCATCGACGGAGGAAGCCAAACCGCAACTCCAGGCGGCGAAGCAGATCTTGACATTCAGATGGTCCTTGGCATGGCTCCCCTCTGCTCCTTCCGAGTCTACGACGGTGGTGCAAACCTTATCGACGTGTTGACCAAAGAGCAGAACGACAACACCTCAGAAATCATCAGTGAAAGCTATGGATGGGCGCTGAGCGCTTCTGGTTCCACGGCTTGCCACAACGAGCACGTATTGATGACGGCCCAAGGTATGACGTACATGGAGGCAACAGGCGACTATGGCACCCAGTTGGAGCCGTTCGCCTATTCCAACTATGAGCCCGAAGTTTTCCAAGTTGGCGGAACCACTGCAAACACGGATAACGCAGGCAACCGAACCTCAGAGGTTGGTTGGAGCGGTAGCGGCGGCGGCTGGGCCACAGAGTCGGTCCCGTTCAACGTTCTCCCAAGCTGGCAGAGAGGAAAGGGCGTCCCTACGACGATCAATTTCAGGCTGAACCCAGATGCTGCCCTTAACGCAGCCGGTGACACGACTGGCGCCTATCAGTTCTACTTCAACGGAGCGTTGGAGTTTGGCTACGATGGAACCAGCTTTGCCTCCCCTGTGTTCGCGGGTTCCCTCGGCATCACCCTCTCTAAGGTGATTGCTCTCGGTGGCGCTTCGCGACTCGGTCGCATTCAGGACGCGGTTTACCTGCAGAATGGTCGGCCCGATGTCTGGTTCGATGTGACGAGCGGCTTCAACGGCTCCCTCCCTAATGGTGCGCTTTCGCAGGCGACCCTCTTCTGGGATTCGGTCACAGGTTGGGGCTCGGTGAATTTCAGCGCGCTTGCAACGTCCCTCGCGGTAAGCCCAGCGGTGGTTTACCCCTGCAGTGCCATCAGCGCGTACGACAACGTGGGCCTCTCGCCTGCAGTTATCGAGGGAACAAACGCCGCAGGCGGTGCAGCCAGCCTGACTTCAGTCGATGGTCTCGGCTACTCGCTTCAAGCTGTTCGCGAAACATTGCTTGGTCGTGTTGCCACGATGCAGGCGACGTTTAGCACGAACCTCATTCCTGCGAACCTCAACAGTCTGTCGCTCACCTTGGCCGGCACAGCCGACCCGAACGCAACGATCACCGTCTACCTTCTCAATCAAGGTACAGGCAAGTATGTTGCTGTCAAGAGCATCAGCGGTACCGCCCTTAAGACGGCATCGACAATCACGATTCCTACTGCATCGATGACTTCGTACGTGAACTCAGCCGGCACCGTTCAGGCGCTGGTTCGATATCTCGTTCCGAACTCTCGACTGGGTGTGGCATCTAACTTCTCGTTCTTCCTTGACG
This sequence comes from uncultured Armatimonadota bacterium, assembly GCA_903927025.1. GTDB lineage: Bacteria > Armatimonadota > Fimbriimonadia > Fimbriimonadales > Fimbriimonadaceae > Fimbriimonas. The sequence goes on from CAIYLG010000021.1 coordinate 81,123, forward strand.
AACTGTACATCTCCGGATCTCAGTTCCTTAACTAAGGAGCGAACGACCAACAAAAACCGGGCTCTCAAGGTTTTGAGAGCCCGGTTTCTTTGTGCCCTCGAGGGCACGGCTCGTTAACCTTCGCTTACCATCAAGGTGGGGCGCTCAGGACTGCGCCAAACTACATACTGGATTTCAATCATGCTAAAGCGACCATTTCTCCTTGCACTTGCCTTGTCTACCGTCGGGGTCTCATGCTTTGCCTCAGCAAGCCACGTCCAGGATGGCCCGTACCATATCATCCAGCGAGCGAAGGTTGGGGGAGATGGCGGCTTTGACTACGTGTACGCAGATTCTGCCGGTCGAAAGCTCTATGTCGCCCGCACCGGACAGAGTTCGAGGATCGACGTCTACAGCTTAGACACCCTACAGCAGGTCGGTACGATCGACAAGGTTCGAGCTCACGGTGCGATGGTGGATCCAAAAACTCACAAAGGATTCTCCTCCAGTAAACCCATGGCGGTTTGGGACTCCAAGACCCTTGCCCCACTCAAGACGATCGATGTGAACGGCAATCCGGACGGTCTTCTTGGAGATCCGAGCAAGGAGGCCATCTACATCCTTAGCCATGCAGAGCCGAACGTTACGGTGATCAACGCCAAAGATGGCTCTGTCGGCGGAACTATCAATATTGGCGGGGCGCCAGAGCAGGCGGCCGTCGACGGTAAGGGCACGCTCTACATCGACATCGAAGACACCGGCGAAGTCGCCGTTGTGGACACCAACACGTACAAGCTCGTCACCAAGTACGCACTTGGCTCTAAAGGCGGCGGAAATGCTGGCCTTGCCCTCGATGTAAAGAACCATGTTCTGTTCGTTGCGTGCCGAGAGCCGGCAGTAATGGTCATGTTGGATTCCAAGACCGGCAAGTACCTTGCCGACCTTCCCATCGGAGCTGGATGCGACGGCGCAGCATTCAACCCCAAGACTCACGAATGCTTTAGCTCTCAGGGAGACGGCACCCTCACCATCATCAAAGAGACCAGTCCTACAACCTTTGTCATTGAGCAGACACTCAAGACCCTCCCCGGTGCCAAGACCCTCGCACTTGACTCGAAGACCGGCAAGATCTATTTGATCGCTGCCGAGTACGGTGCTCCTCCTGCCGGAGGAACTCAGCCAGCCAACGGTCGACCTCGCCGCGGCCCCATGGTTTCCGGTTCTTTCAGCATCATCGAAGTCGGAAAGTAGCTTCGGCTCAGGCTACAGAAAGAAGCCTTTGGATGGCCACATCCCTTCCAAAGGCTTCTTTTTGCATTAAGAATATGCTGGCGACTTGCTCAGAAACGCCCACTTGGTCATACCAAACGCGAGTTTTTCAGGTAGTTTCCATGGGATGCCCTGGATTCAGGGCACCGGAACCCCTCTATGCCTGCCAATAGAACTCATCGTCTCCTTCGGGGTGGCACCACCGCCCTCGCCCTCGCAGTCACCTGCGCAGCTATGGCGCACTCGCCAAGCCAGACCGATCTCTCGAAGGGAAATACGCTGTATGTGGTCCCCTACGCCCACCTTGACACTCAGTGGAGATGGGCTTACCCACAGTCAATCCGGGAGTATCTCGCCAATACTCTCAACCGAAACTTCAAGCTGATCGATACGTATCCAAACTACATCTTCAACTTCAGCGGTTCTCGCCGATACGAGATGATGAAGGAGTACTACCCGGCTCAATATCAAAAGCTGAAAGGGTACATCCAGGCAGGTCGCTGGTTCCCATGTGGGTCATCTGTCGATGAAGGAGACGCCAACGTCCCATCCGCAGAATCGCTTGTCCGGCACGTGCTGTACGGCAACCATTATTTCCGCAAGGAGTTTGGGGTCGCAAGCCAGGAGTTTATGCTTCCAGACTGCTTCGGCTTCCCATACGCTCTGCCGTCAATCCTTGCCCACTGCGGCGTGAAGGGATTCTCGACTCAGAAGCTCACATGGGGTTCCTCCGCAGGCATTCCGTTTAAGGTCGGCGTCTGGGAAGGTCCAGACGGCCGAACCGTGATTGCTGCTCTCGACCCGGGCGCCTATAACGCAGACGTCAATGAGGATCTCAGCCAGAACACGAGTTGGCTCGCTCGAATCCAGAACACGGGCAAGATCTCAGGCGCCTACGTGGACTACCACTACTACGGCACCGGCGACACCGGCGGCGCTCCTAGAGAGAACTCGGTCAAATGGGTTGAAAAGAGCATCAATGGCTCTGGCCCCGTCAAAGTCATCTCCAGCAAGGCAGACACGATGTTCCTGACCTTGAAGCCGGGGCAGGTTGCCAAGCTTCCCAAGTACAAGGGAGAGCTGCTCCTCACCGAGCATTCGGCGGGATCCATTACTTCACAGGCCTACATGAAGCACTTCAACCGGAAGAGCGAACTCCTCGCTGATTCCGCGGAGAAGTCTTCCATCGCGGCAATGCTCGTTGGCGGTACAGCCTATCCAAGCACGCGGCTCTACAATGCCTGGGATCTGCTCCTCGGCTCGCAGATGCACGACATGCTCCCCGGAACCTCCATTCCAAAAGCATACGAGTTCTGCTGGAACGACTTCCTTCTCGCCCAGAACCAGTTCGCATCGGTTGAAACGGACGCGGTTGGAGCGGTAGCAAAGCAGCTCGACACCCGAGGAAAGGGAGCCCCTATCGTGGTGTTCAACCCTCTCTCTATTGGTCGAGAAGACACCACCGAAGCCACGATTGCTGATATCGCCAACGGAGGTCCAATTTCCGTAAAGGGTCCAGATGGCATCGATGTCCCGGCGCAAACCCTGTCGCGCCACGCTGGCTCGGTCACCATCGCCTTCATTGCGAAGGCACCTAGCACCGGCTTCGCGGTTTACCTGGCTCACAAGGCTGCTCCAAAGGCAAGCACGGACCTGAAGGTTGATGGCCGACACGTCGAGAACGCTCGGTTCAAAGTCACCGTAAACGGCGCTGGAGACATCGCCTCCATCTACGACAAGGCACTTCGCAAGGAAATCCTGAAGGCTCCTTCCCGACTCGAGATGCAGTACGAAAACCCATCCCAGTTCCCTGCATGGAACATGGATTGGGACGATGCAAAACTGCCTCCACGTGATGTTGTGGACACCGCGGCTAAGTTCCGAATCGTGGAATCCGGGCCCACGCGCGTGTCGCTGGAAGTCACCCGAGAGAAGAACGGCTCCAAGTTCGTCCAGCAGATTCGGCTGAGCGAGCACGGTCAAAGCGTCGAGGTTGTCAACGACATCGACTGGAAGACCAAGGAGCGAGCTCTGAAGGCATCGTTCCCGCTCACCAGCGGCAACCCGAACGCGACCTACGATCTTCAGCTAGGTGCGGTTGTGCGCGGCAACAACAATCCGAAGAAGTACGAAGTCCCGCAACACCAGTGGTTTGACCTCACCAAGAAGGACGGCAGCTTCGGCGTCGGCATTCTCAACGAGAGCAAATTCGCTTCGGACAAACCAAATGACGATACGATCCGCCTCACCCTTCTCTACACGCCAGGCGTAAGAGGCGGATTTGAGGACCAGGCCACCCAAGACTTCGGCCGCCACCACATCGTCTACAGCATCGCTCCCCACGCAGGTGGCTGGAGTGCAGGCGACATTCCCTGGCAGGCTCAGCGACTCAACCAGCCGCTGAAGACTTTCGTGACCGGCTCGCACGCTGGCTCCCTCGGCAAGTCCTTCTCGCTGGTCAGCGCTTCCAACTCACAGGTTGAGGTTCAGGCGCTCAAGAAGGCAGAGGATAGCTCTGAGATCGTTGTTCGACTTCGCGAGTTCACCGGCTCACCCGCGAAATCCGTCAAGCTGAAATTCGCATCCGCCGTACTCAGTGCCCGAGAAATTGATGGACAGGAGCGAACAATTGGTTCGGCTCCCATTTCCGGCGGTGCGCTCGTCGCAACCGTCCCAGGATTCAGTCTGAAGTCGTACGCCGTCAAACTGGCTTCGACTCACTCCGATGCCTCTAGTGCGACGAGCAAACCGCTCAGCCTGCCGTTCAACCGAGATGTGGTCTCGACCAACGCCAACCCTGGCGACGGTCAGTTCTCTGGCGGCAAGGCTCTTCCTGCCGAGCAGCTTCCTTCAAGTCTGAGCGTGGATGACATCAGCTTCACAATTGGCTCCAAGGCAGACCACGCAAAGAACGCCGTCGCCGCAGCCGGTCAGAAGATCGCTCTGCCTGCAGGCACCAGCAAGGTCTACATCCTCGCCGCCGCCGACTCTGACACGGTGGGAACCTTCAAAGTTGGCTCCGCCAGCGTTACGAAGTCGATTCAGGCTTGGACCGGCTATGTTGGACAGTGGGACAATCGCCTCTGGTCTGCCAAGCAGAACGCCGACTTCCAGAACTATGGAGAAATGGCTGGACTCGTTCCTGCCTACGTAAAGGGTTCGGAAGTGGCTTGGTTCGCCTCCCACTCCTATAAGGCAACCGGAAACACGTTCTACGAATACGCCTACCTGTACAAGTACGGATTCATCGTTCCTGCCGGGGCCAAGACTCTGACCCTGCCTAACAACCCCAGCATCAAGGTGCTGGCAGTTACGGCATCAAAATCGGGCCACGATGAGTGCGCTCCTGCCTCAGCGATTGCGGACTCGTTTGTAGATCACCAGTCGTCTGGCGCTCCAACCGTCTACCCGGGAAGCGGATCATTCAACGACGCAACCCTCGTTCGAATTGACCCGCCGCTGTACTTCCGTTCGGGAAGTATCCACTACACCCTTGATGGTTCGAAGCCGACGGCCGCTTCTCCTGTCTACAAGAAGCCATTCCTGATCAACGACCCCACCACGGTGAAGGTTGCCCAGGTTGATCCAAGCGGCAAGGTTGGGGAAGTTGGATCTGCTCATCTGTTGGTCAAGGATGTGACGCCCGCATCGGTGACCTCCGCGAACATCGCGAAGTCCCTCGGATTCGGCAAGGTCACCTTCTCGGAACCGGTAACCAAGGAAAGTGCCGAGGACACCTCTCACTACACCCTTACCGGTGGACTCACGGTTGCAGTCGCGTCCCTGATGCCAGACGAGAAGAGCGTTGAACTCACCCTAACTGGAGGAGACGCAGCTTCGACCGAGCCCGTCAAGCTGACGATCAACGGTATCCAGGATCGAGCCCACACTCCCAATATCACGGTTGCAACCGTGGAAGCGGCTGAGCACGGCCCCGTGTTCACAACACCTGCTCTGGAGCCTAAGGTCACCAGAGCCTTCACCCGTGTGAAGAATCTGCCAGTGAAGGCAGGCAGCTCCTGGACCCTGAACTTCTTCTGCAAGACCTCCGAGCAGCCTGATGACCGAACGATGATCGCCGGATTCGGCCGATCGATCGATGGGCAGGAAGGCACCGGACGGTACTTCACGAAGTTCTCCGATGGGCTCAATCTTTGGATCTGCAACCGAGACGTGTTCACCACGGCTCAGCTCGACATCGACAAGTGGCAGATGCTCACCGCTACCTATGACGGCACCACCGTCCGCGTCTACAAGAACGGCGTGAAAGTCGGCGAGGAGAAGGTTGCGCTGGAAGATGATGCCAGCCAGGTCCGAGTGATGCCTCTCGACGCTTGGGAGCGAAAGCGCAAGTTCAACGGCGAAGTGCAGAACCTCACCATCTGGGACGTTGATCTTCCCGAAGCGGCTTTGAAGAAGCTGTGGGAGACAGGACAGCACTAAACGAGTGCAGATCATGAACGGGGCAGCTTCTCTTCGCTCACTGGCCAGTCGCTTCGCGACTCGCCCTTTGCGAAGGGGGTTGCCCCTTCTCATTCTTGCCCTTGCCTTCGGGGCGGCTCCCCTTGAAGCAAAGGCTTCCCTTCGCCATCCCGCCAACATTCCAGTTGTTCGAGCCAAGGTACAGCCCAACGGCACGATGGAAGTCGAGATCACGTTCGACATTCTCGCCTTCGTTCTGGATCAAACCCCTCAGATTGTCCTCGACGCACCGATGAACGGACTACTGGACGGGTCCGTTGCCGATCTTCAGCTTCGACTGAATGATGCCAAAAAGCGGTTCCTAGAGGGCTTCGCCATCGGAGATGCTCAGCACGCTGGGGTCGTGGACTCCCTCAAGTTTCCAACGGCGGCCGAGATTCACCAAGTGGTAGATGGCGGCCAAACCCCTCGTCTCCCCGTAATGATGTCAGCGGTCATGAAGGCTCATCTCAAGGAAGGCGTTCACTCGATTTCCTTCTCATTTCCAGAGGTGATGGGAACGGTGGTAGTCACCACCGAATTCCCCTATCACGAACCGATTTCTGACTCAGTGGATCCGGGCAACTCAAGCGCTGCATTGCCAGTGCCATCCCAGTCGGAAGTTGACACCCTTGCCGCCTCAATGAAATCAAAGCCTGCCGATGTGGCTCCCACAGCGACGATCACCGAGTCACAGGCACGCAAGGCGATCCAGCGCGAATACAATCGATGGTCCAAGGCGTATATGGCCCACGACGTCCCCACTCTCCTGAGCATTCTGGAGCCCAGCTATACGCTCAAAACGGCTCAGCACAAACTGATTACCTATCCCGAATACGAAGTCATGCTGAAGCTGAGAAAGCAGAAGCACAGCGACACCACCCGATACAGCACCGAGATCTTGAGAATCACTCTGAAGAACGGAGTCGCCGCCATATTCTCTCGGGAGACCACTACCGATCCAGGCGTCAACCAAACCACCGGCAAAACCGAGCCGGTCAGCTATCAGCACGACTACATCGACGTTTGGGTGAACCGAGCAGGTCGCTGGCGGCTAAAGAATACGGTGACTCAATTAGAACAGCGACTTCCAAAACCGTGACGTCCGAATGGCCCACCCTATACAAAACTTATGTGCCATCGCAGACGCTCCGCTTCATAATGCAACTCAATGAACCGTGTGCTTTTGCTGGCCTCTGCCGCGCTTACACTCCTTGTCTGTTGCTCCTGCAATGACGGCAATTCGGAGAAGGCTCCAAAACCGGATGGGTTTCATGAGGTCTCGTTCGACTCAAGCGACCATAAGAAAGTGTATGCCGACTTCTTCCCCTCGGCGCAACAGAACTCCGAGAAGGTGATTCTGATGTTTCACCAAGCGGGTTCAAATGCCGGTGAGTATGAGAACATGGAAACAGTAGCGTCCCAGTTGGGCTACAACTGCATCGCCGTCGACCTTCGTGCGGGTGGAGATATGTGGGGCAGAGAGAATCGAACCGCCTCAAAATCAGGCACCGGGGAATACCTGGATGCCTACAAGGATATGCAGGGCGCGCTGGAATACGCTCACAGCCAGAACTACACGACCATCGTCGTGTGGGGCAGCAGCTACAGCGCTTCCCTAGCCCTCAAAATGGCTGCCGAGGAAACTGGAATCAAGGGCGCCATCGCCTTTTCCCCAGGAGAGTATTTTGATGACAAAACGCTCGTGAAAGGATGGGCGTCTAAGGTCAGTTGCCCTGTGCTGATCGCCTGCACACCCGATGAGCTCAAAGATGGTCGGCAAGATCTCTACGACGCCATCACTTCCGACCCTAAAGTGTTGGCGCAGTTCAGCGGTGGCGTCCACGGCACCAGCACCGTCCTGCCGGAGAAGTCACCTGCAGCCGCACAATACGTCGACAAAGTCAAAGACTTTCTGACGAACCTCAAATAATCGCCATTCTGTATAATCGCCCCCATGGGCTTGGCCGTTGATGGGGCGATTATCCTCGCCTACTTTTGGCTGATCGCTACCGTCGGCCTCAAGATGGGCAAGCGCGAGCGGAATCTAAACGATTTCGCCCTTGGCGGACGTCGAATGCCCTGGTGGGCGGTGATGGCCAGCATCATCGCCGCTGAAACCAGCGCCGCGACCTACCTCGGTGCTCCCACAGAGGGATTCAAGCGCCAAAGCCTCGCCTACGCGCTTCTCACCTTTGGCGTGATCATCGGTCGCTGGGTCGTGGGAAACTGGTTCCTCAAGTCGTTCTATCTGTACAAGGTCTACACGGTTTACGACTACCTCGAAATCCGATTTGGCCCTAAGACCAAGTTCTTCGCGGCGGGCCTCTTCCTGGTGATGCGCACGCTCGCCTCCGGTGCCAGGCTCTTCATTCCCAGCATCGTGATGGTCCTCGCGTGGCAGTTGCTGCAGAATGGCGGACATTCCGTAGTCGTCAGCCAGAATCCAGTCCAGTCGGTTTTCCCATACGTGGTGGCGATCTTCCTGCTCACCCTGATGACCGCCATCTACACGTCAAAGGGCGGGATCAAGGCTGTAATCTGGACCGACGTCATTCAAGCCTGCCTGATGTTTGGCACTGCCCTTCTTGCAGTTGGTTTCCTCCTCGTTCACGTGGGAGGTTTTAGTGGACTTCTCCATACCGTCCCCAAGATGGGCACGCTTCAGGGCTACATCGTGACCGGATTTGACAAGGGCAGCATCCGGGATTGGCAGGTAGCGCAGAAGATGATTCCCGCTGGGGGCACTCCTGTCGAGATGGGATTCCTGGACTACGTCAAGGAGATCGTGACGAATGATTACACGCTGGTCTCCGCACTTATTGCCTCAACCGCAATGAACATCGCCGCATTCGGAACGGACCAGGACATGGTGCAGCGCCTGCTCACCGCCCAAGACTTCCGAAAGGCACGCCGCAGTCTGCTGACGGCCGCCTTCATGGATATCCCCATCGCCAGCGTCTTCACATTCATCGGAATTCTGTTGTTTGCGTTCTACAAGTCGGACCCAACCTTTATGCCGAAGTCGCAGGCGGACATATTCGGGAGCTATATCCTCAATGTGATGCCGGTCGGCGTTCGCGGTTTGGTACTGGCTGGCGTGTTCGCGACGGCGATGGGGTCACTGTCCGCAGCCCTCAATTCCCTTGGGACCAGCGCGACCAACGACTTCTTCGTACCGCTGGTCGCGCAGAAAAAAGGTCTGGATGACGCTCGAATCCTGGCCGCCGCACGAGGGTTCACGGTGCTGTTCGCGGTCCTCATGGTTGGCGTCGCTGCGGCCTTCGCGTACGCCAAGGTAAACAATCCTTCGCTGGGAATCATCCCTGTCGTGCTCGGAATCGCAGGCTACATTCTTGGCCCCCTCTTGGGAGTCTTCCTCCTTGGAATGTTTACGAACCAGCGAGGGTCCGACATTGGCAACCTCGTCGCCCTCATCGCCGGACTCGTCGCCACCTCCGTCCTTGGAGACCTGCCCGGCAAGCTCAATCCCCACTGGAGTCTAAAGATGGGCTGGGAAGTCAGCTTCACCTGGTTCGCCTTCATCGGCGCCGTCGCCGTCCTCGCCGTAGGAATCTGGTTCCGAACCCCCGATTCTCAGCTAGAGTCCGCCAAGCGCAGAGCCGAACAAGCCGACGAGATGGCAGACACCCCCTTGTCCATGCGGTAGACCAAACAGGCCCCAAATTCTTCGTCACCTCCCGACATGCCGCGTACAATGCTGTAGGAGGTCGCCGAATGCTTATCACCGCTCTGCTCGCCTATTCGGTCCTGAACTCCGGCTCCGCGATTCCTCGGGATGAACTCTTTCTGCATTTGCCACCTGGCACCTCGGTGGAACGCTTGGCTCGCCAAATCGCTCCGGTGGGAAGCCTTGCCCCTCGGGCAAAGGGGTCCGCACTCTTAAAGGTCAACCTATGGCCTGGAATCGATGCAAAAGTCGCTCGAGAGAAGCTAGTGGCGTCCGCAAACATCCGCGCCCTCGATCCAGAAGACGAACCCGTGAACATGAATTCTGTTCACGACATCAGCAGAAAGATCCGCCACCTGGAAGCGGCAGAAGACCACGGTCAGGAAGCTGCCGGTCTCGACTATCTGGAGGCTTACCGTTATTTCATTGGCCAAAGAGCCTTCCCAAATGACTCAGTGGACTGGGGCGCCTTCGACCGTGCACGCCGCCATGTCGCGGCAATGCCCACCGCATTCAAGCGATTGGGAGCAAGGGCGCAAAGCCCCTACTGGCAGTTTGTGGGCCCAACCAACCTGGCCGTTCCCTACCGACAATACTTCGGCATCGGCCCGGTGACCGGGCGCATCAACGCCGTTGCCTATGATCCCACTAACTCGAAAATCATCTATGCCGGCGCAGCCCAGGGCGGCGTTTGGAAAAGTTCGGACAGCGGAACGACTTGGACCTGGCTCTCAGGGGCATGGACCCAACTTGGAGTCAGCTGTATCGTCGTCGACCCAACCAACCCTAAGACGATCTATGTAGGTATGGGCGATTATCCTGGCTTTATCTCCAACAGTTTCGGGATCATGAAGAGCACGGACGGAGGAGCCTCTTGGTCCGAAATCGCTACCTCGTTCATGGGAAAGATCGGAGTTCCAAAAATCCTAATGGACCCGACCAACCACAAGGTGCTGGTGGCCGGCACTGGAGATCAGTTCACGAATGGCGCGGTCTACCGATCTACCGATGGAGGAGCAACGTGGGCAACGGTTATCGCAAATGACAGCTCCCAGTTCCGCCTGTGGCCAACCCTGGCTGCCAGCGTACCAAATGGTTCAAGCGTCCGGTTCTACGCTATCGCCGCAGGTTGGGGCAACACGACCTCTCCAACCTCACGACTCTACGTATCAGATGACCACGGGGCAACCTGGCAAAACCCGGCAAGCCCGGTCAATACCGACGGAAACTTTCATCGAGCCTATATTGTGGCAGCCTCAAGGCTGGATCCAAATAAGGTGTTCGTTCTGGATTCTGAAAACGTCGCCCTCTACGTCAGCAGCGACCAGGGAACTACCTGGAAGGACCTGAGCACCAAGCTTCCCACCGGATACCCTAACTTCACCCAGGCTTGGTACAACGACTATATCGAGACGGGCTCCCACACGCTCAACGGCACCGCTTCTGACGTGCTTTACCTGGGCGAAATCGACCTCAACGAATCGTTCGATGGCGGAAATACTTGGCAGAGCATCGGTGGCCCCACTTATAGTGCAAATAGCGCGATTGCCCATAACGACCAGCACGCATTCGCCGTCTGCCCGACCGATCCCACGCAGGCAATCTTTAGCGGTGACGGAGGGATCTATTCCCTCTCAGCCGGTGTGGACGGTCTTCCGAACACGGTGACGCCGCTCAACAAAAACCTTGGAGTGACGATGTTCTACAAGATTGCCGCGCACCCCACGAATCCCAATTATCTGCTCGGCGGCACACAGGACAATGCCTCCCCCCTATGCCTTGGGGATCTCACCAATTGGTTCAACGTCGGCGGCGGCGATGGAGGAGGGTGCGCCATCAACCCCGCCAATCCGCAAATTGGATATGTGACCGCCCAAGCCACCAACGGAGTGCCCTACGTCACTCGGACCGCAGACGGCTGGAGCAATCAATATTTCATTCCGCCTCCTGTCACTGCCAGTGAAATTCTCAACTTTGTCTCACCGATTGCACTTGCCCCAAGCAGCCCATCCAACATGTACTGGGCCTCCAACTACCTTTATCACTGGAATGAAGATGCGCAGCAGTGGACGCCAAGGCTTGGAAGTCAAATGCTTTCAGCCGGCCCGGTTACGAATGGTGTGGTGCAGGCAATAGCAGTCGCTCCAACAGATCCAAATCGGATCTACACCGGATCGAGCGATGGCGCGGTTTGGATGACAGTCAACGGCGGTTCGTCATGGGTCCAGTTGAATCCCAGCGGCGCGACGCTCCCAAACAATCGGTCGATCACCTCCCTCTCGGTAAGCCCAAGTTCAGCAGATGACCTGTTGGTGGGCTATTCGGGGACGTCTACCGGTCACCTGTGGCACTGCGCCAATGTACGAGGTGCGATACCTCCCGTTTTCTCCAGCGTGTCTGGGAACGGCCCCACCGGCTTGCCCGACGCCAGCCTCAACGCAATTGCCCGAGACATCGACTCACCGACAACTACATGGTGGGCGGGTACGGATGCTGGAGTATTTCGAAGCACAGACTCCGGGATAACCTGGCAGGATGCGGGTGCGAGCATCGGCCTCCCCAGCTGCATTGTGAGCGACATCGTGGCTGTCCCGGGCACCCGCTATCTTAACTGCGCAACCTATGGGATGGGGATATGGAGGCTCTACATTCCCGTGCCTCCGCCGCCGCTTCAAAGCCTGACTTTGTCATCGACCACCGTGCTGGGTGGCACCTCCACATCAGGGACGGTGACCATTTCCGTCCCCGCTCCAAACGGTGGCACGTCTGTCCAGCTAACGTCCAGCAGCCCATCAGCAACAGTGCCGGCGTCGGCAACCATCGCGCCAGGAGCCACGGCGACAAGCTTCACGGTTGCGACCACCGGTGTGATCACGGCCACCCAGGCAGTCATTACTGGAAGCCTCGGAACCCTGACTCAAACCGCAACGCTGACGATTCAGGCAACCACTCTTGCCAGTATCTCCTTGTCTCCCAACCCACTAGTGGGTGGCACATCCGCAATCGCAACCGTCTCCCTCAACGGGTTCGCGCCACCGGGCGGGCTCCTTGTTCAGCTCAGCATCAATAACTCGTCCGTTTCCATGCCGAATTCAGTGAAGGTCCTTTCGGGGGCTCAGTCGGCGACGTTCACCGTCAATACTCAGCCAGTGGCGGTCACCACGTTTGTCAACCTCACCGCAAATGGTGCGGGGCAACAGGTGAAGACAATCCTCACGATCACGCCAAGCGCTCTTACTTCGCTCACCTTTTCACCAGATTCGGTCGTCGGCTCCTCGACTGATACGCCCGTCGGCACAGTGACTTTCAACGGCCCAACCTCTGCGATCGGAGTCGATGTGCAGTTAAAGTCTTCCGACCCAACCCTTCTCAAGGTCCCTGCCTTGATTCACGTCAACCTCTCTGGCTCTCAGCGGACTGCTCAGTTTTCCCTGACCCACACTCGGGTCGCAACCGCTAAGTTGATCACGGTCACCGCCAGTCAGGGAGCGGTCTCCCTGTCAACGACTCTAAGCCTCAATCCATTTGAGCTGAGCGGCTTTTCGGTGTACCCGCAGACGGTGATCGGCGGCACAAATGCCGTCGCCACGATCAATCTGAACGCCATCCCGACTGCGAAGTCCGGTGCAGTGCTGGTCAAGTTGACCTCCTCATCCAAGGCAGTCGTGATTGGCGCATCCGCAACGCTGAACGCCGCCTCTGGTGGTCAAAAGACTGTGACGGTGAAGTCCGTACCGCAGACCGCCACAACGAGCGGAACCCTCGCTGCATCGATTGGGAAAAGCGTCCTGACTTCCAGCCTTCAGGTCCAATCGCCGGTGCTTAGCCTGCTCACAGTTCATCCCACAACGGTTATTGGACGCTCAGGCACCGCCGTCATCGCGACGCTGACTCTGTCCGGTCCCGCCCCAGCCAGTGGCTTTAAAGTCCAGCTCTCGAGCTCCAATCCGGCGGCAGCAGCCACTCCCGCTTTTGTATCGATCCCCGCTGGGCGTTCCTCAGTCACGTTCACGGTTCGCCACTTCAAGGTTGCTCAAACGCAAACGGTCACCTTAGGCGCGAAAGCGGGCGTAACCTCCCTGACAACCAACCTCACCATAACCCCTTAACCTGCATCCTCACCCACCGGCCAATCGTTCTTTAGTTGTGGCTGTGAACACAGGTTTTTCGGGAAATGAGATGTACTGTCTCGCAAAGAAGGGAATGGCTCCCGGCGAGTTGGTGATTGGGAACAGCGTTTGGTCGATGGGGTTCGTGGGGACCATCGGATCCGGCCTGCGCACCCTGACCGGCGGTGAGGTGGAGCAGGTCACCGAAGTGGTGCGAGAGGGGCGCCGATCCGCCTTGGAGCGTATGCAGGCTTGGAGCGACCTTCGCGGTGCGGTTGGGATCTCCGGCGTAACGACTGAGCTTGTCCAGCATGGCGGCAGCATGGAATTCCTCAGCGTTGGCTCCGCCGTGCATCGCAAAGACCACATGGCGAGTTCCCTTGAGTTCACCAGCTCATCCGACGGGCAGGAGCTCTACTGCCAAATCGATAGCGAATTCAAACCGCTCCATTTCGCGTTTGGAAACGTCGCTTACAGCATCGGTCTAGGTGGCGGCATCGTGGGTGGTTTTCGCGGCCTCGCCAAGGGCGAAATCAAAGAGTTCAGCCAGGTTTTCAACCACACGCGTCACCTGGCGCTTCAGCGAATTCAGCAAGACGCCGTTCAGCACGGCGGCAACTGCGTGGTCGGCATTCGGACCTCGATCATCCCGTTCCAAGGCATGCAGGAGATGGTCATGGTCGGCACGTCCGCCCGTCACAATGCCTACCTCTCTTCATTTGACTCGGCCCCTGCCACCAGTGACCTCACCTGTGAAGAGACTTGGAATTTGGCCAACATGGGGTACCTGCCGATTCGGTTGGTTTTGGGCTGCTCGATCTACTCAATCGGATTCGTCGGCGGCATCGCCGCCGCATTCAAGTCCCTAGCGAGGGGAGAGATCAGCGAACTTACCAAGCTGGTTTACGACGCCCGCGAAAACGCGCTTCAGCACATTGCCAAAGACGCGGAAGAGTGCGGAGCTGATGACGTGGTCGGTATCAAAACCTACGTCTACTCCCTCGGAAGCGGCATCATCGAGTTCCTCGCGATCGGCACCGCCGTCAAGAAGTTTCCCGGAGTCACCACCGTCTCCGAGCAGCTCCCACCCCAAGCCGTGATGCGCGACAAGGACACCTTCATCAACACCGCCGAAACCCTCCGCGGCCAAGACCTAAACTCCGGCTCCAAGCGCTAAAGCAGGTGGAGCGGTGGCTTCCGTGAGCTAAGATTCCTTCATGAATTTGCTTATCCTCGGCGGCACGGCGTTCGTCGGCCGCGCACTTGCGGAAGCCGCGCTCGACAAGGGGCACACGATCACCCTGTTCAACCGGGGCCTACGAAATACGGAGCTTTTTCCTGGCATCGAGCAGCTTCATGGGGACCGCCTGGATGACGTCTCCGCCCTCGCGGAACGAAAGTGGGACGCTGTCATCGACTGCAGCGCCTACGTCCCCCGCGCCGTGACCAACACCTCCCAGTATCTCGCCGACAGCTGCAGCCAGTATCTGTTCATTTCAACCATCTCGGTCTTCTCCGAATTCGGAACACCCAACCAGGACGAAACCGCACCTGTCGCCCAGTTGGAAGACCCGACCGTCGAAGTCGTCACCGGCGACACCTATGGGGGCCTGAAGGTGCTGTGCGAAGCCAAAGTTCTTGAAGCGTTTGGCGACCGAGCGACGATCATTCGCCCCGGCCTGATCGTGGGTCCCAACGATTACACCGATCGATTTACCTACTGGCCTGTGAGCATGGCGCGAGGTGGCAAAGTGATCGCGCCCGCCGTCAAAGACCAACCGGTGCAGTTCATCGACGTCCGTGACCTCAGCGAGTGGTGCATCCGACTCCTTGAAACCGGAGTGACCGGCACGTTCAATGCGACGGGCCCCAAAATCCCTTACCGACTGGAGCAAGTTCTCGACGCCTGCCAACAAGGAACCCAATCCGAAATTCTTTGGGTGGACCCTGCAAAGCTCACCGAGTTGGGAGCCGAAGCCTGGACCGACTTCCCGTTCGTTCTCGACTTTAAGGGAGAGCGAAACGGCCTCATGCAGATCAACGTCGACAAGGCCGTCAACGCAGGCCTCACCTACCGTCCACTGCCGCAGACAATCCAAGACACCGTCGCCTGGGCACTTTCAAGGCCAGAGGGAGTGCCACTGAAAGCTGGGATGTCAGTTGAGAAGCATGGTCAGATATTGGCTTCTCTCTTGTAGGGAAAGCTGTTGCCGGGAGCAAATCCCCCTCCCACGGAGGGGTGCCCTTCAGGGTAGGGCGGTTCCGCAGCGAACCGCTGGCTACCATTTGCACGTGTGATGTTGCGTCTGCCTTATCCTTCCGGTTCACCCAGGAATGAGCGGTCACCCAGCATCGACCTTGCCTAGGTCTGCCACAATAGCCGGGTCGAAAGACAGGAGTCTCTACTCGATATGACCATCCTCCAGGCGATTCTTCTCGGTTTGCTTCAGGGCCTTACGGAATTCCTTCCCGTGAGCAGCACGGCCCACATGGCCATCATCCCTCAGCTCTTTGGCATGCGGGATCCAGGTGCGACGTTCTCGGCAGTTGTCCAGCTCGGCCCCATCGTCGCGATCATCCTCTACTTCCGCAAAGACCTCGCCAGGTACATCGCCGGCATTCTGAGAACCAAGAGCCCGTCCAAGATTCCAGCAACAGACCTTGATGCCAAGTTGGGTTGGTTCACCCTTTTGGGCACGATCCCTCTGGCTATTTTTGGTGTCCTTCTGGAAAAGAAGGTCGATACCGTCTTCCGCAGCCTCTACGTCACAGCGGCAAGTTTGATCGTGCTGGCTCTCGTTTTGGTCTATGCAGAGAAGATCGGCAAAAAGAATCGTGGCCTTGATTCCATGGATCTAGCCGACAGCCAAAAGATCGGCTGGGCTCAGATCTTGGCCCTAGTGCCAGGCACCAGCCGAAGTGGCGTCACCATTACTGCCGGACTCTTCATTGGTCTCACTCGAGAAAGTGCAGCACGATTCAGCTTCCTCCTCTCCATCCCCGCGATTTCGGCCGCTGGCATTTACAAGCTGATCAAGGTCCTCAAGGTCAACCACGGCCTTGGAGGCGAGGCAGTTCCTTACATCCTCAGCGCCGTCATCGCCGGGTTTGTCGCCTTCGCAGTGGTCAATTGGTTCTTGAAATATATGAAGGAGCATTCCACTCAAGGCTTCATCATCTACCGAATTGCCCTTGGTATCGCGCTTTTTGGCTTGCTCAGCGCCGGAGTGATCAAGTCGAAGCCGCCTGTTACGCTCGACGAGAAACCGGCAGCCGCTTCAACATCTCAGACACCGTAACGATCTTATAGCCTCGCTGACGGATGCCCTTGATGATTGCATCAAGGGCGTCTGCGGTTGTGGGCATGTCGTGAAGGTCAATGATGCCGCCGTTCTTCAGCTGCTTGAAAACCGCCTCCTGAACCGCGTTCACATGCTCTTGGTAGCCTGGATTGCCCCGAGTCCAGGAGTGATCTCCTGGCACGATGTAGTCCGCTGCCCCAATCGTCGCGGCCACCGTGATGAAACCTAACCGCTTTGCGGTCTGAAGCACCTCGTCGGTGTACCGCTCACCTGGCGGTCGAAGCAGCCAGGTCGTCGCGCCGCAGGCCTTCTCGACAGCAGATCGACAGCGAGTCAGCTCCTGGGCGACGACTTCCTGCGAAACCGTGTTGAGGCGGGGATGCGTCATCGAGTGGTTGCCCACCTCATTGCCGTCTGCCAGCATCTCTCGGACGATCTCTGGGTGCTCCTGGACCTTGACTCCTACGACGAAAAATGTCGCATGCGCGTGGTTCTGGCGCAACACTTCCAGAATCTTGGGGGCGAACAGGATATGCGGGCCATCGTCGATTGACAGGGCCACCTGCTTCAGCTTAGGGTTCCCCCGGATGAAGAATGACTTCTCTTGATCAAACAGCGCCTGGCTGACTCCAGCCGGCACATGGTACGCCTGGCCAGAAAGTCCAAGCAGAAGAGATGCGATCACTGCGGTCAAAGCTTGCCAGCTCCAGGCAGCGGCGGCTTCTTGCCGTCAGTTGGCAGGGCAAGGTCCTTGCGTTGCCATACGCGTACGTAGTCCACGATGAAATCGGAGGGCAGCTTCAAATCATCCAATGCGTTGTTGTCCCAGCCGCCCGAAGGCAGCGTAAAGATAAAGTGCTCGGGCACGTTCGAAATCCTCGGGTCGTCCCATCGAAGCACCTCCTTGCCGTTGCAGTAGAACACCGCCGAACCGGGCGTCCACAGCAGACCGCAGGTGAGGTACCCATCTTTATCAGGCTGAACATAGATTTTGTCTGATCCGACCGCCTTGTGGTTGACCCCATAGCCATCGTAATGCAGCGAAATGTTGTATCGGTACGGCCCCCACCGAGTGAGGTGCTCCATGATGTCAAATTCCATCCCGCCATCCTCAGTAGCCTGCCGATGATCCGGCTTATCGGCCCGGCCCCTGTCCGGCATCATCCAGAAGGCAGGCCATAGCCCCGGCGCCTTCGGAAGCTTCATTCTCGACTCAAAGTAGCCATAACGCTGCGCCCAGTGGTCCCAGCTTTGCAGATAGCCTGCCGCGTAGTCCGACTTCTGCCTTTTGGGGTCGTCGTTCTGGAATCCGGGCTTCTTGGAATAGCGCAGCATGAGAACGCCATCCTTCAAAATCACGTTCTCCCGACTCCAGTGGCTCACCTTGTCGTAGTAGTTCTCCCCGAACGGACTCCAAAGCGAAGTGTCCAGAGTCGAATCAGAAAACTCCTCATCCAGAGTCTTTGTCCAGTCTCCCGGTACCGGCGGCTTTTTCCCGACCCAGTCTGGAAGGGCATCCACTTCCGGGGCTGTAGCGCGGATCGACTCCAGGTAAAGCACTCTTTCAACGCCTGCTGAATCTGCCGCGACGTCCACAGCGGTAATGGCATCGCTTGTGATGTGGCTGCCGGTCTCCTTTTTGCCAATCACAGCAGAAGAGGTCCCCTCAAACTTAACCACGACGCCCTCAGACTTGCCCGGAAGAATGGGTGCCTTGGCGGAAACCCAATCCGAGGGGCCACCTTTGGAACGAAGCCGAATCCGGGGCAGAATCGGTTCCTTCCCCATATTCTTCAGCGTGACCGTGACCTGCAATGATTCTCTCAGGTCCCACGCACCGCTTGGGAGCTTATAGGTGACGCCCTGCTCCTCTTTGCTTGCCGGGAAGGCCAACCTCAGCTTGCCGTCCACAACCAGCGGCTGGACGTTTGACGCTGCCAGCTGGGACCCCAAATCAAACAAAACTCCGTCCCCAAACATGACGCCAGACTTCGGCACCAACCGGACATCGTCCGGATCGATGGGAGGCTGCTCCCCCGCCGGCCCGCCTGCTTCAATCGATTCGATGCGGAATGACTGGCTCTTGTCTGAGCCAACCACAAACAGCAGAAGGTGGTTGATCGCGCTGGGCTTCAGCGCAAAGCCGCGCTTGTGACCATAGGAGTAGCCAAAGATCGCAGTGACAGGCTGGGACTCTCCAGGTGCTAGGTGAACGGTCTCCGTATTCCAGGGATTATCTTTCCAGTCGCCATCGTTGTCCACTCGAAGCGCAACCGTGATCGGGTCCTTGCCCGTGTTCACAAGCTTTGCCGTGATATGGCCGAACTTAGAGAGATCCCAAACCGCCTTCGTCGGGACAAGACCAAGCCCAGGAAAATCTTCCTTTCCTGGATTGACCCGCACGTTGATCCCGGGCGTCTTGGGGTCCTTGCTCAGGGCGAACACAACCTGATTGCAGTTCGGACGAAGATGATCCTCCACACCGGGCTTCATCTCAGCGAGGGGCAGGGTAGCTGTTTGAGCCTGTGCCCAAGCAGTGCCACGGCTGGCACCGGCAAGTGCGACTGCAAACATCAGAAACGTTGCGGCGGATCCTCTTTTCAATGGTGTCTCCACAATGCTTTTATTTCCCTTTCTTACCATGATTGGGAGTCTTGGGAACGCGGGATGCATAGCAACTCGTCTGAATCCTTGCGAACTCGCGCGCACGCATCGAAATCCGCAAAATCCGTCTTATGAAACGATCGGTTACCTGCTCTCTCGTCATCTTACCGGCAGCTCTTTCGCTGTTCGGCTTTCAGCAGAACAAGGTGATCGCCCTGCCTGTTCAAGAGGCATCGCCGGACCTCACCGGTTCCCTCACAAACCCTTGGTGGCGGGAAGGCAAAATATTCACCACCTTCTCAACCGTGAGTCCTTCACCGGGAAGAAAGCCTTCTCAACGAAGCGCAGGCTACATTCTCCGAGATGCTGAGAATCTCTACGTCGGATTGCGACTCGATGATCGACAGGCAGAATCCATTCGAGCGGAAGCGTCAACCGGAGCCAAAATCGACTCTGACGATTGGGCGGGAGTCAGCATCCAATTAAGTCCAGATAGCCCTGGCGCCATCTGCTTTATGACAAATCCAAAAGGGATCCAGGCCGTCGCGACGGTTGATGGTTCTGGCAAGCGACACCTGACTGCCGGAAAGCCCTGGAAGGTTAAGGCAAGGCGGGCACCGTCTGGCTGGACCGCAGAGCTCCAAATCCCGTTCAACTCAATCCCATTGGACTCCCAAAAGGAAAACATCGTCGGCGTGCAGTTCCTACGCCACCTTAGCTACACAAACGAAGAGGTGCAGGGACCGGCCGTCTCATCCTACGGAACGCCGCCCCCTGCCGACTATCAGAAGCTTCTGCTGGCGAAGGGTCAGTGAAGCACGACGTCGCCGCGCTCATTGGTGCGAATGCGGACGGCCTGATCCACCTGAGAAACAAAGATCTTGCCGTCCCCAACCTCGCCGGTTGAGGCCGCTTCCTGAATTGCAGCGACAATCGAGTCCACTTCTGATTCCAGGACGACAAGAATCAGCATCACCTTAGGGGTGAGGCTCATCGTGTACTGACTGCCGCGATAGGTGTGGGTGACGCCTTTCTGTCGCCCCATGCCGCGCACGTCCAGAACCGTCATGCCAGAAACGTTTAGGTCGTTCAGGACCTCCTGCACATCTTCCAGCTTGTTCTGGCGAATGATTGCTTCGATCTTAACCATAGTAAATCCTTAAAGGTTGTAGCCCGATTCTCCGTGAAGGGAGAGGTCCAGACCCAGTGATTCGTCATCTGCTGAAGTCCGAATGCCAACCACCGCTTGGGTGATCTTGATGATAATTGCCGTCCCCACGGCAGCAAAGGCGGCTACGGCGAGAACAGCTACGACCTGGGTGACGATAAGCCCAGCCCGTCCGCCATTGGTCTTCAGCGAATCTCCAACCGCCGAGTTGACCGTTTCCGTCGCGAGCACGCCCGTCAACAGCGCTCCCAGCATTCCACCCACACCGTGAACGCCGACGACATCAAGTGAGTCGTCAAAGTTGAACTTGTGCTTCAGCGAAACCGCCAGAGAACAAACCACTCCCACGACCAGACCAAGAATCAGGGCCGAGCCCAGGGAAACATAGCCCGCCGCCGGGGTGATCCCTACGAGTCCTGCCACTAGGCCAGAGGCCGCGCCAAGCGCCGTCGGCTTCTTGTACCGAATCTGCTCGACCACCAGCCAGCCGAGCATTCCTGCTGCGGCCGCCACCTGCGTGGTCGCAAAGGCGCTGACGGCAAGATCATTTGCCGCGAGGGCCGATCCGGCGTTGAAACCGATCCATCCCACCCAAAGCAGACCCGCCCCCAGCAGCGTCATGGTGAGGTTGTTGGGAAGAATCGCCTCGTGGTGGTCAACCGCCTTGCGCTTGCCGAGCATGATACAGGCGACCAGCGCCGAGACACCGCTTGCCAGGTGAACCACCGTACCACCAGCAAAATCGAGAGCGCCCTTCTTCGCCAGCCATCCATCCGGATTCCATACCCAGCAGGCTACCGGCGCATAGATCAGAAGACTCCACAGCGTGGTGAACACCACGTAGCCGCTGAACTTCATGCGCTCCGCAATCGCGCCCGAGATGAGGGCAGGAGTGATGATGGCGAACATCATCTGAAACAGGAAGAAAGCGCCGTTGGGAATGGTGCCCACCGGGTTGTTGTAGGGATACGGCAGCTTCATCGAAACCCCATTCCCCATGAGATACTCGAAACCGCCGACAAAGCCTGAATTGCTCTTGCCAAACGCCAGGCTGTATCCAATCACCAGCCAGAGCACGCTCACGATGCCCATCATGATGAAGCTGTGCATGAAGGTGCTCAGCACATTCTTGCGCCGCACCATGCCGCCGTAGAACAGGGCGAGCGCCGGTGTCATCAGCAGCACCAGCACGGACGAGACGAGCACCCAAACCGTGTCCGCCTTGTCAATCGCCGGCGTCGCCGCAGTCGTCGCCGTCTGGCAGGCACCGATCGCCGCAAGGCTCAGCATCAACCCAAAAGCCAATATGCGCTTGAAGTTCATCACTTAATCGCATATTCTGCCCCAAAACGGTCCCATGCAGAAATTCAGTACTACACGCTCCAACTGCTGGTGATGAAGTTAGCAATTTGTCTATGCCAGACGACTGGATGGTGCAAACTTCATAGTAGAAAGTGGAATGAACCGACGCCAGCCTGTTTATCTCGAAAAGGTCGTCTACAACCTGCGCGGCGGATTTCTGGTCCGGCCGCTGAGCATCACGGTGGCGCTTGGTTTTGCAGGGGGTGCGCTCTCCAGCCTGGAAAAGGCATACCCGGCTATCGGCGGACTGGTACCAAGGATGCTATTCCCTTCCCGGGCGGATCACCAGGTCGCCCAGACGATTCTCACAACCATTGCCTCCAGCGTGATGACGGTTGTGTCGATCGTCTTTGCCATCATGCTGATGTCCCTGACGCTGGCGTCGATGCAGTTCTCTCCGCGCATCATCGTCAGCTTTACGAAGGACCGCGTGACGCAATGGACCCTTGGCGTGTTCTTGGGCACCTTCTCCTATTGCGTTTCGGCGCTGCCCGCCGCCCGCTCAATTCCCCCATTTGCACCCATCGCAACGGTGACCGGGGCCATGCTCCTCGGCTTTATCTGCGTGGTTTGGCTGATGTTCTTCATCCACCACATCTCGCAGGGAATCAGCGTCAACTTCATCGTCGACCGAATCGCCACCGAAACGGAAGCAATGATCGACGAGATGATGCCCAAACCAATGGGGGAGTGGACGGGCAATGTCAACCTCCCCGCCGATGAGCGGCACGAGGCATACTTCGTCGCCAGCATCACAAGCGGCTACATTCGACACATCGACCTAGAGAAGCTGTACAAGTTCGCGAGTTCCAGGCATCGGTGCATCAAGGTCATCCGACGCGTCGGCCATTTTGTGCCAGAAGGAGTCAACCTGATCTCCATAAGCGGCATCGAGCCATTGGGTCAGGAGCAGACCAAAGAGATTCTCTCCGCGTTCGATATTGGCCCTACACGCACCCTTCAGCAAGATGTGGAGTTCGGCGTCCTCCAGATTGTCGACGTCGCGCTTCGCGCAATTTCCCCAGCCGTAAACGACCCTAGCACCGCCATCTGCTGCATCGATCATCTCAGCCGAATTCTCATTCTGTTTGGAAGCCGCAAGCCACCCATCGAGTGCCGATACGATTCAGAAGGTGTGCTTCGGCTGTACTGTCCGGTAATGGGCCTGGATCGAATGGTTCACTCCGCCTTCGACCAAATCCGGTCATATTCAAAGGGAGACGCGGCAGTGAGCCTTCGCATGCTGCGCGCGCTTTCAGATGTCTCCAACACAGTTCAGACCCAAGAGGCGCGAGTCATGCTCGCCGAGATGGGCCGAAGAATCCTCACCGGCGTAGCGTCCACCTTGGCCGAGGAAGAGTTAAAAGAGATGCGCGCGAGAATGCACACCCTGGATCGTCTGGCCAGAGCCTAGCGGAGACGGCTGAGGATTGACTCGGTGTCGTACACGCACCCGCCCCATAGGCCGCCGCTAGCGGTGACCATGGCTGCCCACAGGCGCGTGTCGTCTGGCAGTTTGGGATCTGGGGCGAGGTCGTCTCGAAGGGGTCGAGAGTCGAAATCGGGGCACTCCACCACGTTCAGTGAGGCAAGAGAGCTGTTGCGGTCGATCTCGATCTCGACAATGTCGCCGGTCCGCACCTTTCCGATTGGACCACCTGCCAGCGCCTCGGGGCCAACGTGGCCGATACACGCTCCTGTGCTGATGCCGGAGAAGCGGGCATCGGTGACCAGCGCCACATGCTTTCCGAACGGCAGCCATTTCAGTGCACTGGTGAGTTGGTAAGTCTCCTCCATACCGCTTCCAAGCGGACCTCGGCAGAGGAGCACGATGATGTCTCCCGCCACGATGCAGCCACTCTTGATCGCCTCAATCGCATCCGTCTCCGCCGTGAACACCTTTACGGGCCCGCGCTTTCGGTAGACGCCATCGGCATCCACCACGCTTGGGTCGATGGAGGTCGCCTTGATCACACTTCCCTCCGGAGCGAGGTTGCCAATTGGGAAGCAGACGGTGCTGGTAAGCCCCTTTGCTTTGGCACGGTCTGGCGGACAAATCACATCGTCTGGGTCGACGCCATCCTTGTCTCGAAGAACCTGCCGAAGCCGAGAACGCCTCTCTGAACTCTCCCATTCATCCAAGTTTTCGCCTAAATTCTTACCCGTAACCGTTAGTACATCCGTATTCAGCACGCCCATCCGTCTGAGGTGGAGCATGACCTCCGGCACCCCGCCAGCAAGGAACAGCCTTACCGTCGGATGGTCTTCTGGCCCGTTCGGCAAGACATCCACAATCCTCGGCACCGCCCGGTTCACCCGAGCCCAGTCGTGAACAGTCGGACGGCGTAAACCCGCCGCGTGGGCAATCGCTGGCACGTGGATGAGAAGGTTAGTCGATCCACCGCACGCGGCATGAATCAACATCGCGTTCTCAATCGAAGCATCAGTCAGGATGTCCTTGCCAGTGATTCCATTGGCATCCAGTGCCAGCAGCGCCTGAGATGTCCGGGTGGCAATATCCAGCCAAATCGCTTGTCCACTGGGGGCCAACGCGGCATGCGTCACGGTAAGCCCAAGCGCTTCCGCCACCGCCTGAGCGGTAGCCGCAGTGCCAAAGAACTGACATCCGCCGCCCGGAGTGGCACACGCACGGCACCCCGCCTCGGCCGCCTCCCTGAGGCTAATCACTCCATGGGCGAAGCGGGCGCCGATGCTCTGAATCTTGGCAGCGTCCTCGCCATGCTCGGGCGGCAGGGTGACTCCACCCGGAACAATCGCACAGGGCAGATCGCGCATCGCCGCCAGCGCCATCATCATCGCGGGCAAGCCCTTATCGCAGGTGGCAACTCCGACCACACCACGTCGATTTGGCAGAGACCGGATCAGCCGCCGAAGCACAACCGCGGCGTCATTTCGATACGGAAGCGAATCAAACATCCCAGTGGTGCCCTGGGTGCGACCGTCACAAGGGTCGGAGACGAATCCGGCAAACGGTATCGCTCCAAGCCGCTTGAACTCCTCCGCGCATTCCTTGACGAGGAGTCCCACTTCCCAGTGTCCGGTGTGATAGCCCAAGGCAATCGGCTTCCCATCCTCACCGCGAAGCCCCCCAAGCGTGGAAAGCACCAGGAACTCCTTGCCGCTCACTCGGCTCGGTTCCCAGCCCATTCCCGCGTTCTGGCTCAGCCCAAACAGGTCGCCCGACGGACGATGCAGCAGCATCTCCTCGGTGAGCGGAAGTTCTCCAATCGGGCCGGGTGCCTTGGTGGCGACGTCAAAAAGATCGTGACTATTCACTTCAGCACCTCGACTTACGCGTTGGCATCGACTTCGTTGGTGAGCGTGAGGTCTCCAACCGAGATGGAGACGATGTCGCCAGGAAGGAGGGTGAAATCGGATCCAGGAACAATGCACGTCCCCGTCATGAGAAATACACCCTCTGGAAATGCAGTCTCGCGGGTGAGATGCTCGACGAGTTCCTCCAGCGACCGCTTCATCTGAGAGGTGTTGGCATCGCCGGCAAAGACCTCTTTACCCCCGCGCTCAATGCTCAGTTGGATGGGAAGCGACCGAAGATCATCCGCCGGGGCGAGGATAATCTTGGGGCCAAGCGCACAGGCCCCGTCGTAGCTTTTGGCCTGAGGCAGATAGAGCGGGTTCTCCCCTTCGATGCTTCGCGAGGAGACGTCGTTGCCCACTGTGTAGCCAACAATCTCGGCATATTTATTGATCACCAGCGTCAGCTCCGGTTCGGGAACGTTCCAAGTGCTGTCTCTTCGAATGCGAATCTTCTCTCTCGGACCGACCGCGCGGCGCCCAATGGACTTGAAGAAGAGTTCAGGCCTAACCGCCTCATAAACCTTGGCGTAAACATCCGCGACGGTCGACTCCGCCTCTCGCTCCACCCGACTGCGAAGATAGGTCACACCACTCGCCCACACTTCCTGCGATGGCTCAATCGGCACCAGCAGCGGCTCATCCGAAACCCGCTCGTCCGGTGACACCATCGCAAGCAGATAGGCCCGCATCTCCGACTCAGGCATGCTCAAAGCTTCTGCAAGGGAAAACGAAGTCGGAAGAAGTTCCCCGTTCAGAGCCCACTGAGAGCCCTCGTCGGTAGCGTGATGAGAAAGAATCATCGAATCGTCGGTGTACCCGATTTGCGAAGTCTCACCGGGATAGGTGCCCCCAAGTCGTCACTAGTCCTTGTCGGTTCCAGAACTGGACAGCTGTGCCTTGTGGTCGCAAACCGGGCTGACGACAACAACTCCTCCCGCTACGAGAAGAACCATGATCGCAAGGTAGATCCATCGCTTTCGCATGGGCTAAGTGTATCAACGCAGCCAGTCCTCCGGTCCCCTTTCTTTCGCTTGACGAGAGGATGGGAGTTCGACTCAATCCACCGAAACCAGCAAAACTCATACCCCTCAGGGCCACAATAAATTCAAGCCATGATCGCCCCAACCCTCGCACTTCTCGCAGGCCTGTTCAACCAGTCGGCCATCCCTCAGGAGCGAACAGTTTTTCAGACCGGCAGCACCTATAAAGACCGGATCAATTTGCGTGCGGACGTCGCCATTGTTTACGGCATCGACAAGTCGATGCCGGACCGAATCAGGGCTTGGAGGGCGAAGGGGTACCGGATCCACCTGATGACCGGCGTGGCGTGGGGAGAATATCAGGACTACGTTTTTGGTCGGTGGGATGGAGTGAACCACGAAGATGAAGCTCAAACCCGAAGCAGCGGCGAAATCATCGGGCATGGCAAGGACGTGTTCTACATGTCTCCTGGTGCCAGCTACGGCAAGTTCCTTGCCGAGGGAGTCAACCGAGCCCTTGAAGCTGGCGTGGAAGCCGTCCACCTGGAGGAGCCTGAGTTCTGGAACTTCGGCGGCTATGGCGCTGGGTTCAAGCGAGAGTGGAGCGCCTTCTACAAAGAGCCATGGCAGGACCCCAGCAGCTCCCCGGACGCCCGCTGGCGTGCGGCAAAGTTGATGTACTTCCTGTACCGACGGGCACTTCAGCAAGTCTTTGATTCAGTGCAGAGCTACAACAAGGCGCACGGCACCCACGTCCGCTGCTATGTTCCCACCCACAGCCTGCTGAACTACGCCAGCTGGAACATCGTGAGCCCGGAATCCAGCCTTGCCAGGCTTAACGGATGCGATGGCTACATCGCCCAGGTTTGGACCGGAACCTCAAGAACGCCGAACACCTACCAGGGAGTTACGAAGGAGCGCACCTTTGAAACCGCGTTCCTGGAATATGGCATCATGCAGAACCTGGTCCGGTCCACCGGAAGAAGCGTTTGGTACCTCGCCGACCCCATCGAAGACAACCCCGACCACGACTGGAACGACTACCGCGACAACTATCACGCAACGCTTATCGCCTCCCTCCTTCAGCCCGAAGTCTCTCAGTACGAAGTGATGCCGTGGCCAGAGCGAATCTTCAACGGCACTTACCCATCGCCGGAGGATCGCTCCAAGCGGGTGCCGATCCCGCAGAGCTACGCAACCGAGCTCCAGGTGGTGATCAACGCGCTCAAGGACATGAAGCAGTCTCGTAGCGGCTGGATTGGGACCAAGGGCGACATCGGCTTTTTGGCAAGCGATTCCCTAATGTTCCAACGGGGCGGACCTAAGGCGAGCGACGAGCAGATGGGCCACATGTACGGCCTTGCCCTCCCCTTCGTGAAGCGAGGCATCCCCATCCAGCCGATCCAGATGGAGAACGTCACCCTCCCCGGGTATCTCAAGGACACCAAGCTTCTCCTCCTCACCTACGAGGGCATGAAACCGCTCACCCCCGACGTCGACGAAGCTCTCGCCACCTGGGTTAAGGGTGGAGGCAAGTTGGTGGTGGTGGATGACGACGCCGACCCATTCTTAACTGTCCGCGAATGGTGGAACACCGCTCCGATGCACTACTCGACACCGAGAAAGCACCTCTTCGAGTTGCTTGGTGTCACTGATGAGGCCTCACTATCCCAGGTCAAAGTTGGCCAGGGGACGCTCCTCCGAATCAAGAAGAGCCCAACTTCCTTGGCAAGATCCACGGACGGGAGCCAGGAGCTATTCGACAAAGTCTCCGCCCTCATGCCAGAAGTCCAAAGCCGGGTCAGCGGCTCCCTTGTCCTTCGACGCGGTCCCTACTTAGTGGGTGCGGGCCTGGACGAGACAACCGCAAAGGACAAAACGCTGAAGGGCGACTACGTCGATCTTTTTGATCCCGCGCTTGTAGTTCAGTCCGGCGTCTCCTTTAGCAGCAGAGCACGGCACTTCCTAGTCGAGTTGCCCAGCTACAGAAAGCAGGTCATTGCCGCGTCAGGCGAACTGAAAGACGTAAAGTCAAACGGACAAGGCTGGTCGGCAACCCTAGAGGGCATCGCCGAAACGAACGCGGTTATCCTCCTGAAGGTGCCAAAAACGCCGTCGTCGGTCTCGGTCAATGGAGTTGACCTGGCACCACAGCAATACGACACAAAGCATCACCTGCTCTGGATTCGATTTCCAAATAGCCCGACGCCCCAACTGGTGTCGGTGAAGTTCTAGGCATCCAGCTGAAGACTCATTGACTTGTACCGGCGGGTGGGCACAAAGCCGTGCTTGCCGTAGAAATCCACCAGGCCGGTCCAGTCGATGATGCACTGATCCACGCCACGGTCCCGGAGGTATTCAAGCGACTTGCCGAGCAGGGCGTTGCCGCTTCCTCGACCCCTTAGCTCCTTCGAGACGCCGATCGGCCCAAGCGCGCCCCACTTATCTCCCATGCTTACATTCCAGACGGCACCCCCTATCGGCGCACGGTTGCTGCTGTCCTGAACAAGCGCAAATCCATCGACCCGATCTCCGTGGAAGAGTCCGTACACGCAACCCGGACCTTCAATTCCGGCCTTGGTCATCGTGTCGTATTTCCACCGATGGGGAAACTCTCGGTCAAAGAACTCGATGAGGGCGGGAAGATCCTTCTTCTCCATCGGCCGGAACTCGTCTCCATCCGGAATGGGATATTTGTTCTCGTAGTCGAGAAGACTTCGCTCGAGGTCAACACATTCGCTGCCCTCAGAGAACCCTTCCACCGTTAGAAATCCATCAAGTGCCGGATAGTCGGTCGGCAATCCCGGGAAGAAGTGGCGGCTGTCCTGCCCAAATTGGAGACGCCGAATGCCTCGATTGCTCAAAAGGCTCTTCACATCCGTCATCAGGTCCACACCGTACTGCGACTCGCAGTACGCGAGGATGCTCAGGTGAGCAGTGTCCTGATCGGGTCCCGCATACAGCGTGCACGCCGACTTCTTGACGGAGACGAAGCCGAGGATCTCTCCATCTGCATCCTCGATACACGATGCCCCCCAATCAAAGATTGGGGACTCTATTGTGTTGATTCGAAGCTGGGCTCCGGTAATGGCGTACTTGGCGGGGGCACAACCGTTCCAGAATTCGGCGAGCCGGTCAAAATCGGCGTCCTTGAAGCTTCGCTTCATGCTTGGTTCTCAGCCAGGAGCCTAAGGTGCTCGTCATACCTAGCGATTGCATTCTGTGTTCGAGTCAAACGTGAGATCATGTTGCCGTTATCCATGGACAATAGCTCGTTCAGATCGCTCGAGGCCGTTAGCGCCTCAAACGCATCCAAAGGACGTCCACATAACTGTATGCCAGCATCGGCATCTTCGGGGCAGAAATCGAGAAACGCTGTCAAAAAAGGCCGCACTGTGGCATAGAGTCGATCCACTTCCACCCTTTGGTCAAGATAGCGTGATTCGTGCTTCGGTTCGATTCCAAACTGTGCCGCACCGCAGAGAGTCTCCACGAGGTCCTCGTAGCTCTCCAGGAACATCGCAAGCTGCTGCTGGCGCTCCTCGATATTTGGGACGGTAGATCGCTGACGAATCAGATCACGGGATCGCGCCCGTGACCGGTTGACAAAAACCAGCCTGCTGAGCACGTTCCCAGCAAAATCTGCTGCGATGAACCCCTGACTGCGTCGGCCGTTCCTTCGAATCTGCGATTTCATGAACTTGCCCCCTGGCTCTTGTTGAGGTAGTTGATGCGCAAGTCCCTCACGAGGCTGTTCACCTGCCGCCTATCCTCGTCATCCAGCTGGGACTCAAGCTGATGCACCATGTTGACCACCACGTCGATGGCGACCTTGGCTTCCGCCAGATCGACACCGATCCTGCCGGTGACAGGGTCTGGCTGCAGACCAAGCTTTTGCCAAGCGACTGACGACATCTGCTCAATTAAAATCGTGAGAATGTCGTAGACACTGATAGGTTTCTTCGGGGTTTCTGACTCGCTCGCGGACATGCTATCAGGCATACAGACGGGTGAGTTGGGGCGTTCGATGCGACTGTCTGACGCAGCTTCAAAAGGTAAACTCGTCAGCCTCTCAGGTTATCCATGATTCACAACGTCATCATCATTGGCTCTGGTCCCGCCGGCTACACCGCCGCCCTTTACACCGCACGCGCCGATCTTAAACCGATCATGTTTGCAGGCTTAGAGCCAGGGGGTCAGCTCATGATTACCACAGACGTGGAGAACTATCCCGGATTCCCAGACGGCATCATGGGTCCGGAAATGATGGACCTGTTCCGACGCCAAGTCGAGCGATTCGGTGTGGAAATCCACCAGAAGCACGTCACCAAAGTTGACCTGAGCAAGCGACCCTTTAAGGTCTATGTAGACGACGAGCTGTATGAGGCCAACTCCATCATCATCACGACGGGCGCCAGCGCCAAGTGGCTTGGCCTTGAGTCAGAAGTAACGTACGGAGGCTTCGGCGTCAGCGCCTGCGCTACCTGCGACGGCTTCTTCTTCCGCAACAAGGAAGTCATTGTGGTAGGTGGCGGAGATACCGCGATGGAAGAGGCCAACTACCTCACCAAGCACTGCAGCAAGGTTTATCTGATTCACCGCCGAAGCGAGTTCCGCGCGAGCAAGATCATGCAGGACCGAGTTTTGGCAAACCCCAAGGTTGAAGTCATCACCAACTCTGCAATCGAAGAGATTCTTGGCGCCCACCAGCCCAAAAAGGTCACCGGTGTGCGACTCGTCGACACAGTCACCGGGGAAAAGCGAGAGATGCCGATCGACGGCGTTTTTATCGCAATCGGCCACAAGCCGAACTCTGATTTGTTCCACGGCGTCTTAGACATGGATTCGGTCGGTTATATCCTGACCCTTCCCGGCACGACCAAAACGAATATTCCCGGCGTTTTTGCCGCGGGAGACGTGGCGGACAGCCAGTACCGGCAGGCGGTTACCGCTGCGGGAACGGGCTGCATGGCCGCGATTGACGCCGAGCGCTATTTGGAGGCGGAAGGACACTCTTGATCGCAACTCTCACCCACATATTGGCCCTTATGCTCGCACGAGGGCAGGGTCAGCTGTGGTCGAGATTAGAGTTGCCGGTGCCTGCGAAAAGCCCTGTGAAGCTGTTTATTCAAACGGCTTCGGATCCGATGGACCCGCCTATCAAGAGCCCAAAAAGATTCGGTGAGGACAAGGTCCAGTGGGAATTCCCGTGGATTTCGGCCGCCTACGGCCATATCGATGGCGACCCCTCGAACAGCGACAATCGCTTCCGGATCTTTTCTCAAGAGCAAAAGGGCGGCAAATCTGCGATGGTGGCCCGCATGCTTCTGCGGCTATGGGACATGAATGTTGAGCGCCTGAGACTGGGGCACAACCCGGAATTTCACAGGGGCCTGGTGGATGTTTACCTTTGCTACGGCGGCAAGGCAGGGGGAGAGCAGCTGTTTGATCAGGAGTTCGAGCCCGACCCGAAGAATCCTGGAAAGACAATCGCCTGGAAAGCGAACACAATCTACATCTACGACCTTCCCAGCTTTACAGACCCTGTTGAAATGGCGAGAGAGGTCGCCCATGAGTACGGCCATGCCACCTGGGCTCCCATCGGTGGATTCCAGCAGCCCGAAGAGTGGGCAAATGGTTATCTCGCGGAAAAGGTCTTTCTGCGATGGATGCGGGATGCCATCGCCAGGGGTGATCTGACTCCAGACGATGCCATGGGCGCCACCAAAGAAGGACTGGACAAGTGGCTCGCCGTAAACTTCGACCCACTCATGTTGAAGGCGGCACAGCAGCTGCCCACCCCAGCCCTGCTTTCGGATAAGTCAGAAGCCGGCATGAACGCCTTTCTCGGCCTCGCCCTCTACATCGAGACCCTCTTTCCAGACCGCGTCTTCAAGCGTTCGATGGAACTGTGTGGACTAGAAGCCAAGGGCTACCCGGAGAGCATCCTGCTCGCGGCAGACGAACCAGATGAAGTCACCCTCAAAGTGCCCGACAAATATTTCGGCCACTTAATCTGGCTCCCGGTGGGCAAAGGCAAAGTAACCGGAGCCAAAATCATAAAATTCGACCCCAGCGGCTGGGTTCAAGTGGAAGTGCGAAACGCACCCATTACGATCAAGAACCACCGCGGGTGAAACTGGTGGGGGCGCCAGCTAACCGCTTACCCTGGTGAACGTCGGCCCGCCACGAACCTACCGCAACGCGGTTGTTTATTCACGAGGTGTCTTAGTCCATATCCATGGGCCGCGGAGGTCTCCACGACTATTTTCGCGGGCTGAAGCACCGCTCCGCAAGCCGGGTAAACCCAGCGCTCCAGCCCTCCCCCGTGTCCCTAAAACTTCTTCGCGAACTGAAGAAATCCGTAGGTCAACTGGTTGGAGTGTCCGCTCAGTGCCTGCACAAAGTTGCCTGGCTCGAAGAAGGCGATCCCTGCCGTGATCTTTGCATCGCTCTTAAAGCCGTAGCTGGCTGAGAAGTCGTACTCCTTTCCAAGGTCCTTTCCGCTTCCTCCGGTTGGATCCACAAAATTCCCGCCCGCTCTTGGGTTGACAGCGCCGACCGCGTTGTACCAGCCATCCGAAGCGTCTCGCAGTGAGAACGCATGACCTTCCGCGAGGAGGGTGATGCCGGCAAAGCTGTTGTTCTGGAGCTTCACCGCAACTTCGTTCATGTTCTTCCAGCCGGCGAGGTCGGCAAGGCCGTACTGGTCGTGGTTGCTGGGATAGAGGTTATCGAAGGTGCGAACCGTCGTCCCATTCTTACCGCCGCTGGCGGCGTTGCCCTCGATGCGGAAAGTTGTGTTGTGATAGATGGGCCGCGTGGCTCCCACATGCCAAGCCCATGAACGCTGATCGAGGCCGTTGTTGCTGCCGTACTGCACGGCGGCTTCTCCATCCACGGTGATATTTCCGACTTTGATGGTGAGGAAATGGTCGAGCGTCTGAACGTCGATCCCAGACACCTTTCCAAGATCATGCTTTGCGATAAAGCTTGTGGTGCCAATGCGGGGGTCTGAGTGGGTTAAGCCCTCCACCCGCGCCGTCTCTGGCTTGTTGTTGGCGACACCGAGGCGTCCGCCCCAGGCAGACCAAGCACCAGAATCCAAACGTCCGGCATCGAAAGAGCGAGCAAGGTTCAACCATTCCGTTGAGCCAATCAGCCGCTGCTGACCAATTTCGATTTTTTGACGACCTGCGATGGCGGTGAATCCTCCACCTGACCACTTGGCATAGGCAAGCGAGACATCGCTGCTGTCAAAGCTTCCATTCTGCTTCTGGTTCCAAAAGAGGCTGTGACCGTTTTGATACTCAACCTTTGCAGTAAGACGAGGATTGAATGTGTATTCTGCGCCGATGCGCAGTCGGGAGAATAGGTTTTGACCGTTCTTGTCGGCTGGACTGGAGAAGGTCGGATTGATATGAGTTTGAAACTGCTCGCGAGACTCCGCGTAGAAGTGCAGATTAGGGTCGGTGTCGAGTGTGGCAAGTATAGGGGGAATAAGAAACATCTTTGATTTCCACCTGCTGAACAGGTTTGGGAGCCATTGTAGCCACCTGGTAGGATTTCCTGCCATGCCCGCGCGGAAATCCGCATAAATTGCATAGCTCAGTCAGCGCTGACTTACTGACTCAAAGCTACGAAAACCCGAGGACGGGATGAGGGATGTAGGGCGCTTCCAGCGTCTGAACCTCTTCGGACGTCAGCTTCAACTCCAGCGCGGCGACGGCGTCCTCGAGGTGATGGGGCTTTGAAGCACCGATGATGGGCGAAGACACATACGATTTGCCCAGCATCCAGGCCAGTGCGACGGTCGCCCGACTCGCTCCACGGACCTTCGCAACCTCCGCGACGGCACCGACCACGGCTCGGTCAGATTCCACCGAGCCATACAGCGTCTTGCCGAAGTTGTCGGTTTCGCTCCGGGCGGTTGTGTCGTCCCAGTCTCGGGTCAGCTTGCCACGTGCCAGCGGGCTCCAAGGAATCACGCCGATCCCCTGATCGGCGCAGAGGCCCATCATCTCCCGCTCTTCTTCGCGATAGACGAGGTTGTAGTGGTTCTGCATGCTGACGAACTTCGTCCATCCGTGCTTTTCTGCGGTGTAGAGTGCCTTTGAGAACTGCCAAGCGAACATCGAAGACGCTCCGATGTAGCGCGCCTTGCCCGCCTTCACCACATCGTGAAGCGCCTCCATCGTTTCCTCGATCGGAGTCTCATAGTCCCATCGGTGAATCTGATACAGGTCCACGTAGTCCGTACCCAGCCGAGTCAGACTGGCGTCGATTTCGGACATCACTGCCTTTCGAGAGAGACCGGCGCCATTGACATCCGCACGCATGCGGCCATGAAGCTTGGTCGCGATGACCACCTCTTCCCTCTTGGCGAAGTCCTTGAGAGCACGTCCAAGGATCTCCTCGCTGGTTCCGTCTGAATACACGTTAGCCGTATCAAAGAAGTTGATGCCCAATTCGAGCGCTCGCTGAATGTAGGGGCGACTCTCCGGCTCTTCCAGAGTCCAAAGATGGTTTCCCCTTGTCGGCACACCGTACGTCATGCATCCCAAGCAGATCTTCGATACTTTGAGCCCCGTCTTCCCCAGCCGTGTGTATTCCATGTCTGCACAAGTCTACGCAGCCACAATCACGAGAAACACCAAGAATGATTTCAGTAAATCCGGTTCAAAATAGACCTAATGAACGCCGTTGGACTTTTGCTGATCGCCATGCGGCTGCTCGCTCCCCAAGCTTCCGCTGCAGTTAGGCTGCAGGCATTTGTGGATGCGCTGAATACGGGCAAGAAAGACGCCGTCAAGAGCTACCTAATGCGGGCTTTTAAGCCAGAACTGGCAACTGACGATTTTGCGGGTCGGATTGTCCAGTTGGCACGAATCGGAATCCCCGTCCATCTCGGCAAAGTCTTGACGGATCAGGCAACCATTGCCATCGCAGAGATTCGCGCTTCAAACGGTGATCCGTACGAAATCAAAATGACATTCGAGGTTGGGGAGCCGTATCGGGCCACGTCCGTCCTCATCGGCGGGCCAGGCAGCCAGAGCAAGCCGCCCAAGCAAGTGGACCACTGGAAAGACCTAACTGATCTCCTCCAGCAGATAAAGGAAGACTCAGGCGTCCCCGCTCTCGGAATCGCTGTCTCCGCAAACGGCAAAATCGAGTCAGCCGTTGTCGGCAAGCGTGATGTCAACCAACTAGATGCAACCATGCTAACGGACCGTTGGCTGATCGGGTCCATCACGAAGTCAATGACAGCCACGATGATCGCACGGCTCGTCGACAGCGGTGTGCTTAAGTGGGATACAACCATCGGCCAAATCTTCCCTAGGATGCCGATGCGCGAAGAATATCGCGACATCACCCTGCTCCAGCTGCTCCAGCATCGGTCTGGCGTCCAGCAGGATCGATATGTCACTTCCGCATTCCTGAACCAAGCGGCTGGACCCGTCACAGAATTCACAAAGATGCGGGACCACTACGCCCAGTTCACCCTCAACCGCCCGCCACTTTTTGCGCCAGGCACGAAAATGGCCTACTCAAACGCTGGCTACAGCATTGCCGGACACATGGCAGAAGTAGCCACGGGCAAGCCCTACGAAACCTTGATGCGAGAGCTCGTTTTTGATCCGCTGGGAATGACCTCTGCCAGATTCGGCGTGCCTGGTTCGCCAGGAAACCCCGGTGCAAGAGGGCAGTTGAACGGCCACGTCGTCGCGAACGCGGGCCCCCAAACCAGGGTAATGGATGAGCCGCAGCTCGTCGGAATTCAGGCGCCAGCAGGACTGGGAATGGGGACAACGTTGGAGGACCTATTGAAGTTCGCCCAGTTCCACCTAGCTGGGCTCAGGCGCACCCAAACGCTGGTGAGCGCCAAGAACTTTGCGGTCCTCCATGACCCCGCAGACAAGTCCCCTGGGGCGTACAAGTACGCTTGTGGATGGGTCATAGAAGACGCCCTTACCCCCGACACTTTCCACGGCCACAACGGATCAGATGGAACCTTCTACGCCGAGATAGCCATTTGGCCAAAACGAAATCTTGCCGCAGTCTCCATCACGAACATCGGAAGCAAGGAATCTCCAAGTCCGCCGCTCCAGGCGATTCTCTCGGTCTATCGGCAGATCATCAAGTAATCTGCACCTCCAACCGCTTTGACCAACAGCTTCCGCTTTATCCACGCCGCCGATATTCACCTTGACAGCCCACTTCTGGGGCTCGAGGAGTTTGAGGATGCCCCGGTTGACCAAATTCGAGAAGCCACCCGAAAGGCTGTGGTCCGACTAGTCGACCTCTGCCTCGACGAAAAGGCAGCTTTCCTTCTCATTGCCGGGGATGTCTATGACGGTGATTGGAAGTCGATGGCAACCGGCCGATTCTTTGCCGCACAAATGGGGCGATTGACGTCGGCAGGAGTTCCGGTTTTCATGATTAAGGGAAATCATGATGCGGCTAGCCAAGTGTCCAAGGAAGTACGGCTCCCGGATGTACACACATTTGACACGAAGCGCCCCGAAACGGTTGAGCTCTTGGACTTTGATGTCGCAATTCACGGTCAAAGCTATGCAACCCGAGAAGTCACCGACAACATCGCGCTCAAGTACCCGCCTGCCGTGCCGGGCAAGCTCAACATTGGGATGCTTCACACATCTGCATCTTCCGGTGGCAATCTCCACGCGCCCTATGCTCCCTGCACCGTCGAGCAGCTTGTTGGCAAGGGCTACGACTACTGGGCGCTTGGTCATGTTCATCAGCGAGAGGTTCTCTATACCGATCCCCACATCATCTTCCCCGGGAATATCCAAGGAAGACATATTCGCGAACCAGCGCCAGAAGGCAAAGGCGTCACTCTCGTCGAAGTCCAGCACGGCTCGATTGCTGATGTTCGCCATATTGCCCTAGACACGGTTCGGTGGTCCCAGATTGAGGTGGACGCAACGGGACTGGAGAGTGCAGAGGAAGCGATCATCCTGATCAATCGCCAGGTCTTGAACGCCGTTCGTGAATGTCCAGACTGCCTGCTCGCAACTCGAATTATCGTCTCAGGTGAATGTCTGGCAAGCCTTCAAATCCAACGCGATCCAGCAAGCTTTGACACAAGCGTTCGAGCCTATGTTCAGGATCAATCCGATAGCATTTGGATCGAAGAAATCCAGGTCCGCACCACTTACCCCGACCTTTCCACGGTTGCCGCAGACCAAGGTGCGCTTGCTGATCTCCTCGAGTTCGTCCGCAACTCCGCGGACAGGCTAGAGGAACCACAGAAGCGTCTCTCCTCCCTCGTATCAAAGCTGGAACTGTCCGCTCCCGGCCTTGTTTCTGAGTTGGACCTCCAACAGCCTGATCTCCTCGCGTCACTTCTGGTCGAAGCGGAAACACTGATCCTCTCACTGGCCTCGGAGGAGAGCGTATGAGAATTCGCCGACTCTTCCTCACCTCGTACGGGCCCTTTACGGGCAAAGAGTTGGACTGGGATGCACCGCCTGGCACCGTCCACATCGTTTTCGGGGAGAATGAAGCCGGAAAAAGCTCTTCCCTCCGGGCACTTCAAAGCTTGTGCTTCGGAATCGAAGAGAGGTCCACAGACAACCATCTCCACCCCTATGACCAAATGCTTGTAGGAGCGGATATGGTCATGGACAGCGGTGAGAGTCAGACCTTCTATCGGAAGAAGGGAAGGAAGAACACTTTGGTCGATGCCGAAAGCAAGGTGATCCCAGATCAAGAGTTGGATCGCTACCTCTGTGGTGTTGGCGAAGAAGGTTTCAGGTCACTCTATTATCTGGGATATGGTCGTCTGCTGGAGGGCGCAGAGGATCTGCTCAAAGAGAACGGTGAGCTCGGCCGCCTCCTCGCCGAGGCACGATCGGATAAGAGTCTAAAGCGGATTCAGTCACTCTTGGCCGATCGTGCAAGCAGCCTGTTCAAGGGGACCGCACGTGCCAACGCAGTGATTGATAAAGCACTGATCGAATATGTCGATGCGCGCAAGCCACTCAAGAAGGGTGACCTCACTCGATACGCCGAAGTGAATCATGAATTGGACGTATTGAAGACAGACCGATCCTTAAAAGAGGAGTGGCGCGAGCAACTAACATCCGAATCTAGAAGACTTCAGCGATCCTTAGCATCCATTGCGCCGGTCAGGAAACTACGACGCACCATGGCTGAGCTCAACTCACTTGACCCGGTACTGACAATCAGCACTTCCCAAGTAACTCGCTTCAGAGAAGCGATGGAGCAGTCTTCCAAAGCACAGCTGGAATTGGATGCGGTGAAGGCGGAAATCACTTGGGCAACTCAACAGATATCGGCGAATGCTTATGATCGAAGCCTTGTGGAGCACGAAAGCGAGATACAGAACCTCCTGCAACAGGTCTCACAAATCACAAGTCACCTTAGAGACATCCCGCAGCGCACCGCAGAAGCTGAGGCAGACAGGCTGAATGTTAGGAACGTGCTTGCCCGCTTCTGGCCAGAAGAAGGCTTTGAAGCAGCAGCGCTTCCGTATGAGGGCGCCCAGCAAAGAATCAGTGCCCTAGCAAGTGAGAAACTCCAACTAGAAGCGAATTTCAAAGCCGAATCAAACTCTCGCAGCGAAGCGAAGAGTCGACGGTTGGCTTCCGAATCAGCGCTCTCAAACATATCGAGCCAAAAGGTATCTCCAGAACTGCGAGCGTCTCTGCGAACAGCGCGAGCTGTGGTGAATCTTGAAACGACACTAAACCAACATGAGAGTGAAATCAAGCGGCTCACGGCAGAGATCAATAACCTCAAATCCAGACTGGGCGGTGGAAACATCGATTTGGATTTATTCCTCGCAAAGCAGGTGCCTGGTGAAGAGGCAGTTAAGATTGCCCATCAGGATCTGCTGGGCTGCGATCAGAAGCTCGGACAGTTGCGCACCAACTTAAATGAATCAGAAAATGAGCTTCTAGAAGCAGAGTCTGAGCGGGAGCAGCTGCTCTCTGCCGGCGAAGTCCCGACCGTGGCACAACTCCTGTCAGCCAGACTTCAGCGTGACCATACATGGGCAACGCTGAAGTCGTCTCTGCGGGGAGATTTAGCCGTAAAGCCAGCGCCTGAGCTCCCGAATCAATTCGAGGCGGAACTTCAAGAATCAGATCTGCTCTCGGACAAGCTCAGACAGGAAAGTGACCGTGCTGCGGTACTTGCCGCACTCGATTCTAAGATGGGACAAGTGCGAGCGAAGCGTGATCAGCTCATCTCACGAGTCGTCACTACGCAGTCCGAGCGCGATGCAATTTGGCAAGAATGGTGTCGGCGCTGGAAAGATCAGGGGATCGAACCGGATCCGCCTGCTGCGATGCTGGATTGGCTCAGATCGTTTGGAGATCTCGACAAAGCGGCTCGAACCCTGCAAGGGCATCAACAAGAAGCTGACAGATGCTCGAAGGCGATCCAGGAAGCCAAACTCAACCTTGCCAGCCACCTTGGGGAGCTGCCACAGCAGCCATTGGCTGCCCTTATTTCGTTTGGGGATCAGATTGAGAATGCCTCCATCAAGGCCGATGGTCAATCTCAGACCCTCACCTCTCAAATTCGGTCTGACGAACTGGTGGAGCAGGCAGCCGAATCCCAACTGCAGCAAATACAAGAGCAGCTTCTCCAATGGAAACAGAAGTGGAGGGCGGAGATGTCCGCCTTGTCCCTGCCTCTGGAAACAGCCACTTCAACCGCGGTTGACGCTGTAGATGCACTGGGTAAAGCCAGGACATGGATCATAACTGCAAAAAGCACTGAAGATCGAGTCGACAAAATGCAGCGGGACATCAACAAGTTCGAGTCAAGTCTCGCCGAAGTTGTCGCCAAGGTCGCCCCTGATCTCTTGAGTCTCAGTCCCGTGGACGCCGCAAGACAGCTTCAATCCCGGCTCGAAACGGCGAAAACTGCTGCCGCCACCGTCAACACTCATGAACTAAATTTGGTGAGAGCCACCACCACCGCAGCTAAAGCTCAGACGGAACTTAATACCGCCGCTCTGACTCTAGGTGAGATCCTCCAGCAGACCGACCTTGAGACAACTGAAGAGTTGGGGTCAGCGATCGCGACTTGTGCTCGCGCCGCTGAACTCAGTCTTGAGGCAGAATCGTCCCGACTCGATTTGCAGGTCCAGCTAAACGGTGAAGACATAGACTCCTGGATAGAAACCATCGCCGAAATGGACGAGCCCACCGTTCGACAGCAAATTGAGGAAATCTCAGGAAGCATCCGTACAATCAACGCCGAACTCGCTCACCTCAACCAGGAAATGGGAGTCAAGCAAGCTGAACTGACCGCGCTGGATTCAGACAGCTCCCTCATCGCAACACAATACAAAGCTGAATCGGCCTTGGCAAGGGTCAAGGCAAGCGTGCGCCCCTATCTGGTCTCAATGCTGGCTGAGAACCTGATACGCGCCCAAATGGAGGAATACCGAAAAGCCAACCAAGGGCCCATTCTCCGAAAAGCAAGTGAGATCTTCGAGGCGCTGACAAATAGTTCGTTTACCGAACTAACTGCTGAACTCGATGAAAAGGACCAAGTTGTCCTGATTGCCGTTCGCTACAACTCGACCAAGAAGGCGACTGAGAGACTTCGAGTCGACGCCCTAAGTTCGGCAACCCGCGTTGGACTCTACTTAGCGCTGCGTCTCGCCTGCATCTATCATCAGGTTGACCGCCATGAAGGAGTCCCATTCGTCGCCGACGACATCCTCCTCGACTTCGACGACGCACGCGCCCGCAAGGTCCTCGGTGAACTCGGAAAGCTCTCTGAGAGAACCCAAGTGGTGATGTTCACCCACCATCAGCACCTCGTCCAAATCGCCCAAGAAGTCCTGGGCGACCGATGCCGCGTACAGTCACTAGCTTAGCCCTTTCAATTCACCTCCATCCCCCGCCTTCCTTCCGCTCAACGGGAGGAAGGCGGGGGATGGAGAGCCGGCGCGTTCAGCGCCGGACGCATACGACCAATTTACAGATGCTCAAACTACAAGCCCTTGGCATGCAACCGGCCCTGAACGACCCGGCTCTCGATCCCTAGTCCTTGCCTCTCGCCGAGGCGAAAGGAAGGGAACAGTTGATTGGAATGTAGAGATTTAGTTGCCCTATTCACGGCAATCGAGCCCATATAGTCTTCCATATGAGTAGTCAATACAAATCATAGCTTTTTCAAACTACCGCGTGGAACACGCGGTGGATAGGCGGCACCCACGTCATATCCCTTCTCTTCATTCGAACCATTAGCTTCCGACAGCAGAACCCCGTGATGATCCGTGCGCGTCGGACCAACACTGTAGACACGGAACTTCCCGCCACTGTTCAAGACAGTCAAAGGCTTGCCCGTAAAGGGATCAATCCACTTGCCAGGAATGTCGCTGATCTTCTTTGGAAGGTTCTTATCGCTCGGCGTCGATTCGAGTGCCGTCAGCAGCGCTTCCATTGACTGTGTTTCTGCGGTTGACTTCTTTACAGCGATACCCGCCTGTTTGAAGACCGGAAACAGAATGGACTCCAGTACATAACTGGCAAGGTGCTTGTTGGCCAGCGAGGTCGCGAGTTCATCCATCTTGTTCCCCAGCTTCTCCGGATCGGTTGCGTATTCATCCATCGCTGGCTTTAGCGACGTATAGGCCTGTAAGTGTCGAGTCATAAAGGCTCGCTCGGTTCGATCCTCGGGCATCCCTCCCCGAATAGCAATTTTCGGATCAAGCGGCTTAAAGGCGGTTTCCGTTTGATTCGATAGCGCCTGCACTCCACCGATCAGCTTCAAATTGCGTATCGTGGCAACCCCCATGAAGGCCTCGCCCTCCAGGGCATCATTGAACCGAAATTGTGCGCTCCCCTTCAGTAGGGCATTGAGGTCTCGAAGGCGTGATGGCTGGTGACGAAACACCGTCGCACATATTTCGAGTCGACGAAAAATGATCGAACGGCAGGCGATCTGAACAAGCGTATTGATGACCGTCGGCTCTTGTCCTACAAGGTCAGCAATCCTCCATCCCGCCTTAAGGTCCCGAATAGCACTGGCGGACTGACCAGACTTCGCTTCAAGTTCTGCCCGGAAAGCCAATCCCTTCACCAACGCCTTGATGTGCGCCAACTCAGGAAACAGCATGTACGATCCCAGGTCATAGTCCTTGTCGTAACTGAGCTTGGGCTTCTTTGATGCCTCTACTGCTAGATCAAGCCCCTTGTTAAAAGGCTTGAGCGCTGAAGCAACCTCTGGGAGCGAACTAACCTCCAAGTCACTGATCAGACCCTTGGACACAGAGTTAAACGTCTTTTCGTCAAACTCCGAAAATGCATTATTCAGGCCATCTTTCGCGTTCAGGTTTGGTGAGATGGGCAGATCCTTTCGCACCTCTTTAGCCTCCCAAGGCAGGCCGGCAGCACGATAAGCGGCCAGTGCTCCGTCTGCCTCCCGATCCGCTTTGCCAATGTCGTCAAGGCTAGACAGCAGGCCGATGACGCCAAGCCCGCCTAGCCCAATCACAACAATTGCGGCGACAACACAGCCGGTCACAAACCGGGGGGCTCTAGGGATGCTGGAGGATTCTCGCATAGGGTTTCAACCTCAATCAGGAACCAATCAACGCTGCGCTCGCGGCGGATAGGCCGCTCCAATATCAAAGTCGTGAATGGAAAACATCTTCATTTCGGACTGAAACACTCCGTGATGATCTTTTCGCGTTTCACCAAAACTGTAGATGCGAAACTTGCCCGGTTCGTTCAGGACATGCATCGATTTTCCAGTAAACGGGTCGATCCAGTTCCCCGGAATTTGAGTTATCGACGTCGGCAGGCTGCGGTCATCCCGGCTTCGCGCAAGTGCAGTCAACATCGCCTCCATCGCAAGTGTCTCGGCGTCGGACTTTTCAAGGACCGTACGAGCCTGGCTAAACACCGGGAAGAGGATCACCTCCAGCATGTAGCTGGCCGACTTCTTATTGGCGAGGTCGTCGTAGACGCTGTCAAGCGCCTTGCCGACGGCTTCCGTTCCCATTTCATTCTGTTTGGCCCGTGTGGCCACCGCAGTCCATGCCTGAAGGTGCCGCACGAGAAACGCATTCTCGGTCGGGTCCTTAGGTGCTCCCTCTCGGACCAGCTTCTTCGGGTCGATGGGCTTCACCTGATTGCTCTCGGGATCTTCAAGTCCCTTGAGTCCTCCCAACTCCTTGAGATTCCGGATCGTTGAAATCCCACAGTACGCTTCCCCACTCAGAGTAAAGGCGAGATCAAGGTGATCGTGCTCCTGAAGGATCGACTTGAGCATCATCAGATCTCTCGGGTTGTGCCTAAGAGGCAGCGCGCATCGTTCGACGCTGCGGATGACGATCGCACGACAGGCAATTTGGATAAGCGCATCGAGCAGCAACGGCTCTTGACCCAAAAAGTTGGAGATCCGCCATGCCGCTCGAACATCACGCACGCAAGCCGCACGGTCCCCTCGGCGACTTTCGAATAGGGCCCGGTAGCTCAAACACTTCACGAGATCCTTTAAGGCGGATTCATCCGTGAATCGAATTGCGGTCCCTTGATCGTAGTCGTGGCCAAAGTCCGCCTTGGGGCGACTCGATGCCGCCACGGCATCCATAAGCGCAGACGAATAGCGACGGAACGGGTCTCCCACAACCCCTGACGCCTTCCCAGAGATTTCACGCTGAAGTACGAGGGACTCCTTCTTGAACTTAGCCGAATCAAACTTCCGAATAGCAGACCGCAGTAGAGTCGCGGCGTTGTCTTTGGTGGAAACAGGCCGATCGCGGCGAACCTCGGCTGCCGTCCACGGAAGCCCAGTCGCTCGG
The DNA here is from genome assembly GCA_903927025.1 of uncultured Armatimonadota bacterium. GTDB lineage: Bacteria > Armatimonadota > Fimbriimonadia > Fimbriimonadales > Fimbriimonadaceae > Fimbriimonas. The sequence goes on from CAIYLG010000021.1 coordinate 125,205, forward strand.
TAGGCGCGAATCGCATCCGCAGACTGCCGGTTCGCAAGGGCGATGTCATCATCCACACTTCCCTGAGCGTGGCCGATCAACCCCATCGAAGCGAGGGCTAGGGCCAAGAGGCAACTGGTTGATCGAATAGGGGGAAGATATTCACGCATGGGTCGTCTACAGGTGTCCCATCTTAACGCAATCCCACCATCCTTACCAAACGGGTCAAAAGGGAGCAAAATTACTAAGGCATGAAGGCGATCTCTCTATTTATGGACGTGGAAGACCCCGTCAACCCCCTTGCAGATGACGCCGCAAAGGATTTCGCCGAACTGTTTACCGCCGCCGGAGTCAAGGGATCTTTCTGCCTCACCGGAGAAAAGTGTCGAACCCTCACCGCACGAGGACGGCAAGACGTCGCAGCCGCGTACCTCCCTCATAGCCTTGGTCTCCACACCAACACTCATTCCTTTCACCCATCCACAATGGAGCTGCTTGCCGACCTTGAGTGGGAAGAAGGATGCCGGGCCGCGATCCAAGCGGAACGACCCGGGATGGATGCATTTACGAACCTAATCGGACGCCCACCCGAATTCTGGGGAGGAGGAGGCAACACTTGGTCACCAGAGATCACGGAAGCTCTGAAGCAGATCGGAATCCCGGCCTACTCCTACGCCCTCACAGAATTTGCCGACCATGCCCCGCATCGCTTCAATGGAGTCGTCGGGCTTCCCCAAGCCCTGAGCATCTCTGAACTAGACTGGCAAGATGACGATCGCGCGGCCCCAGCGGTTGAACGAGTGCTCCGTGAGATTGAGGAATCGGCACAGCCGTGGCTCGGCATCTTTGTGGGACATCCGACCAAGTTTCGATACAAACACTGGTGGGACATCCCGTATTATGCGGGCCGAACGCCGCCGACACCTGAATACGGGGAGCCTGTTGCAGACGAAGTCTACGAAGCCGGCAAGCAGAATCTGACAAGCTTTCTCGCTATTGTCTCAAAGCGATACGATGTCGTCGGTATATCGGAAGCGCTTACTCGCCTCAACCCATTTCGAGAGCCAACCCTGTTGGAGCTAAACGAGTTCAAGGCCAGAACCGCGAAGAATCTGAGATCAGCGATTCACTGGCCCATTCACCGACCAGGCCTTAGCCCAGAGCTTATCGTCTCAAAGACGCTGGCATTGGCTGGAACGGCCCAGATTGCCGGTTAGCCGTTCTCGTATCGGTTTCCGGCAATATCCTTTCCGCGTACCAGCCAAATTTTGAACCCAGCATTGCGCGGATCGTCGTGCATCACCTTGTTGCTGGTTGGGAAGTACCGCATCGTGTACCCGCACCGGCGATAAGGGGAGGTGTTTGCCTTGGCGCCATGGATAATCCTAGAATCGTGCAGGCTGCACTGATTCGGCTCAAGGGTGAAGGTCACCGCTTTGCTCTCATCGACATCCACAATCTGAGTCGGGAAGATGTTTGCTGCAGTGTCAACCTGCTCATAGGCGCTGAACCCATTGCTGTGGGTCCCAGGAATCACCGCCATCGCACCGTTCTCGGGGAACGCGCGATCAATTGCCAGCCACACGGTGACGATATCCTCCATCTTGTCCATTCGCCCTTCCCAGTAGGAGGAATCCTCATGCCATGGGGTCGCCTTTCCCTTCAGCGGAAGCTTGCAGATAAAGTGGCTGCTCCAAAGGCCGATGTTAGGGCCGATCAACGGCTCGACCAAGTCGAGAATCTCAGGGCAGGTGAGGAATTCCATGAGCCTGGCATCGCGAAAGTGAATCGTATCCAGCCCATCCTCACCGTACTTGGCGAGGTCTTCCTCGAAAATCGCAGTCAGTCGAGCAAACTGATCGTCGGTCAGCACCGGCGCATGAAACTGGTAGTAGCCGTTGGCTTCGTAAAAGGCAATCGCGTCGTCGGAAAGTCGACCCACCGTGGATCCTCGTTGATTCATCACGCCTAAATCATAGGCGATTCGATTTGGTTTTAGCGCTTCCCCAAACTGGCGTGGGCCCAACGTTCCCCCACATCCTCAGGGCCACATAAATTCCCATTACAAGGCCCACACCGATTCCAAACCGTCCCACCGCGAGTGCCCCAAGGATTGCCACTGCCCCCGCGAAGATGAATCCACCCTTGCCCCCTCGAAAAATCAAGAACCCGCTCACAAATTCAAGCGCAGCAAGCAAGACAAATATCGAGCCAAGGATGTTGAACAGCGGCTCAAAGAAGAATCCGTCGATGTGACCGTTGTGAGTCAATGGCGATCCACCTGATGAAAATTGTTGCTGCTCCGCAACTACAGCTATGTGATTCGCCTGACCTAGCATGCCGCTGATCTTGGCCGCAACTGACGCAACAAGGCCATAAACGAGTCCGACACCGACCGATAGAACTCCCATCACGCGGTCGGGCCAAAAGACTGGAGGCAATGCTGCTCCCTGTTCAATCGACCGGGGGGTGTCCATATTCACAATTATAAGTTAATCCAAGCAGTCCTGCGTGAAGTCCAGAGCTGAGCATCTCAAACGCCAAACAAGAGTCTATATCGGACACACTCTCAGCAATCGCATCATGAACCGGCCACACCTCTCGATCCTCCTCGCGTCGGCATCACTGGCAGCCTTAACGGCAGCCGCGTCCGCCCAAACGTCAGCCACGGCGAAAATTGATCATCCAGCCATTGGAAAGAACCTGTTGAAACTCGAAATCCACGAGATGGATGGCAAGCCTCTGCTCGGAGCCAAAGTAACTCTGTCCGTTGGCATGGCGAATATGGATATGGGAATCGATCACCCAAAGGCCATTGACATGGGGCACGGGATCTACCAGACCGAAGTCCGGTTCTCCATGGCCGGTCCGTGGACCGTTTCCGCCAAGATCATTTCTGCCGCTGGCACCGAAACCACGAAAGCATTTTCATTCACCGTCGGGTCCGAAGCTGAGATGAATTCGGCGATGGCTGGTCGTTTGGGCACCTGGTCAATGTCAAAAGAGGGATCAGGCACTAGCTGGCTGCCCGAATCCTCCCCCATGTTCATGAAGATGCTGGAACCTGCCGGCCGCTATGAACTCAGCGTGATGGGCTACATCACTGCCAACTTCACCAGTTCCGGCGGACTGCGCGGTCAGCAGAAATCCTTTTCCAACTCAATGCCGATGCTGATGGCGACTCGCGGAACTGGAGGCGGAACACTCGGCATGAGCCTGATGCTCTCCCTCGACCCAATCTTCAACGGACAGTACGGCTATCCAAATCTTTTCCAGACTGGCGAAACGGCATACGGCACCCGCCTAGAAGACGTTCAGCATCCTCACAACCTCGTTTCTGAACTGACCGCATCGTATAGCCACCCGATCGGTTCGGGCGTCAGCGCCTTCCTCTATGGGGGCCCTATCGGCGAGCCGGCTCTCGGCGGCCCGACCTTTGCCCACCGACCAAGTGGCAACGAAATCCCTGAAGCCCCTATTACCCACCACTGGTTTGACAGCACGCATATCTCTTCCGGAGTCGTCACACTCGGCCTCAATACATCTCACTGGCAACTAGAGGGTTCAAGCTTCAATGGCCACGAGCCGGGCGAGAACCGATATTGGCCACAGCCGATCGCGTTCAACTCAGCCTCGGGCCGCCTGACGTACAGCCCCAATAAGAATCTGTCGTTCAACACCTCCTACGGTGTTCTCAATCAGCCCGAATCCACAGCTCCGGGCCAAGACCAGCGCCGGTTTACCGGCTCCGCAATCTTGAGCCTGCCGATGCCCCACGGCGATAACTTCTCCACCACCGCCTACTTCGGAGAGAAAACTGAGCTAGGAGTCAAATCGGACGCCTACACCCTCGAAGCCACCTATCTCCACGGTCCCGATTCCATCTTTGCCAGATGGGAGAATGTCAACGAAACCGAACTCCCCGACGTCCCTGCCGGCTCCTACCGGGTGAATAAGGTGCTTTTTGGCGACGTGCACAATTTTGCCGCCAAAGGTGGACTTGAGCTAGGTCTAGGCGGCTACATCGGCCTCTACTCCTTCCCGAGCGAGCTTGTCCCGTTCTACGGAAACCACCCCGTCACCCTAGGCGTCTTCCTCCGCCTAAGGCCGTCAAGGATGGATCGCTAGCCCTCGCCAAGGATTGCCGGTCACGCCCACGGATCTACGACAAGCTTGAACACCGGTTTCCCTCCCTCGGAACGGACGACGTCCTCAAACTGCCCCGGAAGCTTGTCCAGGGTGGTCGGAGCCAACCATTCTTTCACCCGTAGCCTGTCCGCTTCCAAAAGTGCCAGCGCGGTTGGGTAGTCCCCCACTTCGAAGTTGCAGCTGGTCACAATTCGCCGCTCTCCTCCCAGTCTCAGAAAGTTGATGGGGATCGGCTCGTCATGGACGGCAAGATTCACAAGCGTCCCCGCCTTCCCAAGCATGGAGATTGCCAAATTGAGCGAATCCGGTGAGCCGACGGTATCAAATACCGATCCAAACCCTTCCGGAGCCAAAGCTTCCAGAGACGAAGACAACTCGGAAGCAGACATCGAGGACGCATCAAGAACCGTCCCCACTCCTTGCCGCATCGCAATCTCGATCGCCAGCGGGGACCGGTCAATCAAAACCACGCGACTGGCTCCCTTCGTCAGCGCAACTTGGGCCACGCCATTGCCGGCAGGTCCGGCACCGATGCACAGCGCTGGCCTTCCCTGCTGAATGGCACCTTGGTCGGCGACGTGGACACAAACCGCCAGGATGTCCATCATTGCCGCTTCTTCAAACGTCACGCTGTCAGGCAGTTTAAAGCAGGAAGCGCCCCATGCGGGGGCGAACCTTGCATAGGCACCTGGATAAAACTCTCGCTTGCCCCAACCTTGCCCGTGCCCCATGTGCACCGTGTTCTCGCAAAGTCGACTTCGGCCCGCGCGGCAATCCGAACAGGCCCCACATACCTTTGAGCAGACCGGTGCAACCCGTTTCCCCAGAAGATGACGGTTCGCGTCCGAGAGCACCGCAACAACCGTGCCTGCGTACTCGTGGCCCAAAACAATATTGGGGGCGTTCGGTACAAAGCGTCCGAGGGTGTGCTGGGCCCATGGGTTCTCACCAACAAAGTAGCGAAAGTCAGATCCGCACACTCCGCATGCGGCAACCTGGATGAGGACCATATCCGGATCACCATATTCCTCAATTGGCCAAACCGGAATCTCCTGAATCCGCAAGTCGTGAGGACCGGCGAGGACCCCGGCTGGAGTCGATTCCGGAAGCGTACGAAGCTGGAACGTCGTCATAGGTAGCTGCAGTGCCACCGCCATTCTATCGAAAATGACCCTGAAGTGGGAGTTTTCCACAGGTTCAAAGGAAGCTGATTCCGGATGTGGATAAATTCTTGATGCTTTCCTGAACGTGGGTGCGTCCTGACCATCAAAGCAGACTCCGACTGGGAGCCTGTCGCCTTGCTTTGGAATTCACCATGCGACCAGAAAACCTATTTGAAAACCAAGCCACGATTAAGGTCCTCGGAGTCGGCGGTGCCGGATCGAATGCCGTCAACCGAATGATTCAAGAGGGCGTCATGGGCGTCACCTTTGTGACGATGAACACAGATGCTCAGGCGCTGGGTCAGAGTCGGGCGGATCGAAAAATCCAGCTTGGTGAGACCTTAACCCGCGGACTTGGCGCGGGTGGAAACCCTGAAGTCGGCGAGAAAGCCGCCAAAGAGAGCGAGGAAACCATTGCCGCTGTTCTTAACGGATGCGACATGGTGTTCATCACCGCCGGCATGGGCGGCGGTACCGGAACCGGTGCGGCACCTGTCATCGCTGAGATGGCCCGCAAGATGGGCATCCTCACGGTTGGTGTGGTGACAAAGCCATTCCTTTTCGAGGGACCGAAGCGACGCCGACTTGCTGAGGAGGGCGCAGCCCTTCTGAAAGAGCACGTAGACACGCTCATCACCGTTCCAAACGACCGCCTGCTCGGTTTCGTTGAGAAGAAGACGACGATGCAGATGGCCTTTGCCGCTGCAGACGATGTGCTTCGCCAAGGCGTTCAGGGCATCTCCGACATCATCCTTCTTCCAGGCATCATCAACGTCGACTTCGCAGACGTGCGAAGTGTGATGAGCAATGCAGGGGTCGCCCTCATGGGTCTCGGTAAGGGTATTGGCGACCAGCGTGCCAGAATGGCCGCCCAGCATGCGGCAACTTCGCCTCTTCTGGAAACCAACATTCACGGCGCCAAGCGACTTCTGGTCAACGTGACTGCTGGTCCAGACTTCAGCATCGGAGAAGCTCACGAAGCGATGGAATACATCCTTCAGTTCACTGACGCAGAAGATGCCGACATCATCATGGGCCACGTCATGAAGGACACCCCAGACGGAGAAGTCCAGATCACCCTCCTCGCAGCCGGAATGGATGCGGAGACGCTGACCCAGGGAAAATTGAGGGATGCTGAAGTGTTCGTCCAGGAAACCCCTCGCTCAGTATCTTACGAGCAGCCTGTGATGCCTACCGTCAGCACTGCAGTGCCTTCTCCCATTCAGCTGGATGAAATCGACATCGACATCCCAACCTTCCTCCGCCGCCAAAAGCTGGGGAACTAAGAGCCTTCCTTCCTCAAGTCTCGAAGGCGTTCGAGACAACTGGTCCAAACCATAACCCCCGCCCGAAAAGGCGGGGTGTTTTTTTGCGTGATTGACCCGTCCCCAATCTGACCGCCACCTTCCACCCCCGGTGCACGTACCTACCATTGATGTTCAAAAAGCTAGTCGATCTTTTCACCAACAGTCCACAGGACGTCCAGGTGTGGAAGTGCGATCCGCTCCTGGTCACAGTCGCTGATGACCAAGTGGTCTACGCCTTGAGGACGGACATCGAGTTCACGCCTGTCGACTCGACGGAGGTAATTGGTAAGGCAATCGCCCTCACGCCGAACAACGAAGGTTTAAAGCCTGAAATCACCGTAATAAGCAGGATTTACATCGATGCGCCATCCCCTACCCCAGACTTCGGCCGTCGCCAGGGGATCGTGCTTTCAGGCACCGATCTCACCGGCGAGCCCGTAAGTTGGCACATCAACGGAGCCGCCGACCACTTTCTCACCGAGAGCAAAATCGACCTTGAGTACGACGAAGAGATATCCAAAGAACTCGAGTCAGAACTCGGTGGCGAACTCAAAAAGACAAACATCTCCACCATCCTCTGAGACATTGGCAGAGCACTCAGCTCACGACTGGAGCGCAGAACTTCACTCTGCCCCACGGCCAGGGCTTCATCCCTGCTCCGAGCCGTCCCGACTTGTCGGGATCGCTTGAAAAACCTGCGGGAACCTGCATCAACGGGGTTGAAGCCCCTTTCCAAATGCAGTCTAAATGCCCGCCCGCCCATCAGTTAAGGGCTAAATTCCAAAGTTCCGCGATAAACTTCTCGCGCCTCGCCCACAATCGTGATCGGCGAGTTCCAAGATCCCATCGAGACAAAGATCGACCCACCGGGATTGATAACTTCCACGGTGCCACCCTTCCCTTTCCGCCTCAGATAGTCCGCTGCGGCCGCTGAACTCCCGGTACCACACCCCTGAGTTTCGCCCACCGCGCGCTCCCAGATTCTGATCTGCAGCTTCATCGGCTCAACTTCTTTGGTCCAAATGACGCTGGTGCGCTGCGGATAGAGCGGATCCACCTCAATCTTCGAACTGATCGACACAAACCCGTCGTCGTCTGGAATGACCGTCGTTGGAATCACCACATGGGTGCTCCCAGTCGTAAGGGCGCTGCCAAAGAGGCTCAGCGGCATTCCCGAATCCATTCCGCTCCACACCGTCTGATTGAATAGCTCGCCGTTCTTGTGAGGCACCTTCTCGGGAGTGTAGTCGGCAATGCCAATCGTGGTGGAGATCTTCTCGTGCTCAACCGAGCAAGGTACTTTTCGGTCTAGGTGAAGGATATTGAACTCAAATCCAACCCAGCCTAACTCGTGCACATGGCGAGCGGCGCACCGAATCCCGTTTCCGCAAAAATCCTCAGACCCATCCGGATTGAACATTCTCAACCGAACATCCTCACCTTCCAACCCAACGGCAAGGATGCCGTCCCCGCCGATCCCAAATCGCCGATCACTGGCGAAAATGGCAAGCTTCTTGAGTGCACCGTCAACATCCGGTCCCAATGTCGCCACGTCGGAAAGGTGGAACATCGGAAAGTCGTTTCCAATGCTTTCGAGCTTCCAGAAAGGAATCTTCATGCGCTGATCTGTTGTACTTGAAACCGGCTCGTTCAGTTCAGCGGCTCCAAATAGCATTCTGCTGTGTCAATCGTCTCACGGAACCATAGTCCATCCGGACACACCAGCGGGAACCACCACGCACTTGGCCTGAGATTGGCTTTAGCCAGCCCTTTTGAGGTGATCACTGCATTGCGGAATAGTCGAAGCCGCTTCAGTTCGGCTTCCAGTTCGATGCTGCGTCGACGCACGTGAATGCGCCGAACTTCGTCGTCAAGAATCAAAGCATTTTGTCGATGGCGAAGCTCAACCATCCTCGCCCGCAACTCTGTGCCTTGGTGGACGATATCTTCGACAGCGTGTGTCAGCCTCAAACGCTCGGAAAGATCAGCCTCGGTGGGCTCCTTCTCAAAAATGGTTGATCTGAAGTGCTCACCCTTCGCACGCTCAGCAACTTCCCGGCTGCGTCTCAAGCTGCGCATCTGGGCATAAATTGCAAACCGCTCATGACGAATTTGATCGAGCGCCTGCTGAAGCTTGCCCAATCGTTCGTGGAGGCCTTCATACTCATCCGCCAATCGCTTCCACGATCCGCCAAGGGCAGTGTCAAGGTACTGAATTAGCTCAATCGGACGCCTCAAACTTGCCAACTTGCCCAATAACTGTTCTTGCTCTGCACCGACCTCTTTCCAGCGGGCAGAAAAGCTTGGCGCGCAAAGCTCCTCAGTCCCAAAGCCCTTTTGAAGTGGTTCTGGCAGTCGGAGCCAAGAGCAGCTCACCTTGAGCGCCCCCCAAATGTCGTACTTCACGCGAAGGATTGGGTTCATCGCAAGCGCAAATCCACGATCCGCCAGGAGCTGATGAAGCTTGCGGCTGTGCTTCACATAGGAGCTCGCTCCTTCGTGAAAGACGAAGACAAACTCTCTCGCCAGCATCCCTATGAGGGTCACTGCCTTACCGACCAGGATGCACTCCGGCCCAAACTTCGCCTCAACAATCGCGGCAAACTCTTCTACCGACGCGAGTGGCTTTTTGAAGCTGAGGAACTGCGGCGTCGCGGTCATGATGACGGCACCGCGTGTTCCAAGCCGAATGGTGCCCCTCCCTTTGCCAGGGATGATCAGATCAAACGGAATCGCACCGGTACCGAATCGAGACAGTTCGTAAAGGCCAGAAGACCCCTGGATTGCCTGGTTATAAGCAGAACAAGCCACCGCGCGGGTGGCTTGATTCATATAAAGGTCCAAAAGCTCAAATCGACAAGACCGACAGGTGGATGTGTTGAACTTCAGAAGTTCACTGGTCGCGGTGGCCTCTAGATCGACGGGGGATCCTGTACAGAACTCGTAGAAGACCGGCAAAAGCTTCTTGTAGTAGTCGGATACAGTCTGCGAACGATCCTCGCTGAGGTCGCAAACATGTTGTCGAAGTTCGTCGGCAAGTTCAACCGCTTTCTTTCGCCCTTCCCCCGCCAACGCATCCAGCGATGTATCCAGCGCCCAATCGAATGTGGACTGCAGCTCCCCAAAGAGTTGGCGGAGCTGGACATCCTTAGTGATCGGTGCATGCTCGTCCAGCGAAACAATTCCTTTCCATCCCCAGGCCTCAGTGGCTTCGTCCAAAATCTTCGGCCGCGCCTTGCTGAGGCGGTCAATGCGAACGCCGCCAGCCAGCAGCATGTCCTTGGTCATTACCGTCTCGCTTCCAAAGAGGGTCGAGAACTCTGCGGCAGCGCTCCACAACCCTCGGGTAGTGGTGTCGTTGTGGGGGAGGGCTTTAAATTTCCCAGCCTGATGCTTGCCGCTGGGCAATTTGGCAAAGTAGTCCGTGTCGTGAACACCCGCAACAAATCGGCGGTCAAATCCGAGTCTGCGGCCGGCGGCAACAATGCCTGCCTTCATGGGTTCATCCCAAAAAACCGTCTGCCCAAGAGCTAGCAGAGGCGCATTCGGCGCCAGCTCCTGGAGCTCCCGCAGAGCCTTCTCAACACTGGGACTGGATACAACCATCATGCCTCTCGTAGATCCTACGCAATATCGATGCTCGTCGTTGTGTTCTACTCAACTGTCTCATACTGCGATGGGTCTCGCGTGAGCCAATCTTTGATCTCTGGAGGCATGGTGACCGCCTTACGATTCGTGCCGATCAGCACATGCCATGTGTACCCTTTCGTGGCTACTTTTCCCGTCGAGGTGTTGATGATCTCGTAATCAAACCGAATGGAGGCACGTCGCATCTCGCTGGACCAAACCTTGACAACGATCACGTCGTCATACAGCACCTCACCCTTGTACTCCACATGAGCCTCAACCACCGGGATTTTGTAGCCTTTCTCCTCCATATGCTTGTAAGACCAGCCTCGAGCGCGACACCAGGCACCTCTCGCCTGCTCAAACCAGTAAAGGTAATTCGCGTAGTAGGCGTGACCCATCTGATCCGTTTCGCCGTAGCGAACGCGTATTCTCTCTTCCGTGACAGCGTGAGCCATTCCAGCTTGATACCTCACTTAATGCCCAATGCGTCTTTCTCCCAAGATTTGCCGTCAAACTGTTGGAGACACATTCACCCGTGACCAACCTCGAAGTCCAACAAGAAGATTCGATAAACACGAAGGCCCTCATCGCGCGATTAGGCTGGTACACGGCCTTTTACGCGGTGTCTCTCATCGGCTATATCGGTGGAAGCCAGGGCCTGTGGTTTTGGTACATCACTCTGCGAAGGCCCGATTGGGGGTTGCCAGGCTGGGGCTTCACGATTGCATGGACGGTCATCTACGGCCTCATGGCGACAGCACTGTGGCCCATTTGGAAGGCTGATTCAAGTGGGAAGCGAACTGCCGCACTGTGGCTTACTGGCATCGTTCTGATCCTGAGCGCGGCTTGGCCGTGGATCATGTTCGTCGGCCACCAGATGATCGGATCTTGGGTTGAATCGACGGTTCTTGCGGTAGTCAGCCTTGTCTGTATCTTTGTGTGCTGGGCAAACCGCCCGTCTTCGGGCGGTCTTATGATCATCCAATTCCTTTGGAGTGCATACCTCACACTCCTTGGCGTTGGTTTGTGGATTCTGAACCGCTGACCCGACTATTCGTCGGCTTCAACAATCTTCCATTGTCGCACACCAGCCGACCAGCCATCTTGAAGCTTGATGACTAGACGGAGCGAACTCGTACTAATGGAGTCGAACTTGACTTCGCACCACTTATCCTTCGCAACAGGGTAGGCAGACGCCTCAACAGCAACCCACTTGTCCCCGACCTGTCGCTCTAGGCGCCAAGATGCTGGAAGCCGGCATTCGCCGTAGCCGGTGTCGTCAAACCAGTACAGCTTCACACCGCTGATGGAAACAGGCTTTTTCCATGTGTAGCTGACCCATTCTTCAGTTCCCTTGTGAGGCCACCAATGCGTGAGGTTGTTGACTCCTTCACCGGAATTCTTAGGTTCCACACCATCGTTGATTCCGGTCAGGTGGGCGTTGCCGCTCAGGTAGGAGATTCCAACTTTAGCGTGGACTTCGGGCCCACCAACAGGTGCGGGTGGGGGAACTGTCGGCATCCAAACCGCCATCGCTCCCGCCTTGCGGTTGTCCCAGTCGCAGTAGGGGATCAGCTTAATTGGCACCGACTTGGATTCAGGTGCATTCTGATACAGCTTTTTGTCCCAGTCCACAGCAGGGATGCGCTCCGCATTGCCTTCTAGCTGTTCGGTCCCGCCGAAGAGACTGCCGTTCCAAACCGGCTTAAGCTTGGTTTCGCGAGGAAGAACCATCTCATCAATCGGCGAGGCCTGGTCCACTGCCTCGGCACAGTAGATCATTGGGCCCCGGCGCACCGCCATCCTTCCGACATCTTCCTTTACTAACGGATGAGCCTCGATTCGGGCAACCGGCATCGGCAGGTCAAGCTCCACCGAATCGCCACGTGCCCACGTTCGGCTCACCACAAAATAGCCCTTCTCAAGCGTCGGCTCCGAAACCTCTTTGCCGTTGACCTTCAACTTGGCGCCCTCGCACCATCCTGGAATTCGCAGGTGCAGTCCAGCATCCAAAGCGGAATCCACTTCCGGACGAATCGTAATGTGACCCTGCCAAGGATAGTCTCCGGCAACGTCAAAGCGAACCTTTTTGCCTCCAATCTGGGCATCCACACTTCCCGGCAGATAGAGGTTCACATAAACGTCGCTTCCCTTTTGAGCATACGCATAGCCGCCAAGCGTGGCCACCGTGCGAAGCACGTTGGGCGGGCAACAGGCACAGTCAAACCAGGGCACACGATGGTGGTTGCCGGTGCTGGCCAGAGGGTTCACATAGAAGAATCGCTTGCCGTCCAGCGAAACTCCGGCGAGCATCGCATTGTAGAGCGCATTCTCCACCGCGTCGAAATACTTCCCGTCTGCGTGGAGAAGACCCATTCGGTAACCCCACATCGCCATAGCCACAGACGCGCACGTTTCTTGGTAGGCGCTCTGGTTCGGGAGGTCGTAGTCAACCGTAAACCCTTCGTTGGAACCAGAGGGCCCAATGCCTCCGGTCAGGAAGATTCGTTTGTCGATGACGTTGTTCCAAACTCGGCCCAGCATCTTCTCAATGGCAGGGTCAGGATCTTCCCTCACCACGTCTGTTGCACCCGAGAGCAGGTACGCAGCGCGAACCGCATGACCCTTGATCTCACGATGTTTTGTGATAGGCACATCATCAAGCCAGTAGGTGCCGTCGTAATCCGCTTCCGGGGTGTCGTGCTCTTTCGCGAAGAAGTGGCTTCCGCGCGTCTTAATCAGCTTCTCCGCAAGGACGAAGTACTTGTGATCGCCGGTTGCGTGAGACAGCTTAACGAGGGCGAGTTCTAGCTCTGGGTGGCCGCCGTATCCCAATCGACCGCTTTCTGGGCCATACCGGGCGTAAAGCAGGTCCGCATACTTCACCGCGACGTTCAGCAGATTCCGCTTACCGGTCGCATTGAAGTGGGCCACTGCCGCCTCAAATAGGTGTCCCGCGCAATACAGTTCATGGTTGTCTCGAAGGTTGGTAAACCGCTGACCCGGTTCTGTCACCTGATAGTAAGTGTCCAGGTAGCCATCCGGTTGCTGTGCCTTAGCGAATAGCTCGATGATCTTGTCCAGCTTGGCGTCGAGAACTGGGTCGGGGTGCTGAGCCAGGGTATCCGCAGCGCCTTCCACCACCTTGTAGGCGTCAGAGTCTTGGAATACGTATCCTTTACGACCCGTCTTTGCCCCATCAATCGCCAACTGAAAGTTGTTGAGGTCACCTGTCGATACCAGCTCATCCAATTCGTGAGGGACCGAAGCTTTTCGGTTGATCTCCTGACGAAGACTCCAGAATCGATCCTTGATTTGGACCTGCGTAAATGGAATGGCATCGAGCGGCTGGGATTGGGCCGCTGAAATAGCGGCGAGGATGGGCAACAGAACGGTGGTAATCATTCGGATTTACTCGGTGAACCTAGGCTTTTTTGGATGTCGATTTCGTCTTCTGCGGAATGGTGAAATAGCTTTCTTTCATCTTGCCATCCTTAACCCGTCCCCACGAGGCGCTCCAGTTGATCTTGATAGGAGGGCGACCTGGCAGCTGTCCGGTTGTAAAAATCGTGACAGGCAACATCATAGAGGCGTCCACGGTGACCTGAATGTCAGGTACGGGAACGCTTCCCCCGTTGTTCTTTCGCACCATAAGCCGGTACTGGTGAACGATATGCCCCTGAAAAGGAAAATGCTTTTCCTCGACTCTTGCCGTGACGCCACTGTTGGGTGCCTGGGCTGCCGCAACCAGCGCCGCAAATGGCTTTACACCGGGCCGTAGCGCATAGAACAGCTGAAAAGGAAAATCGGTTGCCCAGCTGAGCGGCGTGGTTCTCGGGTTAAACGGATACTTGGCCGTTGTCGACTGGGCGATGACGCCCTTCCCGCCTTCCCAAAGCGCAGTGGTGCCGCCATTGCAGACCAGTTCTCGCTTGACCAGCATCGGCTCGCCGGGACCCGTTTTTGGCTTCATCACGAGCATATAGGGGTACTGAAGCCGAAATTTGTCTGGACCTGAAATGAAAACCTGGTCGTCGCTGGTGCCGCGTCCATCCCCCGAATAAGCGACTTTGATGATACAAATAGAGCTCTTCTGCCAGGAGATCGCCCTATCCGTTTCTTCGGCCAAAGCAGCAGGGGACTTTGCACACTTCTGCCATCCCTCAGACGCAGACGGGATCAGAAGCGCCCCAGGCAACTGGTGCGGCTTCTGCCGCTGGCCAAGGGGTGCAGAGGCACAAGCCACAGTCAAACCACAGAGGATCACCGATCCCGCTGCTCCGAGTCGAACCCGCAATTTCACAGGCAACAGTTTACTTGTCCATTGATGCACTAAAACCTTCGACGTTGCGAGCGGCATTGTTGTGCGTCAAATTCTCAATTGACCTTAGATATAGACGCACCGATTTTCACCCCCTTGAGCCCCTGAGTGACTCTTATCAGCGCGGAGGCGACTCCCATTTCAGTCTTGCAGTTTGCCTCCCCAGCGAGGAAAGCGGAACCGGACACTGTGAAGTGAACAGTTTGATCATGGTCCGGGCAGATGTGGCCGGCGGCGTCGATCAATGCCGCCCTCACAAACACAAGGTCGTTTGCCTGCGGCTTTACGCCGAGGTCGTCGGTCCAAACCCGAAGTCCTACCGGTTTGCCAGCGGTATAGATCGCATCACTTACAGAGCCCGACTTCGCCATGAGAACACCAGGTGCAAAAGGCACATCTCTGAAAATGACTGGTGGGTGCTTCAGATTTGCCGTGTTCGAGCCGTCAAAAGGCTTTGCCGCGTCATATGCAGACGCTTTGCCTCGCTCCGGATGGGCAGTGCCAATCAACTTGCCGTTCACGTAAAGGTTCACAAAATCACTGTTGGTGAAGACGAGAACATCACGCTTCTTTGTGCCCGGCTGCCAATCCGCAGCGATCTTCAATACCGGAATTTTTGACTCCTGGCTGGCAAAGAACCAGAAGCTTGGCTTGGGCCGCCGAAAGATATCGGCAAGGCCACAGGCGGATATCCGATAGCTCCACGGAACGTTCGAATCGAACATCTCCCATGTTCCCTCTCCCAGCGTCCACGGATACTGAACCCGAAATTTGTTCAGCGACCAAACATGGTTCCAGGCCTCTTGAAGCAGCTTAGGCAAACCTGCCCCAATGCGCACCCTGCTGGAACTGGTGTCGCCTCCAAACTCATAGTCGCCGTACTCCCTGATGTATCCCGGTCGATCTGGGGCTGCGTCCTGGGGTCGAGAGAGGTCATCCTTCCACTGGTTGTAGGCCACATCCCAAGTTGCGCCATGGGCGGCGTCTCCGCTGGTGAGGATGTCGCAGTCCCAGCCTTCGGACTTCGCCGTTTCCCTCCAGCGTTTCGCCTCAGCAGCGGGAGGATATGTTTCGTTGAGGCTCGCTTCCCAGAAAGCCACGCAGGGGTGATTGCGATCTCGCCGAATAAGCTCGCGAATGTCCTGATCAACCCGAGCGTTGAAGCGAGGGTCGCTGTTGAGAAATTGCCATCCTGGAATACAGGGAATCACCATCAACCCTAATCGGTCGCACGCGTCCAAGAACTCGGGCGACTGAGGGTAGTGGGACAAGCGAACGATGTTGTGTCCAGCTTGCCGAATCAGCATCGCGTCGCGAACGTGTGCAGCGTCAGACAGTGCAGGTCCAACCCAGGGGTAATCCTGGTGACGATTGGTTCCAACGAGGTGGATCGACTTACCGTTGATCACAAACCCTTTTGAGCGAGACACCTTGATCGTGCGAATTCCTACCGTCGTTGTGCAGCTGTCGACGAGGCGTTTGTGAAAAAAGACCGACGTTTGAAGCCTATATAGATTTGGAGCATCGGGTGACCAAAGAGATGGATGCCGCACCGTCATCCAGATGGAGGCGTTGCGTGCGGTGCCAGCCCAAAGCATTTCTTTCGTTTGGGCGCTTGCCACCGTTCGACCCGAACGATCGACCAAGTCCTGCACAACGGTGACGTACGCGGTAACCGCCAAGTCGTTCTTCAGGTGAGTCTTTATTCTGAGTTCCGCTCGCTCAGGTGTGGCCACGTCGGTGACCACATAGACGCCTCCACCGCGAGGAGCGTTGGCCAGGATCGGGTCTGTCACGTGCAGTGGCGAGGTGATCTCCAGCTTTGCGTTTCGGTACATACCGTTGCCGTACATGAAGTCCAGGTCTGCCTGTGGCTTTCCGGGGGGGATCAGCGGGTTGTCCCGATTGTCGACTCGCACCAGCAGCGTGTTTTCATCCCGCATCCAAGGGGTCACGTCTACGGTCAACGGAAGATAACCTCCTCGGCGCGAGGCAATGTACTGTCCGTTGAACCAAAGGTCCGAACTCTGCATCGCACCCTGAATCTCAAGCCGGAACCGTTTTCCGCCTGTACCGCTGGGCCGCACCAGCTTCCGCCGGTAGTAGGCCACCCCCTGCCAAATCTCACCTTTGGTGATACTTCGAATCGATGCTGAGTGTGGCAGAACCGCCGATTCCCACATCTGGGGAGTCAGCGCCCTCAATTCAGCCGAAGAGATCTTGCTCAGAGCCGCCTGGCTGAGATCAAATCGATCACTACCAGCCGAAACCGACGCTATGTTGTACTGACTGCTCCAATCCGTGTCGTTCTTGGGGCCAGACCGTTTGATCAGGCCAATTTCTGCGAGCGACAAGAAGGGTTCCGGCTTCTGTCCCGATTGAAAAACAAGCTTCAGGTATCGGGCGGATATCTCATGAAATCGACGCTCGCAAAGGCTCGATGAGTTCGGCACCGCATCCGTCACCACCGGCTCTCCCCACAAGGAACGATTGTTGGAAAGGTAAAGCTCAAACTGCTTGGGCCTTCCATTCTGGGGAGAGGTTTGTCGGGGAAGAATCCTGATTCCCTCCGTCTTCACGGTCGACCCAAGATCGATCACGATCTGGTGCGGGTATCCAGGTTGATGGGCACTCCACTCCGTATGCCAAATCGTTTTCGGATCCCCGTCAAACACGTTGGAGGCCCGACCGTCCTCCTTGTCCTGCTCCTGGCTGGAGACGCTTAGAACACGCCAGGAACTCGTCGAAATCGCATCTGGTCCCGTCCAAATCGACGGAGCAGTTGGCACTCTTGCAAACTCCCATCCTCGGTCCAGATCCACGATCTGCCTCGGAGACGTGAGGACCAAACTGCTGAGCGCCAGAGCAAGAAACACGCCCCCATTATGAGGATCTTCACTAAACCCAGACAGAAACTTGCCTGACCAGCGGAACCTCGTATTCACGGTTTGGCCGATCAAACAGTCAACGCGTTAGAATATGCCCATGTGTCCAATCGTGCCCTCGCACCAAACGCTTAGGAAGGCGACTCGAACCGTAACCGCAGGAGGATGGAAGAATTCCCTGTTGGCCGCTTTTTTGGTGGGCTGTGTGGGGTGCAGCGGCGGCGCTCCTACCGAAAACAGTTCGGTCGTCGCGGGAGCGAAAGCCGGGAAGCGGTTTAAAGTGGGAGTCTCCATCCCCGCCGCGGACCACGGTTGGACTGCTGGTCTCAGCTACTGGGCCCATGAGGCCGCGAAGCTCTATCCCGACATCGACTGGACCATTCAGGATGCCAAGGAGCCTGGCGACCAGATCAGCGCGCTGGAAAACATGCAGACCCAGGGTGTCGATGCCCTGATCATCGTTCCGACCGAGAGCGCACCCATCACACCCGTCGCCGAAAAGCTCCACGCCGCTGGCATCCTCATCATCGATGTCAGCGCCGGGTTCACGAAGCCGGCCTCCGACGTTTTCATTGAGGGAGACAACAAGGCATTCGGCCGCGAATCCGCCGAGTTCATTGTGAAGAAACTGGGTGGCAAAGGAAAAATCGTCGTACTAGAGGGCGTCCCCTGTACCGTCAACACTGACCGAGTCAACGCAGCGAAAGAAGTATTCAAGGTGAACCCGGGCATTCAGATCGTGGCCGAAGACAGCGGTATGTGGAATCGCGAGAAGGCGGAGAAGGTCATGCAGAACATGCTCGTGGCCAACCCACAAATCGACGCCGTCTGGGCCGCCGATGACGACATGGCACTTGGCGTCGAATCTGCCCTCAAAGCCGCCGGCAGAGACAAGAACATCTGGATCTTAGGCGGAGGCGGTATGAAGGATATCGTCAAGCGGGTCATGGACAAAGAGCCACTCTTCCCCGCCGACATCACCTACCCGCCCTCCATCATCGGTGTCGGAATCCAAACCGCCGCCGGCATGCTTCATGCAGGCAAAGAAAACGCCAAGAAATTCATGCCCCACCACATGGTGATCGATCTAGACCAAGTAACCCCTGAAAACGCAAAGAGCTTCTACTTTCCCGACTCGATCTACTAAAGCCTTGTGCCGCGCCTAGCGGCGCGGGTTCATTTCATCCTGCACCTTCTTTTGCACCGACTCCTGGTCGCGCGCGCTGATTCCCAATCCGCCCAAAATGGTGTGGGCCATCACTTTGTTGCCCTCTGCGTTCATATGAACGCCATCGCCGGTTAGGAGATCGTCGCTTCCGCCCGTGACTTTTCGATAGTCGGAAATGAGCGTGCGGAATGGCTTTTGGAAATCGACAAAGGTGCAGCCATGCTCATGGGCGAGATCTCGGAGACAGGCGTTGTACTTCTCCGCCTTTCGGTTCTCCGGACTCTTTAGGTTCTCGTAGATCACCGTGGTGGAAAGCACCACCACCTTGGCACCAATCGCTTGAGCACGGGTGATCATCTGATCGACATTGCTGCGGTAGTCCTCGAGCTTGATTCCGCGCGGTCCGTCGCCTTTCGGGTGGCCATCGTAAAATCCGTGCCAAACATCGTTGACTCCAACGCTGATCGTGACGAGATCCGGTTTCTTGTCGAGAACGTCTCGCTGATATCGGGCAACCATATCATTGGACTTGTGACCCGAGATCCCGGCGTTGACGGTCTCAATATTCTCCGTTGGATACAGGTCCTTGAGATAATGGCGAACCAGCCATACGTAGCCGCCGGGGCCTTCCCCAAACTGCGTAATGCTGTCTCCCAAGCACACCACTCGATGGACGCCATGCAGAAGCGGTGGCACCACCGGCGCTGGTGAGGCGACCTGGTACGAAGACGCGAAAGCATTGAAGAAAAGCGCCCCCGCGAGTGCGGAGACGCCTAATTTGTGCGCAGTTGCCATTAGCCTGGTTTTACACCACAGGAGGCGGTTCTGTTCGCGTAATCACGATCGTAAAGTCAGCGGCAAAGGTGGCGATGGCGGCCACCGCAGCGAGCATGGGTGCTAAAACCAACCCAATCACGCCAATCCCTACGGGAAACTCCACCAACGTATGCCCTTCAGCATTCTTGATGACGATGTGGTTGACGTTGCCTTCGTGAATCAGTTTTTCGATCTCCACTTTGAGCTTTTCGCCCGTGATCTTGATCTCTTCCGTAACATTGTGTGCGTCAGACATATTTTGAAATCTCTCCCTTAAAGCCTTGCGCTTCTACGACGGGAAACTCGCCCCAATCGTTTCATGTTCGGGACCTAATCGGCCAAGAGTCGATAGCCAACCCCAGGCTCAGTCGTGATGTGGCGGGGCCGGGCAGGATCAGCTTCAAGCTTGTGTCTGAGTTGGCCCATATAAACGCGCAAGTAGTGGGTCTCGTCTGCATAGGCTGGCCCCCACACTTCAGAGAGAAGCTGCTTGTGGGTCAGCACCATTCCTGAGTGGCGCACTAGCATGGTGAGGAGCTTGAACTCAATAGGGGTCAAGTGAACCTCCTTGCCGTCGACGGCCACCCGTCGCATCGACAGATCTACCTTGAGGCCACCCGATTCAAACGTTGGGTCCGCATTGGGCCCTTTTGTCTGGTTCATATGGCGAAGGGTCACGCGAATCCTTGCCTGGAGTTCTCCCACCCCAAACGGCTTTGTCAAATAGTCGTCAGCCCCCGCATCCAGCGCTTCGATTTTGTCCTTTTCTCGTCCGCGAGCGGACAGGACGATGATTGGCACGCGAGTCCATTCTCGCAGCTGTTTGGTCACGTCGATACCGTCAACGTCAGGCAGTCCAAGATCCAGCAAGACGACGTCAGGGTTCTCCTTGGCGACCAGCCGCATACCCTCCGACGCGGTTTCGGCTTCAAGCAGTTCGACCTCCGCCGGGTCAAAGCACGCCTTCAGGAATCGGCGCATCTGCAGCTCATCGTCAATCACAACGATCTTCTGGCGATCAATCAAGGGGAACCTCCGGCGCGTCTTGACTCTTGGGAATAACCATCATAAATGTAACTCCTCCCTCAGTCCGGTTCATTGCCCGGATACTGCCGCCGTGCGCCTCAAGGATAGCGCGGCATATGGTAAGACCCAATCCAAACCCCTGTGTTTGATTGGCGTTCGGTCGATAAAACTTGTCAAAGATTCTCTCTTCGTCTCCTGCCTGAAGACTCGGCCCGCTGTTGGCGATCTCAACAACCACGGATTGCGGAAGAACCTTGGCGGAAATGAAGATTTTCGTTTTGGGAGGCGTGTGTCGCGAGGCATTCTCGAGCAGATTCACAAATGCCTGCTCCAAGAGCACGCCATCTACCAGCACCAGCGGTAGGTTCGCAGGTAGCTGAGTAATCACTTCATGATCGTGCAGCATCTTCTCCGTGCGCAGGACCGAAGACCCAATAAGCTCTTCTAGAGACTGCCAGCCCCGAGTGAGATCCACCGCCCCCGATTCCAAGCGAGTCATGTCAAGTAGATTGCGAACCTGGCGGCCAAGTCGCTCGGATTCAATTGCAATCGCATTTGCGAGTGCAATATCCCGAGTAGCGGTCAGACTGCTGCTGCCTCGAAGTTGCTCTGCCGAGCCTGAAATCACCGCGAGCGGTGTGCGCAGATCATGAGAAACCGAACTGAGAAGGCTATTCCGCAAACGTTCCCTCTCAACCTGCAGCAATGCTTCATGCGAGTCTTTGGCCAGATTGGTTCGCTCAATCGCAACCGCAAGCTGGTTGGCAAAGGTTTCGAGGAAGTTGATCTGGGAAGGATCTCGAACTGCATTCCCTTCCCATCTAACCGCCAGCACTCCCACGCAACCGTTCTCTGCATTGAGGGGAACGTAAGTGCCCTCCGAACCTGGAAGTGTATCGGTTCCCTTTCCGGCCATCTTGCCGTGATCCAAGACCCAGAGCGCCACGGCATGCTCATTTGGACGAAGCTCAAACTTGCATTCCGACTCTGGCCCAGAAAACAGCTTGCCGGTCGCCCTGCTCTTAATGAGAACACCTGCATCGCAGCCAAAGACTTCACGCACCTTCTCAACCGTAAATTTGCCGATCTCTGTCCGGCTCCGTGTAGCGGACAGTTTTTTGCTGAGGTTGTACAGGGCCGAGGTACGCCGCTCTCGAAGGGAGGCGGAAACAGTCTGCTCCCGAAGGCGAGCAGTCAGGGTGCTCGTCAAAATCGCGACCAGCAACATCACGCCAAAGGTTAAGAGGTACTGCCCATCGTAAAACGTAAGGCTGTGCCGAGGCTCGACAAAGAAAAAGTCAAAGCACAACACGCCTAGGATGGCAGCGAGACCGGCCGATAATCGGCTGTGTCGGCTGGACACATAGGTGACGCCGAGGAGGTACACCATGACCAGGTTGATTCGCTCAACGTGCTTAATAACGTCAAAAAGAAGGGTGTTGAGCAGCGTGGCTAGCGTCGTCAACCCTACCGCCATTCCGTACCCCTTCCAGTCGTGCTCTTCCTCCCGTTTCACTAGGATTTTCTGGGGAGTGCCCGCCGTATCTTGTCCGGTAATGACATGGACGTCGATATCGCCGCTGGACCGAACCAGCGTATCGACCACCGATCCGAATACAATCTCTCGCCACCGCTTGCGAACGGGTTTGCCAACCACGATCGTGGTCACATTTCGCGACTGGGCGAAGTGGACGACTTCCGCCACGATATCCTGGCCGCTCAGCGTCACAGTCTCGGCACCGAGGTGCTCTGCGAGGCGAAGGCCCTCAATCGACCGCATCCGATCCTCTTCCGAGAGTCCTGCCTGCCTCGGACTTTCCACGCTGACTGCAATAAGCTCTGCATGGAGAGCTCCTGCCATCCGTGCCGCTGCCCGAACCACTCGAGGGCCCATTTTGTTCGGTGCTACACAGACCAGAATCCGATCCTTGGTGTGCCAGGGTTCTGAAGAGCCCTCTGCGGCTCGGTAGGTTCGCACCTGCCGGTCAACACGTTCCGCGGTATGGCGCAGGGCAAGCTCCCGCAGGGCGGAGAGGTTGCTCTTTTTGAAGAAGCTGCTCAGCGCCTGATTGACTTTGTCCGCAACATAAACCTTGCCTTCGTGGAGCCGTTGGATGAGTTCTTGGGGCGGAATGTCGACGACTTCAATCTCGTCCGCCTCGTTCAGAAGGGAATCAGGGACCGTTTCCGAGACGACCACCCCGGTGATCTGCGCAACAACATCGTTCAGGCTTTCAACGTGCTGAATGTTTACCGTCGTATAGACGTCAATGCCTTCCTGAAGCAGTTCCGCAACGG
The DNA here is from genome assembly GCA_903927025.1 of uncultured Armatimonadota bacterium. Lineage (GTDB taxonomy): Bacteria > Armatimonadota > Fimbriimonadia > Fimbriimonadales > Fimbriimonadaceae > Fimbriimonas. The sequence goes on from CAIYLG010000021.1 coordinate 147,947, forward strand.
CTTGCCATCGCTTCTTGTGCCTTGACCCGGGAACGTTTGTGTGGGCAAGCTCATCGACGAGGATCAGCTTTGGCTTTCTCTCAAGTGCCGCGTCGAGATCAAACTCCGAGAGGGTTACGCCTTTGTAGTCAAAAGCCTTGAGAGGCAACCTTTCAAGGCCGTCGGCCATTGCCTCGGTCTCTGCGCGTCCATGGGGCTCCAGATATCCGATGACAACATCGACGCACCGCTTTTTGGCTTCCTGGCCATCATTCAGCATTGCGTAGGTCTTTCCGACGCCTGCCGCCATGCCAAGGTAGATTTTCAGGCGTCCCCGGCCCCCCGGACGCTCCTCCTCTTCCTTCATCTGCGCCAAAATGGCGTCAGGATTCGGTCTTTCCTGCATGTTTACGTTCCGACAACAGTTTGGCGCTACGATGGAATCGGCACATCAAGGGCCGCATCAAGAATACGTCAAGAAACCCTAACACCTACATGAAGATACTCCTCCCGCTCCTGTGTGTCTCATCCGTCGCCGTTGGCGGCTTGGTCGCCTTTCGTCATGCTCAAAGCATCAAGGTAGGCAATCACGGAGATGGATCCTCCGTCGTCGCGACGGGTCAGATCCTGACTCCGTCCGGGGAAACAACGGTATTCAACAGCCGACCAGTCGATCTTGCGATCTCTCCAGACGGCAAATTTGCCTACCTGAAGGACAACATCGGCGTCACCATCATCGATTGCTCAACAATGAAGATGCTGCACCAGGTGAAGGTTGCGGGCGGCGATTCGTTCTACGGCATCATCCTCAGCGAAGATGGGAAGACGCTATGCACGACAAGTGCGACAAACGCGCTCGTCGTTTTCGACGTTGACGGAGCCGAGATCACAGAGCGAAAGCGCATCTCTCTTCCAGCGGCACGCGTCGGAGGAGCCCCGAACCCGTGTGGCCTCGTTTTCCAGGATCCAGCCCATGTCTTCGTCTGCCTCAACCGAGACAATTCAGTCGCGAGGGTCAATTTAGAATCCCAAGAAATTGAGAAGTGGGATACCGATGTTGCCCCATTTTCTGTTGCCCTCGATCCAAGAACACAGCGACTCTACGTATCCTGCTGGTCCCGGCAGGCAAATAAGGGAGAGCCACAGGCGGCCTCCTCCGGTACGAACATTCCCGTCGATAGCCGAGGCGTCGGTCTGGGTGGACGCCTTTCTGTCGTCTCGCTGCGCTCGGGTCAATTGGTGGACAGCCTTCCGATTGGACATCACGCGGCTGAAGTCGATATCGAGGGTCAGTCCATATACGTGCCCTGCTCAGGCAGCGACACGTTGGAAAAGTTCTCGCTGGACGGTGGTGCTCGGCAGACTATTGCCCTGTTTGGGAAGGATCCTGTAGGCTCCGCACCGGCATCATTGGCGCTGGCGCCCGATGGCAATACCGCCTATATCGCCTGCAGCGGTCGCAACAGCGTTCTCGTTTATGATCTCCAGCATCGCAAGTCACTGGGCGAATACCCGACGGCGTGGTACCCGACGACGGTTCGGCTCCTCAAGGGCAAGCTGTACGTGGCATGCACCAAGGGAATCGGAGAGCGGGCTCTCGAGAAGAACCCGGCTTCCCATAACTCTTGGGACCTAACCGGAGCGCTTTGCGTGATTCCTACCAGCCTTCCACCAACCGCGGTTCGCACCACCGCTACGTTGCCACCACGTGCCGGACGAAAGCCGACACCGATGCCCGAACGGCTTGGCGAACCCAGTCTCATCAAGCATGTGGTGTACGTTATCCGCGAAAACCGGACTTACGATCAATTGTTCGGCGACATGAAGGAGGGGGATGGCGATCCATCGCTCTGCAACTTTGGCGAGCAGGTCACCCCGAACGCGCACGCCCTTGCTCGCCAATATGCGCTCCTAGACAACTATTACTGCAATGGCATCTGCAGCGCAGACGGCCACTCGTGGGCGACTGAGGCGAACACAACCGCCAACCTAGAGCGAAGCGTCTCCGGCTGGCCTAGAAGCTATCCGTTTGGCGACGATGCCCTCAACACAAGTTCGACCGGCTTCATTTGGGACGAAGTCCTCGCTTCCGGCAAGAGCTTTCTCAACTTTGGCGAGTTTGACTACGCCGCCACTGCCAACAAGGAAACCTACTTCGACTGCCTCCGCCAACACGAATCCGGTGCCACTGGCATCAAGTTCAAACAGAACATTGGCGTCGCACGGATGAGGCAGTACGCATACCCTGGCTACCCGGGTTGGGACCTATCCATCCCCGATGTCTGCCGTGCCGACATCTTTATCAAAGCACTCAAGAAGATGGAGATGGATGGCAAGATGCCGGACTTCACGATTCTGTATCTCTGCTGCGACCACACGGGCGGCCCCGTCACTGGGCGTGCTCAAGTTGCCGACAACGACCTCGCCACAGGGATGTGCATCGACGCGCTCACCAAGAGCAAATTCTGGAAGGACACTTGCGTGTTTGTCGAAGAAGACGACCCCCAGGCGGGTTGGGACCATGTGGATGGCCACCGAAGCCCATGCTTAGTCGTGTCTCCGTACACACGAGGCTTGGGACGCATCAGCAGCTTCTACAACCAAACGTCCGTTATCCGCTCAATCGAACAGATCTTTGGATTGAAGTCAAAGAGCTACTTCGCCTCCATCTCACCGATCATGAGTCAGTGCTTCACCGGCAAATTCGATCTCACCCCGTTCACGCACGTCCCCAACCAAATCCCGCTGGACGAAACGGGCAAGAAGAGCTACGGCCTCAGCTTCAACCTGACCAAACCCGACTTGGTGGACGACAAGGCTTTCAATCGAGCCATCTGGGCAGAATCCATGTCCGGCAAGCCCTATCCGCTCGACTACGAAGGCGCTCACGGTAAAGGTCTCTCCGCCCGGCGACTGAAGCTCGAGGAGCGGATGGGTAAAGACTAAAGGAGTACGGGCTTCAGCACGCCTGCCCCCTTAGCTTAGTGCGCATCGATCGCGACGGTCATCTTCTTCGCCTTGCGAAGCATAAAGATGCCGGGGGCAGTCACAACGAAGATCACCAAGATCATCATGTAGGCGTCGTTGTAGCTGTTCGTCAATGCTTGAGTGTTGACGGTGTGATTCAGAGCCGCGTAAGCGGCCTGCTTAGCAGCCTCAGGACTAAACCCCTTCGCGTGAAACGCCGCTGCCAATCCGCTCAAGCGAGACTCCATAACCGGGTTGCCGGAGTATAGGTAGGTGACGAGACTGGCGCGATGCGCGTCCGTACGACCAACCAGGTAGGTACCCAAGATTGCGATCCCGAAAGAGCCGCCAAGCTGACGGGCAAGGTTGATCAGACCAGACGCCTGCTGAGCCTCATGGGGCTGAATGCTGGCATACGCCACCTGGTTGATGGGGGCAAAAAGGAAACCCAGTCCGAAGCCGCGAACCAGGAGCGCGATACGCGTATCGTCTTCTCCGCTCACTGTGGTGAGATGCCCCAGCTTCCACATCGAAAGCATAAAGACTCCCACACCAAACATGATCAACAAACGCGCATCCACGAGGGCCTTCTTTCCGTTAAGAAGACGGCCACACAGCAAAGCGCTACACGCAGTCGCAAGACCGCCAGGCAGAAGCGCGAGACCGGTCTTGGTTGGAGAGAGCCCCAAAATGGTTTGCGCAAACAGCGGAAATAGGTAGGTGCCGCCGTACAGTCCAAAACCTAAAGCGACAAACAGTGCAATCGCCGAAGCCAGTGCCTTGTTCTTCAGAATTCGGAAATCGACAACTGGGTGCGTATTTTTGGGCGAAAGCTCCCACCACATCAAAGCGGTCAGACAAACTCCGGAGAAGATGGCGAGCTTAAGAATCGTGGGATCGTTGAACCAGTCGTTGCTTTGCCCTTCTTCCAACACGTATTGAAGCGACCCAAGCCCGCCAGCGAGCAGACCGATCCCCCACCAGTCAATACTGCCGCTTCGGTTCGCTTGGACCGAGTCCTGAAGGAATGTCGTTACTAAAAAGAACGAGGCGATTCCGATCGGTATATTGATGAAGAAACACCAATTCCAAGTGTAATTGTCGGTGATCCAACCGCCCAGAGTAGGGCCTAAAGTTGGCGCAACAATGACGCCCATCAAGAAGATCGCTTGGACGATTCCCTGTTGTTCAGTCGGAAAAATCTGCCGAAGCGTCGCCTGCGCCGTGGACAGCAGCGCCGCGCCTCCTGCACCTTGGACAATCCGCCAGAACACCAATTCCAGCAGCGTGTGAGACGTTCCGCAAAAGAACGACGCAACCATAAACAAGATGATTGAGAAACCGAGATAGCGCTTCCTGCCAAACCGAGCGGCGAGGAATGCAGTCATCGGAAGCACGACTACGTTGGACAGGATGTAGCCCGTAGAGACCCATCCAATTTCTTGATTAGTAGCACCCAGATTGCCAGCCATCTGCGGAAGCGCCACGTTGACAATCGTGGTATCCAGCACCTCCATGATGGCGGCTGTGATCAATCCTAGAAGGATCCACCACCGATATTGGCTAACGCCGCTTGCTGCTGCCGCCGCCATATTCGCGGCTGCAGTGGAAGGTGATACGCTTGGATTCGAAACCTTTGCCAAATATGAATGCTCCGAAAGAGTCCTAAGCGCTCAGCAAGAACTTAGTTTCCCTGCTGAGATCCTCGAACCTGGTCGAGGAGATTCTGACGATCGTCAGGGCTCATTGTGTACCAAAGCGCCGCCAACTCTTCCCGCTGGCGACGATTCATTGAACTCATCATCAGACGCAAAACCTCTCGATCCGAAATCTGCATATCGTTCGAAACTTGCTCCTGTTGTTGCTGGTCCATCAGACTCGCAACATCACCGGAAATGTCATCCTGGCTCGCTAGGTTGCTCGCATCCGCATTCGGGTCTGGTTGCGGCGTAGATGCTGGTGCGGCAGGTGGCGCAGATGGGCTCGGGTCCATCGGAAGCGGGACGGGACGATCTATATTCGCGTCACTTCCCACGAGGATCGGCTGGTCATCCGTTCCTATCGACATGTTCATTTCAGGCGGAACTGTCGAGTCGGGAATGCCATGTTTGCGCGCTGGCTGTTTTGACTCTACTCGCGCCACTTCAGTTGGAGCGGCCACGACGACAACGGGTGCCTTCGACGATTGAGCGCGGACAAATACCACGACTCCCACCATCGCTACACAAAAAAGACCAAACGTTCGGTTGCTGATTTCCATCGCTCGTCCTCACGTAAGAATACGTCAGATGCGCTACAGAAATGTCCAGGGTTCAAAAACACACACCTCAAGACGCGTACAGTAGAATTCTCGAATGCTGGTCGGCCTCTCCGCGCTGCTTCTATCAACCCTAACCCATGGCGCCACGACGTTAGCAAGGTACGCGCCGACACCGGATGAACTTCGCGAAGCGTATGCCCGTGCAGACAAATTGCGTGACTTTGCGATTGGGAATGCGTTCAATCTGAAAATCCAGCCTCATTGGCAGGAGGGAGACGCTAAGTTCTGGTACCGCGCCGATGGCCATGGTGGATCGAAGCAGTTCCTCGAGGTTGAAACAGCTCGGGGCCATCGCTATCCCGCGTTTGACCACGCCAAACTTGCCGCCGCCCTCGGGACGGCCGCAAACGCAACTGTGGCTGCTGATCGGCTACCGTTTAATGAGTTCCAGTTCTCTCCCGACCAAAAGCAGCTCTCCTTCGAGGCGTTTGGGAAAGCGTGGAGATGCGATCTCACCCAGTATTCGGTCGAAGTTTCCGGAAAAGCTAAGCCAAGCGAACCCGTAGCCGAGACATTGTCAGAAGAGGACAAGTTCCTCTCCCCGGACAGTGAATCTCCACGCTACTCAAGCGAGTCGTCCATCCAGCGGCGTCGGCGTGCATCTTCTGATCAGACATCCCCGGATGGAAAATTTGAAGCCTTTATCGAATCAGGAAACATTCACCTGAGGGCAAAAGACGGCACCCGCGACATATTCGCAAGCAAAGAAGGAATTCCTGGGAATGCATACACCTCTGTGATCTGGGCACCCGACTCAAAGCACCTCGTCGGAATCAGGCTTGCTCTGGGAGATCGCAAAGAGGTTTACCTTGTCGAATCCTCTCCCAAAGCCGGTGGCCGCGCTGTGCTGAAGCACCGAGTCTATGACCAGCCGGGCGACAAGCTGGATACCTTTGACTTTTGGGTTCTCGACCCAGAAAAGCTCACGGAGACCAGGGTTGACATGGAGCCTGTCGATACCGGTGATCAGCCGGATATCCGCTGGAAGCGCGACCCAAAATTCTTCACCTACGAAAAAACGGATCGCGGGCATGGTCGATTTCGCATCATCGAAGCCGACACGACGACGGGGACCACCCGTAGTCTGGTTGACCATGTCGCCAAGACGTTCATCGATATCACCAGCGACTGGGACTACTACTGCACTCAAACAGATGAAATCCTCTGGCGCAGCGAGAAGGACGGATGGGGTCATCTCTACCTCGTTGACGGCAAAGCTGGAGTGATTGAGAATCAGATCACGAAAGGCAACTGGGTGGTCCGCGGTGTCGACAAAGTCGACGAAAAGGCCCGCCAAGTATGGTTCCATGCAAGTGGACGCAATCCAGGCCAAGACCCTTATCTGCTTCAGTACTACCGAATCAACTTCGACGGCTCCGGACTTACCCAACTCACAGAAGGAAACGGAAACCACTCCCTTGCGATCTCGCCAACCGGCAAGTTCGCGATTGATACTTACTCTCGAGTGGACGAGGAACCGACTTTCGAACTCCGCAGAACCAGCGACGGACGACTTGTCTCAAGATTCGACCGAGCCGATATCAGCCTGCTCAAGTCCAGTAGCTGGAAGTTCCCTCAGGTCTTCGTGGCGAAGGCGCGCGATGCCAAAACCGACATCTGGGGAGTGGTGTATCGTCCCTCTAACTTTGATCCGGCCAAGAAGTATCCGGTGATTGAGAATATCTACGCCGGCCCGCAAGACTCCTTTGTCCCCAAAACATTTGCCCCTACCAACCGAATGCAGCAGCTCGCTGAACTGGGTTTCATAGTGGTGCAGATTGACGGCATGGGCACCCGAAACCGCTCGAAGGCTTTCCACGACGTCTGCTGGAAGAACCTTGCCGATGCAGGTTTCCCTGACCGCATCCTGTGGATGAAGGCGCTTGCAGCAAAGGACCCCTCGCTAGACTTGAATCGCGTTGGAATTTACGGAACCTCCGCTGGGGGGCAAAACTCAACCGGAGCGCTCCTATTTCACCCTGAGTTCTACAAGGTTGCCGTCTCCTGCGCAGGTTGCCACGACAACCGCATGGACAAGGTCTGGTGGAACGAACAGTGGATGAGCTATCCAATGGGGCCGTGGTATGCCGAGCAGTCCAACATCACCAACGCTGGAAAACTCAAAGGCAAATTGCTTCTCATGGTCGGTGAACTCGACACCAACGTTCCACCCGAAACCACCCTCCGCCTTGTCGATGCCCTCATCAAGTCGAACAAAGAGTTCCAAATGCTGGTCCTCCCCGGCTTCGACCACACCGACGGCGGCCCGTACGGAGAGCGAAAGCGAAGAGACTTCTTCGTCCACAACCTCCTAGGAGTCGAGCCGCCGGAACGGAACTAGCTGGTAACTGGCGATCAAGACTCCGACGAAAATCGTCGCCAATATCCCGCTAAACGTCAAAAAAATCCGCGGACCGCAGCGCGTCTCCCCTCCCCACGCGAAGCGGCAAAGCCCAGTAGATCCCAAGAATTTAGGACTCTCCACGTTAACTCACCAACACGACTCCCGAAACGGATCGTGATGATGGTTCGGAATAATGGCTCCGGACACAATCCCCGAGTCGCCTCTTACTCTTCGTGTAACTGAAGCGTCTTCTCGTCGCTGTCGTACTCAAGCAGACCCGCGTACCGGCCCCAGTTGAGGGCGGTTTCAAACTGGTTTCGGGCTTCCTCGTCGCTGTAGTTCTCATCAAGAATGTCCAGGATGAAGTCTTCATGCACCGGCTTACCCTTTGTGGAGAGCAGGACTTCATGCATGGTGCGAACCATCGGCGCAAACTTGAGCGCCTGTTCGCGGAAGATAGCCCGCGCCTGCTCGACTTCGGCGTCGGCAAAGGTACGGCCGATTTCGGTGAGGGTCACGTCTCCCTCTTTAACGGTCGCAAACCCGAGCAGAACTGCGGCATCAAGAATCGGAAGCAGGTCGTCCGCCTCGATGCGAAGACGATCCGAAATAACGGCAACGTCTTCGGGTCCACCGTACTCCTCCACAAGCTCCAGCAGGCCGCTGATGGCACCGGGGCGGGCATGGGGCAGTGCGGTGGTATCGACAAGAGATCCGCGATCCTGGACCACTTGGGTGATCTGGGTGTCCGGATTCGTCATGATCGTGTAGATGTGGTCTGCCATCGCGCGGAAGTCGCTTGAATTGCGCTCTCTCGGACGACTCAGCGTTACTTGAATCTCACCCCGGATGCGGCCAGGGTTGGAAGACATGACCACAACCCGGTCTGCCAGCATAATCGCCTCTTCGATGTTGTGCGTAACCAAGACCACACTTTTCGCTGGGAAGTTTCCTGCCTCCCAAAGGTCCGCGATTTCGCCACGCAGGTTCTCAGCAGTCAAAACGTCCAGGGCGCTGAACGGCTCATCCAGCATGAGCACCATCGGCTCAACCACAAATGCGCGGGCAAAGCCCACTCTTTGCTGCATTCCCCCCGAGAGTTCCCTAGGGTAGGCCCGTTCGAACCCTTCCAGTCCGACCAAACGAAGAGCCTCGGTGGCGCGTCGGTGCACTTCGTCCGGACCCAGGTGCTTGGCTTCCAGTCCAATCTCCACGTTCTCGCGCACGTTCAGCCATGGCAGAAGCGCGAAGCTCTGAAATACCATCGAAACGTCCGCATTCGGACCATCCACCCGCACTCCGTTGCTGGTCACGGTTCCTCGCGTTGGCTTGCTCAACCCTGCAATGCTTCGAAGGAGCGTGCTTTTGCCGCTGCCGCTGCGACCGAGAAGCGCGACGATCTCACCTGGAACCACTGTAAGGTTGATATCCTCCAGAACAGTGAAGGAGCCACCCGATTCGGGCTTTGGATAAACCTTTCCTACACCTTCGATGAGAAGCAGGGGCGATACGTTTGGAGTAGTTGCCATAGAAATCAGTTGGCTACCCGAGTCGGTAGCGGGTCTCGGCCAGAGCGTAGAGGCGTCGCCAGAAGAGACGATTACTGGCAACAACGAAGATACACATCATCGATACACCTAAAACGATTCGGGGAGCGTCGCCCACCTTGGTCGCATTGGCAATATAGGCCCCAACCCCGTCTGCCTTGAGAGTCTTGTTTCCCCACGATACGACTTCCGAGACGATGCTGGCGTTCCAGGCACCGCCCGATGCAGTGATCGCGCCAGTGACCCAAGCCGGAAAAATCGCGGGAAGAATCAGCTTCTTCCAGAGTTGCCAGCCCGTCAGCTGCATGTTTGCCGCCATCTCGCGCAGATCATTCGGCACCGACATCGCGCCTGCAATGGTGTTGAAAAGAACGTACCATTGAGCGCCGAGGATCATCAGAATGATCGAACCCGCGTTCAGAGTAAGACCGGTTTTGATAAAGATGATGGCCGCGGCTGGAAACAGGAAGTTTGCAGGAAACGAGGCAAAAATCAGGACGAGGGGCTGGGCGACCTGAGCTAGTTTGGGATTGAAACCGATCGCGACTCCTACCGGCGTCCAGACCAGAGAAGCGAAGACGATCAGACAGAGCACCCGGAGAAAGGTGAGGATGCTAAGGCCAAATACAGACGCAACTTCCTGCGCTGGGACCTCTTTGCTGACGACGTGAACCCCAATCGCGATTGCGGACATCACCACCATTCCAATGGCAATTCCGAACAGCACGTCGACATTGAATCTTGCCTTTCGCTTGCGAAAAGGAAGCTGAAACGCTCGAGTTCTCGGCAAGCGAAGACGAATGCGAGGCAATCGATGCTGGAGTCGCCGCCAAAATCGGCTAAGGATACGGGGAAGCTTGGAGGAGCGGAGGAGATCCAGAACCCAAGAGCTCGCCTGTGTGGACGCCGTGCTCTTGTCCATCCGGAACTTCTCAGCCCATGCGACCACCGGCCGCCAAAATAGCTGGTCAATCAAAACGATGAGCAAAATCATCGTTACGATGGCAAAGGACAGCGCCTTGAGATCTTTCTCCTCGACCGCCTTGGCAACGTAGGAGCCCAGGCCTGGCAACGTGTAGGACTTGTTGTTGACGGTGATCGCTTCGGTAACGGCGACAAAGAACCAGCCTCCACCAAAGCTCATCATGCCGTTCCACACCAGCCCCAGCATGGAAACGGGCACTTCCACAGAGATGAACCTTCGCCACTTGGAGAACTGAAAAACGGTGGCGGCCTCATCCAATTCTTTGGGCAGCGTAATCAGCGAGTGGTAGAACGAGAAGGTCATGTTCCAGACCTGCCCCGTAAAGATCGCGAACAGGCTGGCCATCTCAAGCCCGAGGAGGCTTCCCGGGAACATTGCGATAAAGCCAGTGACCGTTACCGAAAGAAATCCGAGAACCGGGACTGACTGAAGAATGTCCAGGAGCGGAATCATCACCCGTTCCGCACGTCGACTCTTCGCGCAGACATAGCCATACGCAAAGGTGAACAGCACCGAGAAGATCAGACCGATGAACATGCGCAGCGTGGAGCGCGCCGCGTAGTACGGCAGGTTCGCCGGGTCCAGGCTCACCTTGGGCTGCATCACCGGTGGCTTGAACGCCACAAAGAATCCGGACCCTACTCTTGCGATGCCATAAAGCAACACGAACAGGCCAGCAAGAATAACAATGTCTGCAAGCCCCAGCGGACTGCGCGGAAGGGCATACTTGGGCGGAAAAGCGCGACGAATCAAGTGAATTCCCCTCCTTGAGATTGCTGAAGCGGAACTTGTCCCCAGCCATCGGTTTGTACCCCGAAAAGCGGCTCCTCCGTTTCAATCCTGTTTGAAACCTGAACGCTTAACATTTATCGGCGCTTCACACTTACGTGCGACACCGCTCCTAACCGGGCTGCGGTAGCGTCTAATGCGTAGGCTATGGCACAAAGTTCACCCAACTATCGTGGAATCCTGTACTCAGGCGCGTTCTTTGTGTTCTCTCTGTTGATCTTCCTGAGTGCTTGGTCCGGACGCGCCGCAAGCGTCAGGGCAATCGAGAAGAAGCAGGGAATCCTGATGGCAACTGAAGGATTTCGAACGATTCACAAAGACTCCGAGGTCCCCCTCAATCCCACCCACCTCACATGGACGGAGATGGACGAGGGTAAATACGTCGTTGAGGCAGATGGAACAAGAGTCCTCAGCACCGGCAAGGTCCCTAAGCGCTGGAGCGTCACACTGCACCACGAAGGCGACTCCTGGCAGATTGTAGACACCAACTGGAAATAGTCTTCTAACCTTGACCATGGCTGAAACCGCTAGTCGAACCTCTTCTGCCGAATCAAAACTATTGACCCCATGGCGGTGGGGGCAAGCTCTCGTCTTCCTCCTTGCTGTCGCGCTCTACTTCCCTGCCCTCAAGGGCAAGCTCATTTGGGATGACGAGCCTTTGGTTACCGGCGGATCTTTCGGCACTCACGATCTCCTTGCCGCGTTCACCAAGCCTTTCGGCAACTTCTACCGTCCGTTCACTTCGGCATCATTTGCCATCGAGAATTCGCTGTGGCACGGTAATCCGTTCTTCTATCACCAGACGAATCTGCTTCTGCACGCCATCACCTCGGTGTTGGTCGCCTACCTGGCGCTTCTGCTCACCAAGAAGCCGCTGGCGGGCATTCTCTCTGGGGTCTTCTTCGCGGCGCAGTCGATGCAGGTTGGTGGCACGGCCTGGATCGGCGGTCGGACAGACGTCCTCGGCGCATTCTTCCTGACCTGTTTCCTTATTAGCCTCTTGCTCCACTACCAGACCTCGAAAGTGGGTTGGTTGGTCTGCAGCGCCTTCATGTTCTTCTTTGCGGCGCTCTCCAAGGAGCAATCTGTGGCGATGGCTCCAGCTGTTCCGCTCTCCGCCTTTGTTTTTGGAAAGCGGAACTGGAAGGATTGCGGAAGAGTGACTCTTCCCTTCGCCCTCTTGGGTCTTGTCTACATGGCAATGTGGAAGCTCGGTGGCCCACCGCTGAGAAGTGTCCATGATCCAGTCGGAGACATGGTCCTACGCTTCTTAAAGACGGCAGCTCATTACGGCACAGCTTTCCTGTTCCCCAACGAGCCCTCCCTGGTCACGTTCACCCTTGAGCGGTATCAAGGATTCCTCTGGGTCGCAATTGGCATCCTCATCGTCATGGCTTCGGGTCTTGGAATCCGCGGCCTCTGGAAGTCAAACCGCGAGCTGGCATTCATCGCCATCTGCGCTCTCCTGGTTTACATCCCCGTATCCAACATCCCCACGGTTCCCTCGCTTGTCGCTGGTCCCTATCGATGTACCGTCGCCGGCATTGGGATCGCCTGTCTGTTTGGATGCGCCGCAGCTTGGAGCTGGTCCTCCAAGAGGTATGTCCTCACCGGACTTCTCGGTGCCAACCTGCTTGTTGGCACCTTTGTTACGGCGTGGGGCGTTCAGCAGTGGCTGACGCCAGACGGATTCTTTAAGACTGTCACCGAGTACGACAAGCACTTCATGGTCGGTGTGGAGTTCGAGGCTCACTACCTTGACAACCAAGGGAAATCCGCCGAAGCGGCGGAACTGGTCAACACGAATTTAACCTGGCTGTTTGATTCTCCCCAGTGGCCACAGCTGCTAGAACAGCAGAAGGCATCCGCGATTACACCCGATGTGCGCAAGCGGCTTCGAACGAATACCGGATTCATCAACATCGGCTCGCTCGGCAACTTTATCGCGACCTATGGTTTCTCGCTGGCCAAAACAGGCCGCGGACCTGAGGCCGCCGTAGTGATAAAGGACGCCCTGTACTTCTCTCCCAAAGACACCTGGATCAACTTGCTGTACGGGCGCTTAGTGGTGCGACAAGACCGCGCCGAGGCGATCCGACACTGGGAAACTGTCATGCAGATCAACCCGGACTACGACGAGTGTGCCGTCGTCCTCGCCCACCAACGGATTCTCGACAAAAACTTCCCCGATGCGATCCGGCTCCTCGAAAAGGCGATGCGATCCCAAGCCGACAATGGATTCGCCTGGCTCGACCTCGCTGACGCCTATATGAACACCGGCCGCAAGGCAGATGCCCTCACAACCCTGCTAAAAGCAGAATCCGCCCCTCGCCCTGCCCGCCCCGACTTCGTCGCCAAGCTAAGGGCAAAAATGGGCGCTCCTGCTCCTCCACGCTGAACCGAACCCGCACCCCTCCCGGGAGTGCGGAATTTATAACGCATACTGCCTGGAGCCCAAGCCTCACGGCGTCACCGTAAGGCCAGAAGTCTTGCTCACTCCCCCTCCGGCAGCGGTTAGCGTCACCTGCGTTGAAGAAGAAACTGCCTTGTGGGACACCGTAAACGTGACCTTCGTTTGTCCCGCAGCAATCTTCACTGTGGCTGGCATGGATGCCGCACCGGTGTTTGAACTCGATAAAGTGATAACAGTTCCAGCAGATGGAGCGGGCCCACTCAATATAACCGTGCCGGTAACCACCTTTGTCGACTTGCCCTGCACCGTCGTTGGACTCACACTGAACGACGCAAGGGTCGCTGGATTCACTGTAGCCGTGGCCTGCTTACTCGAAGTGCCATAAGTAGCGGTAACCACTCCATTCGTCAGGGATGCAACCGCCGTCGTCTTGAGCGTGAAGTTCGCGCCTGCATTCCCGACGAGCACGGTCACGCTTCCCGTAGTGACCACTACCTTGCTGTTCGAGGCGAGCTTCACAACGACCCCGCCACTCGCACCTGGCTGAGCATTCAAAGTAACGGTGCCGGAGATACTTGTGCCTCCGATCACAGTAGTTGGGTTCAGTGTGAGCCCCGTCACTTGAAATGGAACTACAGAAAGCGTTGCTGACTGCGAGACGCCAGCATAGGTGGCCGTGATCGTCACCGTCTTCGAAGCAGTGACCAATTTGTGGGTAACCGGGAAGATGACGCTCTGAGCGCCTGCAACAATCTTCACGGACGTGGGTACCGTCGCCACCGCAGGATTGGAACTCTTAAGTGCAACCACCACACCTGTTCCCGTTGCCGCCCCGTTGAGAGCGACCTGGGCGCTGACTGTCGTCTTCGAGCCACCCACCACCGAGGAAGGCAGCACATCGATGCTGGACAACATGATCGGCTGAATCGTCAGCGTGGTACTGAGGCTCGCCGTTCCAACTTTCGCTGTAATCGTGGCCGTCGTCGTTGCAGAGACCACGTTGGTTGCTACGTTAAAGGTCGCCGCGGTTGCTCCGGCCGAAATCGTCACTGAAGACGGAACAGTGGCATTCGTGCTGCCAGACGACAGGGCGACAGCAAGGCCGCTCGCCGGGGCTGGTCCAGAAATGGCGACTGTACCGGTGGCGGATTTGCCCCCCACAACCGTTGTCGGCAATAGAGAAATGCTGGCGAGGGCAGGAGCCAACACAGCAAGGCTCGTCTGCCTTGTTGTTCCGGATAGACTCGCGCTAACAGTCGCCGTTGTTGTAGAGGAAACGCCCGAGGTCGTTACCGTAAAGGTAGCCGAGGTTGCGCCCGCAGCAATACTCGCTGAGGCGGGCACCGACACCCCGGTTCCCGTCGCGGACAGTGCAACCACGACTCCGCCAGATGGGGCCACCCGAGTTAAGGCGACGGTTCCCGTCGAAGACGTCCCACCCGTCACCGAACTTGGCGAAACGCTCAATGAAGAAAGCAGCGGCGTTTGAATCGTCAGGCTCGTCGAGAGCATCGAGGTGCCCAACGTAGCCGTCAGCGTGGCTGTTGCCGTTGCGGACACAGTTGAAGTCGAGACAGTGAATGTCGTGCTGGTGGCGCCCGCGGCAATCGTAACGCTCGACGGCACCGTCGCTGAAACGGAGTTGGACGTGAGACCCACTGACGCACCGCCAGCCGGGGCGGATCCGTTCAGCGTCAGTGATCCAGTTGTGTTCGAACCTCCCACTACCGTGGATGGCGAAACGCTAAAAGAAGTCAAGGTTGCCGGGTTGACGGTGATGGTGGCCGACTTTTGAACGGCCCCGATCGTCGCCGTGATCAGCGCCTGCGTCGAGGTTCCCACTGCGTTGGTGCCCACGGTAAAGGATGCAGTGCTGCTTCCTGCTGGCACGGTTACAGTAGTGGGAAGGGTTGCGGCACTGCTGCTGGAAGTAAGGCCAACGATCGTTCCGCCGTTACCGGCCTTGCCGGTCAGTGTCACGAGGCCCGTCGAGCTAGATCCGCCAATGACCGTTGTCGGATTGAGGGTAACGCTGGAAAGAGTCGACGGAGTAATCGTCAGTGAGGCTGTCGTCGAGTTCGCACCAAGCGTTGCCGTGAGGGTTGCTGTAGTTGGCGCATTCACAGGTGACGTCGTGATTGTAAAGCTAGCCGTCGAAGCGCCGCTGGCGACGGTCACTGATGCTGGAACTACTGCGCTGGTGTTTCCAGACTGAAGGGATACAACGAGCCCAGTGGAACCCGTGGGCCAGCTTAGGGTTACCATTCCCGTGGAGGACGTTCCTCCCGTGACCGAAGTCGGTGACACAGTTAGCGTGGCAAGCGTCGGTGGAGTGATGGTCAGTGTCGCAGTCTGCTTTACGGAACCCACGGTGGCAGTGACCACGGCAGATGTCGTTGTGGAGACGGCCGAAGTCGAAACCGTAAATGTCGCCGTCTTTTGCCCTGATGGCACCACAACATTTGCAGGCACCATCGCTGCCGAATTGCTAGAACTCAAGGTCACCGTTGTTCCGCTTGAAGGAGCATCTCCAGTTAGAGTCACTGTCCCAGTCGAGGTGGTGCCGCCAGAAACGGAAGTTGGGGAAAGGGACAGGTTCGCCAAATCCGGTGGCGTAATCGTCAAATTGGCAGAAGCGGATGCTGATCCAGATCCAGCGGTAATAACAGCGACTGTTGTGCTTGAAACCGGATTGGTCGAAGCGTTGAACGTTGCCGTGGTGGCTCCAGCAGCGACCGTGACAGTCCCTGGAACAGTCGCACTGGCAGTGCTGGATGAGAGCGGCACAGAAAATCCGCCTGCGGGCGCGGCAGATCCAATCGTGACCGTCCCCGTTGAGGAGAGTCCACCAAGCACCGATGTGGGCGACAGCGACACAGAGGAAATCGTGATTCCATTGACCGTAAGCACCTGGGTCAGTCCGACACCACTGTAGGTTGCGGTGAATGTTGAAGTGTTCTGGCCACTCAATCCTGAATAGGTCGAGATCGTAAAGGTCGCCGATGTTGCACCGGATGGAACGGTAACAGAAGCCGGGGCAGTTGCCACGCTCGTGTTAGATGAATTTAGGGCCACGGTAACGCCGCCGGTGCCTGGAGCAGCGGAAAGAGTGACGGTGCCTGTGGACGAATCCCCCCCTGTGACAGAAGAAGGCGAGACTGTGAACTTGGTCAACTTGATCCCAGCACTCGAAGTGAGCTTCATACGCCACATTCCCCTGCCATAGGTGCCGGCCACAATGTAGCCAGTCGTCGCATTGACAGCAAGATCGTCAACGATGACCGCAGGAAGGCCATAGATCGTTCCCGCATTTGACCAAGTAGACCCGGAGTCATTGCTCATGAAGACTCCGACGTCTGTGCCCACCCACCAGGTGGATGCAGGATTATTGATGTCACGGACAACCACGTTGAGAGAGACATCTGGCAGGCCAGTGACGCCAATTCCGCTCACATTCGTGAAGGTTGGAGACGCCGCCTGCGTGTTGCTGCACCGCCACAGATGGGAATTGCCGTTCCCGGTGCTGGAGAAGCCGATGATGATATCGTTTTCGTCTGCAGGATTCACACTGATACTCGTGAGAGCGGCCACAGGTAGCGGCGACCCAGTGTTGAGCTGGGTCCAAGTTGAACCTTGAGTGGTCGACATCCACAGGGCGCCGTCCGCTGCACCGGTGTAGATTCTGTTCCCATCAGTTGGCGAGAATGCAATGGCAGAAATCTGGGCCCCAGAGTTGCTGTTGTTGAGTTCTTGCCCACCAAGATGACTGGTCCAAGTCTGAGTCGTCTCGTTCCACTCCCACAGAAAGTTCGTACCGACGAACATCAGGTTCTGGTTTGTCGGACACAGCGCCATGGCAGCCACAAAGGCAGCCTGATCCTTGCTTTCGAGTGTCGGCGAAATATTCTGCTCGGTGGCCCATCCGTCGGCAGTCCGATACACCCATAGATACTCAGAAGTGGTGTATTGGATTTTCGGGTTGGTCTGATTGATAGCACAGCCTCCCCCGTCCCCCCCGCCGACGTTCATCCAGTTTGTGATGTCACCAGTGCTCAGTGGCGTCGAATTATCTTGGGTACCTCCCATCAGATAATCCGCCAACGTGGGGTGGAGCGCAATCTTGTAGAACATCGTGTTGCCCAGGTTCTGGTTTAACGATGCCACTGAGTTCTTGTCGGACGCAGGGTCATAGGTGACCGTGTAGGCACCACCGTCATTGCCGAAAATGGCAAGGTTGGGATTCGTTGGACAAACCGCCAGCGCGTGTTGGTCGTTGTGGGAAATGGCATACGACTCGTAGGTTGGGCCGCCTACCGATACCCATGTGTTGCCACCGTCGGTAGATTCGGTGAGGTCAATCTCACCAAGATAGAGCACGTCCACAGTAACGCCACCCTTCGTCCGGCTTCCGCATTCAAGGTGATAGTCGTAGTAGCCCTGAGAGAAATTGTAGTTCGGGTAGATATCGTTGCCAGTGGGCAAATTTGCGCTGACGTCATTCCAGGTAGCCCCTTTATCGGAGCTCGCGTAGAGAGTTTGAGTATCGGACCCCAAGATGTAGACGTTGTTTGGATTGGTGGGCGACGTCGCGATGGCGATTGGCCATCGGAAGAGCCCGTCTGGAACCACAGGGCTCGCCTGCGGTTTCCAAGTCGCACCATGGTCATCAGACACGAATAGGCGAGTTGTCGGGTTGGTGTATGTCGTCGTTGCGGTCCCTCCAGCAACGGCATACAAACGTGTAGTCCCTGCACTTACTGCGCTCGCGGCCAGAGTCGGCCAAACGATGAGCGCTCCGCTTATTCCAAGCTTGGTCCATGAATTGCCCGCATCGGTCGATCGATAGAGCGCACCATCCGTGTTGATGTCCCCAGTCCCAGCGATAAGGATATTTGAGTTTGTTGGGTCTATCAACAGACTCGCGACACCAACTTTGCCCATGGCAGCCATAGCAATTTCGGACCAGGTGGTTCCTCCATCGGTCGTCTTCAAAATCCCATAGCCGCCAGCGATATAGCCGTGATAATCCCCTTTAGCGACGTAGATGGTTTTAGGGTTGTTTGGGTCGATGACGATGCGGTTGACGGCCAGCTGCGTCCAAGTGCTGGAGAGCCATGTCCAGGTTTTGCCAGAGTCGGTGCTCTTCCACAAGCCACCCTGAGCGCCCGAAGCATATATGGTTGAGGAGGTGGTCGGGTCAAAGGCCACCGCGCTCACACGGCCATTGATAGCCCCTAACCCGTAGTACGTCTCGTACGGGGCCGAAAGGTTGGTTGGTCCTACGAACGACCACTGCGGAGTCGTCATCGGGCGAGATCCGCCCGGCCCGCCACCAATCCGAGCCTTAGGCATCTGAGAGGCGTGCCGTCTGCCTACTTCAAATGAATCCCAGTTCACCTTGTCGTATGGAAAGGCGCGTTGGCCAATGAAATACCGGTAGGCCTTCAGGTAATCCAGTTTGTCTTTGGGATGCACCTTGGTCCGCTCTTGCCCCCTTCCTTCCGCCTCATCTTCAGAGAGGTGAGCAATCTTCCTGTCGAGCGACTTCACAGACTGGATGTCAAAAGGCTCTTCTTCAGGTTCGAGTGCATGGACCCCGGGGACTCTCTCAAGTTGAGTCTTCGCCTTTTCAGGATCGACGCCCGGGTTGAGGCGGACCAAGTAGGTTGTCGTTCCCTTCCTCCGAGAATCCACAAGGCCAATCGGTCGGACCGCCGCCGCGAGGCGCTCGACCGGCACGCGAGAGTCCATCTTGATGAAGATTTCGGCACCAGTTTTTGGCGGATTTGAACCAGAAGAGATAAGCAGGGCTAGGGCAGACAGAAGTACCGACAACATTTTCACCAAAGAAAGCCATCGACATTATACGAAGACTTTGTTGACTCGACCCATCTCAATCTGGCCGAGTTCATATCTCGTTCAAATCTGCGAAGAACTTGATTCTGGGCAGCCAAATAGCCCCAAAGAGAGTAGCCACAATCGCGATCAGACAGCCAATGCGAGCGATCCCAATTTGGCGAAGGATAGGTGGGAGCGTTGTGGCGGCGGAAGGATGGAGCCGCAGATACTCCACGTCAACTTTCGGCAATCCAGAGGGTGTCGTTCCCTTCATGATCGCGTTAGAGTCGGCCACGATCAGGAGCGTCGGTTCACCCACCTCCGCCGTAATCGGCCCCAGAGGGTTGTGCTGGGTTGGGTCGATCCTGACGATTTGAACCTTGGTAGCGCGAGACTGAAATCCCTGCTCTACGATCAAAGTCAGTAGGAACCCGCCCAAAGCAAGGATGCAGACGACGATAAGCGTCGCCCGCATCCATTTCAGGGTCTGCCCTAGACTCGGACCTTCACGAAGTTCGTCAATCGGCAAACAGCTTCCTCAAGGTCCTCATCCGGAATTGCGTAGCAGCATCGAATATGCGATGCACCGGTTCGGGTGTCACCGGACCAACTTGTGAACGCGGTTCCAGGCACAACCAGCACCTTTTCTGCTTTCAGCAGCTCTTCCGTAAATTCTTCCGAATCCAACCCTGTGTTCACAATGCTTGGAAATGCGAAGAAAGATCCTTTAGGCGCCGCGCACTCGAGGCCCGCCTCATTCAGTTTGGCGACGAAGTAGTCGCGTTTCTTTTCCATCGCCGCGACCATGGTCTGCACGTGCGCTTCCCCGTTCACCAGCGCCGCTTCACAGGCGATCTGGCTAATCGTTGGCGCACACAGCATGGTGTACTGATGAATCTTCATCATCGATTCAATGACCGCAGGAGGGGCGCACGCAAACCCGATTCGCCAGCCAGTCATGGCATAGCCCTTGCTGAATCCGCCCAACAAAATCGTTCGCTCCCACGCCCCAGGGATTGAAGACAAGCAAGTGTGCTCTACTCCGTAGACCAATCGGTCATAGATTTCGTCCGAGAGAATCCAGAGGTCAAACTCCTCTGCAATTTTGACGATCTCCTCAAAGACCTCGCGGGAAGGGGTCGCACCCGTTGGGTTGCACGGATAGCCTAGGATGATCGCCTTCGTCTTGCTGGTGACAGCCGCCCGAATCTGGTCTGGATCTGGCTCGAAATTGTTTGCCGCCGTCGAGGAAAGTGCCACCGGCTTTCCACCCGCGAAGGTGACCGTCGGCCCGTAGGACACATAGGTCGGCTCGACGAAAATCACTTCGTCCCCCTGCTCAAGGATGGACCGAAGGGCGATGTCGATCGCTTCCGAAACACCCGTTGTGACGAGGATCTCGTTATCTGGCGTGTAGGAAACGCCATACCGAGCGCTCAAGTTCTTGGCAATTGCCTGTCGGAAGGAAATCCTCCCAAAGTTGGAAGTGTAGGCATCGTTGTCGCCTTGAATCGCGGCAACTGCAGCCGCCTTTGCCGAAGGAGGGCAAGGATAGCGGGGCTCACCAACACCGAGTGACAAAACGCCCTCGATCTGGGCCGCCAAATCAAAGAACCGACGAATCCCCGAGGCGGTCACCCCGGTTACAGTACGTGCCAGAGGCTTCACCTCTCCATTATGAACGCAACCGCTCAGCCCGCGGGGTCGAGTTTTATCCCGTCAGGATTGACCCAATCGACCGCCTCAACTCCGAAATACCTCGGAGAGGTTGTGAAAACTAGCCACGCCGTCAGCCGCGCGAGCGGCTTACCCGTGGATTAGGAAAGGTCGAACCAAAAGTCCAAGGATCGCAGAGCGGTCCCCCACAAAGTGGCAAAACCGACCCGCAAGGCACTTCAGCCATCATAGGCGTACCGATCCGTGCAAGTCCAGATGCGCCATGGTCGGTAAGTCGCCGCATCAGGTTGAGGATCTTGGGTTGGTCAGGGTCTTATGAAAATAGAAGACGGTATTTCCCGGGGGGCAGTTTTCGAGCTTGCCGTAAAGGTCATATCCGATCGCATAGTAAAACTCTGGAGCTTGATAATCGCTAGTTGCTAGCCGCGCATACAGGCAGCCACGCGCTTGGGCCTCCTCCTCTGCTTTCTGCATCAACGTCTTGCCTAGACCCACCCGCCTGTGACCTTCCTCCACCCAGAGCACTAGCACTTCAAGCCATTCGCGAATCGCATGAGTACGCCCAATGATTCCGCCAATGAGATTCCCGGACTCATCAGAGACAAAGATATGCAGAGGAGACGCTACGAACAATCCATCATGGTTCTGAGACCACTGCGCACAAAGACTCTGGTTCGAGGAACTCAGGCGTTGCTCAATCTGAGCCTCTCTCGACGAATCGATGACGCTTTCGAAAATCCACGAAATCGGATAATTTTGCTGCATTACTTCACTGAATGATGATCGGACTTCTAAGTCCGAGGGCCCCGAACTGACTCGGAAATAAAATCGACGGCTCCACTTATTAGGGGCACCGAATTCGCATTTCGCGAAAGAAAACGGTTGCTAGTAGCCAGAAGCGAGTAGCGCCCTTTGAAATTCAAGAGGCAACACGGGCCAGGTCCAGATACGTCAGAGCACTCACAGGTCCGCCAACCCGCCGAGCCCCTTCTCCCTGAGCCTCGCCACGATCACTTCCAATCGATCCACTAGCTGTGGCGTGACAGCCCCAGCTTCTTTGATGGTGCGCTCCATCCAGTCAATGGTTTCCAAGGTCGTTTTGTACGACAGTTGAAATCGTCTCCGGGCCATCACTTGGGAAGCCGCGGCAGCCGCTAGAGTGCCACTCACCAGCACCACGGCACCTTGCCACATCGGGACGTGGAGGTACCCAACAACTTCCTTCGCCAAAGGAGGGGTTACTGGGCAGAAAGCGGACACGTAGAAGAGATATCGGCTTTCCTGTCGACTTTGAAGCAGCTTCACGACGCTCTTCAAGAGGTCGAGTAGCGCTTCTAGCTGTCCCGGCAAGAACTGTCCGACTGGCCGAAGCTTCGTGAGAGAATGGAGCGGGCTCCAACCGTCCGCAGTCCGAGCTCTAGAGCGACCTAGGACCTGTTGCAATAGCACATAGGATCCGAACAACACGCCAAAGCTCGACCAATTTGCCAAGTGGGTCCGGCCAAGTTCCTGGGCGATTTCGACGGGTATGAAGCCAACGAGCGTCAGAAAGCTCACCAGCGAGATCTCGAACACGAACTGCTTGTCTCTCGTCAGTACCTGGAAGATCGACACTTTTGGTCGCGAAGGTACGCCTGGCAATTTTTCCGCTTCAGTGATCCCTTCAACCATGGTTCTTCTAACTCGGAAACCGAGATCTTAAACCCCTCACCCCCTTGAATTCTCAGCGATTCGGGCGCGCAGCTTTTCCTTGAGCGCTAACAATTCTTCTTCGTCCCTCGGATTGTTTCTGTCGTAGATCCACATCAAGATGAACGTTGGGAAAATCATACAGGCATAAAGGCCAATGGCGGCAAAGGCCATCGGTTTTGAAACCCAGCCGAGCAGGTGTCCCAACATGCCGGCAAAAAAAATCGCTGATGCGACCAGAATGATTGGCTTCCCAACTCTCCGGTTCATATTGAATGGATCCTGGTCCGGGTCACGCTAATTCATCCCCAGGACATCGCGCCGACACTGCAGCCAAGAAGTATCGGCTTCCACGTGGACCACCTGAAGCGCCGCCTCCAATTCGCGAATGATCCAAGCCTCTTTCTGCACTGGACCCCACTCTGCTGGGAAAGCGTAAGGCATGACGTCGCTCGGCGACTTCGCTCTGGCAGAATAGTCATACGTCCGAATCAAATCGTGTCCAGTTATATCTAAATCCTGTTGAAGCATCGCAAGCCTGACCTGCATGATCAGGGTTGTGTACCGGACTTCCGATTTCACGATCTGAGCAACATCGCTATCCGCCGTCCCCAGCGAAAGCCCAATGCCCTTCATCACCCAAGCTCGCCTCAATTGACGCCAATTTTGCACCGAAAAGAACCCGCGCAGAAATCGGACCGATATC
The DNA here is from genome assembly GCA_903927025.1 of uncultured Armatimonadota bacterium. Lineage (GTDB taxonomy): Bacteria > Armatimonadota > Fimbriimonadia > Fimbriimonadales > Fimbriimonadaceae > Fimbriimonas. Next base: position 171,201 of record CAIYLG010000021.1, read on the forward strand.
AGGGCTCTAAGTATCTGAAAAGTCATAGCAAGGACCTTATTGTAATACAGCCTCCGTAATATTGAGGATGCATCGATCCGCTGAGTGCGGGATGCTGGGATGAGGCCGCTACTTGGCCGAAGCCCAGAGGCCGTCGCGAAACCGCCTCGCCTCCGCCTCTGCCGCGATCAGCAGCGAACCGTACTTACCCTTACGGCCTTCCTCATTGACGTGCGCCCATCCGTCTCTTAAGAGTTCGAATTGGAGAAGTTTGCCCTGTGTCCACACATACTGCACGTACGAGGCGTTTCGCCTAAGACACTTCTTGGGGTCTTCATCCTCGAAATATACGTCCGGTGCCCGACCCAACAGCACCTCCAGATCCTGACGGGCTCCACTGTAGCCCCTTTGGCTCGCGTTGGGAACATCAATGCCATACAGCCGCACCCAGCGCGACTGCTCTCTGAACATGACAGGGCGAATCTTCATTTCATTGGATCCGCGAAGCTCCGTTTCTCGCCAGGCAAAGCCTAGGTCCGGCTGCTTGGGCGGCTTTACAAGGTCAAGGCAAACGATTGCTGTCAGGGCTATCCAAACCATATGGGCGTCTCACAAGATTACCGGTCCTACCCTCCGACCTCGCAACCGCTGCAGATTGGCATCCAAAGTGCCAAGACCGGTACGCTATCCAGCATGGCAACTCCTACTGTCGGCGACGAAATCGCCGTCATGCAAACGAATTACGGCAAAATCGTCATCCAGTTCTTCCCGGACAAGGCTCCAAAGCACGTCGAGAACTTCAAGAAGCTGGCTCGAGAAGGCTTTTACGACGGCACAAAGTTCCACCGCGTGATCCCCGGATTCATGATCCAGGGCGGAGATCCCAATTCCAAATCGGATGATAGAAGCATCCACGGAACCGGCGGCCCTGGCCACCGTATCCCTCAGGAGTTCAACGACACCCCTCACGATCGCGGAATCCTCAGCGCGGCACGGTCATCCGATCCAAATTCCGCAGGCTCGCAGTTCTTCCTGATGGTGGCCCGATCCCCACACCTGGATCGTCAGTACTCCGTGTACGGCGAAATCATCGAAGGTCTCGACGTGGTGGACAAGATCGTCGCCCTTCCTCGTGACCACCGAGATAATCCGCTTCCGGCCAACCCTGCGATCATCGAATCGGTGACGATCGAGACTTTTGGGAACTGACGCCACGATCCATACGCTATTAAACTCACTGAGAAACCTATGAAACTCGCAAAGCTGGGCCTCGGCCTTCTCACCCTCTTTACCCTTGCGTCCCTTTCGCTCGGGCAGTCTCTCAAAACCGGTGCTCCGGGCGCAACTGCTCCCAAGAAGGGAGAAAAGGTTGCTGTCCTCGAAACCAATCTGGGCCGCATCGTCCTCAAGTTCTTTCCGAAGCTCGCTCCCGGTCACGTCAAGAACTTTGAGAAGCTTGCTGCCAAGGGCTTTTACGATCAGACCACCTTCCACCGAGTCATCCCCGGGTTCATGATCCAGGGCGGCGACCCCAACACCAAGCCTGGCGCAACCGGAATGCCTGGAACGGGCGGACCTGGCTACTCGATCACCGCTGAGTTCAGCACCACGCACCACTCGCGCGGCATTCTCAGCATGGCCCGAAGCCAGGACCCCAACTCTGCAGGTAGCCAGTTCTTCATCTGCGTCGCCGATGCCCCCTCCCTCGACAACCAGTACACCGTCTTCGGTCAGGTCGTTCAGGGTATGGATGTCGTCGACAAAATCGTCAACCTCCCTCGCGACCAGCGCGACATGCCAACGCCGAAGCCGGCTGTTATGAAGTCGGTCAAGATCAAAACTTGGCCGCTTAAGTAGGGAAGGCATCCCGTATCCACGCTCCATTGGGCCGCTCAATTCCGAAGCCCAAATGGAGCGCTGGCTTCAGTGCGAGGCTTACGCCTCTGGCGCGTACTTGCTTGGATGCACGTCCAGGCTGAAGAATTCCAGCACATCGTCCAGCCGGTCCGACTCGGCGGTGCAGGCGGTCACCAAGTTCAATTGCTTCTGTTTCGCGTCTGCGATCGCGTTGTTGCGCTGCAGAATTTCCGCCTGAAGGGCGGCTATCTCCGCTTCAGCTTTCGAAACGTACTGCGTTGCCTGTTCCGCATAGCTCTTGGCATACGCCGTTAGCGCGGCTAACTTGCGAGATGCGTCCGCGACGATGGCGTCGGGGGTGACGCCAGTCGCCTTGGCCATCGCATTGATCGTGACCTTAACCGTTGCGCGCTTCGCCTCAAGAGGAAGCTCCGCAGGCAAAGTCGCCAAAAGCTCAAGCACCTGCTCGGCTGAAAATGGCGAGTTTGGAAGGTTGGCCAAACTGTAAATTGCCGTGAAGTCGACGTTCCCTTGCCCATCCACAGGTTGGAAATTCGAAGTCGTTGCCGCGGCCGGCTTGATCTCATCAAGGTTGGGACCAGGCGCATCCCGGACAATCTGCTCCACCGTCTTAGCAGGCTGAACTGTCTCCTCAGGTCTTGACTTTGGAGCGTCCATTACATTCCACGGCTTGACTTCTTTAGGCTCTGCGTCCGGGAGTTCCACGAACAATCCAGCGGCTCTTCTAAGGGTCTCTTCTATTCTCATATTCGATTCCTTTCAACGGCCCCTAACCTGAAGTCGCCGCGACTCATTATTCTAGCGCTGCCCGGGAAGGTCGTACAGCTTCGAGGCACCTGCGGCGACTGGCATCTGGTCGAACGGGGAGACATCCTGCAGCGTTTCTGTCAGGTTGTCAGACTGGTTGACGACGTCCTCGATATCGGCAAGTACCTGCTCTGGAGACCGCGCTCGGATTTCATCGTTGATGAGCCCAAACGTGTCTTCCATCAAATGGAGCTGGTGATTCAGGTTCGTCAGAATCTCACCAATCTGCCCCACATACTGCCTTCGACGGGTGAGGATGTCCTTCCTCTTGTCCAAAACCGCGCGATTATGCAGGTTCTCATCCTTCTTCAAGAGGTCGTCGATGCCAGTCACTTCATCCGCATATCGCTGCTGAATAATGGACACCGTTGAGAGAATCCACTCCTCGTCATTCTCCCCAGTTGGGTCAACCCGTCGAACAACCCGGCGCAAAGGCTGGCTGATCGCTGGGGGCGAAACAAGGGTTCCCGGATCGGTCTCATCCAACACTGACTTGAGGTAGGTTTGAAACTGCACCTGCTTGCTGGCGAACAGCAGGAATTTCTCCATCAGGTAATCCAGCTTTCGGAGAACTTCCCGAAACCACTTCATTCCATCGACTGTCTGGCTACCGATCTGATTTCGTGTGGTTTCAAGCCGAGCGAATCGGGCCATCACCGAACTAGGCAGGGTCGGTCCGACTTCTCGCACCAGCTTCTCCCGTCTTGCGATGACCTCTTGGTCATACCGAGTTGCTAGGCGATCCATGTACCATTTGGAGTCGGGTGTAAACAGCAGATAGACCGTTTCTGCAACCAAACCAATTAGGAGCGGAACCGGCGTTAGAAGAGCAGCCGAAGCCGCAAAGAGTCCCGCCAAGCCAATGACGTTGTAGCTCTCTGAGAATGCTTGCTTGAATCGACTGGAACCTGGCATACCTGCTACCGACGCTGACCCTCGTGAATCTACCCAGAAACGAGTTCAGAGACTCGGGAAAATATCTCGAATCTCCTTCAAAAGGGCAAGGAATTCAGGGGTGGAGGTCAGATTGTTGTGCCAGGCCAAGCCCCGATCAATAAGGTTGTACGTCGCCCGAACTCTCGCACCAGGGATGATTTGTCCATCCGGAGTTCTGTCTCGGCCAAGTAGCCAAATCGTATCGCAGACCTCAATCGCCGCAGCCACATCGTGGGTCACGAGGATAAATGTCTTCAAATCGTCAGACCCGGCAACTTCGGTGATAAAGTCGCTTACCTTGGAGACTGCGACCAAATCAAGCCCAGAAAAGGGCTCGTCCATCAGCAGAAAATGCTCGCTGCACATGAACTGCTGGCCGATGGCAATGCGCTGCCTCTGACCACCAGAGAGTTGGACCGGATACTTTTTGCCGCAATCCTCCATGTCGAAGCGCTTGAGAAGCTCCAATGCCTTAGTCTCCGCCTCTGACCTCGACATTCCGGCCTGACGTCCCCCAACAACAAGGTTGCCCATCACTGTTCGGTGAGCAAACAGCGGATAGTGCTGAGCAACAACGCCCACCGACCCCCTTTTGATCTGCACCCCATCCCCAATCCGTACTTCGCCTGAATCGGGCTTCATGAGACCGGCAAGGATGCGGAACAGAGTTGTCTTTCCGACGCCGGATGGGCCGAGTAGCCCCACAACCTGGCCCTGCTTCTGGTTCGGCCGCATGATATTGCGTATCTCGGCGTTAACATCCTTGAGGACAGGTACGCCTTCGTAGCTCATGCACACGCCATCGATGGTCAGCAGCGTATCTCCGAGGGTGTATTCCTCAGGGGTCTGCATTACCGCCTCTCCAGCGTCAGGTCAGCGTAGGGGCAACACGCTCGCCTCAGCAATCCAATCATCGCGTCTTGGCTGAGCCCGACGATCAAAATGACGATCTGAATCGCAAAAACTTCTGGCAGGTGAAAATATTTATCCTGCGCGATTAGGGCGGTTCCCACGCCCCCTTCAGACTTTACAATTCCCTCAACCATCGCCAGCATCATCCATCCCATTGCCGCGTTTTGGCGAAGAACCTCGAAGGCCTTGTCTGCGGTGCCGAGGATGACCACCTCGTAAACAACCCTCCATTCGCTCATGCGCAAAGTGCGCGCATGGTCAAATTCCGACTTAGGGATATTGGCGATCACCGATGCCATAGAGGTGACAAAGAAGACAGTGATACCAAAAACCAGCATTGCTGTCTTTAGAGGATGTCCGCCACCCAGCATGATCGTGAAGACTGTGGAGAAGCCGATCATGCTCAGAAATCTGCCCTTGGACAAAGCAACGACAATCGGGCGAAATACCGGCAGCACCGTAAGATACGCCAACACCAAAGAGATGAGAGCGGACCATCCCAGTGCCTGAACGTTGAGTCCGAAGCTAGTGATCAGATCCTGACCGAGACCATCCTTCATCCAAAGCTTGCCCAGAGCAGTCCAGACTTCACCTGGCTGAGGCAACACCTTGAAGGGCGATTTGAACCAAACGGCGAGAGCGATCAGTGCCTCCACCAGGATGATCATCCGCATCGTGGATGCGGAGACCACCCGGTTGGGCAGAAAGATCGCGTAGGGGTCCTTCCGTTGCTTCTTACGGTCAGTGAGGTCGCCAAACTTCAGCGCCTCGCTGCCATGGGCTCCGGCCACCACTCTTCTTGCGGGGGCCGGAGGCTTTGATTCGTCCATGGCTACTTGATACTCTGAATGATCACCTCAACGCGACGATTTTGGGCTCTGCCCGCATTCGTTGTGTTGGGTGCCAAAGGCTCTTCCTGGCCGCGAGCCACGATCTTGATTCGACCAGATGGGAAGTTCAGCGGGAACGCCTTCTCCAGCCAACTCTTCACCGCAAATGCGCGCGCTTCTGAGAGGGACATATTGGACGATGGATTGCCCACATTATCTGTGTGGCCCCGAATCTCAACCGTTGTGTTGCTTGCGACAAGGAGGTCCTGTCGAAGCTTTTCTAGGTCATGCTGAGCCGCCGGCGAGAAGGTGGCCCGACCGGTATCGAATGGAATGTGCCATTCCTTCTTGCTGAGTGCAATGCCCGGTGCCTGAGTGGGGTTGACCGTCGGCTTGGGTGTCGACGTATCCAAGTTCTTACTCTGTAGATCCTTGTAGTAAGAGGTATCCAGCGCCAGATCCAGTGAGTCGATGCTCGGTACCAGGTTGGGATACTGTTGCACCACGAGGTTTCCAAACAGGCTGTAGGTGGCTCCGAAAAGGTTTGCACCACCCTTCGCTAGGCCGAAGCTTACAAAGCTGTCAGAAAGGTTGCTGGCCATCGAGCCGCCGAGGCCGATAGGCACGCCGGTCTTGTCCTGTTCCTGAGCGCCCTTGTAGTACTTCTCCCAGTAGGAGGCATCTGAATCTTTCTCGTGATACAGCTTGGCGCTGACCTGAGACGCCAGATGCAGTGCGGCATCGCTGCTCTTGACCGCATCGCCACCCTCAGCGATCGCAAGCAACATGCCGTCCACCGTGCTGCGGTTTGACTTCATCCACTTATCGATGCCGATGAGGACGCATGGCATCTGGGAGGCATATTCCTTCGTAGAAACGATGGGCACCAGCCCGCCCTTTTGCTTGGCGACGTTCACGTCGCCGGGAGTCCAGGTTACGCAGGCGTTGACGGTGACAACTTGGTTTTCACCAGTTTTCTTTCCATTTCGCACGACTGGCCTAGTCTCGGAATAGCCAGTGATGTACTTCTTAGCCGCGTCGAGATAGTCGTCTGCATTCACCCAGTTGAGGGCATCAGGATCGAATGTCTTCTCGTTGGGGTTCGACTTGAGGCCATTGTCGCCAAGCCACTTCTGAGCGATGTTCCAGTCGCCATCCCGGATAACGCCAGCAACAAGTCCGCCTCGGCTTGCGACGGGTTCTAGCTTCCAGGCCGCCGGGCCCATGAATTTGTCTTCACCACGCGAATACCCAATCGAACCGACAACCTTTGCTCGGTATTCGGGGCCGAGCTTCTTCAAGTTGTCGTTGAGTCCCTTCAGGAACGTCGCGCTTCCATCTCCCATGATCGCCACAAAGTGGACGCCTTTGGATGGGTTTGGATTGCCCTGGCTCAGCTCGGTTGCGAAAGCCACGAGCTGATCGGCGAGCTTGCCGTTGTCATCTTGGCGCTCCCACTTAAGGTTCACGCCGTTCTCGCACATGAGGCTGTTAGCAGTGCTCTGGGCACCGCCGGTTGCGAACATGAGACCCATCTGGGCGTTCCAGGCGTAGCCCAGCATCCGAACTTCTGGCTTGTCCGTGCAGCCGCCGCCGGTATCCATGCCAGGCATCGAGACGGTCTTCCCTGTTCCACCCGCATCGTTGATGTCCGGAAGCACGATTTTGCCGACAGTAACGCTGTTCAGCGGATCGGAACTTCCCGGAGCAAGGCTTGAGAATGCCTGCGGTCCTTTCCATATGCGATAGCCACCCATCGCAATTCCAATAACAAGCAGGATAACAACGATCTTTCCAGACGCTTTTAGACGCATCTCAAAAACTCCTCCCAAACCTTGGCGAAACGAGAACCCTTAACAGCATAGATGAACGACGCACCAAGTAGGTGCAAATTGCTCGCTGAGAATGCGGGTGATAAATGGGATTCACACAGTTCCGAGAGTAATTTTCTCGGCAGAATCGGCCACAGAATGACAACCAAATGGTTTGACTCATAAAAGTGAGAGTGCGGACGCCCTCACACCGGTAAATTACTCGACTCAAACTTTCAAGGTTGCGACCGAACGCAAAGGGCGTATAAATAATTGATAAAGAGGCCGGTACCTCCTAGCGCCGATTCACTTAACCATTTAAGGTGTCTTCAGCATGGCAAGCAGCTTTCGAATCCTGTTGGTAGAGGATAACGCAGATGATGAGCACCTCACCCTGCGTGCGCTTCGCAACTTAGGTGACGAGGTGGAACTAGAAGTTGCCCGCGACGGCCAACTCGCCCTGGACCGAATCCTAAATCCAAGTGCGCCTCTGATCAACCTCATTTTGCTAGACCTCCACTTGCCTAAGGTGAGCGGCATCGAAGTCCTCAACGCAGTTCGGTCGGACGCAGCCACCTCCGAAATCCCTGTGGTCGTGCTCACCTCATTCGAAGAACCCGACGACATTAAGGCGAGCTATCAACGGCATGCAAACAGCTACATCAAAAAGCCTGTCTCCCGAGAGGAGTTTGCCAGCGTGGTTCAGAAACTTGGCATCTACTGGCATGACATCAACGTCAAGCCGGGCTAGATCCCTTCGCTCATACCTGGGAACCTAGCCTGCAGAAAGGTAGAATGTGCGTTCCCCGCCTATGGATCAATCCCACATCCGAAACTTCTGCATCATTGCGCATATCGATCATGGCAAGAGCACGCTTGCTGATCGACTGATCGAGCGCTGTGGTGCCATTCGTGGGACGGCTCAAGAGCAAATGCTCGACTCGATGGACATTGAGCGTGAGCGCGGTATCACGATTAAAATGGCCGCAGTCCGCCTCAACTACAAGGCGAAGAACGGTGAGACTTACCAGCTCAACCTCATTGATACGCCGGGACACGTCGACTTCACCTATGAAGTATCGCGTGCGCTCGCCGCATGCGAAGGCGCGATTCTCGTGGTGGATGCCAGCCAGGGTGTCGAAGCTCAAACCATCGCAAACGCAAGCATGGCGATGAACCAGAACCTGGAAATCATCCCCGTCATCAACAAAATCGACCTTCCCCATGCCGACATTGAGCGCGCAAAGGAAGAGATCGAAATGGCGGTTGCGATCGATACAACCGATGCGATTCCCTGCTCCGCTAAATCCGGAATCGGCATCGAAGAGATTCTCGAAGCAATTGTGCTCCGGGTGCCATCTCCAGTCGGCGACCCCAACGCGCCGCTGAGAGCCCTCATCTACGACTCCCACTTTGATGCGTACCAAGGCGCGGTTGCCTACCTCCGCGTGAAGGACGGCAGCGTCAAGAAGGGCGACAAGATCATGATGATGGCGACCGGGTCAAAGTTTGACATCGACTCGACCGGCCACTTCAACCCTGCCCTCGAAGTCGATTTTGGTCTCATGACTGGCGAGGTTGGTTTCCTTACCGCTTCCATGAAGAGCATCGGCGACGCCCGCGTTGGCGACACAGTGACCCTTGCCAACAACCCGGCCACCGTCGCCCTTCCCGGCTACCGAAAGGCGCTCAGCATGGTTTTCTGCGGCCTCTATCCGACCGATGGAGACCAATACCAAGATTTGCGCGACGCCATCGACAAGCTGCGATTGAATGACGCCTCCCTCGACTTCGAACCAGAGACTTCCGCCGCTCTAGGCTTTGGGTTCCGTTGCGGCTTCTTGGGACTTCTCCACATGGAGATCGCTCGAGAGAGACTTGAGCGTGAGTTCGGCCTAGACCTTATCCTTACCGCACCGTCGGTGGACTATAAGATCACCTACAAGAACGGCGAGCAGGCGCACATATCCAACCCGACTGAGTTCCCTCAGCCCCACGAGTTGGAACTAATCGAGGAACCAATCGTGAATGCCACGATCATGGTCCCGGTCGAATATGTCGGCGCAGTCATGAACCTCTGCCAGGAGCGACGAGGCGTCTACAAGAAGACGGACTATCCAACTCCCCAGCGCGTCATCCTTTACTACACGCTTCCTCTGGGTGAAATCCTTCTCGACTTCTTTGACAAGCTCAAGTCCCACACACGTGGCTACGCTTCGCTGGACTATGAACTAGCCGGCTATCAGGCATCTGACCTCGTCAAGGTGGACGTCCTCCTCAACGGCGACATTGTGGACGCCCTCAGCTTCATCGTTCACCGTGAGTTCTCCTACTACCGAGGAAAGGGAATTGTCGAGCAGCTGAGAAAGGTCGTTCCGCGCCAGCAGTACGAAGTCCGTGTGCAGGCCGCTCTCGGAGCCAAGGTCATCGCTGCCGACTCGATCAAGCCGTTCCGAAAGAACGTTATTGCCAAATGCTACGGAGGAGACATCTCGCGAAAGCGAAAGCTCCTAGAGAAGCAGAAGGAAGGCAAGAAGCGAATGAAGCAGATTGGCAGCATCGAACTGCCGCAGGAAGCGTTCCTCAGCGTTCTTAAAGTCGCGGATTAGGAAGACTATGCAGGGGATTAGAGATGCGACCCGAAGCTACGAACAATGGCTCGGAGACCAAATCACGATCAACCCTGCCGACCTCAAGTTCAAGCACGAGGAGATGCGAACGTCTCCTTTCTCTTTTCTGCGCGCGACATTCTATCGCTGGGTGCAGCTCTTTCCGATCGCCGTTCCCAACGCGGCGTCTGCGCCAAAGCTTCTGGCAATCGGTGACCTGCACGTTGAGAACTTCGGCACCTGGAGAGACGCTGAGGGCAGACTCGTTTGGGGTGTCAATGACTTTGACGAGGCCACTGAACTTCCATTCTCAATGGATCTGGTTAGGCTAGCGACAAGCATCGAACTCGCCCGCGAATCCAACCACCTTCGGATTGACCTCGAAGGGGCATGCGAAGCCTTGATCGAAGGGTACTTGGATTCGATCAAATCTGAAGGCGAGCCCTTCGTTCTTGAGGAGAAGCACACCGGTCTCCGTCGTCTTGCTTCTGGAGAGCTTCGAAACCCTCAGCCCTATTGGGAAAAGATACAAGGGTTGCCCGAGATTGATCCCGACGTCAGCAAGGATGCAAAACGCATCGTGCGCGACAGCCTCCCATCCGACAAAATGGAGCATAAGCTCAAGGCTCGACGGGCAGGTCTAGGAAGTTTGGGCAGAATCAGAGTGGTCGCCGTTGGAACATGGCAAGGCGCGCTCGTCGCACGCGAAGTGAAAGAGCTGTGCTCATCAGCCGCAGCCTGGGCAGACCCTACTGCATCTGACCGTGTCAGATATGACGAAATCCGAAAGGCAGCGGTGCGATGTCACGACCCGTTTGTCCACCAAGAAGGACAGTGGATCGTGAGGAGGCTCGGGCCAGATTGCTCGCGAATTGAACTTGGGCAGCTCCCCGCAGAGCGAGACGAAGTACGCTTAATTCACGCCATGGGAGTTGAAACCGCAAACGTCCACTTGGGATCGGAATCGGAAATCAAACACGTCCGAAAGTGGCTGGAAGAGCAGCCAAAGAAGTGGCTGAAGAAGGCATCTGCCGAAATGGCTGAACGAATTCAGGCAGACTTTGAGTCATACAGCGGTGACTAGGCGGACCCGCCAGCAGATAATGCCGTTCGCTGCGAAATTCGCTTCCCTGGCTCTATGCCCCCACAATTGTGCGTACAGACAAGCAGTTCCAGCCTGTTCGCCAGTAAACTCCCCGACACAAAGGGTGAGGGTCTCCCAAGGCCCACCGCTGAGAATACGTATCCTTAGTTCATTTTTTGATTGGAAACAGTGTAGGATGTTCTCGACGCAATGAAGAGTCCCCGATTTGGTTTCTTGCTGGCCTGTGCGCTGGCCACTATGGCAGGCTTTGCTCCTGCCCAACAGAAGAAGCGAGACCTCGTAGTTTGGGGCATCAGTTTCGGCCCTGACACCAAGGGACAGGAGGCGGTCGTCCGGGAGTTTTCCCGCCGTCATCCCGACGTAAACGTCCGCATTCTCAGCATGGGCGCGGGCAACATGAACCCGCAGAAGCTGCTGACCAGCATCGTAGGAAACGTTGCCCCAGACGTGATCAACCAGGATCGCTTCTCGGTTTCAGACTGGGCGAGCCGCAACGCCTTCACTCCCCTCGATGACTTCATCGCGAAGGATGCAGGCAAAGATCCCCTTTGTCCGAGACCGGATCAGTACTACAAAGCGGTTTGGGCAGAAGCCAATTATCAGGGTCATCTCTACGGTGTCCCAACCGGCGCGGACAACCGCATCCTCTACTACAACAAGAAGATCTTCCGAGACAACGCTGATGCGCTGAGAGCGGCCGGTCTCGATCCTGAGCGGCCGCCAAGAACCTGGAGCGAGCTCCTCAAGTACGGCAAAATCCTCACCCCGCCCCTACAGAATGGGCAGTTTGTGCGAACCGGATTCATGCCGAACTTCGGCAACTCCTGGCTCTACATGTACGCCTTTCAAAACAACGCCAGCTTCATCTCAGAAGATGGTCGCAAGTGCACGATGAATACGCCCGAGGCCGCTCAGGCGCTCAAGTTCATTGTGGACGGCTACGATCAGATCGGCGGCTACGAAAAAGCCAAAGAATTCGAATCAGGATTTTTGACAAACGAAAACGATGCGTTCGTGTTGGGCAAAGTCGCCATGAAGATCGACGGCGACTGGATCCTGAATACGCTTTCGCGATACGGTCCCTCCCTCGAAATTGGGGTCGCCCCTCCTCCCGTTCCTGATGACCGCTACTACCATCGCGGCCGATTCAAGGACGAGAAGGACACATACATCACCTGGCTGGGAGGCTACTGTCTCGCCATTCCTCGTGGTGCACGGAACCCATCAGACGCATGGAACTTCATCAAGTTCTTCACGAGCACCGAAGGCAGAATCATTGCGGATTCGGCTCAGAAGAACTGGGAACAGCTTCGAGGACGCGCTTTCATCCCACGTCAGGAAGGCAGCCGAGAGGCGAACGAGGCAATCTACCAGCAGTTCAAACCCGCTGACCCTAAATTTGCCGTCGCCCTTCGACAGCACATGGACCTGATGAATTTCGGTCGCATTCGGCCCGTCACGTTTGTTGGACAGACGCTGTGGTCCAACCACGTGAAGGCGATGGAGACCGCCTGCTATCACAAGGCCAGCCCAGAAGAGGCCCTCCAGCAGGCGCAACAGGTCGTCCAGCGGGACTTGGATGCCTACTTCGACCGAGAGACTCACCCTATCATTAATCTTGCGATCCCACTTTGGATTGGGATCATCCTCGGAATCATCGGACTCGTTGTCCTGCTTGTGATGTTCCTCCGGCTCAAGATGGGTCGCCTTGAGCGACAAGAAGCTTGGTGGGCCTACCTATTTGTTTCACCATGGGCTATCGGGTTCTTGGTTCTCACCTTGGGGCCAATGCTCGCTTCCCTCTTCTTCAGCTTCACCCAATACGACGTGCTCAACGAGGCGCGATGGGTCGGACTCAAGAACTACCGAGACATTGGAGGTGCCGACTGGATCAACACCGCAAAGTCGCTCGCCAACGCAGCCTACTTGGCCGCGCTGACGGTGCCGTCGACGCTTGCAGTCGGACTTGCCATCGCCCTATTGCTCAACCAGGCGGCACGCGGAATGAGGTTCTATCGAACGTTCTTCTACATGCCCGCCATCGTTCCTGGCGTCGCAAGTGCAGTTCTCTGGCTCTGGGTTCTCACTCCTGACCCCAACAAGGGACTTTTGAACGCAGGCTGGCAGCAGACGATTACTCCTTGGCTGGGGCTATCCCCTCCTGGCTGGACTCAGAGTGCAGACTGGTCCAAGAGCGCTCTCGTTGTCATGAGCATGTGGGGCGCTGGCAGCGGAATGATCCTTTGGCTCGCCGGCCTAAAGGGTGTCTCCACAACCCTCTACGAAGCGGCAAGTATCGATGGCGCCAACCCGCGTCAGACGTTCTGGTCGATCACTTTCCCCCAGCTAAGCCCAATCATCTTCTTTAACGCGGTTATGGGCTTCATCGGGGCGATGCAGGAGTTCGATCGAATCTACATCATGAAGCCATCGGCGGATGGACCGGTCGGCCCAGACGACTCCATGTTGACCCCGGTCTATAGCCTGTTCAACAACGGCTTCGCCTACTTCAAGATGGGATACGCCTCATCGCTGGCCTGGATGATCTTCAGCATCATCCTGATCCTAACCTACACCCAATTCAAGCTCTCCCCAAGATGGGTCCATTACGAGACGGACAAATGAGGATGAATTCAATGAACCAAGACCTTGAACTCACCTTGGGAGTGATCGGAAAATGACATCCTCCAACTTCCTCTTTGCCTTCGGAACCCTGCTCACGTGGATCGGTTGGTTCTCTGCCGCCGGAACCGTATGGACTCTGTTCCAAATGGCGATCAATCGCACGGGAATCGACCCGCGCCGGACCATGCGGAGCCTGACTTCGTCCGGCTTGACCGCCGCGCTCTGCTTCATCGCCCTCGCCGTCTTACCTATGCACGCCTCGACCAAGGCCTCAGCAGGATTCCGACTCCCGCTGGTCTGGTTTGTGATGCCGTACTCGGGATGGCTCGGCTGTGCAAGCCTTGCAATGGCCGCATACCGCCTCTTCCAGGGCATTCTTTCCATTTCGTCCACGGAGAGAATAGAGAGGATTAAGGCGGCCGGTTGCTGGGCCCTTGCACTCATCGCCTTCGTATTCCTGTACCGCCGCGATCCTGCCAATAAAATCGAGATCATCACCGGTGGCCTGTGGCTCACCACCCAAACCACCGTTGCGGTTCTTCTCCTGGCAATCGCCGGTATTGCCGCGATGGTGCTCGCGGGCCGATCCACCACCACCAAAGGCTACGCAAGAACGATCGTAACGCAGTCCGCGCTCCTAGCCGGCTCCATCGTATTTGGCCTCCCATTCGCCTTCCTCGTAATTACCAGCTTCAAGGAAGACCGGGATATGTCTTCGCCGAACGGGATCGTATGGGTGCCAAGGGTACAGGACACTGTTCCCTACTTCGACAAGAAGAGCCCGCTCTACAAGGCAAACTTCCAAAACGAAACGGTTGAAGGAACCATCGCCAAGAAGAATTCAGATGGCACCGTCAAGATGGACATTATCCGTCCGATGGCGATCCGTGGCACCAGCTTTGATGTCCCGATGGCCAGCCTCAAGGAAATCCCCAAAGAGATCCCTGTGGTGTCTGGCAAGGCAGATGGCGTCTCCTTTGAAGGAAAGGTCATCGAAGAGATGGACGATGGCCATCGTCGCGTTGAATTCTTACAGCCTGCCTCGCTGGCAGGTCGGCAGCAAGTGTTTGCCCCTGCAGACGTAGAACCCGTTCGTCATATTGGACTGCGCTGGGCCAACTACTCTGAGGCGATCAGCTTCCTGCCGCCGGAAACGGCCAACGGGCTTGTGTATCTCAAGAACACTCTGATCTTGGTTGTGATGTCGGTTCTCGGCACGATTCTCAGTTCGGCAGTGGTCGCCTACGCTTTCTCGCGGCTTCGCTTCCCCGGCCGAGATGTCATGTTCACCGTGCTTCTCAGCACGATGATGCTGCCGGCGGCCGTCACTCTGATGCCGCAGTTCCTCATCTTCCGATCGCTGAACTGGATCGACACGCTTTATCCGCTTTGGGTGCCAGCGTTCTTCGCCAGTGCATTCAACGTGTTCCTTCTCCGGCAGTTCTTCAAGGGCATTCCGATGGAGCTAGAGGATGCGGCCAAGATCGACGGCTGTACGTACCTAAAGACCTTCTGGTCGGTCATGTTGCCCCAGATCAAGCCGGCTCTGGCCGTCATTGCGGTCTGGACGTTCATGGGCGCCTGGAACAACTTCATGGGCCCGCTGATCTACATCAACTCCCCAGAGAACATGCCGCTTAGCTACGCGCTCCAGCTCTTCCAGGGAGACAGAGGCGGAGAACCCGGTCTGTTGATGGCGTTCGCCACTCTCTGCATGATGCCGGTTCTCGCCGTATTCTTCTTTGCCCAGCGCTACTTCATCGAGGGTGTCACCCTCAGCGGACTCGGCGGCAGATAACGTGTTTCTATTCGGCAGTGAGCCACTGCCGAATAGAATCTAGCTTTCGAGCACTGAATCCCGGCACGGACAGCAGATCATCTACACTGCGGAACGTTCCGTGCTCGGAGCGAAAATCCACAATCTTCTGGGCCATCTGAACCCCTATCCCAGGAAGCTGATTGAGTTCACTGGTCCCGGCGGAGTTGATGTCAATGACCGAAGTAGGTGTCTTCCCTTTCTTAGACCGTCCGTCAGTGGGAACTCCCGACGCGCCAGCTCCACCCGCCACGCGCCTTGGAACGTAGACCTGCGAGCCGTCGGTTGCCTTCGCCGCGAGATTGACGGCATCCATGTTTGCCTCTTCCGTCGGGCCACCCGCGGCGGCAACTGCGTCATAAACTCGGGAACCGGCGGGCAGACTTACCAAGCCCGGTCGAACAACGGCTCCGGCGACGTGAACAATCAGTTCGCGCGATGAGGATCGAACGGTGGGGGAAGAACTATCCTTGGTCCCGTGATCGAAGCTCACCGGCGGCTGGCGAGTCTCATGGAGGTCAATAGCGGCAGGCCGCCTCAGACGCTGTCCCAACACAAATCCAATTCCGGCCAGCATCACCAAGATGACGCCAGCGTATCCAGCCCGCTCCTTAGGGGAAAGGTGTGCCCACATGCAGGCCCTTAGTTTAGCGGGCCTGCAATGTTGCCGTTGAGTCCATTCTCAAGAAGCGCGTGCCGCCAACCTCGAACACTGACGACGCATCCCGGACTCCCGATAGCGTTGAGGAACCTCTCGACGATAAGTGCCCCGATGTGCAGCGTCTTTTCTCGCCCTGGCTCCATGCCAACGATGGCACCACGCTCGGCATCCGTCATCGGCATCATCCAGCCAACTGCCTTGCTCACCTCTTCAAAATCAAGATATTCTCCGTGCACTTTTTCGGGCTCCCAAGAAGTCATCTTCTCCCGGATACTCACCAAATTTGTACCGGTCGCTCCGAGGACAATGGCAATTCCAGCTTTCCCCGGCAGGTAGCACATCCCGATTAGGTCGTCGAGATAGGCGGAGGCCTGCAGAACCGCCAAACTGTTCTGCGACTCACCCGGAAGCAGCGTCCCCCTCAGACCAAGGGTCCCCACCGGATAGCTTTTACGATACTGAACCACCCACCCGGTCGCGCTCCGCACAGCCGTCGCAATTTCCGTACTCTGCCCGCCTGGGTCAATGATCGTGATTCTTTCGTTGCAAGAGAACGTTGGGTCGCTGGCTACCGAATCAAAACCAAGCTGTGCCTCGTTTTCACCCGACAGTACAAACACAGGTGTTTGCTGAGCTTCGGCCTTCGCCAGAAAGTCCGCCTGGTTCGCAGCAATCCGAACTGCCATCGTCGCCGCTGCCTGGATTGATTCCACGCCAAGGTCTGCGGCTTCCTGGAACATGGACTTTAGGGCCGCCAGTGAAGCAGTGACGCCACGCTCCCCCAGAAGCCCAGTCTCCTTGGTTCCCTCACCGAGGGAGGTGACCGCTGTTCGCTCGACAACTCGTTGCCACTGCTGGCCATTAAACTCCTCAACCACAAGGATTAGGGAGTTCGATCCAACGTCAATGACTGCCTTACGCATGGCGTTCAAGGTACCAGGATCACCCAACTATTCCCGGCCAGCCATGCTGAGAAGAAGAAGCGCCCAAGCGGCCTCGACGCACAGGTACAGGCAGAATTGGAGAGGAACCGGCATCGCGTAGATCGCTGTAAGGGCCGGGATCCAGAAGAACCAGCACGCCACCATGTTTCCTGCGTATCGGCGAGAAAGAGTGCCATCTCGCGCTAGCCGCATCGTCTTGGCCAAGTGAAAGCCGCTGTCCTTCCAAAGGAAGAGGAAGCTGCAGAGGCTCATGCTGATCAGTGGACTGTAGACCAACTGATCGAAGACGACCTTTTCGACGACCACCACCACCGAGGCAGATGTTCCCAGAACGGTTCCAAGCCACCGATAAAGCAGGTCGACCGTCACTCCAAGAAAGCCAAACAGACAAACCTGGAAGCCAAAGTCGGCTACGTCAAACTGACGCCCTTCCTTCGCAAAAATCCGCTTGGCCAATTCTGGCAAAAGGGCTCCCGCGAAGGCGGTGGAAAGGGCGGCGAAGACAAGCCCTCCCTGCGCCTTGACTCGACCGATCGACTCGGCAAAGTCTCGAAATCCTGGCGCCAGGTAATAGGCAAATACAACCGCAACTGCGGCAATCTGAATGAGAACGAACGGCTTCCAGTTCCGGCGAATGGCGGCCAGTACCGGAGCGGCAGCGGAAGCCCTTGACGAGTCAGTTCTCGCCAAGGGACCTCGATTCAGTTTCTGGAGAAGATTTCAGAATCATCCGTTCTTAGCCGCAAAGTCGGCCATGAACGATGCTAGGACTTGGCACCCTTCCAGAGGAAATGCGTTGTAGATGCTGGCTCGAATACCACCGACAGATCGGTGGCCCTTCAGACCATCCATATTGAGCGATTCAGACTCTTTGACGAAGGCACTTGTTAGCTCTTCAGAGGGTAGCGTGAAGGTGACGTTCATGATCGATCTGGCCGAAGGTTCCGCGTGGCCATTATAGAAGCCGCCACTGGAGTCAATTGCCTGGTAGATCGTATTTGCCTTCTCGGTGTTCCGCTTATTAGAGCCTTCCAAGCCTCCGGTCGCCAATAGGTGCTTGTAGACCAGGCCGCACATGTAAATCGTCCAACACGGCGGCGTGTTGTACATCGATGAATTTTTGGCGTGAAGCTTATAGTCAAGAATGGGATGCATCTTGCCGGGACCCTTTGCAATAAAGTCTTCTCGGGCAATCACAACGGTGGCTCCTGCAGGCCCCATGTTCTTCTGCGCGCCAGCGTAGATCAGCGCGTACTTAGAAACATCTACCGAACGCGAGAGGATGTCGGAGGACATATCACACACCAGTGGAGCAGCCGTGGTTGGATCTGCAAAGAACTCGACGCCCTGAATCGTTTCATTGCTCGTGAAGTGGACATAGGCCGCGTCTGCCGAAAGGTCCAGCGTTCCAAAATCAGGAGCGGCGCGGAAGTTGTCTCCCTTTCCGTCGAACACCACCTTGGTGCTTCCAACTAAATTCGCTGCTTCCAGAGCCTTCTCACCCCAGGCTCCGGTGACCAAGTATTCTGCCGTTTGCCCAGCAGCCAGGAAGCTAAGGGGAATCATGCTGAACTGGAGGCTCGCACCTCCCTGCAGGAACAAAACCTTATAATTGTCTGGAATTGAGAGGAGAGTCCGTAGGTCGGCCTCGGTCTCGGCAAGAATTTTCTCAAAAGGCTTGGAGCGATGGCTCATTTCCATCACGCTCATACCGGTCCCTTTGTAGTTCAGCAGGTCTTCCTTGGCGGATTCAAGCACTTCCACTGGAAGAGTGCATGGTCCCGCAGAGAAGTTGAATACTCGATTATAAGGCTGACTCATGAACCGGTTTTACCTTGATCGGTGCTTATTCGACAGGCAGGTTAAAGGAAGGGAGCCAGCATCGATTTAGGCACTATAATCCAGAGTGTCGGTTATTGAAAATGCGCACTGAAAGCTACAGCGTCCTTCTTGAAACCGCCCGCCTGATCGTCCGAACTCCCCAGACGGGAGATGGTCACTCATACGCCGATTACTATCGTCGAAACCGAGAGTTCCTGCAGCCATGGTCGCCTACGTTCGGTGCGGATATGTTCATAGACGAAGAGTGGGAATCATCCATTCCGCTCATTCAGCATGAATTTTCGTCCGGCCGATCCGCCCGATTCTGTCTGTATCTCCAAGACCGAATGATCGGCGTTGCCAACCTCACCTCCATCACGAGGAGCCCTGCTTATTCGGCCCTGTTGGGCTACACGCTGGCAGAGGACGTCCAGGGGATGGGCTACATGCGAGAAGCATTGGATGCGATTCTGCAGTACGCGATGGGATATCGAAACCTTCATCGAATCTCTGCCAACTACATGCCTCACAACCAGCGCAGCGGTGGGCTTTTGCGATCTTTGGGATTCCAAGTAGAGGGATACGCCCGAGATTATCTCCTCATCGATGGCAAATGGCAGGATCACGTTCTGACCACCCTGACCAACTTCGATTGGGTCGCACCCGCCTGATCCGGCGGTACCATCACTCTGCGCCCATGCCAACTCGCCCCCTGTCAGCCGCGACCCTGCTACCCGGAGCCTCCATCCTTTGAGCACTGGCTCCGTTCGATACGAGCTGCTAAAAATCTGTCCGCACACCGGTGCGCGGCGCGGGCGTCTGCACACCCCACACGGCACGGTAGAAACTCCCTTTTTTATGCCCGTGGGCACCCAGGGGAGTGTGAAGACGGTTGGCTCGGAGGACGTTGAGGCACTCGGATTCCAGCAGGTGCTTTCCAACACGTACCACCTCTCGCTGAGACCTGGGTCTAAGCTGGTTGAGCAGCTGGGTGGTCTCCACCACTTCATGTCCTGGAACGGAGCCATCCTTACCGATTCTGGCGGCTATCAGGTGATGAGCCTTTCCGATTCTCGGACCATCGACGACACCGGAGTCAAGTTCAAATCTCACCTTGATGGCTCCGTGCAGTTCCTCTCACCCGAACGTTCCATCCAGATTCAGGGAGAGCTCGGCGTGGATATCAGCATGTCCCTCGATGAGTGCCCACCCTACCCGTGCACTCGAGAAGAGGCGGCCGAAGCGATGCGAAGAACCCACCTTTGGGCGCCAAGAAACTTAGCTGCGAGGCGCGAGGGGCAGGCTGTTTTCGGAATCGTACAGGGTGGCGTCCACATGGACCTTCGCACAGAGTCTGCCGAATTTATCGCCTCGCTTCCATTCGATGGCATCGCCATCGGAGGCGTCAGCGTTGGAGAGCCATCTGAGATGCAGTATCCCGTGGTGACGCACACCGCCAAGCTGCTCCCTCAGGACAAAGCTCGGTACCTGATGGGAGTGGGGCACCCGAAGGACATTCTTCATGCCGTAGCCGCAGGAATCGATATGTTCGACTGCGTGCTTCCCACCCGGATGGCGAGGCATCACGCCCTCTACACGCTGGATGGCCGCGTAAATGCGCTTGGCAAGCGCTGGGCAGACCATGACGGACCTTTTGACGAAGCCAGCGTCTTCCCGCAGACCCAGCGCTACTCCGCCGCCTACATTCGCCACCTGTTTAAGGCGGGCGAACCGCTTGGGGCGAGGCTGGCCACGCTGCACAATTTGGCGTTCTACGCGAGGCTGATGGCGGAGATTCGAGAGGCTATTACCCAGGAAACCTGGCCACAGCTTCTAGAGCGATACGCCCGCGCCTAAAACACTAGGTTCACCACAGGGTCCGCTGAGGGTTACAATAGCCTTATGCCAGTTGGCCGCTTCGTCCTGTGTCTGCATTCGCATATGCCGTATGTTCTGAGTCACGGGAAATCCCCGCACGGCACCGACTGGATCAACGAATCAGCCGCGGAGTGCTATCTTCCGCTCCTCCATGTTCTCGACCGCCTGCTTAACGAAGGAATCCGGCCCCACTGGACCGTCAATATCACCCCAATCCTTGCCGAGCAGCTCAGCGACCCTGCGTTCAAGGATGAGTTTGAGCACTACTGCCAGACCAAAATTGACTACTCCCTAGAGGATCAGGAGAAGTTTCGCCGGGAAGGTCCCTTATGGATGCAAGGGCTTGCGCTTCACTGGCAGCGCTTCTACACCCGAGCGCTCGTTCAGTTCAAGCACCAGTGGGATCGCAGCATTGTCGATGCATTCAAGTACTTCCAAGACCAGGGATGCATCGAGATCATCACCAGTGGTGCCACTCACGGCTATCAACCGCTTCTCGGGACCGACGAATCTTGCCGTGCTCAGATTCAATTGGGAGTGCAGTCTTACGAGAAGCACTTTGGAAGGAAGCCTAAAGGTTTCTGGCTCCCAGAATGCGCCTACCGACCACGTTACGATTGGAAGTCCCCGGTTGAGCCAAACGCGGTTGCCTGGCCACGGGCGGGCACTGAGGAGTTCCTCAAAGAAGCGGGGATTGAATACTTCTTCGTAGATTCCCACATGATCCGAGGCGGCCAGCCTCTCGGAACCTACGCATCCAACTTCCCCCAGCTCGCAGAGATGTTTGCCCGAAGCTCAAAGTACTTCACCCCTTCCGTGGAGTTCCGAAGCGAATACGAGCACTACGCCTTGCCCAACGACGTTACCGTAATGGCGAGAGACCCAGAGACGACGGTTAAAGTTTGGTCAGGTGAATCGGGCTATCCAGGCGACCCTTTCTATCTCGAGTTCCACAAGCAGCTCTATCCCGGCAGGCTGAGATACTGGCGCATCTCCGAGGATAAATCAGACCTCGGCAAGAAGTCGCCGTACGACCCTTACGCCGCCTTTGAGCGGATTCAGGGCCATGCCGCAGATATGCTGCGTACCCTCAAGAGCTCCCTGGCAAATTATCGTGGCCTGGCGGACAAAACCGGAACGCTCGTCGCAATGTACGACACCGAACTCTTTGGCCATTGGTGGTGGGAGGGGCCCGAGTTCCTCTACGAACTTGCACGTCTGATTCACGCCGACGGAGAAATTGAAATGGCGACCGGCTCCCAGGTCCTCGAAGAGGATCCCGCTCAGAGCAGCATCACGATGCCGGAAGGTTGCTGGGGCGAAGGCGGCTACCACTACATCTGGCTCAACGACGACAACTACTGGACCTGGAAAAAGCTGTATCCCGCAGAACGCAAGCTGCGACAAATGGCACAGGAGTACGCGGATGGCCCTGCTAAGGAAGTCGTTCTCCAGGCCGCTCGCGAGCTGCTCCTAGCGGAAAGCAGCGACTGGCAGTTCCTCATCTCAACCTTTTCCGCCAGAGACTATGCAGAAGTGCGGTTTAAGGACCACATTGATCGCTTTGACCGGCTCGCCGACATTGCCGATCGGGTGCACACCGGAAGCGCGATCGCTCCAGATGAAACCGCCTTCCTGCTGGACTGTCAGCTAAAGGATGCACCCTTCCAAGAGTTGGACCTCAGCCTCTGGAAGGCGGTGAGTCCAACTCCAGCCTCAAGAGCGAATTAGGGCAGCCCCTTGCCGCGTGCGGCGACAAGGATGTTGTACCAATCTTCTCTGGTGAGTTCAATCTTGTCTGCTGAAGTGGCTTCACGGATGTTCTCCGGATTCACCGAACCGATGATGGGAATGACCTGGCTGGGGTGCATCAGCAGCCAAGCCAGGGCGATTGCTGTTCGGGATGTTCCGTAGTGGGCAGCCTTGATGTCCAACACATCCTGCACCTGGAGCCGAAGCAAGTCGCTTGTCTTGCCACCTGTCCCAAGCCAACCTCCGCCAAGCGGGGACCATGACAGTGGCGTCAGCTTTTTCTCAAGGCACTGGTCCAGCGTGCCGTCGTAGAAGCAATCCAGCCGACCCAGATGAATCTCAACCTGATTAACCACCAAGGGCGCGGACAGTCCACTTTGCAGAGCGTTCACAAAGGACGGCAAAAAGTTGCTGACGCCGAAGTACCGAACCTTACCGGCAGAGTGCAGCTTTTCAAACGCTTCTGCCACTTCAGCCGGGTTCATCAGCAGGTCAGGTCGGTGAAGCTGATAAATGTCGATGGTTTCGACTCCGAGTCGCTCAAGCGATTTTTCGCACGACTCGATGATGTGCTGGGCAGAAAAATCGTATCGGTGGGGTGAGTCGTGCCGAGGATCGCCAGGAAACCGGATGCCGCACTTTGTGGCAATGACAATCGCCTTACGCATCGACGGGATCTTCTTCATCACCGAACCATGAATTTCTTCGCATCGACCTCGACAGTAGATGTCGGCATGGTCAAAGAGCGTGTATCCAGCCTCATAGGCGGCGATGACAGCTTTTTCGCCAGCTTCCCAACGTGCCGGAGTCACCTCATCGTGATTCCAAGTCCCTGCAATTCTCATGCACCCGTAAGAAAGTCTGGCAACGTCGAATTCGGTGTGGTGGATGCGCTGAAGCTGCATGGCTCCTTCGTGTTACCTGACTGGATTGCACGATTCGCAGTCAACTTTTGCCATTCCTAATCGCTGGTTGACAAAACAGACTAATAATGTAGAAGTTAGTGGGTCGAGGGAGATCTTAGAATGAGCGTCGAGTGTATTCAGCCTTGGCTGGCGCACCGCCCGAGAAGGGGGGCGACAGTAGTGGACACAGTTGTTCTACATGCCACATGCAACGATGACCTGACGGAGAAGATCACGGAACTGAAAGACCGTGGGCTCAGCTATCACTATATGATCGACAGGTTTGGAGTGCCGCACAAATGCGTGCCCTATTCTGCGGTGGCGTTTCACGCAGGCAACTCATATGGACCTCATGAAGCCGCTCGGGGCACCTCAAAGGATCAGGACTCGCACCACAACTTCGTGGAGATGACGAGCGTGAATGAATACTCGCTGGGCATTTGCGTGGTCAACTGCAACGACCCATCGGACCCCTGCACCTCGGAGCAGGAGGATTCCTGCATTTGGCTGCTCAAGGAGCTCAAGGTGTCTCTTCCGTCGCTAAAGTATCTCACCGCGCATTACTGGGTTTCACCAGGAAGGGCGAGTGACCCGGCAAACCTCGATGTCGTCAGGATCGCGGCAAAAACTGGGCTCGAAATATGGAAGCCAGCCTAGTCGGCTCTGTCTAGTCGTGAACATAGACAGCACTTCGGTAGTGCCACAGATAGCCGCAGGTGAACTGACCGGACCGCACCACAACGAAGTCTCGCAGAAATTTGCGGCCGTCCGCCATCTCGATTTCTTCTCCGTAGCACGATTCTTGACCCTCGATCAGGTTTTCCACGCGACGAACAAACTGCTCCGGGTCTGCGAAGAGCTTCTGCGAGTGTTTCACAACCAGTTCAGTGTCAATTCCGACGACCTGGCTTGGTGAAGCCTCTATTCCGAACAGCGAAGCGAAGCGGTCGTTGATAAAGTCCAGATGCCTATCAGCGGTCTCGTACAGCACGGCTGACGGCGCCCGATCCACCATCGTTCGCATAATGCATGCGGCGGCGTCCATCTCACGCTCCATCTTTCGACGCGCCGTTTCAAGACGCCATGCAACCGTTAGGTTGGCTAGTGCAACCACCAGTGGTTTCAGAAAATCGGAGAGTTCGGCGGTGTATGGCTTTCGGCGGTTTGCCAAGCCTACGATGGCGACCAATTCCAGGCCGCTGTATACAGGGATGCCGAGGAATGAGGTGACGTTGGGATGGCCCTCTGAATACTGAGTTTGCTGCCCAACACGCTCAACGCTGTTGCGGATAAATCGCTCGCGGCTTACCAGCGGCTCGCTGAACAGCGGATCAAGGTCTTCGAAAGCCAGCTTATGTCCCTTCCCGTTTTCAAATTTCGCTTGAGAGGTCGGGTCCCAACCGCTGCACATCAGGGCAAACTCACCAATAACGGAGTTCCCACTCTCTTGGCGGACTTCGGCAATCATGCCGTAGTGCGATTCAGTGAGCGACATGAAGTCGTCCAACATCTTGCTGTAGACATGGCGCACATTCTGTCTCCCCTCTATGTAGGAAGCGGAAGCATCCGAAATCGCCATGAGCAACTGGCGCTGAGGGAGTTGGTCTACTCCAGATCGAACGACGTTGAGGTCAATCTTGTCCAAGTTCTGGACGAGCGAAGGCAGGGGCTTGATCTGCCCAGATCGAAGTCGATCCGCGTAATTCGAAACGGCTCCGCTGCGATCAGTCGCCCCGAACTTGGAGTAGATCTTGTGCCACAGTTCTGCGATCGCTGGGCGGGTCATACCAAGCTCCACGCCAATTCTAGAGTCCGAGTAACCCATCGCGGCGAGACCGAGAAGACGAAACTCTTGCCCCGAAATAGCCATGGACTTTCTCCACGGAATATAGAAATCAGGTAGTTCGAGTCGCATGGCGGCGTTCCTTAAACAAACGAATTTTGTCCAGATCAAGAATCAGATCGCACTATCAGATTGGATCGAATCGCCTCCAATTAGTCGTCACGATAATCTGTTACCCACTTCTGAGGAACGTTGGCCCGGGTCATGGAAACCCACAGTAAGGATCTCCTAACCAACACTTTGCATACTCCCCAAACCCAGACAGCGTTGTAATAGGGGTGGGAATGATCAGCGTGGTTGGAGCAGTGAACGAGAAGTTGGCGTCTGATTTCGAAATCTTGCGAACGTGTTTACCTTGTTCGATTACAATGACCTTGAGGCGATAGATGGCTCTGTACAAATTAAACGTAAACGGTTCTGATCATTCGGTGGAGGCATTGCCAGACATGCCGCTGCTTTGGGTCCTGCGGGACATGCTGGACCTAACCGGTTCTAAGTTCGGTTGCGGCATTGGCGCATGTGGCGCCTGCACCGTCTTGCTGGATGGTGCCGAGGCTCAAAGCTGCCAGGTCACAGTTTCCGCCATTGGGAAGAAGAAGGTGACCACCATCGAAGGACTCTCCAAGGATGGTAGCCATCCCCTTCAAAAGGCCTGGATAGAGCACGACGTTCCCCAGTGCGGATATTGCCAGGCGGGACAGATCATGGCCGGAGCAGCCCTTCTTCACAAGAATCCTCATCCAACCGACGCTGAGATCGACGACACATTCGCCTTTCACGTTTGCCGATGTGGAACCTATCAGCGAGTCAGAGATGCCGTGAAAGCAGCCGGAGCCAAGAAATGAGCGATCGCAAAGAAGTCAGCCGAAGAAGTTTCATACAGCTCATTGGCGGAGTCGGCGCCAGCCTCGCGCTAGGCAGCTTCTCAAGCCTTGCCTGTGCAGACGTGACAAAGAAGGACAAGGCTGGAAATACGGCAGTCTTTGAGCCCAACGCCTTCGTTCGCGTCGATCCGGACGGCAGCGTCACTGTAACCATTATCTGCCCAGACGCTGGCCAAGGGTCCCGAACCGCCCTTGCCATGCTGGTGGCGGAAGAGCTCGATGTGGACTGGCACAAGATCAAGGTGGTTCAGGCCCCCGCAAACCAGAGCCTTTACGGTCGCCAAGGCATCGGTGGAAGCCACACAATTATCGCTCAGTACAACGAGCTTCGCCAAGTCGGAGCCGCCACCCGTTACCTTCTTGTGGCCGCAGCCGCCAAGACTTGGAACGTGGATGCGTCAACGCTCAAAACCTCCAACGGACACGTTCTTTCCGCAGATGGAAAGAAGTCGATCTCCTATGGCGATTTGACTGCGGCCGCAGCAACCATTCCGCTTCCTACCACCAAGCCAGAGCTCAAGAAGGATGCTGACTTCAAGCTCATTGGCAAAGGGGCAACCCGCGTCGACAATCCGGATGTTGTCACCGGAAAGGCCATGTACGGCCTAGACGTCAAAGTCCCTGGCATGCTCTACGCAGTCATCGAGCGCACACCGGCATTCGGTGCAAAGGTGAAGAGCATCAACGACACCGACGCTCACCAGATTCCTGGCGTGCTTCAGGTCTTTGAAGTGCCCAGCGGTGTTGCCGTGGTCGCTACCAACACCTGGGCCGCGCTAAAGGGGCGCAAGGCGGTGAAGGTCGACTGGGATCTCGGTCCAAACGCAGACCTCGATAGCGCCAAGATCACGGCCCAGCTAAAAGCGGCCGTTGGACCTCATAAGGAAATGCCCGCAGGCGCAAAGGTGATTGACGCCACCTTCGACTTCCCCTACTTAGCTCACGCGACGATGGAACCCCTCAACGCGGTGGCAGACGTGCAAGACGACCACTGCACCATTTGGACCGGCACCCAGCAGCCCAACGGCGCTCAGGGGCAGGTTGCCAATATGCTCAAGCTCCCTGTCGAAAAGGTGACCGTCAACGTCATGCTTCTTGGCGGTGGGTTCGGACGCCGACTCTCCAACGAATATGTTGTGGATGCGGTCAACGTCTCCAAGGCCATGACGAAGCCGGTCAAGGTGATGTGGACCCGTGAGGACGACATGCGGCACGACAACTACCGTCCCGCGTGCCACGCATCGCTTCGCGGTGCAGTTGACACCAGCGGGAACCCCGTGGGTTGGAGCCATCAAACGATTACGGCTGGTGGGGGACGCCCCGGAGGACAATTCGGCGGTGCGAACATCGCCTACGACATTCCAGACGCGGCTATGCTGCAGGCGGGTGTCAGGGTTGCTGTCCCAACCGGCGCTTGGAGAAGCGTGGAGAACACCCTTCACAACGTCGCCAACGAATGCTTCATCGACGAATTGGCCCATGCCGCCGGCAAGGACCCGTTTGAGTTCCGACGAAGCCTGATCAAAAACGATCGTCTGCGAAATGTGCTCGAAACAGCCGCCAAGAAAGGCAACTGGGGTGCTCCGCTCGCCGCCGGTCACGGCCGTGGAATTGCATGTTTCCAGGGGTACGGCTCTTACGCTGCTCACGTGATTGAGCTCAGCGTGGAAGGCAAGAAGATCAAGCTTCACCGCGCCGTTTGCGTGGTGGATTGCGGCACCGCCGTGAACCCGAAGGGGGTTGAAGCGCAGATGCAGGGAGCCTGTACGGATGGCCTCTCCACTGCCTTGCGTGCGGCAATCACGATCAAAAATGGCGGCGTGGTAGAAGGAAGCTGGACGGACTTCCAGTGGATGTCTCTGGACGCAATGCCAAAGGTCGAGGTGACCATTATCACCGGCACCGGCGGACCTGGCGGCATGGGCGAAGTGGGTTACCCATCGGTAGCGCCTGCCGTCGCAAATGCCCTGTTCTCCGCCACCGGCAAGCGCGTTCGAAAGTTCCCCATCTCGCTCGACGAGATGGTTTGAGAGCAAGTTGCTGAGAGAAGTCTTCCCAACCCTCTGGGCGTGGAACTCGGAGGGTAGGCGGTTTGCTACCGCCACCGTCACCCAGACGTGGGGTTCATCACCACGACCGGTTGGCTCGGTGATGGGAATTCGGGACGACGGCCTGATCTGCGGCTCAGTAAGCGGTGGATGCGTGGAGACTGCCGTCATCGAAGCTTCTCTTGCCGCCATCGCAGATGGACAGGCGAGAGAGCTCAATTTCGACGAGGTGACTGACGACAGCGTATGGGATGTCGGCCTCTCCTGTGGCGGCAAGATTCAAGTGAGAGTCGACCCCGAGCCAGCCTTAGCCCACCAAGAGCTTTGGCGAACTATCGCCGCCAAGCTGGAGGCAGACCAGCCGGTCGTTCTCGCCACAAACCTCGCCACCGACGGGCTGACCCTTTGGTCACCTGGAGAGATGGACCCCCTCGGCGGAGCGATTCAAGCCGCCTATGCTGCCCGCAAAAGCTCAGAGGTAATAGTGGATGGCCAGAGACACTTCCTCAATGTCGTCGCCTCCCGAGAACGCCTGGTCATTGTTGGGAGCGTCCACATTGCGGTCCCGCTTGTGAAGTTCGCGAAGGAAGTCGGATTTGAGACGGTCGTCGTGGACCCGAGAGGCGCCTTTGCCAATCCCGAGCGGTTCCCGGTCCCGCCAGATCAATTTGTCGTCGCCTGGCCCGGAAAAGCATTTGAGCAGGTTCCTCTGACCAGCGACACTTATGTCGCCGTCCTCACCCACGACCCCAAAATTGACGACGTTGCCTTAGAGATCGCTCTCAAGTCTCAAGTGGCCTATATTGGCGCGCTGGGAAGCAGGGTTACTCAAGCAAAACGCCGAGAACACCTGCGCACCGTTGGCTTCTCAGATGGAGATCTTCAGCGAATTCACGGTCCCATCGGGCTAGACATCGGGGCGAGGTCTCCCGAGGAGATCGCCCTTAGCATCATCGCAGAGATCGTTCAGGTTAAACGATCCCTGCGAACCAAAGCAGTGGCTACCATCGCTACAGGCTAGCGATAAGTGAGAACGACAGCCGAGTGCTTTGGCAATGTCCACTCCACCTCGCCTTCCTTTTCGCCATATTGCTCCCCAGTCCAAAAATTGACCAGCTTAGCGCGCCTTAGCATCTGAAATCGGCGCTGAACCGGCTGGTCCGTGTCGTTGAACAGAAACACACGTTTCTCCCCATTGATGGTACAGGTGCCCACCTCGTGCCCGTATCCCTCAAACTTGCACGCGACACCTGTTGGCGGCAACAGCTTCTTGAGTCGGTCGATCTGGGCCGGCGACAGCTTAGGGAAATCGTCGCCAGACAGCGCGAGCCCTCCAGTTGCTAGGATCACGCTCGCATGGAAGAGGAACTCATCTTCTGTTAGGTTTCCAGTCAGCAGTAGAGTGTCTGGGTCGTTCCACCAAAGCTTGCCATTCTGCCAAGCTCGATAAAGGTTCTCTCTTGCCGTGCTGGAGAAGCTGTCCCAGCTTCGGTCAATATCCATGCCGCTGCGCTGACCATCGATGTAGCCGATGGAGGGCCATACCGGATGATTGCAGCCTAGCAGAAATGCGTTGCCAGCGCCACGTCGGATCGCCGCCATTCCCTGGTGGTAGGCCTCGACTCGGGTCGCATTAGGGTTGTGGAAGTGCCCACCCTTGATCGCTCCCCAAGTGATGGCATCCAACTTAAAGTAAGTGCATCCCCACTCCTTCCTCATCGTCCGGAAGACGGTCTCCAAATACTTCTGGGCTCCCGGGTTTGTTCCGTCCAGCACATACCAGGGCAGCTTGTGCCAGCCGCCAAAGGTGACCTTGTCGGAGCGAAGCGGTTTTCCGGCACCGTCCATCACGAACCAGTCCGGGTGGTTCTGAAACAACTGGGAGTCTTCTGTGGCCACAAACGGCGCGACCCATATGGCTGGTTCAAGCCCCGCCTCCTTGATCTTGTGGAGCACGTTTTGCACCCCTCCGCCGAATGACTTTCCTGTGATCAGCCAGTCCCCAGTCTTGTCCTGATAGCCATCATCGATCTGGACATATTTGAGTCCGACCCCAGACTTCTTGATTGCCTCAACGTTAGCGGCGACATCGGCTTCGGTGACGGAGGGGCCAAAGCACTGCCAGGAGCACCAGCCGGTAGGTGGCTTCCTAAACCTGAGCTTCCCGGCGGACTTGGCAAGCAGGTTCCCGAAGCTGTCCAAAATCTCGGACAGATTGCCATGTGACAGGTACAGATCTTCAAGTTGCCACTCCTCGCCATGGTGCAGGGTGAGTCCCTCGGTGTCCACAACGATGACGACGTTTTCCGGATAAACGTTGAAGTGACCAGAGAACCGCCGGCAGGTCGAAAAGCCAAAAAGATACGTCTCTGCATCGCCTGGCCGTTTCCAGGTCACCATGTTGTAGACGGTGACGGCACCAGGAGCAGCTGGCATTCGGTAGTGACCGTGGTCGGTATAGGCACCGATGTCCTTTGGCTTCCCCAAGGTCCCGCCAGTCTGGGACAGCATCGTGAATCCCTCTCCATAAATCTCAGTTTCAGGTTCAAATGGCTTTTGATTGATTTCTGAGGCAAGCCCGGGCGACGCGTCCTTATCTATGACTTGAATTGGAAATCTAACCTCATCGACCTTGGCATCTGGCCCAGAATTCACGAGCCGCAAGGTCAATATCCCTTTGTCAAATTTACGGACGATGCTCACGCCCTCAACATGGGTCCCAATGACATGGGGGTGAGTCGTGGCTGCCTGAAAAAACATTCCTGTCATGGCTATCATTGCCGACGCGATCAGCATGCGCTCAGTTTAGTTGGATCGGCTTCAGGTTATTAGGAGAAATCGCAGCAACCAGGCGTTGTTTCTGGTACGCCATGCCGTTAAACTAGCGCGAATGAATCGACGCCAGTTTCTCGCCGCCGGGGCTTCTGTTGCCAGTAGCGGGCTTTGGGATCCCATGAAGCCCATTCACGAACTCGCGTCAGCGCAAACGGTGAAGTTAAAAGTGCAGAAGAACAGATACTGGGCCTGGGTTGGCATCGACAAGAACGCGACGACAGCAGCTCTCAAAGAGAAGTACGCGAAATACCATCGACACGGAATCCAAGCGATCTTCCTCGAAGGTGGCATCGACGAGCGTGAGTTCGACATCATCCGAGAAACGGGCATGGAACTCCACAGCTGGATGTGGACCACAAACCGAGGCGACAGCTGGATTCGAGAGCACCACCCAGATTGGTACCAGGTGAGCCGAACGGGCAAATCATGCTTTGATAAGCCTCCGTACGTGGACTACTACCGATGGGTATCGCCCGTCATCCCCGGCGTTCAGAACTATCTCAAGGAGAGGGCAGATGAGCTGGCCGCTCACCCTGCGACTTCCGGTGTCCACCTTGACTACGTTCGCTACCCAGACGTCATCCTCCCGAAGGCCCTGTGGAAGAAGTACAACCTCGACCAGACGGAAGAGCTGCCTGATTACGACTTCTGTTACAGCGACCACACCCGAAAGGCGTTCAAGGATTTTTGCGGTCGCGACCCGATGGAGATTGCCGATCCGGCCCACGATCAGCAGTGGCTGCATTTTCGCTACGACTCCGTGACGCACCTCGTCAAGCAACTCTCAGCAGTAGTGCATCACCACAAAAAGCTGATCACTGCCGCCGTCTTCCCAACCCCAAGACTTGCGCGGAAAATCTGCAGGCAGGATTGGGACAAATGGCCACTGGACGGCGTTTGCCCAATGACCTACAACAGCTTTTACAATGAGCCGGTGGATTGGATCGGCGACTGTGTCCTTGAGAATATTCACGCAGTGACGTTCCCAGTTTATGCCGGCCTCTACATGCCGGACATGGGCAACATTGCTGACTTTAAGCACACCCTTGAACTCGTTCACCACAAAGGCGGTCGAGGCGTGTCCCTGTTCGGAGGCGTCAGCGATGCTCACTGGGAAGCGTTTGAAGAGGCGACTGCGCCATTCAGAGCGTCTTAGCGGCGTTCACTTATGATTGTCTTGATGGAGTTGTGCACCTTTTTGCACTAAAGGTCCGTTGGCCCCTAGCAATTCATAGTGTATTAAGGGTTACCTAACCGCCAGATTTGCTCACACAGCCGTGGATCAGATATGAATTGTTGGCGACACTGGGGCGCTTGGCGGATTGGAATCTTATGGATCACTCCTTAAGATGCTCATTCGCGGCTGGTGACCTCCGTGCCCACGCTCAGTTGATCATCGAAGAACTCCCCGAAGACCTTTCGGAGGCGGTGGATGTTTATCTTTACGACGAGGTAGAGGCAAGAGCCATTAGTCGGATTAGGGTTGTCCTTGGAGATTTTTTTGACGGAGGCCACTGGTCAAGCAGCTTCATCCCTGTCCGCAATGACTATCGGTGGGCAGACCTTGTGAATGCAGCTGAAGACGCCCGCCGCGCCATCATTCTGAACGGGCTCCCCGCTTGGAAAGAGGATTCTTTCCGCCCCGAGAACGCCTAGGCCCCTAGGAAGCCGCCTGAAGGGCAACTCGGAACTGCTCCCGATAGAGCCGAGCATAGAGTCCATCGCCAACCAACAGGTCGGCGTGGCTTCCCTGCTCCGTGACCACACCTTTTTCCAGAACCACGATGATGTCGGCTTTGACGATCGTCGAAAGCCGGTGGGCGATGACAAAGCTTGTTCTTCCCGCCATGAGGTTGTCTAGGGCGGCTTGGAGCAGAGCCTCAGTCTGCGAGTCGAGCGACGACGTCGCCTCATCAAGAATCAAGATCTTGGGGTCAGCAATCAGGGCGCGCGCAATCGCCATCCGCTGCTTCTCTCCGACTGATAGCTTGATTCCATCCTCACCAATCTTGGTGTCGTACCCATCAGGCAGAGCGATGATCGCTTGGTGGATGCATGCGGCCTCTGCGGCGGACTGCACTTCAGCATCAGATGCGCCCAGGCGTCCGTATCGGATGTTCTCTCGAATGGTGGTGTTGAACAGAATGCTCTCCTGAGCCACAACGCCCACTTGGGAGCGATAGGACAGAAGCTGAGTGTCCCGCAGGTCAATTCCATCCACGGTGATTCGCCCAGAAGTGGGATCGTAGTGACGAAGCAGCAGGCTCGCCAGCGTCGTCTTTCCGCTGCCTGAAAATCCGACCAGCGCCACCATCTTGCCTGGCGCAACGTTCAAGTCGATACCTTTCAGAACCGGCTGGCCGGGTTCGTATTCAAACCACAGATTCTCAAAGTTGACCTGCCCAACAATGCGAGGCATTACCTCAGCTTCGGGTTTATCTTTGACGACGTTGAAGGCGTTGAGCGTGCGGAATATGCGGTTGAGAGCAGCCTCGGCTCGAGCAATCGGGTCAAGGACAACTAGGAATCGGACAATCGGGCCGTAAACGTACGCCACGGCGTACATCAGGAACATCACCAGAGTTCCTGCCTGCATCTTGCCCTGAAGACACTGAATGCCTCCGTAGTACAGCACCATTCCCGTGGCGACGCCGCAGAGAGCGTCTGCCACAGTCCAAAGCCCACCGCCCAAAGCACCCTGGCGTACGTTCAGTCCCATCAGCTCGCGGGTCGTGCTCATAAAGCTTCTGGCTTCCCATCGCTCCTGGCCAAAGCTCTTCACCGTCTGGATTCCCGTGAGCTTCTCCTGCATCTGCCCGAACATAGTGTCCCGCTTCGCCCTGATGTCGTCGCTCGTATCCTGAAGCGGCTTAAAGAACCGTCTGAAGTTGAAGATGTAGAGAGGGGCAATGCTGAGGCTCAGGAGAGCCATGATGGGGTTGATCGTAAAGAGGACGACGATGACTAGAACGAGCTGGACGAAGTCTCCCACCATCGTTGTGAGGTTCGCAGTGATGAGGTTTTGAACCGTGCCGGCGTCATTGATGACGTTGCTGACCAGCTTGCCCGTTTGATTCTTCTCGAAGTAGGCAATGGGCAGCGACTGCATATGCCCCAGCATCCGTTCCCGAATGGACAGCAGAAAGTTTTGCCCAAGGGTAGCCATCGCGATGGACAGCGCATAGCCAAGGAGAGCCTGTCCGCAGGCTAGACCAACGATGATAAGCAGATAAAGGAGGGTATTGACCTTTTCTCCACGCTGAAGCCGGTTGACGATATCGCCCAAGACGTAGGGCGGCAAAAAGCCGAACGTGCTCTGAAAGATCGTGATGACGCAGCAAAGGAGCATCAGCTTACGAAACGGCCTCAACTCAGGGATGAGCCGTCGTATCGGGTGCTGGCTCCGATCTGCCTTTACTAATTCATCAGGGTCGTCCGTCCTGTCCATGACGTCTGAACAAGTGTACGCAATCAAGCATCCCTGCGACGGCTAGTCTGCCCCTTCCATAATCAATATTGTCCGTTGAGTTCACAGTTTATGTCCGCTACCCCAAGACTCCATTTTCAAGAAACGCTGGCTGATATCCAGTCAGAAGTCATTCGTATGGGTGGGGACGCCAACGAAATGGTCAAACAGGCGGTCGACGCAACTTTGAACGGCGACTTGGACCTTGCCCGGCGAGTCATTGAAGCAGACGACCGTGTCGACGAGCGAGAGCGAACCGTCGTCAATCGGGCGGTAGTCGCTGTGATGCAGGAGTCACCGGTGGCAACCGACTTGCGGTTTCTCATCTCTACTTTGGGAGTGGTTGGCGAGATTGAGAAGGTCGGCGACCACGCGGTCAAGCTGGCAAAGCGAGCTTCAAAACTCTCAAAGCAGTTTCCATCGGAGATGCGAGTAGCGCTGCTGGAGCTAGGCGAATCCGCCCGAAAGTCTTTCAACCTCAGCTTGCGACTCTATTCCGACTACTCTCCAGACCTTGCCCTCGAAATCATCCACGGGGACAACGATATCGATACCGCCTATTCTCACGCGAGAACGCGAGTATTCGAGCTGATTCAGGCAAATCCAGAAGCCACTGAGCACTTGGTAAGGACGATCGAATCGTTTCATGCGCTGGAGCATGTGGCAGACCACTCCGTTGCGATTGCGGTGCGTCTCAGGATGCTCTACGAAGCCGACCCCGCCCCGATCTAGTCGCCGACAGGATTCTTCAGGTGCGGCGCCAACACGAGGCTGATACGCGTGATCCTTCGCCTGGCCAT
Organism: uncultured Armatimonadota bacterium; assembly: GCA_903927025.1. GTDB lineage: Bacteria > Armatimonadota > Fimbriimonadia > Fimbriimonadales > Fimbriimonadaceae > Fimbriimonas. The sequence continues at coordinate 206,346 of CAIYLG010000021.1, forward strand.
GTTCTCCACCCGCATCAGGCCAAACTCCGTCTGAACGCTGTCTCCCGTCCTCGGAACTCTGCCAAGCGAGTTGATCACGATGGTCGCCAGCGTGTCCGTATTGTCGCTCAGGTCCAAGGTAAGGCCAAGAAAGGCAACAAGCTCATCGATGCGCACCTCCGATCGGGCGGAAATTCTCCCGCTTGGATAGCGCTCAATCGGCTTCCGCTCGCTTTCTAGTCTGTCCTCAAGTTCTCCAAAGACTTCTTCGACCACATCTTCCAAAGTGATCAATCCACTTGTCCCCCCGTACTCATCGCTGACGATGAGCATCTGGGTCTTTTCAACGCGCATGAGTTCCAAGATCCGCGCCATCGTGAGGTTCTCAGGCACCGCGACGACTGGGCGAGCTATCTTCTCGAGACTGAACAGCTCGTCCTGCAAGTGCTTCACGATATCGTGGAGATAGACCACCCCGATCATGTCGTCGATATCTCCTCGACAAACGGGCATTCGGCTATAAGGAATGTTCACGACCCGTGCAAGCAGCTCGCTTCTGGGGGTTGCCGCATCTAGCCACTTGATGTCGAGGCGGTGGATCATGATGTCCTTGGCATCAAGCACATCCAGTCGCAGCGCTCTTGTCACCATTTCCGCCTGTTGTTTGTCCAGTTCACCGGATGCGCCGCCGCTCTGGACCATCATCAGCAGCTCATCTTTTTGAATCGTCTCTCGGTTGACTTCGCGCAGGTCAATCTTCAGCGGCCTAAGAATGAGGCCAGCCGTTGACTGCGCTAGCCAGATCACAGGCTTAAGCACCGCGACGAGGAGCTTGATGGGTCGGAATAACAGAAGCGCAACCCGGTCCGCGTGCTTGAGTGCCAGATACTTGGGGCAGAGTTCGCCAACCACGAGCAGCACAAACACCACAATTGAAAACGACAGCGCGCGAATCACACGCTCATCAAGGTGTTGCAGCGGTTTAGCGAGCAGGTTGGTGACGTAAGGCTCCGTGAATGATCCAATCGCGATGCCAAGCATCGTGATGGCAATCTGGGTGGCCGCTACATAGGGGGAAAGATCATCGAGCGCCTTAACCAGCCCCTTAGCGTTTCGCCGCCCCTTGCGGCTCATTGCTTCTAGCCGACTTTTGCTCGTGCCAACCAAGGAGTATTCCGCGGCCACGAAAAACGCACTCCCTAAAATGAGAGCGATTGAACCGACCAGACGCAAAACTTCCAGCAATTGTGAAAGCCCATCCGCCTGTCCCATGCGCACCTATTGTAACAGCACCCAGCTAGTCAGGGCGGTTTCGCCATTAGGTTCAGGCCCCCATTCCGCCAGGAATAGGGGCGTTAAAGCATAAATGGCCGGTTGCCTCGATTAAGGCAACCGACCATTTACAGAAATCGGCTTACGTGTGGCTCGCTCAGCGAAAAGGATGGCGAGACTCAAAGGGCCCTACTGAGGAAGGCAGTTGTAGAACTCTCGGCTGAGCGCTCGCACGTCAACCTTCCATTCGTCGCCAACCTTCACCATTGGGAGCTGCTCCTGCTCCTCGAAAGCGCTGGCTTTGTCCGCGTCCCGGTACATCCGGACTTTGACGGAGGCGGTGGTTGGGCTGGACTGGGTTGCGCCATCAACTTTCCATTGAAAACGGTAGTACCGCTCAGCTTGGTTGACGGAAAAATCCCACTGCTTACGGATAGCATCCTCAGATGCACCATCCATTTTGGTCATCTTCGTCAGTGTGCTGACGTCGTGACTCTCTAGCGCAGCCATGAAGCGCGTTCCCGCCACCGTCGGCGTCTCTTTGCTAAAGAAGAGAAGCGCAACAATGACGATGGCGCAGATAGCGGATAAAAGCCCCAATAGGCTCACTCGGCCTGACTGTCTCATCGGTTTCATATTTAACCTCAACGGGTCCTCGGAATACGTCAATGGATCGCATCCGAGAAGATGGTTGCGGTCTTGTTGACATCAACGAGCCATTGACGACCGCGTTGCTGCACCACCCAGACCATACCAGTTGGCTTACCCGCCGGAGAAGTAAGAACCACTGCGGCGCGCACTTCGTTCCCAGTTCTTTCAATCTTATCGACTTGAAGCGAAACCCCGTGTTCATCCCAGTCTAACAATTGGGCAAGAAATCTCTTTTCAAGGTCTCCCTGAAGCGGTTCGGTCGAACATAGCTGGACGGTGACAAGGTCATGCGCCTTCAGCGCCTGATTGAACCGCAAAATGGCGCTTTCTGGGCCGTAGTACTGCAGCTCGAAGAACACGCGGACGATAATGCACGCTAGGAAGGCCGCCGCAACCGCAGATGATTTTTGAACGGTTTGGACCTTCACGGGTCGAAGAATACCTATCCACTGAACTGCGACCAGAATTGGACGTCTGTTCACGCAACGGATAGGTCGAACCGCTAGCAGAATTCGGCCAAACGGCGGATACTAGAGACACCACGATGAGCGAATTGTTGTCCAGAAGAGACTTGATGAAGGGCGGCGGCATGATTGCAGTCGGGCTGGTAGCGCCCCGATGGCTTTCGTCCATCGCGAAAGCAGATGTACTGAGGCAAGCGCAGGGCGACAAGGCAACTGGAGACACCGTCTTGGTAGTTTGCCAGTGGTCGGGTGGAAACGACGGCCTCAACACCGTTATCCCGTATGCAAACAAGACTTACTACAAGCTTCGACCCATGATTGGAATCCCGGAAGCAAAAGTCTTGAAGATCAGCGATGATTTAGGCTTCAACCCTGGGTTAACCGGCTTGGCCGAGCTGTACCATCAGGGAAAGGTAGCCGTGATCCAAAACGTCGGCTATCCCGAGCCGAACCGAAGTCACTTCAAGAGCATGGAAATCTGGCAATCTGCCAGCCCAGACACAACCCTGAAGTACGGGTGGATCGGCCGTCACTTCGATCAGCAGCTTTCGGTTCACCCGCTCAACCCGGTGGTTGCGTTGGGACTTTCAACGGACCAACCGCTTGCGCTTGCCGGCCACTCCGCCAGCATCCCGTGTTTCGCCAGCCTGGCTGATCTTCGAACGATGATCGGCGACGCCGATACGGACAAAATGCTCCGAGAAATCCAGGGCAAGGACGCGATGACCGGCTCCGCCGAGCGCGCCGTTCAAACCGCCAGCCGCTCAGCCTTGGACGCCGTGGGCGTTCTGCAAAAGCAGCTTGCCACCTACAAACAAACGGCCACCTATGCGAACGACTCGTTTGGCAATGGCTTCAAGCAGATTGCTCAACTGGTGGCAACCTCCCCGGCGACGCGGGTGGTCTACTTCCAGGCAGGTGGCTTCGATACCCACGCCCGTCAGACCGAGACTCATCAGCGCCTCCTGAGTTCCTTTGGAAATGCCGTCAACACGTTCCAAAAGGAGATGGAGGCCATCGGCAAGGCGGACAAAGTGGTTACCCTCGTCTTCTCTGAATTCGGACGACGAGCCCAAGAGAACGCGAGCCTGGGAACTGACCACGGCGCCGCAGCCCCGATGTTTCTCATCGGAAACTCGGTCAAGGGAGGTCTCCATGGCCCAATTCCAGATCTGGACAACTTGAGAGAGGGCGACATTGCTCACACTCAAGACTTCCGAGAGGTTTATGCATCCACCCTCGCTCACTGGATGGGAGGAGACCCCGAGACCGTTCTAGGCGGAAAATTCTCCCCAGTCGACGTTTTTAAGGAGTAGTCGGCCGAACGTGTGGCGGAGTCTTCCTTCGTCGCTTTCGGCCGGGTGCCTTCTCAACCACGCTGATCGTCGCGCTGAGCACCTTGCCATATGCCGATGCTCTCACCGTGACCTTCCCAAGTTCAAGAGGATGAAGGGAACCGCCCTGGTCGATCCAGGCTGCGCCCTGAGCGGACCAAATGACGTCTGCGTTGGGAACAATCGATCCATTCAGAGTCAGGTGTACCGAAGGCTTCCCTGCGAGTCCGACCGAAGCGGCAGCCACGATCTTGAGTTCTCCAACGTAAACGGGCACCTTGGGCCCCATCACCAGAATTCCATTGGAAACCGGTCGCTCCGCTCCGTCGCTGGGTCGGTTAACGGACAGACCCAACAGAGACAAGTTCGTCGATCCGCCCCCATCTAAGTTTAGGGCATCCGAGCAGCCTAGTTGGATCATCAGCTTCGCTCCCTCTTCCAATGTCGCCCCCGAGCTTATCTCCTGCCGACCATCCACGACTACCAGCCAGATATCCCCTTCCTGAGTCTTGCCGATCATCGTTCTGGGATGCCGCTTGGCGTAGAACGATGCAGGAAACCCTTCCGCCTCCGCGTTTACGGCGACCTTGCCATCCTTAACGAGCACGGGTCCGCCTCCGATCACATTCTCAATCTTCTCCCAGTCGAACCCCTCGGTGCGAATTTGGATGCGAATCTTCTCGCCAGGACGAAGTGCGTTGAGAAGCGCCACCTTGTCTCCCGTTCCAACCAGGATTGCCTTACCTTCGGGCACCTTTGCATCTGAGGAGACCGGCAAAAGGCTGTCCACACTGGCGTCCACCGTGCAATTGGGCGTCCACTGACTTTGCGGTACGTTGATGAGCACCGCAGTATGTGGACCAGAAAACTGTGCCGTCCCTTCCGCGGGCGTGTACAGCTCAATCTGATTCTGACCACAAGGTTGGTTAACGCCATCCACCTTAGTGGCGCTTCCATCTTCAGGCGTCAGCTCGACTGATGTTGTACAGGTGGCAATCGCCGCCGTAGAGGGTCCCCAGCCAAACGTGGATCGTGCTTTGAATGGCGTATCGATAAGCTCACCTGATCGAACCATCAATCCGATTGGTGCTCCCTGGGTGAAGGAAAAGTAGTCTCCGTTGATCGCGGCAATCGCGGAAGATTGAGCAGCCATCTGTCCTGGGGATAGTCGCCCTTTGACCGTGCCTTCCTCGTTAACGGTGTGGCCAGCAAGCTCTGGCAGCGCTGTGAGTCCCGGCGTCTTGGAACTGATGCGAAGTGCGTGGAGGATAAGCGGCGTCTGGGTATCGACCTGCATGCGATACATCAGGCCGGGGGAAATCGGCTTCTCCCAGATCTGGATTTTGGCTGTTTGACCAGCCCCAAGCGAACTGAGGGCGGCAAGGCCAACGAGGGAAATTAGGCGCATAGAGACTCCACATAGGTCAGACGTCCAGCGTCTGCATCCAGACGCGCCCGAATCCCAAGTGGAAGGCTAAGCATGGCCTTTGCGTGGCCACACGGAAAATCAATCACCATCGGCTTCCCCAAAGGTGCCAATCGATCTCTGACGATCGCTCGCCAAGGCTTCGCGCCAATATCCTTATCGGACCTTTCGTCGGTCCGAGTCATTTCGCCCACCACGAACCCTGCCGCCTGTGCGGCCAGTCCACTGTTGACCAAATGGGTCAGCATCGCGTCGATGCGGTGCGGATTCTCGTCGACATCCTCAATGAGAAGAAGCTTCCCTTCGGTATTGAGTCCCAAAGGAGTTCCAATGGAGTCTGTGAGGAGGCAAAGGCATCCACCAATAAGTTCTCCCTCTGCGGATCCGCCTACCATCGTGGTCCCAGCAGGGGCCTCATCGGGGATGGGCGCCTCACCCTTAAGCACTCGGAGGAATGAGTCGTACACCCAAGGCTCGCGGTCATAGTTCAGCGTGAGCGCCATGGGAGCGTGGACTGTCGCCAAGCCTAACCGGTTCAGGGCCAAGTGCAGTGTTGTGATGTCGCTGAATCCCAGAAACATCTTTCCGGAGTCGGCAATGCTTCGTAAATCTAAGTAGGGGAACAGTCGAGCGCAACCATATCCTCCACGCGTGCAAAGAACCGCATCCGTTTCTGGGTCGGCGAAGGCCGCCTGCAGATCCGCCGCTCGGTCAGCATCGCTCCCAGCAAGAAAGCCTTCCGCGTCAAAGGCGTGGGGAGCAATCTTCCACCGATACCCGGCACCCTCCAAGAGGGCACAGATTCTCTCAGTTTTGTCGGAGGTTAACGAAGAAGCAGGCGATACGAACTGAATCGTATCGCCTGGCTTTAAGGCTTTGGGCTTCATCAAACGAGGATTTAGTCCAACGGAGCGATGACAACCCGTCGGTTTGGCTCTTCGCCTTCGCTGTAGGTTGAAATGCCTTCGTAAGTGGAAAGTGCCTTGTGAACGATTCTGCGCTCGAACGCAGGAAGCGCGTCCAAAACAGCTTCTTCGCCACGGGCCTTCACTTGATCCGCGATCTTGGTCGCAAGAGTGGTAAGGGCCTCTTCTCGACGGCGACGATAGTCGTTTCCGTCAAGGGTAGCGCGAACGCCATTATCGAACCGACGCCCAGCGATGATGTTCACCAGGTACTGCATCGCGTTGAGAACTTCGCCATGCTTGCCCACGAGGAACGCTGCATCCTTACCGTCAAGCTGAATGTTGACGTAACGTCCGGCGATTTCACCGGTCTTGGCGTTGACCTGAAGGCTGGCTGCAGCGAGGAGTTCTTTGACGAGAGCAGTGAGCTGCTCTCCATCCTCTGCAGTGGCGACAATGTCGCTCTCTGCTTCGGCTTTTGGTTCCTCAGCGGGTGCGGTCTCGGCTTCTTCGGCCTTGGGTTCTGGCTTGCTTCGTCCCTTGCCTTTCTTGGCGGGAACTGGCTCTGCCTCTACGATGGGAGCGACAACCTCTGGCTCTGGTTCAGGCTCCGCCACCGGAGCTGCAGCCTTGGCCTTGGGAGCCTTAGCTGGTTTCTTAGTGCCCTTGGCAGCTGCCTCGGGTGCGGGGGCCGCTTCCGCTGGAGCCTCGGTTACGTCGGCACGAACTCGAACTGAGCTCTTACCAAACAGTCCCTTCGACTCTTCCAGTACGGTGACTGTAAGAGCATCTGGGGAGACACCCAACTTTTCTGCGGCGGCCTTGGTGGCCTCTTGAACCGTCTTAGCCGTTATTTCGACTGATTGCATTGATCCTTGCACTTTACTTCATTCATGGGCAGGAATAACGCAATGTCTCTCGCCCGAGCTCACTTCGCAGCGAATCCTTGCTTTCGAAATCGCTGATCAGCACCAGGAATGGTGCTGGCTACTTGCGCTTCTTTGGCTTGTGCTTGGCCGGAGTGCCAGTCTTCTTCTCTTCAGACCCCTGGAAGATGGTGCCGCCTGAAATGCTCTTCGGCTCGTCGTCCGATGAGTCAGAGTCCTTCTTTCGGTCTGCCTGCTTCTTCTGCTCTTCCATCATCTTGTCCATCATCTGCTGCCATCTTCCCGTAGGCTTAGGTAAGACGCCGCCGCCAGGCGCGTTCACTTTCACGAGGGCCGGCATCGGCAATCGGTAGGCACGCAGAGACTGTGCGGTGGCAAGAATGTTGGTGAAGGTCCAGTAGAGAACGAACCCAGACACGACTGGGAAGGCTCCGGTGAACATGAAGAATGTGAAGATGAGGCTGACACCAGCACCCATGAGGCGCTGCTGCTTTGCCTGGCTCGGATCGCTCACTGGCGTCAGCAGGGTCGCAGTGATCATCGTGACACCGTAGATGGCGATCAGGATGTAGTCCTGCTGGCCCAAGTTGGGTCCAATGAAACCGTTGGTCGCCTTGCTTGTAACAGGGTTGATCCAAAGGAACACGCCATCCTGGAACTTAAACTGATACCGTAGCATGCACTGGTAAACCGTAAGGAACAGCGGCATCTGAATCAGAGCCGGGAAGCAGCCCGCCATCGGGTTGATTCCGTACTCACGGTACAGCTCCATCACCTTCTGCTGCTGAGTCGCCTGGTCCTTGTACTTCTGCTTGATCTCATTGGTGAGCGGCACCAACTGAGACATCTGCCGTGAGAACATCAGCTGCTTTTGAGACAGGGGGTAGACGATGGCTCGAACAAGCAGGGCAAGCAGCAGCGCCGCAAAGGCGTAGCTGAATCCAGGCTGGGCACCGGTGAGGTTCACCAGCATGTTCATCATTCCGTATCCAGGAATGATCCCATAGACATATTCCGTCTGGTTGCGGTGGCTAAGGGTTTTGACGACCTCGGTGTAAAGACCCTGCCCTGTCCACGACGTCCAGTCGAACTTGCGAACGCTAGTGGCAACCGGCTCCCCATTGACCACCAATGGAGCGTAGGCTGGCATTGAACTTACAGGAACGGGGGTGTTCCAGCTCTTCTGATCCAAAAGTCGCTTCTGAAAAGGAAGCAGGGTTTGGTAGGCGAGTCGAATTTTGCCCGTATCGTCTCGATAGAGACCATCCTTAAATTGAGTATCCGCAACGAGAATGGCGGCTTCCTGGCGCTTCTGCTCGGCAACTGCGGGAGTGACCTTGCCTTCCTTTTCCAATTCCGAAAGCTTCTTGGTGTAGTCACCGTTCGTCGAAACGATCGAAATGTCCTGAAGCTGGCGGTTCTCCTGAACCATCAGGGCGTAGATCTGACCGAGTGTCTGAGTGTTCGGCTTATCCTTCGGCATCAAAAGGTTGATGCCAAGGAAAATGGTCAGCATGATCAGTGCTGTCTGGAGGAAGTTCTGCTTCGGAGTGGGTTTGCTCATTCGAGGTTTGTCGCGTCGAAAACTTTAGAAAACGGTTTAGGGAACGGGATCATGACCGCCAGGTCGGAAAGGATGGCAGCGGGCAATTCTCTTCATTCCCATCCAACTACCCTTCAATAGGCCGTACCGTTGCACTGCCTCCAGCGTGTACTGACTGCAGCTTGGGGTGTACCGGCAGGTAGGGGGCATCCACGAAAAGCCTCTCTGATAGCTTTGAATCAGGAAGACTCCAATTCTTTTGCCCATCTCTGCGTGATCCCGGACACCAGCGCTGCGGTTTCTTGCTGGATCTGAACAAAGGTCTGATCCACTGCTTCCGCATTCACTACTACGACGTAGTCAAGCCGCCGATCCACCTGTTCCGGAATTTGTGCAACGGCTTCTCTGAATCGCCGTTTGAGTAAGTTGCGTCGGGGTTTTGACCCGACTTTCTTCGAAACTGCAATCCCAATAAGCCCCGTCCCAGGGTGAGCGATGACTCTCGCGAACTGACCTTTCAGCCTCTTACCGAGGCTGAAAATCTGTTCGAAGCGCTTCTTGTTCGGCCCTTTGATGCGGATATTAGGCTGCGATTCGAGCGCGGCCGCGGTTGCGGCGTCGCTTCAGAACGTTCTGTCCATCGGTCGTTCGCATGCGAACGCGAAATCCGTGCGTCTTGCTGCGTTTGCGGTTATTAGGTTGAAATGTGCGCTTCATAGCTGTTCCATTCAAAGAAAAGTTTGAACGAAGGATTGTACCTCGCTAATCCGCCGATTCTCTTTCCCGGGAACTCTTGCTAAGGCTTCAAATGCAGAGTACGCGCCCATTTTGCCCCCGAAATCATCGCCACAGCAAGCTTATCTCCCCTACCGGACGGCCTTGCACAGAACTCGGCCGGTTTTCCCGGGCCGAGTTCCCCGACGATGTATGACAACGAGCAAAGATGAAGGGAGCAGACTTCCCTTCACCTGATGCCGTTCAATTGATTGCGAAGATTTGGGTGGAGTTGGACAGATAAACCGTCCCATCCCCACCAATCGCAATCGCAGAGAGGCTGCCTCCGAGCGGATAGCTCCAAGTGACTGTTCCCAGCGCGGTTGAAAAGGCAACAAGCGATCCGAACCCACCGATGTATATCGTGCCATCGGAAGTGAGCGCAAGATGCGTGGGATTTTGAACCAGGCCCCCAAGGGAGACCAGGTATGCGGCTATTCCAGTGGTGCCGTCGTACTTGAAGATCCCGAATGAGGAACAGACATAAATGTTCCCGCTTGCATCCGCCACCGGCGAACTGAAAGCCGACCCTGCACTGATTTGGGCACGCCAGTCGATGGTGCCATTGGTCGTATTCACCGCCACCAACATGCCTTGCTGCGATGAATACACCACGTCCCCGTTCGGTGCAAGAATAGCCGGAAATGAGACCGCAAAGCCCGAAAAGAGCCAAGCGGGAGTCCCAGTTGCCTGGTCAAGCTTTGCAACCGTCGGTCCACACGCATAAACTGAACCGGCCGAGTCTAATAGGATATTTTGCGTGCATGAGACCATCGTTCTCCACCGAATTGACCGGTTTGACGAATTGATCGCAGTTACGGATTGGCCGTCCGAGACAAAGAGCGTTCCATCCGCAGACATGGTGATCGAAACGATAGTGGCCCAGACGCTGTAGTTCCACCGAAGCACACCTGTCTGCTGATCAACGCAGTAGAGATTTCCAACCGAGTCGCCGAAGTAGATCCCTCCATCCGCACTTAGGAGAGGTGGGGTTTGTGAAACGGACTCACTTAGACTGTATCGCCATTTGAGACTGCCTGACTGACCGTCTAGCGCCACCAAGGACGAACCACCGTAGGCGCGGGTCACGTAGAGGGTTCCATCCGCTCCTACAACAGGAGTCGAGGTCGAAGCGGTGCTGCCAAACCTCCACAGCGTGCTTGGAGAGGCAATAACCCCGCTCGCAGACAGTCCCGAGTTCTGGACATTGGCACCGGCGATTGGCCAGGGTGAGTGCGGGTCCAGGCCAACCAGGGCAAGGATTGGCAAGGCTGTGCTGGTTGGAACTCCATTCAAGCTCGCCGTTATGGTCGCAGTCTGGTTTGACGAGACGTGGGAAGTCGAGACACTAAAGAACGCCGTCATGACTCCAACGGGAAACTGAATCGTAGCGCCTACAGTTGCTGCGGCATTGTCGCTGCCAAGCGATATATAGAGCCCCTGAGGTGCGGGGGAGGTTAGAGTGATAGTCCCCGTAGCCGCCGACCCTCCGTTCACTGTCCCAGGGGCAATCGAGACGGAAGAAATTTGGGGTGCGGTGACGGTAACCGGAGCAGCCTGAGTGGCACCCAACGCCGATGCTGAAATCGTCGCCTGGGTATCAACAGCGACGGTGGAAGAACCCACCATAAACGTCGCGGACGTTCCACCACCAGGAACCATGACCGTCCCGGGTACGTTTGCGACAATCGAGTTAGCTGACAGTGTCACTACAAAGCCGCTTTCCGGAGCTGGTGAAGAGAGTGAAAGCGTCCCCGAAGCCGAGTTGCCTCCGGGTAAAGAGACAGGCATGACGCTTACGGTCTGAAGCTGAGGAGCATTCACTGTGAGCAGTGCCGTTTGAGTGGCCCCTCCCGCAGCAGCATTGATCGCTGCCGGTGTGTCGGAAGCGACTGCCACGGTGGTCAGGGAAAAGGTTGCGGAGCTCTCTCCAGCCTGGACTGTGACGGTTCCAGGGGTCGTTACAGAACTGTTGCTGCTCAACAGGCTCACGGCAACGCCTCCGGTTCCGGCCAGCCCAGATAAAGTCACGGTGCCTGTGACGCTGCTGCCTCCAGGCACGCTTGGAGAATCAAGAGTCAAAGACTGAACGCTGGCGACATTCACCGTCAGCAGCTGAGAAGCCGTGCCGCCACCGTAAGTGCCGGAAATGGTTGCCGAGGCGTTGGCTGACACTTGGGAGGAGGAGAAGCTGAACGTGGCCTGATTGGAACCCGCCGGCACTACAACATTGCCAGGAACCGTAGCGGCGGACGGATTACTTGATGTGAGCAATACCTTGGCACCAGTCCCTGTTGCCTTTCCGGCCAAAGTGACGGTTCCCGTGCCAGTGCTTCCTCCTGTTACCGATTGAGGGCTTAGAGAAATGCTCTGAATCTTGGCCGGACTCAGCGTGAGTTTTGCCGTCTTGCTGACGGTGCCAAGCTTTGCCGTAATCGTGGCAGGCGTGGTAGCCACGACACCTGAAGTTGAAACGGAGAAAGTCGCCGAGGATTGTCCGGAAGGGATCGCAACCGAAGGCGATACCCCAACCGCCGACAGACTGGACTTCAAGGTGACGGTCGCCCCATTGGGGCCCGCCGATCCGTTCAGGGTAACCGTCCCTGTCGACGATTGCCCTCCGTTTACGGTTGCTGGCGAAAGCGACACGCTGCTAAGCACAGCCGCGGTGATCGTCAGCGTCCCCGTCTTCGTACCTGCTCCAGACACCGTGATTTTCGCGGTTTGGAGCGAAGACACTGCTGAGCTGGCGACCGAAAAGGTTGCCGAACTCGAACCAGCCGGGACACTTAAGTTAGCGGGAACTGTCGCCGAGCCGGACGAAGACGACAGGCTCAGAGACAGACCGTTTCCACCTGCCTTCTTGGTCAAAGTGACCTTTCCAGTCGACGAAGCCCCACCCGCAACCGATGCGGGAGTAAACGCAACCGATGAGATCGTCTGAGCACTCGCTGAGCGACACAGAACGACAAATGAGAGCAGAAGTGTCCAAACGGACAGGGACGCGGCAATCTTGAGCCTATTCAAACCTTTCACCTATATTTCCAATTAATTGCAAGAACGATCAATCGCTGAAATACTTCCGCGACCCGTCAACAAACATTAAAGGATTCTAGGGGTTTCCTCTAGCAAATTCAATGCGATTCCCACCGGGATACCTGCTTGAGGGACGAATTCCTTCCAGCCGGTCAGGGTAGCTCTCCAAATTCATGGCGCAAAAGTCCGAAGCGCCATGGTTGGGATGTTAACGCAACGAATTCTTGATTTTCCGCCCGAAGTACGTGACGACCCTTGTCATGGCAGGAACCCCGAACAGGCTCCAGCGAGATTGATCATGTTTCGGACCCATGACTTCCGTGACAAGCCACAAAAACGACCGCTACGGAGATGAACCCCATCAAGCAATCCGGTGAACCTCGCCAAGAGCCATTGACGGCTCATCGTGCGATCTCCTGCTATTTCTTGAAGGCGGGCTGAAGCACCGCCATCAAATTCTTCACGGTGTCTTCCATCGCCGCTAAACCGGTCGTGTCCAAGCCGGTGAGCGACTGAAGCACGTCGGGGCGGAGGAGAGTCAGCAGGTCGATGCTCTTGCGCATCCTCCAAAGCTCAACCATCAGGTTTCGCTTCTGCTCGACGTCGAACTCTTTCACTTTGTTGTGGATGGTCTTGGAGAGCTCGGAAACGTGCTCCTTCATTCCCTGGAAACGCTTGGGGAACTGGCGAACAATCTTCTCGGCGGCAGGTTTGCCCTGATCTTGGACGGTTTTCCAAGCATCATGGACCCAACTCATGAAGCCGCTATCCTGCTGCTTCTGACCAGCGCCGTTCTGGGCAAACCCAAAGCAGGCGAAGAGACAAAGAACCAAGATAGCGAACTTCTTCATGACAGATATTCTCGGGGATCGGCAAATTTTCCACTGATGGCAGTCGCGGCGGCCGTCATCGGTGAGACGAGGTGGGTGCGAGATCCTGGCCCCTGCCGACCTTCATAGGGCCGGTTGGAGGTGGATGCACTTCGCTCCATCGGACGCAGAATATCACCATTCATGCCGAGACACATAGAGCACCCTGCTCGGTGCCACTCAAATCCGGCTGCCTCAAAAACCTCGTTGAGCCCTTCCGATTCGGCGAGACGCTTCACTGCATCGCTGCCAGGAACCACCATCGCGCGGACACCCGAGGCAACTTTGTGTCCCCGCACAATCTGGGCGGCATCACGGAGGTCCTCAATTCTGGAGTTCGTGCAGGAGCCGATGAAAACCGTGTTGACAGGCAGATCGCGCATCGATTCGCCCGGCTTCACGCCCATATACATCTGAGCTCGCTTTTCACCCGCATCCTTCGGTTCCGGGATGGCCTCGTTGATGTCGATCGTCATCGCAGGAGTGGTGCCCCACGTAATCTGAGGCGCCAGCGAATCCACGTCGATCGATTCAAATCGGCTGAAGGCAGAGATATCGTCGGTTTTAAGCGTCTTGCAGCTTTCAACCAACCGGTCGAACGCTTCGCCCTTCGGCGCGTAAGGTCGATCCCCCTCGGCGATGTAGGCCAGGGTGATTTCGTCCGGAGCGATCATTCCCGCTTTGGCGCCCATCTCAATCGACATGTTGCAGATCGTCAGTCGGCCGCTCATGCCTAGCTTGGAAATCGCAGTGCCGAAGTATTCAACGACATGACCAACTCCGCCACCGGCTCCGAGCTTGCGAATGACGGCAAGAATAACGTCCTTCGACCCCACTCCGTTGCCAAGAGTGCCGTCTATCTGAATTCCAAGCGACTTCGGCTTGGAACTGGTGCGCAGAGTCTGAGTCGCGAGCACGTGCTCAACCTCTGACGTGCCGATTCCAAAAGCCAAGGCTCCGAACGCACCGTGAGTGGATGTATGGCTGTCTCCGCACACGATCGTCAAACCGGGAAGGGTAATTCCAAGCTGCGGACCGATGACGTGGACAATCCCCTGCTTTTCCGCCCCGTAGGGGAACAGCGGGACACCAAATTCGGCGCAGTTCCGCGTAAGAGCGGAGAGCTGCTTACCGCTAAGCGAAGATTCGTCGATCTCACGACCATCCGTCGGAACGTTATGGTCCGCCGTGGCAAACGTAAGGTCGGGGCGCCGCACCTTGCGGCCAAGTTCCCTAAGGCCGTCAAATGCCTGAGGAGATGTCACCTCGTGTACCAGGTGACGGTCGATGTAGAGCAGCGCGCCTCCACCAGGGAGATCTGCCGCCACATGGGCGTCCCAAACCTTGTCAAATAGCGTTGAAGCCATATCTCTCTATTCTACGGTTCTTGGAAACCCCTTGCTTACTCACACGAATCTGAAAATACTGGCAGGAGATCTCAGGTTCGCAGCGAACTCTACTCCCTATGCAGGACGACGCAGTTGTCGAAGAGCGGCTGAGCGCGGCAGATGCTGAGCAGCTCATGCATCGCGTAATGTGGCGCCAGGCTCGATTGAGTCTGACCGTCGCCGCGGTGTTTATCGCCGTTTTGGTCATTCTCCCCCTATTCAATTTGCTGTGCCCTGACGCAGCCTCAGTTCAAATCGGCGGCTTTTCGGCATCTTGGCTCCTGCTGGGCGTGCTGTTCTATCCCATCACCTGGCTGCTGTCTGCAGTGTTCGTGAAGAAGAGCGATCAGCTTGAGATGCAGATCGCCAAGGAGGAGAAGCGATGAGCATTCCTCTGATCTTCGTTCTGGTCATCATCGCCGCCACGGTTCTGCTTGGAATCTTCGCCACCAAGAAATCGAAGACTGCCTCTGACTTTTTCGTCGCAGGTCGAAGCGTTTCGGTTTGGATGAACGCCTCCGCAATTTCTGGCGAGTACCTTTCTGCCGCGTCCTTCATGGGCATTGCCGGCCTCGTTATGAAGAGCGGATACGACGCCCTTTGGTATCCGGTTGGGTACGCGGCGGGCTATCTTTTCCTCCTCCTCTTCATCGCAGGTCCACTCCGCCGCTTCGGGGCCTACACGATTCCTGACTTTGCTCAGGGCCGGTTTGATAGTCTCGGCTTTCGCAAGATCGCCGTTGTCTTCGTCCTCTTTATCGGCTTCTTCTACACGATGCCTCAGATGAAGGCCGCTGGCCTCACGATGGGCACCATCCTCAACTGGCCGTATTGGGTCGGCATCGCTGTCGTCGGCACCGTTATCACCTTCAACGTCGCGATTGGTGGCATGAAGGGAATCACCGTCGTTCAGGCATTCCAATACTGGGCCAAGGTGTTCGCCATCTGCGTTCCACTGTTCGTGCTCATGGCCGTATTTGGCGGCTACAACGGACATTTGGGCGAAACCGCGGAAAAGGTCAAGTCCACTCCACGACTTCAGCCGGATGTGGCTGTCAACGTCAACGGTAAGGAGAAGGCACCTCTCAACACGATCTCGTTGACCGCGTCGGAAGCCACGATCATCTCCTTTGCCCCTGACAAGGAATACCGAATCGCAAAGATTTCTCCAGCCCGAAAGCCGGAACCTGGAGAGGACAAGATTAAGGCATCCGCCTTTATCACCGCGGTTCGAGTGGGCTCGCAGACGAATGAGATTCAGGACGCACTCGCCGGCGGCAAAGCGTTTGACGTCGCCAAGGGCGCGTACTTCATCTGCAACCCACAGACGGTCATGAAGGACGGCAAACCCGTGATGTCCAACGGGAAGCCGTTGAAGACCGGCGTCAAAATCGAGTTTGAGAAGGGGGGTCCTGTCACCTTCCGACCGGGGGACATCAGACTGCAGCAGGCGGTCGCCCCCAATGCACCCTCGAACGGCAAATGGCTGAACCCATACGGTCCCATGGCATCCAAATGGGGCTACCCGGTTCTCTACACTTACTCGCTGATCATTGCCCTCGTTTGCGGAACCGCAGGACTGCCCCATATCCTCGTGCGGTTCTACACGAACCCTGACGGTCGCTCCGCCAAGAAGACAACCCTTTGGGTCATGGTCATGCTGGGCGCGTTCTACATCTTCACTCCGATGTGGGGAACCCTTGGAAGATCCCTGATGCCACAGTTGTACGTCACCGGTGCGTTTGACAGTGCGGTAATCAAGCTCCCAACCTTGCTTGAGAACAAGCTGCTGGGCCAAATTCTCAGCGGTGTCACCAGTGCCGGCGCTTTCGCCGCCTTCATGTCCACCTTCTCCGGCCTCCTTGTCTCGATGTCTGGAGCCTTTGCCCACGACATCTACGGCAAGATCCTAAAGCCGAAAGCCACGCCAGAGCAGCGACTCGTCGCGTTCAAGCTGGCAGCGATTGGAGTCGGCGTCGTCTCGATGATCCTCGGACTGCTGGTGGAGACGTTTGATATCGCGACAATGGTCGGCTGGGCATTCGCCATCGGGGCAGCCTCTTACTTCCCACTCCTCCTGCTCGGGTCTTGGTGGAAAGGGCTCACCAAGTACGGTGCCGCCGCTGGAATGTTGCTGGGAGGACTGCTGTCCTTCACCGCCATCGTCTGCAATATGCTTCTGGACAAGAAGGTGCTCACCTGGGAGCTCCCGAACATGGTCCGAGCGCTAATGGAGCAGCCCGCCATCTGGGGTGTGCCTCTGGCACTGACCACGATGGTAGTCGTCAGCAAAGCCACCGCCAAGTCTATCCCCGCCAACATCACCCTAAAAATGATCCGCCTCCACGCCCCCGAGGAGATGGGCGTTTCGAAGAACTACATCGAGGGGTAGTGAAGGTTCCCCGGAGCTGCCTCAAGGGTTGGCCCGTTGTTGCAGAGTCAAAAGCTTGAACGTGGACACAAATCTGGAATGACTACTGGTGGAATCCAAGCCATAACCTCCCGAGCAGGTTCTCTCCTAACGGGAGGTTTGGCAGATGGTTATCGAGCAGGCGGCTGCGGAGCGTCTGCCGCATGTTTGAACTGGATCTTAAACGAGATGTCGACTCGCCCAAATTTCTGGCCCCAACACATCGCGAATTTCTTGATCGCGTGCCCGGTGTAGGTCTTCGATCCGTTCACTTCTTCGACGGTATACGGCACATCCCAATTCTCGTGAGCCCCGTTGATGTCCACCTCCACGAGCACCGGGATGGGAGAGGCATCGTCTTTAAATTCCAGCGCACCTGGGCCATCTGAGCGATGCTCCTCGTGCCCAAGTTTACGGCCCCTAAGGTTGATGTGGGCAACGCCCTTTGCGGGATCAAGAACGATCTCAAAGCTTGAATCCTGCATCGCCTTGGTGCTGGGGATGTCCATGAAGCCTGAGGCATTCCAGTAGTTGGTGGCATAGGTTTGCTGAGAATTCGGATCGGTGTATTTTGAGTCGTCATGAACCAGCGCCAAGAACTCACAGCTGGAGTTGGCATCCGTCACATAGGTTGGGGGACCGGTCTTGGCGGCGGGAGGATGATTCTTTAGTTGCTGCAGGATCATGTCCCGAGCGGCTTGAGGCAACTTGTCTAGAGTTCCAGCCGGCATGTTGGCAAGGGGATCCGTAAAGTCGCGCAGCTTCATAGGAACGCCGGATGCGCGATAGAAATTCACCACCGTCTGTGTCCGGTGGACGTCGCCTTGGCTCCCGGTGGCGTTTCCCTGCGCTTGAAAGTTGATGTCCGCAACGATTGGCGCAGCAACATAATCCTTCACCGTTACGGTGCGCTTGACCGTGCATTGCCACTTGCAGCGAAAGATCATCTCGTAAACGGGTGTGATCCAAGCGGTTGCAAAGCTCCCCGCATCGCCACCATCGGCATCCTTAAACGGCAAGACGCTGCTCATCGCATCCACCGCATCCTGCTGGGCACTCGAATTCTTGATCTGGGGGGTTACCTTAACCGTAAAACTTCGCTCAACCGGCGTCGCCAAGTCGTCTGGAACGGTCTTTCGTTGGGGAGCGCCTTCGATCTTTCGGCGCGAATATCCGTTTGAATCGGCCGGCGTCTTGTCCTCTTGCGGTTCACCTCTCGACCATTGAACAATCGGCCCATAGGGCAAAGTTAGCTTCCAGTCGGTATTGATACCGCTTAGGTTCGAAGTCTTGGGGCTGTCCAAATCGAGTCCAAACGCCAGGAAGTACTGTCGGTACGACCCGCAGAAGTTCGCGAACTTGGTCGAGTCGGTTTGGAACAGCGCGACGAGCGTCTTCTGATTCCCCGGGGAACTCTCAGCTGTATCTGGATCTGCACTTTTCGTTCGGATCAGCGTCTTATCCGCATCTTCCACGTTGACGTCGCCGCCTAGGAATGCGTAGGTGCTTAGAAACTTAACGACGGTCGCCAGCGGGTTGATAATGGCGGCGGCCTTGGCTAGCTGAGTCATTCGCCCACCGGTATCCCGTACCGCTTGCCAGATTTTGCCGTCACCTTCAGCCGATGAGGCGTATTGGGCAATTGTTTGGTAAAGTCCCCCAATCAGGCCGGCGTAGGCGTCTTCTGCCGGACCAGTGGGAATAGGCCCCTGCTGGGCCTGGACGGCATCGTTTGGAGATGTATCAGGGATCAACGGCTCCAACGACGTTGGGTGAATGTCGGAAATGAGCTTCTTGCGGATTGGAACCTCAACGTCCTCGGTAAGCACCCGCATCACAAATAGGGTCTGGACCGCATCGATTTGAGCCTTGTCTGAAAAAGTTGAGTCGGTATGGTTCTCGTGATAAATACTTAGGTCGCGGACAAATCCAACGATCAATCGAGAGGCGGGCTTATCGGAGAAGCCGCCTTGGTTTAACCAATCGTACACTTCCTTTTTGCAGGATCCAGGGTAGCCAAGGCGCTTGAGCGCAGTGTCGACACTGCCCGTCATGTCCTGTAAGTTCATCCACTGGCCATTGTCGAACATCTTGGCGTAGTTCGTAATTTCGCTATCGAACATCGCCAGGTGGTTGCTGCTCGCGGATGCTGCCGGTACCAACGAGGCGTGCATGTCATTCCAGATTGAAAATCCGCATAGACCTGCCGCTTCTTTGATCAGGCTCGCGGTGTTGGTGCCCTGTTGAATCTCACCGGCGATCGCCATCAATCGCAACGCCTTTTGACCCTCAGCCTGATCATCCGGATGGGCGCTTGACGCCGCCGCCATTCCGCTCACCAACAACATCGCCCAGCCCAGCCCGCAAACCCGTAGCCCAAATTTCCGCTTCATTGCTCGCGCATATTACCTGGGACATATTCTTGTAAAAAGCCCGGCTCCTAGGACGGGACTCTTGGGCAATTTCATGCTAAACGACGACGTCGTCGGCCTACCAGGCCCCCACAATCCCATCCCCAGTCCGAAATGCGAGCGCCATGATCGTGAGCACGGGGTTGAAGCCGCCGTTTGTCACGTGGACCGAGCTGTCTGCCACGAACAGGTTGTCGTGGCCGTGGACTCGGCACCGAAGATCGACCACGGAGTCCCGCGGATCGACTCCCATGCGACATGTACCCGCCTGGTGTTGACCAGCACTGAGGTGAAGTCCCGGTTCTCGGATGAGGATATCCTCGGCACCCGAAGCCTCCAGCCACTGCTTCGCCCTTTGAAACATGAACTTGGTCGTCTTCACCGTCTCTGGATGCGTGGTGCCAGAGAGGCTGGCCACTGGAACGCCGTATTTATCTCGAACAGAGCCAGAAACTCCAACCCTGCACTCGCTGCTTGGAATCTCGTGGATTGGACCACCAACCTGCATGAAGCGGCTGTACTTCTTCATCCAGTCCTTGTGGGCCTGCCCCCACATTGGCACGCTGGACGGCCGAAAGGATTTCGCAAACATAATCGGCATGGTGATGAAGTCATCCGACATCATCCCGCCGCCAATCACACCCTCGTTTCCGTGGTTGAACTCGAGGGTAGAAATGGACACGCCCGGTCCAAGGCCGTCATAAATCGGCTCCGGCATATAGCCAGCCGCAACCGCGTAGTAGTGCCCCTGCAGGTTTCGACCAACGGCATCGCCGCCCACTTTGGAGTTCAGCATCAGTCGCGCTGTCTCAATCGCCCCACCCGCCAGCACCACTACTTCGGCTTCATGCCGTGTCTCGATACCCTCGTTGTCAACGGTCACCACGCCAGTCACCCTTCCGCCCTTCGACTTGATAAGGCGCTTCACAAAGGTCTCGGCCATCAAGGTGCATCGTCCGGTCGCAAGGGCCCGTGGGATCACCGTATTGTGAGTTCCGTTCTTAGCATCGGGAGGACACCCGAATCCTACGCAGTGCTGGCACTGAGTACATGCCTCGCGTCCTCCCCTCGGAACAGAGTTGAGCAACAGCGGAGTCACCTGACTTGTCCACCCTAGTTTCTGGCATCCCAGCTCTAGTGTCTTTGCCTTTTTGGACCGTGGGACTCCTGGCATCGGATACTTCTTGCGCAATGGCATTTGTGGTGCTGGCTCCTCGCCGGCAACCCCAATCTCCCATTCGGCTCTCTCGTAATAGGGAGCCAGGTCCTCATAGCTGATGGGCCAATCGGCAAGGGAGCTTCCTTCCGGAATTCCATAGGTGGATGCCATCCTGAAGTCGAGGGGGTGAAATCGCCAGGCCTGCATTCCGTACACCAGCGTGCCGCCACCCACCGCGCTCGCATTGTTGTTGTAGCCGCCCTCATTGGGGCGATACCTGCGTCCATTCAGGAGCCGCGGATTCCCGTCCAGTTCCGGTCCGGTGCCGTGGCCGTACTGAGCGAGGCGATGATTGCGCAAGTGGTCCCTTGGGACATCGCTGTGCGCCAAATTCCTTCCTCGTTCAAGCAAAAGAACTGACTTCCCTGCTTCGGCGAGGATGCAGGCTGCGATGCCTCCTCCGGCCCCCGAGCCCACGACAATCGCGTCGACTTTCAACCGCGCACCTCAAAGCCGACCATCCGCCAGGACACTTCTCCGCGATTGCCGCCGTTGCCCGAGTCGGCGTAATAGCCCTCGACCGTCTGCCGGGCAAGCAGTGTAAAGAATTTGCGGGGCGAAACAGCCCAGCCAGCGGCCACTCGGCGCTTTTCGCACAGCGAGAGGATGGAGTCTTGGGCTTCGGGAGTCAGGTCGGAAAACTTCTGCCCCAACTTTTGAGATTCCAGGTTGAGCCCGTCCAAGCCGGCTCGATAGGTCTCGCTCAAACCTTCGCTGGCGATAAGCACGAGAAGGAAATCGGCGCAGCCGAGATCGGATGCAGAAGGGTAATCGTCGGCGGGAACGATTCGGTCAATGGCGGACGTCAGCGTCCGAATTTGATCCTCATTGAGGGGAAGCATTCTGCTTCCAATTCTAGGCTTTGTGGATGACAAAAGCTAGGCGCTGGTGGGCCCGGCGGGACTCGAACCCGCGACAAACGGCTTAAAAGGCCGCTGCTCTACCGACTGAGCTACAGGCCCAACAGCAATTCGAGATTGTACCCAGCCCCGCTCCCGCCAATCGCCTAGCGGAATCGCCAAGTGATGTTGGAAGTGCCTTCTGCGATCTGTTTTGCGCTGTAGTCCTTCGCGTGGCCATCTGCAAAAATGACGGGAGTAAATCCTTCATCCTTGCCCGTGCTTAGGTATCGGCAGTAGATCGGCTTCAGCGCCTCAGGCGGCAAAACCGACATCTCTTTGACCAGATCCCGGTCGCTGACCAGAGGCGGACTCAGATTGGGATGATCCACATTCAGCGTTCCGTTGTAGGGGCTGAACTCGTATCCACGGTATTTTGCGTCGGTTGAGCCGTTCGGCGTCACGGCGAACAAGCCGACCGAGGAGCTGCTTTCAAGCTTGGAGAACTCAGCAGGTGTCTTAAAGGCAAGGCATCCGCTTGGATCGGTTTGGGTGTCAGAACAGCCTTGGGTTGTATCGATGGCAGTCGCGCTGCTGTAGCCGATCGACATCTCACCGCGATCGGTCCAGGCAGTCGCAAACTTTCCATCGCTGTCTGGCGCGACAAACACTGCCTGACTCTTTACAAGGCCGACCAAGACGTTTTGCCACATCTTGTTGGGGTCAGAATCTGCATCACCGTAGTTGGTGGACGGCAGATACTTTCCATCGTTCTGATCCGTGTAGAGGGTCAGTGCGGTACCAAGCTGCTGAGCCTGACTAAGGGCCTTCGTTCGGAAGGCGCCTTGGCGTGCATTGGCGAAAACTGGGAATAGAATCGCAGCGAGGATTGCGATGATGCCAATCACCACCAACAGTTCAATGAGAGTGAAGCCGAACCGAGTGCTTTTAGTTTGGTTCATTGGTTCCCCTCGTCCGTAGCGTTGATCATCTTCTCGGTCTTGTCCGCTTCACGCTTCACGTCGCCAAAGATGCCTCGCAGTTCCGGGGCATCTTTCAGCTCTTCGCCGCCCTTCTTTTTGAGGCCCACCTGCATAAACGTCGAAAGTGAGACGTTGCTCTTTTTTCGATGGAGGTAAATCGCTTCCGTTTTATCCATCGCCACCACATCATCCGCCCCCGTCCAGGCAAGGCTCATATTCAGCGAGGCCGGAAACTGATCGGCACCATCGCCGGATCCTTCCAGTCCCTTGAATGCAAGTTGAGTCCCGCTCACCAGGTACGTGCCGCTTGCCTTCGTCTCCGACTGAGGATGTACAAGGCTGAACGTCACTTTGCCCTTGTCGGAGAATTCGATTAGTCCTTTCTTGACGTTGTCTCTTGCGACGAGCCCCTGCTCGCCTTCGGACGCAACCGTCTTCACAACTTCCCAGTTCCCTACCAGGCTATGGTGTCTTCCCTGCCCAAACAGAGAACGAATCATTTCCCAGTCGTCTTGCCATGGCTGATACCTTACGGCACCATAACCAATGAGACCCAAGAATATCAGACTCAGAAATCCTTTGGAAGAACCCGGCTCGGCATAGCGCCGATACTTCTTCTTCTTCTTCTTTTCCTCAGCTGCCGTTGGCGCTTTAAGTCCGGCTCCGATGGGGACGAATTGACAGAACGGACACTTCTCTGCCCCTCGCACCCACTCCCCGCCACATCGCGGGCATCGGTCAAGATCCATGCCGACATTATGGAGGCACACCTCACAACTTTTGCAATGTTGCTGGTGTTTAGGTGATAGGAACTAGGAATGAATTCTTAATCAGGCCGTTGCCTACTTCCCTCCGGTCGTCGCGATTCCCTGGATGAACGTCTTTTGGGCGAAGAAGAAGAGGATGATGATAGGCAGGGTGAAGATGGTGGCGGCGGCCATGAGCTGGGCGAAGAAGCCTCCGTAGTGGGACACGAACTGCTGCAGTCCGTACGCAAGCGGGTACTTCGCAGGATCGTTTACGTACAACAGAGGCCCGAGGAAGTCGTTCCAAGACCCGATGAACTGGAACAGCGCGCACGTAGCCAAAGCTGGCTTGGAGAGCGGCAGCACGAGGCGGGTGAAGATCACCCATTCGCTGGCGCCATCCACGTTCGCAGCCTCCGACATCTCGGCCGGCAAGGTCCGGAAGAACTGCGTGAGCAGGAAGACGTAATAGGCTGAACCGGTAAAGGCGGGAACGATCAGCGGAAGGTAGGTTCCGTACCAGCCAATCGCTCGGAACAGGCTGAAGATCGGGATCATCGTGACCTGTCCCGGCAGGGCCATCGTCGCGATCATTAGCATGAACAGCGTATTGCGGCCGGGAAATTGGAGCTTGGCAAATCCATAAGCCACCAGCGAGCTGCTGGCCACCGCACCGATGACGCTGGAAATGCACAGCACCATCGTGTTTCGCAGGTACAGCAGGAACGGCATGTTCTGCATTGCCGCCGGATAGTTGTGGCCGGTGAAGGGGGTTGGGATCAGCGTTTTCAGAGATAGCTCTGCGGAGCCGAAAATCTGCTTATCCGTCTTCAGCGAGGTCGAAACCATCCAAAAGAGAGGCAGAAGCGCTGGAATCGACAGCGCGATCAGCGCCGCATACACCGCGACCTTGGTCCAGATGGGCAACTTGGCGTGAGAATCACTCGTCATAGCCCAGCGCCCTCCTCTTGTCTCGTTCTTCTTTGAATTTTTTCTCCAATTCGGCAAGCGCCTGCTTGGGAGTTTCCGCACCCTGGCTGGCCTGATCCTCCGCATGGGTGATCAGGTCGTTGAGGAACTGCAGGTTCGCGATAGGGGGAGGCGGCTTGCAGTTGGGGCTCGCCAGAATGTCCAAAAAGGCTTGGAACTGGGGATTCTCCTTCAGCCACTTCTGGAACGTGGGAGACTTCGCCACAGCCGGTGAGTACGGGAGCCAGCCGCCCATATTGTAAAACGTGGCGGCACGATCTGGGTTGTCGAGACCGGTCCAAAACTTGAGGAATTCCCAGGCGCCCTGCTTCTGCTTGCCCGATACGGGCACGATCATGTAGTTTCCGCCGACAAGCCCTCCGAGCGGAGTTCCGTTCTCCTTGGGAGGAGGAACCGGGTACACGCGGTACTCCAGCTCAGGCTTGAACTTTCGCAGCTCTTCTACCCGCCACTGGCCGTCGTAGGTGATGCTGAGGTCGCCGTGCATAAACGCCCAGCTTGCCGCACCCTCGATATCGTTGAGACCGGCTTGGAACCGCAGAACCTCTTCCAGCCCAACCTTCTTTCGGTAGTTGACCATCGTCTCTAGCGCGCGCTCGTTTTGAGGCGTATCGAGTTCGAGGGTGCCATCTTCCTTCACGTAGAACCCGCCGCCGAACAGGTGAGAGTTGTACGCAATATCCGTCAGCAGGAAGCCGAGGCGAGTAAGGTGCCCGTCTTTGTCGTGCTGGTTGAGCTTGGTGCCCATCTCCTCCACCCCTTGCATGGTCTTCGGAAAATTGTCTGGGTCAAAGCCGGCGTCGCGGAGCTGCTTGCAGTTGACGTACAGCGCCATGAGGTCGGCACCGATCGTGATGCCGTAGCAGTGCCCACGGTACATGCCGGTATCCCGAATCGCGGGATAGCTCTCATCGAAGAACGCCTTGTGCTCCGCCGGGGTCATCAGGGTGTCCAGCGGGGTTAAGAATCCATTGGCCGCCATGTTGGGCACCGCACCGCTTCCCATCGACATGAGGTCAGGAGGGTCGCCACCGATGACGCCGAGGATGAACTTGGCGTCGGCACCCGAACCGGGAACGCTGACGGCAACGACTTCATACTCGGTTTGGCTCTGGTTGAAGGCGTCCACGATCTTCTGGACCTGCTTCTCCCAGTCTCCCTGCCACCGATGCCAAAAGCGCACAACTTTGCGCTCTGGATACTTGCGCGGCGTGGAGTGTCCACTGGCAAACACGATGACCGTGACGGCGAGAGCGAGGCACCACAGGGCGAGGCGTCGATATTTTGAAACGCTGTTGCTAACCGCCATAGTGCACCCACTTCTTTTGGGATCGGAAAACAATGCCGGTCATCAGGATGATGATGAGGAACAGAATCCAGGCCATGGCGCTGGCATAGCCCATGTCCAGATACTTCCACGCGCGGTTGTACAGATAGAGACTGTAGAAATAGGTGCTGTCCTCGGGCCCGCCAGTGGGGGTCATCACGTAGGCCTGGGTGAAGTACTGGAACGCCCCGATGATTCCCATAACGAGGTTGAAGAAGATCACCGGCGTCATCATCGGGAGGGTGATGTGCCGCATCTTCCTCACCGCGTTTGCACCGTCTAAGGTAGCTGCCTCATAAAGGTGGACGGGGATATCTTTGAGTCCAGCAAGGTAGATCACCATGCTGCCACCGACTCCCCAAAGCGCCATCAGAATGAGGCTGTAGAAGGCCCAAGGCGCTGTTTTCAGCCAAGCCGGACCGGTGACGCCCAGCAGCGCCAGCATCTTGTTGATGAGGCCGATATTGGCATTGAGCAGCCAGATGAACAGCACCGACGTGGCGACGGTGGGGACGATGGACGGAAGGTAGAAGATCGTCCGGAACACCGCGATCCCCTTCACGTTGATGTTCAGCAGAAGCGCGAGCGCAATCCCCGCCACAATTGCCAGCGGCACCGAGATCAGTGCAAACCGAATCGTGACCCAAGCCGAATGCCAAAACAGCGGATCCTGGGTGAGAAGCATCCGATAGTTGGCAAGCCCAACCCATTTCGCCGGGCTCACGATGTTGTATCGCGTGAACGAAAGGTAGATGCTTTGAAGGAACGGCCACAGGGTGAACGCGGCAAATCCAATGAGCCAAGGACTAATGAACAGATAACCCACCAAGTGCTGCCGGGCACGATAATTGGTTCGGTTCGTCATGGGTGCCGCTATGTTAGCAGGCATCGCTTAAACTAGCCATAACTCCCCACCTGAGAGGTAATATTCCACCGCAATTCGGGAAGATGCTCAGTTTGGTAGAAGCGCCCCGACAGGCTCGGGAAGGTCGTGATTGCACGGACTTTCTGAACAAACGAATATCGGGATGTGGCTCAGTTTGGTAGAGCGTCCCGACAGGGTCGGGAAGGTCGTGAGACTCACCGACTACTGCTGAAAACAAAATATCGGGATGTGGCTCAGTTTGGTAGAGCGCTGCGTTCGGGACGCAGAGGTCGTGAGTTCGAATCTCGCCATCCCGACCAACTTTGGTTGGTCGACAAATTCTAGTTTCAACACCCAGTGGCTCAGGTTGGTAGAGCGTCCCGATCTGATCGGGAAGGTCGTGAGTTCGAATCTCGCCATCCCGACCAACTTTGGTTGGTCGACAAATTCTAGTTTAAACACTCAGTGGCTCAGCTTGGTAGAGCGTCCCG
>CAIYLG010000022.1 GCA_903927025.1 uncultured Armatimonadota bacterium
AAGCTTGCTAAACAATTAGCGTCTCTCGAGTGCTCGATACTTTGCTTCTATTCAATCGCTATGCAACTTTCAAAGAGCTTTCTTCGCTGGACAACCGCTTCACTTTCTTCGAGTTTTTTCGAAGTCGCTCAGTGGCTGACAGTCGAATATGGTACCTCCCGGCACCCTCCATGTCAAGGGTTCGTTAACCGTTTCACGAAAGTTGGGTGCATTCCGTCTTGTTGCAACGTCTTAAATCTCTTGGGCCCGGCTGAAACGCTAGGTTCTTGAATGGATCACTTTGAACCTAAAGTGAAGCGCCAAGTTGAGGCCGCACTGGGGGCGCGCCTTGTCTCCGGGCTCGTTTAGCTTGGTGGCACGCGATGACGTCCAGCATGAAATCCAGCCCGACCTGGTTTGGATGGGCGTGGTCTCTACATCATTGAATCGATGGAACCCAGCAGGCTTTGCTGCTTCGTGGCGAACCGCGCTTCGACCCGCGGAGGTTTGGGACCTCGCACCCAAACTTTGTTGGAGTCGGCCACTGTGGGAAGCTACAGCAACTGGGTCGAAACCCCTTTTTGAATTCGGGATAGATGCCCGTGTGCCCATCGCTGAAGTTTCTGGGCCTAGTGCATTTCGCGGTCGCCGAGCATGAGCTGGAGTTGGTTGATTTGGCCGAGGTGGTAGACCAGGTTCCACTGATGCATGCTGAGCACGTCAGCCATGGTCATCACGACACCGCCGCCGAATGGCAGGCGCATCTCATCCTCTAGCCCCCCATCTGGAAAGGCGGCAATTTCCCTGCAGAGTTCAGAAGTTGTATTCCGGGCAGCTTCGACGCACTTCTCTATCGTGTCAAAGGTCTGCCGCAGGCGAATGGCTTCCTTGCGCGCGTGCTCGTCGAATTCTGGTGGTTTGCGATCCCGAATGATGGGAATGAACCAGGTCCCTGCAGTGGCAATCTCCTGCATTTGGCTGAGCACCGGGCGGGCCTCGCCAAGCGGCACCCAATCGAGGCGATCCTCTGGCATGGCCAACGCGGCCCGACAGACGTCATCGAGTGCCTTTTGAGTCGCTCGAACGACCTGATCCTGATAGCGCATCGTTAGATTGTAGCGGCTTTGGTGGATTCATTCGGATAGGAACCTGGGCTTTTTGAGAGTGGAAGCTTTACAGTCCGGTGGCTATGTGGCTCTCCGTTGTATCCTTCTCGGCCCGATTTCGGATCTCGTTCATCACTCGAACGTGAACGGCTTCCACAATCGAATCCGTCCAGAGGTGCCAGTAAAAGTCAGGCGCGATTCGGTTGGCATACCAACTTGTTCCGCTTAGTCGTGTATCGCCGTTTGGAAGCCGCTCTAGGTTGAACTCCCCTCGCTCGCATAAAAAGTAGCCAGTCAGGTGAGCCGTCTGGATCGGTCCATAGAGACCTGTCTCTTCCATCGAGGGTGGTGTGTCCAGCACGCGAAACCCGAGCCGCTGGCTTGGTTGCCATGCATCGACCTGCTCAGGCATGTCTCCCGTGGAGAGACGGCACACCCGCTTCCCTCCCAACTTCGGCTCCATCAGCTCGATATCGGTTGGGTGCGCAAATCCCGCTCGAAAAAGGAGCTCATTGGCTTTTGGAAGCTTCCGTATGGAGCAAACGTACTTCCAGACCACCTCGGGTGCGGCGTGAATGACCATCGACGTCGTCTCAACATGGCGAACCACGGGACGATCGATTGACGCTTCTCGATTGAGCAGCAGTGGAATGGCGAGTACCGCCAACGCAACAGAAATCCCCCGATCGTGACGCCGCTTGACGACTCCAAGAACCCGCCATCCGCCATATGCTCCCATCACGAGCATCGGCACGACAATGGGAAGCGCCATCACCAAGCAGATGATTCCCTCTAGAGCGAAGATCAGAATTCCCACTCCAACAAACAGCAGCGACCACATGCTTGCAAGAAGGCATTTCTTCCAGCTGGCTCCCTCTTTGGGCCCAAGCAATAAGGCGCTTGAGAAGCCAACTACGAGTGGCACGACACCAAAAAGCACCATGCCGTATTCCCGATCCAGGCCAGGCACCAGCATCACGAATGCAATCGTGGCGACTGCGTTGCAGGCGGCAGCGATGAATCCACTCAACGTTGGATTCATCCTGATCCGAGGCTTCGCAACCTTAGAAGAAGGTTCCTGCTCTTCCTGCATAAGCATATCATAGCCAACTTTCACAATTTATTGAAAGTTAGATCCCTATTTGATCGGGCTACGATTCAAGTTTCAGCAGATAGTGATTCATCTCGTCCCAGGAATCCTAAAAAAAGGAAGCTGGCCGTCGCGATAATATCGCGACGACCAGCTAGATGTGGCGGAAACTTCCGACCTAAGTCTTACAGATTTAGGCTTTTGGGAAGATGCTAAGGCCAGCATCGTTCCAGTCAGCGAGGAATCGCTTGAGACCGGCATCTGTGAGCGGGTGCTTGAACAGCATGCCCATGATCTTCATCGGCATCGTCACGATATGGGCACCAGCTTCCATCGCCTGCACGACGTGAAGGGGGTGTCGGACGCTGGCAACCAGAATCTCGCTATCGTATCCATAGGTGTTCACCATTTCGACCGAAGCGGCTACTGCGTTCATGCCGTCGTCAGAGATGTCGTCCACACGGCCAACAAAGTTGCTGATGAATGTCGCTCCTGCCTTCGCTGCAAGCAGAGCCTGCGAAACAGTGAAGACGAGGGTCACGTTGGTCTTGATGTCTTTATCAGAAAGCGTCTTGACCAGTCGGATTCCCGGCTCGATGAGGGGAACCTTAACAACGATATTCGGATGCCAGGAGCTGATCTCCATCGCTTCCTTCAACATCGTGTCGTAGTCGGTTGCGACGACTTCAGCGCTGATTTCACCCTCGGGAACCAGTTCGCAGATTTTAAGGACGGTCTCTTTGAATCCCTTTCCGGATTTTGCAATGAGTGTTGGGTTGGTGGTGACGCCATCCAGAATCCCCCACTCAGCAGCCTGTCTTACTTCTTCAATATCACCGGTGTCTACGAACAGCTTCATGTTCTTAAGTCTACTCTCGGAGCTGGGAGTTGGTTTTCGAAATTGAATTGCCTTGGCATAGGTCCATGCCATTTGAGCCATCCTATCGAAGTGCATCGACTCCATCTAGACACCATTGTTGCCCCCATTACAGGCGTTCAGCCAGCGGCAGTGGCGTGGATTCGGCTCTCGGGCCCGGATGCATGGACGGTTGCTTCAAACGTATTTAAGAGCTGGCCAGAAGGCGACGTCGAATCTCACCGTGCCCTGTTTGGGAAGTACGTGAACGGAGATGAAGGGCTGGCACTTCCCTTCGCCGAGGATCGAAGCTATACCGGAGAGCAGGCGGTGGAACTCTCGCTTCACGGGTCGGCAGTATCCGTGCGCACATTGGTCGAGGCTTGCCTTGCGGCGGGAGCCAGACTCGCGGAGCCAGGTGAGTTCACGCTTCGCGCATTTATGAACGGCAGGATTGACCTCACCCAAGCGGAAGCAGTGCGAGAAACCGTCGACGCCCAGACAGAAGCCCAGCTTCATCTGGCTAACCTCAGCAGAAAGGGCGTCCTGCGCAAGGAGTTCTCGGCGCTGCGATCCAGAATTCTTGGTGTGCTTGCCAAAGTGGAGGCGAGTGTCGACTTTAGTGAAGAGATAGGCGATCTTGATCGCCCGGTGGCAAGCGCGGAAATTGAAGCCGTTTGCCAGGTCCTGCTTGAGTGGGTTGTCACCGCAGGTTGGGGTCAAGTGGTCAGGAATGGGTATCGCATCGCGATATTGGGTCGCCCCAACGCGGGCAAGTCCTCTCTGATGAACGCTCTTCTTAAGAACGACCGCTCAATCGTGACATCGACTCCAGGCACCACGCGCGACTACATAGAGGAGTCGCTAGAGGTTGAAGGCTTCCGAGTTATCCTCACCGATACCGCCGGTCTTCGCGCTTCTGTGGATCCCGTAGAGGCCAAAGGAATCGAGCGTTCGCGCGAAGTTGCCAGCAAGGCCAACCACGCTTTCTATATGTATGACTGCGCGGTCGGTTGGACCGCAGAAGATGACATCCATATCGCGGAATTGGACTCCCAGGACATCAGCTATACGATCCTGGCCAATAAAGTTGATATTGCGGAACATGGCCCCGGAAATCCCATCTCAACTATGACGATGGCGGGAATAGATGATTTGCTTGCCGACATCAAGCACTTGGTTGAATCCACGCCAGTTGTTCCATTTGTCAATCTGCGCCAGCTTCCGTTTGTCGAGCAGGCTCACCAGTCACTTACCGAGTGTTCCGCACTTTTGAAAGGGGACGCTCCCGATGACCTTCTGAGTGTGCTTCTGACCGACGCCGCAATGCAGCTTGGTGCCATCACTGGGGAGACTGCCGCGCCCGACATGATCGAGCGGATCTTCCACGACTTCTGTATCGGAAAATAGTTGGAACCTCTCCGGGGAGATTCACGTTGAATCTTATGTCCGCAGATGACTTGATAGTCTAGGACTCAATATCATGCGACTTGAAAAACTCACCATCATGGCCCAAGAGGCCCTCGAATCCGCCCAGGCACTGGCTGCTCGCCATCAGCACTCCAATATCGATGTTGAAGATATGCTGGGCGCCCTGCTCGGGCAAGAGGGGGGCGTCAGTCGACAGCTCCTCCTCAAGGTGGGTGCCGACCCAAATCGCATCGCTCAAGACGTCAATACTGAACTCGAGCGCATGCCCAAGGTATCCGGGGGCGCTCCCGTTCAGTCAATGACGTCGCGCCTACAAAGTGTGTTCACGGATGCCTTCAAAGAAGCAGACCGGCTCAAGGACGAATACGTTTCCACCGAGCATCTCCTTCTTGGAATCGTTGACGAGTCCGGTGCCTGTGGCAAGCTGATGCGCTCTTCTGGGGTTACCAAGAAGGCGCTTCTCGCCGCGGTCGAAGATCTTAGGGGTGGTAGACGCGTTACAAGTCAGTCAGCCGAGCAACAGTATCAGGCACTTGAAAAGTACGGAATTGACCTAACTGCCCGCGCCCGAAGCGGAAAGTTGGATCCAGTCATTGGACGCGACGAGGAAATTCGTCGCGCTATCCAGGTGCTCAGTCGTAGAACCAAGAACAACCCGGTCCTGATCGGTGAACCGGGTGTGGGCAAGACTGCCGTCGCCGAAGGGCTCGCCCTTCGAATCGTGAGCGGAGACGTCCCCGAGGGGCTGAAAGGTAAATCTGTGATCGCTCTGGACCTTAGCGCACTGGTCGCCGGAGCGAAGTTCCGCGGTGAATTTGAAGAGCGCCTCAAGTCTGTGCTGGAAGAGATCAAGTCTTCCGATGGTCAGATCATCCTCTTTATCGACGAGCTGCACACCCTTGTGGGTGCCGGTAAGGCCGAGGGTTCGATGGACGCAGCGAACATGCTGAAGCCAATGCTTGCACGTGGCGAGCTCCGGTGCATTGGCGCAACCACGCTGAACGAATACAAGAAGTACATCGAGAAGGATAAGGCGCTAGAGAGGCGCTTCCAAATGGTGCTGGTTGGCGAGCCGAGCGTGGAAGAGACGATCAGTATCCTTCGCGGCCTCAAGGAGCGATACGAGATCCACCATGGCGTGCGGATCACGGACTCTGCTCTGGTTGCGGCGGCAACCCTATCCAATCGATACATCACGGAGCGGTTCCTTCCGGACAAAGCGATTGACCTGATGGACGAAGCGGCAAGCAAGCTAAAGATCGAAATCGACAGCGTTCCGGCTGAGATCGATGAGGTCGAACGCCAAATGAATCAATTGGAGATCGACCGAGAGGCGCTGAAGAAGGAAGAAGACCCCGCCAGCAAGGAGCGACTTAAGGCTACTGAGCGAAAGTTTGCGGAGCTGAGTGAAAAGGCTTCGGCGAAGCGCGGTGTCTGGCAGCGTGAGAAGGAGAAGATCGAATCGATCCGTAAACTCAAAGGTCAGATCGAAGGGCTCCGTACTGAGCTTGAAGCGTTCACACGAGATTCCGAGTGGGGCAAAGCTGGTGAGATTCAGTACGGCAAAATCCCTCAGCTGGAAGCCCAGCTTGAGTTCGAGAGCGAAGAACTTGCCAAGCTTCAGGCCAATGGC
Source organism: uncultured Armatimonadota bacterium (assembly GCA_903927025.1). Classification (GTDB taxonomy): domain Bacteria; phylum Armatimonadota; class Fimbriimonadia; order Fimbriimonadales; family Fimbriimonadaceae; genus Fimbriimonas. Next base: position 6,096 of record CAIYLG010000022.1, read on the forward strand.
AAGATGCTGAAGGAAGAAGTCGACAGCGAGGATATCGCCGAGGTCGTCAGCAAGTGGACCGGCGTGCCTGTGAGCCGACTGCTTCAGGGGGAAATGCAGAAGCTGCTGACCATGGAAGACGCGCTCGAAGCTAGAGTTGTCGGACAAGTGGAGGCGATTCGGTCACTCTCCGATGCAGTAAGGCGCTCGCGTTCCGGACTCTCCGATCCAAACCGGCCCATCGGCTCCTTTCTATTCCTCGGGCCAACCGGTGTTGGCAAAACGGAGACAGCGAAAGCGCTGGCAGACTTCATGTTTGACAGCGAGAAGAGCATGATTCGAATCGATATGAGCGAGTACAGCGAGAGGCACTCTGTCGCTCGTCTGGTAGGTGCCCCTCCGGGTTACGTTGGGTACGAAGAGGGTGGTCAGCTCACGGAGATGGTGCGGCGACGCCCTTACTGCGTAATCCTGCTGGACGAAATCGAGAAGGCTCACCCAGAAGTGTTCAACATCCTCCTTCAGGTACTCGACGATGGACGTCTTACAGATGGCCAGGGAAATACCGTTGACTTCAAGAACACGGTGATCATCCTGACCAGCAACATTGGCTCCCACTTCTACAGCGACCCTATCTCGGCAGACGACAGCTTTGAAGCGACGAAGAAGAATGTGCTGAACGAAGTTCGAAGCTACCTGCGGCCGGAATTTATCAACCGGCTGGATGACATCGTGGTGTTCCATTCGCTGGGTGTCAACGAGATCAAGCAGATCGTCGAGATTCAGCTCAAGGCACTTCGAGGAAGGCTCGCCGACAGGCGAATCGACCTTGTCCTCTCTGAGAGCGCATCGAGAGAGCTTGCAACCGCAGGTTTTGACCCGGTTTACGGAGCAAGGCCGTTGAAGCGAGCGATCCAGAATGAAGTCGTGAACCCTCTGGCGCAAAGACTGCTGAGCGGAGACATCGCGGATGGTCAACGAGTGGAAGTCGATTTCACCGGCGGCCAGTTCACTTTCGTTCGTAAGCCGCTAGTCACGGCGTAGCTCAGACCGATTCGTGGGATGCTTTGGCCCACCGGAAACCTGCAATCAGGGTTCCGGTGGGCCTTTGTTTGTTGTGAATACTATGAAACGAGCAATATCTCACTCGGTCAACTGGTTGTCGCTCTCCCACAGCTTCTGCTCAACGTCGCCAGCAAGTTGAAATTCACACTGTTTGGATTACGGGGTTCCAATTCTCGTCTTATAATGATGTAACCGATATGCGAAATCTTCGGCCTACAGTTTGTTGTGCCTTGGGCTTGACGCTTGCCAGTCTTTCTCCTGGCTCCCAAATGTCGTCTGTACCGGTGTCCGCTTCATGGGACACCCTCGGAATTTATCCGCTCACTCTTGGTCGACACCTGTCACGCGATGACACCACTCTGATTCGTAGCCTGGATCGAGGTGAAACCGAGAAGGCGATGGAGAGGTCCCTTGCACGTCTTCGAACATCGAAGGACGATATCGTGGCGGGTTGGGTTTACAGTCAGGCGGCACGAATTCGAAGTCGAGGGTCCAAGTCATGCGTTGAGCTTGATGCGGCCATGGATCGGTTGGAATACGACAAGTCTCACGGCGGACTTGGGACGGACTATGCCCGGCTAAAGTGTGCGATGACAAAGGCCCTGACATACACACCGATGCCAGATGACGCTTTCTTCGTGATTGACACTCTGTTTTTTGAAGCTCGCATTACGGGCCTCGAAATTGCCAAGGCACATCCCGATTCTCCCGAATTTTTACCTCTCCTAGTAGACGCGTTAAGCCCAAGAGAGGCCCGGGAAGCTTTGAGCCGGTTCTGTGTAAGCCATCCTTCGAACCAGATGGCCCGACTTTGGATGGCGGACGCCCTGAGCCGTGGAAACAGGGTCCGAATTAGGCCGCAGAAGAATCAGACCCTCGTAGTGTATGACCCAGAGTCGCCTCTTCTAGAGGAGTCTGTAGCAATGCTTCAGAACCTCCGACTACCTCGCCAAAGTAGTGCAGGCGTTCAGTTCAAGCTCGGCTGCTGCTACGCGAAGCAGAAGAATTTGGATGCAGCCATCCCTGTTTTTACCGCCCTATCCAAGAATCCAGGGGTTCCCGCCCCGATTGCAGAATTCTCGAAACGGTTCCTGTTGGCACCCAAATTTGAGTCTCTGGTACCGTCACCGGACGAATAGGAAGCGCTCGTCAGCCAGTTGGGGCTCTCAGGTCGTCCGAGGTCTCGGCCGATTGTGAAAAAACACTAAGAAGTCCCTTTTGGCGATTCTTTCTGGCATATCTTGTGCTTCACAGCGTAAGAAGTTTCATGTAAGGCTAAAATCCCCTCCCAGTTTGGGGAAAAGGGGCAGACAATGGAACTGCTTCATGGGCCAGAACCGCATAGACAAGCACACCTTGAGCAACTCAGGAGATTTGACCTCTAAATGACTAGATTAAGACCCGCCTTCGCTATCGCCTCGGTTGTCCTCGCCCTGCCCAGTCTTGGGCTGGCGATGCAGTCAGACGATCAGTCGGATTCCAAGGCGAGCAGCTATAAGAGCGCTGTAAAGGACCTCAAGCGCGTGGATGGCCCGATGCCGCTCTACCTGCGCAAGAAAGAGGTTCTCCTCGAGATTCCGGAAGATAAGCTTGGAAAGCTGTTCCTCGTCCAGGCGGCGCTGGAGACAGGTGTAGATGGCGGATTCCTAAGCGCGGGCATGCCCGTTGGAGGCAACGCGGTAGATGTCTTTAAGTGGCAGCGGCACGACGATCAGCTGTGGCTGATGCGACCTCACGTCGGATTCCGATGGGACGAAAAGGATCCTTACGCCTTTGGTGCGGAGAGGACGTTCCCTGAGGCGATCCTAGGCAGCTTCCGAATCGAGCAGACCGATCCTGAGCGAAAGCTGTTGCTCGTCAACATTTCTCAGATGTTCTATGGCGACCTGTTCCATCTCCAAGAGATGATCATGGGCGGACTCAGCGGACCGTACCAAATTGATCGCGAGAAGACCGGTGTGGAGAAGGTGCGCGGGTTCCCTGAAAACGACACCGTTGAGATGAACATGCACTTCTATTCATCTCGCGGCGCTGAGCCCAATCCGCTTGCGGCGCTGCTGGGACTGAGTTCTGACAACACCCTTGAAGATGACAGAAGCGCACCTCTCAAAGTCGTTTACACCATGTGGTACCGCCGAGACGACGGTTACAAGCCACGTCTGGAAGACCCAAGAATCGGCTACTTTGACGAGTCATTCTTCTCGCTGGACAAGTATCAGGACAAGGACCGAACGGAACGATTTATCAATCGCTTCAACCTGATCAAAAAGGATGCTTCCGCTAAGCTCAGCGAACCGGTGAAGCCAATCACGTGGACCCTAGACCCTTCGATCCCTGAGGCGTATCGCCCAGCGATCAAAGAAGGAGTCCTTCGCTGGAACAAGGCTTTTGAGGATGCCGGATTTAAGAACGCCGTTGCGGTTCAGGATGCGCCCAAGAACGATCCTGACTACAACCATGCCGACGGGCGATACAACGTCATTCGAATGGTGGTTTCGCCCCAGTCACCTTTCGAGGCGATCTCGCTGTTCCGCACAGATCCGTTGTCTGGAGAGATCCTCAACGCCAGCATCACTCTCGACGGCAACATCATCCGCGACTTCATGCAGGAGCACTTCCGAAACAGAGAAAGCGTGCTCAAGCCGCAGGAGCGAAATGCGCTGCAGGTGCTGATGCGCGACCGCACCCGGACTGAATCTGACGACTGGGTGTTGTTCTCAACTCCGGGTGAGCAGGCGCGAAAGTCGATGGAGGACCGGTTTGCCAAGTACGGCTGGAACACTCACCTGTGCACCTACGACACCGAACTAGCCGAAGACTCTGAGCTGAGCTGGGATGCTATTCAGGCTGTCAACCACGATATCAGCCAAGAGGAGTACGTTAAGCGATTCCTAGCGATGTGCGTCAGCCACGAGATGGGGCACTGTCTGGGCCTCCGCCATAACTTTGCGGGTTCCACGAACCTCACTACCGTCCAGCTCGGCGACGATAAGCTCACAGCGGCAGAAGGGATTACCGCCAGCGTGATGGACTATATGCCGCCCAACGTCATGGCCGTCCTTAGGGGGTCCGGAAACTTCTACAGCCCGACGGTTGGCTCCTACGACAAGTGGGCGATCAAATACGGTTACCTCCCTATAGATGCCAAGACACCAATCGGTGAAAAGTATGCGCTGTCGCTTATCGCCAGCGAATCAGGCCTTCCCGGACACGCGTTCATGCCGGATGAAGAGGCGGACAAGTTCGATCCCTACGCCGTTCGATTTGACGGCGCAAAAGACCCGCTTAACTTCAGTGACCGAGTTCTGCTGTCACTCAGACGAGCAAGACAGTACGCCATCACCAATTTGCCAAAGCCAGGAGAGAGCTATTCCACGCGTACGATGGTGTTGCTCACCTCTGCGCTGCGCAGCTTCCGAGAAGGACGAAATGCAGCCCGGTTTGTGGGAGGAATTCGAGAGAGCCGCAATTTTAAGGGTGACAAGGGCGAGCGCCCAACCCTGGCTCCGGTCGACCCTGCGGTTCAGCGTCAGGCAATGCACCTGATTGTCTCCAACTTCTTCGCTCAGGATGCCTTCGACTTTCCGCCCAGCGTGCTCAACTCGCTGAGCTTTGATGAGAACAGCGCCGGCTGGGCCGCTCCGCTCCGTAGCCTCATTGGTTCGTGGCAGAGCAATCTCATGGCCCTCATCATGAGCGCATCCACGACGGATCGAATAGCAGAGAATAGCTTCAAGGCAGGGCACTCCTATAGCCTCGAGGAGCACTACGGAACACTCATGGGCGCTGTGTTCGACGAAATTGGAAAGAACCAACCGATCAAGCCGCTTCGACGTGACCTTCAGCACTTCGCCCTCAGCGGTCTGATGATGCAGGCTGGTGCTCCTCAGGGCTCGGTCAGCGACGATGTTCGGGTTATTGCCGGAGATGCACTGCGAAAGCTGGACAATCGTTTTGTTGCCCAGATCCACTCGCCGGCCAAACTCGACACCATGACGTTGATGTATCTGCGCAACAGCCATGACTCCCTCCAGAGGTTCTTTAGCCGCGGAATCAGCTCAACCCGGTAAGCTATTCGGGCAAGGAGTGGACCTTGCCCGCGTCATGAAAAGCCACCAGGATCCCAGCGCCGCATCTGCCATGGCTCGAGAGATTCGAGCCATGGCAGATCGTGCTGTCGGGGCCAATGGTGGATCGACTCTAGCGCGGAAGCCAGCGCATCGGGTGAAGTTTCACTGGCCGCCCCACCCCATCAGCTACAGCTTTCATGTTTTGGCGTCAGACTGGAAGGGGACTGCCTTTTTCGAGGCTCATGGTGAACGATTTACCGTCGAAGTCGCCAGGACGCCACACGGAGTCTTCGGACGTTGCCCAGAACTTTGGAACGAAGACCGCGGCGAAACAGAAGAGGCGATGCTCGCGAATCTTGCCGCAAGCAGCGAACCCCTGCTCTCCCGGCAACTTGAAATCAGCCGGTCGATCGAGCGCACTGGGCGATTTGTTGGGCACATCCGCGACCTGGAGCCGGTAGACCTCGTGAAGCTGCTTTACAGCGAAAATCGGGACGTTTCCAATGAGGCAAAGACGGAAATTGAAAAGCACGCGAGCAGCTGCGTCTTCTTCCCCGCTCTCATTGAGATACTAAATGATCGCCGGCACCCTAACCGTCGATCCGCTCAGTGGTGCGTGCTGGACCTTTTCGAAGACCTTGTGAGCTTCACATCATCAACTGAGGATGAAGCCATCGCAGTCAAAGCCATGCGTGACCTTCTTTGGGATGCTCAAGACGACTACGCCAGGACTATCTATAAGGCAGGCGTCGTCTTGGGTGGCCACATTCCTCACGTTTTTGGAGGTCCAACTTTATTGGAGTGCCTTCACTCTCCTAGCCGAATCGGTCGGCGCAGCGCCATTCATGGCCTGTTCCATGTGGTGGAGTGGATTCCGGAGATGCGCGAGCAAGTCGTCTCTGACCTGAAGTCGATCTCTCATTCCGATTCCGAGCCGCTCTTGCGAGAGTTCGCTGCCCTCATGGCTGACGACATTGCAACGGGCGCCTTCGACCATATTCAGGAACCGATGTTCCCAGATGAGCCCTAGTACGTCATTGCCTGCTGGATTTTTCTTCACCCCAGGCTTAGAATCTAAGGCACGTTAATGATTCTTCCCGTACTTCTCTTTAGCATCCAATCCGTTTGTGACCGCATCCTCGACAATCCCAAACTGGACGGAGCGACTGTGGCGGTTACTGTCACCGATTTGTCCGGCAAGAACCTTTATGACCACAACGGCTCTATGCACGTTGTGCCAGCAAGCAATCAGAAGCTGCTGTCCAGTGCGTTTGCCCTTTGGGAACTTGGACTCGACTACAAACCTCAAACGTCGTTCTGGAAAATGCCCGATCGGCTGATTGTGGATTCGACTGGCGACCCAATGATGTCCTACGCGAGGCTCAAAGAGATCCAGTCTCAGCTCGGTACAAGAAGGGACATTCCCGTCTACGTTCACGAGTCGTATGCGCCTCAGATTCCAGATGGGTGGGACTACGACGACCTTCCCAACAAATACGCTGCGCCGGTATGTTCGTTCACCTTTGACAGAGGGGCATTTGCGATCTGCAGCAGGCATCGTCGCCCAGTCTTGGTCCCGGAATCTTTTGGGGTCAAAGTTCACTTCCATCCCACTTCCGATTCACTCGAGACACGCTACAACCCGATCACCCGCCGCGCGACGGTCACCGGAGAGATGCCAAAGGAGGACAAGGTTCTGGACACCCTAGCGCTGCCAAAGCCGGATGAGGCGGCCGCGTCTATTTTAGGCCGCGGCTTTCATCCCATCCCAGAGGCTCCCGCAACACCCCCTGACCTTGTGGTACAAGGAGCAAGCAGCCTGGAGATCGTCAGCGCGTGCCTTCCTCCGAGCGACAATAACTTGGCGGAGAACCTGCTGCTGCTTGGGGCCCAGAAAGAAGGCGAGCTTGGCAAGCACCCTTACCCACTTGCCTGCAAACGCCTAGTTGACTTCCTCAATCACGTGGTGGGAATCGATCGAGACGATGTTCATCCATTTGACGGAAGCGGGCTCAGCCGACACAACTACTTAACCACTCGAGCACTGGCCAAGCTTCTCGCATGGGGAAACACGCAGGAGATCGGGCCGGCGTGGAGAATGGCGATGGTGCACTCCGGAAAGGGCACCCTGGGAAACCGACTGAAGAAGATCAAGTTTGACGGGAAGACCGGCAGCATGGACCGCGTCTCTTCCCTATCCGGCTATATCACGACCGCGTCTGGGAAGACGCTGGTCGTGAGCATGGTGATGAATCAGTTCTCCTGCTCGGCGACGGAAGTCCACGCCATTCAAGACGCTCTGGTCGTCGCCCTAGCGGAAAACTAAACCGCGACTTTGGGCACGCCAAGGATTTGTGGCTGGACGGGGTTTGCATTGCCGGATTCTTCTGCCGCCATCACTGCTTTAAGCGCTTCAAGCGCGACCTCAATCTGGGGCTCATCTGGTTCTCGCGTGGTGAGGAACTGGCTCCAGATTCCTGGCTTAAAGAAGAAGTTGACGATTCCCTGATTCCTGAACTTCCCCGCAATTCGCAGTAATTCATAGGCGATGCCAGCGATGATCGGCAGGATTACGATTTCCAGAAGTACACGAACGGTAAGGTCCACAAAGATTCGTCCTTGATGACCCGTGACCGGATATCTGGGAACAAAGGTAAAAGTGATCAGCCCGAGGATGAGCACGATGATGGCAAAGCTGGTGCCACAGCGAGGATGCAGGCGGGTCTGCTTAAGGCAGTACTGCAGTTCCAGCGGCTGTTCGGCTTCCAGAGTATTGATTGCCTTGTGCTCAGCACCGTGATATTTGAAGATCTCCCGAACATCCTTCATCAAACCCAGCATGCCGATGTAGCCAAAGAAAATGACCACCTTCACGATCTCGGATATCAGATTAATTCGGGTTCCGTTGGTTTGACCGCTGCGGCGTTGGCTGTACTCGGCAATCAGGTTGGGCAGGTACACGAACAGGCCCATGCCGATGATAAAGCTGGCAAACAGGGTGAGTCCAATAGCTCCCTGCTGAACGCGCTGGCTGGGCATCTCAGCAACCGGTGCGGCGACTTCACCCTCGACTGGCAGGGCATAGGCAGGGTCGAGCTGAACGTTGCTTGCGAATTTGAGCGCTCTCGAACCCAGCGCCATCGAATCCACCAGCGCGAGGCTTCCGCGCAGGAACGGGTATTTCAGCCATTTCTGGCGTCCGATCCAGGTTTTCTCGACCGCTTCGGTCTGAACAAGGATCTGACCATTCGGCGCTCGACAGGCGACAGAAAAGAATTTGGGTGAGCGCATCATGACGCCCTCGACGACCGCCTGGCCGCCATATTGCAGATATTCGCCCCGAGGCATTGCAGGAGGATACCGCCTTGGGGCATTTGACCCACGATTTGTTAAGTAAACATAAATCGTTGCCAATAATCTGGAACAGGATGGACGTTTTGACTCTGAACAGCGTCTATGATAGTAGTAGCGAAACCCGCACTAGGAGGGCTCTATGCACACTGGAACAATTCCAGATGGACTAAGGCTCACCGAAGACGAGGCGTTCTCCTTATTAAGCTTGTGTCTCACAAGTCCAAACAGGTTGGACATCACCTCTGAACGGGCGTTGCGAAAGTTAGCTGAATATTGTACGAACAGAAGCAATCCTTCAGACAATCATATAAATCAAAAGTTCGATCAGCTTTCCGAGCACGCAAGAGCCATCTGAAGATGGGGGCAATGAAGCCCCCTTTCTTTATTTATGACTCTTTGGATTTCACCGTTTCCTTCTCTGTAATCGCCTCCGCGGCTGTCAGAATCTCTCTGTGCCGACGGTAAGAGACGTCCTTTCTGCCTTAGAGTCCATCGCTCCGCAGCGTCATGCGCTGTCCTTTGACCGAGTGGGGCTACAAGTTGGTGACATCGACCAGCCGGTCTCTCGGGCCGTTGTGTCTTTGGACCGGTCTCTTGAAGCAGTGAAGTTTGCCGGAGAGCAGAGCGCCCAGCTTCTGCTTGCCCATCACCCACTGATCTTCAACCCAATTTCTTCGGTGGACACACGCAGCCATGAGGGCAGAACGATTGTGCGGCTGCTTCAGCAGGGGACGAGCTTTATTGCCGCCCACACGAACTGGGATGCAGCAAGAGGCGGCATCAACGACACGCTGGCCGCCATGTTTGGCGTGGAAAATCCCGACACCTTTGGAATGGGATCAGAGGTCGCACGTTTCAAGATCACGATATTCGCTCCACGGGAATCGACCGAGCGAATCATCGATGCCGCATCTGGGGCAGGAGCGGGTCTGATAGGTGCTTACAGCCGCTGTGCGTTCGTGACCGGGGGCCAAGGCACGTTCTACGGTGATGACACCTCAAACCCTGCGGTGGGCGAGCCTGGGCGCCAAGAACAGGTCGCTGAGGATCGAATCGAGATGTCCCTGCTTCAATCGCAGGCAAAAGCCGTTGTCAGAGCCGTGAAGAAAGCGCATCCATACGAGGAGCCCGCCATTGATCTGTTTGCCTTGAAAGCTTCTGAGGAGCTCCCTCTAGGCAGAGTTGGCAAACTGTCCAGTCCCTGCACTCTCGCTGAATTCGCTTCTAGGACCGATGAACTGCTGAAGACGCGATGTTGGGTTTGGGGATCTCCCTCCGAGCGCATCAAAAAAGTGGCGTTCATGGGAGGCGCAGCCGATACTGCGTGGATGGATGCCCAACGCGCCGGTGCCGATTTACTCATAACCGGTGAAGTTAAACAGCACGTTGCCCTTGAGGCTGTGGAGTCTGGGATGACGCTGATTGCGGCTGGGCACTATCAAACGGAGCAACCGGGATGCGAATCGCTGAGAGCGAGCATGTCGGTCGCAGTTCCCGATGCGGAGTGGCTCTTGTTCACTCCAGAACCTGGACGCGCAGGAAGACCCTTCTAGGAAAGGGAGAAGATCTTCGGCACACCTTGTTACCCGCGACAGTGATTGAGCGCGTGGTAGCCCGGACGGGACTCGAACCCGCGATCTCCGCCGTGAAAGGGCGGCATCCTAACCGCTAGACGACCGGGCCGAAGAGTAGATAGTGTGGAAGAAATGCCCCCCTAAAGGCAAGGGGGGCAAGCGATTAGAGCACCAGCTGGTACGTAACTGGGGTCCAAGTGCCGCAATTTGTTCCTGTGGTTGGCGAAATACGAGCTGTGGTAGCGGTTGTTATGATCGTGTAGCCGGTTGTCGTGCCAGTGCAAGGGTTCATTGGGAGTGCACCGCCCATGTCGACTGCATAGTCCGCCAAGGTGGAATCATAGCCATTGGCGATGAGTCCCTTCGCCTGAACTGCAGTCGCCAAAGCTCTTGCGTTCGCATTTGCGGCACCCTGCCTGGATGTGTTGACCTCGCTAAGGTATGCCGGCAGCGCCACGATGGTAAGGCACGTGAGGATGAGAACGACGACGAGAAGCTCTACCAGCGTAAAGCCCTTGTTTTTGCGGGAGTGTTGTAGGCTTTTCATGTTCTTTATATATTCTTTATACCAGTCATTCAGACGCCAAACCGGGCATTGTGGCACCACGATTTAATGGGACGCGCTAAATGAGTAGCGGGTCCGTGCGACGTATATCGCACGGACCCGCCAAATGGTTGGATGACCAGCTATTTCGCTAGCGGAGTTGCATTGGTATCGCTAGAAGCGGTTTGGGTGGAGTGGCTCGCATGGGACGAACTCGTGGAATGCTTGGACTTGCTCAGCTTCACCACTCTGCGAGCGCCTTTGTAGTGATTGTGATAGTAATCATCACTCAGGCTGTTGAACTGAACTTTGCCGCCGCCGCTGCTTGCATGGATGAACTTGCCGTTGCCGGCATAAATTGCCACGTGGTGAACGCCTCGGCCCCTTCTTGAGCCGAAGAACAGGAGATCTCCTGGCTTAAGGTCGCCCTTTTTGACAGGCTGACCAACTTCAGACTGCTCTCGGCTTGTTCGAGGCAGGTGCACACCCTGCGTCTTATAAATCTGCCATGTGAAACCGCTACAGTCCGTGCCAGATCTTGAGCTCTCTCCGTATTGGTACGGCGTGCCTCTCATCGCGATGGCTCGCTTAAGAATCGGGTTGGACTTCACGTCGCTATCAATGGCAACAAGAGATTCTGAGGAGTGCCTTCTTCGGCGCGTGGTCCGCGTTGCGACTCTCGTGTCTCCCTCATCATCCGTGTTGCGGCGACGGCGGGTGGCGGGGGCCTTGGCAGAGTTTAGGAAGTCTCCTCGGACCCAACCTTCAGTTCCACGTGGGAATCGAAGCTTGTACCAGGCTCCATCTCTGTCGAGAACGACCACTCGAGTTCCGGTATCAACGGTCGTGATCTTGTGAGCATGAGCTCCCGCTTCTCGGCGAATGGAAACTGCGTCTGAGTTGATCACCGCATAGCGGGATCGAATTCGGTTGACTTTGAGCTTGCTATGAGTTTCTGCCTTTGCAACGCGGGTTCCAGCAGAGCCGGCAGAACCTGGAACAAGGATATGCTTCCCAGGCCGGAGGCGGTTCCAGTCGACATCTGGATTTAATTCGTGGAGAAGATGAACGGACACACCCAAGTGATGAGCGATGACCCAGTCGGTATCGTCGCCAGAAACCACGAACGGTCGGCTGTTCGCCTTGTGATCAATCTTTTTGGTTGTTTTCTTAGCAGATGCGACCAAAGTCGTGCCTGACTTTCCGGGAATGACAAGGTTCTTGCCATTTCTAAGGGCGTCCCAGTTTTCAATATCGGGGTTCGCCAGGTGAAGCTTGTGAATCGAAGTATTGAACTTTCGGGCGATTGTCCAGTCACAGTCTCCGTTGCGAACTTTGTAGTGATGGAGTGAAGACTCTGCGGCTGGGATCGAAAGTTGCTGGCCCGGCTGGAGAAGCGACTTTGTGTCAAGGTCGTTTGCTCGAAGAATTGCGTCTACGGGAGCGTTAAAGTGCGCAGCGATAGTTGAGACGGTTTCTCCCGCCTTCACGGTATGCGTCTTATCTTGCGCAATGACCACGGTGGTCATTAACAGGCTCAAAGCTAAGGTCAGATTCTTGATTTGCAAGCGATCTCCTCTTCGTCGGAAACACCGACGGATTGCCCTTTTGGGAGGACAAGCACCTCGACAAACACAGGCAAGTTACCTACCCATTCCCTAATGAGTCAACCTCTACTAGGGTCTCTTACACTATCCTTACCCACACATTTCAGGTTCAAATGAACCTATTGAGGCGTAAACGAATGACAAGGATTTTCGCGGTCATAACCGCAATACCCGGGTCGTGTAAACTCTCTTCACATGCTGAGCATCCTGATCGTGAATTGGAACACGAAGGATTTGCTCCGTGCCTGCCTTCACTCCATTGAGCTCTTTCCCCCATCGACTCCCTTCGAGGTCATCGTCGTGGATAACGCCTCTACGGATGGCAGCGCAGAAATGGTTTCAACATCTTTCGAGTGGGCGATTCTTGTGGCGAGCAAAGCAAACACGGGTTACGCCAGAGGAAACAACCTCGGATTTGAGCGGGCCCAGGGCGAGTACATCCTCACCTTAAACCCAGACACCGAGTTCCTGGACAACTCGCTTGATATCGCCTTGAAGTTTCTTCAGGACCATCCGTCCGTCGGTTGCATTGGCATCAAACAAATGGGAGTAGACGACATGATCCAACAGTCTGTGCGTGGCTTCCCAACACTTCTTGGAATATTCGGCGACGTGACTGGCCTAGGAAACTCCTTGGGTGGACATCTGGACAGCTACCGGCTTTCGAGATTCAACTATCACCTGGAGCAACCGGCGCCACAGCCAATGGGAACATTTCTTTTGTTCCGAAGAACTGCGCTAGAGGCGGTCGGATCTGCAAAAGCTCCGTTCGACGAGTCGTTCCCGATCTTCTTTAACGAGGTCGATCTGCTCTACCGGCTCCACAAAGCCAAGTGGAACTGCGTGTATACGCCCACCGCTCAGATTCGGCATCATGGCGGCGAAAGCACGAAACAGGTGCGAAAAAGCATGATCTGGGAATCACACAAGAGTCTTTCTCGTTATCTGTGGAAGCACTACCGCGCAACTGCGAGAGTTCTCGTACTGCCGTTTGTGTCTGTTTTGATTTTCCTTACCGCGTTTGTGCGCGCAAAAGGCTACGATGCCGGATATAGAGCTTAGCGTTACGGTGTGCAGCTGGAACACCTCCGAAGACCTTCAGGCCTGCCTGGAGAGTTTGGAGGCAGCCAAAGACGAGGCCCAATTTGAGGTCATCGTGATAGATAACAACAGCGAAGATGGCTCACCGGACATGGTTGAAGCAAAGTTCCCCTGGGTTCGCCTCTACCGAATGAGCACCAATCTGGGATTCACGGGCGGGCACAACTTTGCGCTTAAAGAACGAAAGGGGCGGCATGCCTTCCTTCTAAATTCAGATGCCACCGTTCACCCGGGTGCCATCAGGAGCCTTTTAGATTTTGTAGAGGCAAACCCTGAAGCTGGGATCATCGGCCCGAAGGTGCTGAATCCAGACGGGACACTTCAGCTCAGCTGCCGCAGATTCCCCAACCCGCTCGCTGCACTTTTCAGAAATACACCCATTGGAAAGCTCTTCCCAAAGAATCGCTACACGCGCGACTACTTGATGCTCGATTGGACTCACGACGGTCCACGCGAGGTGGATTGGGTCAGCGGCTGCGCCTTCTTGGCAACCGAGACACTGATCAACAAAATTGGAACCCTTGACCCGGAATACTTTATGTTCTGTGAGGACGTGGACTGGTGCTTTCGAACGTGGAAGGCAGGCTTCAAGGTGATGTACGTGCCGAATGCCGTCGTCACCCACGCCATCGGACGAAGCACGGACAAGGCGCCCAATCGCATGATCGGTCGCTTTCATGGCTCCATGCTTCGCTTCTATAGAAAGAATATGTTGCCTAGCGTCGCCGCGCCACTGAGACCCTTTGCTCTAGCTGGAGCCGCCGCCGCACTTGGACTTCGGGCGGGCCTGTTCATTACTCAAAACAAAATAGACATCATGAAAAGGGCAATGCGACGATGACCAAGAAGCTGGACCTGCCGATACTCTTCCTCGCAGCGGCTGCATTCCTAGCGCCTCTCATAGGCGGACAGGTTGCGGTCGACTCATTAGGGCTTGCTCCCGGAGCTGATCCGTTCGTGAGTGCGCTCATGGGCGCCTCTGAGACTCCGACGCTTTCCCACGCTATCCTCGCCCTGCTGTGTGCGGCGGCTCTGGTGACTTCGCTTCTTCAGCGAAGGATCATGCAGGTACCCAACAATACGGTTGGGAGTCTCTTTGTCGGGCTGCTTGCGCTCATCGTCTCGACAATTGGCGTCTCGAGCTACCGAGGCGTGTCGATTCCTGCCGCGATGGAGTGGGTCACCTACGGCATGGCATTCTATGCCACTGTTGCCGTCACTGGAAGACAGAAGGGCCCAACAATCTTGCTCACGGCCATGTTTGCGAGCTGCGTCCTGTTGGCGCTGCTTGGTCTCCGGGAATATGGCGATATGAAGGCCATCGACCCTACTTGGCGCATCTTTCCTCAATGGGTGGGCCCTAACGCTTTGGCGGCGATCCTTGTTGTGGGATTCTTCTCCGGTCTCGGGCTGGCGATCAACTCGCAGCGTCCGGCTAATCTAGGCTACGCGGCGGGGTGTGTAGCGATTGGTCTTGCCGTGTTCCTCACGCAGAGTAAGGGTGCCCTTCTGGCCCTAGCGGTCTCCTTGATCGCTTTCGCAATCCTTCTCCTGCGATGGTTGCCCAAGGCTGATGTCAAGCGTGCGGCTGCCGTCACTGCAGCAACGGTAGCGGCCATTGTTGTGCTCAGTGGCGCTCTCTCGCTCCAAGGTAAAGGAAGCGCAGCGTCTGGCGGAGTGGCGAGCCCGGGCGCTCGCCTGGTGAATTCGAATGCGTCTTCTGATCAATCCGTGGGTTTCCGAAAACTCCTTTGGAAGTCCGCAATCGAGATCACAAAGAAGAACCCGATGGGAATTGGCATCGGAACGTTTCAATTTGAATCTGGACGTCCCGGCCTGACGACACAGACGCATTTTGCCCACGAGGCATACCTGCAGCTTGCCGCCGAAGCGACGCTCCTAGCACCTATTCTACTGTTCGCGGGCCTTGCGCTTTGGTCGAGACTGCTCCTCCGGGGTGGAGAGAAGCTCCGCAGCAGCCAGAACGTGCTGCGTGCCTGCGTCTTTGCCGCAGTCCTGTCAGTTGTCGTGCACAGCTTTATCGACAGCGACTTTTCCTATTACGGCATCGGCCTTCCCGTCTTTATGTTCCTGGGACTCGGTCTCCTTTTGAGTTCAGACGCGGTTGCGCCTGAATTCCTCCCTGCCAACTTCCGGCGACTAGCTGCAGCCGGTGTTGGAGCGTTCACCTTGGTGCTTGCCTACCTGGGCTACCTCGAGGCCCAACGTGCGCAAGTGCGTGGCTACATCGAGACGAAGGGATATAACCAGGCATCCTCCATTCTTGAGTCCCTGCGGGGCTCCGCCCCGTGGGATGCCGAGGTCTGGGCACTCTCGGCGAGCCTCGAGCAGGATCAGAACAAGAAGATTGAATATATTCAGCACGCGATTGACGCCGGCCCCACCACACGGAACCTACGCCTGTTCGCGAGACTGGTGAAAGACAAGAAGCCCAGCGATGCCCTCGGAGCGGTGAAGCGCGCAGTGGAAATGGATCCCAACAATCTGCAGACACTGACCCTCCTCGCGGACCTTCAAGCTTCGATCGGCCAGGATGGGGCGGCAATCGAAACCCTGCATAGGCTTGTTGCGGTCGAAGAAACGGATTACTTCAAG
The DNA here is from genome assembly GCA_903927025.1 of uncultured Armatimonadota bacterium. Classification (GTDB taxonomy): domain Bacteria; phylum Armatimonadota; class Fimbriimonadia; order Fimbriimonadales; family Fimbriimonadaceae; genus Fimbriimonas. The sequence continues at coordinate 22,006 of CAIYLG010000022.1, forward strand.
GTTAGGAGCCTTCCAGAACTCGTTCCAACCGAGACGTTTGGTGCGAGGCTCAAGCTAGCAATGATCCCCGGTACGCAGCCTAAGGATGCAATTAGCCTTCTGCAGCCAGCCGTGACCGGCTACAAGCAGTACCTGTCTGCCACGGTGCCGAACATTGTGAGGTTCGCCAAGAACCCTGGTGGGCCGCTGAGCTATGGCGGAGAATCGCTGGAATCGGCAAAGAAGACGCTTGCCACCGCAACCGACGCCGCAAAACGACTTGCCGATGCCTATCGAGCCGTTGGCGACACAGTCAAGGCCGGCGAGGCAGATGCGGATGTCGCCGCATTTGGTGCGCCACTCGATTTACCTTCTGACAAGAAGGCCTGAACGATATCTCTCGCGGGCGGAGCGGCGAAGTCGCCTCCGTGGCCAACCTTCTCAATAAGGACACAGATGGCGATCTTCGGGTCCTCAGCAGGTGCGAAGCCCACAAAGACGGCATTTGTTTTTTCCGTCTTGTTGCCGTGCTCAGCACTTCCCGTCTTCCCTGCCCACGTGACCCCAGGAATCTTTGCACCGGCGGCTGTACCGTGGTCCATTACTCCAACCAGGGCCTTTTTGAGTTCTGCCCAAAACTCCGGAGACGCCTGAATTGTCTTCGCGACCTCTGGCTTTACCAACTGATCTGGCCCCCTACCGTTCGACGGCCTGACTCCGTGAAGAAGGTGCGGCTTGTACCTCACGCCGTCATTGGCAACCATTGCTGCCATGTTCGCCAATTGGAGGGGGGTTGCAGAGACATAGCCCTGACCGATTGCAAAGTTTAAGGTGTCGCCTTCATACCACTTCGACTTTGGGTAGTACTTCTGCATAAACTCGAGGCTGGGAACCACGCCCTTAGCATCGCCAATCTCGAGCCCTTCTCGTTCTCCAAATCCGACTTCTTCGCTAGCGCGCCTCAAGGCATCGACGCCAACATCCCGGCCTAGCTGGTAGAAGTAGCTGTTGCAGGACTTCGCCATGGCATCGTAGTAGCCAATTGATCCATGGTATCCAAGGCATTTGAAGAATGCCTTGCCAGAGTGAACCCCGCCGTCGCAGATGTAGTGGTTGTCGGTGTCGAACTTGTGCTCTTCATATGCAGCGATGCTCGTCACGATTTTGAACGTTGATCCTGGCGCGTAGCTTGAAACAATTGCCCTGTCAATCAGAGGCTTTTTGTCGTCTGTTGAAAGGGTATTCCAGTCGTTCTTGCTGATTCCAGAGGCAAATAGGTTCTGGTCGTACGTGGGGCTACTGACGAGACAAAGCACCTCTCCAGTTTTGGGATCCAGCGCTACTACTGCGCCAACGTACCCGTGGTCCGCCATGTATTTGGTCGCAAATTTCTGAAGCTTGGAGTCTAGGCTCAAAAGAAGCTGATCTCCCGGTGTAGGAGCACTGCCCCCCATCGAGCGTACGGATCGGCGCTTGGCGTCGATTTCTCGCTCCTCGGTTCCGGGCTCTCCCATGAGGTTGACCTCAAACGCCCTTTCCGCACCTGACTTGCCCACGTAGTCGGCAGGCTTTCGCTTCAACTCCTGAATGCGCTTGACGTCCTTATCGCTTGGAGTCCAGACGTAGCCGAGCACATGCGTAAAGCTCTTGCTGTCCGGGTAGTAGCGCATCGGCTGGAGCTCGATTCCGATTCCAGGAAGATCATCGCGAGTTTCAGCGATCCGAACTCCATCCGTAATTTGAGCACCGACATAGATCGGCATAAAGAGGTCTGGCTTAGTCTTCGCCTCAATGAGCTTTGACTCTAGCTTGCGATAATCGACGGAGAGAATGTTGGCCACCCGATCGATTACCTCGGGGTGCTTCTTCACGTCGTTGTACATTGCCGTGACCACGAACTCGGGCTTCACTCCGGCAATTAGTTCCCCATTGCGGTCAAAGATCAATCCTCTCGGTGCCGGCTGAGTCACCTGCACGCTTCTAGAGGCATCCGCACGCTCTTGGAGCTCCTGAGCACGGACAACCTGGAAGTACCACAGCCGCATGAACAGGACGACCAAGGCGACGAGAATCGCGCTCGGAAAGATCAGCATCCGAGCATCGAGATCTGGCTTCCTTGGCGTGTAAATAACGGACATAGCTAATCACCAGGGCCGTGAATTCGACATTTTCGCTTTGGCTCTTTGCCCTTCTTGAAGGTTCTGCTGACGGTTTCCTGGCAGTACGGGTTTGCGATGAGCCCAGAGTCCACACAGATATCTACCGTAACGGTTTCCGCCTCGTCATCCTTCGGCTTCTCCGCTCGCTTCGTTTTGACTGCCGGAGGGGCATCTAGAGGTGGTGTGTCTGTGCCCTTCGGTTTCGTACCAGGCAACGGATCATCGGGGGCTTTAATGGTGGCCGAGGTCCCCGGAGCTGAAGAGGTCATGACACCGCTATTTGCATCGACGTCTCCGGTGGTTGTTCCATCTGGTGGAACAACGGCAGATGGCGGCACCGCGACCAAATCGGGATCCACTTCGGGTCCGGCTTCGGGATCTTTCGGCTTTGGCTTTGGAGCCGCATCCTCTTTGGGAACGCCGGGGTTTCGTGCGTATTTGTCTCTGGCGGTGGACATGATGTCCGCCCACACCTTAGCCGCCGTAGTTCCGCCATACACTGCGGAACTCATCGGCCTCAACACCCATGTTTTGCCAGAACGAACCTCGTGACCAAACCATGCGGTGGCGAGGACGCCATCTGCATATCCGGTGAACCATGCATCCTTGGCGTCGTTCGTGGTTCCCGTCTTTCCTCGTGCATCCGGAACGCTCAGCGCTTCGGTACCGGTCCCGTGCTCCACGACGCCGCGAAGAAGTTCGTCAACTTGGTCGCTTACACCGCCATCGAACGCGCCGGAGAATCTTTGTGGCTCGTACTGCTTGACCAACGTGCCATCCGCATCCAGGATTCTCAGGACGGGCTGAGGATGAACGCGGTCGCCGTGGAGCATGAATACGGAATACGCCTCCGCCATCTCCAATGGTGTGACGGCGCTAGCCCCAAGCGCGAGTGGGTCGTATGGCTCTAGTTTTGATTTGAATCCGAACGAATCGTATGCTGTCTGAACGACGACGGTTGGGCCAACCTGCTGAATGGTGTGGATGGCACAAAGATTGATTGAATTTGCAAGCGCGGACCTAAGGCTGTAGGACGACTGGTTCTCGTTCCTGCTGGCATTTTTAGGCTCCCAAACCTTGCCTCGCTCATCGACCTCGCGGATCGGTGCATTCGAGAGCATGCTGTCCATCGAAATCGTCCCCTGCTTGAGAGCCGTCGCGTATAAGATCGGCTTAAAGCCAGATCCAGGCTGGAGGCTACCGCTGGTGACAATGTTTTGATGGTGAACGGAGTAGTTCAGGGCTCCAACTTCCGCAAGAATAAATCCATCGCTGTCCATCGCCATAAAGGCGCCCTGATTCACACGATAGCTTCGGTGGTTGGCCACGAAGTCCTTCACCGCTGAGACCGCCTGCTTTTGCAGGCTGTAGTCCAGAGAGGTCTCGATGGTGTAGCCGCCATTGTTCAAGTCGAGTCCCAAGTCCTTCTCGACAAACTTCATGACATGGTCCACAAAGTGCTCAGCGCCAGGACGAATATGTATTCCCGTCGCGTTTGGCTTAGGATTTATGTGAGGCTTCTCGGTGACAGCCTGCTCGTACTGCTCGTCGGTGATCATGTGCTCAGCACGCATGATCCCCAAGACCACATCTCGGTTCTGCGTCGCCGCTTCAATGTCACGGATTGGGTTTTCGTAGCTGGGACGTCGAATACAACGAGCAAGCATCGCAGCTTCGCCTATGGTCAACTCACTGATGTTCTTGTTGAAATAAACCTTTGCCGCCTCACCGATCCCATAGGCACCTTCTCCAAAGAACACCTTGTTCAAATAGAGTTCAAGGATCCTGTCCTTTGGGAGCCGCTGTTCTAGCGCCTGGGCGTAGGCGATGTCGTTCATCTTTCGGTCGAAGGTGCGCTTGCTGCCATTAAAGAGCAGCTTCACAAGCTGCATGGTGATGGTGCTGCTTCCCTGACTGAGCTTCTGCCTTCGGACGTCGACGAAGACTGCCCGAAGAATCGAAGTCATGTCGACGCCAGAGTGCTGATAGAACCGCTTGTCTTCGGCAGCTATCACCGCGTTCTGCACGAACTTTGGAATCTCGTTAAGCTTGAGAAGGGTTCTGTACTCTTTGCTGACGGTGTAGAGCACTACCCCATCTCGACTGACCATTTTGGTCGTGGGAGTGTTTATCCCCTTTTCAATTCGACCGTTTATGTCGAAGAATGCTTCCTCGGCGTTGCGACGCGCCTTGAAGTAAAAAAAGCCTAGGACAGAAACTGCGATAAAGACGAACGCGCCAAATAGAACGAAGGCTTGCTTGAGCCTACGCACCCACGGAGACCGCTGCTTTTTTGAGGTTCGCGGCAATTTCTTAGACGCCACAAGGAATTATAACTTAGAAGCAGGCGCTGCAGTTCCCGGCAACAGCAGGGCACCAAGGTGTTCCAAGTTCTTCTCGGGCATGTTCCCAATAAGAACAATGGTTTCTCCGGCGGACTGGAAGGAGAAAAACTTCTGGTTTGGCCCGGCTTGCTGCTTCAAGCGATCTGGGTCGATCGGAGCCTTGAGTTGGTAGACAGACAGACGCACTTTTCCGTTGAGATAGGTTTGAACCAACCCCTCGATGCCAGCAAACTTCCTGCCGTTGACCCCTTCTAACTGAAATCCAGTCCCCGTCGTGAGAAATCGGTAGCTGAATCCCCTACGCTGACAGACTCGCTGAAGCTGCATCAGCGGCGTGATGAGCTTTGCATCCTTTCGCTGAATTTTGAAGATAGAAGGATCGATCTTAGGATTCAGGTCGATGCTGGAGAATTCGAAATAGCCTGCCGGAGATCCAACCATGTCAAAAAGCTGGCGCTTCATGATGATTCCCGAACCAGGCTCAATAAAGAGCCTCTGGACGACATTGCCGCTGAGGTCGCTGACGACCACTTGATCTGTTTTGTGCCCGGCGATCTGTTCTCCGGCAGTGACGCTCAGTCGAATCTTTGGGTCAACGGCAAGGACGGCTACTTTGTCCCATGCTTCGCCGTGGCGCGGAGGAAGCTGAAGAATTTCGTTGGTGTTTGGGTGGTAGTAAAGACGAACGGTTTCGTCCTCGATGATTACTTGGCCAGAAAACTTCGAGTCCGTTGGAAAGTCAATTCGATACCGCCCGCCATCGCGAGTGATGTACTCCTGGTGGCGCACCGGAGGCTGAACCTGACGAAACTCAACCGTGTAGGTTCCGGTGTACCGAATAGTAGGCTGAGCCTGAATCGCTCGAATGAGGATCAACGGCACGTCGCTGCGGAATCGCTGCATCCGACGTCCGAGTGGGCCCTGCGGATGAGCCGGTACCGATGCCGCTAAAAGCACGGTCCCAATCGTCAGGAGAGCTACACGCTTCATAGACTTTCGACGTCAGATTCGTTCCAGATTCCCTGTTCTGGATCTTTGACGTTTGCCTCCGTCGAGACTTCAGTGCTGTTGAGGCCGGCCGAGGTCACATCGCTGAGAATCGTCGACGAGTAGTGGTCAGCTAGGATGGCACTCTCAATTCCTGTATCGGGCCTTACGATCGGTTTGTGAGCAAAGGGCTGCAGCATGACGACGAAGGCGAGAGCACTGGCCACAGAGAGACCAGCAATTGGGCTGGCAATCCAGAGAAATCTCTTGCGTCGCTGCTTCTTGGCCGCGATCTGCATGAGCTGCTGATTGAGCGAACTTCGCCAAGCCATGCTGACTTCCTCCTCGGGAAGTGCGCTGACCAGGGACCGAATCGCCACCTGACCGGGCGTGTTCAGCCTGCTGTCTTCAACTGGGTTGTGATCCAGATTCATTCTGCTTCTCATTTCGTTATACACCCGCCTCGGTATATCGTTTCAACACATCCTGAAGATGAGCCCGGGCGAGAAAGAGCCGACTCTTCACGGTGCCAATCGGCACGTCCAACATTTGGGAGATCTCCTCGTACGACATGTCTTCTTTGTCGTGAAGGATCAACACGCTTCTGAGCTTCTCACTCATGGAGGCGATTCCATCTTCAACAACGGTCATCAGTTCGGCGTCAATGACCATCTGCTCGGGTTGCCACCTGGTATCGGCGACATCGATTTCATCCCCCTCTGTTGGGTCCACGAGGGCGACCTCGTTGGGGCTGCGATCATTCTTTCTCGAACGATCCACGCAGAGGTGATAGGCAATTCGGAACAGCCAGGTACGAATAGAGCATCGCCCATCGAACCGTGCAATGTTCTGAAACGCCTTGATAAAGACTTCCTGGGTGACGTCGGCCGCTTCTTCCGAACTTTGCACCATGCGGCGAACGAATCCGAAAACCCGATTCTGGTACGCATCGACCAGCTTGCCGAACGCCTCAAAATCCTGGCGTCGACATCGATCGATGATCGCTTCTTCCGAAGCGTGATCTCGGATCTCCCTCACTTTTACTTTTGCCGCGCCAATGCACAATTCCATAGCTGATTGGCTATAACGGCACCCTTCCCCTAAAGTTCACTAGGGCTGAACAACAAATGGGCCAGGAATCAATCCTTGGCCCATTTGACCTACCTAATTGCTTGCGCGCCTAGAATCGGGCGCCGACATAAGCGGCGACGCCGCCTACGCGAGGCATTTCGCTTCCGAAGTATCGAGCCTCTACGAAGAGAGGAATCTCGCCCTGCGAAAACGTCCAGCCGATGGCTGCCGAGTAAGCGAACCGGATTCGGTCATTGATGTTGCCATCATCTTGAGGAAATCGCGCGAACGTAACACCCGCACCTACGCTGGCGTAGACAATTTTGCCCGAGGTGTAGTTCAGGAGCAGAGGAACCGACCGGTAGCTTTCTCGACTCGTGTAGTCCAGCGAGATGGAGAAGTGACCCTTTGGAAGGAACGAAGGCCGCTTGATTCCAGTCAGCTTGTAGTCAAATCCGGCGCTGAACCAATTGGTGCCGGCGTTGTGCTGTGTGTCTGTCTCAGATGGATAGAATTCGCCAATCCGGAACGAGACCCCAACAGGATTGGGATAGCCGCCTTCGGCGAAAGCAGGGACAGCAGCGCAGGCGCATGCTACCGTCAGGGCAGAGATTGTTAGCAATTTCTTCATGTTATTTATCCTCCATGATCGAGTGGACTTCGTCCGCACAGAAAGCATAGCACCCTCGGGATTTATTGGAAATCCCATAGGCCGGGTTTAAGCAGCCTGTGTGGCCGCCTCCACTAAAATTTCATAGGTTAGACGGGCTGTCTCTACCAATGATTCACGCGAAATGCACTCATCGTGAGTATGGATGTGGTCCATTCCCGTCGCCATGACGATGCATGGAAGCCCTTTGGTGTTGTAGATATTGGCATCGCTCCCTCCCAAAGTCGTCCTTAGCGCCCCAGAAAGACCCAATTTGAGCGCCGCAGTGCGCGCGATCTGAACGACCTTGGCATCATCCGCTATTTGGTATGCGCTGTAGTGCCGATGGTGGTGAATGTCCACCGTCGTGTTCCACTCTGCCGCCGCCGATTCAAACCGCTCAATCATGTGTGCGATCTGGGCATCCAACTCTTCCACGCTGGTGCTTCTGGCTTCGGCTCGAATTTTCACGAAGGGACACACGACATTCACTGCCGTTCCGCCCTCGATGATTCCGATGTTTGCCGTGGTCTGAGGCCCAATTCGGCCCAACTTCATTCCGTGGATGGCAGCAGCGGCAACTTGAATGGCGTTGATTCCATTTTCGGGATCCTTGCCTGCGTGAGCGGGACGTCCGTGGACGAGGATCTCAAGATTGTCGTGCGTGGCCGTCTTAGTGACGAAGGTTCCTACGGGTGGTCCGGTGTCGAGCACATACCCAAAGTCCAAATTCAGCTCTTCGAGTTCAACCGCCGCCGCGCCAAGCAGACCGATCTCTTCCGCGCAGGAAAACAGGAGACAGACATCTCCGTGGGGCGCGCCAGATTCAATCAGGGCGTGAACTGCCTCGATTGCGGGAGCCATACCACCCTTGTCATCGGCTCCGAGGATTGTGTCCGATGCGCTGTAGAAGACTCCGTCGCGCTCTTCAACGACTAGGCCTGCGGTAGGTTCAACGGTGTCGAGGTGAGCGGAGAGAAAGATTCGAGGAGCCCCAGGGACATTGCCAGGAAGCCAAGCGATGAGGTTGTTGGCGTTGCCGCCTATCTTCGCGCCTGCGGCATCCTCACGGACGTCGAGACCCAAATCCTGCAGGTAGGTCTTGACCCACTCCATCGCCTCGCGCTCCTGAAGGGCGGGGGCATTGATGTGGACAAGGTCAAGGAACAGCTTGACGAGCCGATCTTCGCGAATCACGGCTGAATTCTAGCCTAGGATTCTGTCTGCGGATCGACCATCCATTCTTTCATGAGGGACTGATCGATTCCCAAGTTCTGCAAAATGCGTGACACGACGGTATCGGCAAGATCCTCAAGCGTCTTTGGCTGGTGATACCAGGCTGGGCAGGCGGGCATGATAGTTGCACCTGCCTCCGCAAGCTGGGTGAGGTTCCGCAGCATGATGAGGTTCCAAGGCATCTCTCGAGGGACCAGGATTAGCTTCCGGCCCTCTTTGAGGCACACATCGGCGCTCCGCGTGAGAAGGTCATCCGAGATCCCGTGGGCGATCCTTCCCGCGGAGCCCATCGAGCAGGGGACGATCACCATTCCATCGTGGCGGTAGGAACCGCTTGCTGGTGGCGTGAAGTAGTTTTTGGATCCGAGTAGTTTGATATTCGGGTACGACCTTCCCAACCACGTGCTCGTGTCCCAGACTTCTCGGCTTATGGAGATCCCAAGTTCCGTTTCCGCCACCTGAAAAGCCTGTTCACTCATGATCAGGCTGATCTCGTCAAAATGGCCTGCAGCACGCATCAAAAACCGCTGCGCATAGATGGCGCCACTTGCTCCGGTAACACCCACGACCAGCCGTCCTGTTGACATTTCAGATGATTCTACGCAGTTTCTTCCGAGGAATGATTTCGTGGCTCCAGCGGCGCGAATGCGCGATTTAACCATGCGCTTCTGTATGGGGGATCAGGAATACGGGGCCAATAGCCGCAAATCGTCGCATAGGCCCCTAAAAAGGGTAGAATCAGCTCTTCAGCGAACCTAATTCGGGCGGCTTTTTGCCCCTTTCGTTCGTCAGGAAATCTACCCGTGGCAGAAAACCCGAATTTCTCGATTGTCAACGTCGATGAAGAGCTTGGCCGCTCTTACGTCATGTACGCGATGTCGGTCATCATCGCACGCGCTCTGCCAGACGTTCGCGATGGTCTCAAGCCAGTCCAGAGACGAATTCTCTACGCGATGAGAACGCTGAACGTCACTCCAGACGGCGGTCACGTTAAGTGCGCCAAGATCTGCGGCACCACCAGTGGCGATTTCCACCCGCACGGCGAGGCGGTCATCTATCCGACCCTCGTTCGAATGGCTCAGCCGTGGTCCCTGCGATACCCGCTCATCGATGGCCAAGGAAACTTCGGCAGCATCGATGGCGACTCTCCAGCTGCCATGCGATATACGGAAGCGCGTTTGATGCCGTTGGCGATGGAGCTGATGGAGGACCTCGACCGGGAAACGGTCGACTGGACTCCTAACTATTCCCAAACGCTGAATGAGCCTCAGGTCCTTCCCGGAAAGTTTCCCAACCTCCTCTGCAACGGAAGCCAAGGTATTGCCGTCGGCATGGCCACCAACCTGCCGCCTCACAACCTCACCGAAGTTTGCAACGCGCTGATGCTCCGCATCGACGACCCCACCTGCACCCTCGATCAGGTGATGGAGCACATCCAGGGACCTGACTTCCCCACCTACGGCATCATCATGGGCACCAAGGGAATCCGAAGCGCCTACGAAACTGGCCGCGGATCCATTGTTCTCCAAGCGAAGACGATGATCGAGCAGGGCGATGCCGGTAAGTCGGTGATCGTGGTCACCGAGATCCCCTATCAGGTGAACAAAGAGAACCTGGTCAAATCCATCGCATCGATTGCCAAGGAGCGAAAGTTCGACGGCATCCTGAGCGTTCAGGACTACTCGGACAAGCGCGGCATGCGCATTGAAATTGAGATCCGCCGAGACGTCAACCCGAATAAGGCGCTCAACTACCTGCTCAAGCATACAAACCTGCGAACCACGTTCGGAGCAACCATGCTTGGTCTCGTCGACTTTGCTCCACGAACCTGCCCGCTGATCGTGATGCTGGATGAGTACATCCGCCATCGCCGCGAGGTTATCGAGCGACGAACTCGCTATGAGCTGTATCGAGCGCTTGAAGAGCTGCACCACGCAGAAGGCTTCCAGATTGCCAGGCGGTTCCTAGATGAGATCATCGCCCTGATTCGAGCCAGCGCGGACACTCCCACTGCCCGGGCGCAGATGGTAACAAGGTTCAACATGTCTGTGGTTCAGGCCCAGGCGGTCTTGAACATGCCGCTTCGCCGACTCACTCAGCTCGACCAATCCGAGCTTGAGAAGGACTTCAAGAACGCAGCGCTCAAGGTTCAGAACCTGATGGACATCCTCAACGATGCCGAGCGACTCCGTAAAGTTCTTCGAGAAGAGGTTCAGTATCTGCGAGACAAGTTTGGAGACGAGCGACGCTCGAAGATCCAGGCTCGAGAAGTCGGCGACTTCAGTGCAGAGGATCTGATTCCAGACGAAGAGGCCATCATCTCGATTTCACGAGACGGTTACATCAAGCGAGTTTCCATCGATGCCTACCGTCAGCAGAAGCGCGGTGGCAAGGGTGTGAACAACACCATGAAGACGGATGATGAGCCAGCTCACCTCTTCCAGGTGAGCACCCACCACACCATCCTGTTCTTTACGGACCGTGGCCGCGTCTACCGCCTGAAGGGTTACGAAATCCCTGAGAGCGGTCGTTACGCCAAGGGTATGCCGGTTATCAACTACATCCAGATCGTGGGTGGAGAGAGAGTCACCGCGACCGTAAGTGTCAAGGATATGACAACGGAAGGGTTCCTCACGATGATCACCCGTGGAACCGGTCCCAAGCATCAGGCTGAGATTAAGCGCACCCCGCTCTCGGCGTTCGCCAACATTCGAAACAACGGCCTTATCGCCTTTGACATTGAAGAAGGCGATGAGCTGGGCTGGGCACTTAAGACGCGCGGCAACGAAGATGTGATGCTGATCACCCGTGAGGGCCAGAGCATCCGGTTCAACGAGAAGGAAGCCACTTCCCGCTCGAGGGCTGCTGGCGGCGTTCGCGCTATCGTGTTCAAGGACGACAGTCCGGAAGACCACGTAGTCAGTGCCGATATCGCTCGACCAGAAGCATCTCTCCTGGTTGTGAGCGAGAACGGTTACGGAAAGCGAACTCCAATATCGGACTACCGAATTCAGGGTCGAGGCGGAAGCGGCATCCTCACGATGAACTGCACCGAAAAGACCGGAAAGATCGTCGGAGCAGAAGTCGTCGAAGATACGGACCGACTGTTGGTCATGACGACGAAGGGCAAGGGCATCCGCCTGAAGATCAAGGAGATTCGTACCACTGGGCGAGTCGCTCAGGGTGTTCGGCTGATCAACCTAGCTTCTGGAGACCAGGTTAGAAGTATCGCTAGGATCGTGCAGGACACGGATGGCGGCGACCTATCCGGTGAAGACGATTACGAAGACGCAACGCCGGAAACACCGACCGAATAAGCCAAACAGTTCAGCCCGCGAAAGCGGGCTGAACTGTTTTTGGGGTGCTGATACCGCTCAGTGCCCACATCGTTCGATTAGAGCGCAGATGGAGCAGCACCAGGTTAATCGGTCCCATCCGAGCCAACCAGAGGCCCGAAAGGAACCTTGAATTCTTTACTGGATCTGCGCTGCTTGCCCAAGATCAGCAATAATCAGCCAGAACCCTGTGGATCCGTTACTCCTGCTTTTCATCGTTGTTGTCAGCCTGATGTTCTTGGGTGTCTCTGTTGCAGGATTCCTAGTGTTCTCAAACTTCTTGAATCGAGAGCGAGAACGCGCGCGCCGGTTCCGGGCGCGTCATGGTGGTGACAAACCACCGAAAGAGAGTCCGAAGCAGGAACCTTAGCTGGCCTGGCGGAGTTCTTCGTCTGTGAGCAAGATCGGCTGGATTCCGTGCTCGATGAGTCCGGATGGGAGTACAACGCCCTTCACCTCGGATGCGCTAGGGACCTCGAACATTGCATCCAGCAGAGACTGCTCGATGATCGCGCGCAAGGCTCTCGCGCCAGATTTCCTTCGGATCGCCTCTCGGGCAACCTCCTGAAGCACGTGCGGCTCGACGATCAGCTTCACACCATCCATTTCAAACAGACGGGTGTACTGCTTTAGGATCGCATTTCTCGGCTCCGTCAGGATTCTAACGAGGGTGTCCTCATCCAGCGAATCCAGCGTGGAAATGACAGGCAGTCGGCCAATAAATTCTGGGATTAGGCCAAAGTGAAGGAGGTCTTCTGGCAATAGATTGCTGAGAAGGCTGGAGTCTCGGGTGACCTTGGACTCTGGCGCAGATCGGAAACCGATCACGCTTTCCTTCATTCGATGGCGGATGATCTCCTCGATACCCTCAAACGCGCCGGCGCAGATAAATAGGATGTTGGTGGTATCGATCTGCAGATACTCTTGCTGAGGATGCTTGCGCCCACCTTGTGGCGGCACGTTCGCAATGGTCCCCTCGAGGATCTTCAGCAGGGCCTGTTGAACGCCTTCTCCGCTGACGTCGCGGGTTATCGAAGGGTTATCAGACTTGCGGGCGACTTTGTCAATCTCGTCGACATAGATAATGCCCCGCTCGCAAAGCGCCTTGGAATTGTGGTGATCGATGCTCTCGGCGGATTGATACAGCTTGAGCAGAATGTTCTCAACGTCTTCTCCAACGTAGCCCGCTTCGGTCAGCGCCGTAGCATCCGCAATCGCGAACGGTACGTTGAGCATCCTGGCGAGAGTTTGGGCGAGAAGTGTCTTGCCGCATCCGGTTGGGCCGACCATGAGGATGTTGCTCTTCTGTAGCTCAACTCCATCTGTGGCGGTTTCACCGATTCGCTTGTAGTGGTTGTAAACCGCGACAGCGAGAGATCTCTTCGTGTGGGTTTGCCCCACCACGTACTGATCTAGGAAATCGACGATCTCCTTCGGCTTTGGAATACCTCGTCTTGCCGAGGCTTGCGCCATGGCTTTGGCTCGGGCGATTGCTGGGCCAATCTGAGCCGCGACTGTTCCAGCCGTTGCTCCATCTCCATACAGCGTGTAGTTGCAGAGGTCAATACACTCCGCACACACCGCTCCATGAAGACCGACGATCAGTTTGACCTGATCTTTCTGCTTGCCACAAAGGCAACAGTGCCCTCTTAAATCGTTTCCCGAGCCAGCCATAACGTTATCTCACTTAGCGGACGCCGCTCTCCAGAACATTATCAATGATTCCGTAGGCTTTGCCTTCCGGCGCAGACATAAAGTAGTCCCGATCACAGTCTTTTCGAACGTTCTCAGGGTCTTTGCCCGTGTGGTTGCCGAGGATGTCCATGAGGATGTCCATGTACCGATTGATTTCGGCAGCCTGAACATTGATGTCCGCAGTGGTTCCCTGGAAGCCAGCGCTCACCTGATGGATCATGATGCGAGCGTGCTTGAGGGCATATCGCTTGCCTGGCGCTCCACCTGCCAACAGAACGGCACCCATGGATGCTGCCTGACCGATACAAATGGTGGCCACGTTCGGCTTGATGATCTGCATGCAGTCATAGATAGCCAAGCCTGCACTCACCGACCCTCCTGGAGAGTTGATGTAAAAGTCGATGTCCTTGTCCGGATCTTCCTTCTCTAGGAAGAGAAGCTGGGCAACGATTAGGTTGGCGACATAGTCGTCGACCGGAGTGCCAAGGAAGACAATACGATCCTTGAGGAGCCTTGACCATAAGTCATAGCTGCGCTCGCCACGTGCGGTCTGTTCAATTACGTAGGGAATACCCATTTGTGTTCTCCTGTAAGCCGTTGCAGTTTCGAGGTCGGTCGAGCGCGCGCACGACCTCAGCAAATTAGCTTACACCCCTACTACGGTTGGAAGCATCTCCAAGTTGAAAGTTCGCCGTCACGAGAATGTGCGGCCGAATATTTGGGACTTTGTTTCATGCTCAACGGGACTCGGATGATGATCCACAAAAAAGCCGCTGAAATCCTAAGATTTCAGCGGCTTTTCCTTTTAGATTTGAGACTTAAGCTTCGAGAGGAGTCGCTTCCGACTGGGACTCGAGGAAGTCTGTAACCTTTCTGCTAATCGCTCGGAAATGCAGCTCATCGAGAGCTTCATTCTTCTGCAGCATCTTCAGCATCTCTTCGACGTCTGTTTCGTACTCCTGAGCCATGCCCACAAGTTCAGTCTGCAGCTCATTGTTGGTCAGCTGCATCTGCTCCTGGATGAACACCTCTCGGATCATGAGGGCTCGCTCAACCTGAATCTTGGCATTCTTGCTCCAAGCTTCCTGAAGCTGGTCTACGGTCATTCCGTTCTCAGCTGCATAACTCTCAAGCGTCTTACCATTTCGGTGCTGCTCCTGAGCAGTCTCGCGAAGTCTTCGCTCAGCCAGGGCTTCCCACATGTTGTCGCTGACGAACACTTCCGATCGCTCGTGGAGCTTCTCCATCAGCTGCTCAGTGACCAATTCACGGAGCATTTCAGCCTTCGCGCGGCCAAGGCCTTCTCGAACTCGGGTTCGCAGATCCTCAACGCTTTCCGTCTGGAGGCTCTGGGCGAACTCATCGTCCAGTTCTGGAAGCTTGACTCCGCTTACGGAGTTGACGGTCATCTGAATCTTGTGGCTCTGACCGGCCCAGTCTTTCTCCTGGAACGTGTCCGGGAAGGTCACTTCGAGATTCTTCATCTCCTCGACCTGCATTCCCATAAGGGCGGCATCAAGCGCTTCAAACGTCTGACCGGCAATGGTCATGAAGTTTCGGCCATCGCCCTCTTCACCATCAATCTTAACGTTGACGACGGCGACGTCGCCTTCCTGAACTCCACGATCCGTAACAGCCTCTCGGAGCTGTCGTCGCTTGCGGAACTCCTCGATCTGCTTTTCGACTTCCTCATCCGTCACGGTGACGACCGGCTTCTGAATTGGAAGGCCCTTGTAATCGCCCAAAGTGATCTTGGGAGGAAGGGGAATCTTTACCGAATATTCGGCGGCGTTCGTCTCCTGGTCGATCAGCTTGAGCTCGACGGTGGGTCGAGTGGTCTGGTCAGCTTCGAGAGCCGTCTCCGTCATCGCGGAGCGGAGGGTGTTTCGAACGATGTTCTCGGTGGCGGCATCGTAGAGATCTTCCTTGTCAACAAGGCTCTCCAACATCGCTCTGGGAGCATGGCCGGGACGAAATCCTGGGAGTTTAATCTTCTTGGCGATCTGCTTGAACGCCTTGTCGAACCCATCCTTTACCTCGCTGGCTTCGCAGACAATATTGAGCTTAACGGTACATGGGTTTAAATCTTCGCGTGTGAACTGCATGGCGGCTTAAACGCCCTGAGGCGCAATAAGGGAGTTTACCTTCGCATGACCACCGTACGTCTCATTCGGCTTATTCGCGAGCGATTTGGGCCCGGTTCTGCCTAAGCATGGACAAGTGTTGCAGGCAGATCGCGTTAAGTGTCGTAATCCATTAGCTACTCGCAAATTCGCCGTGGTAGGCTTCGCTTACGATTTGCGTCATGGGGACGTAGCACTGAAACAATGGACAGTGAATTAAGCAGGCGTCAGCTTTTGGTTGGCGGGACCGCACTCGGGGTGTCTGTCGTAGCGGGACTCCCCTCTCTCTCCATGGCGAAATCACCGGAGGTACGACATAAGATGGAACCGAAACTAGTAAGGGTGCCGACAGAGGCAGACATTCAAAAAGCGCTTAAGACCGCTCCCAAGGGGATCAGCGAGGCGACCCACAAGGCTCACCTCGGACTGTGGCAGGGTTATGCCAACAAAACCAACGAAATTCGAAAGGCGCTCGCTGAGCTCGACACCGATCCAGCAAAGGCTAATCAGATCTACAGCCAGACTCGAGCCCTTAAGGTGAACTACGGCTTCGCCTACGGTGGATATCTGAACCACAACGTCTACTTCGACAGCATTGGTGGAGACGGAGGTCCTGCAACTGGTGATATCGCGACGCTGATCAATGACTCATACGGCAGCTTTGAGAAGTGGGCGGCTGACCTCAAATCAACCGGCATCGCTGGCCGAGGTTGGGCTTATCTGGGCTACGACCATGACGAGCAGAGAGTTTGGAACTACATCGGAGATGGCCAGGACACCTACCCAGCCTGGAACAACACTCTGCTGTTGGCTCTTGATGTCTACGAGCACGCCTACTTCCTGGACTTCCAGACAGCTCGAGCGAAGTACATCGATGCCTTCTTCAGTGTCATCGACTGGGAGGCGGTAAACGCACGCCTTCACAAGGCAACCGGCAAGTAAGCCGACCTTCGAAAACGTAAAGAGGTCCCTCGCCTACCTATGGCGAGGGACCTCTTTACGTTTTCAATCAGCCTTCAATTTGAATCGTGACGGCTGGGCTGGTGAGGCTCGGCGCGGTTCCCTGCTTATCCACTGAGAGCGGATTCTTGGGGTCCGAACTCATGATGAAGGTGTGAGTGGTTCCCGTCTTCATTCGGTAAACGAAGCTCAACTCTGGCTGCCCCTTTTCCTGCATATTCAGGAAGGTCGTGACTGTGCCGTCCGCATTGATTCTCGGCGCAATCGTGAGTTGGAGCCCGCTCTCACCGAACGTCGACTTCCAAGCATCGTTATTGTAGATTTTGGCCGAGACGCTATAAGTCTCTTTGTCCTGAGGCGAGTTGATGTCCAACTTGACGGAAAGCCTCTTTCGTGCCACGTCAAATAGCCTGACCAGTTGCTGCACGTCGGCGACTTCGGACGGAGTCCCTGGCGCGATGACGCATCCTCGAGCGTCGTCAGCCTTCAATCCCTCAATTCTGGAAAGCTGCCCCTTTTCGATCATTTCCAGGATGATCGAGGCCCTGCGATTGTGGACAGGTATCTCAACCTGCGCACTCCCTTGATGGTAAGTGAGCAACGAATGACTGGCGATCAGATAGGTAAGCAGCATCTTAGTTCCCTCTATGGGACGACGCGATGCGTCGCAACATTAGTTCAGGTTAGTCAGAGTCGTCGGCTGTTGGAGGCGTGGGAGGAAGTTTGTCCACCTTGACCCGCAAGATTCGACGGCCATCGCTTTCGGCGATCGTAAAGCGATAGCCGTCATCTTCAATGGACTCAAGCACCTTGGGCTGGCGACCAAATAGGCCAAAAACGTAGCCGCCGACAGTGTCAAATTCCTCGCTTGAGAAGTCGGAGTCAATTTCCTCATTGAGGTCGTCCAAGTGAGTTTTTCCAAGGACGAGGTGGCCGCCATCTGCCTCCACAATCGAGGGGAGCTCAAAATCGTATTCGTCGGTGATGTCGCCGACCAACTCTTCGACGATGTCTTCAACGGTAACAATGCCGGCGGTACCGCCAAACTCGTCCTGAACCACCGCCATCTGCACGCGTCCAGCTCTCATGTCTTTGAGCAGGTCATGCAGGTCTTTGTTCTCTGGGACAAATAGCGCTGGCCGCATCAGTTTGCGTACGTCCACCTTATCCTGCCCACCTACCAGCGCCATCAGGAGGTCTTTGGCGTGGACAATTCCCACGATCTGATCATCGGTCTCTTCAAACAGCGGGATGCGGGAGTGGCCGGTTTGCTGAATCAGCTTCACGATTGCGGAGGCGGCAGTTCCGACCGGTAGCGCGTCCATATCCACTCTTGGCGTCATCGCCTCCCGGGCGACTTTATCAGTGAAGGAGAAGACGGAGTGGAGCAGGTCGCGCTCGTCCTCTTCAATCTCACCGGTTTCCTCCGCGGTTTCAACAATGTTCTTGATCTCTTCTTCAACCTGGTTGGGGTTGGAAAGGCTTGCCCTTCCGCCAAATCGGGCGGTGAAGATGCTGGCGAGGGCGACCACCGTGTTGGCGGGGATCGCAAAGATAACGGACGAAACCCGAATGAACCGATAAGAGTTCAGCAGAACCAGAATCGGGTGCAGAGCGGCAAAGCTCTTGGGCACCACTTCGCCCACAACGACGTTGACCAGCGCGACGGGCACCGCGATGATCGCGGCGGACAGCAAGATCGTTTGAAAGCTGAACTGCCAGTGGGCGTTCTGCTCAAAAAAGAGAGCCAGCCCCTGAGCCAGCAGAAAGCTGATCAGCGCGAGAGCCAAGCGGCAGGTTTGGCTGCCGAGCGTACATGCCGCGATATACTTTTGCTTGGAATCGATGAGGAGCTGCAGCTTCTGAGCCTTGACCGGCTCATCCTCGCGCATCTGCTTCACCTGACCCGCTCTCACCTGATTTAGCGCAGTTTCGCCAGCCACGAACCATGCATTGAGAATCACCATGGCGACGACAACAAGGAGAATCGGCGTGCCACCTACGAGGGGACTCCGCATCGCGTCTTGGGCATAGAGCGCGTGGGACGCGTCCTTCTCGCCAATCAGCCAGAGGACGACGAGCGCCGCCGCCACAATAACGACCAAGCTTTGCTCCAGCCGCGTGACGACATGGTGCTTCACCGGCACTCGCTTCACCTTGGCACCAGCCCAAAGATGAGGAGAGAGAGGATCACCCCAACAAGGGCTCCCAGGCTAAGTTCGAAAATCGAGTGAAACTTGGCTTCAAACCGGCTTTGAGCGATAATCGCAGCCAGCAATAGGGCGATTCCTGCCGTGATTGGATTGTCGGTGAGAATCGCCGCCGATGTGGCAAAGAAGAATCCAAACGCGGCGTGGCCGCTTACGAGACCACCCTGCAGCACTCTTCCCCGCTGCCCCAGGCCCTTACCGACCAGCACGACAAAGAACAGCACAATCGCGCCAAGAATCAGGCGCAGCATCACAGGCAGACGGAACCCTTCGCCGCTCACGTTGATCTTGATCACTTCCCAGCGACTCTCGCCAATAAACAGGAGCGCTCCCACCACGAGGGCGATCATGGTGGCGATGAGGACGGCGCCCGCCGCGATGTCCTTTGCAAACTTAGCGAGCGGACTGTAGTGGGGGGAAATCAAGTCAACCGTTGCCTCGATTGCGGAGTTGAACATCTCCGCGACAAGCACCAGTGAAATCGTAAACAGCAGAACCAGCGTTTCCCTAAGCCCCAGGTTCACCAGGATGCTCAGAAGGATCACGATGATCACCACGAAGAGGTGAAATCGCATGTGACGCTGGGTGCGGAAAGTGAAGACGATTCCGTTGAGCGCAACTCGGAACGGACTGACGATATCCGGACGCTTATTGCTCATGAATGATCTCCATGAAGCAGGGACGCCCATTCTTCATCAGGCTGAAAACCGCTGGCACTCGCGGCCAGGTTCATCTGCCGCACCATTTCTGCCCTTTCCGGCTCGGTTTCGTCGTCAAGACCGATCAAGTGGAGAGCACCGTGGATGGCGAGAAAGCCCAGTTCCTGGTCCAGCGTCACGTTCCGGACCGTGGCTTGCCTTTCAGCATAGGGAACGGCGATGGCAACATCGCCCAATTGGCCGTCCGAAAACTCACCAGCGGGAAAGGTTAAAACGTCAGTGCTCTCATCAATGCCGCGGTACTGGCGGTTGAGGTCGCGGACGCGCTCCTCAGAAGTTAGCAACAGACACGCCTTAGCGGCGGGCTTACCGTGCTGGGCAAAGGCCACAGACATAGCGTAAGCAAGGGGTGCGCTACAAATACTGCGCCCCGTATCGTTGAGGATGGTAATAGACTCGGTACTGGGAGGTTCCATGCAGGGACGGTAAGACCTTAAGCCTCACTCTTCCAGATATCGAGGAGTTCCGGACGGGATCTCAAGTCGGTCATTACCAAATAGAGACTCCCGCCGGGAGCAAAAAGGCGCGAAACTACTGGCGAGACTGTCGTCGTCGCTTGAGACGGCGTCGCTTTTCGCTTGGCTTCTCATAGTGGGAATGCTCTTTCAGCTCGCGGAGAAGACCGCTCTGCTGAAGCTTCATGTTGAAACGCTTCAGGGCGCTATCGATAGATTCGTTCGATTGGACTGTGACGTAGATCAAAAACTCATTGCCTCCGCAAGTCGTGAAGTATGGCACATTTCTGACGAGGGAGGAAACCCCTTCCCTTGATGATGGCGGCGGCTACCCGGTTTGAGAGCGTTGAATCGGGGGGATGGTGACGCGGTAACCAAAAGTCGGGACAGGCATCAACGGGTGTGTTCGTCAATAATTTCTTCATGCCCCTACAGCACATTCTTGAAGAGTGTATTGCCCTCCAGCGGCACCTTCGGGAGCCGGAGCTGGACATCGATACCATCGTCCAACACGCCGAAGCAGTGCTAAGACACGCTCGCCTAGCCCAAGAGGGTGCGTCGTATGCGACCACCTCCGACCGAGACCGCGCCCGCGTTCGCGCCGCCTTCTTAAGGAAGATCGGCAAGAACTCACACGGACTTGGAACCGGACTAGGAAGCGGAGCCCCAAGCTTCAGTAAGCGAAGTTCGCACTAGCGGAGGTTGTTTCGCAAGGTGTCAATCAAGGCGCTTTTCGAACCACTCTCACACCTGACAGGATCGCGGTCAGGACCCCGACGAAGGTTGACCAAGTGAGGGAGATGGCCAATGCGTGACGCGGGTCTAAATTCAGGACGAGGGCTACCAACAGGCTAATCGGAGTGAAGACGAGGAACGAGCCGATGGCCAGCGCCGCAGTAAACTTCCCCACCCCTAGCCAAGTCTTTGGCAGGGTCGAATTTCCCTTCATTCGCTCACGAGTCTCACTGAATCGAAGTTCCTCCGGCTTGCTCTTGCGACCCTTGAAGTAGTCCAGCCCCGCACCGCAGCCCCCGAGCACGATCGAAGTTCCGATCAATTGCGCAGTTGAGTATCCGAATAGGCAGTTGAAAACTGTTAGGGACGCCATAGCCAGAATGGTATCGAGAATGAAGAGCCGGAGCAGCTTGCGCACGTTCATATCATTCAATCCTCTGACCGTGCTCTGCGAGGAGCAAGACGACGCACACCAAACGTAATAAGCCGACCGAGCGCCAAGGACGGAAAGAAGACAACCATCGTTCCAAGGAGAGCACGAACAGCTCCATCCTGGAAACCGGCGATGACGACGAGCACCGGACAAACGCCGAAACACATCAGCCGAAGGGCTAGACCCGCCTCCGGATTTGCCGGCGTCTTCCGGGAAGGGAAACTAAGACCCGCCGCGTATCCCGCAAGCATCCAGGTGATGTCAGCGTTGTGAAAATACATTCTCGTCCCTGCCCATCGCCGCCCCGGTTTGAATACTAGTCTAACGACGGCCTCACAAGTTTTGCAAGTAGATCCGGGTTGGGACGCTAGCCGATAGCAAAGCCGTACCCCGTCGGCTTCATCGCATGCAAAACAGAACATTCTCACCAAACAGTGGCGCTTCTTCCGCGTCCGAAAGAAGCGCCACTGTTTGGGATTGGCATGCCGCCCAATCTCAAAGAGGTTGCCTCTGCGGAAACCTTCTTCATGTCCACATTCCCCAGAAGACAACCCCTTCAGGGTTGGAGGTCGTGTCGTCCTTCCAACCCAAGGTAGCCCGCGCTTCCCGCGTGCAACCATTGGGCTATACAAAAGTAGGCAATTCAGGCTTTGGGTTGTCGTCTGCGGTTCAGACTTGACATTCCCCCAACCTCTTTGAGGTTGGGGGAATGTCGGGGGAGACTGCTAGTCGCCGTCGCCGTCTGGGTCTGCTACTTTCTTGAGGCCGCTGTGCCATTGGGCTCCTTTCATGGCGGGTCTTGGGGTGGTGGCGCCTTTGATAGATCCCCAGAGGATGTCGTTTAGTTCGACGTCGGCGGCGGACGTTTCCTTGAATCGGGCGAGGAGACGGTCGCTGTCGCCAGAGCGGTAGGCGGTTCGGCGGTTGACCTCGCTGATGATGGACTTGGCAGGGAGGACGGCGTCGTAGGGCTCGGCGTTCATCGCGGTCTTGGTGAATACCGCGATGGGCGAGGCGATGGCGTCGTACTGGCTGAGCGGCTTTAGGCCGAGGACCAGCTCCATGGTGCGGAGCATGCTGTCTGTGTTGTAGAAGTGGCTATCCACAACGCCCTTCTCGATCCAGGGGCTAATGACGAAGGCTGGCGACCGGTGACAGTCCACGTGGTCAAAGCCAGCTTGGGCATCATCTTCGAGGACGCAGATGACGGTGTGCTTCCAGTAGGGGCTGTGACTGACTGCGTCCACGACCTGACCAACCGCATAGTCGTTATCGGCGACCATGGCGCGCGGTGAACTCTGCCCAGCACCAGTGCCGGAGGTATGGTCTCGCATCAGCCGGACCATTGAGAACTTGGGAAGGTTGCCATTCTTCACGAACTCATCAAACTCGCGTCGCCAGGTAGCGATTCGGCTTGGGTCCTTGTGGGACCCGTAGGTCGCCATTTGGCGAGGCGCTGGTTTGAGGCCGTATTTCACCCACGCGTCGCTATCTGCAAAGGCGGTGTCGAACTGCATGAAGTCGATGTCAGTGTGATCCACCAGGGCCCTGCGATTGGGCGTGTTGGCAATCTTCAACAACTTGCCAGTAGCGGGATCCTTTTGAGTGGACTTGAATGCGAGGAAGAAACCGTAATTTCGGTAGGAGACTCCCTGACGGGCGCACTGGTCCCAGATGTAGCCGTTTGGCTCCGTGCTTACATCCTGAATGTTGCGGAGGTCAACGGGCGTGTCGCTATTTTCTCCCTCGGTGTCATAGCCTCGGCCGCGCCCGCTGTAGTTGTACGGCACATTGCGCTCGACGTACGGGTTTGCAATGCCCTGCGTGCTCCAGACCCAGCCATCCTGGGAGACTTCGGCGCACACATAAAAGTTGTCGAGCAGCACAAACCTATCGGCAAGGGCATGGAGATTTGGAGTGACTTCACTTGGGAACAGGCAGACGCTGCGATCGCCGTTGCCACGAGAGTCGTCTCCCATCACCTGGTCGTAGGTCCGATTTTCCTTGATGATGTAAATCACGTGGTCGATGCCCGGGTTCACGAACGCCCGGCGGTTCTTTGCCTCCACTCCACCGACGGCGAGGTTGTTGGACAACACTGCCTTGGTTGTGAGATCCAGTGCGGCGGTCGCTCCGCGAACGTCAATAGAGGCGACAGTTCCTTCAAGGATGTTTTCGTCGTACTGGCCAAGATTTCGAACCGGTCGGTCGTTTGGATTTCGAGTCTGGGTTCCCTTCGCGTTGGACACAAAGAGCTTGGATCCGTCCGGTGACATCACCGCTGAGCTTGGGCCCCAACCGCCGGGAATAAAGCCCTTTAGCACCGCTTTGTCAGTGTCGACCACGGCGATTGCATTGGCGTCGTAGAGGGAGACATAGAGTGTTCTCTCATCCGGAGAGAGCGTCGCACCAAGCGGTGTCGCTCCTGGCAGACCCTTGAGGTCGCCGATGCGGATCAGGATGGTTTTAATCACCTTATCCGTCAAGGTGTCTATGACAGAGACGGTGTCCCCGCAGGAGTTGCTTACATAGAGTCGGGTCTGCGCCTTGTTCAGGAGGAGTGAAACTGGATTGGCACCCGTTTTGATCGTTGTGACACCGGCAAAGTGCGTGGTGATCACAGAGACGTTGCCGTCTCGCTCGTTGCTGACGTACAGCTTTGGAGAGCCATCAAGCTTCGGCTCTGCCGCGACGATGTCCATTGGATAGCCGCCGACCGGATACTCCTTAACAACTTTCCCTTCCGAGTTGAATGCAGTTACGGAACCATGGAAGCCGTTCCAAACGTGAGTCTGGTTATTGACGGCGAAGACGTATTTGCCATCTCGGCTGACGGTAACGCCCGCGATGTGGTGAGGCTGCTCTCCCGCATTTGCTGGAGCTGGGTTTTCAATCTGACCGGCAGGTTTGGTGCTGCCGTCAGGGGCAACATCAAAAATTGAGATAAGGTCCTGGGCACCTCGCGAGGCTAGCAGCTGAAGCTTTCCGTTCAGTTCCCGGAAGGTGATGCCAAAGTAGAGGCCGCTCGGGTCTCCACGCTCACCGGCGAACTGCCGCTTGCTGAGAAGCTGTCCAGTCTTAGCATCCAGGATCGAGAGCTGCTCCCTGTAGCCGATGTCTGTCACAGCGATGAAGCGGCCATCTGGGCTCAGCTTCATGTTGACGGGGAATGAGCCCACCTCGGTTTGGTCTCCTACCGGCGTGATGAACTTGCCCGTCACCAGTCGCTTGGATTCCTCTCCCTGCCGATGCAGCGTAAACGCCGCCGCGCCAACACCCAGCAAACCAACAACAAAAAGCCCTTTACCCAGCTTCATGGCCGTAAGCCTACTCAACTCGGCAGAATCCTCAGCCGACTAGAAGCCTGGTTTTGAAGCATTCACAAATGATTCTTAATCCACCAGGTTCCCTGCGCAGGCGGTACGATCACCAGTCATGGATCCCCTAGTTTCGCAAGTCAACGTGGACGATGCCGAACACATCGCAAATCGCGAAGCGATGCAGCAGGTCATGCAGGATTTCCGAGCACGGCTAAAGAAGGCGATGGAAGGCGGTGGCGCGGAAACCGTCGCCAAGCATAAGAAGCGGGGAAAGCTTCTGGCGAGAGAGCGTATAGAGCAACTGTTGGATCCCGGCTCCCCTTTTCTGGAATTCAGCACCCTTGCCGCCACCGGAATGTATGGCGATGAAGCGCCCGGCGCCGGAATCGTCACCGGCATTGGTCGTGTTCACGGTCGAGAGTGCGTGATCGTAGCCAACGATGCAACCGTCAAGGGGGGCACGTACTTCCCTATCACGGTGAAGAAGCATCTTCGCGCCCAGGAGATTGCGCTGGAGAACAACTTGCCGTGCATCTATTTGGTGGACTCAGGCGGAGCCTTTTTGCCGCTCCAAGCAGAAGTCTTTCCAGACCGAGACCATTTTGGACGCATCTTTTTCAACCAGGCTCAAATGTCGGCCGCCGGGATTCCGCAGATTGCCGCGGTAATGGGCTCCTGCACGGCGGGAGGCGCGTACGTCCCTGCGATGAGCGATGAGACCGTGATTGTGAAGGGGCAGGGCACCATCTTTTTGGGCGGCCCGCCCCTGGTAAAAGCGGCGACAGGCGAAGAAGTGTCCGCCGAGGACCTGGGTGGGGCCGATGTTCATACCCGCATCAGTGGAGTTGCCGACCACATGGCGGAGGATGAGCCCCATGCCATCGAGATGGTTCGAAATATCGTGGAGGCGACCCGGGGTTCGGTATTCGAGAGGGCACGTCTCGCCGCAGATTCGCCCGCTGAAGCAGAGGATCCTCTTTTTTCACCAGAGGATCTCTACTCTCTGGTCCCCAGCGACCCAAAGGTTCCAATGAAAATGCGTGAGGTGCTCGCCAGAGTAGTCGATGGAAGCCGGTTCCACGAGTTTAAGCCGCGCTACGGAACCACGCTGATCTGTGGCTTTGCCCGGTTCCAGGGGCATTTGGCGGGGGTGCTCGCCAACGATGGGATTTTGTTTTCTGAGTCTGCGCTCAAGGGGGCTCACTTTATTGAGCTATGCTGCCAACGCGGAATACCTCTCGTGTTTCTTCAGAACATCACGGGCTTCATGGTCGGCCGCAAGTATGAGAACGAAGGAATCGCCAAGAACGGCGCCAAGCTGGTCACCGCAGTCAGCACAGCAAATGTGCCCAAGTTCACGGTCATTGTTGGCGGAAGCTTCGGGGCCGGCAACTATGGAATGTGCGGTCGCGCCTTTGGTCCGCGTCAACTTTGGATGTGGCCGAACGCCAAAATCAGCGTGATGGGCGGCGACCAGGCGGCGAACGTCTTGCTGACGGTGAAGAAGGATCAGTTGGCAGCCAAGGGCGAAGAGATGACACCTGAGGAGCAAGAGGCTTTCAAGGTACCCACGCTGAAGAAGTATGCAGAGGAGGCCAGCGCCTATTACAGCACCGGCCGGTTGTGGGACGATGGCATCATCGATCCGGTGGATACGCGCATGGTGCTGGGCCTCGGGATCGAGGCGGCCGGCAATGCCCCTCTGAAGCCGGCGGGATTCAGTCTCTTCCGCATGTAGGATTGCCGGGTAAGTTCTGAAAATGCGCCGTGTTGTGAGTCTGGTTCTCCTGATGTGTACGTTTGCCTTTGCCCTGGCAAACGACCCGAACGAAGTCGTCCGCACACCGCAGGGACTGAAGAAGGTGCTTGCACCAACGCCAAAGCAGACGGCCGCATTGAAGTCTTTGGATGCCAAGTTCGGTTCGCTACTGACGAAGCTTCGAGCGAAATCTCCGAGTGACTACATTGTCGAACGAGACGCCCTCAACGAAAAGTACACACGTGAATTCTTCGCAGTGCTGTCTCCGATTCAGAAGTCGAACTACCGGAAATACATCCGAGCGCTTCGGCAGGGCTACATAAAAGACCACCCAGAAGTGGATGCCGACAACATCTTCATCTGGGGCGGGGAGAACTTGGTTTAGAGGGCGCAGTCAACGGTTCACAGCGCCTTGGCCAAGCCAACAAGTCCGTAATCCAGGTTCCTTCCACCGCCTCACGCGTTCCCTACTTCACTGCTTTTGCCTTGTCCGATTCCGATCCTCGTTGGCGGTTTTCTTCGGCTTTGGCTTCCATTTCTTCGATCGATTTGACGGTGAGCCTCGCGGCGCCTGCGTAATCTTTGGTCGGAACGAGGGGGCCGTTGGACAGGCGCGTTTTTGCGGCTGAGATTGCGTCGGCATACTGGGGCAGCCAGGGTTCGCCGGCCACCAGCATTTCGTCGGCCATCTGCCAAATCTCGGGGGGATTGCACACGGCGCCGGCTAGGGGATCCAGCATCATCGCCTGTTTCAGCAGCTCAGGGTCGCCATGGACAGCCGCTTCCACTCCAAGGCGCTGGACGGAAATAGAAACGTTGCAGACGGCGGCACAACCAAGTGGGAGCGCGCCGACTTGAGGCATCGAGATGCCGTTTTTGTCCACATACCCAGGGGCTTCGATGATAGCGTCGTCGGGGAGGTTCGAGATAACGCCGTTATTCACTACATTGAAATGGCCACGGTACAAGCGCCCCGTCTCAAGGGACTCGATGATATAGCTGCCGTGCTCCTCGCCCCGCTTCTCTGGGATGAATTCGTTGGGAGTGGCCTCCATCCAATTGGGGAAGTCATGCTCAAACCATTGGCGACCTTCCGTGCAGACGCGAAGATAGCCGCCGGTTTCGCCGTGAATCCAGCTGCTCATGTCGATCCAGTCGGGAATCTCCGAAGGACGCTTGCGGTACCAGGGCACATACTCGCTGAGATGGCCGTTTGACTCGGTGCTGTAGTAGCCGAAGCGCCGCAGCATGTCGATGCGAACTTTCTCGGTTTTCGAGAAGTCCGGGTGCATCTCGAACGCTTCCAGCAGATGGGGAATCATATCGATCCCGCGCCAGCGGACCTGCACATACCAAGTCTGGTGGTTGATGCCGGCACAAATGATATCGACCTCTTTCTTCGAGACAGTCTCTTCCGGTCCAATGTGGCCGTGTTTTCGTGCCCAGCCTTCGATACAGGAGGCAATCTGCCAGTGGCCACCCTGCACGCCGTGGCAGAGACCCACAGTCTTGACCCCACCGTATTTGTTGCATGCCCAGGTCAGCATCGCCATCGGGTTGCTGTAGTTGAGGAACAGACAGTCTGGCGAGGCTACCTCGCGGATGTCCCGGCAGAAGTCGAGCAAAGCTGGAATTCCACGTTGGGCGTACATGAGGCCACCGGGTCCCAGGGTGTCTCCCACGCATTGATCCACGCCGTATTTCAGAGGGATGTCGATATCGGTGGCAAAAGCCTCCAGCCCTCCCACACGCACAAAGGACAAAACGTAATCTGCTCCATCCAATGCCGCGCGACGAGACAGGGTGGTCTCGATGGTTGCCGAAACTCCATTCGAAGCGATGTCCCGCTTCATGAGTTGGGCGACCATGTCCAAGTTGTGCTCACTGATGTCGTGGTAGGCGAAGTGAGTGTCCTGAAGCTCAGGCACAGTGAGGATATCTCGCGAAATTCCGCGCGTAAAGCCGACGCTGCCAGCACCAATGACGGCAATCTTAATAGGCATATCCACATTCTATCCGTGCGAATGGCGATGATAGAGATGTACATTCCACCAGGTTAAAAAGCTAGTTATCGCAGGTTGTAAATCATCCGCTCGGGTATGTTCGAGAGGATGAGAATTGGACTTGGCGCGGACCATGCAGGCTTTGAACTGAAGCAGTTCTTGGCAAAGCGAATCGAGGCACTTGGACACGAAGTGGTGGACTACGGCGCTCACGAGTACGACGCCCTAGATGACTATCCCGATTTTGCGGAGAAGGTTGCTCTTGCGGTTGCCGCAAAGTTAGTCGATCGCGGCGTTCTCGTCTGCGGCAGCGGCATCGGCGCCAGCATCGCCGCGAACAAAGTCACCGGCGTTCGCGCAGGTGTATGCGGCGAGAGCTATTCCGCTCACCAGGGTGTGGAGCACGATGACGTCAACGTCTTGGTCCTCGGCTCGCGCGTCACGGGCATTGAAGTCGCCAACGAGATTTTGATGAGCTACCTCAACGCAAGATTTACGGGTGAAGAGCGACACTCGCGAAGGCTCAATAAAGTCCTTGCGATTGAGAAGCGCTCGCTTGCCGGCTGTGCTGATGAAGCTCCAGAAAAGATGGAGGACCCACAGTGCCTCGTGTTGGGCAGCTTTGAAAAGCAGGTCGATGCAGAGGTTGAGAAGCTCGCCAGCATCGACTACATTCCCCGCTTTTGGAAGAAGGACCCAGAGTTGTGGGGCGGCGGAGATCGGACAGCGAATATTCTGAATTCACTAGGCTGGACCGACGTCGTCGGGAAACTGCTCACAGCGGTTCCTGAACTTGAGGCATTTGCCGCGGAGATCAAAGCAGCTGGGTTCACCCGGGTGGTCCTCGCTGGAATGGGCGGAAGCAGCCTTGCCCCGCTGGTTCTTTCAACGTGCATTCCCGGTGGCCCCAATGGACTGCCGGTCACGGTGCTCGATTCCACCGACCCTGAAACGGTTCTTGAAGTCGAGAGAGGCGGCGACCTCGCCACCACGCTTTTCGTCGTTGCGAGCAAGTCTGGCGGTACGGCGGAGCCGACTGCTTTTGATGCCTACTTCTTCGACAAGGTCAAGAATCCAAACAACTTCGTCGCCATCACCGACCCCGGCTCACCGTTTGCCAAGTCTGCCGAGGAGCGCAAGTTCCGCAAGATCTTCCTGAATTTCTCCGACATTGGCGGTCGCTTCTCTGCCCTCAGCTACTTCGGGATGGTCCCTGCGGCTCTGATGGGGCTTGACCTTAGGAAGCTTCTGGGCAAGGCACTCAGCGTGATTGAGTCCAACGGTCCGAACGTAGGGATTACGGAAGCTCCTGCATTCGTTCTGGGTGCCGCGATGGGGTCGCTCGGTGTACAGGGCGTCAATAAGCTCACCTTCCTCACGCCGGAGCACCTGTCCCCGCTGGGGCTCTGGATGGAGCAGCTGGTGGCCGAGAGTACGGGCAAAGAGCAGAAAGGCATTTTGCCGGTTGCCTGCGAGGAAAGCGGCCCGCCTTCAGCTTACGGCAAGGACCGGTTCTTTGTGATCTTCCGAGACTGTTCTCGGGACTGTTCCTTCCTCGATATTCGCGCCTTCGCACTCCGAGAGGCAGGGCATCCGATTGTGACGATCGATATCATGGACCCGTACGATATCGCCCAGGAGTTTTTCCGGTTTGAGATCGCTACTGCAGTTGCAGGCTCAATCCTCGGGATCAATCCTTTCGACCAGCCGAACGTGCAGGAGAGCAAGGATGTCACGAAGAAGCTGCTTCACGAAGTAGATGTGAAGGGTTCGCTGCCGGTGCAGACGCCAACCGTGACAGAAGGACAGCTTTCTCTCTACGGAGACGCCGCAAAGGACTCCCTCCAAGAGTCGTTGCGAACGTTCTTTGCCGATGCGGGCCCAGGATGCTTTGCCGTTCTGCAGGCCTATCTGCCGGAGACAGCAGAGCTTAGCGCCAAGCTCCATCATCTCCAGGCGACCCTGCGAGACTATCTCCGCATCGCGACTGCGAACGGCTACGGACCTCGCTTCCTTCACTCAACCGGGCAGTTCCATAAGGGCGGTCCAAACACAGGGTTCTTTATCCAGCTCACCGGAAACCACGTTGAGGACGCAACGATACCGGGACAGACCGCCACCTGGGGTGTGTTCATCGATGCTCAGGCTCAGGGCGACCTTGAGACCCTCAAGGCTCATGGACGGCGAACAATTCGCGTGCACTTAAGTGGAGACCGAGGCACTGCGATCGACCAGCTTACCAAGGCCGTGGCCGAGGCCTTCTCCCATCGGATCGGATAACGGCTCCCAGCACCTGCTTCGTAGAAAGTAAACGTAAGGCTCATTCATGTCAGACATTCAGTACGATTTCGGAATGGTCGGCCTCGGGACCATGGGGCGCGCTCTGCTCCTCAACATGGCGGATCATGGATTCGCCGTCGCTGGTTTAGATACGGACGCAGGCAAGGTGGCTGCCCTCCACAGTGAGGGGAGCGGCAAACCGGTCAAAGGCTTTGCCGACGCCGCCGAATTCGTGGCGTCTATCCGCAAGCCACGGGCGATCATGATGCTGGTTCCCGCGGGAGCGCCGGTGGATTCGGTTATCAAGACCCTCGTTCCTCATCTGGAGCCAGGCGACTTCATGATCGATGGCGGAAACAGCTACTACAGAGATACCGACCGACGAGCAAAAGAGCTCAGCACCAGCGGGCTCGGCTTTATCGGCATGGGCGTCTCCGGCGGTGAGGCGGGCGCACGACGCGGACCCAGCATGATGCCAGGCGGGACAACGGAGAACTACGAGCGAATCCGACCGATCGTGGAGGCAGTAGCCGCCAAGTACGATGGCGAACCCTGCGTAGCGCTTATGGGATCCGGCTCAGCTGGCCATTACGTCAAAACCGTCCACAACGGCATTGAATACGGCGTCATGCAGCTGATCTCGGAGGTCTTTGACGTCTGCCAGCGCTCGCTGGGGATGTCCAACGCCGAAATTGCTGATGCTTTTGCCGAATGGAATGATGCCGAGCTGAAGAGCTTCCTGGTTCAGATTTCAGTCACCGTGCTTCGGTACAAGGATGAAAAGACCGGCGGTGACCTGGTCGACTACATCTCAGACAAAGCGAAGCAGAAAGGCACCGGCAAATGGACATCCCAGGACGCGATGGACTTGGGAATGCCTATTCCGAGTATTGACGTTGCCGTTGCCGCCCGCGAAATGTCTGGCCTTAAGGCTGAACGAGTCGAGGCCGCCAAGGTCTTGCCACCGACCGCAACGGCAAAGCCCGCGGATAAAACCGCCGCTCTCGCTGATCTGCGAGGTGCGCTGTTTACGGCGATGCTGATTTGCTACTCGCAAGGCCTTGCGCTTCTTAAGGAAGCCTCTAAAGAGTACGGCTACGGCACCAACCTTGAGACGGTCGCCAAGGTGTGGAGAGCGGGTTGCATCATCCGATCGGAGCAGCTTGAAACAATTCGAGCCGCCTACCACGCGAACCCCGACCTTGCAAACCTACTGGTCGATCCTGAAATTTCTAAGCTCATCCTTGCCAACGAGGGCAGTCTCCGGCGCGCGGTGACCGCCGCCATCCAAGCCTCTGTTCCCGTCCCCAGCCTCAGCGCAAGCATCGCCTATCTCGATGGGTATCGCAGCGCGCGGCTGCCGGCCAACTTGATTCAAGGTCAGCGCGACCTCTTCGGCGCACACACCTACGAGCGACTCGATGCTGAGGGCAGCTTCCACACCCTTTGGGAGAAAGAATGAACGCACCCACTTCACAGCCAGCGGTCGTCACCATTTTTGGTGCCGCCGGAGACCTTACGAAGCGCAAGCTGATGCCGGCGCTTTACAACCTGTTTCTTGACAAGCAGCTGCCATCGCACTTCCTGATCATCGGAGTGGCCCGACGCGGCGATGAGCAGAATTTTCGCGACTACATCAAAGAGGGGATGACCGAGTTCTCCCGTCGCGGAGCTGCCGACCCCAAAAAGTGGGCTGAGTTCATCCAGCACGTCACCTACACCGTTGGTGATTTTACGAGCCCAAAGACTTTTACTCACCTTGCCGAGAAGATCCACAAGTTTGAGGAAACCAACGGACAGAGCTCCCGCATCTTCTACCTATCCACTCCACCTGCCGTTTTCGGACTGATTGCGGATGGACTCGGCGCGGCCGGCCTCGCGAGCGACAAGGTAAACGACCGAATCGTCATTGAAAAGCCGTTTGGTCGTGACTTGGAGTCGTCGGAAGCACTGAACAACGAACTGTTGAAGTCTTTCGATGAAAAGCAGATCTATCGAATTGACCACTACCTGGGCAAGGAGACGGTTCAGAACATCCTCGCCTTCCGCTTTGCCAATGCGCTGTACGAGCCGGTCTGGAATCGACGATACGTAGACCACGTCCAGATCACGGTGAGCGAAGACGTCGGCGTGGAAAAGCGCGGCGGCTACTACGAGACCTCTGGAGCGCTTAGGGACATGGTGCAGAACCACCTTCTGCAGCTCCTCTGCATGGTCGCGATGGAACCGCTGGTTTCCTTCGATGCAGACGAAGTTCGCAACAAGAAAGTTGACGTTCTCAAGGCAGTTCGTCCGCTTGGCCGAATGAATCCGCACGATTACTCGGTACGCGGACAATACGGACCCGGCACCAAAGATGGGCTCGCCGTTCCCGGCTACCGTCAGGAGACTGGTGTGGATCCGAAGTCAACCACGGAGACGTTCGTGGCCCTGAAGCTCTACGTGGACAACTGGCGCTGGCAGGACGTGCCCTTCTATCTTCGAACTGGAAAGCGGCTCAGCCGCAAGCTGTCCCAGATTGTCATCGTGTTCCGTCCGGTACCCCACCTGATGTTCGACGCGAATGCTAGCGAGAGCTTTGAACCGAATCGACTGATCATCAACATCCAGCCGGATGAGGGGATCATCCTCAAATTCCAGGCCAAAGAGCCGGGAGCAGGGATGCGACTCAGCACGGTTTCGATGGGCTTTGACTACGAAGGGACTTTCACCTCATCAAGCCGAGAGGCTTATGAGACGCTTCTACAAGAAGTCATTAGCGGAGACACCACGCTGTTCATGCGAGACGACCAAGAGCGCGTTGCATGGAACATTGTTGAGCCACTGCTAGAAGCCTGGGCTTCTCGCCCCTCCAATGCCTTCCCGAACTACTCGGCAGGTTCATGGGGACCTGAGGCCGCCGACATGCTGCTCGCGCGAGATGGCCGATCTTGGGCCAACCCGATGCTGATCCCAAAGAGCTGATCCGACCCTATGCTGAGCGTCTATCCTGAACTTGCCACCTTAAGCCGCGCCGCTGCCGATCTGATCGTGGCGGAGGCAAGAGCTGCCATCGCTGACCACGGCGTCTTTCGCGTCGTATTCAGCGGCGGAAGCACCCCAAAGCGGACGTTTGAGCTTTTGGCAACCGATGAATTTCGGAGCCAAATTGACTGGACGAAGGTGCATGTGTTCTGGGGAGACGAGCGGTACGTTCCGCCAACCGATTCGCAGAGCAACGAGCACATGGCTAGGGCCGCCCTTCTCGACCATGTTGAAATCCCCGCAGAGAATATTCGCGGAATGTATGCGGACGGCGGAGTCGAATCGGCGGCTGCGGCCTACGAGGCGTTGGTGCAGGCAGAGCTGGGCGAACACAAGACCTTCGACTTGCTGATGCTTGGCGTCGGACCGGACGGGCATACCGCTTCCCTATTCCCAGGTGAGCCGGCGGTACACGTTACGGATCGACTGGTTGTTGCCGGCATCGGACATGCAGGTGTCTCCGAACGCATCACGATGACCCCGCCGCTGCTCACACGGGCCGAGACGGTTCTTTTCCTGGTTGCTGGAGCGGACAAAGCCGCACCGATGGCAAGGATCTTGACTGGCCCCGAGAATTGGGACGAGACTCCCACCCAAGCCGTCGCCCGGTACGCGGACAACGTTGTGTGGATGTTGGATCAGTCGGCCCAGCCGAGGTAGGCACCACGGTCACCTCGTTTGCACTGAAGCTCCCCCGTTTGGGGGCAACTATTTGTTTAGATAGATCAGGCAGTGCCGAATCCCGAAATCCTTGAGGTGGGAGATGTCATCGAAATCTCCCATCGGGGTTGGCTCGATTCCACTGCCTCGATAGGCGACTTGGAGCTGATTGTCGGTTGGGCCTTGACCGCCATCGATCCAGCGGTAGGAGTACAGGATGTCTCCTCCAAAGAATGCGGCGGCGGGGGCGGAGCGGGATTGGCTCCATTCGTCGTAATAGCGCTTGGTCAGCCACCCGCCTCGTACTGTCTTGTCGCCGATGCTCATCGACACATAGCAACAGGCCCAAGGGTTTTCCTTGCTGTGGTCGCCTTGGATGAAGTAGTAGATTCGGCCGTTGGGTCCGTTGCTCTTGTCCGCATCAAACAAAACCACCGACCTTGACTTGCTCTTGGCGCCGCCCTTCTCACCTTCGATCCATTCCATTCCGGCTGGCTCAAAGGCTCCCTTTCGGAAGCTGTAACGGCGAATCTGCCAACGGTTTGGTCTTGTTGCATCCTGGTTCTGGGTGAGGCCCAGCAGGAGCTGATGCTTGATCGTGTCCACGGAAGGGCCGACGGGTGAGGTGCTCTTGTCAGGCAGGGTCATCACTTCGGACTTTCCGCCCCGAATCACCCGGTAGGTGACCTGCTCAGTTTTGGAGTCCCACAGGAACAGCCAAAGCTTGCCGCCGAAAGTGCACAGAGCCGGTACAAGATTCGGGTTGGGGTCCACGACTTCCGCTGGCTTCACGTCGAGAGTAGTGCCGAGGTCGGAAACATCCTGAACCATCACTCCGGCGGTGGACGGATAGGCCACGACGATTTGACCGCCGAAGCTGGCGGCAGTTGGGTCTCCGGCGACGACGCTGTAATTGATCGCCTGAGCCTCCTCCCACTTGAAAGGCTTGATCAACCGTTTGAGATAGAGGGTTCCAGGATGCTCGGCGCTGACGGTGGGATCCACCTTCGGATCGACCGGCTGGCCGTTTCGCGAGAACAGGACGTAAGCCTTGTCGTTATGTGTGAACAGCCACGGCGCGCACTGAGTTTTGTCGGCAACGTCTCGGGTTCCACCTGTGGTGCTGTAGGCGTAGTTGATGTCTGCCTTGACGTGGTGCTCGCCGAAAATTCCGTTCCAGTTCCAGTCGATCAGGGTCGTTGATCCATTCGCCTTGAGTCGGTAATGGTAAGGAGCGTTCTCAAGGAACTTCACCTTCTCGTAAGGAAGCGGAAGGACTTCATCGAGGTCGGCCTCGTTCAGCACCATCTTGGCAAGGCGACCGTCGCTGTAGCTGACATTGTTGATGGTGCCGTTCAGGGTGTAGCTGTACGGGTAGTTCATCAGGCTGGGATACACCGGACAGCCGTCCGCATTGTAGAAGCCGTTGTGAGGCAGGCCGAGCTGATGACCAAACTCATGAATAAAGGTGGCGTAGAGGGCCATGCCTCCGCCGCCGCAGCCACCTCCATCACCAAGTTCGTCTGCCTGGCCGCCTCCGCCTCGGGTGATCTGCATCCAGTGGACCACGCCCTTCCACTTGGAGGGCAGGAAATGGTCTCGGTTCTCCCACCAAGGCTTCTTCATGTCGTCGCCGGTGACCGCAGGGAGAAAGATCGTATGCAGGTGCCAGCCGGTGGTTCCGTCTGGGTTCTTTGATGGGAGCGATTTGTAGTAGCCTCGCACCTTCTCGAAGGTATCCGCTGCAAACTTCTCATCAACATCGGTGAACCTAGAAATAAGGCAGATGAGGTCGACCTGCTTCGGACTGCATCCCATCGCCTTTAGGTCGAGGCCTCTAAAGCCGTTCACCTTCCAACCGTCGAGGATGCCATCTCCAGCGGTATCGGGCTTATATGGGTCACTTCCGATTCTTGCCTCTTCATCGTTCGAGAGACCGTCGTGATCGCTGTCAACCTCGCCTGGCGAGATGACACGGTACATCATCACATCGTTGCCAGTGTGGGCCTCGGAACCGAAGCGAAACTGAAACAGGTCAGCATCTCCATCTTTGTCGATATCCCCTGAGGTCCAGATGCTGGGAGCCTCCGGGAGGGTGGATGTGGGGAGTTTTTGAACCTGAGCACCCGCTCCAGCCGCCACGGTGTCGAGGTAGACGATGCCGTTTGCGAGGACCGGATTGTGTCCCTTCCCTACCTTTCCGAGCAACTGTGCGACGCCGCTTCCGGTCAGGAGCTTAACGCTTCCATCCTGAAACTGAAGCACTGAGCCATTGCTGCGGTCATCCATCTGGAGGGAGACGACTCCCCTAGGGAGCGACAGTGGCGTCGTGTGCTTGGCACCATCAACAGCAATCCCCTTTCCAGAGCCTTGATCCCAGGCAACCAGCTTTCCGCTTTGGAAGGCGAGGTGAGGATGATCCAACTTTGCGGGGAGGGTGAACCAGTTAGGGACGTCTTGGAACACTCCCGATGCATCGCAATGGGCGAGGCGCAAAGTGTCGCCGTTAAAGATGCCGACAACAGTAGCTCGCTTGCCATCTTCCAAGTTGCCGACGGCGGCGGCCTGGCAGCTGGTGCCCCAATTTGAAAGTGCCCGAACGGGGCGTCCGGCCTTGAACCCTTCGACGTTAAATGAGACGTCGATGAAGGTGTCACCCTCCGGGAAGACGCGGATTAAGTCTGTATAGCCGTCGCCGTCCAGGTCCGCCGTAAACGTCAGCGATCCTCCCGGGGCAAACCCAGAAGCCCAGGGAATTGGCGGAGCAATTGCAGGACCGGCAAACAAAGCGATAGCGACGGCGGAAATCACCTGGCTACTTTATCACGTGGGGGATTGGGTTTCGGTTGAGCCCAGGCCCATAAGTTGGTAAGTTATGGACATGTCATCCAGCCATTTGAAGATCGAGCAAGGGAGCAAGCTTTTGTTTATTGGGGATTCTATCACCGACGCGGGCAGGGCAAGACCCGTAGGTGAGGGCCTGTTTGGAGCCCATGGAACTGGGTTCGTGAATATCGTCGCGGGTCTGCTTGGCGCTGTTCACGGCGGCCAGAAGATTCGGGTGGTCAACATGGGCCAAAGCGGAGATACCGTGCTGAACCTGCGCGACCGCTGGGAAACCGACGTGCTTGCCCTCGATCCGGACTGGCTCTGCATCATGATTGGCATCAACGACGTGTGGCGACAGATGGATCTCCCCCTGTTGAAGGAAACTCACGTCAATCTGGCGCTTTACGAGCAGACACTGGATGAGCTCATTACCCGTACAAAGCCATCACTGAAAGGGCTGGTGATGATGACGCCGTTCTACATTGAGCCGCTTCCTCAGGATGAGATGCGGTTCAAGATGGACGGCTACGGCGCAGCCGTCAAGCGGGTCGCGGAGAAGCACCATGCCATCTTTGTCGACACCCAGGCGGCGTTCAATAAGGCACTTGAGCACTGGTACCCCGCCGCGATTGCGTGGGATCGGGTTCATCCGAACCAGGTCGGGACGACGGTTTTGGCGAAGGCTTTCTTAGATGCTGTCGGGTTTACGTGGGGGTAGGGTGGCGTTGGACGAAGGGTGTTAGGACCCGAACAAGACTTCGGCGTTGGATCGGTTT
The DNA here is from genome assembly GCA_903927025.1 of uncultured Armatimonadota bacterium. Classification (GTDB taxonomy): domain Bacteria; phylum Armatimonadota; class Fimbriimonadia; order Fimbriimonadales; family Fimbriimonadaceae; genus Fimbriimonas. Next base: position 59,748 of record CAIYLG010000022.1, read on the forward strand.
GAGCTGTTTGGCCCTGGCCGGCTTGACGGCCACTCTGTTTTGGCTCATCAACCGGCCGCGCGATTCATTTCAGTTCCTTGACGGACATCCAATGACAACGTCAGGTATCAGTTGGATGCACCGTGATGCCTATGAGTATCGAGTCTACTCATGGATAGGAAACTTCAGCGACGTACGGACCCATGCAATCCGTGAACTCGCCGCTTTGGGATTCCGTGAGGTGTACTCTGAAAAGACGTCCAGTATCCTTAAAGCGCCAGGCGGTCAGATTGTAGTGGTGTCGAACGACCGGACAGAGGAAAATCCAGACTGCCGCCCTCCATACCGCGACTCAAACTGGGTCACCGTGTGTGTTGGAGAGTCCCTCCCAGACAGTTGGGTCACTCATATGAGGTATGGCCTAACTCACTGCTCGGATCCCTGAGATGGCTTGGCATATGGTCACCAGGGTATTCGCTATTGCTCTCCTGGTCAATCCCGTTGGGATTGGGGTAGTTGCTCCTTTAGTGCGCGGTCCTCATTCTCGCCTGGAACTCAACCCAGGCTGGGCGGGGGGAGTTGTGTTGGTCTTTGAAGCCTAGAGTGCCCAGCATTGCTCGGAATTTGGCGGAGTCTAGGGTGTAGTACTTGGTCAAATCGTTGACGGTTGCGTCACTGAAATCGACCAATAGGAAGAAGCAAACTGCGTAGAGGTCTCCTTTGGCCGACTCGATCTCGTTGAACACGGCATGGACGAAAGCGGCCTGTTTGCTGTCTGAGCTACCGAGTAGGGGTGAGGCTGGATAGCCCGCTTCTTGGAGAAAGAGCTTTCTTCCCTTGGCTAGTGCTCGCATCTTGCTGAAGTGTTTCGGAACATCGGCCACAGGCAAGACGGTGAAGTCAGGGGAGAGGGGGTAGTAGGTCAGCGAGACGATATCCATATCCTGCTGGATCTGGCGAACGACGGCGGGATGATCCTGAATGCCGGTAAACATCGTCGTGACCCCAACTTGGATAGTGGGGTTCCACTGATGGATCTGCACCCTAGCGGTGCGGAGGAATTTACAATACGCATCCACTTGGGAAGGATGGGAGCTTAGGTAGCCATCCACTTCGTTTCCAAGCATGACCGCCTTGACGCTTGGCGTGAGTGTTTTGATGACCTCTCGGAGAAGTGCCTGACTTCGCAGGAGCATCTTGGGAGAATCCCAGGGCTCATTCTGAAGGTCGGTCGGCACCGTGCGCTTATCGGTGTCTATGGTCTGGATCGTGATCACAGGGACGAACCCGAGATTGTTCTGATCGGTGAGGTCGTGCTTCAGCTTGGTCAGGTTGAGCTGCCCCGGTGTGGATTCGAGGTCCGACCATTTGTAGGGGTCGGCGAGCATGTTGCAACCGAGTTTGCGCTCTTCCATCACGCTTGCGATGAGTTCCTGGGTGCCGCCGTTCGCGGAGACGTTGAGGGTGAGGCCGACAAGCGGCTTTGTCGCAGACTGGGGAATGCCGAGGAGGACGGAGGCGGCGAACAGGGTTAGCATCTAGAATCAGAATGGAGGGATACTGGATTTTGGGGATAACCGTTGCATACGATGTTCTTCGCACTTTTGAGTGACCCGGTTCGTCCTTACCCAAGGCGTATACTCGCTCTTTAAGGTTTTGTAAATGATCGACGATGCGATTACGACCCCTCTGCGCGGTAAGCCGGCCCATTTGATCGGTTCGAGCAACGACTATTCCATCGCCGACATCGAATGGATCGCCAGCCAGTTCAGGATCACCGGCCCCATCTCGGTTGCGTCATTTCCCGGCAAAGGCAACATCAACCTTCACACCTACGAGGTGAACGCGGATGGAAATGAATATCTGCTTCAGAAGGTAAATTCCGACGTTTTCACGATGCCGCACCGCGTGATGAAGTCGATGGTGGCATCCATCTCCGCACAGCAAGATTCGCTGAACGTTGGAAAGGGCGATCCGCTTTGGAATCCGATTGAGTTGGTGCCAACTGAGCGCGGCGGAAATTATCTTGATTTGACCGATGAGCACGGCTGGTCGGTTTGGCGCATGATGGTGCGCATCCCCGAGTCGATCAGCTACAAGAGCCTTGGCGAAGTGGCGGGACGCGGTGCTCAACTCAAATTGGCAGAGGAAGTGGGAAGAGGTCTTGCGATCTACAGCGACCTAACCTCGTCAATTGCCCCGGATTCAGTTGAAGGTTCCCTTCCGGGCTACCGAGACACTCCGAATTATTACGCCCAGTTCCACTCCGTCATGGAGTGCAAGCGTACTCTCGCTGAAGCATCTGAATTTCTCCCCGAAGATCCCATTCTGCGGGAGAGCACGCAACAGCACTTTCTCGTCGCTCTCGACTCTGCAGAGTACATGGCCCGAAAGTCCGATCCAGAGTTGGTTCCCTATATCGAACTCGTCGAAGACCGAGAGCCGTTTGCGCTGGGATTGTGGGCGGCCATTGCTGATGGCAGAATCCGCAATACACTGATTCACGGCGACACGAAGATTGAAAACTTTCTCTTCTGCCCCAATACCGGCAAAGTGAAGGCGCTGGTCGACCTCGATACGATCATGCCGTTTACGTGGCTGGCTGATTACGGCGATCTTCAGCGGTCGATGGTGAATGTCTCGGGTGAAAAGGAACGGGACCTCAGCAAAGTTTTGGTCGATCGCGACGTTTACGAAGCAGTTGCCAAAGGCTTTTTGAGTACGGCAGAGGAAGTCACAGACGCCGAAGTATCCATGATGGTTTCTGCTGTCCAAGCGATCACCTTGGAGCTTGGTCTGCGATTCCTGACCGACTACCTTCGCGGAGACACCTACTTCCGCCTGGGGCCAGAAGATCCGGCCGACCTCAACAGAGTTCGTGCGATGGTTCAGCTGACGCTTTACCGACGACTCGTCGAGTTCGGGCCGGAAGCGGAAGCTCGGTTGAAGACTTTTCGTCGATAAAATTTCCTCTTTAAAACCTGCGGGAACCTACAAGAACGGGGTTGAAACCCCTTTTTGAAGGCGGGCTAAATGCCCGCTCCCCCACAGATTCCACGGAACGGCGGCGGCAAGATTGGCAAAGGTGTAATCTTCGCTCATGATTTTGATTGGCGCTGCCGCCGTTCTCTGCTTTCAAAGCGGTTCCATTCCAAATGGAGACTTTGAGGATGGACTTGCCCATTGGCCCAAGGCAACTTACGGGGCAGAGCCGCACGCGGAGATCGATCGCTCAAACGGCCACGGTGGGCATCCATCCCTGAAAGTCTCGGCAACAGAGGCGACAGATACGGCGTTTGGGCAGGATATACCCGTTCATTCAGGTGCGCTCTATCGATATTCAGCTTGGGTGAAGACCGAAGGGGTGAAGCCCCTGGGCGCACCTGTCTTTGGCACGATCCAGGCTCAGACGCCCGGCGGAGCATCGGTGATCGCGACGGGGCAGAACCACGGTGGCACTCATGACTGGATCAAGGAGTCGGTTGTGTTCCAAGCCCCTGCGGATGGTCGAGCTCGCGTTGCGCTGTTTCTTTTTGGGTTCGGCAAAGGCATCGGGACGGCTTGGTTTTCGGACTGTCAACTGGAGGAACTCAACGTGGAGAAGGCTTCCCTCAAGGTCACGAAAAAACCTCTCTGTCCGGGTCGCATCAACCCGATGCAGTACGGTCAGTTCATTGAGTATTTGTGCGACCTGGTGCCCAGCATGTGGGCAGAAAAGCTTTACGACAACAGCTTCGAAGGGCTCACTCCGTATGTGTTTCGTTTCAATTCATTGACCGACTTCAAGGAGAAGCCTTGGTATCCGTTTGGGCAGGCCAATCGGGTTCAAGTGGAATCCGACAAGACCACAAGTATCAGTGGCTCCGTGAGCAAAAGGCTGACTGTTACGGAGGGTGCTCCCGCCACAGCTGGAGTTGCACAAGAAGGCATTGCGCTTCAGGCTGGAAAAGCCTGTCGGTTCTCGCTGTATGCAAAATCGACGGCCTCGGTAAGTGAAATTCGGGTTCGGCTGTTCCACGGCTCCAAAGAGTTTGCCTCGGCAACTGTTCCAGTGGCGCGAGATTGGAAGAAGTCGATCGTCTCACTCAACCCAAGCGGGACAACCGACGAGGCGACTCTATCGATAACGTTCCGCGGTCCAGGAACCGTTTGGCTGGACAATGCCTCCCTCATGCCGGTCGATAACGTTGGAGGCTGGCGTCCAGATGTCGTGAAGGCGTTGACGGAACTGAAGCCGGGAGTCATCCGTGTGGGCGGCAGCGTGCTGGATGACTCGAACCTGGGGACCTTTGAGTGGACCGATACTGTCGGTGATCCCGACCGACGCAAGCCGTTCCAGGCTTGGGGCGGATTGCAAACCATGGGGGCGGGACTTGAGGAAGTCGTACAGCTTATTCAGACCGTCCGTGCCGAACCCTTGATCTGCGTCCGCTACGAGAAGAAGAGTCCCAAAGACGCTGCAGATGAAGTCGAGTACTTCAATGGAGCCATCAGCACTCCGATGGGAGCGCTTCGGGCGAAAAACGGGCACCCAAAGCCTTACGGCATAAAATTTTGGCAAATCGGGAACGAGCGTTGGGGCGCCGGCTATTGGAAGGCGGTCCCGGAATTCGGCCGTGCCATGATGGCGGTCGACCCAACGATCAAGCTTCTATCCAGCTTCCCCAGCGAGGACCTTATCAAAGGGGCAGCATCTGAGCTCACTTACGTTTCGCCGCACCAGTACGACGTCGAGAATCTGACGGGGACAAAGCAGGAACTTGACGATACTCGCCGCATGATTAGGGAGTTTGGGGGTGGAAAGAACATAAGGGTCGCCGTCACGGAGTGGAACACGACGGCGGGAGACATCGGACTTCCCCGCGCCAAACTCTGGACGCTGAAGAACGCGCTAGACTGCTCGAGATACCAAAACCTACTTCACCGCCAAGCGGACCTTGTCGAAATTGCCAATCGAAGCAACTTAACCAACAGCTTTTGCTCAGGCATTATTCAGACCAACCGCGCTGGAATGTTTTTGGCACCCACTTACTACGCGCAGAGGCTTTACGCAACCTTTGCTGGCACGGTGCCCCTCACAGTTGAGTCCGAGATACCAGCGGATATGTCTCCAGATGTCAGCGCTACCCTCTCCGAAGACGGCCACTGGCTCACTTTGTTTGCGATTAACACTGGCCCCAAAGCGGTTACACGTAGCCTGGATCTTTCTGACCTTTCATCAGCTGGCTCTGCTGAAGTTTGGACACTTACCGATACAACCGGGGCTGGAGAACCTGACGCCTTCAACTCGTTCGGTGAACCGAACCGAATTTCACCCATAAAATCCAGGGCGGTCCTTTCTGGCGGCAAGGGCACCTATTCGTTTCCAGCCTATTCACTCACGGTAATCCGAATTCGAACTCTGTAGACATCAGAGAGTCAGAGCGTGTTTACCAGGCCGGCGGATGCAATTTCCCTTCCCAGAAACTTTCAAAAAATTCTTGTGACTATTTGAGTAGTCATGTGTTATATTGACTACTCGGATAGTCACGGAGACACAATGCCACTCGAAAACAGTTCGCCGCCTTTAGATCCTCAGTCGCTGGGTGACCAGCAGCTTGAGGTCCTCCGGTATGTCACGGAGTTCGCACCGATTACGGTCGGTGAAGTTGCCAAGGCCTTTGGGGCTTCTCATGGTCTTGCGCGTACCACTATTCTTACGGTGATGGAGAGACTTCGTGACAAGGGTTACCTGGTTCGGCGCAAGGCAGGGGCGATCTATGAATACATGCCTCGGCTTGAGCAACACGACTTGATGAAGGGACTGGTCAGCGACTTCGTTCAGAGATCGCTGGGTGGCTCACTCACTCCATTCGTGGCTTATCTTGCTGAGACTGGAAAGCTCTCAACCCAAGAAATCTCGGAACTGCGAAAGATGGTTGAAAACCTGGAGAGGCAGGAGGAGGCTGGGAAATGAATGGTGATTTGCTTCTACGTCTAAACCAAATGGCAGAGGCTTGGCTGCCGACTCTGTGGAGGGCAACTTGGCAGGGTGGAATTTTCATCGCGCTGGCGTGGATCCTCTGCCAGGTCTTCAAGAAGATGCCAGCAGCTGCCCGGTCTTGGCTTTGGTGGGTTGCCTCTCTGCAGCTGATGATCCGTCTCGTTTCTGTCGCGTCGCTTCCCCTCCCGGTTTTACCAGCCACTGACTCTCATGCTGCGGCCGTGTCAGAAATGCAAGTCGCAGAGGAACCAGCGACAGCATGGAAGGCTGCCTCGCCGGTTGTGCCCGCAGCTGTTTCGGCAAAACCAATTGCGCCTGCTCGAAAAGTGCCCAAAAGCACTTACCCTTCTACAGCGCTCATCCTCGGTTTTGGATGGCTGACTGGTTTCTCGCTCTGTCTTGCTCTCTCAATGCGACGGCTCTGGCAGACGCGGAAGATGCTTCGCAATGCGAACCCGGTTGGAAATGAAGCGGTGCTAGAAGTTGTCGAGCTCTTGGCACTTGATTCAAGGACCAAACTGCCGAGGTTGATGGTCTCAGAAGATGCACATTGCCCACTCGTTGCCGGCCTCCTACGCCCCACGATTGTCCTCCCTGTCGATTTCCTCGAGACGAAGGACCCGACTCAACTTCGAATGGCAATTGCCCATGAGCTTTCCCACGTGCGTCGTCGAGATTTGTGGTTAAGCATCGTGCCTGGCCTCGCTCAATCGGCGTTCTTCTTCCATCCGCTAGCCTGGCTTGCCAGCAACGAGTTTTCCGCGTCATGCGAAGCAGCTTGCGACGCTGACGCCCTTTCCATAACCGGCGGTTCTGCCGCCGCCTATGCTCGCCTTTTGCTTGACACTGCCCAAAACCGCTCCTCGATGGCGGTCTTAGGGACCGCTATCGGCTTTCGATCCATCCAAAGGAGAATCTCCATGCTCACCCCACTTAAAGCCTCGAACACCCGAGCCATTCGCATGGCAACAACCTTCGTCACTGCCGCGGCGATTGTCTTGGCACTGCCTTGGACAGTCACCGCTCAAAACTCAACCACAGTCGTGAAGAAGAAGGTTGTGAAATCCAAGGCTCACAAGGCAGTCGCGAGGAAAACCACAGGAAAGGTTAGAGCCTACGCAATGACCCGTCCAGCCAAAGCTCCAGTTCCAACAATCCCTGCTGGAGTCTCCATTGCAATGCCTGCTCGCGCAGTCAATACGGGAATTGCTCCTCCAGCTGCGGTGGCAGGATTTTGGGTTTCGTCCCTACCTAAGGGGGTCAATCGGCCACTTCCTGTAAAAGGTGCTGCCTCAGCACCAGTAGGGTTTGGATTTTCCCGGGACATGCCCGCGGCAGCAGCCGCTGTACCGCCAATTCGTCAGATTGATGCCGGCGTTGGGACGGCTACGGCAGCGGCTCCAGCCAGCAACAGCGTCCCGGTTGCTGGCGGATTTGGCGGCGGTGGTGGATTTGGTGGTGGAGGTGGCGTGGCAGCCGACGCAGCACCAGCTTCAACCTCTTCGGTTAAGTTGGAAAACGGACTCGTATCGGTCGACTTTGATCACGTCCCCCTACACCGCGCAATCAGAGAACTTGCGAAGGGCGCTCACATCAACTATGTTCTGAATTCACAGGTCATGTCGGACACGGTCACCATGACACTGGAGCATGTTGAGATCACGGACGCTCTTACAAAGATCTTCGCGGCGATAAAGCAACCGCTTAATTTCAAGGTCGAGGGCGGAGTCTTTGTGATCTCTCCACGCGACTGATCCCAGCGGGTGGCCTCAATCAGCAAGTCCGCAAGCCTTTATGGCTTGCGGACTATTTTTATATGAATTGCACCTTCGGATGCATCCCGCAGCTCGATATCGAACTCCGCCGCATCCTTAGGTCCCTCAACCGTTGCATTGAGTCCGCCTAGCGCTGAATCCAAAAACACAGGGGCCACCACTCCAGCCTGCCCAGGGAATCGAATACCCAACACCTGGTCGCAACCGCTCATCGTGATCTTGGTTCCAGTGGCAGTGGGCTCCACATTGATGATGGTCGGAACTTTGACTGCACGGAGAGGAGCCGATCCCGACTCTGTCTGAACGTTGATCAGGGTCCAAGGGCTTGCGAGATCCGACCTTGAAAGCCTGAGCCAAATAAGTCCGGTGTTGCGTCGAGCGTCTCGGGCAAGTTCCGAATCCAGATCAACCGTGAGGTAGGCGTTGGCTGAAGACTCATCCATGGCAAACATGGAGCCTTCTGGAATATCAACCACCTTCTGGACGTCTCCAGAAGAGCCAAAGCCTAGACCTAGCGACACATCGTGGGTCCATGAGAACGGAGTCGACGCGGCAAGTTGAACGCGAACGGGCTGCTTGCTCTTGAACCAGCCTGGGGGCAACGTCGCCATTGCCCAAGATCCGTCTGTGCCAGCGCCAACGGGGATTGTTGAAGGGATTGACCCAACGACAGTTGCCGCCGCTCGTGGTCTCGGCAGCCCGACCGAAACGGGTTCAGACACGGTCCACTCCAACCCTCTCGCGGGGTCCCGATAGGTGACGGCAAGAGACTTTGTGGTTGCAGGCAACGCACCGGAAAGGGTTAGTCGCCGACTTCCCGCCTCAGAGTCATCGGTGCCTTCCACTGCAAGAGGAGCTGCCTGCACGGACTTCACCCAGGACGCTTCCGGCCCGCTAATCTTCAGGACGCGATCTCCCTTTCCGCATGAAATCGAAATGCTCGGGTGCTTCGGCGCGATGAACAGCTTGACGGGAGGGTCTTGCCCAACCTGTCCCTCCTGCTGAACTCTGATTTCGGCCGTACCGGGTGCGGCACCGTTGAGGTTGAACACAGCCTCCATCGAGCCGGCGTACTTCACCTCAGAAGCTGGGAAAAGCCTTCCCGCCGAGTCACGGAGAGTGACCCCAGAGAATTGATAGAACGGCTGATCCGATCCGTTGCGATTTAGGCGGATGGCGACGGACGGATCTCCTGAGGCGATGTCGAGCGCGCCTCCGTTAGGTAGCGTCCACATTTGTGGACGAATCTTGGCGATTTGCACTGCGACCGTTTGCGCAGGCTGAAAGCCGACGCGTGCCTGAACGTACAGTTTTCGATCTGTATCCGCGCCCCACCATTCGGATGAGATTGGGAACACAAGACCACGCCCTGGGACAAGGTGTGCCCCGACCAGGGGATTAAACTGCTTGCCATCATCGCTCACCTGCCAGCTCCAGGACCACGGATGCAGGAAGAGTTCCCTGCTCTCAGCTCCCATCGGAATGCTGACTTCGCGATTTTCGGCTAGGACCTGGGTGCGTGCAAATCCTACTGGAAGGGGTCTGGAGACAGCCTTGCGGTCAAACTCTGGTCGGTAGACAATGCTGGGAAGAGAGTCATCCTTGGTCTCCATCACTCTTTGCGTGATGAGGGCCATGGACTGCTCCTCCATCGAAACTCCAGGCTCACCTTCCATCGCAGAGGCGGGGATGAATGTCAGCTTGATGTCCTTCGGCGGTCGGATGAACACTTTCATCAAGTCTCCGACCAGTCCAACCCAGTCCGACACAACCGCAGGAAGCTGGGACTGCGTGACGGCTGCGGCGGGCACAGGATTATCGGGAGACTCACGGTAGGCGCCGAGTAGACCGACCGTGGCATCTAGACTGTGCTGAAGCTGGCCAGGGGAGGTCGTTTGCGCATTGGGGTCGTATGTGGCGCCAAGATCGAGGTTGATCTGATCGGCGCGATCCTTGAGGCTAACCGGGTCCGGCGCCACCTTGGGTCCAAGACTGGCGTAGGCGGTCATGAAATTCAGCAGGCGATTTTGCTGACGATAGATCGTCTCAAATGTTGCAGTTTGAGAGAGGATGAGCTGACTGGACGTTTCCAGAGCATGCCTCACAGCATCGTACACGTGACGTTCCTGGTGCCGGTTGAGGGTTAGGAAGAACAGAGGCACTGCGTCCGCGTCAGGAAGGGTCCCGATTTCAATCGGCTTTTCACGCCAGCGCTTGTCCCACAGATTCCAGCTTTTAACTTGGACTCGCTCCCCCGCTTGAACAATCGCTTCGGTGAGTGTCCAGTTACCTTGGAGTCGATCATCGACCACTGCGCGAACGTCATCCTTGGGTCGCAGAGAAGGCACCCGCAAGATGCTGATCCACTCAGCGCCAAATTCGGGTCGCCTAACCAAAAACGTTATCGGAAACTTCCGAAGCGGTTCGGTTGGGTCGGTCGGCAACCCGGTTTGTTGCGCCTGAACAGTCGCGCAACAGGAGAACGCGACGAAACATACGAGGGCTGAACTTCCATGTGGCGCGGATCCCCTGAGCGCCGGCTTCCTTAGTGTCTTCACAATCACCTGTAAGTACGCACAGCCCACCCTGGACGCAACCAGTATTTGCATGAACTTAGGAATCCTTGGGGACTCCTAAGTTCAGTTGATGGTGAGTGTCGCCTGAGCGCTGGTCGACTCAAAGCCTGCGGTCAGCAATGCGGTCGTGCTCTGAGTCACTTTCACAGTTTTCACGGTGAAGGTCGCCGAGGTCTTACCGACCGGAATGACCACCTTCGCAGGAACACTGGCGTTGCCAGAACTGCAGCTTAGCTGGATTGTAAAGCCGCCTGCCGGCGCAGGGCCACTCACTGTCACGGTAGCAGTGGAAGTCTTCCCTCCAGAGACGCTTGTTGGTTTGAGCACCAGTGAAACCAAGACCGTTGGTTTGATGTCGAGACTCGTCTTTACAGAGTTCCCGTTGAAGGTTCCGGTGAGTGTGGCTTTTGCTTCCGATCCAATGCTTGATGTTTTAACGGCGAATGTCGCCGTCATCTTGCCCGAAGGAACCACGACAGATGCGGGCACAACTGCGTTGATTAGACTGCTTGCCAGGAGCACCTTGATGCCGGATGCAGGGGCGGCGCCAGAAAGCACCACTGTGCCAGTCGCGACGAACCCTCCGGTTATGGGGCTTGGGGCAACGCTGATCGCTTCCAATGTGGGAGGATCGACGGTAAGGCTTGCCTTCGAACTAACTCCTCCAAAGGTTGCGGTGAGAAGACCGGTTGTCTTCGCAGAGACCCCGTGGGTTTTGATAACAAAGGAGGTGCTTGTACTTCCAGATGGAACAGCGACAGAAGCAGGAACGGTAATTGCCGCAGTACTGCTGCTTAAATGAACCGAGGCACCTGCCTTGGGAGCCGTGCCATTTAAGGTCAATGTGCCGGTCGCGTTCGCACCCCCGCTGACCTCGCTCGGGCTCACGCTAAGCGATGCCAGGGCGAGCGGAACCATGTGAAGAATTGCGGTCTGAGTGACTCCCCCAGAACTCGCTGAAATGTCCGCCGTGGCAGCCTTAGTGACCTGCTTCACCGCGATGAGGAAGGAGCCTGATCCGTTTCCTGAGAAGATCTTGATCGAAGCCGGCACAACCGCATTCTTGCTGTCGCTTGCCAACGTAACTGTGATTCCAGAAGGTCCGGCAAGTCCGTTCAACTGTGCCACACCTGTCGGCTGAGTCAGACCCGCGACGGTTGAAGGGTTCAGGACAAGCGAGGAAAGTGAAGCGCCGGTGATGAACAGCTTTCCAGTCACCTGGCCATTAAATGTTGCGACCACGTTCACGGAAGTTGCCGAGTCGACACCGGCGGTTTGAGCAGGGAACGAGCCAGTTCGCTGCCCCGGTGCAACAGTGACCGTCGTTGGCACTTGAACTAGTCCGCTTGCGGGAGCCAGATTGACTACAGTTCCCGCTGGGCTCGCGGGGCCAGTAAGAGTCACCGTTCCCGTGGCTGTGTTTCCACCTACGATCGAGGAAGGGGTGAATGATACAAGCGATACGGAAGTTGCGTTGACGGTGAGGACCGCGCTCGCCGTTATTCCACTCGCGGTTGCAGAGATTGTCGACTGAGTCGTGGTGTTGACACCAGTAGTATTGATCGTGAAGTTACCAGTGCTCGCACCTGCCGGAATCGTCAAGCTGGGAGGCACCGAAGCAGATGGATCGCTCGAGGCTAGAGTTACGACTTCACCACCGGGATTCGCCGGGCCATCTAGCGTCACTAGCCCAGTGAGTGAAGTACCTCCCAGAACGGTGCTCGGACTAAGTGAAACAGAAGCGGGCGAGGGAGGATCTACCGTCAAGGTTGCTTGAGCAGTGTTTGAACCCTGTGTCCCCGTGATTACCGCGGTCTGGACGACGCTGGTGGTGTTGGTTGGGATGTTGAAGATGGCTGTGCTCTGACCATTTGGCACGGTCACTGAATTAGGCACAGTCGCAATCGAATTGCTTGATTTGAGGAAGACTTGAAGGCCACCGGCACCGGCGGGCCCGCTCAGAGTCACCGTGCCAGAGCTATTCTTGCCACCCAGAATCTTCGGTGGGTTGAGCGTGATTGAAGACAGCTGAATCGGCAGAATCGTCAGCGTTGCCGAGCGTGGCACTCCCAAAAGGGTGGCCACGATATTGGCATCTGTTTTCGTAGCGACGGGCGAGGTGCTGATGTTGAATGTGGCCGAAGTCGCATCCTTTGGAATCGTTACCGTGCTGGGCGCAGTAGCGCTAGCAGTACTGCTCGAAATCGACACAACAGCCCCAGAGGGGCCAGCGAGGTTATCAAGGGTCAGCGTCGCTACAGAAGGAAGTCCTCCGGGAACCGTGGTTGGATTTAGAGTAATCGACGTAAGGTTCGCGGGCAGGATTGTCAGCGGTGCCGACCCCGAACCGCCACCGAAGGACGATGAGATTGTCGCAATCACCAGCTTATCCACAGTCAGGGTTTGTATCGGAAAAGTGGCCATGCTCGAATGCTTTCCGAGGATGGGAGGCTTGTTTGAGTATTTGTTGGGCGGCAACACGGCGGCGGCATTGTTGCTGGAAATGGACAGCGACACGTCAGATGGACCGATAGGGCCATTGAGCACGACGGTTACGGCACTTGGAGAGAGTTCAGGTACCGAAGAAGGGTCGACCGAGACAGAGATCACTTGCGGTGCGGTCACCGTAACGTTTGCCGTTTGAGAGATGCCTGGGTTCACGCTCAAGGTAAACGTGCTCGTGGTGGTGACTCCGATCGACTGGATGACAAATGACGCCGTCTTTTGGCCCTGAGGCACAATGACGTAACTGGGGGCACTGAAGTAGTTCGGGTCAAAATTTAGACCGACATAGGCTCCGCCTGCTGGGGCCTGCTGATTAAGGTCGATCGTTCCGATCGCAGTTTTGCCAGCAAGGATGCTTGTTGGCGAGATACCAAACTGATCGACATACACGCTTTGAAGTGCGAGCAAGCTGGAAGCGGTTCCAACAAACAGGGCTCCATTTGCACTTACCGCTGGGGATGAGCTGGCACCAGATACACCGTAAGCAAATATCTGAGCCCCATTGGTGCCGTTAATTGCATATACGTTCCCATCATCTGGTCCCACATACACTGTTCCATCGATGCCGACAACGACGGATGACTCGATAGGCGCACCTGTTGTAAAGAACCAATTCAGAGAGCCCGAGGTGGGAGAAAAGGAATAGACGTGGTGATCTTCATTTCCCACCACAATGGAGAGGTCCGGAGAGATCGCAGGGGAGGAAGTGACAGGATTGCCCATCAGCGCCGTCCACTCCAGCGAACCGTCTGATCGGATTGCGTAGAGGCTGTTATCGTCGCTCCCTATATAGAGCGTTCCCGTGATCCCGTTGAACGCATCGAATCCATACGTGCTGAATGCAGGCGAAGAAACAATGTGTCCGTTGGTGGGGTAGGTCCATCCGACACTGCCATCCCCTGGATGCAGAGCGTAGAAGTTGCCATTGAACGAGCCGATGTAGAGGATTCCATCCGGCCCGATTGCAATTGAGGATTTGAAAGCATCCGTACCGTTGTTGGCTGGACTCACGCTCCACTTTTTTGAGCCAGTGTTGCCATCCAGTGCGGTGACGTATCCATCCCAACTGGCAACGTAAACCGTTCCATCTGACCCGATTGCCGGTGAGGCGTAGAGAGGGCCGGAAGCGGCATAGGACCAGAGGAGAGCGCCGGTGAGTCCATTGAGCGCATAAACGTTATTGCCACTGGAGGACCCCGTGTTGACCGAACCCACGTACACCACGTTATTCGAGCTAACCGCCGGAGTCGCCAGTACAGATCCCGTCGTGTTATAAGTCCAGCCAGGCAGACCTGATACACCGTTGAAAGCTCTTACCGCCGTTCCGACACCAATGAAGATCGTTCCGTCTGGACCAATCGCCGGAGACGCTGGCAGGTTCACCCCTCCGAGCGCCGTCGTCCATTGAGGGACAGGTAGGGCATTCGCTCCTAAGGACTGACCCGAACTCTGAGCGTTTCCATGGAACCTGGACCACCCATATGGATTCGACTGCTGGCCGTAAGAGAGGACAAAGACAGTCGAAAGCCACAGAGCCGCGATAGCTCGAGGTACCCATGTGGAGGTGCGAAACACCGTTTTTGTAAGCGACATTGGTTTCCGGAACATACCTTCCCTACCCTACGCTTACAAAAAATCAAGCCTACCCGGCGGTTCCAAATCGAATGGGGCTTTTGACATGGTTGGACCTAGATATCAACTGGCTTGACCCCGCGGATTGTCGAGATAGAAGTAGGCAACCGCGCTCCATTGGTCCTGACGCCAAAAATTGCACCAGCCATCAGGAAGATCGGCCGAAGTCAAATCCGCGGGAGTTTCAAGGGTCATCAGATGGGTAAAGCCACCGGGGATGCCAGGATCGATCGTCACCGGCGTGAGGGGAACACCCTTTTCAAGAAGGGTAATCACCTTCTCTTTGGACGTGCCCCCAATCGTCTGAATGGCGACCCGGCAACTTCCCCGGAAGTACACAGGATCGTCCATGTGCAGGCGATAGAACAGGTATTGCCCAGCCTCGGAGTCCGCAACATGGCATCCCTGGGTTCGGTTGGAGTAGCACCCTTGTCCCCAGCCGGTACCGATATAGTCTTCCGTTCCGGTGCCGCAAAGCGTCGGCCATTGGTCGCCTTGGAACCAAATCTTGACTTCCCCCTCACCCCACCAGGCGCCATCGTAACTCGGGTCGGCGATCACACCAGCACAGCATCCCAGGAATCGCCCGGATCCGTGGACCTCAGGCAAAATAACAAAGTGCTCGCCGAGGACGTTTGGTTTTTCCTCACGCCAGGTCGAGTGAAAGTAGAGCATGTCGGCAGGATGCTCATCACCGACGGTGAGGTCGATATCGTAAAACAGCAGATTCAACGGAAGTTGCGATTCATTTGTGAGAGTCACCAAGGCGTGTTCGCGAAAAGGCATTGGCACGCAGCAGTTGAAGCTGCGGCCTTCAGGATTCGAAAACAGGGCATTCTCAAAAACTGCCGTTCGCCCCATCGCCGCCCCAAAGAAGTCGCCGAGCGGGACATCCACGGCGGGAAGCTCCGCATTATCCCAATACATTCTCAGCCGCAGCTTTTGAAGCATTTCTGGGCTTCGGTCATTGACGGTCATCCAGATCCGGCGCACACAGCCGCTGCCGTCCATGTCAAGAAGAGTCTTTACCTCGCTAGGCAAAATGCTGTCGAACGGATGGCCCTTTGATCCGTCGTTCTCAGTTCCTCCAGATCCCTGGGCTCCGGTCGGATTTTCAAAGCTGACCCAGCGGGTTTCAATTAATTTGGGCAATCTGAACAGTTCCATTTTGGTTTGCAGGCGAGAGTATCACAGGTAAGGTCACACCGTACAGGAATCAACTTCCGCCATGAATCAGCCACCAATCTCGACATCGTCGTCGACCCGATTTAAAACGTATCAGGGTCCAAATCTGCTCCAAATTTCCATGCCGATGGGTGGGATTGGGGCTGGCAGCATCTGCCTCAACGGGATTGGAGGGCTCCAGGACTTTTCCATTCGAAATGCCCCTTCGATCTCCGCTCTGCCCGATGACTGGAACTACACAGATGCCGCATTCGGCGTGATGCGAGACTGCAGAACCGGAACCACCAAGCTTTTGGAGGGTCCCATGCCGGTCGAGCGAATTTACGATCAGGGTGTGCAGTCCCAAGGGTTCCGTCGCGGCGGGCACGAAGGGCTTCCTCGGTTTTCAGAGGCGACTTTTGAAAGTGCCTATCCATTTGGCACCGTGCGACTGAGAGATCCAGAATTCCCGGTTGAGGTCAGCGTTGAGGGTTGGAGTCCGTTCGTGCCTCTGGACGATGTTGCCTCCGGGATACCGTGCTGCATTCTCAACTACCAGTTCTCCAATCCAAGCCCAGACGCCGTTTCAATTGAATTCTCGTTCCATTTGGCTCATCCAGCCCAAGGTGTGTCTGGCGAATCTGGCACCCGCAACAGCGTAATTCCAGGCGGTGGCGTAAAGTTCAGCAACGTCGACGACCCAACCGCCACCACCTTTGGAACAGCGGCGCTGATTCTTAAACACCGGGACACCAGCGTCAAAGCCACGTGGTTCCGTGGAGGATGGTTTGACGGAATCTCGGCACTTTGGACAGAGTTGTCCGAGGGAACGTTTACAGAAAATGATGGATCGGCGAGCGAAAAAGGAGTCGCAGGGCGCAATGGCGGCTCTGTGATGGTGAAAATTGACCTCTCCCCTGGGGAAAGCACCACCGTTCCGGTGATCCTGGCCTGGCATTTCCCCAACGCAGAGGGCGTACCAAGTCCGACTCCTTGGCATCCGTTCTACACGACCCAGTGGGCAGACGCGGAGGAGGTGGCACGATACTCCCTCTGTCACCTGGAACAGTTGGAACTGAGGACGAGGGCTTTTCGTGATGCCTTATTTGGCACGACGATTCCCAATACTGCCATTGACGCCGTGGCCTCCAATCTCGCGATCTTGAAGTCGCCGACTGTTCTCCGGCAGTCTTCAGGGAATTTGTGGTGCTGGGAAGGGTGCTTCCCAACACGTGGGTCTTGTCATGGGTCCTGCACCCATGTTTGGAATTACGCACAGGCGATTCCGCACTTGTATCCGGCGCTGGAGCGCACGTTGCGCGAGCAAGAACTGCTCCGATCTATGTCTGAGGACGGCCACGTAAATTTCCGGTCGTCGCTGCCAGATGGACCGACCACCCACGACTTCCACGCCGCCGCCGATGGGCAGCTTGGCGGCATCATGAAAGTGTATCGAGAGTGGCAAATCTGCGGCGATTTGGATTGGCTTCGCAAGATGTACCCAGCCGCCCAACGAAGCCTAGAATATTGCATCCGCACTTGGGACCCCAATGAGCTTGGTGCCCTCTTTGAACCACACCACAACACTTACGACATCGAATTCTGGGGACCGGATGGGATGTGCACCACCATCTACTTAGGTGCCCTGAGCGCACTTGCAGAGATGGCGGCAGCCTTGGAACACAGTTCTGATGCGGATCGATACACACAACTATCCGACCGTTCCGCAAGCTATCTGGACGAAACACTGTTTGACGGCGACTACTACATCCATCGAGTGCAGTGGGACGGCTTAGCAGACTCTAGCTTTCGAGACCTCCTCACCAAATCCGCTCCCTCAGAAGACGATGAACTCACATCGTTGCTTAGAGCCGAGGGGCCCAAGTATCAGTACGGAACGGGATGTCTTTCTGATGGCGTGATTGGAGCTTGGATGTCTGATCTTTACGGGATCAAAACCACTTTAAAGGCGACAAATGTTCGTGCTCACCTCCTTGCAATTTATCAGAACAACTTTAAAGCGAGCCTGGCCAATCACGCGTGCCTTCAGAGGCCCGGATACGCGATAGGTCACGAGCCTGGCCTGTTGCTATGCACTTGGCCCAAGGGTGGGAAGCCGACCCTCCCGTTCGTCTATTCGGACGAGGTCTGGACGGGGATTGAGTACCAGGTGGCCTCTCATCTAATATCGCACGGCTTTGTTGAAGAAGGAATGACGATCGTGGATGCAGTTCGCAGCCGCTACGACGGCCGAATCAGGAATCCATTTTGCGAAGTTGAGTGTGGAAACTATTACGCTCGGGCGCTGTCCAGCTTCGCCCTCCTTTCCTCTCTCAGCGGCTTTCGATATTCTGCGGCGGAGAAATCGCTTTGGCTGGATCCCAAAGTTGTATCCAGCGAATTCAAGACATTTTTCTGCACTGCCACGGGTTGGGGATCGCTAACCTTGGCGAGCAGCTTTCAAATCAATCTCGCTGAGGGTTACGTTGAACTTGAGAAGGTAGTCATCAATGGCCACGAAATCCCCATCCAAGCGCGGGCCGTTGCGGGTGAGGTGCTGACAATCCCCCTGTGTTAGTGAGCAGATACATCTTAGCGCGATAGAAGGTACAACCGTAGAGTGGAAGCAGAAACTCAAGCCGACCAGACTGCCGAGTTAACCGTAGCCAGGAATGCTGACTTCGACATTAAGATGCGAGGGCTGGAGGTCTATGTAGACGGTGAATTTGCCCACGACCTTGCCTATCCGAAAACGTGGGTGACGAAAATCAAGC
Source organism: uncultured Armatimonadota bacterium (assembly GCA_903927025.1). Taxonomy (GTDB): domain Bacteria; phylum Armatimonadota; class Fimbriimonadia; order Fimbriimonadales; family Fimbriimonadaceae; genus Fimbriimonas. Next base: position 78,136 of record CAIYLG010000022.1, read on the forward strand.
CTGGGAAGCACACGGTCAAGGTGAGCAATCACCTCTACAAGGAAAGCATCGAAATCGACGCGGTGGCGGGTCAGCGTGTGGAACTCCTTGCCGGAAACAGATTCACGGTTGCGGGTGGAATCATGGTTGCGGTGCTCGGGATGGGGCCATACCGAGTGTTTCTATCCCAGGTTCCAGCGAACACACGTTCTTAGCCTTCAACAAGGGTGGCGGATCGGCGTAAACTAGTCCCAATGCGATGTGGCAAGACGCTGGCCGGGGTGTTTGCGGTCATTCCATTTGGCCTTCTCGTTGCGCAGCCCCAACATCCTGCAACCGTCGACTTTGATAACGACATTCGACCGATCTTTGTCGCCCATTGCGCAAAGTGCCACATGGGTGACCAGAAGCAGGGCGGCCTTTCTCTAGAAACTGGTGCGGCAGTCCTAAAAGGTGGCGAAAGTGGCCCCGCGGCGATTCCAGGCAACGCGGATAAGAGTGTTCTGTTGCGTCGCATCCTCGGACTGGACGCCCAGCCTCGGATGCCGATGGGATTTGGCCCCCTTTCTGAGCACGACACAAGCCAGATTCGTGAATGGATTGCTCAGGGAGCAAAGGCGAAATCTGCCGGCAAGCGCATCCACTGGGCATACGTTCCGCCGGTACGCCCCAAGTTGCCAAAGGTATCTCAACCGGCTTGGGTTCACAACTCGATCGACGCGTTTGTGCTGAGCCGCCTAGACAGGGAGCATCTCCATCCATCCCCTCCTGCAGATCGAACAACGCTGATTCGCAGGGTTACGCTGGACCTTACCGGCCTTCCCCCGAGCACGAGCGAGGTCAGGGCCTTCCTTGCCGACAATTCTTCAAACGCGTACGACAAGGTTGTCGATCGACTGCTGGCGAGCCCCCATTTTGGTGAAAAGATGGCCCTCCCTTGGCTAGATGCCGCCCGGTATGCCGACAGCAACGGGTTCCAGCAGGATGGGGACACGTTCCAATATGTGTGGCGAGACTGGGTTGTCCGTGCCTTCAACGCCAACATGCCGTTCGACCAATTCACCATTCAGCAACTTGCCGGAGATCTCTTACCGACCCAAGGATTGAGCCGCTCCGAAATCCAAGATAGGCAAATTGCAACGGCTTTCAATCGAAACCACATGCTGAACGGCGAGGGTGGAGCGATTCCCGAAGAGCAGCGCAACGTTGGGCTGTTTGACCGCGTCGACACCACGTCCACAACCTGGTTGGGCCTGACGATGACTTGCGCCCGGTGCCATGACCACAAATACGACCCTTTAACTCAGAAGGACTATTACAGCCTCCTCGCCTTCTTCAACAACGTTCCTGAGACCGGAGCACCGACGGACACTTTTGGCTCTTACTACCTTGCAAAGCCGTGGGTGATGGTTGGCACCGACGCCCAAATGGACGAGCTTCAAAAGTTTGAAGCCAGTGTTGCCGCGGCTAAGTCGAAGGATGAGAAAGCGGCTGCCGAGAAGAAATTGAACGACGCAAAAGCACTCCTCCCAAAGGTGATGGTGATGTCTGATGCTCAGCCACGATCGGCACACATCTACTCGCGAGGAAATTACGAGGCACCGCTCTCTCCCGTATCGCCTTCTACCCCGGACTCACTTCCAAAAATGAAGCCAGAATGGCCCAAGAATCGGCTGGGACTGGCTAAGTGGATTATGAGTCCAGAAAACCCGCTAACTGCCCGTGTTCAGGTCAATCGGTTCTGGCAAGCGCTCTTTGGCCACGGATTGGTCAAATCACCCGAGAACTTTGGAGTGCAGTGCGAGACGCCGGTCTATCCAGACCTGCTGGACTGGCTGGCAGTCGAGTTCAGGGACAGCGGGTGGAACGTCAAACACCTCCTCAAGCTGATTGTGACGAGTTCGGTGTACAGGCAGTCTTCGGTTCTCGATCGCAAGATGGCCGTGATCGACCCATCGAACCGGTTTCTGTCCCGGGAGGGCAGGTTCAGGATGCCCTCGCCTATTCTTCGAGATGTTGCCCTCACGACCAGTGGGCTCATTGACTTGAAGATGGGAGGCAAGCCCGTTTACCCGTATCAGCCAAAAGCGATTTGGGATGGACTCAACATAACTGACGAGCGGGATTTCTCATATCCTCAGTCCAGCGGAAGCGATTTGTACCGAAGGAGCCTCTATACGTTTTGGAGACGCACGGTCGGTCCAGGGGATATGTTCGACGCTTCTTCCCGGCAGGTCTGCACCGTGCGAATGCCCCAAACCTCAACTCCGCTCCATGCACTTACGATGTTGAATGACGTAGTTTGGGTTGAAGCAGGCAGAGGACTCGCCCAACGCGTGATGAAAGCTTCGGCTTCTTCTTCTCAGCGGTTGAAATCTGCGTTTGAGCTGGTGTGCGCGCGCACCCCGAACTCCCAAGAGCTGAAGGTTCTGGAGCGGATGCTGAGTCGATCCCTATCGTCGTTCCGTGCTGATCCATCGGCTGCAACGGCCTACCTGCGGCAGGGAGAGCTTCATCAGGATCCCAAGTTAAACGGAGTCGAACTAGCGGCGTACGGGACGGTTTGCCAGGCAATTTACAATCTCGACGAGGCAATGACGCACGAATAGCCATGAACCCTTTTTTCGAACGAGATATTCGCTTAACTCGCCGCCAGTTCTTTGGGAAGGCAGCTTCCGGCGTAGGGATGCTGGCTCTCGGCAGTCTTCTTTCTCAAGAGGGATTTGCGGCAGACCTTCAGCATCTGGGGCAAAAGGGTGCCCATGGCCTGCCAGGACTTCCCCACTTCCCACCGAAGGCAAAGCGGGTGGTCGTCCTGTGGCAAGGTGGCGCACCTTCTCAGGTCGATCTGTTTGACCACAAGCCAGGGTTAACTGCTCACCGCTTGGAAGAGTTGCCTGCCTCACTTCGTGCGGGGACGCGGCTGTCCACGATGACCTCTTCTCAGGGCAAGTATCCAATTCTGCCCGCGATTAAGCCGTTTAAGCAGTACGGAAAATCTGGGATGTGGATGTCCGAAATGTTGCCGCATATCGGTGGCATTGCCGACGATATCTGCCTTGTGCGGTCGATGAATACGGACGCTGTCAACCACGCGCCTGGAGTCACGTTCTTCCTAACCGGCAGCCAGATTCCGGGGCGCCCAAGTATGGGGGCTTGGGCAGCGTACGGTCTCGGGAGCATGACAGACGAACTGCCCGCCTTTGTGGTGATGACTTCTGCGGACGAAAAGAAGACTTGCGGACAGCTGTTCTTTGACTATTACTGGGGGAGTGGATTCATCCCGTCCATGTATCAAGGAGTGCAGTTCCGCAGCGAAGGTGATCCCGTCCTGTATCTCACCAATCCACCGGGAATGTCGTCGGATCTCAGGCGCGGGGTGCTTAAGGATATTGAGGAACTGGATCAGCAGAGATTCGCTCAATATGGCGACCCCGAGATCGAGACTCGAATCTCCCAGTATGAGCTTGCCTTTAAGATGCAGACGAGTGTGCCTGAACTCACCGACATCTCGAAGGAGCCGGAAAGCGTGCTCTCAATGTATGGCCCCGATGTTAAAAAGAAGGGGACGTACGCGCACAACTGCCTTCTCGCCAGGAGGCTGCTAGAGCGGGGGGTTCGGTTTGTCCAGCTGATGCACAGCGGATGGGACCAACATGGAAATCTGGACACACAGCTTGCCCTGCAGTGTCGAGATACCGATCAACCCTCAGCCGCGCTAGTTCAGGACCTAAAGCAGAGAGGACTACTTGACGACACGGTGGTGCTATGGTGCGGCGAATTCGGACGGACGGTATTTGCCCAAGGTGATGTGAGTAAGCCGAATGCCCATGGGCGAGACCATTTCGGAGCGTGCTACAGCCTCTGGGTCGCGGGCGGCGGATTCAAGCCAGGAACGGTCCATGGCGAAACGGACGACTTCTCCTACAAGATCGTGAAGGACCCCGTAGGCGTTCACGATATGCAGGCGACGATCTTGCGACAGCTAGGAATTGACCACGAGCGTCTGACTTACCGATATCAGGGACGAGATTTCCGGCTGACGGACGTGTCTGGGCAGGTGGTCAAGGGGATCGTTTCGGACTTTTGATTTCGCTTCTCTATAGCCACGGGTTAGCCGCTCGAGCGGCTGACCCGTGGCTTGTTTATGGAACCCGGCTGGGGTTCGAAATGCCTAACCTTCACCGGTGCAGATGACGGCTGAAGACTCCTGCCAAGTCGAGAATGTGGTAGCCAAGCAGCGCGATCATTAGGATCAGATATCCTCGGAGAACCAGAAGAAGAGTCCTGACCCCTCGCGTCATCTCCATTTCTCCTAAGTGTTCTCCCGTTCGCTTCACTTCTGGCGCGTCATCCAGCGGATGGATGACGATGAAGGTATCGGAGGATGGATTTTTCTGAGCGATCATGGTGAGTTCTCCTTAAATTTGGTCACAAGCGGCTACGAAGCCGGGAATAGATTGGGCAAGGCGACTTGAGCGCCTAGCAAGAGGGACAGCAGGAAGAGGACGGTGATGATGATCCAATTCACCCAGTTGTTCCAGGGACGGTTGACATACTCATCGCCCAGAAGTTGCCTGTCATTGAGCATGAGTTGAAGGAAGATAATTGCGGACGGAAGCATCAGGCCTGCCAGCACCTGAACGCTGACAATCACCAGTTGAAGTGGCACCTTGGGAATGAGCACCACCGCCGCTGCTCCGAAGACGCAAGCGCCGTAAACGATGTAGAAACCTGGCGCCTCTTTGAATTTTCGGTGAAGACTGTGGGGCCAACCTTTCACCTCGCCGTATGCCCAAGCGCTTGAGAGTGAAATTGCCGTCGTTCCCAGCACAGCGGCGTTTACCATCATCAGAAGCAGCGCATTCTTCACGAATGGCCCGACGCTCGGAGCGAGATCAGCCGCCATCTGTGCCGGGTCAGAGAACGGGATTTGGTGTCGGTAGGCGGCATCACCAACCAGGATCATTGCGCCACCTACTAGGATCGTAAAGATCGCTCCTAGCATCGTGTCCCAGCGCGCGAACTTGAGATCAGACATTCTCAATCTCTTGTCTGCCACACAACTCTGCTGAAAGAAGAGTTGCCAGGGAGCTATGGTAGTCCCCACGATTGCGATGATCATGAAAACCAGGCTTGAACTGATCGGACCCTTCGGCAGATTGGGGACCACAGTGTGAATCGCCGCATCTTTCCAGTGGGGAGCGCAGATTCCAGCCATCACAAACCAGGCGACGTCGAGAAGACAGAGTCCTATGACGATTCGCTCCCAGCGCAGATAGCTGCCGGTGAACACAAGTCCGATCAGCGCCACCGCCGACAAAGGCACAGCAATGAGAGGCGAGACCCCCAACTTCGACATTGCCAATGAGATGGCAGCGAACTCCGTGACGAGGGTGAGGAAGTTGGCGACCTGCAAGTCGATGAGAGAGAACGTCCCCCACCAGCTACCAAACCGTCGATAGATCATTGCGGCGTGACCTTCACCGGTAACGATTCCGAGCCTAGCCACCATCTCCTGAACGAAGTAGCAGATAGGGAGGAGAAGAAGAAGGACCCAAAGCAGATGGGTGCCGTACTGGGCACCTGCCTGCGTATAGGTGGACACTGCCCCTGCGTCGTTGTCAGCCTCCATCACGATGAGACCGGGCCCAACAACCATCAGGAACGTAAGGATCCTCTGCTTGCGCGCAGAATTGACCACTCGACCGGGCACGGCCGACTGGAGATTGTTTCCAATCATTGAGACGCCTCCTAGATGTCTAATCAGGCGAACGACGATGTCCGCAACATGACGAAGGGCGCTCAGAGCGGATTGCTCTGAGCGCCCTTCAAAGAGGCTTTCTGACCTTTAGATCAGGCTCAGACGCAACATGCTCCGACCACCATTCCCAACATGCATAACTTGCACGAGGGAGGTTCTGGGTTTTCGGTTGAACTGCTACTGTCGTAACTCATAAACTTGGCTGTGTCCGCTGTCGGTCACTTTGCACAGAGGTGGCGACAATCGCCACGTCTCGCTACCGAACGACAATGTACCGTCCAAAACGGCATTATCTCAACGCTTCTCTCATTGCTACGCCCACAACAGTCAAATATCATTGGAAATCTAAGGTTTTTGTGCAGACCTGTGGCGTTTGCCGGGACCATGTCACGTAAAAGCGTTACGGTCTATGCGTGACACCCTAAACGGTGGAGGTGTCAGCTAAAATTAATCCGTGGCCCACGTATTTCAGATGATGACGGGTGCGACGAAGAACAGCCCGATTACCTTCCGAGGGCTGCAATCGGCGCGAACGTCGGAGTCCCCGCTCGAATTGCAGGATGGCGGCAGTGCGTTTGAGGGCCTCAAGGACTTTTCGTCCCGCGAGAGTCTCAGCATATTCGAGAGCGACGACATCTCGGGGATGTTTGACTCAGCCGACGCGGCTGGGCGAATGTGCACATGCCCTGTTTGCCGAAGCGAACAGCTTATTACTCTCTCCGAGCTCGGCAGCACGCCATCTTCCGAAGATGAAGATGGGTACGTAGTTCCCGACGTAAAAGTTGGAGCCACAGGAATTGTGATCCCAGGAAGAGCGCAGCTTGTTCGCTGGTTCAAGGTCCCCGTCGTCCCCAAGATGTCGAGATCAAAGCTCCACGAAAAGGCCAAAACTGAAGGTAAGCACCATGGCATCTTCACGTTCCTGTCCGCCTTCTCATTTCAAACAGTTTTCTTCACCCCGTGCCCTTCGACTCTCCTTGCTTCCGTATTGGCGGCAGGCGGAGCCGGATATCGAACGTATAAGTCTCTCAAGAAAGCAGCGCTGACGGAAGACCAAGCGATCGGGCTCGAACTCACCGTTCGGGTACATGCATACAAGGCAAGGAACACGGCTTGGGATCGGTTGTTCTATTGCGCTGGTTGCGGAATGGTTCACGATCGTGAAGGAAAGAAGTCGCTGCCCTGGTATTCCATGCTCCAGTTGGTTCACTACCCTGAGCAGGAATTTGAAGTCATCGCAGCTCCAACCGCTGACAAGCAGCTGGAGATTCATTCAGGAATGGTAGCCCCTGCATTTAGGGTCGCCTGACGGGAATGGGTTAGGGTGATGTACCGGGAATCTGGGACAACGATCGAGTTCACCGCTCGTTCAAACTAATGTCAGTGTGCCGAAAGAAGGGCCGGCGCTGAGAGCTTTGTCGTGCATCAATGACGTTGCGGACAAATCATGTTGCGCTTGTATAGTGCCACGCAAAGCCCTCAACAACAAATTTCGGAAAGCTAGAGTTATACGATGTCCAATTGCCTTAAACGAATCAACCGGCTCAGAAGTCTCACTAATCCTGAGAAGATCAGCCCAATCAGCACCAAAATGGCCCAGAGGGGCGTTGCGCTGATTCTAGCCGGCGTCTTGGCGACGTGCGCGTTCGCATCAAGCGACATCGTGCAGAAGGGCGCACCTAAAGGGGCACCCAAAACGACGATCCCCAAGGGACCGGTCGGAATGCACGCCTACAATCTTCATCCTCTCTCTGAGGACAAGGTTTTCACGAACCCTGCGAACCAGTGGTACTACTACTTCGAAGTTCGATCTGGACTGGACCTCTATCCAAAGCAGTCCTACTTCCTGCTCGATTACTCCACGTCGCAGACCCTTCTTGCCGGCCAGGGCAGCATCACCGTTTTTCTGAACGGGTATCCGATCTCGAGCCGCCAGCTCCCCGCGACTTCAAGTGACTCAATGCCGTGGAAGGTCGACCTTCCGGACAAGTATTTCAAGTTTGGGTTCAATGAGATTCGCGTTTCTAACCGACAGAAGTCGAGTGATTTGCCTTGCCGAGACGTTGATAATCCCTCTAACTGGATCAAGCTTGGCAAGAACACCGTCCTTCACCTGGTTCGCCAGGACCTCACCACGTTCCCACTGATGTCCTATCCGTTTCCTTATTTGGATCCGCTTGAGGACAACGTCGTGCGATGCGCATGGATGGTCCCGCAGTCTCCCTCAACGGGAACGATCTCGAATCTGCTGAACCTCGCCAGCGACTGGGGCCGACGCCTCCCAGACCGCGGGATCAAGATTCAGGTTGCCTCTCGAGCAGAGGGCAATCCTAAGAGCCAAGACCTGTTGGTGACGGACGATCCTAAGTGGGCCAAGGTTGCTCCGAGCGGCATTGCCCCCGGAACGGGTGTCCTGATGAACTTCTCTTCAACAGGAAAGCCGGGAGCATCCAGCCTGTTGGTTGCAGGCGCCGATGCGAAGGGACTCCACTCAGCGGTAGGTGCTACGACTCAGCAGGAAATGGTTTCGCAGATGAGCGGTACCACTTCCATGATTGAGCTTCCGCCGGTGTCAGTCGACCTCCCGCCAACGACGAGACTCGGCTCCTTCACTTTCACCGACTTGGGCTTGCCCGCGATTCACCTCGCAGGCGCATTCCACCAGAAGACGAGCCTCACCATTCGACGTCCTCTCCGGTGCGACTTGGGACGTGAGTCTTATATCAAGCTTAAATTCCGGCACTCTGCTTCGATGAACCCGCTTCGATCGCTCATTTCGATCTATCTAAACGGGATTCCCATCGGCAGCGCCAAGCTGGAGCCGGAGAATGCAAACGACGGAGTGATCCGAGCACGCATTCCAGCTGAAGAGCTTGCGAAGAATTTCTGGATTATTGACATCACCTGCTTCCACGATCTCGGTGCCGTCGACTGTTCGAAGTCGTATGACGACGTAGCGTGGACGGTTATCGAGGGTGAATCCACATTCGATCTCGTCACCGGTGACCTGATTGGTCGCCCGTACCTCGAGAGCTTCCCTTATCTGATCCCAAGCGACGGACGAGTACCTAAGAGCACGGACATCGCCCTTTCAAAGGATCCGTCCGATGAAGAACTCTCGCTGTCCGCTGTTGTCGCTGCCAGAGCTGCCCAAACAAACCGAATTCCGCTTACCTGGACCTCAAGAAAGGGACAGGTTGCTCAGGAGTCACAGAGCGGCGTGGTGATCGGCTACTACGACGAAGTGAGCCGGTATGAGAAGATCAAGAGCGACCTGCTCGTCTATCCAGTCGGTCCAGGCAAGTTCTCGATCTCAAAGAAGCTCCAGCTAATTCCTGACACGCTGGTCGGCGGCGCCATCATCCAGGCCGTGGCCGCACCAGGCACCAACAGTGGAGTTATCTACGTGGTGATGGCGCAGGACAATGACGCTATGAACCTTGTTGGCAGGATTCTGGGAGACCCCGTCAAGGCGGACCAGATCGGCGGCCAAGCCTGTGTGGTTACCAAAGAGGGCCGAATCATTCCGCTCAAGCTCCAGGGCAACGAGCAGAAGAAGGAAATGCAGAAGGCCGTGCAATCCTACACCCCTCAGATGCGGATCATCATGATCGTGATTGTCATCGCTCTGATCCTCCTGGTTGTATGGGTTGGCAAGCAATTCGTGAAGAAGAAGGCTCCGATTCCTTCCGCCTTCAACGAATCGGATCAGGCTCACTCAGCCGATGGCGAGCAGAAACCGCACTAGTCCCTGAACTGACCTGACGCCTCGAAGATTGGAATACAAGCATTGTTTACGTTTACCGATGGACTCGTCATTCTGCGAGATGCGATGTACGCACTCACATGGTTCGTCGCGCTTGTATTCCTTCTGAGCGGCTGTCAGGACTTGATCTACGATATAGGTGCGTACTCGCTGCGCATCTATCGTCGAGTCGCCTTTCGAAATCGGGAGCGACTGACGCTTCAGAAGCTCCGCGTTCGAGATCAGCAGCGCATAGCGGTAATGGTTCCTGCGTGGAACGAAGGCGAAGTTGTTGCCGCGATGGTCAACAACATCATCCAGCGCGTTGAGTACAAGAACTACTTAGTCTTCGTTGGGACATACCCTAACGACCCCGCCACCCAGAACGCTGTCGATCGACTCGCCAAAGAGTATCCGCAGATCATCAAAGTTGTTACTCCAAAGCCTGGCCCAACGACCAAGGCTGACTGCTTGAACAACGTCTACAAGATGATCAAGCTCTATGAAGAGCGGCACGACATCAACTTCGACATCATCATCATGCATGACGCCGAAGACGTGGTTCACCCCCACTCCTTCCTGCTTTTCAACTATCTGATCCCTCGCGTTGACGTAATTCAGCTGCCCATCCTTCCCCTTCCAACTGACTGGAAGAAGGTAGTGCATTGGTCGTACGCAGACGAGTTTTCAGAAACTCATATGAAGGACGTCCCCGTCCGCGAGAAAATATCCGGCTTCGTCCCCTACGCGGGAACCGGCACAGGTTTCTCGCGACGCGTCTTCCGAACCCTTGAGCAGATTGGCGGCTACAAAATTTTCAACGAAGACACGATGACCGAGGACTACTCGATGTCCAAGCGAATTCGTGAGACTGGCTTTACGTCAATCTTCGTAAACCTGGTTCTTGCCGGTGGCGATGAGAAATGGTACACGCCTCTGAGCAAGCGACCCACTTTCATTGCCAACTGGGCTTACTTCCCGATGGACTTCACCCGCGCCGTCCGACAAAAGACGCGATGGATCATTGGAATATCGCTTCAAGAATGGGAATTGGGCGGTTGGTCGGGCAGTCTCCGCGTTAAGGAGAACCTGCTAAAGGACCGTAAGGTTTTTGTCGCGGCGGGAACTTCCCTGCTTGGCTACGTCCTGCTTCTGTACTTCATCGTGTTCGCCCTTGGCGACAACCACATCATCCCGTTCAAGCTGCTGCCGATCATCGAACCGGGCCAGAAATTGCAGCGCCTTGTTCTGGTTGACACGTTCTTCATGTTCTTCCGAATGTTCCAGCGAGTGGTGTTCGTGGGAATGGTTTACGGTTTGACAGAGGGCCTACTCTCTGTTCCTCGACTTGTGGTTGGAAACGTGATCAACGGCTTAGCCGCCTTCCGTGCCCTACAAGCGTTTGCCCGTGCCCGTCAAGGCAAGGCAGCGGTGAAGTGGGACAATACCCAGCACGTTGAGGGCGTTGGTGAACTGCCCAGCGACGACGATGATCTGGACAAGCCACAGGAACGGCGAGAGAACCTTGATGTCGATAGCCTCATCGCCTCATTCGGCAGCCGAGACGTGTGGGAAGTGATTCACGCCATGGAGGCGTTGCCTAAGCAGGTCACGAACAAACAGCGCACCGAGATTGTTAGGGCGTTCTACGAATTCGTAGAGAGTCGAGAAGGCAAGGTTCGGTCCATGGTTGCCAGAGTTTCTGGATTCCTCGGCTGGGAAGAACTGAGCCCACCACTCCTTACTCTGCTCCACGACAAGGACTGGGCCGTCCGAGCCAATGCCGCAAAGGCGCTCCTCAAACAGCCGCACTTTGATCGGCTAGTTGAGACGGCGTTCGTCGATGCTGACATCTATGTTCGTGATCTGCTGGTCAAGGTCATCGAGCAGGACTCAATGAAGCAGGACATCCTCATCCGGGAACTGGATCATGACTACATGATCACGACCCGAACGGTTCTGTTGCGAGAGTCCCTCATTATTCGAACTCGCTACGAGAAGTTCAAGCAGCAACAGCAGCAGCAGAATCTCGGCTGATCCGCTCAGGATTCATATTTGGGAAGACGCTCAACCGGATATTGAGCGAGCGTCAGCCCCGCTTGGTCCTTTGCCGACAGTACGGGCGACTGCACTGGCCACTCAATTCCAATCTCTGGGTCATTCCACAGGATAGTCGAGTCTCCTGCCGCTTCATAAAGCACGGAGCACTTGTACGCCACGGTGGCGTGATCGCCCAGCACCGCGAAGCCGTGAGCGAACCCAGCAGGAATGAACAATTGGGCATGGTTCTGGTCGCTGAGAATTCTGCCTACCCATTTGCCAAAGTATGGTGAGCCAAAGCGGATGTCGACGGCAACGTCCAGGATCTCACCGGACAGCACCTGGATCAGCTTAGCCTGGCCATTGGGAACCTGAAAATGAAGCCCCCGTAGAACGCCTGGCCCAGAGTGAGACACGTTGTCCTGGACAAATCCACATTCGATCCCTGCCTCTCGATATCGTGCCTCATGGTAGGACTCAAGGAAGTAGCCGCGCGAATCTCCAAATGACTTGGGAGTGATCAACAGCACGCCAGGAAGTTCGGTCTCCTCAACTGTCATGGCTGCACACCGTATTTGGCGAGAGCCTCGAGATACTCGCCGTACTGATTCTTCTTCAGCGGTTCTGCTAAAGCAAGGAGTTGCTCTGCATCAATCCATCCGTTACGGAATGAGATTTCTTCAGGACAACATATCATCAGTCCCTGTCTCTGCTCGATGGTTTCCACGAAGTTCGTGGCTTGAATGAGTGCTTCATGCGTACCGGTATCCAACCAGGCCGCTCCACGTCCGAGCCTTTCCACTCTAAGTGTTCCCTTCTGAAGGTACGCATCGTTGACGGCGGTAATTTCCAACTCGCCCCTCGGTGACGGCCTTACAGCCTTAGCCACTTCAACCACGTCACTGTCATAGAAATACAATCCAGTAACGGCGAGATTCGATTTAGGCACGAGAGGCTTCTCCTCGATCGAGAGGGCTTCTCCGGTTTGGCTGCACTCAACGACACCGTATCGCTCAGGGTCCTTAACCCAGTACGCAAAAACAGTGGCCCCATCCTCATGAGTGGCCGCGGATCTCAGCTGAGACTGCAGGCTCTGGCCATAAAAGATATTGTCACCCAGTACCAATGCGCACGGGTCGCCGGCGATAAAATCTTCGGCGAGCAGGAATGCTTGGGCAAGACCATCGGGGCTCGGTTGGGCCACGTACGTTATTGAGATCCCCCAATCTGAACCATCACCCAGTAGTCGCTTGAATGCATCCTGCTCGTGGGGAGTGTTGATCACCACAATCTCACGGATCCCTGACATCATCAGGACCCCGAGCGGATAGTAGATCATCGGCTTGTTGTAAATCGGCAAGAGCTGCTTACTGACGGCCCTGGTTACGGGCCAGAGTCTGCTGCCGGTGCCTCCCGCGAGGACGATTCCCTTCTTTGTCATTCGATCTTCCTTGGTCTGATTTTCGGTATGTCGCTATCGCTGGGCGTAGTTTTGGTCGATCCACTGACGGTACTCGCCAGACCGGACACTGTCGACCCATTTTGGATTTTCCAGATACCACTTTACAGTTTTTGCCAAGCCCGACTCAAAGCTTTCAGTGGGCTCCCAACCAAGTTCAGCGCGAACCTTGGATGCATCAATGGCGTACCGAAAGTCGTGCCCTGGCCGGTCCTTCACGTAAGTAATTTGGCCCTCGATCTTGCTGTTATCCATTCCTGTCGCCTCGGCTACGGCGCCAATGATCGCGTGCACGATATCGATGTTCTTCCTCTCGGCGTTGCCGCCAATGTTGTATGTTTCACCGGAAGCGCCCTTTTCAAAAACGAGCCAAATTGCTTCGCAGTGGTCTTCGACATAGAGCCAGTCTCTAATATTTTCGCCTTTGCCGTAGATGGGCAAGGGCTTCCCTTCCAAAGCGTTGAGGATCATGAGCGGCATCAACTTCTCTGGGAACTGCCTTGGCCCATAGTTATTGGAGCAGTTCGTGATGGTTACGGGCAAGCCATAGGTTCTCGAATACGCCCGCACCAGGTGATCACTTGCCGCCTTGGACGCAGAATAGGCGCTGCTGGGATCGTACCGAGTCTCTTCCGTAAACATTCCGGTTTCCCCAAGCGATCCGTAGACCTCGTCCGTGCTGATGTGGTGAAAACGATATCGGTTGGATTCTGCGGTTTCGGTTCGAAACAGTTCAAGCAGGTTGAGGGTCCCCATCACGTTTGTTTCCACGAACTCGGTGGGCCCGGAGATGGATCGGTCAACGTGGCTCTCTGCAGCAAAGTGGACAACGGAATCGGGTTGATACTGCTTCCAAACTTTGGTCAGCGCCACGCGGTCGCGAATGTCCGCCCGCTCAAAGTGATAGTTCGGTAGTCCGGAAATGGCTTCTAGGCTCTCCAGGTTTCCCGCGTAGGTGAGGCAGTCAACATTGATGAACTCGCACTCAGGGTGCCGGGGAACCATGAGATTGAGCCAGTTGCTTCCAATGAAACCGGCGCCCCCGGTCGCCACAATTGTTTGCGGTTTAACCATTCTTGCTAACCAACAAACGTGGAGTGCTGTTGGTGCCCTCGTCTTTAGCTGCCAACTGCGAAATATTCAAACCCGGCCGCCTCTGCGGCTGCCTTGCCGTAAATTCTTCGACCATCAAACAGGATTCCCTGATTCATCAGGGCTCTCACTGCCGCGAGGTCCAGTTGCTTGAACTCGTTCCATTCCGTTACCAACACCAGGATGTCGGCTCCTGTCGCCAGAGCCTCAACGTCTGCGACATACTCTATCTGAGGATAAATGCGGCGCACATGCTCAGTCGCCATAGGGTCGTATGCGACCACAGTGGCTCCCTTCAAAAGCAGCTGCTGGATGATAACGAGGGATTTCGCGTCCCGAATGTCATCCGTATCTGGCTTGAAAGCGAGACCCATGAGTGCGATCCTCTTGCCAGACAGGGTTCCAAGTCGGGTCTCCATGCGATCGATAAAGTGGAGAGTCTGGTCTTCGTTAACCTTGATGACCTCTTGCAGGAGTTCAAAGTCGTATCCCAACCGTTCGGCGGTCTTGACCAAACCGACGACATCCTTCGGGAAACAGCTGCCACCCCATCCGAGGCCAGCGTTAAGGAACTGTCGCCCGATACGCTGATCAAGTCCCATGCCCTTCGCTACGTCATCGATATTCGCTGAGCACATCTCGCAAATACGGCTGAGGCCGTTGATAAACGAAATCTTCATGGCGAGGAAGGAGTTCGAACCGTACTTGATCAGTTCGGCAGAGTTGAGGTCCGTGATGATGACTGGGGCTTCGAGAGTCGAATACAGTTCAACCAGCTTTTCTGCAGCCTCATGCCGCTTGGCTCCGATGACAATTCGATCCGGATGCAGCGTATCACGAATGGCGGAGCCCTCGCGGAGGAATTCTGGGTTGCTGACGATGTCGAACAAATCAGGTGAAGCGCCTTGGCTGATGAGGATCTCTTCCACTAAGTCGCCTGAGCCGACTGGAACCGTCGATTTGTTCACCACCACCACGTGGTGCTGAATGGACTTCCCAATTCCAGCGGCTACAGCCTTTACGGCAGATACATCTGGAGTTCCATCTGGCCCAGGAGGGGTTCCTACGGCGATAAAGATAACTTCGCTGTTCTGGGTCGCATAGGCGATGGAGTCAGAAATCTCCAGATGGCGACTCTTCAGCACCCGCCGCAACATCTCTTCGATGCCGGGCTCGTAGATAGGGGACTGGCCACTCTGAAGAAGCTTAACCTTCTCCGGATTATTGTCAACGCAAATGACGTGGTTTCCTAGTTCAGCAAGAACCACGCCCGTAACTAAGCCGACGTACCCCGTACCAACAACTGCAACCTTCATCCGAGGCCGTAGGATACCAGCATGCCCCTGACTTATCCCTGTTTCGCGGCTGGATCAGGCACCCTCAACAGGTCTAAAACCTGGATATGGGTTCGACTGACTGCATAGCGGTAGGGTGAATAACCCACATTATCCTCGGTCATTAAATCTGCACCTGCATCTACCAAGAGTTGAACAGCCTGATCCGAGCGAGAGTAAATCGCATGAAAAATTGGAGACCGTCCCTCGAGGTCTCGCGAATTGATATTTGCTCCAAAGTCTAGGAAGAGCCGAATCATTTCGAGGCGGGCGTACTTGCATGCTAGGCAGAGGGGAGTTCGCCCAGAAGAGTCTGTTGAGTCGACCTTGATACCGGAAGCGATCGTTTTGCGCGCCCGCCTGCAGTCGCCGCTTCGAGCGCTATTGAACAAATCGATGCTGGAGCCAATTGACCGAAACAGTTTAAACATGAGAGAGCGTTAGAAGCGGAGATGAGGCTCCTTCGCCTAATCAATACCATCCACTTCATAGTACATACTCGGACGATTGATCGAGGATCAACCTAGTTAAAATGCGGAATATTGCCACAATTGGGTGCGAATATTGGAAGAGAATATGCATACACCTTGCGTGGACGATTGAGCCAATCTCGGCACCTTTGGGGTTAAGAGTCTAAAGAGATACACACACCGCTATCTAAATTGAGACCGTCGACGCGATACCCAAAGTTTGAATACAAAAGACATCACTTCTGCAATAATACGCACTACAGGAAAGCCGAGAATGGATTCGAGTTTGCACTCGATTTGTTTATAAGTGGACTTCAATTGTGATTTAGATGCCGATACACTATGATTAAGAACAACCTCAAACCAAAAACGAATGTCGTCATGTGCATATCACGGATCTTCGAGATGTCATTGAAAAGAGCTATCGAAATGATCAAATAGGTGCACAAGCATTTCCTTAGGGTGAGGATGGACGAGTATATTGCTGTCCGCTGAACAACTATCCAGATAATTCGTGCATCAGCCGTCCGTTGCATGAAGCGCGAGTCCCCGCCCAGTAATCCTTTTAAGGTAGTGAATGTATCGTAGACAGTGAGACGTCACACGATCAGAGTTTCTGGAATATTTGAGCTAATTTGCCCGACGCAGGGATCTCCAAGGTGCCCAGCCGCATGGGAAGGATTCGATCTACCGGTGGGTCTTTGAGACCTTACAGCCCACGTTCGATGCTGTACTCTCCCCTACGCGGGTCATAATGAATCTTAGATATGATAGACATCCATTCCCATATACTTCCCGCCATTGACGATGGCTCCAGAAGTGTTGAGGAATCGATTGAGATGGGACGACAGGAGGTCGAGGGTGGCACGACGACGATCTTCGCCACACCCCATGTCTATACAAATGCTGACTTTGCCAAGTCCGACAGCTTCGTCGAGCGGGTATGCGAGCTTCAAGAAGCTTTTGATGCAGAGGAAGTTGGGCTCAAAATCGCCCAAGGTGCCGAGGTCTTTCCCATGATGGAAATCATCGATGCCCTTGATGCTGGCCACCCGATCAGCTTGGGTGGGAAGAAGAAGCACATTCTTCTCGACCTACCTCTTGGCCAGTCTCCAATGATCCTCGACAAGCTCACCTTTGAGCTTCTTGCCGCAGGAGTCACTCCAATTCTTGCTCATCCAGAGCGGACAGCTCCCGTCCAGGAATCTCTTGAGGTGCTCATCCCATTCCTTGAGCGCGGGGTGCTGTGCCAGGTGAATGCCGGAAGTCTTTTCGGAAAGTACGGGCCACAGGCACAGAAGCGCGGACACGAGATCCTAAGCATGCAATGGGCGGCTTTCCTCGCCTCGGATAAGCACAGGCCGAGCAGCAAGGGTCCGATGTTGCGATATGGAAAATCCCAACTGGTAGGTCTCCCTGGCGAATATCTCGAAGAGATCACGGTAAGGAACCCAGGCCTCGTTCTGGCAGGTAAAAGCGTTCCGCAGATTGACTACGACATCCTTAAAGTGCCGAAGGAAAAGAAGTTCCTGGGCATTTTCAAGAGACGATCGTGATCCCCAGCATCGAAATTCTTGCGACCACAGGCGTTGCGGTCTACGTCCACGTGCCTTTTTGCCCTACAAAGTGCGGCTACTGCGACTTCAATTCTTATGCGATGAACGGCGAGATCGTGGATCGCACGGTTCAGGCCATGGTGAGAGAGATTCGATCCTCCCCACTAACGGGCGTCCCCGCCAAGACCATATTCTTTGGTGGCGGAACTCCGACGTTCTTGGCTGAAGAGCAGCTTCTGTCCGTTTTTCAGGCTGTCCTTGATGTTCACCCACCTTTACCCGGGGCAGAAATCACAAGCGAGGCGAACCCAGGCACGGTTGACATGCCCAAGTTTAAGTCGATGCGCGGAGCCGGGTTCAATCGAATCAGTCTAGGCGCTCAGAGCTTCCTCGACAGCGATCTTCTTCGGTTAGGTCGCATCCACAAATCAGGGGAAATCGAAAGAGCCGTCGGTGCGGCCAGAGAAGCAGGATTTGATAACCTCAATCTGGACCTGATGTTTGGGCTCCCAAACCAAAGCACACACGCTTGGAAGGAAAATCTAACCCGTGCTCTCGCCTTGAAGCCAGAGCACTTGAGTCTGTATTGCCTAACCATCGAACAGAACACGGCGTTTTACAAAGAGCATCTGCGGGGTCAGCTCGTCTTGCCAGACGACGAGGTGCAGGTTGAGATGTACGACGAGTGTATTTCTCGAACTTTAGAGCAAGGATTTGAGCAGTACGAGATCTCCAATTTCTCAAAGCCCGGCCTTGCCTGTCAACACAACATTTGCTATTGGCGGGGAGAGGCTTATGCGGGCTACGGCCCCGGGGCGGTTGGGGCTGTGCCAGTCGGAGAGGAGTTCGTTCGATACACCAACCTAAAGCACCCGGATGGATACTGCGAGGCAGTTCAGAAGGGTGCCAACCTTAGGTTCGAATCGGAGAGCCTTTCTCCAGAAACTCTCCGGGTGGAGCGGATCATGCTCGGTCTGAGAATGAACAACGGGATCAATCTGAAGGATCTTCAGATTCCAGATTTTGCCGTCGCAAAACTTGAAACACGCGGTTGGATTGAGCGAAATGATCAACATATGTCCCTTTCTGCTCAGGGCCGTCACTTTTGCTCTGAAGTAGCCCTCGAGTTGATCTAGAGCCGCAATCGTCGAAGCATGGGTACCCTTCCAACATGCCCCTTCGAATGTGGACGTACGATCTCGCCCGGGAACAGGCACCCACTCTAGATCACCTGCGTCGGCTTTGCGATGTCACCCTTGAATCGGGTTACAACGCCTTGGGCCTCTATTTGGAACACAGATTCGCCTATCCGTCAACACCTTGGAGTCATGGCACAGGCAGTCTCACTCCGGAAATGGTGAGCCAACTTCAAACTGAATACCGAACGCTTGAGATCATCCCCTTCATCAATCTGTTGGGACACGTTGAGGGCTTTCTCTATACAGAAGAAGGCCGAAAATTTGCAGAGACAAAGTTCGTAGGAATGCAGGCGTGCCCAAGCGACGCTGGCTTTAAAGAGTTAGCGGCTGGACTGCTTAGCGATTCGCTTGAAGCCTTTACCTCCTCAATCATTCACATCGGAGGTGACGAAACCCAACATCTCGGAGCATGCCCCATTTGTCGAAGGCGAGTAGCCGAATTCGAATCAAAGATTGGCACAGACGGCAAGGCGAGACTCTTTGGCGAGCACTTTGCCCCGATGCTTCAGCAGGTAACAGATGCAGGACGTCGCCCCGCAATTTGGGGAGACATGCTTGCAGAGCACCAGCAGGCAACGGGCTTTATTCCAAAGACAACGCTAATATTTGATTGGCAATACTTTCAGTCAGCTAGCCGCACGGCATCGCCGTTCCGAACCTCTGGCTTCGACGTGGTCTACTGTCCTACGCTTCATGTTTACAACGCTACTTGGCTCCACCTGCCACAGAGCGAGAAGAACGTTGTCGAAAATGCCATTAGCTCAGCGCTGGACAAAGCCTACGGCCTTTGTCTCACGACTTGGGAGTGCGATCTCTTTGGGTCGTATGAAACGTTATTGCCGGCAATCAAGGCAACCGGCGAAATCTTCTCGAATGCAGAATCCCTTGCTCGTGAAGAAGAAGGGGCAATTCTCGCAGGGCGTCCCAGCGATCTAATCCTGGATTCAGACAGCCCATCAGAGTCTATTCCCACCGGCATTGCAGATGGCATTCTGAGCGGACTGATGGACAACCTGGCATCTGGAGCGACGATCCTAATCGGTGCCAAACACATCACGGTTCAGTACGATTCCATGACGCCCCACGTAGACCCTGCTCGTATTCCGGCCGACCCAGGGGCTGAGGCGATACAGCGCATCTGCCGGTTGGCATCTCTTGAGGACAGTCGATCGACCGAAAGGAGAACTGGCCAAATCACCGGCGAGTACAAATCAGTGCCGTTCCAGATTGAAGTGACTTCGGAACCCGTCGCTACAGGAATGAAACTTCGCCTGGAGATGGAACCGTGGCTTAATTCCACCGCATATTCGCTTGAGCGCAAAGCGGACCGATTTCTCAAAGCGTATCTGCGAGAAGGCGAAAACTACGAAGAGTGGGCGCGCCTAATGGGTGTCGACCTCCTGAATGCAGGCGGAAGCTTCCAATTCACTGGAATTCGATCTGGTCTCAAATGTCGACTCCTGCTGTACGGCAACCCGTTTCTTGCGTGGCTCCACCATAGCGACGAGTTGTGCGGCCCGACTGGTGACGCCGCCTTGAGCATCTTTGAGCGAGGAATTGTCTTCGCTCCCGACGCTTCATCTCGGGGAGCTTCTGACTTTGGAAAAGCGGCTGTCCTGTTTGTTCGATTCGCGGAAGAAGCTCACCGGGCCTACGCTCAGCGGCAACCGGGTGCGGCGGCAACGGCGCTGATGCCGTGCCGGCAGATCTTTGAAAACCTGCTTAAAATTGCTCGCTCCAATCACCTGAGAATCGGCGGCTCACTCGCAGATATCGAACGATGCCTTATTGCTCGAGAGCATGTCGAACGGGTGATGCGCCGAATAAAAACCTACGGTGACGGCTCGCTCGGATATTTGCCTTCCTTTGAGATGATTACTCATCCAAATTTCGTGCCGCACGACCAGGGCGCATGGTGGAAGATCAACTCTTGGGCAAGAGATTAGCCGGGATAGCGGCGCGGCTCCGAAATGCGTGTGTGATCGCAATCGCCAAAGCGTCGGCAACGTCATCTGGCTTTGGCGCTGTCTGTAGAGACAGAAGTTTTGCAACCATGAACTGAACCTGCTTCTTCTCTGCATTGCCGTTCCCAACGACGCTCTGTTTGATTTCTGGCGGTGAGTATTCGGTCCAGGGCACCCCTCGGAAGCTGGATGCAAGTAGGATTGAGCCTAGAACCTTGGCCACATCCATTGCGGTTGTTTTGTTCACGGTGAACAGGAGCCGTTCCGTCACCACTGCGTCTGGCTGATGCTTATCGAAGATGGTTAGAACCTCTTCATGGACGAGGCGAATTCGGTCTGGCAACAGAATCCGGGGGGTTGTGATCAGTCCGTACTCGATCGCCTCCAGCCTCGAGCCCTGCCTGCGGACGACACCGTATCCGATCCTTTCTAGGCCTGGGTCGATGCCGAGGATGATCATGAGCTTAACTTACCGCCAATCACGCTGGCAATTCTGAGATGACAAGCTCGAGATACTCTTTTGCCTTCTCCCGGTCATCAGGCTGAAGGTCGCCGTCTAAAACCTTTTCAAGCAGGTATGCCTTGAGTTTCCCGACCTCTGGTCCCGCGCAGATCCCGGCAATCTGCATGATTTCTTGACCAGAGAGTGGGCTTCTGAGCGAAGTCACCGGCGTGGCTTCAGATACCGCCTTGAGTTGGTCCCGAATCGGGTCCAAATTGAGTGCCTTCACCCCTGGGCGAAGAGATCGCGAGTCCGCATCCACCAAATTGATCAACCGGTCTGAGTCCTCTTCCATGTCACGGAGAAGTCGTCTTCCGGCGGCGGCGGAAAAGACCGGTGAGCTTCCCAAACGCATATGATTTTTCACCAGGCGAGCAACTTGGAACACCAGTTTCTCTGGAAATTTCAGTCTGCGCAGAATGTCGACTGCCATGCCGCGTCCAACTTCTTCGTGGGTGAAGAACCTGGTGTTTCCGTCTGCATCAACAAACCGCGTTGGAGGCTTGCCAACATCATGAAGGAGAGCAGCAAACGAGAGGATCAGGTCGTCTGGTCCTACCTTCTCCAAGACGAGAAGAGTGTGGTCCCAGACATCGAGATGATGGTAGCTTCCCTGCTCGCAGCCCACCATGGGAATCAGCTCCGGCGCAAATTGGCCCATTAATCCAAGCCGCATCAAGTCCGACATCGCGGAGGGTGCGGAGGCATCGCAGAGCATTTTAACCAGCTCATCTCGAATTCTCTCGCTGCTGATAATGCTCAACCGCTCCGCAGTGGCAGCAACCGCCTCATAGAGCCCAGGAACAGGCGTCAGCCCAAATCGCCATCGAAACCGAACGGCGCGGAGCATACGCAGGGGATCATCCCGAAATGTGGCGGATGGCTCCAACGGAGTCCGCAAAAGCCCAGAGTGCAAATCGCCGAGTCCCGTACCCAGAATGTCACTCAACTCGCCAGTGTGCAGATTTTGCCTGAGGGTGTTGAGTGTGAAATCTCGGCGCTCGGCGTCCTCTAGGTAGGAAGCCGCTTGCACCTCTGGCTTACGCGAGTCTTCCGAGTAACTCTCTCTGCGAGCGGTGACGATTTCAATATCGCAGCCGCGCACACGGGCGAGGGCTGTGCCAAACCTCTCATAGACCACCGGCTCAATATCCGAGATGCCACGCTCTCGCAGCAATTGGGCGAGTTCTGAGGACGAACCTCGGGTAACCAAGTCGAAGTCGTCTTTCTGCGGTCTACCTAGGAGCGTGTCCCGAACGGCACCTCCAACCAGCCAGAGGTCCCCCTCGAAAGGGCTCCCCGCAGTAACTTGGCGTATGGATTCGAGCGCTGGATGCATGGCGAATGGGGCTGACCTAAAGCGACGAAGCGCCATTACAGTCAGCCCATTCTACATCGCCAAACTTCCCATCGGATCCCAAGGTTCTAGCTCGACCGGGGCATCGGAAAGAGCCTTCAAGATCTCGGCAGGCACATGACTCTTGTGCACAACGACTTCATAATTGAATTCATCGAACCAGGCATCGCTCATCTGGAAGAAGCCCTTGTCTCCCACTTTTTCGCTCCAAGAGTTCTCTACTCGCCACTTGATCGATTGGCCGTCCTCACCGATATCCACGCCCGTAAACACCATTGCATGGGTCATTAGAGAATCGCCATAGTCGAGTCTCTCCGACTTGGACATCCCTTTATCGCTTCCATAGACCAAGCTAAAGTCGAACATCTCCATGTCCATCGTGCCGAGATCCTTCTCAAGGAACTTGCCAACATCACAGCCGAACCACACAGAGTCCCCAGCCTTGATCTGCTTGATGGCCGCCTCTTTGATAATGGGCAGTTCAACGTTGAGATACTCGACGGCCTTTCCGCCAGAGACATTTCCCAAGAATTGAACCGTGTAGGTTGTATTGAAAGGATGGGCGGGCCGGGGATCATGGATCAGGCAAACCATGTCTCTGAGGTCATATCCCACATATTTGGAATAGAACTCCTTTGGCGTCATCGTGCCGGCGCGGTGGAAACCCTTCTCACGATCCCTCCACTGCCAATCAAACTGCGTTGGAGGTTCGCCAAGGTGGATACACAGCATTCGATAGACCTCAGCCATCTGCCGATGCTTCATCTCTTTTAGGTCCTCTATGGAGGTCCCGCCTGCGGCAGATTTACGAAGCAGGCACGCGAACTCTCTGAGTTTGCCGGTGATGTGCTCGTTCATCTGACCGGTGCTGGAGCTCGATTCTGTCTCCGGCATAATTGCCTTCGGCACGATTCCGTACTTTTCAATAAGGTTGACGAACATATCCCATTGCCCGCCATCTTGAATCGGGTTTGCCAAAAGATGATTGAGAAGTCGGCTGCCGACCTTTTCATCCAATGTCACGAGAATGCTTTCAAGGAAGTAGTTGGCCTTTTCAAGCTTGTCCCAAAACATCGTGTAGTTCTGGGATAGTTCGAAGCCCTCCGACAAGTTCATCGCCTGCTGGGCTTTCGACCGGAAGGTGTTGAGCGCGGCAAACATCCAGCACCTGCCGCTTCCCTTCTGTGAGGTTGCCGGATTTTCAGCCAGGTGATGACTGAATGAGTTGTCAACCAGGGCAGAGCGTCTTCGGTTGGTCGCGATTTTGTTGACGGGTGTCGTGCAAACCGCATTCATCGCTTGACGATTGCTGGGAGAAGAATCGAAAGCAATTTGATAGCTTGCGAGGTCAGAGGCGGTGATTTCACCGGTGTCCGGTCGGACAGAGGTTGCGGCCATGGCTAATCATATACACTTCAAGGCTCATTGTTTACTCTTTGCAACACGACTCCCAAAATTTAGTGATGAATATGGTCCAAACGGTCCAACCGCAACGATTCAACGCCCCACGGGTGAACACGAGGGATTCCGCAATGGTCCCAATCTGTGTCGATGGTCGGCACCCTGAACCAGTCTTTCGACCCAACAGCGAGTTGAGGCAAGAATGCTGTGATATACCTCCATCGGCTGGCATGGTTTCGATAAACTGCGTGAAGGTCTCGGCGCAGAGAAGCAAATGCCTGCCTACGAAAAGGCGGATTTTTAGCAATGCTGACAATGGATCGAATAGGCAACCCAAAGGACTCAAAGATGCGGACCTCTAATAGTTGGGAATTCCCCAATGCAAAGATACTGGTCATTGACGACACCGAGCAAAACTTAAACCTTGCTCGCCAAGTCCTGAACATGGCCGGCTATACAGATGTGCGCATTCTGCAAGATCCGCGACTTGCCGTCGATGCAATCACGATCAACGGTCCAGACTTAGTACTGCTCGACCTCCACATGCCCTACATGGATGGGTATGAAGTGATGGAGAAGGTCCAGAAGCGAATGGCGCCGGACTCGTTCCTCCCCATTCTCGTCTGCTCATCAGACACATCGGCTGAAGCCAGAGAAAGAGCACTGAAGCTGGGCGCAAATGATTTTATCGTGAAGCCATACGATAAGACGGAGATGCTCCTGCGCGTCCGCAACTTCATTCGGATGCGATACATGCATCTCGCGATTCACGACGAAAATGTGGCTCTGGAGGCGCGCGTTCGTCGCCGCACCCAGGAACTCATGCAGGCCCGTGCAGAGGCACTGGACTGCCTTGCCAGAGCTCTTGAGTACCGCGACGACTCCACCGGCGGTCACACGCGGCGCGTAGGAGAAATGAGCGCCCAAATCGCCCGGGCGATGCATCTGGACGAGTACGACATCGATGTGATTCGAATTGCGGCCCCCCTCCACGATCTTGGAAAGATTGGCATTCCTGATGAACTGCTTCTCAAGAAAGAGCAGTACACGCCTGAAGACAGGCAGATCATGCAGAAGCACACGATCCTTGGAGAGACGATCATTGGAGACTGCACTTCTCCAGTTCTCAAGGAAGTTAAAGAGATTGCACTTCACCACCACGAGAAGTGGGATGGCACCGGATATCCGCATGGCTTGAAAGGTGAGGAAATCCCAATCGCATGCCGGATCGTGGCACTGGCCGACATATACGACGCATTGACCCACACACGACCCTATAAGTCAGCGTGGACCAAGGAAGACGCAATCAAGGAGATCAGGCACCTTCGCGGCACTCACTTTGACCCCGAGGTTGTGGACGCCTTCTTGCGAATCTACGGCTAGTAGTTCAACCGGGCGGTCGCAAGACCTGAGACCTGAACCGAAGTCAGAAGCGTGCACGTCCCTACCGGTATTGGCTTGCATGAGTGAGCCTAGGAGGTTCTAGAATTGGATAAAAATGCCTTATCATCACTTGGGCTACTGATGCCCATGGCATTGGCCTTCTACGTGCTGGGGGCCATTCCCCTGTTCACCATGGCCAAGAAGATCGGCTCGCCGAACGCATGGTTTGCGTTCGTCCCGATCCTCAATATGGTGCTGATGCTGGAGATCGCTGGAAAGGAACTCTGGTGGATCCTGCTGATGTTTGTGCCATGCGTCAACGTGGTTGTGATCGCAATCGTCTGGATGGGGATTGCCGAGGCTATGGACAAGCCGAGCTGGCTCGGACTGTTGATGTTTGTCCCCGGCCTCAACTTTCTGCTCCCGTTCTATCTAGCCTTTGGCTAAAACAGCCTTTGTCAGATAAAAACTAAAAACCAGGGCAAAAGAAATTCGTTCTCTCAGCCGACAAATCTATCGACTGAGAGAACAGAACATGACGATTCGACTCACACAATCGACCGGATACATGCGACCCGTGGAAGATATGCTTCCCGACGAGACTTTGCCAAGAGTAGGGGATATCATTCCGCTGAACGTTCCCCCGTTCGTTGGCCATTTTAGAGTTGACGAAATCGAGCCGCCGATGACTGGAGACAATCCCCATCGATCGATTCCACTGATTTACGTTCACAACATGTACCGCGAGTACTGAAGCACCGGCCTTGCCTTCAGACTGCAAATGTGTGCCCAGCCGGCAGAGAATATGTCGGTAAAGCTCATACTCGAGCTATGTGCGGCTAATATTCCATTAGGAGCATGCCTGCTAAAGCTCGTCCCATACGTTCTCTTGCGGTACTCAGCGGTTCGCTGATTGTCATGGCCTGTATCGCGATCGTACCAAGCACCTCGCAACAGTCCAAACCAAAGCCAAAACCGCCTGGTCAAATTGAATTTGAATCCCGTTGCGCTCCTTGCCACGGCATAAACGGTCAGGGAGGCAAAGCTGATCCCGATTCTTTAGCGGGCACTCTGAGCGAAAAGGAACTCGCGGCCTTCATCAGCAGATCCATGCCACCTGGCTCTAAGAAGTGTCCCGCGCCGATTGCCGCTAAGATATCGAGCTATATCCACGACGCGTTCTATTCTCCTGCAGCACGCAAAAAGCTAGTGGATAGGTTGGGGTCCAAGCCTCAGCCCCCACAGCCTGCCGCACTTACTCGCTTAACGGTCCGTCAGTTTAAGAACGCACTGTCTGACCTCATTTCTGGTTTCCATAGTGCCATTCCGAACTCCGCAGATCACGGTCTAACGGGTGACTATTACAAGGGGCGCTCTCGAGACCAGGCCAGCCGTCTGATTCATCGCATTGACCCCGAAGTGCGCTTCGAATTTGGCACCGAGGCACCCGCAAAGACTGGCTTTGACGCCAACAATTTCTCTATCTCCTGGCAGGGGAGTGTTCTCGCACCCGATACTGGCGAGTACGAGTTCAGCATTCATAGCAAATTCTCATGCCAGTTGTGGATCAACGAGGGCAGGTATCCGGTGGTGGATGGAGAGGTGCGGTCAGCCGGCGATCCTGACCCTAAAGGGAGTATCACTCTTCTCGGCGGGCGCGCCTACACCATTCGGATGGTTTTCACGAAGGCGACTCAAGGAGTGGCCGATGTGGATAAAAAGAATCCAAAGCCGATCACCCCATCCTATGTTTCCCTCCAGTGGCAACGGCCCCTCCATGCCACCGAAGCCATACCAACTCAGTTCCTATTCCCCGACACCAGCCCCAAGATCTATATCGATGGCACCAAGTTTCCGCCGGATGATCGAAGCATGGGGTTTGAACGAGGCACTTCGGTTTCGCGCGAATGGGATGATGCGACAACGGCAGCGGCTCTAGAAGCTGGACGATATGTCTCCAAGAATATTCCTGAGCTCACAGGAATTCAGGACGGGGACAAGGATCGCGTTGATCGGCTGAAGACGTACTGCAGAGGACTGCTGGAACGAGCCTTTCGGCGGCCTCTCACTAACGAAGTCGAGCAGATCTATATCAACAAACAGTTTTCCGCAGCGCCCACTCCTGAGGCGGCTGTCCAACGAGTGTTGGTCCTTGCCCTCAAGTCTCCAAGATTTCTCTATCGTGAGATCGGAGGGAGTCAGATCGACTCGTACCGAGTAGCCAGTGACCTCTCCTTTGGGCTATGGGATTCACTGCCAGACCCAGAGTTGAGAAGAGTCGCCGCTTCCGGGGAGCTGATGAATCGCGATCAGATCAAACGACAGGCGGAGCGAATGGTCTCTGACAATCGCTCTTGGAACAAAGTCCGGCAATTTCTGCTCCAGTGGCTCAAAGTGGATGAAGTCCCTGACTTGATTAAGGACAAGAAACACTATCCATTCTTCAATGAATCGTTCGCCTCTGACTTGCGAACCTCACTTGAGCTGTATCTCCAGAGTGAGGCATGGGATGGAGCTTCCGATTTTCGCAAGCTGATGGCGGATGATGTGGAATTCCTCAACGGAAGGCTGTCTCAAGTCTACGGCGGCGGACTTCCCGCTGAATCGGGATTCAAGGCAGTCTCACCCGATGCGGATCATCGAGCCGGAGTCCTGACTCAGCCTTATCTGCTTTCTAGGTTCGCCTATTACGACGGAAGTTCACCTATTCACCGAGGAGTGCTGGTGATGCGTAACATGCTGGGAAGGATTCTCAACCCTCCGCCAGCCGCGTTTGCACCGCTAGCGGCAAGTGCCCACCCTAATCTGACGACGCGCCAACGTGTCGCCCTTCAAACCAAGCCAGAGTTCTGCAACCAGTGCCATGGCAAGATCAATCCTCTCGGCTTTGTATTCGAGCGATTTGATGCTGCCGGCAGGGTCCGGAGAGACGATAACGGCCACCCTGTCGACGAGACTGGGTTTTACAAGAGCAAGGACGGCAAAGTCGAAACGTTTGCCAATGCCAGGGCGATGGCGACTTACATCGCAACAAGCGAAGACTCACAGACTGCATTTGTGGAGAAGCTATTCCTCAACGTTGCAAAACGGCCAGCTTCAGCTTTTGGATCAAAAAAACTATGGGACCTGAAACAGTCTTTTGCAGAAAACCAATATAGTATTCGTAGTCTAGTCACCGCGATGGCGTGTGTTGCGGCGATGCCTCCCGATAGTGTTCCCCCCACATCACGGTTGAATCACCCATGAGATACAGCAAGACCCGACGTGAATTCCTGAAGGATGTGGGCCTATGCGCTTCCGTCCTACCTTTCTTAGGCAATCTCTCGAGTTTGGAGATTCCAGGAAGAGCGGCTCGGAAACAACGCCTTGTTATCCTGTTCAGCCCAGATGGCGTGGTCCCATCCACGTTTTGGCCAGATGCCATCGGCTCGGAATTTGAGCTCAAAGAGAGTCTCAAACCCCTTCAGCCCTTCAAAGACAAGACCCTGATTCTCAAAGGAGTCTCGGATCGAGTGCGCGGAGATGGGGATAATCACATGCGCGGGATTGGGTGCCTCCTTACTGGAATTGAGCTGTACCCTGGCAACGTTCAAGGGGGCGGGGATACACCTGCTGGCTGGTCGAGCGGTCTTTCGATTGACCAGGAAATAAAGAATTACCTACAGAAGAACGTCGCGACCCACACCCGTTTTGGCTCACTTGAGTTCGGTGTCATGGTTCCGGACCACGCAGACACTTGGACTCGAATGTGTTACGGTGGGGCAAACAAGCCAATCACCCCTATTGATGACCCGTATCAGATGTTCAGCAAGCTATATGGGCAGGCAAAGGATCAAGAAATGCTTCGCAGCGTTTTAGATGATTTGCGCGAGGACTTGGCGAAAGTTCGCTCTCAGGTCAGTGCGAGCGACCGCAAGTTGCTGGATGAGCACACGTCCCTCGTCAGGGAAATGGAGCTGGATATTCGCTCGGCAAGAACGACGGACGTCGGGCACGCCGTTCCCGTCGTGGAACCAGGCGTGAGACGTGAAAACGACAACATCCCGAAAATAAGCAAGTTACAAATTGAGCTCCTCGTCAGTAGCTTTCTCGGTGATGCGGCGCGAGTGGCGACATTTCAGTTCACGAACTCGGTCGGCGATGCCCGGATGACTTGGCTCGACATCCACGAGGGCCAGCATGCGCTCTCTCACGAGCCAGACAGCAACAAATCGGCTCAGGAGAAGCTCACCCGCATTAACCATTGGTACTGCGAGCAGGTGGCCTACCTCGCTAAGAGGCTTGCTGAGACGCCGGAGCCCGACGGCAACGGCAACCTACTCGACAACACCTTAATTGTTTGGACCAATGAGCTTGGCCAGGGCAACACCCACACGCTTGAGGACATTCCCTTCGTGTTGGTGGGCAACGGACTAGGATTCAAGATGGGGCGATCGCTTGACTTCAAGCATCTGCCGCACAACCGTCTTCTCATCTCTCTGGCCCACGGATTTGGCCACCGAATCGAAAAGTTTGGCAACCCCGAATACTGCGCAGGGGCGGCCTTGCCCAACCTTACATGATCCTGTCGCGTACCCACCCTTCCGCTCTTCGCCCCTTGATTCGAACGGTGATCCTGGTTGGCGCCTGGGCGCTCCTTCTGGTGAGCTCTGAGGCCGCAGTTGCGAGCGTTAGCTTCATGCCAGACACCGTGGTCGGAGGTGCAACCGCCACTGGCACGGTCACCTTGGATGCACCAGCAGGTGCGAGTGGCGCTACGATCGCTTTGGCGAGCAACATTCCGGCCATGAAGGTGCCCGCAACAATCGCCGTCCCCCCTGGGCAGACAAGCGCCACCTTTGTTGCCGCAACTGCTCCGGTGGCGGACCAAACTGCGGCGATCGTCACTGCATCGCTAGATGGTTCATCTAAAACTGGAGCGCTCACGCTAATGCCGGTGAGTCTCACCTCTTTAGCCGTGAACAGCCCGTCGGTACTTCAGGGCACAGTTGCGGAAGTCACCATCACCTTAAATGGTCCAGCCCCGAAGGAAGGGACGGTCGTGACATTGATGTCCACGGCCAAGGAAGCTCCAGTTCCGGCCAGTGTTAAAATCCCGCCGGGACAGCTAAGTGCGATTATCAAGATAGCCACAAAGGCTGTAGACAACCCGGTCACGTCCACCATCACCGCCTCTTTGGGCTTTATTGATTCCACTGCAACACTCACCATCAATCCCATTGGGCCAGCAACGGTAACGCTGAATCCTCCAAGCATCAACGGTAAGGGCACTTCCGTGGGTACGGTGACGCTCTATGGTCCAGCGGCGGCACCGATGGTCATCCAACTCGGTGGAAGTTCTCGAACCGCGAGTTTTCCGAGCAGCGTGAAGATCGAAGCAGGCCAGTCTTCCGCCACCTTTCCGATCGTATCCGTCCCAGTTACAGTCACTCAGCCGATCACGGTGTCCGCTAAATATGGCTCGGTGTTCAGGACCACGATGCTGAATGTTTTGGCACCTGCTGTCGCCAGCACTGTCTTTAACCCGCCTGCGATCATCGGCGGGGGCACCTCAGAAGCTACGGTGACGCTTAGCTTCGGGGCACCGCCAAGCGGGACGAAGGTTGAGATTTCGTGCGACATGCCCACGGCCAAGTTTCCAGACGTGCTGTTCATTCCTGCCGGCAAGACAACGGGAACCTTCAAAGTAATCACAGAACCTATCCCAGCGGCCAAACCCGCAAATGTAAAGACGATTATCAACGGTGCCGGGCCAACAACTCCGCTGACGGTTCAGCCTCCGGTTCTGAAGTCATTTGTGCTGGGACCTCCACCTGCCAAGCCGAAGCCCGAAAAGGCCCCGACCCAACCGGCGGGCACGCCTCCCGGCACGGTGCCACCGCCGCCCGCCGCTCCACCAGCAGGAACTCAACCTGCCGCAACGGTGCCCCCAGTGACTCCAACGATCATTGGCACCAATTCGATAGAAGGAACGATCTCCTTCGGAACCGCCTCCCCAGTCGATGGCATTGATGTTGTGCTGACTTCGAGCGATAAGTGCGCCATCATTCCTCCCCGAGCCACGATTGCAGGGGGCCGGACATCCGTCACGATCAAAGTGCGCACCACCAAGGTCAAAGCAGAAACTCCGGTGACTCTAACGGCAACGTGGAACGGAGTCTCTGTGACGGCGACGCTTAAGGTGAAATAGTCGGCAGGACATCGTCACCCGGCTTTGGAAATAGGTCGATGAGGTCTTGGCTCACTCCAGTCAGCCTAGCCTGAGTGGTGTCTGCGTAAGACAGTGGCGTTCGGCCATGAATGTCCTTTGCCAGTGGATTGGCGCCTCGTAGGATCAGGAGCTTTGCCAGTTCGGTTCGGTCGACCGAATTCAACCGACTTGTCATCACGACATGGAACAGGGGAGTCTGTCCGCGACGGTCCTTTGTGTTCACATTTGCTCCCCAGCTGATCAGGAGCTTCGCGTTGTCAAATCGACCGTTTCTCACAGCTTGAGCGAGGGCAGTTTCACCATCTGCATCCTTCCCTTCCAGCAAGGCCCCTCCCTTTAAGATGAGCTCCATCGATTTCGCAGCTCCACTCACCGCCGCTACTCCGAGCGGAAGGTAGCCCTGTGCGCCAGCCTTCTTGGGAGCCGCCCCCTGCTTAAGAAGCTCGGCGACGATTTCTGGAGCATTTGTAGAGACTTCAAGCGGAGAAAAGCCGAACTGGGGATCTCGACGCGGAGAATTTACGTCGGCGCCCTCAGATATCGCTGCCTTTACACCGGCAAGGTTCTTTGCCTCGCACGCATCGTAGAGGCGTTGGGTTGCAGTCGCCTGATCGGGCCGGCAGCCACACAGGGCAACGCCCCCTGCCAAGACCAACCAAGTGTGCCATCGCATCCCAGCGTAATGTACGGATGAGGAGGCTACATTGACGCTCAATCAGGCCATCAGCTTCTGAACCACGTTGCCGTAGACGTCAGTGAGCCTGAAATCTCGGCCCTGATACGCGAAAGTCAGCTGCTTGTGGTCGATGCCTAAAAGCCAGAGAAGGGTCGCCTGGAGGTCGTGGACGTGGACAGCCCCTTCCATAGGGTGCCCTTTGGAAGGATTCAGCGGGTGACCATCAGCATCTGCGATGTTGTAGCCGTAGTCATCAGTTCTGCCGTATGTTGTCCCCGCATTGACTCCACCACCTGCCATAAAGACCGTGAAGCACCGTGGATGATGGTCTCTGCCAAATGAGTTCGGCTCAAGCGAACCCTGCGAGTAGCTGGTCCTGCCAAATTCTCCACCCCAAACAACGAGCGTATCTTCTAGCATTCCAAGTCGCTTGAGGTCCTTGATCAGAGCGGCGGCAGGCTGATCTGTTTTGCGGGCTTGCGACTCAATTCCTGACTTTAGCCCGCCGTGATGGTCCCAGCCCTGATGGTAGAGCTGGATGAATCTCACACCTTTCTGAGCCAATCGGCGCGCGAGAAGACAGTTGGCAGCGAAGGTTCCTGGCTGTTTGGACTCGGGTCCATACAGCTCAAACACTTCAGTCGGCTCCTTACTTAGATCTGTGACGTCTGGGATGCTTGTCTGCATCCGAAATGCCATCTCGTACTGTGCGATTCGGCTTTCAATCTCTGGATCCAGCTCTTTCTCAAATTCATGCTTGTTGAGCGCGCTCAATCGATCCAGCATCGCACGTCTTCCGGAACCACAGACTCCGTCCGGATTGCTCAGATACAGTACGGGATCTCCACCCGAGCGGAACCTGACACCCTGATATCTGGAATCCAAAAATCCGCTTCCCCACAGGCGCGCATAAAGCGGCTGGTCGCCTTGACCGGCACTGGCAAGCACTACAAAGGCTGGCAAGTCCTCATTCATGGAACCCAGACCGTACGATAGCCATGAGCCGAATGAAGGTCTCCCTGCCAGTTCGCTGCCGGTCTGAAAAAAGGTTATAGCGGGATCGTGGTTAATCGCCTCGGTGTACATCGACTTCACAAAGCAGAGGTCATCCGCCACTTCGCTGAGGTGAGTGAGGGGCTCACTGAACCAAGCGCCGCTGTTTCCATGCTGCGCGAACTTGAACGGAGTGCCTGCTAAGGGGATCACCCCCTGGTTTGCACTCATCGCGGTGAGTCGCTGACCGTGTCGGACCTCAGGCGGCAACGGCTGGCCGTGCAGCTTATTCAGCATCGGCTTGTAGTCAAACAGGTCTTGCTGGGCAGGCCCGCCTGCCTGGAACAGGTAGATAATGCGCTTTGCCTTCGGCTTATGGTGGTACTTGGGCGCGGCACCTTTCTGAGCACCTGACAAATCCAACACGCCAGGCAACAGGGAGGCAAGGGCGAGGGAGCCAAAGCCTTGCGACGCTTTGCCAAAGAACTCCCGACGGGTGAGTCCAAGAAGCTGTCCAAGCGGGTGTTCGGGGTCGTGAAGCATTTTAACTATCTCCTCCAAACAACGGCGTCAGAGTTCATGATTGTCTGCACCATCACGGTCATAGCGGCAAGTTCTGCCGGGGGAATTGACGCATCGACTTTTGAGTCTCCCTGACGGATCAGCTTCGCGGCAGACTTGGGATCTGCCTCAAAGCTCTTGAGCTGATCGCTGTAGAGGTCCGTCAGGATGCCCACCTCCTTCGGATCTGGCGGCCGACTTGCTAAGAGCTCAAATGCCTTGCCGATTCGACCCGACAAGGTCCTTTCTTTACTTGCCACACGCTGAGCAAGCATCCTCGAAGCTTCAACAAACTGAACGTCGTTGAGAAGAACCAGCGCTTGAAGCGGAGTGTTCGTGGTCGGCCTGCGTACTGAGCACGCCTCTCGGGAGGTGGCATCAAAGAGCAGGATGCTGGGCACAGGTGTCGTGCGCTTCCACGTGGAATAGATGCTTCTCCTGTAGAGTCCCGCGCCCTTGCTCTGCACAAATCCAGGAGTCATCGTGTTATTTTCTGTCCAAATGCCTGCTGGCTGATACGGATTCACCGGCGGTCCACCCACCTGATCGACGAGAAGGCCGGCGGATTGAAGCACCGTATCCCGAAGCATTTCCGCCGAAAGGCGGAAGCTGGGTCCTCGAGCAAGGAGGCGATTTTGAGGATCTTTGCGCTGAAGATCGCGCGATTGTCGGGAGTCCTGTTCATAGGTAGCGGAGAGAACAATCCGCTTGACCAGCCGCTTGACATTCCATCCAGAATTCACAAAATCCAGCGCAAGATAGTCGAGAAGCTCAGGATTTGAGGGACGTGCACCCTGAACTCCAAAATTCTCGCTGGTCTCCACGAGGCCGACTCCGAACATCATTTGCCAGATGCGATTCACCGCCACCCGGGCAGTCAGCGGATTATCTCTCCTGACTGTCCACTGAGCAAGGGCGAGTCGATTATTCGCGCGTCCGCGAGGACCATCATCAAACAGCGGGGGTAGATTCTTCGGCGCATCTCGGTGAACGAGCGTTTTGGCGTTCCGAGGGGCATCGTATTGTCCTCGCGCAAGGATGTAGCTCGGAACCGGCTTTGAAGTGTCCTCCATCACTGAGATTTCCAGGATTTTGTCTTCGTAGTTCGCTAGGTCTTTTTGGCAAGCAAGAACCTTCCCCCTCGCCGTCTGTACTTCCTTATCCAGAGCCGACGCAAAATACGCCTGAAGCTGCCCCATGTGATGGGATGGATCAGTTAGTGCGACTGATAGAGCAGAGCCATCGAATAACTGGGCAGCCTCAAGCGGGCTGATGGCGCGATCAAAGTAGGCAACGTCCGCTAGCTTCCCTCCCTTGAATCCAAGGTCGCGGAAGCGTTGGCCAAAACACCAGTCTCCGCCGCTTGGCCCAAGGTCGCCGTATGCGTTGATCGGCTTCCACAGTCGGTTGTTCTCCACTTCAAGTGGAACCTGCTGACCATTCAAACTGAGCCCCATTCCAGATGCGTCGCCTGACCCATCCCAAGACCAAACAACGTGGGTCCACCTATTGGGCGGCACGGAAGCTTGGGTACGTACGGTGATGCTATTCCCTGGGGCACTTCGCATGACGCGGGCAATAAGGTGCCCATGGTCAAGTGACAAGTCGAAGCCACAAAAACCGACGTCGGTTCCTCCGGTTCGGTGGAGGAGAATAACGGGAGTTTTGGCAGATTGGGGATCTTGTATCCAGAACGACCATGTGAATGGCTCCCACCTTTCTTTTGCAGCTAGACCCTTAACAACAACACCGTTCTCTCCATCCAACACAACGGCATGAACGTTGGTTCTGCCAAGTGTTGTCTCGGCGAGCGCGAGATCGCCAATTTTCACTGCGAACGGTTTGCCTCCAACGAGGTTTGTGTACTTACCATCGGCGAATCGATCAAAGGAGAATCTTGCCTCAAGATTTGGAAGTTCTGGAACGGCTGGGGAGCCTTTGAGCCACCCCTCAAATCGGTCTTTAGAACTCGCGACTACTTGCGCAAGTTCCTTTTTAGATGCCTCACTTGCTCGAGTTAGCCGCTGGAGTTCACGCTCTTCCTGCGGTGTTGGCAAGAGCAGCGATGGCGGAGGAACGATCTCCGAACTCAGCAGAAGGCCAAATTCATTGATCGAATTGAAGTACCCAAACAGCTGATAGTAGTCGCGCTGGTAGATGGGATCAAATTTGTGGTCGTGGCATCGCGCGCATCCCAGCGTAAGCCCCAGCATTGCGGTGCCATAGGTGGCCACTCGATCCGCAGCATATTCGGTTTTGAACTCAAGCGGGATGGAACCTCCCTCATTGGATTGGCGATGGAGCCGGTTGAATGCCGTCGCAAGTTTCTGCTCGCGGGTGGCGTTCGGGAGAAGGTCCCCGGCCAATTGATAAGTCAGGAACTTGTCGTAGGGCAAATTCTTGTTGAAGGCTCCTATTACCCAGTCTCGGTACGGCCAGTTGGAGGCGAGAAGGTCAGATTGATACCCATAGCTGTCCGAATAACGGGCAGCGTCTAGCCAATCCACCGCCATTCTCTCGCCGAAATGAGGGTTGTTTAGAAGTCTGCTGACGACTTTATCGTACGCGGTCGATGTGCGATCGTCGACAAAATCGCGGATCTCATTGGGTGTGGGAGGCAGTCCGGTCACATCGTAGGAAACTCTTCGCAACCATCGAAGGCGCGAGGAGGGCCGACTAGGACTCAGATGGGCTTGCTGAAGCCTGGCAAGGACAAAACGATCGATATCTCCATTGGGCCACTTGCTGCCAACGGCAGGCACAGCTACCGACTTCGGAAGTGGTTCGAATGACCACAATTTGCCGTATTTGGCCCCCTCGGTGATCCACTGCCGAACTGCTGCAATTTCCGCCTTGCTGAGTGTCTTTCCGCTATCCGGAGGCGGCATAAGACCGCTGGATATCCGCTTGAAGACCATGCTGTGCTCCGGATGTCCAGGGACAATGGCAAACCTGCCACTTCGATCGGCAAAAGCACCGTCTGAGGTATCCAGCCGCAGATCAGCCATCCTGCTGCCTGAGTCCGGCCCATGGCACTTGAAGCACTTATCGGAGAGGATCGGGAGGATATCCCGCGAGTACGTGACCAGGGGCCTTGCAGGCGTCTTTTGACCAGGTGCAAAGCCAGCCGCACTCACTCCGAGGCAACCGACGGCAATGCAGATTGAATTCCAAACTCGACAACCCTGCCTCATAGGCGTACTTTACCGAAGTGGCTGGTCAACCTATCACAAATTCGTGATCGCCGTCCACAACAATCGCTTCGCCGTCACGAAGGGCCATGAACAGGATGTGATGACCGATGAGATATTGCACACTTTCTTCAACTGCGGCAGACTCAGGATGATCCGATCGATAGTGGGGAGCCACCGCATATGGAAGAATTCCAAGCCCATCCCAGATGATTTCGGGATCGTAGCCGTGAGGGACGGCGTGGGGATCATCGACGTTTTCAAATCCCCGCATCGACGTGACAAGCATGTCGATGCCAGCGCTGTATCCAGCGTAAACGATGGCGTCTCGATGAAGCAGGTCGTGAAAGATCTCATCAGCACCGCTTTGCCGAAATGCACGACGAAGCACGAAGCAGTTTCCCCCGCGCACCCAGACTAGATCGAAGGATTCCAGACGGCGTCGAAGGGTTTCCTCCTTGCCAAAGTAGTCTCTCAAATCTATTTCTTCAGGATCTAACCCAAGCCCCGTCAGAAGCTCAAATTCCATCAAGTACGAAGCGGCCCTCTTCTCGGGGGACGATAGATCGCCCGCGTTCATGATGATTGCGGCCCGCTTCTTGCCATCGAGCAAGTTGACCATCACATCTGGCCGATTCCCGAGGCGAAACGAGGATAGATAGAGCCTCACGCGAGCTTCACCAGAAGCGCCTCTTCAAGGGCAGCAAAAAAGTCAGGAGTGGTGCGCGTCCCTTTGATGGCATCGAAATGGCTGAAACATCCATGGTTCCTGGCCAGTTTCAGCCACTGCTTGAACCGCATCACGAGATATTCAGGGTGGGAATTTGCAGTTTCCTCGGTATGCAGCTGCAGGGACCGCAGGATTCTCAGCCAATCTAAATCGCTCCAGTCACTTTGGGCAGGGCCGGGAAGGATCCCCAACTCAATGGCTATTTGAGTTGGCAACAATGGATTTGCCAGCACACCGCGCCCAATCATATAGTGCAAGCATCCAGTTTCGGAGCGACACCTCTGGAAGTCGGCCAGAGTCCATATATCCCCGTTTGCAATTACTGGAACAGACACCTGCTCTCGAATTTCGCCAATCCTAGGCCAATAAACGGGCGGCAGGTATCCCTGCACTCGCGTTCGAGCATGAATCGTGATCCAGGATGCACCGCCATTAACCGCGGCCGATGCGTTTTCAAAGATTGCGTCGATGGAGTCCCAACCTAATCGGAGCTTTGCGCTCACAGGTATCTCGGAAGGAACCGAACTTCTTACCGCTGCCACAATCTCTAGAATTCGAGATGGGTACCGGAGGAGTGATGCTCCACCGTCATGCCGGTTCACGGTTTTAGCTGGACAGCCGAAATTGATGTCGATAGCCGCCGCCCCAGCATCAACCGCCGACCGGGCAGACTCAGCCATCAATCCGGGGTCACCCCCTAGAATCTGAACTTGGACTGGAAGGTCAGTCGAGGTTCTCCCTCCTCGACCGAGTTCGGGGACATCGCGCAGAAAAATTCGGGGAGGGATCGGTTCCGAGCTGACTCGAAGGAACTCGGACACTGCGTACGTGAATGCACCGGACATCCCTTGGAGAGCTCGCATGGGAGCATCTGTGATCCCCTCCATTGGAGCCAATACGAGTGCTGGACGGTTCGGAGTGAGCATCTTATCGATATCGAAGAATCGGAGAGATGTCGGGCTCTCCGGGATCGAGCTGCAGCAGAACAGCTTCCACCGTTTCACTGATTACTGCGCCGAAGATGCCGGGCCACATTTCTAGATCTGTCCTTATTTTGTCGCCACTTTTGCTGAAGCTGATTCCATAGAGATCTTCAAAGCCCAGCGGAAAGTCGAACAGTTCGATACCTGTCCATTCAAAGCGAATCCTGGCAGACAGCAGTTCACGATCATCCTCTTCCGCCATATCTGAGTAATCCACCGTCAGTTCGATGCGATCGGACGCCCGAAAAATCTCCACTGACACGATTACAGAATCATGCAGCGTGGGATAGTAGCCAAAAAGCTGACGGAGAAGTCCTCCGTCTGTTGTTTCTGCCCAAACCGCCTCTTCATCGCTCATTCGTTGCTGTCATCTTGACCGGAATTACCGGTTTGCAGGCATGAAGTGCAAAATCACCCCACAGAACATGCCCAAATTGGTCATTTCTGCATTTTTATTACAGCACCTTCATTTTGTGATTCGTCAAAATCGGTTTATGCGACGGACGGACGTCGGAGATCCCGACTACTTCCACAAGGTTGTGGACTGCCAGTGGGCTTGCCCCGCTCATACTAACGTTCCGGAATATATCCGGCTGATAGCTCAAGGGAGATTTGACGATGCCTACATCGTCAATCGAAACTCCAATGTATTCCCCGGGATACTTGGAAGGACCTGTGACCGACCTTGTGAACCCGCTTGCAGGCGAACTCGCGTAGACGGGAAAGCAGTTGCGATATGCCGCCTGAAGCGCGTCGCTGCGGATCACAAATCCGACATCAGCGACCGTATTCCCAAAGCGCCGCAACAGAAAAACGGCAAGAAGATCGCGCTGATCGGAGCTGGACCGGCTTCACTTACCGTTGCGAATGACCTCATGCCGCTTGGCTATGACGTTACGCTGTTCGAAAAGGGCCCTCAGCCTGGCGGATTGATGCGAATCAACATCCCCGCGTTCCGGTTGCCCGAGGAAGTTCTAGACGAGGAGATCGGCTACATCCTTGATATGGGCGTTGATGCGAGGTTCAACACTCCCGTTGAAAGCCTTAAGGAGGTTCTTGACTCCAAAGAGTACGACGCTGTGTTTGTGGGTACTGGCGCACCCAAGGGCAAAGAGCTGATTCTGCCGGGTCGCTACGACACCGATCAGATTTTCATTGGAATCGAGTGGCTTGAGTCGATCCATTTTGGTCACATCAATTCGATTGGAAAGCGAGTCCTCATCATCGGAGTCGGAAACACAGCCATGGACTGTTGCCGATCCTCTAAGCGCCTTGGTGCCGAAGATGTCAAAGTGGTTGCCCGCAAGACGCGGAAATATTTCAAGGCTTCACCTTGGGAACTTGAAGACGCAGAAGAAGAGCAGGTCGAAATCCTTGAAAACCTCTCACCCGTTCGATTTGTCCTTGAGGATGGAAAGCTAGTTGGG
This sequence comes from uncultured Armatimonadota bacterium, assembly GCA_903927025.1. Taxonomy (GTDB): domain Bacteria; phylum Armatimonadota; class Fimbriimonadia; order Fimbriimonadales; family Fimbriimonadaceae; genus Fimbriimonas. Next base: position 118,153 of record CAIYLG010000022.1, read on the forward strand.
CTCGAGTTTGACAAGTTCACTTCTGAAGAGATCAATGGGAAGCTGGTTCAGGAACCAGCGGGCCGAGTGACTCTGGATTGCGATTCCGTGATCCTCGCGATTGGACAGGAGAATTCGTTCCCGTTCATTGAGCGAGAAATTGGACTTGAATTTGACAAATGGGACATGCCAGTGGTGGACAAGACCACCTTCATGTCCACGCGTGAGGGCGTCTTCTTTGGAGGCGACTCTGCTTTTGGTCCCGCCAACATCATCTGGGCGGTCGAGCAAGGTCATCAGGCTGCGATCTCGATTCACCAGTACTGCCAAGGTGTTCCGATTGATCAGCGCCCGCCAAAAGGCATGACCCTTGCAAACACCAAGATGGGTCTGCACGAGTGGGCGTACAGCAACGATTACGATCCGTCCAAGCGTCAGAAGATGATCCATATCGATCTTCCGACCCGCTTCTCAAACATGACGGTTGAAGTCGAAAAAGGATTTACAGACGAGCAGACGCGTGCAGAAGTGCAGCGGTGCCTAAACTGCGATATCCAAACAGCCTTCACAGACTCGGCCTGCATTGAGTGCGACGCCTGCATTGACATCTGTCCCGTTGACTGTTTGACGATGACTCCCAACGCAGAGGAGCCTGAACTCCGCCAGCACTTGAAGGCGCCAGCCGAACAGCTAGATCAGGCACTGTTCGTTTCAGGCCCCCTCAAGCAGACGGGCCGCGTGATGGTAAAGGATGAGAATATCTGCCTTCACTGCGGACTGTGCGCTGAAAGATGTCCCACGTTTGCATGGGACATGAAGAGATTTGTCCTCCACCTCCCTCACGCCGGAGCTCCGGCTCCTGTGGGAACTGTCCGGGAGGCTTTGGGCGCATAAATGGCCCCATACGTTGCCTTTCCATTCGAGATGACACACCCATGAGCAATCGCGTCAACGACTTCGCCTTTAAGATCGCTACTGCAAACGGCACCGGCTCGGCAAGCGCCAACGGCCTGATCATGCAGACGATTTTCCGGATGGGAATTCCGGTGACGGGCAAAAACCTCTTCCCTTCCAATATCCAAGGGCTTCCAACTTGGTACGAGATCCGCGTCAGCAAAGACGGATACACGGCGAGAACTCCCGTGTTCGACTTGGTTTTGGCGCTGAATGCCGCCACGTACGCCAAAGACGTTGCCGAAGTTCGATCGGGCGGATGGCTGGTCTATGACTCGACTTGGCCACTTGATCCAAAGCTCATTCGAGATGACGTGACCTATGTTGGAGTTCCGCTGGCTCAAATGTGCGGCGAATCGTTCAAAGGGGTGCGCGAGCGGATTCTGATGAAGAACATTGCCTATGCGGGTGCCCTTGCCGCACTCATCGGCATGGACCCTGAAATCATCCGTGGTCTAACGCTTGAGAAGTACTCCAAGAAGCCAGCTCTGGTTGACAGCAACCAAAAAGCTGTTGCGCTGGGCTACGACTACATCAAGGCAAACTTCGATTGTCCGCTTCCCATCCGCCTGGAACCGATGGATGAAACAAAGGACAGCATCCTGATCGACGGCAACACCGCCGCCGCTCTGGGCTGCGTCTACGCTGGAGCAACAGTGGGAGCTTGGTATCCCATCACCCCTTCAACCTCGATGATGGAGGGCTTCAAAGGCTTCTGCACGCGCTACCGTCGAGATCCCGAAACTAAGAAGAATCGATACGCCATCATCCAGGCGGAAGACGAACTCTCGGCGATTGGAATGGTCATTGGCGCCTCATGGGCGGGAGCCCGTGCCTTCACCCCGACTTCTGGGCCAGGCATTTCGCTGATGAATGAGTTTATCGGCCTGGCCTATTACGCGGAGGTTCCGGCAGTTGTCTTTGATGTTCAGCGGACTGGCCCCTCAACCGGAATGCCAACGCGGACCCAACAGGGCGACATCATGCTTTGTGCGTACGCCTCTCACGGTGACACCAAGCACATTTGCATCTACCCTTGTGACCCACGCGAAGCATTTGAATTTGCAGTGGCTGCATTTGACCTCGCAGAGCGATATCAGACTCCAGTGTTTGTTCTCACCGATCTTGACATCGGAATGAACGACTGGATGATTCCCAAACTCACCTGGAACGATGCCTACCGCCCCGATCGAGGCAAGGTGCTTTCGGCCGAGGAGTTGGAAGCCGCCAAAAGCTTCTATCGATATCTAGACGTGGATGGGGATGGTATTCCGCAACGGTCGCTACCAGGCGTTCACCCGAAGGGTGCATTCTTCACCCGTGGCTCGGGACACAACAAACTTGGCGGCTACACCGAAGATGGTGACGAGTATCAAGAGGTGCTCGATCGAATTGCTCGCAAGGTCGATGGTGCCAAGGATGCCGTTCCTGCCCCGATCATCAAGCGTACAGCCGGCGCCAAGGTGGGCATCGTTACCGTCGGAGGATGTCACGCGGCCTGCGCTGAGGCGGTTGATACGCTGATTGCAGAAGGCACGCCGGTTGACTACATGCGAGTGCGAGGCTTCCCGTTCAATGACGAGGTGGTTGAATTCCTCAATTCTCATGAGACCAACTTCATCGTCGAGCAGAACCGTGACGGACAGCTGAGAAGCTTGTTGACTCTAGAAACCAACGTACCCAAGAGCAAACTGGAATCAGTTCGCTACTATTCGGGATTCCCAATGAGCGCGCACCATGTGCTTTCGGGCGTCTCCTCCAAGATGGCGGTGAACGCATGAGCTATATCGCAAAACCTAAGGTTCATCATCCGGCACTAAAGCCGAACGCAATTGGGTTGACTCGTCGAGATTACGAGGGTGCCATCACGACGCTCTGTGCTGGTTGCGGCCATGACTCCATCACTGCCGCGATTATCCAAGCGTTTTGGGAATTGGACATCGAGCCCTACAAAGTAGCAAAGCTATCCGGAATCGGATGTTCCTCCAAAACTCCTGCGTACTTCCTTCGCGAAGCACATGGATTCAACAGCGTCCATGGTCGAATGCCGTCAATCTCCACTGGGGCTGGCGCGGCAAACGGCGATCTCATCATGATCGGCGTCTCGGGAGATGGCGACTCGCTCTCAATCGGTCTTGGTCAGCTCAGCCACGCCATACGACGTAATGTGAACCTGCTATATGTTCTAGAGAACAACGGCGTTTATGGACTTACCAAAGGCCAATTCTCTGCTTCTGCTGATCCTGGTTCAACAAGCAAGAAGGGCGAGACGAATACCATGGCGGCCATCGACAGCGTTCTGCTGGCGCTAACGCTCGGTGCCACCTTTGTTGCCAGAAGCTTCTCTGGAGATAAGGAACAGCTAGTGCCCATTCTCAAAGCAGGCTTGAAGCACAGCGGCTTTGCCTTCATCGACGTGATTTCACCTTGCGTGACCTTCAATGACCATGAGGGATCCACCAAGGCGTACGCCTATACACGGGAGCATCAGATCCCTATCGTCCAGGCAGACTACGTCCCGCACCGCGATGAAATTACAACAGCGTACGATCCTGGAGCGGTTCAGACGGTAACTCTCCATGACGGCAGCAGCGTTAATCTAAGAAAGATCGCCGAGGATTACGATCCCACTGATCGAGATCGAGCCTACTCCTTCATTCGCGATCATCAGGCTCGTGGCGAAGTATGCACAGGCCTTCTGTACATCGACCCAACTTCGTCCGACATGATGGAACAAAATGACGTCGTTCCGGCGCCATTGTACAACCTTCCCTATGAGAACTTATGCCCAGGCAGCACCGAATTGGAAAAGCTCCAGGCCCGGTACCGCTAGCCTCCAACCTCAGAATCGGAAAGCGGCAACCCTAGTTTGTTGCCGTTTTCGGTTGCCTGAGAAAACGCCCAGTCTAGGAAGTGAGTCGATGCAGGTATCTTTGACCTCGTGACGGTCATTCTTTTCATCGCCGCCAGTCTTGACGGTTATATAGCCGGACCCGACGACGACCTATCCTGGCTGTTCACTGACGCAGACTACGGATTCTCTCGCTTCTTTGGAGGAGTCGATACCTTAATCATGGGTCGAGGCACCTATGAAGTCATTCGGACTTTTGGCGAATGGCCGTATCCTGGCAAGCGCACCATTGTTGTCAGCCGAAGCAGTGAGCTCAAGATTGAAACCCCTGAGACGGAACTGTATTCAGGTGACCTTCCGGAACTCATTGAAAAGCTGTCTGCCGACGATTGCAAGCGCGTTTGGCTCGTGGGCGGAGGGGAACTGATTCGGTCCTTCCTGGAGCAGGGACTTCTGGATGAGATTTCAGTTTCCATGCACCCAATCCTGCTGGGCAAGGGAGTTCCACTGTTCCCCGGCGGTTTCCGCCGAACCCTCTTGTTGCTCAAGGACACCACCGTTTTTGATGGCGGCTTAGTTCAACTGAACTATCACGTCATGCCGGACGACGAAGAGTTCTGAACTCTCTCCAAGAAGAAGCAAAATCGGGCACTGGAGATCACTCCAGTGCCCGATTTTCATCAATGTGGCTAATTTAGCCGCGACGCCTGCCGCCACCACTTGTGTGAGTGGAGGTTCGGCTCCCTCCAAAGGAACTGGAGTGGCCGCCAAAGCTAGAGTGGGTCGACCCTCCGAAGTTGGAGTGTCCACCCCCATGAGTGCTTGAGCCGAAGCTCGAATGCGACCCGCCAGACGAGCGAGTTCCACCGAACGAAGAGTGCGATGACGAACTAGCGCCAAAACTCGAGCGCGTGGATCCCGAGTACTTCGAGCCACTGGAGGATGGTCGGGTTCCGGACCCGAAGCTTGAGTGCGACGAGCCCGAATATCGGGAGCCACCAAGCGTGGAGTGCGAACTGTTGGTTCGTGTTCCAAAGCTTGAGTGCGTCGTGGACGTGCGCGTATAGCGAGAAGTCGTGTTTACATGACCGTTGCTGTATCGCGATGCTCCGAATGAGTGACCCGAGTTGTATCGGCTACCGCCATAACCACCGGAGTGACCGATCACATGTCCGACCGTTGTATGCACCGCATATCCGCCATGAACACCGCGATAAATCGGCAGCCTTCCCCATGCTCCATGGTGACCATAAAATCCGTAGAACACCGGACCGCCGCCCAAGTAAACGTGAGTGTGCCAGCCAAGGTAGAGGTTGAAGAAGATTCCAGGCGTGTAGACAACTCCGTAAGTCCACCCATAAGGCCTATCGACTACGACATAGCCTGGCCACGGGGCGTAAACCACGAAGTTGTCGAATACCTCCACCGAGCTGTGATAGTGAAAGTTGATTCCAACAACCTGATAAGGGCCATCACCCTCAATTCGCAGCTGTGGATGCCGGTCACGCTCGTAGTCAGCGTTTTCGAACAGTCCGCTTAGCTTTCGATCTCGCTCTGCGGCAAGGTCGCTGAGCGCGCTATTGAACTGCGGACCCTCTACATTGGGGTCTGCTCCGCCGGCAATTGCTTTGTTATAAGTGTCCTGGTCGGCCGCAACCTGATCTGCGTAATCCTCTTCGATCGCACGCCTCTCATCCATGTGGGCGTACTGATAGGTTCCGATTCGGTAGATGTGCCGAGTGCCTACCAAAAAGTAGACTCTCTCCGCACTGGCCATTGCTGGCGCCGCCAAAAAGAGGGCGGCGGCTGAAGCCACGATGCTGATCTTGGTGAAAATATTCATCCTAATGTGTTCCCTTGTGGGTCTACCTTGAAATGACCCGTTCCCTGCACTGGCTGTTGCACCTCAGAATAAATTGTGGCGCAACAGAATGCAGCCAAATTCAGTGACCGGAGGACCCACGCAAATATTTGGATCGAGGCGCCTCATAGGAACCGATTCGATCTTGACTGGGTGGGTAATGAGAGCCTTCGAGCGTATGGCTGTATCGCGACGGCTGGCTCGGATTTGAGGCGTTGGGCCGGGTGCTTCCTTCAAGACTCCGGCTGTAGCGCGATCCCCCAAACACGGAGGTAACCGTGGTCTTGGGTTCTTGAGTCTTATGCGAGATTATTGAAATCGACTTTGAAGAGGAAAGCGTTCGTGCGTACCGAGATGCCGTTTCAGCTCGCGACCGAGACCGTCTCAGCGTGTGGATTCGGTAGTTCCCGTTGCCATTGCGTCGAATTTCATCGGCGACGATCGGTCCGTTTCGCCCTTCGAGTCCATAGAATACGGGTTGACCGGATTGGGAGTGCACTTCGCGCCAGGATTGATATTCCTGCTGAAATTCGTCGGGGCCATAGTGGCGTCCGTACGTCCATCCATACGGCGATTCCTGAGGCTCGTAGCCTGGCCACGGCTCAACGACAACGAAGTCCTCTTCGGGGTCGGGGACTCCATCTGCACGAGAGCTGAACTGGACCACCGGGCACGGCCCGCAAGTCTCGACCTTGAGTTCGGGGTGCTTTTCCCTAAGGTCGTCTGCGATCGGATAGAGTTCCGCAAGACGGCGCTCACGTTCAGCTGATAGGTCCTCAAGGTCATGTTTAAGCTGCTTCTCTGACGGGTAATGCCCCGAACCAGACTTCAGAGTGTGGCTGTACTTATCTCTCTTCTCCGCCACAGCATCAGCGTAGGATTGCTCGATCTGCTTTCTCTGGTCTTGATGGGCATCTTTCTCGTCCACTTTGTACACGTGAGATGCGCCCAAAATCAGACAGAGCTTCATCGCTCGAACTCCACTGTCTGCGCTTCCACCGGCATCATTTGAAGCCACAAGCTCGGTGTCTTTGTGTTGTTCTCGAGGAGACAAAACAGAATGCGAGATCGAGTTAGGCGCACTGCGTCGGGTTTCCTCTGCCGGAGCCCTGTGTTCCGTGCCTACAGAAGCTACGAAATTGTCCGATCTGCTCCTAACGGTCGTCGGCGTACCTACAGCAGTTCGAATCGATGAACTTCTGTAGGCCCCGTATCCAGCTAAAAGGATCAGTCCAAACAAAGCCGATCCTGCTGCCAGCCTAAACCTTGGCTGGTGCACGCCCCACTTGGAACGCTCCCTCTCTGCGCGTCTTGAGGCTCGCAATTCAAGGATCGCGGCTCTGCAGGCTCGACAGTGCCCCAAGTGCAGAAGAACCTCGTCGCGTTCTCGCTTTGAAGCCGTGCCATCGACAAAATGATCTAAAGCAGACGGGGGAAGGCATCCATCACCCGAAGCGTGCCTTAACTCCTTTCCCCACTCCCGTTCGTGAGAAGTGGTCTCCAATGGCTTGTGGTCCTTCAATGCCTCACCTCAAGGAACAGCCAAGCCATGCAGCCCAGGTACGGGGCGAGTTTGAGCATGGCGCGCCGGAGGATTGGAGCCGCACCTTCTCGCTTCTGGATCGCGGACGTCTCTTCGGTGGTCAGACGGATTCCGCTCGCCTCCATCCGCTGTATCGCCTCGTCGACTCCTTCCGGGCCGCCAAGGTATTCAGGAGCAGCCACCAAAAGATGGGCCAAAAGCTTCTCTCGGCCGCGGAGAAAATGGCTTCTAACCGTCGCGGGCTTCAACCCAAGCAGGTCTGCAGCCTCGTCCAGGGAGTTGCCCTGATAAACGAGTTCAACCACCGCGCATTCTGTTGGGTTACAAGCCTGCCTCATGAGATCCAAGAGCCCGCGCACCTCTTCACGGAGGTGCACCTGATGGTAAGGTCCCGGATCGCAGTCCTGATGTTGCACGCAGAACGATTCACACCAGCTTTCCAGCGAAATACTTCGGGATTCTTTCTTAAGATCGCGTTCGTAGTAGTTCCGAACCGCGTTAGCTGCGATCGCGATGGCAAAGGCCTCCGGGGGACACTCGCCACGAAAGGATTCGAAAGAGCGAGCCAATGCAGCCAACACTCTGGATACAACCTCGTCACGATGATCTCGATTACGAATCCTTTTGGAGATATACCTTTCTAGGGTCGGCAATACCGATGCCGCGAACTCTTCCAAGCCCGATGAAGAGGTCCCTAATCCAGGAAGCGGCGTCGTTGATTCCGTTCCTCCAAGGGTATTGAATTCGCTCAAGCCATGCACCCAAAACCTGACGTCGGCAACCGCGACGCACAGAGCATCTTACGCGGAGATCTTGGCGCGCGCAGCCGTCGCAGTTCGGTAGCATCGCAACAAATGCTTTTCCTTGCCGTGCTTGCCTTAGCCAACCATGCCGCCTACGAGGGACAACGAGTTGTCGTTATCGAGAATCTAACAAGCCCCACCTCGGTTGAGGTGACGCAAGCCTACCAAAGTCTCAGAGGAGTCAAGAACATCGTTAAAGTGGCGTGTCAGGACTCTGCATTGGACTCAGGCAAAGAGACGATGTCCTACCCGGACTATGTCACTAAGGTTGAGCAGCCGCTCAAAGAATTCCTCAAAACTCATCCACAGGTCGATTTTATCGTTTTGACCAAAGGTGTTCCAATTCGCCTGACAGGAGCGCCGACGGGGATGGGGAATTCACAGCCATCCCTTGATTCCACCATCGCAGCCTTAGGCTATTCGGATCGAAAGGACACTAATCTCCTCTCAATAGAAGACAGCGGCTTTAAAGGACGGGCGTGGGAAAATCGATTTTGGAATTCCAAGGAGAGATTTTCTCACTCGAAGTTTGGCGGCTATCTTGTTACGCGTCTCGATGGGTACACATCGGACGAGGCACGCCTGCTCGTTCGGTACGCGATCGATGCTGAGAAGACCGGCCCCACGGGCACGATACTTCTCGACACTTCTCCGCTTCATGGGCTAGGGGACGTCAAGCAGGTTCCAAAGTCGATCATTACGTCAATGGGAAAGAGTTCCCACACTCTGGGTGAACTCAACTATAACGAGTTCGATGCAGACATGGTTGTGGCGGGAGATATTTTGACCAAGAAGAAGGTTCCAATCCTCCTAGACCGAACTGAACCGTTCATCGGGCATAAAGGTGATTTGATGGGTTACTGCTCCTGGGGCAGCAACGACCCTAAATTTGACTCTGCCGGATACCTGATGCTCCGCTTTTCGCCGGGAGCCATTGCTGAAACAGCAGTTTCAACCAGCGGTCGAACGTTCTTGCCCACGTCTGGCGGTCAATCTTTGATTGCCGACTTGATTCGAGGAAGGGTCACTGGGGTCAAGGGATACTGCGACGAGCCCCTCCTTCAAGCAATTGCTTCACCCACCATTCTCTTTGATCGCTATACAGACGGATGGAGTTTGGCGGAGAGCTTCTATGCAGCCTCACGTCTGGTTGGGTGGGAAGACATCGTGATTGGCGACCCGCTATGCGCTCCTTACCCTAGGAGGCGGTAGCACAAATGTGGGCCACGAGAATTCTCGTGGCCCACATTCAACTCAGAGACAGTAAGAACTAACCGCCGGTGTAGCCGAGCGTATAGGTCGATGGGGTCCACGTACCGCAGTTTGTGCCTGCGTTCGCGTTGACCAAGCACTGGGTTCCGCTGTTGGTGAGGGTGTAGCCCGTGGTGGTACCGGTGCAAGGATTCATTGGCAGCGCGCCACCCATGTCCGTCGCATAGTCTGCGAGGGTGGTGTCATAGGCACCAGCGATGATTCCTTTAGCCTGAACTGCAGTGGCCAGTGTTTTAGCGTTTGCGTTTGCGGCGCCCTGTCTGGATGCGTTAACGCTGCTGAGGTACGACGGAAGAGCGACGGCGGTGAGTACTCCTAGAATGAGAACGACGACCAAAAGTTCGATGAGCGTGAAACCATGCTTCTTTTTGCGTGCGGTGAATTTGTTCATTTTTTTGAGTCCTGAGTTGCTTCCAATCGACTTGGTCGCTTTAAGATTTCGTTGTTAAGATTATCTGCGATGTTTGAATGAATTTACCGTCGCAGTTTCACTGTCCTTTGCTTACGGTCACCATTATAGGTGACTCAAAATAGATGTTTTCTACACTGTTACTTTTACTAGTTAGAGCTTTCACACAAATGCGAGGTGTTTCGAGTGACCGTTTCAGGCTCTAAATTCCGCGATTGACGAGAACTCCAGCCGAACCGCCAAGCAGAATCAGCCATGGTGCGGACCGCTTGAACTTCATCAGCACACCGGCTGAAATCATGAAGAATGTGATTGAAATCGGACCGGCGACAGCGTCACTTGCTATCCGAAAGACCGCAAGAAGCATGAGTGCCACTGCGGCTGAATTCACGCCGTCCAAAAACCATCCAGAGGCGGGTGTCGATCGAAATTTCACGGCGCTCCTGGCAGATACTCTGACAAAGAGGAAAGCAGGCAAAAAGATGCCGATGGTGGAAACGACCGCTCCCACAACGCCGCCCAGCAAGAAGCCAATGAATGACGCAGTTGTGAAGACGGGACCTGGAGTGAACTGTCCCACTGCGATTGCATCCAAAAGCTGAGACTTCGAGAGCCAGTGAGTGGCACCCACCAGTCCTCGTTCGAGAAAGGCGATGAGCACGTAACCGCTTCCGTAAATTACTGCACCGATCTGCAGGAAATAGGCAAACAATGCCCAATTTGTCGGATGAGTGGGAAGCCTCAAGAGCGAAGTGAGTGCCATCACCGCAACCGAAATGGCGAGGACAGATGCGCCAAAAGCTGTCAAATCTTGAAAGGAAGACTTTCGATTATCTGCTCTTACGCTGAGCAGAACAAGAATGGCACCGGCCGACAGCAGCACGACTGCTTCATGGACACCTAAGATTGCCATGAGCAGCGCCCCAGCCAGAACCGCCCGCTTTGGCCAACTACTTACAGCGGGACCGGCAAGCTGAAGGATGGCACCAGCAACGATTGCAACTACCACTGGCTTGACTCCAACGAGAACGCCCTTTACCCAGGGTTGAGTCCCCCACAGGACGTAAGCAGCACCGCACAAAGTCGCCAGGATCGCCGCCGGCAACACGAAGCAAATCCCCGCAGCAAGCAACCCGGGTACGCCGGCCCGGAGGAATCCGAGGTGCATGGCAACTTCAGTGGAGCTTGGTCCAGGAACGAGGTTTGCCACCCCAACCCGATCCATAAATTCTTCAGCGCTCAGCCAGCCTCGGCGTTCGACGCACTCTGATTTCATCAAGGCGAGATGGGCGGAAGGTCCTCCAAACGCGGTGAAGCCAAGTTTCCCAAACACTTGAACAACTTCCAGCAAAGGAGTGGCTGGAGCTCTGGATTGCGACCGCATTCGCCAAAAGTCTAGCCCACAGAATGAGGCGAACTCGGGCAGATCGTCAGGAGATTTGTCGAGTCGCAGATGAAGTTCGGCTGAATTCGACGGATAGAGTGACCCCCGAACGCGCCATTGCGAACGGGGGGTTTGGGGGGCATGCTAGAGAGAAGTCGTGATGGATCCGAAAAGACCGTCCTGCTCCCCATTGGGACCGGCCGTGAAATAGAGAGTCGAAGTCGGACCCGCATTTCCGCCGTTGCCGAACAAGAGGCCCCAGAGGCCCGGGATCGTGATTGGTGTGCCTGATTTGGTGGCGATGGTTCCGAGCGTTGCTCCAGTAGAAGCGTTGTAGGCGTGGATCAATCCGTCCCCGAAGTTGCCAACTAGGAGCGCACCCCCTAGATTTCCAAATCCAGCCGGAGCGATTGCGAGCCCCCAAGGAGAATTCAGAGCTCCTCGTGCCACCAGTCTCGAAACCAGGGTCCCATCGGTCTGAAAGACGTCCACGTAGCCGTTACCAACTCCTGCGACGTCATCATGCTTGGCACCGTCCTGCTTAGCGAATGTGACGTACAGCAATCCGCCCAAGTTTGAGACGTTGAACGGCGCGTAGCCAGCAGGAATGTTTGGATCAGAGAATGATTTGGTAAGGGTATAGTTCTTGTCAAAAACTTCCACAAATCCAGAGTTGAAGTTGGCGGCATACAGGAACTTCGCCCCACCACTTGTTCCGATTGCTAGGCCCTTATACACCGCTCCCGAAGCGGACCGATCAACCAATACGGATGCATTTGCCGCCCCTCCCCAGCCGGTAATGAGACCATCTTCACTATCGAAGATGAAGAAAGCGTTTCCGCCGCCCGGAATTCCAAAGTCTGCAGTGGAATTGAATACCTGACCCGAAACTGGCCCATTCGCGCCTCCGCCTGCGGCCGGGATACCTACCACAAGGCTCTGGGTATTTCCGCTTCCGTCATACAGAGTAGAGAGCCCTGTCCCGTTGTCGCTCACCCAAAAGGCTCCACCTGGAGCGTAAGACATTCCCCATGCGTTCTTTAGGTTTGCATCCGTCTTCAAGGCAGCTCCTGCCTTATTGGCGACAAGCTTTGTTTCCAGGAATGAGCCCGGACCTTTGCCCGTACTTGTGGCCGCCGTTCCGCCGGACCCGCCACAGCCCGTGAGAGAACTGGCAAAAACTGCAGACAGCGCGATGAAAACAAACTTGGAACTCTGTTTGGTGCTCATGGTATACACCTTCCATCGCGGGGTGCATTTAAAAAGTTGGGGGGTAAATTTCCGCAAATCCAACCATATCGACGAAAGCGCCGATTTGTATCTTGGAGGCTCCCGGAACTATCTAAGTGACTGGACCGAGGGTGAAACTCATGCGCATCGTTCTTTCAGCCAAGTCAATCTCACTGCTCTTTGCCACCCTCGTAGGTTCAATCGGCATCGCAAATTGGCGTGAAGAGCGACTTCTCGCGTCCGCGAAGCGACGAGAGCCAGGATCCTTTGAGGACCTCCAAGCCATGCACTCGGAGGCGTTGAGAAGATTTATCGCCCGGAGAGTAGCCCCCGCCGATCGTGAAGACCTTTATCAAGAGACATGGGTCTCGGCCTGGGAGCGTCTCCCTTCACTCGAAGATCGAGGCAAATTTCGAGCTTGGCTCCTGACGATCGGATTTAGACGGATCCAGGATTATCGGAGGCGCGAGCACGTACGTCCCAGACTGGCGATGCAGCTGGAGGACATTAGCGCCAGTTACACAGAAGCCGGGTATCAGCAAGTTGAGCTTAAGAGCACCCTACAGGCTTTCTGGAACACCTGCTCAACCGACCAGCAGGAAGTTCTAACCATGTATTACGCAGACGGACTGACATTGGCCGAAATCGCAAAGATTACGGGCAAAAACCTGAACACGTTAAAATACCAATTCTACAAGGTCCACGACGAGGCACTTAAGATGCTGCCGGTGGAAGCTGACTCTGCGGTTAGGACGGGGGTGCCGGCATGAGCCGCGATTTCAAGATCTTTCTTTCTACACTTTCCGAAGCTCGGTTCTCTGAGGGAATAGCAGCCTTGGGACTCATCAGTCTGTCCGCCGATGCAAGAAGGCGACGGCGCAGGTTCCGCCAGCTTCGCGGCGTGTTTGAAGCGACATTCACCGAACCGGATTCGGCCATTCAACTGAGTTCTGGTCGAGACAAGCTCCACCCTCCAAGGGCCGTTGTCGGCTGGTTGGGTGTTGGAATGCTATTCACCTGCGCACTCTTCATCTGGGTTAGAATCACCACACCCGGTCTCAGTGAATGGTTCACCACAGTGATGCACCGGTGCGGTCTCAAATGAAACAGCGATTCACCCATCTGACAGGGGCGTTCACACTGATTGAGCTGTTGGTCGTGATTGCGATCATTGCTATCCTCGCCGGACTTCTGTTCCCGGTCTTGGCTCAGGCACAAGTGGCGGCAAAGAAAGCGGGTTCGATCAGCAATCTGAAGCAAATCGCCCTCGCCACGCTGATTTACGCGTCGGACTCTGACGATGAGCTTCCTCCACTTGCCAATGGCAATCCACAAGTTGTGGGATGGGCTGGGACCAAGGTTCAAACATGGGTGGGGATGACTCAGCCGTACATCAAGTCAATGCGAATACTCGTGGACCCGTTAATGGGAGACCCACACAACATCTTTGGATCTGGCCCCAACGCAACAGCCGCAAACCAGAACGCCTATCCTGATTACGGAGTCAACTACGCCTTTCTTGCGCCTTGGCTTAAAGATCCTGCGACTGGTGAATGTTCTCGAGTGGGTTCCGTAACCTCCTCTGGCGCCGAACATTCCGCCACTACAATTTTTTACACGACTACGTACGAACCCAATGAGGATTCAGCAAACTATCCCACGGGCGGGCATTCAGACTACGGCGATTGGATGGTGACCGCCCCAGGGGCTCTAGGGCTTTTTGGTAACAGCCAAACCGAGTGCGTTTCTCCTGGTATGGATTGGTCTGAGCACCCGGTGGGTTTCAACGGCGGAAAGCCGTTCACTGCCGAAGCCTCCCAGCGATATGCAGGCGGCAGTGTGAGCTCCATGCTGGATGGCCACGCGAAGTACCTCACGGCTGGACAAGCAGCGGCAGGTACAGACTGGGGCACCAGCGCCTACGGGCACACAAAGATCACCGATCCTGGAAAGTATCTTTGGAGCTATTCAGTGTTGACGAATACCTTTTGATTCCCGCGTGAAGTAATCCCCTTCCCAAATAGGGATGCTAATGTTATATTGTGAGCCTTCATGGCAAGCGATAAGGACACATCTGCGTCAAAGGTGACCCACGGCTTTCAGCGCGACATCGTCGTGGCGGGCGAATTAATGCTCAAGCGCGTGCTGATGCAAAATGAAGCCGTCTATCCCTTTTCCCTTCAGGGCAAGCAGGATGTCCACCAGTTCTCCTATGTGAGCGGTGCTACCAATATTGAGTTTCTGCTGAAGGCTTGCGCAGAGTACGACTATCTCCAGACACAGAAATTCCGAAATAAAGGAACAAACAGAGAGTTCGCGAAAGACATCAAGAACTATCGAACGAAGGGAGTCCTTGACAGTACCCTCTCGTCTCCGATCAGCTCAACAATTTATGGGCCGTCTTCCATAGGCACAACGGAGCGAAAGCGCAAGGCACTTTTGGGTGCACTCATCACCGAAACTGTCGCATATGGAACGACCCATTCGCTCATCAAGCAACAAGATTCTAACTTCAAGAGCTTCAGAAGGACCGAATATTTAGGAAATGGTAAGCGCAGAAAATGCGATGAAACTCCTGTTAAGCAACAAGTCTCCTCGAAGGACGACCTTGTCCTTACGTTAAGTTTGGATTTTGAGCACTTCCTAGAGAATCCACTAGACACATATTTTGAGCAGCCTTTGCAGTTCCGCAAAGGTTTTCTTGTCGCGCGGCTCCTAGTTAAGCCTGGGGAGCTTACTGAAACAAGCCAACTTGCCCGCCAGACAGTCATTGCGGACAACTTGAACTCTTGTCTGCAGAGTCACGCTAATGTTCCTCGCATTGCAATTATCTCAGCGGAGTCTCTAAGAGCCTGTCACGAAGAAATAAGTTACCGCGTCACCTGGGAACGCACAATCTCTGATACGCTCTCGGTTGTTGATCGGATACGCGAGAAGGGGACTGGCATGCCCGCGTTGAAATCACTCAAGAACTTCGACTGGCTTGTCGTGGTGTTTGCAAACGATGCAGCCCTAATCATCCCACCGAAAGGGGTGCTTACGGGAATTGACGGTGACACCACAACCCAGATTGGCGAAGCAGTGATTTTCATCGCTTCGTCAAGCGGAATCGAGCACGACTACCGCAATGGTTTTACTGGGAGAACTCGTGGCACGGAGACACTAGTAACCACAGCGATTAGCATGTATCTTGCGAGACTGCGCAGTTCTGATATCAACAATCCACAAAAAATCGCAAGCCACTTGAGGTTAGCAACAACACTTGGAATTAAGGCCTCGCGTCATCTCCAGGCGCATGGATATGTATCGGTAAAAGCTCCAATGCGCCGATATGTAACCGAAAAGGAGGTTACTGGAGACGAACAGCTCACCGAGATCCTGCGCAAACTAGAAAAGAATTGGGGACCGCGTTGGAAGGACGGATCCCATGATCCAAATTCAATTTCAGCTTCGGACAGCACATTCTTCCTTTGGAACCGTCTTCAGTCCGCTCAATATGTCGATCACTTTCAACGGAAGTTCTTCGAAACTCCGATCGGTCTCCCAGGTGATGACATCATCACATGGCCCTTTGGGGACATTGCCGAAATCCTATATGACGGATATCCGACCTATGGAAGCTTCCCTCCCACCTCCTTTGCCCTGAAGGATGGTCGCGATATCGTTTATAAACAGACCACTAATGTAGCGAACGCATGGCACCGTGCGGGTTGGCTTTCATCATCCGTTATCCCTCGTGATAGAGCCAAGAGAGGAAGTGAAAGCGGATCAGATTCGGAAGCAATTACCCCCGATGGAAGGTCCGAACAGAGGTTGCCGAATCCAGGGGAACCGTTCTGCGACCGGTCTTCTACGAATGAACACGACTCACAATGGTGGAGCCTGCGAGAGGTTGCACTCCAGAATTTCGTGTCCCGTGTGTTCAAGGATATCACTGCGGACCATAGGGAGGGACCAGACGGCAGTAAATCGCTTATAGAAAAGGTACAGCAAGCTTTTTTAGAGTGCCTTGTAGTGTACGGAACGGATCACCTCAACGCTACGAATCAAATACGCAGCAAATTACTTGATTTAAGGCTAGTTTTCCACTGCCAGCGGTTACTGAAGCTAAATCTCGTCGGCCGGTCGATTGTAATACGGAATCTGGCTACATATTACGGGAACGCACCCACAGACAAGAGAGTCTCTGATTTGGCAGGTTTTCTTGGCGAGTTGAATGAAAAGCCATTCTATGGTGCACCGGAATTTATCCCTACAACAGAAACGCTAGTTCCGCGGAATCTAATTGATCTTGTGCCAGAGCTAAAGGTTGGGAAGTGGCACTCAATTGATCGCCGCGACATCCAGAGCGTTAGGGATATTCGTGAGCGACTTATCAATTACCAGAAGAGCCACATCAATAAGCCTCTAAATTTAGGCGTATTTGGAGCCCCTGGCAATGGCAAGAGCTTTGTTGTTAAGGAAGTTCTTACGGAAGTTTATAAGGGAATCAAAGATGTGGAGTTTCTTGAGTACAACCTTGCGCAGTTTACTCAGCCTTCCGACCTAACAGACAGCTTTCTGGAGATCCAGAACGTGTCCCTCAATGGACGTCTGCCAGTCGCGTTCTGGGACGAATACGATACTGACCTGAACAACATTCCGTTAGGATGGTTGTCTTACTTCCTTGGGCCAATGCAGGACGGCAAGTTCTTCGTCGATAGGGGATTGAAGACTTTACCAGAATGCATCTTTGTGTTTGCTGGAAGCATGTTCTCGAATTTCGGCTCCATGATTGCACTTGACAGACTTGCCAGAGGCAAACCGCTTTTGCTGGCACACGATTTCCACCTCATGGGGACGGAAGTGACAGTCGGTAAATTCAATTGCCACCAGTGGAGACGGGCAAAAGGAAGCGACTTCAAGAGCCGACTCACCGGCGTATTGGATATAAGCGGAATTACTGAGGACCTGCCATTGAAACTCGCCTGGGAGAAAGACCATGTGCCTCAATTGATCGACGAGATAACGAGTTCGCAGATCGAGTTGGACCTTCCAGAACTAATGCTCAAAGTCGAGTTGCCGTCGGACGAGGACAGCAGGATTGTTCGCCGGGCGCTTGCACTTCGGTCTATTTGTGATAGAAATGCAAAATGGCTTTTTGACCAGGAAGGACGCCTTGCAATATCTGATGGCGTACTGAAGGCTTTCCTCGACCCTGAGATGGATCTTGAACATGGCATGCGGAGCCTTGAGAGCCTAGTCCTTATGTCGTCCCTTCAAGGGCGAGCGAAGGTGGACAAGAGCGTTGTACCTACCTCTTCTCAGGTGCGAATTCATGCGGATCCGGATCGGTTCAGGCGCACGCAGTGGATCGACCAGTCCGACTAGAGAACAGGTTCCTTATCCTTCAGTCGGCCGTATCGCGGGTCTTTCGTTGCCACCCAGTACAGGTAGTCCGTGTCTACCATCTTGCCATCCAGCATGTCGACCAGAATTGCAATCTGCCCCCGATGGTAGAAGGCATGTCCCACCAGCTGCATGAGCTGACTGCCGACGTTCCAGCGGTATCGCTTTCCATCCGAGAGTTCGTATTCGAAGTCTCGGTTGAACTCCTCTGGCGTCAGACCCGCGAAATATTCCGTCCAATGAGCCTCCAGTACCATCATCCTCTCTCTGAGATCGCTCAAAGAATCTGTGGTCGGCCACCAATCACCGGCTTCTTCGGGACGAGCCCGGATTCTTGCTAACCAGTTCTTCCGGCAAGCGACCAGATGAGTTGCAAGATTGAGGGCTCTCCGATACTCTTCTGAATCCTGGCGTTCTGCTGGAACAGATTCGAGCATGGAGAGGATCTTTTGATCGCCATCCGCCTCCTGTTCGTACCAGTTGCGAAAGATCTCTGGAACAGTCACGCGAAGATTCTATCTGCAGGGCTCAGCATCCTGCACCTAAGAAACTCTTACTGGCACGGCCGCACCATAAAGAAAGGTGCTGACGTACTGCTTGATCAACGCCTCGTGCTTGTCCGTCTCCACGGGATGCCCCCAAACCACCTGATAGAAGAGGGTGGCAATAAATGGACCGAGGAAGGAGCGTGCCGCAGCTTGGGAATCCATCCTTTGGATCGTGCCGGCTTCCATTTGCGCTTCCATGTAGCTAGAAACGATTCCTATCATTCGGACTGGGCCGAACCCCGCAAACGATTTTGCAAATTCCTGACTCCGAAGCGCCTCCGTAATCACAATCCGTATGACCGGCCCAGAAATGGGTTGGTCGATCATCTTGAAAAACGACCAGGCAATCTCAGTCAAGCCAATTTCAGGTGGCTGCTGATTCAGCCACTCCCGCCGGTCATCAAGAAGCGCGGCCGGAGACTTTTCGAGGATGATGCTCCTAAGCAGGTCCAGCTTGCTCGGAAAGTAATGAAAAATGAGCGTTGCAGACTTCAGCCCAGCAATTTTAGCGATGTCCCCCAGGGAACAGCCTGAGTAGCCGCGGTCCGCAAATGCCGTTATGGCTGCGTCGACAATCTGCCCGCGAGGATCTTTTTTATCTGAGACTTCCATGGCTTCCGATTAAATGATCAGTCAAGAGCTTATCACAGCTGATTCAGGATGCAAGTCTGAGATTTCACTGACAGTGCTGCTAGGTGAATGAATCTACAACTTCTTGATTCAATAGCAATGGAAATCGCTCAAGCATCGTAGTTTCAGGCAAACCGCGAACTCATGATCACAGAAAAGCATGCCCTTATCGTTTCCGCCCACCCAGACAGCCGATCCTTCACGATGTCACTCTCGAACGTGAGTCAATCAGCCTTGACGGAAGCTGGATATACCGTCGAACGAAGCGACCTTTACCAAATGGGATTCAGCGCCGCCGCCGGCACCGAAGACTTCTTGGCTCAGTTAGAAGACCCGTTCGACATGCAGGAGGCACAGTTGGCCGCAGTGCAGACAGAGGGCTTCACTCCTGACTTGGCCACTGAGATCGAAAAGATTCGCCGAGCCGATCTCCTTGTTTTCCACTTCCCTCTCTGGTGGTTTTCAGTGCCGGGGCTTCTCAAGGGCTGGATTGACCGAACGTTTGCATACGGGTTCGCCTATGGACGTCATGGCAATCTAGCAGGTAAGTCCGCGATGGCAGTGACTTCAACTGGCGGCCCACTTAGCAGCTACAACGGAACCGAGCGATCAACCGTTGAGGACTACCTAAAGCATTTCTTGGTTGGAACGATCGATTTCTGCGGCATCGAGCGCTTGCCCCTGTTTGTGGCCTACGGCCCGGAGCGGCAGCCACCTGAAGAGCGAGAGGATGTTCTCTCCCAGTTCCGATCTCACCTTCTCGCGTCCATCCAGAAAGCTTAGGAACGAGCGCCTTCGAGTGTTTGGAGAGGGTTCAATGCGACCCCAACAAAAGCTGGATACCCAGACCGGCTCGGACCTTGACGGAAGGCAGCCCACTTTCAACCGCACCTTGAAGCATCATCAGCACTTCTGGCTGGAT
The DNA here is from genome assembly GCA_903927025.1 of uncultured Armatimonadota bacterium. Lineage (GTDB taxonomy): Bacteria > Armatimonadota > Fimbriimonadia > Fimbriimonadales > Fimbriimonadaceae > Fimbriimonas. The sequence continues at coordinate 137,927 of CAIYLG010000022.1, forward strand.
CGCCTCATCCTCGACAGCAAGATGAGACAATGCGTCCAGCGCCCATGCCCGGACGAACTTATTTTGCGATCCAGCTTCTTTGAAGGCGAAGGCAAGCACCTGGGGTCGAACCGGCTCGGGCCATTCCACTCGAGGCACCATCCGGCAGAGATGCATTCGGACTGTCCAGTCCTCAAATTCCATCATTGCAACCAGTTCGTCTGGGTCCAAAATTGATGGATCCAGGCGACTGGCTCGTTCCAGCTCTTTCGCTCTTTGTGCAGCCACAGCACATTCAGTCTATCTGCCGGATTGCCGATTCCTGCCTACCACCGGTTACCCCCGAGGATGACTCGCTCCTCTGGGAAGCCTGAGACACCCGTCATCTGAGATCCATCGTAGTCAAGCCAATCCAAGAGCTCAATGAGGCTGGCAGTAGCAAGGCAGATGGAACTGTCCGCGGCACCATAGTAGATACGGAGTGTGTCGCCATCATCCATGAGCGTGACCCCGCATGGGAAGATTGCGTACGGCACATCCCCACCCGTCTCGTATTCTTTCTCCGGCCCAAAAATCCAACTCTGGCCGCGGCGCAGGCAGATTGCCGGGTTGTTCAAATCGAATAGGGCAAGGCCAATTCTATAGATTGATCCGGAAGCGTGCTGCCTTACTCCGTGATACATCACGAGCCAACCACGGGACGTCTTGATTGGAGGTGGTGAGAGGCCGATCTTGTTCGCATCCCACCATGCGCCCAACCGAGCGGGCAAGAGGACGGCGTGACCGCCCCAGTTCATAAGGTCCGGTGAAAATGAGATCCACATATCTGCTGTGTGATCATTTGCGGGCCGGTGAATGAGAACGAATTCCCCTCCGAACCGGGTTGGAAAGAGGGCCGCATCTTTGTCGTCCGACTGCATTACGATGCCTAGTCGCTCAAACGTCACAAAATCCTTTGTTCGGGCCATTGCGACAGCAGGTCCAGATCGACCAAATGCAGTATAGGCAATCATGTAATCGCCCAGCTCCTCCACAAAGGTGATTCGTGGATCCTCGACTCCCCATAGCTCTTCAGGGTGGTTCAGAGGGTCGGTGACAAAGGTTGGCGATGGGTCAATCTTCCAGTCGTCGATTCCATTGGCAGATCGGGCGGCGCAGAGGTGAGAGTGCCCCCTAAAGTCTTCGACTCGACACAGCAACAGGGTCGTGCCATCCGCAAGCCGAGTCGCTCCTGGGTTGAACACGGAGTGGATTCGGTAGGGCCAATGCTCTGCCGTCAGAATCGGATTGGATGGGTGGCGGTGAAGTAATTCCACCCGGAGTGATTTGTTCATAGCAATGTTCCAGAAAGCGAAGGTTTGCGTACCGCAGGCATGGCGGCACTCATTTCGGCATAGGAGCAGAGGTATGCCAGAGTGGATTCGGCACCTTGATTGCGGCTGATTCGATCCGCATGGAGACCGTCTGCGCAGCCTCCTGTCAGGGGGTCATACAGTGATTTATTGATATGATTCTCGCCAAGAAACCATCGGAAGGCACGGTGTGCCTCCGCAAACCATTGCGAGTCTTTGGTGATCTTGTGGGCAGTGAGGGAGGCAGAAACGGATGTCCAAGCCTCAATGGGTTGTTGATCGAAAGCAATACCCAGCACCTCTCCCCTTCTCAGCCCCTTGGTGCCTATCGGTGAGAAGTAGCCATTAGAACTTGTTTGTAGCCCGGCGAGCCAGTCGAGAGCTCTGAGGCCGTCCTCAACCATCTGAGAATCGTTCAGCACCGTTCCCGCCAGCATCAGTGCCTGAGCCATGCGTGGATTGGCGTAACTCAGGCTTTGTTCAAACCATCGCCAGTCCCGGCTAGTATTCGCAAGGTAGCAGCCATGGAGTCTTCTTGCCATCTCTGCGATTGCGGCAACCACAGTTGGATCATTAGGCTTCGCCGCGAGATAAGCCTCCGCGCTCAAGATTCCATAAGTCCAAGTTCTTGGACTCGTCGACTTGAGGAGCGCGGGTACTCCCTGGCGGTAGATCGAATCGGCCGCATCGCGAAGATTCACATCCGCACTTCTTCGAACGGTTTCTCCTAACGACCACATGGCGCGTCCGTGAGAGTCCTCGGAACCCGATTCCTCCAGCCACTGCCGGCCATAGCTCATAAAGTTTCTGAACCAGCCTGTTGCAGGGTTGAAGGCACTCAGAACAAAGGCCAGATACCTGCCTTGGAATGAAGCAAGCCGATTCATGATAGGTGAGTTGTGTTCGAACTGAAGGGTGAAGAGTAGGGCACGAGCGTTATCATCGACGCAGTAGCCCTCCGCTCGATTTGGCACCGTGAAATTGGCGTGCTGAAGCATTCCCGTGTCATCGGACATTGCAAAGAGGTGATCGAGGCGCATATTGCCAAGTTCAACTTTGCCGCCGTCCTCTTTTTGAAAGTGCCGCTCTGGAGGTTCCATTTGATTCTTGTGATTCTCTGAGGCGTGGTTAAAGGCCTTACGGTAGCCGTCGGACGCAGCAGACCACAACATTTCTTGGCCAAAGGCGGCGGCCGCCTGACTCATCTTGGTTCGAGCGTCGAGGTCTGACTCAACACGCAGCACGGCCTCAGCGATAGCCTTGGCACTTCGGAAGGGAACAAACACTCCGCGTCCGTCGGCGAGCAGTTCCTCCGCGTACCAGTACGGCGTTGAAATCACCACCTTCCCTGCACCAATCGAATAGGCTAATGTCCCAGAAGTGATTTGTGTAGCCTTCAGGTAAGGCGTAATGTAGATATCCATCGCCCCGAGCCACTCGACAATCTCATCCTGAGTGACGAACCGATCCACGAAGCGAACGGCATGGTCCACTCCCAGCTTGGTGGCAGTGGCAGATAGCTTCTTCCGGTAACCCTCTCCATGGGCAGCGACGACGTGCGGATGGGTGGCACCCACGATGATGTACGCCGCATCAGGATATTGCGTAAGAATCTGCGGCATCGCTTCGATGACATATTCGATTCCCTTATCCGGGGAAAGTAGGCCAAAGGTGAGAATCAGCGGCCCTTCAATGTCTAGGCTCGCACGGAGTGCCTTTCCTGCCTCCGGATCCATCTTTGGAATCCCATGGTGGATGAGGCTCACCTTTTCTGGATCCGCCTGGTGAACTTCGACAAGGAGATCAATCGCCTTGTTGCTCATCACGACGATTCGTGACGAACGCCGCAGCACCTCATCCAAAACAGTTCTTTGGGCTTGGGATGGATCTTGAAGGACCGTGTGGAGAGTCGTCACGATTGGAATCTCAATCTTCCGCATAAGGGCGAGCAGGTGGGCACCCGCCTCCCCGCCGTAGATTCCAAATTCATGTTGAATCGAGAGGACGTCATATCCCCCCTCATTGATCATTCGAGCGGCATCGACGTAGCATCCCACCTCTTGATCACAAATTGTTCTGACAACTTCAGCTGGGTAGACGTGACCGGCACCATCGTCCATTGCAAAGCAATCCACTCGGGTATCTGGGTTTGAAGAGCGCAGAGATGCGGCTAAGTCACCGGAGAAGGTCGCGATCCCGCATAGTCGCGGAGAGCAGGTTCCAAGTAGTGCAACCGCCATTGGTTCGAGGGGGGAATCTTTTATTTCTTGCTGGGTCGCTATTGGAATCTTCACCTGATACAGCCTCCGCCTTGGGGATTCACCGGTTAGCCCGGGATCAGCGCGTAGGACCCGGGTGGATTCCCGTATGTTCCGGGTTTATTTGGGTTATTCCGGTGTGGGTTTGGACGACGCTCAGTCGTTGGCTTCAGTTTCGTTTCTTGCAGGCTGAAGTTATGTGGAGTTTAGAATGACCGTGATTTATGCCAGGCACATGGGCGGGCGGGTGGGCATTCAGAAAGGGGTTTCAACATCGTCGTCGCCGGTTACCCTAAGTTCTTACGCGCGATGCCCATTTGTGCAAGGCATAGCGTAGGGCTGAAATCCTGGCCAGATCCCTACTCCTGTCGTCGATTGTGATCCAGCCGAGCGGCTGGGTGCGGCCCAACTGGCGAGAACGCCGGAGGGTCGAATGGCCATGGCCGAGCGCATGGCAACCATTGAGCGAGTCTTTGCCGATATTGTCTGGAACATGGGAATATCCAGATTCCGGATGAATGGCATGAGGGCTCGAACCCCTGAACTTCTCGATTCATCGGGACGCTCTCCCAGGTTAATTGGCACCGAGGGGATGACAAACGTCGAGCAAATCGGAAACGCCATCGTTTCCGCGCTCATCTTTAGACCCAGTCTGAGTCTGCTATTTGGCGCGGTGGTTTCGAGGGGAAACCACCGCGCCAACGAACTTCCACTTATCAGAATTTTTGATTCTCGAATAGTTCATCCAAGTAACGCCACACGGCAACAAGGCGGCGTTCTCGTAAACGGTATCTGTTTCCGTTGCGATCTGGTGCTTGGTTCTTAGACTGAGGAGCTTGGTCCCGTTGAGATCGTAAAGGTCGATGGAAGCCCTTCCATATAGCAGGAAGACACCGCTATCTCCGGGCACGACTTTCCAAATTGCATCTGTATCCACGGATGCCGTGCGCGTGATGTCTCTTTTTTCGTCGATCTCCACAAGAGTGGTGTTGCCATTCCAGTCCGTACAGAGAACCACTGGGTTTCCGCCTTGCTGGCCTAAACAGGGTCCGAAGCGGGGTTGTTTATCCTTGGGAGGCCCCATGCGCATGAATGCGCCATGCCAAACGTCCTCGACCTTTCCATGCAGGATTGAACTCCAAGGAAAAAAGGCTACTCCCTGATGTTCTTTTAGCCTGAGGGCCCTGTAGTAGTTGTCATCTCGATATTCAGCAAGAATTCGGTTCCCAAAGAAGACCACCGTGCTTGGTGAGCCGAAAGACGAATCCGCAAGAGTAATGAGCGCGCGTCGAGCGTACACACAGGGGCCAAAGGAAATTGGATTCGACTCACCCAACGGTCCAACGAGCGGAATTGGAGTCTCTGTTCTCGGCCGTATTTTTGCCTTAACCGCGCCCGTCGCGGCCGACAATACGAACAGTTCCGGGTTGAGTTGTGGATCTGGAACGACAAGCAACAGGTTCCCCACCCCAACTACGTTTGGGCGAATCATATAGTCGAATGATCGCTCTTTCTCGTCGAGTTCAAACGTTTTCGTATCAGGGGAATAGCCAATGCTTCGAGCAATCGGACGAGTCTCCACGTGCACGATGAAATTCAGGGCGCCATCGTTTCGTCTTCTGCTTTCGACTTCCATCTCGATTGCGCCGTCTGGTTTTGAGTATGTAAAACAGAAGGCGACTGATCCCCCAGCTTCAACGGGAAAGGCACCTAGCCGCCAATAGTCATTCTGGTTGAAGCCTCTCCAAGCCACAGCTGCATGCGATGAGAGGCTTTTCTCCCACAGACGCTTGCCAGAACCGGCGTCGATAGCAACCACGCTGGGCCACTCGACGACGAACACGGTCTTCTGCGTGCCTACGATCTGCGAATTAGGATTCGTCCTAGATTCAAAGGTAAATGGGACAGTCGTGATCTCTGCCTTGTCGAAATCCCCCGGAAGACCGAAGAGTGTTGCTCCAGCGATCAGGCTTCCTATCATGTGGAAATCTTCGCCTTCATAGCTTCTGTGGTCCCAAAGGTCGTCTCATCGTCGTTTAGACGGCTGGCGCTACGAACGGGATCGTCCGAATCCATCGACAGGACGCCGCATGCTTATCGGATGATTTCAGTCACGCTGCTTGGGTGCTTCCCCTCCCAAAGGTCCGCCCAAACGCCCTCGTTTCGAATCGAAGGAGGCCTACCTCAGCCGAGCTCCTCAAACCGCTTGGGCGGACATTGTGAACCTGCGATGCTATTTCGACCAGAAGGTTCACCGTTGAGAAATCAACTGCAAACGTACTTTGCAAGTTGCGGAGGTGCAACTAGCCAGCCCCCTATCTCGAATGGTGAAAAATCACGTCATTAAGATATCCATGTTCGCTCGCATCAATCCACACAGCTTTCCGAAGCTGGAAGGCTTGCGGGTCACTACTACATCCAAAAATCCAAAATCTCCTTAGCAGAAGTGGTTTACGCCTCCTTCGGCTCAGCGTCACTGGCTCCTCGCTTGAAGATGTCGAGTGTTTACCGATGACCGCCATGGCACGCCACCACGGCTCTTCGTCCAGATTGTTGCTGGTCCACCCTTTGACTCGTATGTCAATCACTTGCACGGCTCTTGAAGGCATCGACGAGTGGCGGTTGTGCATCACGGATGCCATTACGATCCCAGCAACCCAAACCATTTCTCTATAATATGGCAACTCGGTGTTTTCTGGCAGATATATTTCTGGGCGAGGTTCGGCGAACTTACTCTGAAGCTCTGACCTTCTAAACTCATCCACATGGGCTCTCTCTCACTTCCTGTGGGTTAGGTTCAATGCAGATCTTTCTCAGAGGTAGACGCTTTTCGACTCTTTTGTCCGTGATTTCAATGTGACATCTGAAGAGCTTTTTGCGATGGGCCTTGGGCTTTCTCGTCCCTGGA
>CAIYLG010000023.1 GCA_903927025.1 uncultured Armatimonadota bacterium
ATCGCGAAGCTCAACAGCCTCTTCACGGCAAGCGGCCCCAACTTCCAGGTCGCTCAGACAGGCGGCATCATGAGACTTCAGCTAGGACGACAGATCGTTATCGATCCTACAGTAGGACCTGGCGTCTACGAGAACGTGGGAACCATCACGGTGGTGCGCAACTAAGACAGACACAACCTAGAAACGAAACAGCCCAGGCGATTCCGCCTGGGCTGCTTTTGTTTGAAGCGTCCCGACGTATCGGGACGCTCCATGAGACTATCGCCTCGTGGAACCTTCGATCTTTTCGAGTTCGGCGCGGAGGGTTTGGATCTTTGCTTCTAGGAGGTCTTGGACTTTTCTTTGCGCCTCGGCATCCCGCTTTTGGTTGGCGACCTTATTTCTCAGGCGTTCCTTTTGCTGGCGCAGCTCCTCTGCCTGGCTGACCGCAAGTGCCTTTTCCTGCTGAACTTCTATGAGCCGACCTCTCAAGTCTGCGACCTCTGCCGAAAGCCTTTCGACACGTCGGTGAGACGGAATATCAACCAGACGGAGAAACGGATATTGGCGCACGAAGATGAGCTTCCACATAGAGTTGACTCTTCACTGACAGTATCCAGCATCACGCCTCAACTTGATTTTTAAAAAGATGTGATTAATTTCACACTTTCACATATTTGGTGTTATATTTATCACACCTATGGCGCGAAAACCTGACGACTACCTGAGCAAGCGGCATCAGCAGATCATGGAGATTCTGTATGCGAAAGGATCAGCCACGGCTACCGAGGTTGAGGTCGAGCTTCCAGGTTCCCCCACCAACGCGACCGTGCGCACTCAACTTCGGGAACTAGAGAACCGCGGACTGCTGCGGCACACCGTGGATAAAGGGAAGTTCATTTACGAACCCACCCAGCCAAAACCCTCGGCGGCAGTTAGCGCCATGCAACGGTTCCTCAAGACGTTCGTGGACGGATCGCTTGAGCAGGGGCTTGTCACGATGCTGTCTGCTATGGAGACGAAATTAACGGACGACGAACTGAGGAAGCTTCGGCAGATCATCGACCAAGCAGAGGAGCAGGGCAAATAGGATGAACAACCTTTACGTACTCGGATTGGCTTGCAGGAGCATCGGAATTCTTTCTATCGCTGTTGTCGCGTCGCTTCTGCTGTCGCGGATGTCTGCTTCCGTGAAACGTCTCGTTTGGGTTTTCGCGGTCATCGCCGTGATTGCCCTTCCCTTTGTTTGGAGGGTGGCTCCGGCGGTGGAAGTTGCGACAGAGAAGATCCCAGGGTTGGCGAAGGTGATGCAACAGCCGACGGTCACAAAATTCACAGAGCTTAGTGAAAAGTTGGATTCCACAAGTGAGCGAGATCTTGATGAGATCTCGGCACCGAGCCGCGCCTCCTCTGAGAGGCAGGAGCCAGTGAACTGGATCGTGCTGAGCTGGCTCGCCGCAAGCACGTTGCTCACCTGTCGCTTGGTGCTGTCGTTGATTCTGTCCAGACGGTTAGTCAGTAACGCTGAGGAAATCCACCACAAGCAGTTTGATGAAACATTTTCGGCATTGGGTCTTGGCCGCCCGGTACGCCTACTTGTCTCCTCAATGATCACCACACCGGCCACTGTTGGCTGGATTCGTCCGGTGGTGCTCCTACCAAAGGACTCACTAGAGTGGGATACTCAAACCCTTCAATCTGCGCTGGCGCATGAACTTGCCCACGTAAAGCAGGGAGACTGGCTGGTCCGTTGCCTATCCCAGGTGGCTACGGTGATGTATCCGTTCAATCCGCTTGTCTGGATGGCAGCCGCTCGATTGCGAACCGAGAGCGAATTCGCGGCAGATGATCGCGCGCTCCGAATCGGGATCGCGCCTACAGAATACGCGAAGCGCCTTCTAGAGATCGCATCTCGATCCAACAGATCGTATGCGTTAGTGGTCCCAATGGCAAGATCGCCTAAGGTCGAATCTCGCCTCAGGGCCATCCTCGATAAGCGAAGACAGCGTGGCGCAGCGGCAAAGGTGGTCATCGTCGCACTGGGTCTCATCGGTGCCATTGCCTGTGTCGCCATTGCCTCGCTCAGGCTAGGAAATCCGAAAACGGCGCCCGTGAAAGAACCACAAGCAGCTCTCGCACTGTCTCCCGCCACGGGTAGCGGCTGGAAGGGACCAATCCTCGTCAAGGTGGTCGATGAGCATTTCCGCCCGGTTAAGGAAGTTCGACTCGCCTTTCGACTGGATTCCGAAAACATTGTCGGTGCGGGCGTCTCCATACCGCCTGCCATTACTGAAGCAGACGGAACATTTAAAGTTGATCCTTCGAAGTTGAGATCGCCCAACTCTCTCTCCCCGAACCTGTTCGAATCGATGTCACTCGACACGGTCCTGGCTTATCGACCGGGCTACGCCTACGCGAAGTCGGATCAGGTCAAAAAAGGGGATTCGCGAGTCGTCATCGTGCTGAGGAAGTCCCACAGCCTGCGCGCTCCCGTCCTGGACGTTGAAGGGCATCCGGTGACAGGTGCGACAGTGTCAGCCAAGCGAATCACCTGGCCGGACAAGGATGTCACTTACGTTCCTGCCGAGTGGTCCTCAAAGGAACTCTCGGGCACGTCCGATGCGAATGGCGTGGCGACGATTCCAGATATGCCAGCGGGGGCAAAAGTGACATTGGCGCTTAATGACGAGCTCTACCTGCCACTTCCACGAAATCAACACAACCCAGTGTTAACTGGAGACACACCGTATCCGGCGGTGAGAGCGATTCCGAGTTCTTACCTGGAGGGAACGGTCAGATTGAATGGCAAGCCGCTCTCGGGGGTTCATTTGCAGGCAGACTTTCTTCAAAGCCCTTCTGTCCAAACGGCAGTGACAGACTCCAACGGTCATTATCGGATTACTCGAATTCCATCCTGCATTTGCAACGTTCATTACGTCACGCTCGGGGAAACAGACAAGTCGGTTCCACCTGGCTTTGTTGCCCGACAGCACAACTCTCTGATCGTGGGTACCCACCAGACGATCCGCGGTCTCGACTTCGACTTTGTCCCACAGTCCGTGATCCACGGCCACATCACGGACAGTTCAGGCAAGCCAGTCCAATTCATGGTTGAAGCGCTGCAGCTTGACTTCAAAGAATTCGACAGAGGCGCCGCATCCAATCCCGGTGACTTCGGAACGATGAGCAATCCGGACGGCAGCTACAAGTTGCCAGTACCTCCGGGCAATTACTTGATTCGCTGCGGACGCGGTCTCGAAGGAGATAAGTCCGTCGTGGAGATTGCCGCAGGAAAGACGGTCGAGTTCAACCTTAAACTCCCATTGCCCAACCATCGGGATTCAACTCCGATGACTAAGCAATGATATCGTGGACAACGTTTCCGTAAAGGTCCGTTAGCCGGTAGTCCCTGCCCGCATGGCGGAACGTGAACTTGGTGTGGTCAAAGCCGAGCAGGTGGAGAATGGTGGCGTGCAGGTCGTGCACATGGACCGGATTCTGCTCGGCTTTGAATCCAAAATCATCCGTGGCTCCGTAAACGGTGCCGGCCTTTACGCCACCGCCCGCCATCCAGTACGTGAACCCGTAGTGGTTGTGATCCCTTCCATTGGCGTGGCCCGCATTCGCTCCTGGGGTAGGCAACTCGACTGTGGGCGTTCGCCCAAACTCTCCACCCCAGATCACCAGGGTCTCGTCCAGCATTCCGCGCTGCTTGAGGTCGGTCAACAGGGCTCCAATCGCTTGATCACTTTCATGAGCTAGGTTTCGGTGGGCGGTGGCGATGTCATCATGGCTATCCCATGGCTGGCCCGCTCCGTGGTAGAGCTGGATGAACCGAACCCCTCGTTCTGCGAGTCGGCGAGCCATGAGGCATTGGCGGGCAAAAGTTCCCTTGCCGTACATGTCTCGGGTGGCTTGGGATTCCTTGTTGACGTCGAAGGCATCCGTCGCTTCAGTCTGCATCCGATAGGCGAGCTCAAAACTTTGAATTCTGGATTCCAGAATCGGATCGTGATCCCGGCTGGCGAGGTGCTTTTGGTTGAGGCGCTGAACCAAGTTGAGCTGCTCGCGCTGGTCGCTGGGGAGTGTGTAGCGATCCTTGATATTCTCAATCAGCTTGTCGATGTCGGTGTGGCTTGGGTCGATATAGGTGCCTGCCAAAACTCCGGGAAGGAAGCCGGCCTGCCAGTTCTGAGTCTCCTGAATGGGATATCCACCCGGGCACATCGCGATGAAGCCCGGCAGATTTTGGTTTTCAGTCCCAAGGCCATAGAGCACCCATGACCCCATGGAGGGCCGAACCATCCTTGATTCGCCGCAGTTCATCAGCAACAGGGAGGGTTCGTGATTGGGAACGTCGGCATGCATGGACCGAATGACGACCATATCGTCAACGTGCTTGGCAACGTTCGGGAATATTTCACTGACTTCGATGCCCGACTGCCCGTACTTTTTGAAGCTGTATGCCGACGGAAATGCCGCACCAGTTTTCCTTTCGGTTGGCAGGTGAAGCGGGATCGGTTGCCCAGAATACTTCTGAAGCATCGGCTTGGGATCAAACGTGTCGACCTGCGAGGGGCCACCGTTCATAAACAGGAAGATGACTCGCTTGGCCTTTGCCTTCATCGGCGGGAGGTGAGGCGCGAGCACATTGCTGTTTTTGCCTGAGTCCCCTAGTTTCAGAGTTGAACCCAGAGCAGATTCTCCGAGAACACCCATCAGGCCAAGGGCGGCAAAGCCGTTGCCCATCCTTCCCAGCAGCTCTCGGCGGCTGAGAAACAGGTCTCGAAACGGATCGTTGTGGTTGTACTCAGACATCAGGTCTTCCCTATCATGAACCGCTAGTCCACGAACATAAACTCATTGGTCATCATCAGCGCCTGCACGTAGAGTGCGAGACGCGATATCGACTTTGCATTGCTCTGTCCAAAATCCCCTTTGGCATCCCACTGTCGCCCTCCCTCGGAGGCACGAATCGTGGGAGCCCAACCAAAACCGTCGTATCCATCATTGCTCAACGGATCGACGACGAAGTCGATGGTGTCTCCCTTCTCGACCGTGACTGATTCGATATCGGCCTGAGCGCGATCGTTGTGCACGTTCCAAGTTCCGAGAACCCCGAGGCGACTGGAGACGATTTTGGCGCCGATACCGTCGCCTTCAGCCTGTCCGTGATAGACGGTGCCAGAGATGCGAATCTTCATCCCTTCTGGCGCGACCCACCGGCGAACTACGCAGTGCTTGATATCGTGGCCAGGATGGCCACCTTCTGGAGTGAGCGTCAGATATCCCAAATCTGGATCAGGGAATTTCTTGCTTACGTGGTAGCCACCATTTGAGAAGTCCTCGAACGGAGTAAAGAACGCCACTCTGCCCGACTTGGGCTGAAACTCTCCGTAGCCGTACTTCCAAGCCGCAGACGGATCTCCAACAGCAGGGTTGCCTTCCTTGAGATAGGCTAATCCTGCGGCTGTCTCCTCGGTATCCGGGAGGCGCTGAAAGACTGCAAGGTAGAGACGTCGAAGGCGCTGACCATCGTCCTTTGCCCCCGCTATATCGGGCCGTGCCGCCAGACTCTCAGCGTCTTCTACGCTTAGGGGCGAGTTCATGAAGAAGAGGGCCTGTTGCGGAACAGTAGTGAGGAACCGCCTCGCACTGGTGGAATCGGGCGAGGCAAAATCAAACGTCCTAAAGATCCCAGGCAGGTTTTGACGTTCGATGTAGCCGTAGAGCGCACGCCGACCAGAGAAGGGCTGAGCCCAAATATCTACCGACTTCCCACCGACGGACTGCGTTTCCAGCTTCCCGGCCGCCAGCGTCAAGGAATCTCGCATCTGCTCCAAATCGAGTCGACGCCGAGTCATGTGTCCCCAAAGGCGATTATCTGGGTCGGCCGCAGCGAGTTTGGGTGAAATCGCGGCGGATTCGCAGTAGGCCGCTGAAGTCACGATGAGCTTCTGCATCTTCTTGATCGACCAACCGCCATCCATGAAGGCGGAGGCTAGGTAGTCGAGAAGCTCCGGGTGGGTTGGGCGCTCGCCTTGATGACCAAAATCCGAGGGTGTTCGAACAATGCCCTGCCCGAAGTGATCCTGCCACATCCGATTCATAAAGACTCGGGCTGTCAACGGGTTCTCTTTGGAGGCAATTGCCTGGGCGAGTTCGAGACGCCCACTGTCTTGTGTCCAATGCTCTCTTTCAGCACCTGGCTTCGCTAGCGCCAGAAGGAACCGCCTGGGGGCAGCATCTCCATGGATTCCAGGGTTGCCGCGCTTGAAGATGACGCCATCACTCGGATTTGGAGCATCTTGCATCGCCATCGCCAAAACGGGTGTGGGAGGCGGATTCTTCTTGGCCTGAACCAACTGCCCTTCTAGGCTCTTGAGCCGGTCCCGTTCGTCGGGTTCAAAACTTGGGGTTAGTTTCTCGATCGTCTTGGCATCTGGATACGCTTCCTCACGGAACGTTTGCAGGATCTTCTTAAGCTCTTCTGATGTGGAGGAGCCCCCGTCTGGAGTTGCAACCTTCTTTCGCAGGCGCCTGACCTGCTCTGCAACCAGCTGGTGGATCGCTCCATCAGTCGACGTAACCTGCTCGTTGTACTTCTCCCAGGGTTCGCGAACCGCTTTCTCTGAGATCGGTGAGGCAACCTCTTGCGACGAGTTGAACACTGCGTACAGCGAGTAATAGTCCTGAGTCGGGATCGGATCGAACTTGTGATCGTGGCACCTTGCGCATCCAACCGTGAAACCTTGAAGCCCACGCATGGTCACGTCAATTCGATCATCGATGATGTCCGGAGCGGAGTTGAGAAACCTTCGTCCAATCGTAAGAAAGCCTAGTGCCGCGAGGGGCGTTTTGTCATCTCCATTACGAACCTCTGGCAGTCTATCTGCGGCTAGCTGCTGAGTGACAAACTTATCGTAGGGCAAGTCTCGATTGAACGCCTGGATCACCCAATCGCGGTAGGTGTAGGCGTTGTAATAGTTCCGATCTTCCTCGAAAACGTAGCCTTTCGTGTCCGCGTACCGGGCAACGTCCATCCAGTGTCTTGCCCATCGCTCGCCATATTGAGGCGAGGCAAGAAGCCGATCCACGACCTTCTCGTATGCATTCGGGGATTTGTCGGCCACAAATGCCTGAACGTCATCGGCAGTTGGCGGAAGTCCCGTGAGATCGTAGGTCACTCGGCGGATCAGCGTGCGTCGATCCGCTTGGGGCGACGGAGAAAGTCCTTTCGTTTCCAGCTTGGCGAGCACAAACGCGTCAATCGGGTTCTTCACCCATGACGTGAGCTTCACCTTAGGGACGATAGGGCGCTTGACTGGCTGAAGGGACCAGAAAGCTTCAGTCGGCTTCGCCGGCGCTTCCTTCGCCTTTGCCGAATCTGGCCACGGTGCACCCATCTTGACCCATGCCTCTAGGTTAGAAACTTCATTTGGACCGAGCTTGCCGCCTTGGGGCATCTTCAGGGAGCCTGTCTGGCGAATCGCCAGAATCAGAAGACTCTTGTTCGGATCGCCTGGCAAGATGGCCGGGCCTGAGTCTCCACCCTTAAGAAGTGCGGCGGCAGAATCAAGACGCAGTCCGCCCAGCTGTGTCGCGCGGCCATGACAGGAGAGGCAGTTGTCGGCGAGGACGGGGCGAATTTTTGTTTCAAAGAAAGTGATCTGCTCAGCGGTTGGAGTTACTGCCTTTGGCGGATTCTGCTGAGCGGTGGCACTGTACGCAACAAACGCAAGGGACCCTGCAAGGACGCCCAACCCTCGTATCGACTGAAGTTGAAAGTACATGTGCTTCGACTCGAAAGGATGCTCATCCGACTATAACACAGCGCATAGGCGCTTGGATCACATTGGTGATGACGCCAAACGCCATCCCGTGTTCGCTACGAAGATTGCTCGATCTCGAGTTTCTCTCGGATCGCGTTCCATCGCCCCTCGTGAGACTCATGCCAACAATCTGGCTCAAAGCCTAGCTTGAGATAGGTTCGAATAGCAGGTACCCGGAAGTCGTCCGTGGTGAGAAACGCGGATGAGCATCCTCGGGATACAGCCTCAGCCAAAACGGCGGCGCTCAAGATTTCACCCAAGCCCAAACCTCGAGCGATCGGATGCACACCCACGTAATGCAGCCATCCAGCAGATGGGTCAGGGTCTTGTTTTCGCTGGAACGAGGCGCTTCCCACAACAGCTCCATCGAGTTCAGCGACGAACGTCAATGGAACGTCCGAAGCCTCAAGAAGCTCCAGCCTTACACGCTCGGAGTCCCACGACGGGTCGAAGCACACGTTGAGGATGGTGGCGAGGTCACTTGCGTCTCCCGCAACACCTTCTCGAATGGCGGCCCCAAGTGGAATGGTGCGTGGAGATGGGACAACCAAAAGACGATGCTTCATTCGTAATTGGGGCAGATCAGTCATTTGCGGAAATTGGGCACGGTGACCGGTACCCCTCCTTGACGGATGGACTGGGTCGAGCAGAGTCCAACTGCGGTCCACTCGGCGGCTCGGACGACGTCCACTGGATTGGGAGCAACTCCGAGGACAGCGTCAACAAAAGCGTAGGCGACAAGGTAGTCCCCTCCTCCATGCCCGGAACCCTTTGCTTCCGCGATCCGCTCTTTCGTCACGGACGGCAACAGCTCATAGTAATCCGAAACAGGTTGCCAGTTCAGATGGATGGGCTCCACCGGACCTGGTGGTGGGTTCTCTCCTACCCACACCTGTCCGGCACCGCGCCCACCACGGCCAGACTCAAACACTCCGTGAGTCCCCTGAAAACCATAGAAGGATGTCTCGGAAGGGCGATTGCTCATCATGTCCAACCGAAGCCGAACGAGACCGCCGCCCTGCAATCTGACAAGTGTCTCGGTGGTGTCATCGTGGGGATGCTCTGGGTCTGTATGAATCCCCGAGCCCCAACAAGCTACTGAAACTGGCTGGGCTGAGTGGCCGGCGGCATCGAACCAAGTGGATACTGGTCCAAGGCTGTGGGTTGGGTACGTGTTTCCCGGCTCTCCAACCTGCCACCGCATTCTCCAACTCGCGCCGCCGTCGGCAAAGTGGTGGTAGGACTTCACATCGTGAACGTATTCCCCTTCACCGAAGTAGACCGAACCGAACATGCCCCGTTCGGCCATCGCCTGCACCGTTAGGTTCTCCTCGGAGAAGATGTAGTTCTCTGCCATCGTGTAGGTGAGTCCCGTCTGTCGAACGGTATCGACCAATAACTGACACTCTTCCAGTGAGACACATGCTGTGACTTCGCTAAGGACGTGCTTGCCAGCAAGCAGCGCCGTTACTGCCTGAGAGGCGTGCAGCTGCATCGGGGTGGCGATGAACACGGCATCGACATGATCGAGCATCTCTTCGAACCTCAGGTATCGCTGATCCACTCCGAGGGAGATGCCTTCGGACTCCAATGCGGCGGGGTCTGCCTCACAAATAGCGACTAAGTCTGCGCCGGGGTGGGCGCGAAAACCTGCCGCGTGGGCGGAACCCCGCTTGCCAACAATGCCGATCCTCAGTGATCCCATTTCGACGGATTATGAAAGCTGGTCGTGAGATTCTGTCGAATCGGATCGAAACAAGCGTTGCGTCAACTAAACTCAGGCAGATATCGGGAGCAACGAAGCTATGCTGCGCAACCTTGCCTGTTGTCTTTTTGGTGTGATGAGCCTGGCCGGGTTCGGCCAATCCAGTTCCAATACGTGGGAGTTCAAATATCCCGACGATTCGCGACCCGGATCGCTCCTGAATTTAAGGTCGCTCAATGAGCCTATCGCCGGCCAAACCGGCAGGATCCGCCTCAACGTCGATCGCCGCTCATTCGTTCGCGGTGACGGTGCCCCAATCCGCTTTTGGCCCGTATGTGCCTATGGCTATCGGCTGACTCCCGACCAGATGAAGTCAAATGCCAAGTTTCTCGCCAAGATGGGCGTGAATATGGTTCGAATCCACGCCTCGATTAGCCCGAAAGGCAAAGGCAAGGCGATCACGGATTACGACGAAGAAGAGATTGACAAGGTTCAGCGATACATCGCCGCACTCAAGGCCGAAGGAATCTATGTGACACTCTCCCCGTTCTGGGCCAATGGAGGCCACTCAGGAGCCGCCGCCAGTTGGGGCCTGGGCTATGGGGACGGAGAAGATGTATGGGGTCTTTTGATGTTCAACGACACCATGAGGGCGGCCTATAAAGGCTGGATCAGACACCTCTATAACGACCCGAACCCTTACACGGGAATCCCTTTGGCCAAGGACCCTGCGGTTGCGATTGCCCAAATTCAAAATGAGGACAGTCTTCTGTTTTGGACCTTCCAGGGGATCAAGCCCGCCCAAAAGAAAATCCTTTCTCAGAAGTTTGGCAAGTGGCTGATCAACAAATACGGAAGCGCTCAATTTCCAAGCACCTGGAAGGGTGCCGAACAGGGCGGTGACGATTGGGCAACGGGAACACCTGCCCTTTTGGACACGTGGGTGCTGACTCAGCCGCAATCCGGACCGATGCAGGCACGAACGAGTGATCAGATGGCGTTTCTGATCGATCAGCAACGAGAGTTCTACACCGACATCACGAACTACCTGCACAAAGAACTCGGCTACGATGGGCTGGTGAACTGCAGCAACTGGATCACCGCTGATCCAGTCCGAATGAACGACGCCGAGCGATACACCTACACCGTTGCCGATGTCGAAGCGGTCAATCGCTACTATACGGGAGGTCTCCACAAGGGCCCCAACAGTGGATGGCGAATTGATGAGGGAGACTTCTTTTCCGACAAAAGCGGTCTAACCGATCCTAGAAACCTTCCGTTCAATATCAAGCAGGTCGTGGGGCACCCCACCATTATCACCGAGAGCGGATGGGTTCATCCTCTCAGCTACCAGGCAGAGGCGCCGATTCTGGCGGCAGCCTACGAGTCGCTGTCTGGGATTCAGGGGCTTTACTGGTTTGCCCTCGACGCTGAGAAGTACAACCTGAATGCAACTTTCGATTTTGTGACGACATCGGACGGTAGCCATCCTTTGAGCGAGTGGTCGGATTCAGTCCCTCAACTCCTAGGCCAGTTCCCGGCAGCAGCACTTATCTATCGCAACAACCTGGTCCAACGTGGCACGCCGGTGGTACACGAGGAGCGGTCGAGACAGAACTTAGATGCCAGAGAGATTCCGCTGATTGCAGAAGATCCCTCTTTCGATCCCAACCATAACGGCGGCGATAACAGGGCTGGTGTCAGTTCCGCAATTGGAGCGAACCCATTAGCTTTCTTGGTTGGACCTGTCGAGGTGATGTTCGACGGCAACCCACAGCGAAATCTGGTTGCAGACATTCAGAAGTTCATCTCTCCGGCCGGCGGTCGCATTAAGAGCAACACTGGTGAACTTTCGCTTTCCCCGTCTTCTGGGCTGTTCCAGCTAGACACCCCAATGGCCCAAAGTATTGTTGGATTTCTCGACAAATCCGGGGGCACGTACCAGACCTCAACATTAAGTCTCACATCTACAAATGATTACGCCGCCGTCACTGCGGTGAGCATGGATGACAAACCCCTATCCACGTCGCACAAGGTCCTCGTTCAGTTGGGGACGGTAGTTCGACCGACTGGCTGGGCACAAGAGCCAAGCACGACGATTGAGGGCGGCAAATCAGTGAGCGGCTGGAAAGTGGTTAATACCGGGAAGATGCCGTGGCAGATTCAGAGAATTCGAGGAAACCTACTGATCCACAACCACGGTCTTACAAAGGCCACCGTCCTTGATGCGGCCGGCTATCCGGTATCGACAATCGCTGCCAAGAAGGGG
Source organism: uncultured Armatimonadota bacterium (assembly GCA_903927025.1). Classification (GTDB taxonomy): domain Bacteria; phylum Armatimonadota; class Fimbriimonadia; order Fimbriimonadales; family Fimbriimonadaceae; genus Fimbriimonas. The sequence goes on from CAIYLG010000023.1 coordinate 11,786, forward strand.
AGCGAAGGGTTCTACATTCGATTGCCCGAAGACGCGATGTACGTAATCTTGGAGTAGGTGTGGGGACGGTTGGGAAAAATGAGCACGCTAGAGTTCTGGTCGGTTCCAACTGATAGCATGCTCAAAGAGCTGCAAAGCAGCCCCGACGGACTCACTTCATCTCTCGCCGCTACCCGTAAGTTGCTCCTGCCACATGTCCAGCAGAAGCAAACACCATGGCGCCACCTAAAGCTATTTGGACAGCAGTTCAAAAGCCCAATCATCTTGATTCTGCTGTTTGCCGCAGCGGTGTCGATGGGACTTGGCGACCCCACAACAGCAACTATTATCTTTGTGATTGTGTTTGCCAGCGGCAGCCTTGGCTTTTGGCAGGAACAGCACGCCGCCGATGCCGTTCAGAAGCTGCTGGCAATGGTGCAGATAAGGGCAAAGGTCGTTCGGGACGGGAAGACACTCGATGTTCCATCAAGCGAAATTGTGCCGGGCGACGTTTTTCTACTGAGTGCGGGTGGCATCATTCCCGCCGACAGTGTCCTGCTTGAATCTACTGACCTGTTCGTCGATGAAGCCTCCCTAACCGGCGAGCCGCTTCCAGTTGAGAAGAAGGTTGGATCGACCGCTGCGGACACGGGACTGGCGCAGAGGTCCAACGTGGTTTTTCAGGGGACCAATGTGGTCAGCGGGACGGCTAAAGCTCTCACGGTGCACGTGGGCCACGATACAGAGTTCGGAAAGGTTTCTGAGAGCCTGCGAATGCGTCCTCCTGAAACGGAATTCGAACACGGGATCCGAAAGTTCGGATACATGCTGATGGAGGTCACTCTCCTGTTGGTGCTGGCGATGTTTGCGGCAAACGTCTACTTCCATAAGCCGGTTATCGATTCGCTTCTGTTCTCACTTGCCATCGCGGTTGGGCTAACGCCTCAGTTGCTCCCCGCAATTATCAGCGTTAATCTCTCGCAGGGTGCAAAACGGATGGCCGACAAGAAGGTCATCGTCAAGAGGCTTGCCTCCATCGAGAACTTTGGCAGCATGGATGTGCTCTGCTCAGACAAGACAGGAACTCTCACAGACGGCACTGTGAAGCTGAAAGACGCGTTCCTTCTTGACGGCAGTTCGTCAGAGAAACTGAAGCTGTATGGGTTGCTGAACTCCACATTCCAGGCCGGTTATGAGAACCCAATCGACGCGGCGATTATTGATGCGGTTAAAGCTGACACCACGGAGTACCAAAAAGTCAGAGAACAGCCTTATGACTTCACGCGCAAGCGCCTTACGATTCTACTGAAGGACAAAGAGGGCTATTTGGGGGTGACCAAAGGGGCGATCGTCAACATCCTTGCGGTGTGCTCGTCCGTTGAACTCGCCGATGGCACCCAATCGCCCTTGGCTGCTCATCGTGGCGAAATTCAGGCGCAGTTTGAAGCGATGAGCCAGCAGGGCATGCGCGCCATTGGCGTTTGTTCAAAGAGATTTACTGCCCCTCCAGACGGCGATTGCGAGATCGACATGACTTACCTGGGGATGCTCCTGTTTATCGATCCGCTACGCCCAGAGATTACGGAGACGCTCCAAAACCTGCGCAAGTTAGGCGTTTCTGTTAAGTTCGTTACCGGAGATAACCGGTTCGTTGCTGCCGCAATTATTCGCCAGGCAGGAGTCGACGATCCCATCGTGCTGAGTGGCCCTGAGATGCGAGGAATGAGCGATGAGGCGTTTCTGGCCAAAGTCGGAAAGGTCGATATCTTCGCCGAAGTTGAGCCCAATCAGAAGGCTAGGATCGTACGCTACCTCCAGAAAGCTGGGCACGTGGTGGGGCATTTGGGCGACGGGATCAACGATGCATCCGCAATTCACACTGCCGATGTTGGAATCTCAGTTTCGAACGGGGCTGATGTTGCCAAGGACGCCGCCGATATCGTTCTCTTGGAGAAGAACCTCAGTGTTCTCGAGGATGGCATCCGGGAAGGACGCATCACGTTTGCCAACACGCTCAAATACGTCTTCATGGCGACCAGCGCCAATTTCGGGAACATGTTCAGCATGGCGGGAGCTTCTCTTTACCTAAAGTTCCTGCCGATGCTCCCGACTCAGATCATGCTGACTAATTTCATGACGGACGTTCCGGAAATGACGATTGCGAGCGACAATGTCGATCCAGAGTGGGTCAGTCAGCCGCGACGTTGGGACCTGAAATTCATCAAACGGTTCATGGTGGTGTTCGGCCTGGCGAATTCTGCTTGTGACTACATTACGTTTGGAATTCTGCTGTACGGCATGCACGCCACACCTAAGCAGTTTCGAACAGGGTGGTTCATTGAAAACGTGGTCACAGCGGCACTTATCGTGCTCGTCGTTCGCACCCGACGCCCGCTTTGGAAGAGTCACCCAGGAAAGTGGCTGTCTGTGGCAACTTTGGCAACGGTCATCGTAGTTCTTCTCATGCCCTACTCACCGGTGGCGGGCTTACTGGGTCTTGAACCGTTGGCCCCTTCGTTTTTGCTGGCGCTGTTAGGAGTCACCGTGTTCTACGTGTTCATCGCGGAGAGCGCCAAGTACTTCTTTTATCGGTCTGAAGCGACTCGCTAGTTCGACAAGATCCAGGATTCGGGGACTGTCGCAAACTGAATCTTACGATATCCATCGGCCTCAAACAGGCACCCAAACTGGTGGTGCGGCAACCTAATCAGGACAGAGTATGCGAACTCTCCCGCAATCAGGGCCCTCTTTCTAGGCCAGGTCTTTCCATCATCAAAGCTGGCATAGACCGTTCCATTTTCTCTCTTCGTACTGTCGGGGCCGCTGTGACGTGTCCCCCGTAGTTTGACCCACTTGAAGTGTGAAATCCGTCTGGAATCACATGAAGAAAACTGGCAAGCGTTACACCGAGGACGAGGTCCTGAAGGTGTTGAAGGAAATCGAAGCTGGCGGCGCGATAGCGTCAGTGGCAAGGGCTCACGGAGTCACGGATCAGACGATCTACCGCTGGCGCGAGAAGTACGGCGGCATGGAGAG
>CAIYLG010000024.1 GCA_903927025.1 uncultured Armatimonadota bacterium
CACGGGTGTGATCACAACGCATGCGAAGGATGTCGCAGGAACATTCCTTGTCAGCAACTACACGTGGACGTTTACCACCGGCGTCGTCGATGTGGCACCCACCGTCGTCTCTGTGGTTCCCCTCGCTGGCGCAACAGGCGTCTCGATAAGCACCAAGGTCACCGCCAACTTCAGTGAAGCGATGACGGCGAGTACGATCAACACAACTACGGTAACCCTGAAGGCTCCAGGTGGAGTTCTCGTTCCAGCTACCGTCACTTATGCGAACAACTCTGCGGTTCTAAGTCCAACCGCCCCGCTGCTTGGCAGCACGCTCTACACCGCTCAGGTAACCACTGGCGTCACTGACGTCGCGGGAACCCCGATGGCGAGCAACTACACGTGGACGTTCACCACCCTATCGACGGACATCGCTCCTACGGTTATATCGACCATTCCAATTACTTCGGCAGTTGGTGTGTTGGCGAATGCAAAGGTGACGGTGACGTTTAGTGAGGCGATGAGCGCCGCTACGATCAACGGAACAACTATCTCGATTGCTGACCCGAGCAACACAGTTGTCCCAGCATCCGTGACGTATTCAAACAGCGTTGCAACCCTTACTCCAACCTCACCATTGGTCGGAGGAACGAAGTACACCGCAACAGTAACCACCGGCGTCCAGGACGTCGCGGGAACGGCGATGGTAAATGCCTATAAGTGGACATTCACCACAGACGTGCCTCCAGTGGTCCTTTCCACAGTGCCGTTGAACAACGCAAATCCAGTTGGCTTAAAGACAGCTGTGGCCGCAACGTTCAACGAGGACCTCGACCCAACGACAGTGAACGGAACGACGTTTACGCTGACGCCAGCTGGCGGAGCAAACGTGCCTGCCACAGTCACCTACAGCAACCGCGTGGCAACTCTGACTCCAAATGCTTCTCTGGTAGGTGGAACGGTATACACCGCGACCCTATCCACTGGAATCAAGGATATGCCGGGCACATCGATGGCGGCCACTTACACGTGGACGTTCACCACCGACGTGCCGCCGACAGTCGTCTCAACATTCCCAGTCAACAATCAGGTCCAAGTTGGTGTCTCCAACTCGGTGACGGTGACGTTTAGCAAGGCGATGGATCCTGCGACCATCACTGGCCTAACCTTCACGCTGAAGGGACCTGGCGGGGTGACGGTGCCATCCACAGTTGGCTATGCCAACAATGTGGCCACGCTTAGCCCAACGTCGCCGCTGGCAGGCACAACCCTGTACACCGCCAACGTGACGACTGGAGCACAAGACCTCTTAGGCACTCCTCTGGCAACCAACCATTCGTGGTCGTTTACCACTGGACAGGCAGATGTTGCCTTTGGGACCGCGGGAACCTATGGAGTTCTGGCTGGATCAACCGTAACAAGCACCGGTCCTACCGTGATCAAGGGAGACATCGGAGTTAGCCCTGGCACGGCCATCACGGGCTTCCCACCTGGAACGCTCACAGGAGTCATCCATGCCGGAGACTCAGTTGCCGCTCAGGCAAAGCTGGACCTTTTGGCTGCCTACACGGATGCCGCTGGACGACTGGGTGCCAACGCACTCGCCGGAGATGTGAGCGGTCTCACCTTCACACCTGGCCTGTACAAGAACTCCAGTTCGGTGATTCTTGGAGTTGGGGCAAACGTAACGTTTGATGCGCAAGGCGATGCAAACGCAGTGTTCATCATCCAGATGGGCAGCACCCTCACTACCGGTGTGGGAAGCACGATGACCCTAGTCGGTGGGGCACAGCCAAGCCACATCTACTGGTCAGTCGGTTCGTCTGCCACGCTTGGGGTCAACTCAAGCGCGGTCGGCAACATCCTTGCCTCAGCATCGATCACGGCAAACACGGGAATGACCCTGCAAGGCAGGTTCCTTACCAATATCGCCGCAGTGACGCTGGACTCAGGGACGGTTACTGTACCGCCCAAGAGCCGCAGACAGGGCCCGCCACCTCCTCCTCGTCGAGTTGGAGGCAAGTAGCTCCAACTGAGGGTTAGCCTCAAAGGGCGGTTCTAGGTCACTCGACCTGGAACCGCCCTTTTTCTATGCTGGATCAATTGGACCTCATGTGGTTATCGACCCGGGTTAGGTCACTCTTGTCAATTGGGAACGCGAGTTGCCGACCCGCTGACAAAGAGGAATCTGCGCTAGGCAAACCCTATCGTCACGAACCATCTCCAAAAATCCCAACGGGATTCCCTAATCCAGCCCAGGGTTGGACCAAGACGACTAACCTGGGTCTTGGCGCACGTCCAGCCGAAGGCCGAGGCCGCGACGCGGCCCCCGCGCAAGCGATTGACTCCACCAGTCCAGAACACGCAATGGCATGAAACCACGCGGTTGCTTTCGAGGAATGCTCTTGCCATAGAAACTGAAATCGGCCAGATATCAGCGCAGCACCACGAAATGCACGACCTTACCTCGCGTGTTTGAACCTGTGGCTACCTGCGACAACGGAGGTTGAAACCCCTTTTTAAAAGCGGGCTGAATGCCCAATGCCATCCAGTTTGAGAGTTGCCACTTAGTTCGTGCCTTGCCTAGGTAAGCCAGGCAAGGCACCTTGGACCGGCTCCCTCGTCTGCCTGCGGCGGGAGAAGGAGTCGCTCCCGAAAATGGATCGCTTGAACCTAAGTGCAGGGTGAATCACCTGCTCCCAATCTCAAACTGGATGGCATTAGGCTGAATGCGCGCGTCCATCGGACTTACTGCAACCTCAGGCGTCTATGCACTCTTAATCCAGATCCTGACTCCAAGTAGAATTGAGTCAGGTTCCCGGGAACGCAGCGGCTAGGATCGTTGAATTAAGAAAGGGGTTTAGCGCCGCCGGACTGCAGTGCGCAACGGCAACAGCCACTGGGATCCTTTCATATTGAGGAGGTCAAGGTAATCGGCCAAGGATTACCGGATCCTGCATTGGACCGAAAAGTGCAGCACTGCACTTTATAATTGCCGGTCAGAGATCTCTATTGCAAATGAAGTCTATTCATGAAATGCGACATATTCATGCAGTTCGTCTGGTTGAACTATCACGAAACCGATACGGCGCTAATCCGTTGGATATTTGCCCATCTGTCCGCGCTGAAGTGTAAGTGTCTTTCGCATATGTAGCCGCGCTCGATTTAATCGGCTCTTAACTGTTCCAATGGGAACACACAGCTTTATTGAAATATCTTCATAGCTCATCGCATCAGCTTGGTACATCATGAACGCCTGCTTCTGCGTCGGAGGAAGGCACTTCATGGCTCGCTCAATCTCACCAATCCTTTCTCGTCTCTCAATCTGTTCATGGGCAGTTTCAGAGTCATCTGCAAGGTTCATAGAGACTTGCCAGCCAAGCTTGCCGATCGAATCATCAAGGCTCACTGTCTGACGGGCTACGGCCTTTTTTCGGATGTCGAGGAAGCAATTGAACTCAATTCGGTACAGCCAACTGGTAAAAGAGCTGTCTCCTCGGAATCTGTGGAGAGAGCGAAAAATTCGGTAGAACGACTCGGCAACGATGTCGGCAGCTTCTTCACGATCCTTGGTCAGCTTATCTGCAAATGTATTTGCAACCGCCCAATGTCGTCGAAGCAATCCGTCAAAAGCGCTGTCATCGCCGCACTGAAAGCGTCCGATTGCCGACCAGTCTTCTGGCAGCACCCGGTTCGGTTCGATAGTTGTGGTGTTGAATGCCATGAATTCAGATTAGACTTGGCACCGTAACCTTTGTTAGTCTGCTTATTGGCGTCTAGTGAAGCACAGACACCGACTGTACAGTCGGTGCCGGTGTTCCACAGAAAGCACCACAGTTCTTGCTTATTAAATGCGCTTTCCTCTGATGAGACGGACAAGGACGCAAATGACGGCTATCACAAGAAGGAGGTGGATAAGGCCACCGCCAAGGTGAATACTGAATCCTAGGAGCCAGCAGACGATGAGAACGATAATAATGAGGTCGAGCATAGTTAGTTTCCTCTGTGCAAACCGCACAACAAGGCTTGGGTATTGAGGCAGGTAGTCAAATGCGATCGGGCTCCGCGTTCCGCGGATTTTCCGGCGCTGCTTTGGGGACTCACGTGTGGGTTGTCCACCCCGTTGTCTCATCATTCTTGGGAGAGTCTGAGGTCAATTTTTGTCTCATCTCTGCTCCTTGCTAACGCCCATTTTTTTGGTGAAGGGCGGTGTCGAGTTTGTCGATCATCGGGCCGATCGCTTCTAGGCGTCGAAACGGCTGCAACACCGCAACGAGAATGCTCACCACCACGGTGGCGCCCAGGATTCCCCCGAGACCCGCAAAAAGACCATTGCGCAGGGCGATTTTCCAGCTGCGCTGCTGCTGGGCCTGCAACTCGATCACTTCGGTGAGCCGCCTAATCGACTCGGTCAGAACTGCCGTCTGTAAGCCGTGCGATTCTGCCAATGAGTGCGCCTCAGGATTTTTTTCGTGGTTGGATTCGACTCCCATCGCCGTATTACCCCTCCGGTACTTGGAGCCGATCATCCACGGGGTAGCTTGAGCCCGCAATATCTGCGGCGATGTGCTTGGCTTGCTGGTTCTGCACCTCGCTATGGATTTTTCCGCGAAGGATCACCTTATGATTCTTGATGTCCACCGCCAGTCCTGTTGTCTGGATATCAGGATCGTCGAGCATCGCCTTTCGAATCTTGATCGAAAGCTGGGTATCGGAACGGCCCTTCTCGTTTATGGCTGCATCAAGCTTATTGCTCACTGCTTTCGTATCCGCCTCAACGGCTCGACCAATATCCTTCGCGACAGTGGTGGCGTGATTGCCCGCATCGCTATATTCGTTCTTGGCGGTACTTGTGCAACCGCCCAGAATTGCAGTCGTACCGATGATCCAAAGCCATTTGTTCTTCTTCATTTAAACTCCATTGGAACAGACAGCCCTAGCTCTCTGGACCTGAAGTGCGAGCGATATGTTCCCTGGAGCAGGCTTACTCCAGGGTAGTGAACGTTCAGCGAGGTCGATTACCTACTGCTGAATCGCCGGAGCGAACCCAGCGCCGGTACGCGTTGCCGAGGGCAATCTGCACAGCGCGCTGCTCTCTGGGCGTAGCTGGACCACCGCTCACAGCAGTTACCAGAGGCGTGATCAGGACGTCCGCGGCAAGCTTGTAAATGTTGGATCGTTCGTCGCTTCTTCCTGTTGTGCCGAGTTGCCGATAGACCACTCGATTAGCTTTGACATCAAACACATAGGTATCGACGGTAGCGGTCGAAATCGTCTTGGGGCCTAGGTTCACCCAAATGCTCCTTGTGTTCCAGGTGATCGATCCATAGAGGATTTTGGATGCATGAACGGCCTGGCCAAACCCTAGGAGATCCTTCTTGGACGGGAGACGCCCAAAACTCTTCTTAGCAAAGTTTCCGTTCTTCCAGGTTCCTCGAGCATCGTCTCTCGGCACCGTTTGATAGCCCGCTCGACGGGCCACTTCCTCGACTGCGATCATCGCCGTACGTCGTGACGTGTCGGTGCCGTTTTGGAAAGCCCAAGGATAGGCAACCGCAACTTCCCCGCTGTCCCGCTGTTGAGCCAGTCGTTTCGCCGAAGACATCGGAAGCGCACTCAGCGGAACCGTCAGGGCAGCCAGGGCGATACAGGCGACCAGCGTCTTAGAGCTCTTGTTACTTAATTTCATGATATTTACCTATCTATCAGGGTGGAGAAGAACGACTCCCGCGAACAAGTCCGCTCCTGTGTGTCCACCCTAACACTGACGGGAAAGAGAGCCCCAAAAAGTGGAGCGTCCCGATTCATCGGGACCGGCCTTCCTCGCTCACGTCCCCTCCCATTCGCCCCCGCAACAGGAATGGAGCGCTGGGTTCACCCGGCGCGCCGCGTGATGCTTCAGCGCACGCTCCGGAAGCCTCGGAATCTGCAAAGCCTTTCTCGCGAGCAGAAGCTTCGCTTCGTGATGCTGCAGCGCACGCTCCGGAAGCCTCGGAATCCGCAAAGCCTTTCTCGCGAGCAGAATCCTCGCTTCGTGATGCTTCAGCGCACGCTCTGGAAGCCTCGGAATCCGCAAAGCTTTTCTCGCGAGCTGAAGCTTCGCTGCGTGATGCTTCACAGCACGCTCCGGGAGCCTCGGAAACTGCAAAGCCTTTCTCGCGAGCTGAAGCTTCGCTGCGTGATGCTTCAGCGCACGCTCTGGAAGCCTCGGAATCTGCAAAG
>CAIYLG010000025.1 GCA_903927025.1 uncultured Armatimonadota bacterium
CTGACGCTATCGCGCCGCCAGCTTCGATTTCCTTCAACACCTTCAGGATCTCGTCCTCGGTGTAGCGCTTGCCAGTTTTCTTCATGTGATTCCAGACGGATTTCACACTTCAAGTGGGTCAAACTACGGGGAACAGGTCAAGAGTGCTTCTGGGGTCAGGTGTGCTGACCCGTCGCGGTGAACCATCCCCGCACTGTCTCGGCTCGATTCGCTACCTCATCATCTGGCCGTTGGATGCCAGAATTGCACCGCTGGACGGCTACTCGTCGTAGCGCACATCTGCTTTCTCGGTCTCCTCGAGCGCTTCCATGTTGCGCTCCTGGGACCCACACCCACCTTCTCCACTCGGGCGGACATGCGGGCCGTTGAGGGGTGTAATTCCCTTATGGGCATACGGGTCCTCCCCAGCAACGAGCACGATGTCTCGGTTATCCGCCATGCCAACGTACATGTCATCTGGCAGCTTGTTCCCGTACCACGGGAGCAGCGACTCCGCGCTCATATAGTGATTCACCAGTGAGCGACGGTAACCGGCCGAGGCCGTGTTTGGCAAAGATCGATGGAGGAGATACCCGTTAAAGAACACGATGCTCCCCGCCTTCACTTCGACTGGGACTGCGTCGTCGTTCGAATAGGGGAACCCGCGTGACTCTCCCGAACAGTCAAACCTGCGGTCACGATGCTCCTCCATCTGATAGATGATCCCGCGCTTGTGTGAACTGGGCAATACCCATAGGCAACCGTTTTCCACGGTGGCGTCGTCTAAGGCAATCCACCCACCCGTAAGAGTGCGGTCGCGAGTCGGAATGTAGATTTCATCCTGGTGCCATGCCTGCCCCGGTTTGCCAGAAGCCTTGATGAAGAGCATGGATTGCATGCACTTAACATTGGGACCGATAATCCGAGTAAGTACCGACACTATAGATGGATGCGCGAGGTCTTGGAGCATCAAGTCCGAAATCTTGTGTGGGAAGTGAATACAGAGGTAGCGCCGCATCGCGTCATCTTGAGATTCACCTGGCTGGCCAGCTACAAACCCTGGAATATCTCCGCGCTTACCGGAGCAAATATCCGCCGTCTCACGACGCAGACCTTCAACCTCTTGCTCGGTTAGGCCGGATTCGAGGACAAGGAACCCGTTTTCAGCATAAAAGTCCGCGGCTTCGTCCAGTTCTGCAACGGAAAACCAACCGGCTGGACGCTGACCCTCTTTCCAAGAGGCCCAAGCCCCTAGTTCTTGGCTCTCTGCCGCAGCGTTGAGACTCTTTCCCTTTGTTGCTTCCACTTCCAACATCTCCCTTGATACCGTGTGATTTCCGAGGCCCTACAGCGGCAGTTTTGTCCGCCACGCACCCCGACCATGGGTTCCTATCGTCAGCCAACCGGTAGTTCGGTTGGCGACCAACGAGAACACCGGAACATTGGGCAGCCCGCTACCAAATCGTCGCCACGATCCACCCATAGATTTGGATGCAAACACTCCGATGCTGGTTCCAATGTAGACCGTGTCGGTATGCCTGGGATCTAGGGTAATTGCCTGAATCGGCATATCCGGCAAATCTCCAGAGATGTCTTTCCAAGTTCCGCCAGCGTCTTCGGTGCGCCAGATGCGGTGCGAACTCCAACCAGTCATCGAAACATATGCGCGTCGAGCGTTGCCGGGGTCAATGCAGATGTCACTGATGTAGCCCTTCGGCAGCCCTTTTGTGATTTCGTACCACTTGCCACCGGTATCAGGAGTCACCCACACTCGCCCATCGCTGGTTCCGGCGTAGATCACTTTCCGCAGGTTGGGAGCAATGGTCACCGCCGATACGCGGCTACCCAACTTGGGGCTTATCGCAGACCAGTTTTGGGCTCCGTTCGTCGTCCGATAGACCTTTTCTGCCCCAGCCACTAGCGTTTCTGGATCCTGCGGGTCTAGCGTGTAGGGAGCATAAAACAGTTTTCCTTCGCGCGGGTCAATTCCATCGGTGGCACCTTGCCAGTCTTTTCCGCCATTCGTGGATTTCAGGATGACGAGGTTGACGTACTCGGTATAGACCGTTTCAGGGTGGTTCCAATCCACATGCGTGACGCCGCCATCACCGAGGAAGATGGACGTCCATGCAAGCGATCCCGTGAACTTGTTGGTTCCGTTGTCCTGGGTACCGCCATAGGCAATGTTCTCGTCAGTCGGATGCACATCGACGCTCTGAAACTGAACCGTCGCCAGTCCATTGCTGACCGATTCCCAAGATTCGCCGAGGTTGCGCGTCCTAAATGCCCCGCCATCGGTGCAAAGGTAAACCGTATTGGGATCCCGAGGGCTAAACACCAGGCTATGGTGATCTGGATGAACCTGACCGCCTCCGTAAGACCGAGTGTTGTCTTCCCAAGTCTCACCGCCATCTAACGATCGGAAAGTGGAGAATCCACCCACGAAGACAATATTGGGATTGACGGGGCTAACCGCGATGCAGTTGTCGTACCAAGCCTGTCCGCCCGCATAGCTTGGCGCATTGGGCATCCGAATCCAATGCCCGCCAAAATCGGTCGTTTTGTAAAGGCCGACAATCCCGCCTGAATTTCCGTAAAGACTGGCGTAGATGACGTTTGGATACGCCTCACACTGGTCCATTTGGATGCGACCCAGTGCCTGAGTATTCGTTGGAAGGTCGCTTGTTAGCTTCTTCCAACTGGCTCCAGCGTCCGTGGACTTGTACAGACCATTCCGGGGACTTCCCCATGGGAGTCCTATGGAAGCGATGAGCGTTCCGTCGCTTTTCGGGTCCACCAATAGGTCGGTCGCTGGGCCACCCAAAAGCTGCACCCATGTCCCTCCGGAGTCTAGACTTCTAAACACCCCACGAGATGTGGCCGCATACAGAAAGCCGGGACGCCGAGGGTTCGGCACGATTCGTGAAAAGGTATAGCCGATGAACACATCCGAAGCTAAGAGTTCCCATGTACGGCCCGCGTCGCGCGATCGAAGAAATCCCGCTCCCTGAAAGCTGTCAAGGCTGTAGTGAGGCTCACCTAACCCTGCATAGACAACATTGGGGTTGAACGGATCGATGCATACTGCACCCACCGACATCGAAGCGAGCTGGTCGCCGATTGGATTCCAGCTCTTCCCTTCGTCGACGCTCTTCCAGATGCCACCAGACGCGGCGGCCAAGTAAAGGATTCGTGGATCTACCGGATTGACCGCAATCATGCAGGTTCTTCCGGAGTTGTCCATGTCTCCCCAGCTATGCGCGATTGGCTTGGGGCCCATCTCCTCCCACTTCGGCGTGGTGCCATCTCGGTTGACCCACTGAGGAAGGTGTCGCGCCTCAAAGAAGGCGGTCAGGCGCGCTTTGGCTGCGGGAACATTTGCGCTACCCGTTAGCTGGGCCTCAAACTTCTCCCGCTCTAGCTGAGGGTCAAGGCGGGCTTGCCCCAAAGCGCTGGCCCCAGTAACCAAAGCGAGCAATGCGGCAACTGCAGCGATTTGCCGCATCCCGCTAACCTCTATCGTCGCCAACGCCAGACGGAACGGGAGGGGAACCCGCCTTCTCCGCCGTCATGTAGGTTTCGTAGGTGTAGGTGATCTTCTTGGTCGCACCTGGAGCGACCTGGATCTTCCAAACCACGTCGTTGATAGGATTTGGCTCACCGCTGAGGATTTGGGTCTGCTTTACTAAGCCGGCGTCTGAAAGCACGACTACCTTGCCTCGCATCGTCTTGCTGATCGTCACTTCTGCCTTCGTCGTGCGGAAGTTGGTAAGGGTGAGAGTTCCTTTGAGCGTGACAGGGACAAAATCCGTTTTTCCAATCTTCGATGGGGCACCGCGCTTATCCTCGGCCTCGCGCTTCTCAACCTTAAGGCCGATTCCCTGCGACAGTCGGACTTCAGCAGTTCCGCCCGCCGCCGTGTACCTAACATTCTCCTGGCCAAGGGCTCGACCATCTTCAAGGACAAAGACTGGGCCCGTCGTAAGCGGCTGATCGCTCTTGTTGAACAGGCTCAGGAGGTAGGAAACTTCTTCTCCGTCTGCGTTCCACTCAAACCGAGGGGAAACTTCGATGGGAACATCGAAGATGGACACCATGGCTACGTCGCTGGTATCCAGACTCAAGCCCTGCTTTTTATAGTAGAACAGCTCACCGGATTCATCTCGTGAAAGGGCGGCCGATGTTGTGGGTGCCACTGCATCGGGATCTACTGGCCTAGTCTCACGCTCCGCCACTTTCGTTCCCTCAAGCTTTGTCGCCATAGCCGGAGAAGCACCGGGCACGTGGGCCATGATGTCCTCGATTCCTCGATTCGCCACAAATGGGGAGCCGACCACGAAGAAGACGTCCGTCTTGTCCAGCTTTTCGGTCGTATTCTGCATCGTTGCCCGCAGGCTCAGCGATGCTTTGCCTTTGTGAAGATCCAGGATATAGCTGGGCTCCCAGCGAATTCCTTCGCGAAGGTACGCAACACCAATATTGGCAATCTTGTTCACGTCCTTAGTCGCGACCTTGATGCGAACCGGATAGCCAACGAACTCCACTGCCTGGATCTGCTCGTACGGGATGGCGGTGAATGCATCCCCAACCTTCAGAAGCACCATGTCGTCAAGGATTTTCGAGAGCTCGCCATCGAAGCGCTGGTTGCCCTTGGTCACCACGACGAGGTGAAGACCTAACTTATCCTTTAGCTTCGCTTTGATGTCGGTGGGCGACGAGAACGAGATTTTGTTCTCCTTCCCCATCACGATGGTGTCGATCTTGTCGCCAGAATCCAGCGAGTAGAACCACACGGTCCCCTTTACCGCCGCGGGCACGAAGTCAGTTGTCGCCCATCCATCTTCCAGCTTAACTTTGCCTTCCCGGATGTAGTAGCCAAACCCGTCCCGGAAGACCGCCACGCTCTTCAGCGTGGTCGAAAAAGTCATATTTTTGGGCGAGGCTTGAGGGACGAAGGACGCAGCGTAGAGCGCTGCAAACAGACCGGTTGAAATGGACATAGGGCGGGTGACACCAATGCAGAAACGTGCCTAGCGTACACCAAAGAACCCCAAAATGGCTCAGCACCTCAGCTGAACATGGTCATCTGTTCAAAGGCCATTGTCGGCTTCGATTCATCCAATTCGGCGGTGATCCAGCCCTCCAACACCATCGACTCCATCGCTTCCAATAGGTAGGAGACTGCCTTATCAGTTTGATTGAGTTGCTTCACCATATTTTGGAACGCGCGGTGCAGGCAGACCCCATCCGATTCTGCCTTTAGGGCATTGATTACAACTCGGTTTGCAAATGTGAGAGGAAGCTCTGAATCCCCTCTGCGGTAGCACTTTGTTGGAACGATTTCCCCGTCCCGATAGATCGCAATCGTGCCTTCCGATGAGCCTTCCAGGTTCAGCTTAAAAACATTGAAGCGCTTAATGTGCCAGGTTGACTCTTCTCCAAAAATCTTGCCTGCAATAGCGGAAATACCCGTCATGCCAAAACTCGTGCTTCTGACGTCTGGCCTGTTCCCTGCCGTGAAGCCGCCCGTTGCCATCCATCGAAATGCCGCTTCCGCCCCCAGCGTGATTCCGGCATCCGCAGCAATTTGCGAGCAGTACTCCTTGAGATCCTTCGAACAGCCGTTGCTGGCATACCAGAACTGCGCAAAGCGATGATGTTGAAGAACATTGAACCGATGAGTCCGGTTGTACTCATCCTTAATCCACTGCGCATCGTGAAGGTCGTTCTCAAGTTCGATGATGCTGTCTGCAACCTTTCTCGCCGAGACTTGAGCGAGGGTCAGGCCCGCAGAAAGGATTGGATCTGCAAAACCTGCGGCATCTCCTGCCAAAAACCAATTTTCACCGGTCATCCGCTCCGCTACATAGCTCCAATCCTTTGTCGCGCGTAAGTTGTTTTCACGCTGGGCATTTTTGAGGAGCGAAGAAACAATTGGATCTTGCTGAATCGCCTGCGTGTAAAGTTCTTCGGTGGACTTACCTGAGTTCTTGTAGTAGTCGGCATGCGTGACAAGTCCCACGGACGTCCGCGTGGCAGTGATCGGAATGAACCAGAGCCATCCCCAATCCACACTCAAGATCTGAACCCGCGTTCCGCCGACGCCTATAGTCTCTGCCCACTCCGGGTTCTGCCAGTAATCCCAAACCGCAATGTTCCGTAGTCGAGTCGGGAATTCGGCCTCCACACCCATCGACTTTCGAAGCATGCTTGTGGCGCCAGTGGCATCGACGAAGTACTTCGCAGTGACCCGTTCAATCGTCTCCGAACCGTCTGGTTGAACAAACGCCACGTCGACAGCTAAAATTTTGTCGCCCTCTTTGTCTACGTGGATCGCTTTTGCCTGCTCGTGCACGGTGCACCCCAATTCCTCCGCATGCTCTAGGAGGAGCTTGTCATAGATGCCTCGGTCCACATGAAAGGCCACAGATAGGCGCTGGCCCTCCAAGGGCAAGGGGCGTGGTGCGTCGGTTAACGGTTCATCAAGAAAGCTGAGCGACCAGAGGTCCTTTCGGATTCCCCAGCGGTACGTGCTTCCAATCTTAATGGGAAAATTCTGAGCCTCGACTTTGTCGTACACGCCCATTTCACCGAGAACGGACATCATGACCGGCAACATACTCTCGCCGATGTGGTCCCGCGGGAACTTCTCTCGCTCGACGATCATGACGCTGAGTTCAGGTTTGTATCGCCGAAGCAGTGCCCCAACAGTAGAAGCCGCTGGGCCGCCCCCGAGAATAAGGCAATCAAAATGCATTTTTTGTCCACTTGCTGGTCTGCTGTTACGGCCGGAAACCGGAACCGCGGCAAAAGCACGACCTAGAGTGCTGAACGCACTCTAGCAAGCGAATAGAGGTGGTGCACCGGAATGTCAGTTGATCGTTTGAAATTGCGCACCAATGCGCACTTACTAAGAATCCTCTAACCTGATCGACTATTTAAAGTCGGAGCCGCAACTAGGCGAACTTGCCTATAGGTGGAGCACAGTGAGAAGTCCGTAGGCTGCGGCTCCAACCGCGGCAGCTGCTGGGATCGTTAAAATCCATGCCGTTACCATTCTTTGAGCAACGTTCCAGCGAACCATGCGGATTCCCTTTGAGGTGCCGACGCCGAAGATGCTGCCCGCCAAAACGTGGGTTGTGCTCACAGGCATTCCAAAGTAGCTGGCACCCAAGATGACGACGGCTCCGGATGTTTCTGCCGCAAAACCGTTGACTGGTTCTAGCCGAGCGATGCGATGCCCCATCGTGCGGATGATTCTCCATCCGCCTGCCGCAGTGCCAGCGGCCATGGTGACTGCACAGGCGAGGATTACCCACAGCGGAACCTCCGGCTTCTTGATGATTCCGTGGGTAAACAGGGCTAACGTAATCACACCCATGCTCTTCTGCGCATCATTCTGGCCATGCGAAAACGCCATGAGCGCGGCCGATGCTCTCTGCAGGGAACGGAATGCTCCACTGGCTCGTCTCGGATGAGCATTCTTGAATAGCGCAGTGATCGCTAACATCAACACGAGCCCGATGAGGAATCCAAGCATCGGTGAGGCAAACAGCGGAATGATTACTTTGCCAACAAGGCCCTTCCATTGGACAGCCTTGGTGCCTGCATGAGCAGCACCAGCACCACAAAGGCCACCAATGAGAGCGTGTGAAGAGCTGCTGGGGATGCCAAAAACCCAAGTCACAAGGTTCCAAACAATGCCGCCAATGATTGCAGCCAAAACGACCGTCTCGGTTGCGGAGTGCGTTTCCAGAATGCCTTTCGCAATCGTTGAGGCAACTCGCGTCGCGATCAGCGCACCTACAAAATTGAGGGTTGCCGCCATGATGATTGCGGTGAGCGGAGTCATCACGCGCGTCGAAACCACCGTTGCAATCGCGTTGGCGGTGTCATGAAAGCCGTTGATGTAGTCAAATGCAAGCGCAAAGACTACGATGAGAATAAGGATCAGCCCGACTTCAGGCATATTTCACGATCATGTTGTCGATGACCTTTGCGACAGATTCGCAAGTGTCGATCGCATACTCAACGCGGTCATAGACTTCCTTCCACTTAAGGATCGAAATTGGGTCTGTCACTTCATCAAACAGTTTGGTGACAGCGGCTCGATACTGCCGATCGCTTTCATTCTCCAAAGTGTGAATCGTAACAATGATCCCTGGAAGCGTCGGAGATCTATGAAACTGTTTGTGGAGCTCCTTTACTGCCGAGGCGGTGACCACCGTCACATCGAGCAGGTTTGCCGCAAATGGCACGAGGTCTGGCCTGCAGACAGTCAGTCGGTACATCCCAATTCGAGCTCCCACTGCTTCGATACAGTCTGTGATGTCATCCAATAGATGGGACAACTCACTCAGGTCCTCTTGGTCAAGTGGGGTGATGAAAGTTGCAGATAGCTTGTTCTGGAGGCGATGGGTAACGTCGTCTCCCTGGTGCTCAATTTCTAATAGAGCGTCCATGTGCTTTTCGACATTTCCAAGATCATCCACCAACGCTACGAACCTTTCTGCAGCCCGGACGGCAATCGCCGCCTGGTCCTCCAATAGGTCAAAAAACGAAACTTCCTTTGCTGTCTTTGGCACCGCCTAAGACGATATCCGCTAGCCCGGTCCTCATGCACTATTAGCAGCCCGTCTTAACATAAATCTTCACAATTAAGTCTGCAAACCAGCAGCAGGTATAAATGCCGCCTCCTCATTTTCGTGGAAACAACACCCCGTAATTTCCAGCGTTCATAATCCCTTTCGGCTCCCTGCCGCAACCATGCTCCAAGATCCCAAAATCCTTCCAAAAGTCGGTCGGCTCGAAACGACGTACTCCGCTCTCCGCTACTTCCCCATCGCCAGCGTGTCAATGGAGTTTGCAGAAACGTCCAACCACTTCCGTTCCGCGCCGGACGATACCGTCCTGTCCTGGCAACCGATTTCTCCGGGATTCCGATGGGGAGATAACTGGAGAACGGGATGGTTCCGAGGAACGATTCAGGTACCACCGGCATACGATGGCGCGCCTGTCTACGTTCGGGCCATGCCAGGCGGACCGGAATCTATGTTCTTGGTAGACGGCATCGCTAGAGGTGTGTTTGATGTAAACCATCCCGTCCGCCTCATGTCCCTGGAAGCGGAGGTGGACAGGACATACACCATTCACCTTGAGTCGTACGCTGGGCATACGATCCCTGGAACACAGCCCTTTTCTGACACCCGGTCTGCAGATGGCCCCGTTGCGCTCAGCGAAGGCTGCCTGAAATACGAAGGTGTCGAGTTGGTCGTGGAGCGGCCCGACGTCTCCGAGTTTGTGTTCAGCCTCCGAACTCTCTTTCAACTCGCCCAGGGGCTTGAGTCGAGCAGTCTGCGTCGCGCCAAGATTGTCTCTGCCCTTGGCGATGTCTTCAAGATCGTCCCTCAGAAGCCAGAAGAATTTTCAGAGGCGGATTGGAGAGAGGCACTGGCGGAAGCAATGGACGTGTTGCGCCCGCTCCTTGAACTCAAAAATGGCCCGACAATGCCAACACTCGGAGTCATCGGCCACTCCCACATCGACACGGCTTGGCTCTGGCCCGTCTCAGAAACCTGGCGCAAACTGGGGCGGACCTTCTCTTCGGTACTGAGTCTGATGGATCAGTATCCGGAGTTTCGCTTCACCCAAAGCGCGGCCCTCCACTTTCACAAGCTCCGTGAGCTGTATCCGGAGATTTTCAGGCGTGTGCAGGAGCGAGTTGCCGAAGGTCGGTGGGAAATCAACGGCTGCATGTGGATCGAGCCGGACTGCAATATTCCAAGCGGAGAGTCATTTGTAAGGCAGTGCTTAGTCGGACAGCGAGCCTTGCGCGACATGTTCGGTGTCACCGCTGACACGCTCTGGCAGCCAGACGTCTTCGGCTACTCGGCGGCGCTTCCTCAAATCCTTCGAAAGTCAAACGTGGAGTTCTTCTGCACCACCAAGCTCAGTTGGAACGACACCAATCATTTTCCTTACGACACCTTCCATTGGCAGGGCATCGACGGCACCTCAGTCATTGCTCACTTCAATGAGATGCAGGGGTGGTGTGACACCGAGCGCCTGATGTCTTTGTGGAAACAAGTTCAGCACCCGGATGTTCAGGATCGAAGACTTGTCGGCTTTGGTCATGGAGATGGCGGAGGAGGACCGATGTCCGAGATGATCGAGTGCCTTCGATACACTGCCGATCTCGAAGGTTGCCCGAAGACCGAATATCAAACGATCAGCGAGTTTATGTGCGGGGTTCGCGATGAGCTGACTGAACTGCCAAAGTGGGTCGGAGAGCTGTATCTGGAACTTCATCGGGGAACACTGACTTCCATTGCGGGCATTAAGCGCGGCAACCGCAAATGCGAGTTCGGCCTTCGCGACGCAGAATTGCTGTCAACGCTCGCACTGCTCCAGAACGGAACGGCCTACCCTACCGACCCACTTGACGAAGCCTGGAAGATCGTTCTGCTCAACCATTTCCACGACATCCTTCCTGGGTCCGCAATCGCTGAAGTCAATGACGAGGCGCTCGAGGAGTACGCCAAGTGCCTGGACCTAATCGGCGGAATAACTGAAACCGCTGAGACGAATCTGTTCAAAAAGTCAACGACAGAAGCCGTTATCACCAACAGTCTCAGTTGGAACAGGTCCTCCACGTACTCACTTCAGGGACTTCCGGAGGCAAGATGCCCCCGGGGCACGGTGAGCCAGTCCTATTTGGACATCGACGGCATCCCCACTCTCGCCGTTTCTGGTTTGGATCTACCGCCAATGGGCTATATCCGCGCACCTCTGGAATCAGCCGTTGAAGGGGCATCAGTATTCCGAGTGACGGAGAGTTCGGTCGAAACTCCTCACGCACTTATTTGGTTTGATCAGGCTGGCAACATCAGCTCCTTCTTCGACAAGACTTCACGCAGAGAGTTGGTGACACCGGGCGGGGCATTCAATCAGTTCCTCATGGGAGAGGACGTCCCCGCAGCTTGGGACAACTGGGACATTGACCGAGATCAGCGGCATAAGCTGAACCCTGCCGGCACCCTCGTCTCTTCGGAGGTCAGTTCAGACGGTCCACTTCAGTTGCGCATCCGACGAACCTATACACTTGGAAAGGCTTCCAAAATTCTACAGGACATCGTCTTTCATTCGGGAACCTCACGAGTTGACTTTGAGACGAAGGTCGATTGGCATGAGAAATACCAATTACTCAAAGTCGGCTTCGATGTGGACGTCCTTGCAGAAACGGCGCTTCATGAAATCCAGTTTGGACACGTCCAGCGGAACACCCACGACAACACGAGTCAGGATCGAGCCCAATTTGACGTGTGCGCTCACAAGTGGACTGACATTTCAGATGGCGGATTTGGCGTGGCATTTCTCAACGACTGCAAATACGCCTGCACCATCAAAGAAGGCTCTTATCGCCTGAGCCTGATTAAAGCGGGCCGCCACCCTGACCCACGGGGAGATGAGGGAACCCACCGCTTCAACTATGCGGTGTTGCCTCACCAGGGTGGGTTCTCGGTGGAGTCAGTAGTTCGGCCAGCCTACGAGTTCAACGTCCCGCCCATCGTGACCCTCGGAACAGCGCCCAACTCAGAATTTTCCCTCATTCAGGTCGAATCACCCAACGTGGTGGTTGCGGCTGTGAAGAAAGCGGAGGATAGTGATGACATCATCGTTCGGCTTTACGAAGCAGGAAAAGTAGGTGGTTACTCTCGCTTGACCTTCGGTTTCCAAGTTGAATCCGTAAGTGAGGTCGATCTGCTCGAAGAGAACCCAGTAGCGGTCAGCATCGACGAGGCGGGAATCGAACTCTTTTTCAAGCCCTTCGAGATCAAGACGCTTTTGGTCAAGTCCAAGGCAAACTAAGAAGCCGGCGGAGCGCAGAGCTTTGTATGCGCTCCATTGGGATCACATTAGGGCACCTAATGTATTGTGAACCCTCTAGCTCTTGAAGAATCCAAGGGTCACTCGGTTGCGACCCGATGATTTGCTGGAGTAGAGGGCTTCATCTGCAACTTCGAGGAGTTGTTGCACGGTTCTATCGCCGCCGTTATAAGTGGCAACGCCGATGCTGACCGTCACGGGTCGCAAATCCCATCCGAAGTTTTGAATCGCCTTACGAATGCGCTCTGCAAGAATGGCGGCCCCTTCCTCAGAAGTGTTGGGCAAAAGGACCACGAACTCTTCCCCGCCGTACCGAGCGACAAAGTCGGACGGTCGCTTGCTCTCTGAAAGCACCTTGGCAACGCGCTTTAGCGTTTCATCGCCGGCCGCATGCCCAAACGAGTCGTTAAATGCTTTGAACTTATCGACGTCGAGCAAGAGGATGGACAGCGGGCGACCCCGCCGATCCGCGCGATCAAACTCCTCTGAAATCTCCTCGTCAAAGTGTCTGCGGTTGCTGATTCCGGTGAGTTTGTCAGTCTGACTGTCTGCGGAGAGTGACTCGTTGATTCCCTCAAGCCGAAGCTGGTATGCCTCAAGCCGCTGCTCATACTCTGCTCTCTCTGCAATTCGAGCCGCAAGCTCATCAAGCGCTTTCCTAAGTTCAAGCTGGGCCACAATCTGCCTAGAAAGTGCCTGGAGAGACTGATTCTGCTCTGGCGTCAGTTCTCTCCGTTCGCGATCAATGACGCAAAGCGTCCCAAGCGCATTTCCATCTGGTGTCACAAGTGGGGCGCCGGCGTAGAAGCGGATAAGCGGCTCTGCCATCACTTGCGGATTATCGGCGAACCGCACATCAAGCGTCGCATCCGGGACTTCAAGAATCTTATCTGGCTCAAGAATCGCGTGGGCACAAAAGGCGATATCCCGTGGAGTCTGCGAGCCTGTCAAGCCAATCTTCGACTTGAACCACTGTCGATCCCGGTCAATGAAGCTGACAACTGCAATTGGCGTGCCGCATATTTGAGAAGCTAAAAAGGTGATATCGTCGTAAGCCTGTTCGCTCAGGGTATCGAGGATGTGGTAGCTCGCGAGCGCCTCTAAACGCTTCTCTTCATTGCTGGGAATTGGGGCAACCATAGCTCAATGCAAGGGACGCCAAGCACAGCATCCGTAGTATTACTTGCGCCTGAGAGCTTACCACCGCTTCCCATATGGGCTGGCTGTCCTGCTTTCGTGAAAGTTTGCATTTTTTGACTCCGAACCCATCCTCCCCGGCGGGTTCTGGCGAACCTGGACAAATAGGTACATGTGATATGATGATCGGAAGTGTCTTCGGCCTCTCCAAGCTCCATCGAAACCGAACTTAGACTCGCCACCGAGGCCTATCGAAGCGGAAATCTCAACGCCGCTGAAGCTCGTGTCGACAAGCTCCTTAGCCAATATCCGAACCGACCAGAGATTCATCTTGCGAAAGGGATCATCCAGATTGGCAAGGGCGACCAGGTCGGCGGCCTCAACTCACTGCGAGCGGCTTTAGCTTCGGTACCGAACGACTTGGAGGCTCTTGCATGGGCAGCCTTCGCCTCTCTAAACCTTCAGCAGTTCAGCGAAGCTGAGACGTACGCGCGACGGCTTACCGAACTTGCCCCGCAGAACGCTCGTTCGTTTTATCTGCTCGCAAATGCCCTTCGCGCGCTTGATCGAACGGAAGAGGGCCTGCAAGCGATTGATCAATCGATGGCTCTGCGTCCCGATGATCCAGACAGTCTGGTGACGAAGGCAAGACTCCTAAAAGAGTGGCAGCTGCCAGCCTTAGCCATCGACATTTATAGGCGTGTGCTTGCCGTACGGCCTTCTCCCCCAGCAGCGGTGGATCTCGCCAAGATTCTGCTCAATGAAAATCACCAGCAGGAGGCTCTTGATGTGCTGGATGAGGTCCTTCCGGGTATTCCAGTGGAGCATCAGCCCCATGCACTCATTGCTCAGGCTCACACTGAGATGGGGCACTTCGCGATCGCAGATGAGCATTGGGACAAGGCGATCCGCTACGCCTATGACCGCAACGCTGTAGTTGAGAGCCGTGCGCGCGCTGAAATCGCGTCAGGTCGTTTCGACGTCGCTGAGGCGATCCTCAGCGCTGAAATGTCGGCGGGAACATCAAAAGATTCACTGTTTGCAGTTCTCTCCACCGCTCGGAAGATGCGTGGGGAAGATCAACCGCTGCTAGCTGAGATGGAGAAGCTGGCGGAGTCAACCTCACTCTCCGGGCTTCGTCTCGCGACGCTTTGCTACGCGCTTGGCAAAAGCTTTGATGACCTCAAGGAGTACGACAGAGCGATTGGGTACTTCGATCGTGCCAATGAAGTCTGCCTTGAGATCTACCCCGCGCGCCGCGCATTCAGTCAGGATGCGGCACGCCGGTTTACCGACTTTGTGATTCACACGTTCACGGCGGACATGATCGAAGATATGGCCGAGTTTGGTGACCCATCAACATTGCCTCTGTTCGTGGTAGGAATGATGCGTTCTGGAACCACCCTCACTGACTCGATACTGAGCGCGCACTCCTTGGTTAAAGATGGTGGCGAGCAGGCATTTTGGCCCGAGCGAGGCATTGAACTTCTGTTTGGCCAGACTGGCGAGTTTGCTTTCAATCGGGCCAGTGCCTTCAAGTTTGCCCCTGAATATCTGAAGCAAATCGAGCCAAAATCCCCCTTGATAAAGCACGTCGTGGATAAGAACCCAGCGAATTTCGATCTCACAGGCTTACTCGCCTGCGTTTTCCCGAGCACAAAATTCGTGCATCTGAAGCGCAATGCGGCAGACAATCTGCTCTCAATCTGGATGACGCCGGTCAGTGGAAGCGTTGCCTATGCATCGAGTAAGGAGAACCTGGCATTTGTCTACCGAGAGCACCTCAGACTCCTTGATCACTTCCAGTCTGTCCTTCCAGCGAACCAGTTTCATTCCTTAAAGTACGAGGATCTCACTTCCACACCAAAGCCGACGATCGAATCGCTGCTTGCCTTTGTCGGCCTAGAGTCCGAGCCGGCGTGCTTCACGCCTGAACAAAACGTGAGAGCTGTCCTCACCCCAAGTGTTCACCAAGTTCGTCAGCCCATTCATTCAGGATCGCAGGCTAGATGGAAGAACTACGAACCCTGGCTCGGTGCTTTTTCAGAATTGACCGAATCATAGGAAAGGCAACCCAGGGATGAGCGCCGTGATACCGCCCGAACTGCTGAACAGTGCCAACAGTTCGCTTCAGAGCGGCAACCTGGCACAGTGTGTCGAGCAAGTTGAGCGGATTCTTGCGATAAAGCCCAACCACGTCCCCACTCTCATTTTGGGTGGCATCGCCACCCTGAGATTGAATCAGCCTGAGACCGCTCAAAGTTACTTCGACCGTGCCAAAGCAGCGGACCCCAAATGCGCCCCAGCGTTCCTTTGGTCGTCAATGACCCTTCGTCGGCTTGGCCACATTCAACCTGCCCTCGAAGACGCAAAGAGGTCATTCAACTTGGGGCAACAGGACCCGCTTGCCCTCCATCACCTTGCCCAGTGCCTAATTGACGGGGAGCAGTTCTCCCAGGCGCTTCCCCTATTGAACCGGGCCTACGCTGCCGCACCCAAAGTTGCAGCGATTCACCTTGCGCTCGGAACTGCCTACCAGGGACTTGCAAATGCCTCAGAAGCCATCGCCAGCTATCGGCGTGCCATTCAACTTGAGCCCGCGAATATCGAAGCGCTGTCGCGCCTGCGACAGATTCTGCTTGAGGAAGGCGACACTCACGCGGCGGTTGGCATTGCTCAAACAGTTGTAACCCTCCGTCCCGATTCTGCGGAGGACCTGCTTTGGCTCGCCAGAGCCCACATCGAAGAAAGCAGGAGCTCTCTGGCGGATCCGCTCATCCAACAAGCCCTAAAGCTTCAGCCAGACTCTTCGCTCGCCCATTCCCTTCTTGGCTCCGTTCTCCAAATGAGCGGTCAAATACTGGAAGCGGGTCCGGAGTTCAGGCGTTCCATCGAACTTGACCCATCTCAGGGCTCTGCTTACCTGGCGTTGGCCACCAACCAAAAGCTGAAAGAGGCTGATCGACCGTTTGTGGACCAGATGGTGAACATTGCCACACGGGACGACCTTCCCAAATCTCAACTCAGTCTCCTGCAGTACGCAATAGGGAAAGCCTATGAGGACCTCGGAGAGTATGAGGGAGCGATGGGCTACCTCGATTCGGCGAATCGCTTGGCCTATGAGCTCAAGTTTGGTCAACAGAAGTTTGATCCAAAGGCACTGGGGCCATACGATGTGCTCCCCAATCTGCTCAAACATGCTTCACCTTCTCAAGTTTCGAACGGCGAGGAATCTGACCTCGAACCCATCTTTGTTGTTGGAATGATCCGGTCTGGGACGACGTTGGTGGAGCAGATTCTATCCGCCCATCCTCTAGTGGGAGCCGCTGGCGAGCAGAAGTTCTGGCTCGAAAATGGCGTTGCCGCGATAACTGGCAACGGCACGAGAATTGATCGAGAACATCTCGCTAGGCTAGCAGCCAGATACCGACGGCACCTTCGTGAAATCTCCCCGTTCACCTATCGCGTAGTCGACAAGATGCCGCAGAACTACCAGGCCCTCGGACTGATTCGGCTCGCGTTTCCAAACGCCAAGATTATTCACATCCGTCGGCATCCCATCGACACGTGCCTTTCCATCTATGCGACGCCAAATCGGAATCGTCTGAGATGGGCTCACAACAAGGCCAACATCGTCTCGGCGTACGAGCGATATCTGCAAACCATGGACGCCTATCGGTCTATTCTTCCCTCCTCGCACTTCATAGAGGTGGATTACGAGGAACTCACTCGAGATCCCGACACCAACATTCGCCGTCTGGTCGAATTCTGCGAGTTGAATGGGTGGGACGACGCCTGCCTGCACCCAGAAAATAACGTGCGAACGGTGGTGACACCCAGCGTTTGGCAGGTGAGACAGCCGATCTACCGCACCTCGGTCGCTAGGTGGAAGAAGTTCGAGCCATGGCTCGGCGAGTTCGCTCACCTGAATCCCTAAGAAACGCACCTCTTCGTGGTGATTTGCGGCTGGCGATGGCGGTAGAGGGAACCGCCATTACTGCCTGGGTGAGACGCGAAATGCGGTTTTGGACTTCTAAGGTCCGGCAGTACCCTACAGCAGCTCTTCGAACTCTCCCAGCCACGGCAGATAGTGCTTCCACTTGTTCTGAGATGATGTCGAAATCGGCTGACGAACTTGGTAGAAGCTCGGTGTCCTCACCGTTCGCGGGTTGGATTCTGGGTGGAGGCAATCCTCTTCAGAATCAAGCCCCAACCAATTCAAGATTCCTCCGACCGTCGCCTCCGGATGCGACGTAAGGTCTTCATACGTCACCGTCCTGAATTGACTTTCCGGAAGCACCTGGACAAGGTGCGCTTCCATCCGCAGGTACTCCTTGTATGCTGCCACCAGATTCTTCTTGCAGTTGACAAACGGGAGACCGGTGCGCAGAGGCGTCATCCAGATAGAGAGCAGGTTGTCGACCGGATGTCGCTTGACATGTAGAAACTTGGCTTGTGGGTAGATGCAGGCAATCAAACCTGCGATGGTGATGTTGGCGGGATTCTTTTCGGTGATCCAAGAGGCAGTTCCCTGATAGGGCTTCATCAGCTTGGTATAGGCATTAGCCAGCTTGCTCGCCTCGATTGAGTCGAACTTCAGGGTGCCAGCATCAAATATCTCGTCCCGATGATCTGCCCAAAAGGTCTTCTCGCCCCCAGCGGCGATCTGGGAATGTCTGCTGAGAATCTGCTCAGATAACGTGGTGCCAGACCGGATCATCCCAAGAATAAATAGGAGACCCTCTGCTCGGCTTCCCTGCGGTTGGAGATGATTCACCTGCTCACGACTGAAGAAGTTGATCTGCTGGCTTGTGTACCACCGCCAAGCCTTTGCATCAAACTTCCGAGCATTCGCGTTGCCTTCATACGCAAGCCGGTTGGCATGGTCATACCTGGCCATCGCCAATTCGTATTCCGAGATGTCTGCGTAGGCCTTTCCGAGTGCAAAGGCAAGATCTCGCTTGAGTTCGAAGTCCATCGCGGAGGCGAGAAGCCGCTCCATTTGGTCAATAACTGGAGCCTCTTCCGTCGTAAACTTCCTTATCGAAGCGAACGTCGCATACAACTCCAGGTGATTCGGGTTCTCAGCAAGCTCGGCGGCAATGAGGTCTTTGGCAACTTCGAGACGGCCGGCGAACACCTCGGACTGAATCCGGTGCTCTAGCACTTTGCCAGGTTCCGCACCGAACCTCAGTGCCGCTTGCCAACAGACTTCCGCTTCGTCAAATCGGTGGGCTTCGGTCAGCGCCTGAGCAGCAGCCTCTTGCACTTTGGGTGATACAGAATTCGTCTGAAGATAGACTTGAAGTGCGTCAACGGCAGTCTCTGTGAACCCTTCTTCTCGAAGAAGCTGCGAATATTCCAGAGCTAGTTCAGGATTGGGAGCCAGCTTGAGTGACTTTCGATACCACTCAATCGCCTGACTTGTCCAATTAAGTCTCGCGAGCAATTGCGCTTTAGCAGCCATCAGTTCAGGATCGAACGGGCTTTGTGCCAGCGCTCTCTCCAATATCTGAAGCGATTCTTGATTCCTGCCGCTACCGCTGAGTGCACAGCTAAGGACGAAGAGCGCGCGAGAGTTCGACGGCTGCAAGGCAACCAGCCGGCGAGCATAAAGCTCAGACTGGGAAAACTCACCCAAATTGAGGTTTGACCCTGCAGCAATAGCCAGCGCCTCAGGCTCAGACGGAACGATCGTAAGAATCGCTAAGGCTGCCTGAAGTGCCCTTCCATACGCCTGCATCGAGCTATAAACCGCACAGAGACCGTGAAGAGCAGGGATGCATTGAGGATCAACACGAATCAGAGAGAGCAATTCTGCTTCAGCCGCACTAGAGTTGCCCTGACTCAGCGCGAGCCGCGCCAAGGAGATCCCGCGATCGAGCTGTTCAGAGGGTATCGCCATGCAAAAAATTGGACGAAGCGTCTGCCTAAGACGCTTCGTCCATGAGTGTCCTTAAGTGGGAACTACTTGCCTGGGGCCGAAGCCGGTGCCGAAGATCCACCCGAAGAAGGAGCGCCACCGCTCATCTTCGACTTCACTTCGTCAGGAAGACTTCCCATCATCCCTTTCTTCTTAGCGGGACCGCTGTGAGAAGCGGCTGCTTTCGCAAGGTCGTCCTGGAACGCCTTATCCGTTGCCGGATCCTCAGCTTTCTCGCCGCAACCGGCGAGAATAGCTGTGGCTAGCACTCCAAACATAATCCAGCTAAGTGACTTCATGGTTGCTGAATAGCCCAGATGAACTTGGAAGGATCAGTTACGCGACCCTGCAGAGCACCCTGACCGTAGGCGGAACAGCCTGCGGCGACCTGGGAGATCGGCATTGCCTTTGCGTGACCGTCGGCCCAGCCGATGACCACC
>CAIYLG010000026.1 GCA_903927025.1 uncultured Armatimonadota bacterium
CTGACGCTATCGCGCCGCCAGCTTCGATTTCCTTCAACACCTTCAGGATCTCGTCCTCGGTGTAGCGCTTGCCAGTTTTCTTCATGTGATTCCAGACGGATTTCACACTTCAAGTGGGTCAAACTACGGGGAACAGGTCAGGAAGTTTGAGGACGACTTTAAGGCGTATCAACCGCACATCTATCGCGTGCGGTAACTCGTCCGGTTCCCTTCCTGTCGCGCCGGCGAGAGGTAAGGGCCAGGGATGGAGAGCCGGGCCGTTAAGGCCCGGGCGCAGGCCAAGGCCCTATAGTTTGAGCGCCGACAATTTGGTCGTGGGCGACCCCGACGAGTCGGGGCAGTCCATCCACCGTCTTCCTCTCGCCGAGCGAAAGGAAGGAGCCCCGGACTTTAGCTGACTACCGAAACCTTCAGCGTTCTTCCAGTGAGGACAACCTTGCCTGATATCAGCTTCACGGAGCCTCCGTTTAGGCGGACGCTCTTGGGATCTCCATGGATCACGAAGGTGGGTTTGATTTCGCCGAAGCCGCTGGCGGTCTGCTTCCAATTCAGGGCGAGATTTCCGTCTACGCTGGCCAGCTCAACGTCGATGGCACTGCGGGCGCCCTGTTGGTACTCAAACGAGATGCCGTCATCAGCGCGGTAGTTCAGGGTCGAATCGCCAGACCAACCAGTTGGCACGAAGACGTGGATGTTCACGTCTGAGAAGTTCTTGGTGTTGTCGGTAGGAGTGCCGGCCTGCATGGGGATCATCGCACCGGCTCGGATGTAGAGCGGGGTTCCTGTCCGGTCGTTCTTCACCGACAGTTCGCCAGCCGCCTCCCAATCTCCAGATTCGGCGTCGAACCAAGGCTCGACTCCCGGGAGCCAAACGGTGCGGATCTTTGCCTTCTCCTCCACAAACGGCGCCTGGAGAATAGACGGACCGACCAGGAACTGGTCATCCTGACCTCTCGGGCCGCTCTCCTCAAACTCGTAAATCAAGGGGCGTAGAATTGGGTCTCCGCTAAGCTCCTGTTCGATGAACAGGTTGTATAGGTAAGGCATCAGCTTGTAGCGCAGTCGGATATAGCGCCGCAAAATCGTCATCACTGGGACAGCAAATGCGAAAGGCTCCTGATTGCGACCGGTCTTCGCGCAGTGATTGCGGAAGAACGGGAACAAGAAGTTGGCCTTCACCCAGTCGACCATCAGGTCATCCGTCACACTGTCGCCAAACCCGCCGATATCCGGCCCATTGAACGGCAGCCCGGAGATGGATAGGTTCACGGACGTCGGAATCGAAATCTTCAGATAGAAATAGTTCGAGAGGTTGTCGCCGGTCCAGATGGCCGCATGCTTGCTGGAGCCGATGTATCCAGATCTAGACAGCATAAATGGGCGCTCCTTCGGACGCGCTTTCAAGAACCCATCGTGGGTCGCCATCTGCATGCCCAGCGCGTATTGGTTGTGATACGCCGAGTGAGGCACCTTGCCGCCGCCAAAGAACATGCCCTGAGGATCAACCGGCCCCGTCGACGGGTCGTTCATATCCAGCCAGCAAGCCCCAAATCCACTCTCCGCAAACTTACGAACGTAGCCGGACCACCATGTTCGAGCCTTCTTCTCCGAGAAATCGGGGAACACGGTTTCACCTGGCCAGACCATGCCCACAAACTCTTTACCTTCCGCGTTCAAGCAGAAAATCTGGTTCTTGTGGCCGTCATCGTAGACTGCGTAACCCGGCTCAAACTTCACTCCCGGATCGATGATCGGGACGATTCTCCTACCAGTTTTGGCGAGTTCGGCAGCCGTAACCGCGGCACCCTGCGGAAACATTTGCTCGCTGGTCTGAAAGATGCGGAATCCGTCCATGTAGTCCAAATCCAGCCAAAGCGAGTCGCACGGAATCTTGTGGTCGGTGAACTGGCGGTCCAACTCGAGGAGGTCGTCATGCCCGCCGTAGCCCCAGCGGGATTGGTGGTAGCCCAATGCCCAAGCCGGAGGAACCGGCGTCACACCGACAAGCTTTTGAAGCTTCTGAGTCAGCTCACGCAGCGTGGGACCCGTCAGGATCCAGAGATTTGGCTCGCCGCCCTCGCTTCCTAGGATCAGGTCGGGGGCTGTGCGCTGCCACTCGACAAAAACGCGCGCCTCATCCGTACCCGGAGTCTCCATGAAGGTTGGATACGGGTTGTGAAGCAGGAACCCAACGTACTCCCCTTCAATCTCTGCAATGAGATAGGGCAAAGAGAAGTAGGGTGGATCGGTTGGGTTCTCACCCCATTGGGCAAAGTGGAAGTCTCCCCAAACGTCGGTATTCCAGAACTTGGAACGATAGCCGGAGAGTTCGAGCTTCCCGAATGTCTTCTCGCCCATTCCGTAGTAGCGAGCTTCCTCGGCCGGAGCAAAACAGAACATCGACGCTTCGCCGGAGACGCCAAATCGGCCGGTGAACAGCGTCTGCCCCTTTGAGCCCTTAACCGAAAGTTCAAATTCGCCACCGACTTCAAGTGATGTTTCCGAAGCCGTCGAGGGCACAGCCAACGCCTCAAGGCAGCGATTGTCTCCCCAAACCTTTGGATGCCGCACCTGGATATGGGTGATGCCACCCTCATAGGAACTCACGACGGCATCAAACTCTCGACTGCCCGCTTTCAATCGGTTGGATGCCGCATCGAACTGTTCAACGAAGGAGAAGTTCGAACGATGGGGAAACTTCGTGAAGTACATAGAGCCTTCCTATTCTGGCTGAAGTCGCACAGCAAGGGCATATCGCCCTAATGGATGCGTGTGTTTCCAAGTGTGCGTTGCAAAGATTGAAACGGTGGAATCATTGCAGCCCCTCTACCGGTACATTGGAATGGTGGAACGCCATCGAGATGCGGGAAGAACGGCCAGACACCGTTCAACAAAAATCCCGTCCTCACTGCGGGTTGTCGGATGCCTGGTCGCCGCCCTAATTGCCATGGTGTCCGCAGCCGCGCAGGATATTCCGCTTCCTGAGATCCCAAGCGTCGCCAAGCGACCCGCCCCGATTCAGTTTGCGCCTTGGCGCGAAATGGACCAAACCGAGGAAGGGACCGAGTATCTGGAAGAGTTCCCGAGCCCGGTCACGAGTCCATTTTCTCCAAACAACACGGTCCCACTGAGAATCTTCATGCCCGTCAATCCCGGCATGAAAATCCCCGTGGTATTGATCCTTCACTATTGGGGAGCCACAGACCTCAAGAATGAGCGAGCGATGGCCCAGGAGCTCAACCGTGCCAACATCGCCGCGGCGGTGATGACGCTTCCCTACCACCTGACCAGAACTCCGACCGGACATCACTCAGGCGACCTCGCTATTGAGCCTGACCCCAGGAAGATGGTCCTGACGATGACCCAGGCAGTACTGGACGTGCGCAGAAGCCTGGACTTCCTAGAGACTCGGCCCGAATTCGACCAAACCCATGTCGGACTGTCGGGCACCAGCCTCGGCGCTCTCGTTGCAGAACTGGCCTTTGGAGTAGATGACCGCATTAGCCATGTTGCGTTCGTGCTTGGTGGGGCAGACATTGCACACATCGTTTGGACGTCCTCCCTTCTGGTGCGTCAGCGCGATGCCCTGATTCGACGAGGATTTACGGAAGAAAAGCTTCACCAGTCCATCGAGGTCATTGAGCCTCTCAGATATCTCCCCAGCCGCCGTAGTGCCCCGTCCTTGGTCATTGGTGGTCAGTACGACACCGTGATCAACCAGCAGTCAACCCAGGAGCTCATCGCGTGCCTCACTTCTCCTCGCGTCTTGTGGCTGGACACTGGCCATTACGGGGGAATCTTTGTCCAACGACGCCTGATGCGGGAAGTAGCTCGGTTCTTTCAGACCGAGTTCACCGGAAGCAGCTTCAATGCCCCCGAAAGGGTGTATGCGCCAACGATCAGGATTGGGGTCAAAGTTGACAGCGGAAACGGATTTGACCTCGGCGTGGGACTCGACCTTCTCAAGTTCGATAAGAAAGGGGACACCTTCACCACCCTCTTTGTCACTCCACGCGGTCCCCAGCTTTTTCTAGGTCGGAGCATTGCTCAGGGATTCTCGCTCGGCGCTATCGCTTCCACTCGGAAAAGTGGCGTCGCACTGCTATGGAGCGCGGTACTTTGACTCCCGAAGAAACCGTGCTGGCGTGTTCCGAGAACCTGCTCCAAACGTATTTCAGCTTGGGGCTTGCGATCCCCAACACCACGATGATCCAGGAGGAAGGGTTTAGGGCCTGCGTGGGTGAGTTCGACCATCCAATCTGCAACTTCGCTGCTGGACTCAACCTCGATCCTTGGTCAGCAAAGCAGCTTCGGGAACTGGCGGCCAAGAAGAAGGTTTTCAATGTGTACACGCTGCCCAGTGATAAGCCGCGCCACGTTGGAGAGCTGCTCTACCGTTGCGATTTCCGGGTTGGCTACCGCTTGATTCAGATGGTTGCCGAGCCAGCCGGTCGCCACTACGGTCCACACATGAGAATGGCGGAGACCGCGGAAAGGCGAATTGAGACGGCCCAATTTATGACCGAGCAGTTCTTCAATCGACAGTCCGAGTCTTTCCGTCAAAGGGTCGCTCAAGCGACAGCTGATGCCTCGAACATGGAGATTTACGAGCTTTTGGTCTATGACCGACGATGTGGCGCGATCATGCTTTGTCCTGGGGATGGCGTTCTCGGGGTTTACAACCTCTGCGTCGCGTCTGCAAATCGCGGAGTCGGGCTCGGCAAGGAACTGACCGCATGGGCACTTTCCGAAGCGCACAAGCGCGGTCAGATCGTCACTTTGCAGTGCGATGCCCGACTTCAGGGCTGGTATTCTAACCAGGGCTTTCGAACTACGGGCACTATTGACGTTTATACGTTGTCCAAATCGGTTTCCAGCGATATAATGAACGCTACTTAAAGTGCGTCGTCGAAGCTTCGCTTTTACTCTTATCGAGTTGCTTGTCGTCATTGCGATCATCTCGATTGTTGCCGCGGTTCTGTTCCCAGTGTTCCTGGGTGCCAAGGGCCTGTCGCTTCGCGCCTCATGTGCTTCCAATCTTCACCAGATTTCCGTAGGCTCTCGACTCTATAACGGCGACTACGATGATCGGTACATGCCGGTGAACTACCAACCAGCCGGTTCGCCCAACTCCAGAAATGACCGAACCTGGGTGCAGATGCTTCTGCCGTATGTAAAGGACTTCGCCATCTTTCATTGCCCCGCTGATTCCAGTGGCTGGCCAGAGCTTGAAGCGACGTTTGATCAGGACCTAGTCCCGGGAGATGCGGACTCGCAATACTACAGTGCGTCCCAGCGATCCGATTACGGCTACAACTATCAAAATCTCGCACCCATCGTCAAGCAGGATTCGAACTGGGTACCGATGCCTCGAGACAACTCAGAAATCATCGAACCGTCCAACACCATCGTGTTCATGGATTCCGTCTGGGCAAGAACGTCATCAGGCGAGCCCACCGGTGGCGGCAACTGGCTGGTAGTTCCCCCATGCCGATACTACGCAGCCGCACCGGGAGGCTTAGGCGTGGTGGATAGCTTTACCGGGGCTCAGCGATACACCGCAGATGTGTACACCACCACATTCGGCTGGCAGCCCGAGAAACCAACCTCCCCAACGATTTATGGCGGAGCATGGCCATGGCACCTTGGCCGTGCCAATGTTGCAGAGGCAGATGGAAGCGTGAAGAGCGTTGCGCCTGCGCAGCTCACATCCGGGTGCAATGCACTCGGTCAGTGGGCCGGGCTCATCGTGGACCCCGTTCGATATATGTGGGATCTTCGCTAGCTCTCCACGAGCCAACAATACTGTTTGAAAAGCAAAGAGGCCCCAGATCATTTGGAAGATCTGGGGCCTCTTTGCCTTTGTGGCTGTCTCTAGTTCTTGGTTCCCGACCAAGAACCAGAATTGCCGTTAAGCACCGAGAATGTTCCACCCGCATAGTTTGAGGTGATTTCACCCACCAGGCTGACGGTTCCGCCTATCGAATTATTGCCAGTGGGAACTGCAATCATTACGACTGAGTCTCCACCGGAATAAACTCCGTACACCACATAACCCGGCCCGGAACCGGTGATGATTCCCGTCTTCGCAATCGTGACGTTTAAGGTCGCGTTGTTGCCAAACGTGATTTTATAGTTGCCAGAGTTGATTAAGCCTGAGGGTGGCTGGCCGGTCGCATCCCATGTGCTCGAGTTTCCACCCACAAACGAAACGGTGCCGCTTCCGAGGAGCGCACCTGCCTCCACGGTGATCGTTCCCGTAATAGTTCCGAGGCCGTTGTTTCCTTGGGTGCTCGTTGGCGTTGCGGTGACATTCACGATGCCCGCTGGAGAGACGGTTCCAGCGATAAAGTAAGGAGAGTCGGTCCCTATAGATGCTCCGTACACATAGCCTGAGGCATCGACCACGAACTGAATGGTTCCTGGATTCACGCTAATCGAATACATTCCCGCGAAGGATTTCACCAGGCTAAAGCTGGTTGCGCCACTGTTGGCGTCCGGCTGATAGCCTTCCAGAATTCCACCTGCATCAAAAGCGAAGTACACCGTAACGGTCTGAGTACCACTCTGCTGAGTGGCGGTGAGCGTTGCGATTCCAGTGGGGGTCATCGTGCCATGGATATTCGTGTATCCAGAAGCCGTGGCGGTGATGCCGCCAGAAGCGGTGACCACCACGTTGTTCAGGGTGGTCAGCTGACCCTGGCCCGACAACGCGGTTCCATTGTAGGTGCCCGTAAAGAGGTTTCCAGCGCTGTTCAGCTTGGCAGTGATCACGGTGTTTCCGCCGCTATTGACGTCTGTGCCATTCATGATCGCGGAGATGTATCCGCCCGGCATCATGAGAAGTTGACCGACATTATGCTGTGGACCTTTGCTGTTCGTAACGGTGATCGTTGCCAATCCGCCATAGGTCACCGTGCCCGTCAACGTTGCGGCCGAGGGAGTCGAATTTGAATAGTCGGTAGCCTTGCCGGTTAGAGTGCCGGCGGCAGCTATTGTAAACGTGAGGCTTCCAATTCCACCTTGACTGGAATAGAACGAACCGGAATAACTCCCTGCAAACGATGGGCTCGGAGTCAAAATGAGGTTTGCGCTGGCAGACACTGTACCGGTCTTAGCGGTTATCTTCGCAGTCGTCTGGGCTTTCACACCTACCGTGGAAACTGCGAATGTTGCGGTGGAAGACCCGTTGGAAACCACGACTCCGCTTGGAACTGTCGCTGAGGTCGAACTACTCAACAGAGTCACAAAAACTCCGGTACCAACCGCCTTCGAATTCAGCGTGACGGTTCCCGTCGCGCTGGTTCCACCCTGCACGGAAGCAGGGCTGACTGAAACGGAACTGACAACCACTGGCTGAATCGTAAGCGTGTTGGAAATAGTGGATGTCCCCAACACCGTTGAAATCTTTGAAGTCGCCTTGGTGATCACTGGAAGAGTGCTCACCGTGAATGTTCCGGAAGTTGTTCCTCCAGCAATGACCACGTTGGCGGGAACGGAGGCAAGGCTGCTCGCTGAGGCAAGCTTGACCGTGAGACCGTTGGCGGGAGCGGACGAAGTTATCGTGACGGTTCCAGTTGAGGAGTTGCCGCCGATGACAGAAAGCGGGTTCAATACCGCCGACTTTAGGCCTGGAGCCTTGATGATCAGGCTGGCACTGGCGCTGTTCGTCTGGGTGAGTGCCTTGATGCTAGCGGTCGAATTTATAGCCACCGGCATTGTGCCGATACTGAACGTCACCGACGTCTTTCCAGATGGAACCAAGACCGATTGAGGCACGGTCGCAGCGGTAAGCGAGGATGTTAGGGACACGGAAAATCCGTCTCCAACAGCCTTCTTCGAAATCGTCAGCGTGCCTGTCGCGGAGGCTCCGCCGACAACGCTGGCTGGGGCGACCGTCACCTTCGTGACGGTTTGGGCAAATGACATGGCCGTTGCCAACACTGCAAATATCGACACTGAAAGAAGTCGTGACAGATGCCTTCGCCTGGGGAGAAGGTTTGTCGGAAGATTTGAAATCATCGGGGAGCACCTCTGCTGTGAGTCAGCTGCATCAATTGCAGCTACAAAATCCGGGCCGTTTCACGGCTACTGATGCAACAATGATAGCTCAGCCAAGCAGACATCCGGGACTTTTTAGCCTGTTGCGAGTCCCCACTTCCTTCTAACATGCCGTTCCAGTGAGCCGAAAATGACTCGATCTGTTAACAGGCCAAGCGCCATGATGACGATCATGACGGCGATTACTTGGCTCATATCGGCAAGCTCCCGACCCTGCATCAGCATTTGACCGAGGCCGAGGCTCACAAATAGCAGCTCGCCAGACATCAGAGCTCGCCAAGCATATCCCCACCCCAACTTTGCGCCCGTGAGAATAGATGGAAGCGACGCGGGCAAGAGCACGTCTGTGTATATTCTGAAAGGAGGCGTGCCCATGGTTTGGGCCGCTTTTACATAGGTCGGTGGCAAGTTCTTGACCCCATCCTGCACCGCAACCGTGATGGACACGAGCGAACCCGCAACCACAACAAACAGAATCGCCCTGTCGTTGAGCCCAAACCAAAGAAGGGCCAGTGGGAGCCAACAAATGCTGGGCAAGGACTGGAATCCTGAAACCAGCGTGCCGACCGTAACCTCAAGATTCCTCTGGCGGGCAAGAAGGATTCCCAGTGGGACTCCAACCACCAGAGAGATGCCGTATCCAATCAGCACCCGGCGAAGACTTATTGCGGTCGCGGAGACTAGCGCTCCACTGTGAAACTGCTCCCAAAGTGTTTGGGCAACCTTTAGTGGGCCAGGAAAGAGAGTGGAATCCCAAACTCCACGGGCTGCGATCACTCCCCACAGGAGGATCAGCACCGCAAAGAAGGCAACTCGCTTCACGGCGTCAGCCACTGAACGTCACCACCTGTTCGGTTGAATTGTCCTTTGAAGACCTTCCCACCTTCATTGCATGGGAGATTTGTTGAGCCGTGCGAGCAACCTCCACGTCATCAATGTGACGTGGCCGACGAATGTTGACGGGAAACTCAGCTTGGATTCGCCCAGGATCCGCGGCGAGGAGAATGACTCGATCCCCAAGGGTCACTGCTTCGCGAACATTGTGAGTCACAAAGACGATCGTTGATCCGCTCTTCTTCCACACATCCTGAAGCTCAACGTATAAGTCTTCGCGTGTGATGGCATCCAGGGCAGAAAATGGTTCATCCATTAGGAGAACCTCGGGTTCCAACGCGAGGGCGCGCGCAATCGCGACTCGCTGCCTCATCCCTCCGGAAAGAGTGTGCAGGTCGCTTTCAGCGACCTTGATCAATCCAACCAAATTTAGATAGTGAGTGGCTTTCTCGGCCGCCTGAGTTCGGGAATAGCCGTTCTGGCGAAGTCCGAACTCGACATTCTTTTGCACATCGAGCCAGGGAAACAGCGCGCCATCCTGAAAGACCAATGCCCGATCTGGCCCCGGCCCCTTGATAGGAACTCCATTCATCGCCACAGATCCTGAATCTGGCTTGTCCAACCCCGCAATGATGTTCAGAAGCGTCGATTTCCCACAGCCAGACGGCCCCACCAAGATCAGAAATTCTCCATCCTGAACTTCCAAAGAAATATTGGAGAGGGCTGAGACGCGCTTGTCGAGATGACGGAACTGCTTGTCCAGTCCTTTCACAACCAGCTTTGGCATCAGCGAGCCTCAAGTCGACGCTGCTGTTCAGCCGCCGCAAGCAGGACGCGATCAAACGCTCCGTCCAAGTTAGGGCTCTCCTTGAGGTAGCCAGCTTGATGTGCGGCATCGGCGAGTGCCGAGATGCTGGATGGATTTGGATCCACAGAAAACTTCAGCCGAGCCCAGGCGCGATGGAGCACGGTTTCGCCGAGAGCTTTGCCTGTCAGCCTCTTGAGTTCGCCGTTGACGACCTGTTGCGCCTCAGCAGAGTGATCATGAATCCAATCTATAGTCTGCAGGTGGGCACGAAGAACTGCCTTGACCGCCTCGGGGTGAAGCCTCTCAAACGCGGATCGGGCGACAACGACGGTGGTCGTGAACGCTTTTCCTGGCCACAGGTCACTTTCATCCACCACGATCTTGGCCTTTGCGTCCTTCTCCAGACGAGAGGCCCAAGGTTCTGGAACCCATGCCGCGTCGATCTGCTTTTGCAGGAACAGCGCCAGAATGTCAGGGTTCTTCACCGGGATGATGGACACCCTTCCACCCTTCTCTTCCGGCGACAGACCGTTCACATCCAAGAAGTGCCGCAAAGATACATCCTGAGTTCCGCCGAGTTGAGGAACCGCAATCCGATGATGGTCCAACCCCGCCACCGAAGTGATGTCGACGTCTCCACGCGCTACGAGACAAGCGCCGCCGCTGCATGCACCCGCTAGGATCTTTAGGGCTGTCCCGTGAGACTTGAGATAAGTGTTCACAGCCGGACTTGGTCCAACGTAGGCAATGTCAACCTCACCAGCAAGCAACGCTTCCATCGCTTCGGGGCCGGCGTTCACCACGCGAGGTTGAATCGTAAAATCGGGAACCGCTTTTTGAAACGTTCCTCGCGCCATTCCGATCAGCGCAGGGGCGTGTGTAAGGTTTGGGAAATAGGCGATGTTGAGAAGCGGCTTATCCGACGAAGGCGCCTTTGGCTGGCCGCCAAAGGCAATGCTGAGCACAACCAAAGCGAGTGTCGCAACGAAAGCGGTGACTAAATCGCGACTGATCCTTCGGTTCTTGATGCGCCAATCTGCCATGCGGATGCCTATTTGGAGGTTGCCTCCTCCTAAAGGGTATCACGCACTTTCCTAATTTCAGACAAAAACAATCGACAAACCTGGGTTTGTTCTTGATTAGGCTTCTCTGGGTTAAATTACGAAGTCAAAAGACTTGGAAAGACCATCCTCGTTCTGCCGCTGCCTCTCCGCCAATTCCGCGAACGTTGTCTGATCAAGCACTTCCGACATTACGTTCCGCACATCCTTGAAGGCGACTCGAAGGGCACAAACCTCTGGGTTTGGACAGCCGCACTCGCTGAACTTGGTTACGCTGACGCAGCTGATCGGGGCGATTGGCCCGTCCATAGCGCGAAGTACGGCCCCAAGGGTGATTTCCTGGGGTGGGACGGCAAGCGAGTAGCCGCCGCCTGGTCCTTTCCGGCTCTGAACAAAGCCGGTCATCTTCAGCGCAACAAGGATCTGCTGGAGAAATTTAACTGGAATGTTCTGCCGCGACGCAATATCCTGAATCTGAATCGGGCCCTGGTCAGCAAGCAGGCTGAGGTCAAGAACCGCTCGGGTAGCGTAGCGTGCACGGCTGGAAAGCATAGAGCTAGTTTAGCGGAGGAACCGCAATCTGAAGATTGCAATTCGAAAAGGTGTCCTCCCGCACCACGCCCAGGCAGACCGATATACTCCAAGTTATGAACGGCAAGAATCCAACGTGGTACGCCTTTATCCGATGGACGATGAAGACGGCCTACTTCGGCACCCACGGTGGCATTGGGTGGGTAGGGCGGGAAAATATTCCCGCTCAGGGGCCGATCCTTGTCGCTCCGGTTCACATCAGCCATCTCGACCCACCCGCAGTTGCGGTTGGGTCCACTCGCCGACTCCGATTTATGGCCAAGGAGGAACTCTTCAAGCACCCGATCTTTGGTCGTCTGATTGCCTCCCTGGGTGCCTACCCGGTCAAACGTGGCGAAGGCGACACCGAGTCCATACGTCGCACGATTGCACTTCTTGAGGAAGGGGAGGCTGTCCTGATCTTCCCCGAGGGCACCCGTGGAGACGGGAAAGTGATTCAGGAAATGAGCCGCGGCGTGGCAATGTTGGCTAAGAAAACCAAGGCTCCCGTGCTTCCCGTTGGGATCGTCGGAACCAACAGGGTGATGCCTGTGGGAAGCTTCAAGGGCGAGAAATTCAAGGTCGTCATCGTGTTTGGCAAGCCGTTCACCTACGAGGAAGTTGCCACCGACTCCAGCGAAAAGGTGAATCGAGAGCTGTTCGCGAAAGCCCTTCAATCAAGGATCGCAGACCTATGCCGCGCGAATGGGATGCCGCTAGAACTTCAGCATGGCGCTGATGCTGACTAGGGTTTCTCGGTCCCTTGTGATGAATCGAACGGCCACGTGAGGGGCAGGTCGCAGCTCCACACCGCTGCTAAGGCGAAACCCGTTGTGCTCGGCAATCAAATAGAAACTCTTGCTGAAAGGAAGAGAGATGCCAATGAATGGCGAAGTGAGGGAGCCGGTTTGGATACCCACGCTGATGTCTGAGTACAGGTTTCCCGGCAGATCATCCATTGGGTTGCGAAACGTGGTGACCGCATAGAAGCGTCTGCCATCTTGGGTGAGGTTTGAGGCATCGAGGACGCCAAGACTGATTCCAGGAGATATTCCTGGAACTGAGGCTATGTAGTTGTACGAGAAGTCGAATGTGCCCACCGGATTCATCCCGGACTTCACTACGTCTCGAAGATCAAGTTCGAAGGAGTTGCCGACCCCGATTCCCAGGAAGTGAGCCAAATCTCCGCTGACCACCGGTGCGGCTCGAAATTCGTAGCGGACGTCCTCAAAAGGGATCTTTCGGGCAGTGGGAATATCAATGAGCTGGTCGGCCGATGCAATTCCAGCAGTCAGCGACAGCAGCAAAGTTGGGAGGAGGCGCACCGACAGAACATACCAGAGTCAGCCGCGCACAATTGTGACAACTCCAGGCCCATTTTCAGTCCCACGTACGGTGAGATGAATGGGAAGGAACTGCTTGATGACCCACACAATGGTGAGGAACCGCTTGGTGAGGCGAGAAACCGTAAAGGAACTGGATCCTTCGGCAAAAGCTAGTGGGATCACAAGCTGGTCAGCTAAATACGGGTCCACCGTGCTGGATCCAGACATCCAGTCGAGCAGTTCCTCAAACGCCTGTTGGGCCACTGTCTCGGCTCGAACGCCTTGGGCGCCAATTGCCGTTCCGCCACCCATTCCACGCTGGTACTCAGCCCAGGTTGTGACGTAGGCACCTCGGCCCGAACCTTCGACCTCACGAATCTCTGGCTTGATTTTGACGCCGGAGGAGTTGCCCATTCGAATCAAATGGGATGCGATGCGGTCGCCAACCGAGCTGGGAAGGGCACAAAGGGTCACTACCGCCCGAACTTCCTTAAGGGCGCCACGATCTGTCCATTCAATATTGGAAATCGGACTCGGCTCCACATCAAGCGCAACCTGCCCGTTGGACTCTCTGCCAAAACCGGCGCGGACAAGGTCAGGGAACGCGTAGATCCCAATTTTACGCAGGGCGGTGAGGGCGACATTCGCGAAATAATCATAGCTAAGCGCGTTCGTGCCAAACGTCTCTCCTTCCACCATGACGCTGGAGTAGACACCGCTTCGGGCAAGCACCGGAAGCATGGAGCTTAGGACCACCAGTGCATTGGCACCTCGCTTCAGATCGTTTCTCTCGGATTCAATTTGCCCCTTAAAACCCTTGGGGCGCGAATTGGGCAAAAAGCTCATCGTGCCAGAAGACTGTTCCGCGCCAATCATCTCAGCCGAAACCACACTGACCAGCGCTTTGGCAAAAGTCAGGTCTTCAGCATCCAGACCAGAAAACTTGGAGTTGGCCCGGATGTCGTGAATGCGAGTGGGCTGTTGTGTCAGCGCAGACATTGCAAGCGCCGTGCGCACGAGCGCGCCGCTCCCTTCACCGTGTGAACCGTCAAGATGAACAAGAGTCTGAGTGCCGTTGCGCATCAGATCTTGGCTTTGAAGATCGCGAATTCCAGCATCTTCATGACATAGGTCAATCCGATAAGCATGAAGAAGGCGAGCATGACTTCAACGAACATGACCGGCGGCGTATAGTTTCCGGTGGCTCCCATCGTTGCACCGTTGACGATGTGATTGATCTTTGTAAGGAGAGCCCCAACCGCATCAATCAACATGCCATGGAACAGACCGTAGAATGCAAAGAACCCAATTACGGTCATCGGCATTGAAACTTTATACTTGTGGCGCTGATGCTCGTTGTAGATGATGCAGCTGTAGCACCGCTCCTTCTTCTGCGCCATGGTCAGCTTGTGGTTGTGAGGAATGAAGTTGGCGGCAAGCAGTGCATCTTTCGGGATCGGCTTGTTCTCCATCGCCCCTCTGATGACTGATTCCTCGCACATACATCCCACAAGCTCCTTCCAGCAGGTTCGCTTGGACAGGTAGATGGGGCATTTCTCACGAACAAACTTTCGGCAAAAAGGGAGCTGCCAGCACTTGCCAAGCAGGATGTTCTGCTTGTCCCCTTCCTCTTTAATGCCCTTGCCGTACTTGAGCTGATCGAGCTTTACACCCGTCTTCACCCGCTGGGTTACACGGAAGAAGATGTCGATCATCAGCACGCAGAAGCCGATGATTCCCAGGATCGTTCCGCCAACCTGGAGAGATCCGAGCGCGCTTTGCGAAGCCTGGTTGGTCCCGCTGAGCATTCCCGGTAGATACAGGGGTGCAAAATAGAGTCCAGCCGCCACAACAAGTTGAGCGGCGCCGAGGAACTCACTTCCCCAAAACATGTAGGCAGAGCCCGTAGCCAAGCCGATGACGCCGGCAATAAGAACCTTTTGGAAGATCTCTGCATTGCGGACGGCATCGGCCATCTGGCTTGCGGAACCGGCATCGCCAGTTACACGGAAGCATGTAAACACGAGCAGGCCAACGGAAATGAAGGTCGCGAGAGCGCCCAGAAGCATGACGGTCTTGGCACAGCCCGTCAAGAAATCCTGAAACGTTTCTGAAAGATCGCTTCCTAACCTGCTCATAGCTTTTACTTCTTGACGCGTTCTAGATACGAGTCGGTGCGAGTATCCACTTTAACAACGTCGCCGATGTTGATGTGGAACGGAACGTTGATGCTGGCGCCACTCTCGAGCTTGGCCACCTTGGTGCTTCCGCCACTCACTGTATCACCCTTGAACCCAGGATCGGCTTCGACGATCTCCAGCTCCACAAAGTTCGGTAGTTCGTATCCAAGAGTTTCGCCATTTGCGGTGAGAGCTGTGATCTCCGTATCTTCCTTGAGATACTTCGCCTGGGAACCTAAGGTTTCCGATGGCACAGGAATCTGCTCATAGGAGTCCAGATCCATAAGAATCAGCTCATCCGCCTGCTTGTACAGGAACTGCATCTTCACCTTCTCAACGAAGGCCGGCTCCACGCGCTCGCCAGATCGGAAGGTCTTTTCCAAAACCTGCCCGGTCTTCACCTTGCGGAGACGGGTTCTTACGAACGCGCCACCCTTACCTGGCTTAACGTGCTGGAACTCGGTGATGGTGTAAACCTCTCCGTCCAGATAGAAGTGCATTCCATTTTTAAAATC
This sequence comes from uncultured Armatimonadota bacterium, assembly GCA_903927025.1. Taxonomy (GTDB): domain Bacteria; phylum Armatimonadota; class Fimbriimonadia; order Fimbriimonadales; family Fimbriimonadaceae; genus Fimbriimonas. The sequence continues at coordinate 15,355 of CAIYLG010000026.1, forward strand.
GCTTGTATCAATCGCCAATCTTGATGCTCCTCGGGGTCACCCCCGCATAGGCTCCATTGTGACATGCGGCAGAGTTGCTGCTCTGCGCACTAAACCTCAAGCCGGCATTAATAGTAACTGACGACTCAGTGCGGCGTAACGGTCAATTTGTTCAATTAACATTTGGAGTTTTTCTGGCAGACGCCTGAGGAGTCGCTTGGCGTTCTCCAACAGCCCCTAAATAGGGCCCTTTTGTGCATGGCAAGTACAATACGTTGTTGCCCTTATGGTGCCCGTGAAGTCCCCGATCCCTACCTACGCGCTTTCAGCACCCGTTGGCCATGTAATGCGCCCAACGCTAACCTGTGCGGCAGAGGATTCACTCCAAAGGGCTGTGGTCGAGCTGAGGCGAAACGGCGGCGGGCTGTTGCCGATTGTGCAGGACGGGGTGCTCGCCGGAGCCATTACCGAGTTTTCGATAAGCAGAGCCCTCGCCAACGGCGTGGAGATGGAGACCGCCTGCCTAGAAGCCGCAGACCAGGCAACCACCGTTGCCCCCTACTCAAGCGGAGCCGAAGCCCTAAGGCTGCTGGAAGACGATCGAGTTCAAACCTTGATCGTGGTAGACGACCTTGGGAAGGTCACCGGCATTCTGAGTCCATCCGACCTCATTCCTCGTCGCCGCATGCTGCCCCGACCGGAACCGGTGGGTGGGATGGCCACTCCGTTCGGCGTCTATCTGACCAGTGGCGGGTTATCCGGTGGCGTAAGCCTTTGGGCAGTGATGGGAACGGGTGCCCTAATGTTCACGATGCTCGCCATCAGCCAGGTGATTGCGATTTGGGTGCTGACACCTTTAGATCACACCACTTTGACTGACTCCGTCAAGGATGCCATTGCGGGCGGGTTCACACTCTTTCTCTTTGGATTGACCATGAGGCTGATGCCGCTCTCAGGAACCCATGGTGCCGAGCATATGGTGGTTCACGCGATGGAGAAGGGTGAAGAGCTCACCCCAGAGATCGTGGCGAGAATGCCTCGAGTCCATCCACGGTGCGGCACAAACCTTGCCGTCGCCCTCACCCTCTTCTCCGTCATTGCTACGACGGAGTGGGTCAAGAGCTTTGAAACTCGCTTGCTGGTGGCGGCACTTGTAACAATGTTCTTCTGGAGGCCACTGGGTTCGATGGCGCAGCAGTTCGTCACCACCAAGAAGCCAAACGCCAAACAGCTGAGAAGTGGGATCAAGGCCGCCAACGAACTCATCGAGCGCTATTCCACAGCGAAGGTGAGCACCGCATCCATTCCCAGGCGCATATGGAACAGTGGCCTGTTGCACGTTATTTCTGGGAGCACCCTAACACTTTTGGCAACCAAAGGCGTCCTGTGGGCGTTCCATTTAAAGATCCCGGGGCTGGAATAGAGGCCCCAAGGTACAATAGCGAGTTCGAGGTTATCAGTTTCAAGTGCATACCGCCTACAACATCCTTATGTTTCTCGCGATCATAGTCGCGATCGTTTTCGCTGTCCTGGTTCTCATCACGGGCAAAGGGGACGCCATGTCTGGTGGAGGCAGTGTTCGCACGTCGTTCAAGGGCAAGGCTAGCTTCGATGACTACATGTCCAAGCTCACCCTCATCTTGGGAGCTTCCTTCTTCTTCTTGATGCTTCTCATCGACGGTGTCAGCACTCGCATGACCAAAGATGCAGACAGCAAGGCTTCTCAGGTTCCTCCCGCTTCCTCGAAGACCAAGTAATCCAGAAATCAGAAAGGCCCCAGTGCTGTGCACTGGGGCCTTTTTTTTGTTTCACCTGAGAGGCGACTTACTTCTTGGTGCTCTTAGGAGTGGCGATGCTTGGTGCCTTGGCATACTTGGCAGGATTTGCCTTGAAAGCCTCTGGGCAGCCGGCGCAACAGAAGAAGTATCGCTTGCCCTTGTAGTCAGCAAACATCTTGCTCTTGGTCGCCTTGGCGATGTCAACGGAATTCTTGGTCATAACAGCACATGCGATCGAAGTGGGTGCCTTGGCCGGTGCCTTCTTGGCTCCCTGAGCGGCGGCGACGCCGATGATCGATGCTGCGACAACGGTGAGAGAAATTAGCTTGTTCATGTTTGGCTCCGAATTTGCTAAACGCGTTCGTCTTTTTAGCAGTCATCCCAGTATAACCCCTCGCCCTGAGAGTGGCACAATGGCTTGTTCGTGGAACTAAAGATCCTCCATACCAACGACATGCATGGCACTCTGACCGACCAGCGGTTCCGGTGGCTTGAGGGTCTGCGCCAAGACGCCGATCTCTATTTCGACTCTGGCGACGCCATCAAGACCGGAAATCTCGGCATTCCGCTGCGACCAGAATCGGTTTGGCCCTTGCTGGAGCGTCTGAACTGCACGGCGAGCGTGCTCGGAAATCGCGAGACCCATGTGATGGAGTCTGTGTTCCACGCGAAGATAGCTGGAGCCAAACACCCCGTCTTGTGCGGCAACCTCCGAAGCAAAGATGGGTCGCGCCCCTTGCCACGAACCCTGGAAGTTGAAGTAAAGGGGATAAAGATCGGCATATTTGCCGTCATGGTCCCGATGCTGACAGAACGCATGGCCACCAGAGCCGCCAGCGCATACCTGTGGGATCAGCCCATTACGACCGCAATTGAGTTGGCAGAGGAGCTAAGGCCAAAAGTTGACCTCCTCATCAGCCTCACCCACATCGGACACCGCCAGGACCACGAGCTGGCCGAAAAATGTCAGTCGATCGACATCATCTTCGGCGGTCATTCCCACACCGTGTTAAATCAGCCCGAACTGGTGGGAAAGACGGCGATCTGCCAAGGCGGATCACACAACCGCTTCGCGGGGGTGTATGAATGGAGCAAGGAATCCGGAATCACTGGCAGTTTGGTAGCATCCGCGTAGAGCCGGACGCACCCAAAACCCCTTTGGCGTTCGACGGTGCTTCCTTATCGCACGATCATCGTGCCCACACCTGAGTGGGTGAAAACTTCCACCAGGAGCGAATTTTGGGTGCCGCCGTTGATCAGATGCACGCTGGCGACGCCTGCGCCTAGCGCGGCGAGAGCGCCTTCTAGTTTGGGGATCATGCCTCGGTCGGCTTCACCGCTGATCACCATCTGTTTCGCCTTCGCCACCGTAAGCTCGGAGATCGTGGAATGGGCATCGTCCTTGTTCGATAACACGCCGTTCGTGTCGGTCAGAAGAATCAGCTTCGACGCGCCAACCGCAGAAGCAATGGCGGCCGCGGCGCTGTCTGCGTTTACGTTGAGAGCTCGACGATCTGCGTCAGTCGCCACACTGCACACAACAGGAATGAAACCGGCCCCGGTGGCTACATTGAGCACGTTGGCATTTACCCGCACCACATTTCCAACCCGCCCCAAGTCGTCAGAAATCGTTTCCGCCTCAAGCAGGTCGGCATCTCGGCCAGAAAGGCCAATCGCCTGACCACCTTCACGCTGCACGGCCGCAACAAGTGCCTTGTTGGCACGACCGGCGAGCGCCATCTCGACGATGTCCATAGTCTCTTCATCGGTCACGCGGAGGCCATTGAGTGTTCGCTTGGGGATATCGAGCTTTGCCAGCCATGTGTCAATCTCGGGACCACCGCCGTGGACGAGGATCACGCGGATCCCCACAAGCTGAAGCAGGAGCACGTTGCGGATCACAAGTTCCATTAACTCGGGGTCGCGCATCGCGCTTCCGCCGTACTTGACCACAAAGGTCTGTCCGCGAAACTCCTGAATGTACGGGAGGGCCTGATTGAGAACGTCGGCTAGGGTCTGAGGATCGACCATCGGTCGATCCTACCCCGGCGCGGCCTACTTAAAGAGAAGCTGGCTGAACTCAGCGAGGTTGCGGCGCCAAACCATCCAGGCATGTCTGCCTGGGGTTTCGTGAACGTCGACCTTTGCCTGCTTGTCATGGAGCCATTTGATCAGGTTTCGGTTGAACGTGATCAGCCCGTCATCGGTGCCGCAGGAAACCCACAACTCTTTCAGAGCCTTATTCGCCTTGGCACCCTCAAATTCCGGAAATTCTTTATCAAAGTTGTTGCTGAGCCCGCCCGAGCTGAATGCGCCCACGTACGAAAACTTGTCAAGGTGGTTCAACCCCACGTGTAAGGTTTCCGCTCCACCCATCGAGAGCCCGGCAATGGCACGCTGGGCTCGGTTAGTCGAAACGCGGTATTCACGCTCAACCTGAGGGATGACTTCGCCGAGAAGCGCTATCGTATACAGTTCATAACTCCGGGAGTCAAGACGACGCCCGGGAAACCCTTCCCCGACTCCAGTTGCAAAATAAGGATCGCCATAGCCAAGGGTCATGACCACCACCATCGGCTTCGTTTTGCCTTCTGCAATCAGGTTGTCTAATATCGTGTGAGCCTGGCCAACCGACGTCCACCCGTTGGCGGTGTCGCTGTAGCCATGAAGCAGATAGAGCACGGGAAGCTTTGGGCCACGGTTTGCGGTGTATCCGGGCGGAGTGTAAACGAAATAGTCCCGCTCGTCTCCCACCGCGTCGGACTTGTAGAAATGACGGTGGAGCGTGCCGTGCGGCACATGCTGAACTTCCCACGGCTGAGGAGGGCTACCTGGCACCATCACCATATTGCCGACCCAGATCAGATTCGGCTTAGTCGTGGGATTGTGGATATCGAGCCGAGCTTGGCCGTCCGAGGAGAAGGTGTAGCCGTATAGGTCCGGCGCAAGGGGAGGGGTGGTGTAGGTCCAGACTCCATCCGCCCCTTTTTCCATCGGAACGCTGTCTGATCCTTCCAGACTCAGGTCAACCTTTTTGGCCCCGAGATCGCGGAAACGAAACGTTACCGTCCGATCTGAGTGAACCTCCGGTGAAACGACTGGCCCCTGTGCGACCGCGCAAAGGGCCAATGCAGGAAGAAGCGAAGATACGATCAGTCCAAACCACGCCATTGTGTGGCCAGTCTATCCAAAGCAAGTACCAACCTGACCGCAGAGATACGAGGTTTCACGCTACTATTACGGAATGAAGTCGGACGCTGTCACGAGCGCACCTCTGGGCGAGCTTCTTACGCCCTTTTCCGACCATGAGGCGACCCTAGAAGCCAACCGGTGCCTCTATTGCTACGACGCGCCCTGCATTCACGCGTGCCCCACCCACATCGATATCCCGACGTTTATCAAGCGGATCGCGGACAAGAATTTGTTGGGCTCGGCTAAGACGATTCTCGAATCCAACCTCCTCGGCGCGACCTGCTCGCGAGTCTGCCCCGTTCAGGAGCTTTGCGAAGGAGCCTGCGTTTTGGGGTCCGATCATCCACCGATTCAAATTGGAAGGCTCCAACGATACGCCATGGACGCGATTCGAGGACGTGAAACCCAAACGGTGTCGATAGGCGATGAAACGGGTAAGTCGATTGCCATCGTGGGAGCCGGGCCGGCAGGGCTCTCCTGTGCGGGAGAGCTTCGAAAACTGGGACACGCCGTCACTCTGTTGGAGCGTCGCGCCGTAGGTGGGGGGCTGAGCACTTACGGCATCATTCAGCTTCGCGAACCCATCGATATTGCCATCGGTGAAGCCGCGTTCATAGAGCGGCTAGGCGTAAAATTTGAATACGGAGTCGAACTTGGGCATGACAAGAGCCTTGCCGAACTCAGGAGAGACTTCGATGCCGTCTACATTGGAGTTGGCCTCGGCCAAAGCCCAGACCTGCATATCCCCGGTGAAGAGTGGATTTTTGACGGCCTGCGCCTCATTGAGCAGAGCAAGATGGAAGCCGCACCCATGAAGCTCGGCCAGCGGGTTGTCGTCATTGGGGCCGGCAACACCGCTATCGACTGCGCAACTATCGCCAAGCGACTTGGCGCGACCGATGTCACGATTATCTACCGACGAACGATCGACGAGATGACGGCCTATCCTCACGAATACGAATTTGCTAAAGCGGAGGGAATCCGGTTCGAGTTCCTCGCCCAACCTTCCGCTGTCATCACGGATGAACAGGGAGTCACCGGCCTCACCTGTCAACGCATGCATCTGGGTCCCGATGACAGTTCCGGACGGCCATCTTCCATCCCTGTACCTGACGAAACGTTTGTGGTGGAAGCTGATCAGATCATCAAGGCGATTGGGCAGGTGAGGCATCCCCTTGCATCGCTGTTGGGACTGGGAATCGAAAACGGATACATCACAGTAGATGAGAACTTCGAGACCACGCTTGCCGGAGTCTACGCTGGCGGAGACTGCATCCGGGCTACCGGCGCGGCATCGACGGTTATGGCGGTTCAAGACGGCAAGCTGGCTGCCAGATCCATTCACCAAGCGATTATGGGAGGGCCCTCCTGATGGCAGACCTCACTTGCCGATTCGCGGGGATCACCTCGCCCAATCCGTTTTGGCTGGCCTCAGCACCTCCCACCAACTCAGGCGCTCAAGTCCATCGGGCATTTGAAGCGGGTTGGGGCGGCGCGGTTTGGAAGACGATCGGCGCTCCAGTACTCAATGTCTCCAACCGCTATGGTGCGTGGCACCACGGCAGCCAGCGGATGCTGGGCATCAACAACATTGAGCTCATCTCAGACCGCCCTCTTGCCGACAACCTTCGTGAAATTGCTGAAGTCAAGCGAGCCTGGCCAAACCGTGCGGTTATCGTCTCGGCGATGGTCGAATCCACGCCAGAAGCCTGGCACGAAATCGTCCGGCAAATCGAAGATACCGGCGCCGACGGGATCGAACTGAACTACGGTTGCCCCCACGGAATGAATGAGCGCGGAATGGGCAGTGCGGTTGGCCAGGTTCCGGAGTACTGCGAGCAGATCACCCGCTGGGTGAAAAATGTCGCCAAGATTCCCGTCATCGTCAAGCTGACTCCCAACATCACCAACATCATCGGCCCCGCGAGAGCCGCCCTCGCCGGAGGGGCAGACGCGATATCCCTGATCAACACGATCAACTCCATCACCGCCGTTGACCTAGAGTCGTTTGATATTTCTCCGAGCATCGGCGGCAAGGGTGGACATGGTGGCTACGCGGGACCTGCGGTGAAGCCGATCGCCCTCAACATGCTCGCTTCCGTGGCGGGGGACGAGCTGATTTCCAAATCAGGCATTCCTGTCTCTGGCATGGGTGGCATCTCGGTGTGGCAGGATGCCGCCGAGTTCGTGTTGCTTGGTGCCACCAGCGTTCAGGTGTGCACCGCCGCGATGCACTACGGATTTCGAATCATCGACGACCTATGCGACGGGCTCTCCAACTGGATGGACGCACGCGGCATCGCCGACTTGAATGACATTCGCGGAAAGAGTCTTCCGCGTTTGTCGTCGTTCCAGGACCTCGATCTGTCATTCCGTGCAGTGGCGAGGATCGATGCCGACAAGTGCATCCAGTGCAACCTTTGCTACGCCGCTTGCAATGATGCCGCCCACCAGTGCATTGACCTTGTGAATTCCGCTGGCAAAGTGATTCAGCCTGGTTACAGTGAGCGGGAGAGCGGAAAGAGACTTGCCACCGAGGATCGTCCGAAGCCGGTCGTGCGTGAAGACGACTGTGTCGGTTGCCGCCTGTGTCACAACGTTTGCCCGGTAGAGGGTTGTATTGATATGGTTGAAGTGCCCAGCGGTCGGCAGAGCATCACTTGGGCAAAGCTCAGCGCCGAAAAACCGGAATTGACAAACGACTGGGATGCAATGAAACGCTACCGAGATGCCATGGGCATCCACATTCACTAAACAACAGGGAGATATGAACCGATGCCGCTGCTGATCAAGAACGGTGAAATCGTCAACGCTGATTCGCGCTTCTTTGCCGATATCTATGCCGAAAATGAGACGATCACAAGGATCGGTCGTGACCTCGAAGTTCCACCCGAAACCGAGATCATTGACGCCACCGGCAAGTTAGTCTTCCCTGGCTTTATCGACCCCCATGTTCACGTCTACCTGCCATTCATGGCCACCTTCGCCAAGGACACCCACGAGACGGCAAGCATAGCCGCCCTCGTCGGCGGCACCACCACCTATATCGAAATGTGCTGCCCGTCGCGGATGGACGACGCGATGGAGGGGTACCAGCTTTGGAAGCGTAAGGCGGAGGGAAGCAGCGCCTGCGATTACACCTTTCATATGTCGGTGACCAAATTCGACGACATCACTGAATCTCAACTTCGCGAAATCGTGAAGGACGGGATCGCCTCCTTTAAAATCTTCCTTGCCTACAAGAACTTCTTCGGCGTGGATGACGGCGAGGCGTATCAGACGATGAAGCTAGCCAAGGAACTTGGGGTCATCGTTACTGCCCACTGTGAGAACGCAGAATTGGTGAGCCGCCTCCAGGCAAACCTAATCTCGCAAGGCAAAACTGGACCCGAATGGCATGAGCCAAGCCGGCCCGAGTCGGTGGAAGCAGAGGGGACCAACCGATTTGCTACTTTTTTGGAGAACACAGGCGCAGCTGGGTATGTAGTTCACCTTAGCTGTCAGCCTGCCCTTGAGCGCGCCGCCGCCGCCAAGGCGCGCGGAACTCGACTGTTTGTGGAATCGGTCCTGCCCCACTTCCTGCTCGACAAGACCTATGCCGAACGGGAGGGCCTGGACGGGATGAAGCACCTGATGTCCCCCCCACTTCGCGATAAGCGAAATCAGGTTCATCTGTGGAATGCGCTCGGGTCCGGCACAATCGACACCGTTGGCACCGACCATTGCCCGTTTGACCTGGACCAGAAGCTCCTCGGTAAAGACGCATTCACCAACGTACCGAATGGCATCCCGGGCATCGAGGAAAGGGTCAACCTGCTGTACACCCACGGCTACAAGGCGGGACGAATCGACATTCATCGGTTCGTGGATGCCGCTAGCACCCGTGCCGCAAAGATATTTGGCCTGTTTCCCCGTAAGGGCACCCTCTCAGTAGGAAGCGACGCCGACATCGTGGTGTTCGACCCCAACTATCGCGGCACCGTCTCGGTGAATACCCAGCACACCAACAACGACTACAACGGCTTTGAGGGAATGAGCATTGAAGGGCGCCCATCGGTAGTCACGGTACGCGGGCGCGTCCAGGTGCGAGACGGTCAATTCACTGGCGAGCGAGGAATTGGCAAGCTGATTCGTCGCGAACCGATGTATTTCTGAGGTCATCCATGAGCCTAAACCCATCTCGAACTATCGCCGAGCTCAAAGAGCTTCGCGCCCTTACCGCCGATGCAGATGGCGCACAGCGCGTGGCGTGGACCGATACTTGGCTACAAGCCCGCGATTGGTTTTCGGGCAAACTCGATGGCCTTCCCGTTGAGCAGCATCTCGATGCAGCCGGCAACAGTTGGGTGACGCTCCCTGGAGATTCCGAGGTTTCCCTCGTCTTGGGAAGCCACCTGGACTCAGTGCCGAACGGCGGCTGGCTAGACGGTGCTCTGGGCGTAATGGCAGGACTTGAGGTCATGCGTCGAATCTCGGATGAGTTCAACGGCAAGCCCCCCATCACCATCCGTCTCGTCGACTGGGCGGATGAAGAAGGCGCACGATTCGGCCGAAGCCTCCTGGGATCCTCTGCTTTCGCGGGTACCCACTCTCTTGATGCAGACCGAGTCCGAAAGGACAAGGACGGAATCACGCTCGAAGAAGCGGTGCGCAGATGCGGGGTGGAGATCGACCATATGCCAGATGCCGCCGCCGAGCAGGAGAACATAGCCGCTTACCTAGAGCTTCACATAGAGCAGGGCCCAGTCCTTGAGCGGATTGGCAAGCCGCTCGCCGTCGTGCTTGGCACCAAAGGGGTTGAGCGACATTCGATTACGTTCACCGGCCAGGAAGCCCACTCCGGTTCCACACCGATGATGGATCGCAAGGATGCCCTCGCACCGCTTGCGAAGCTCGCCCTGGAAATCTACGGAATTGCGGGGAAACATCGGGACGCAGTCTGCACCATCGGCAGCGTCAAAACTTTCCCAGGCATCGTCACCGCCGTCGTCGGCACTTGTGAGGCCACTCTAGATCAGCGCGATTTGGATGGCAGGGTTCTGGCACAGATGTACGGCGAGGCCAAAGCCGCCTCCGAGAAATTTGCCACTGAGCACGGCTGCACGGTGGAATGGGCTCGAATCTGGAACATCGAACCGGTCCCCTTCCATCCCAAACTGCTGGAATTTGCCGAACAGGCAGTGACGGAGACTACCGGTGCGGCAATTCGTCTGCCGAGTGGTCCCCTTCATGACGCAGCAGAAGTGGCACGGGCGGGCATTCCCACTGTGATGCTTTTTGTCCAATCGCTGAAGGGCATCAGCCACAACAAGATCGAGGACACATTAGAGCCTCACCTCGAACTCGCCATCCAAGCGCTGGATCGGCTTACCGATAAGGCGATGACTTGGATTCAGGAGACACAGATTGCCTAATTCCCCCGGGTTCCGCTCCATCGGTCACTGGATTAACGGCCAGATCTTTGACCCTGCCTCAAGCCGTCGACAGCTTGTTTGGAATCCTGCTACTGGTGCACCCCAGGCCAACGTTCTGCTTGCAAGTGAACACGATGTCGACGATGCTGTTGCCGCCGCCGCGAAGGCATTCCCTGCATGGCGGGCAACTCCACTCTCCAAAAGGGCCGAGTCGATGTTTCGGCTTCGAGAACTCATCGATAAAAACCGCCATCACATTGCCTCAATCCTCACCTCAGAGCACGGCAAGACGCTCGCCGATGCCGGTGGCGAAGTCGCACGCGGGTTGGAGAATATCGAATTCGCCTGCGGCGCGCCTCAACTTTTAAAGGGCGGCTACACCGAACAGGCGAGCACCGGGGTCGACGTTCACCAAATTCGACAGCCTCTGGGTGTCGTCGTCGGCATCACTCCGTTCAACTTTCCGACGATGGTGCCGATGTGGATGTTTGCCAACGCACTTGCCTGCGGCAATACCTTTGTGCTGAAGCCCAGCGAGCGAGACCCCTCGGTTAGCCTCCTCCTTGCCGAATTGATCCAGCAGGCGGGATTTCCCGATGGCGTGTTCAACGTGGTGCAGGGGGACAAGGTCGCGGTAGATCGATTGCTGAACCATCCAGACGTCAAAGCGATCAGCTTTGTCGGCTCCACTCCTGTCGCCCGCAGCATCTACGAAACCGCAACCCGAAACGGAAAGCGAGTTCAGGCGCTGGGTGGCGCAAAGAACCACATGGTGGTCCTTCCGGACGCAGATATCGACATGGCTGCCGATGCCGCCATCTCTGCCGCCTATGGGTCGGCTGGTGAGAGATGTATGGCGATCTCAGTCGTCGTAGCCGTCGGCGATGCCGCTGAACCTCTGATGACGGCGATTCGGGCACGGATTCCGAATATCAAGATCGGCCCGGGCGACGCGGTGGGATCGGAGATGGGACCGCTCATTACACGTGAGCACCGTGACCGTGTCGCCGCCTATCTCGACACCGCCAAGCAGGAGGGAGCAGACGTCGTCGTTGATGGGCGAGAAGACGCGGCCTACCTAAAAGAGGGTTTCTTCCTGGGCTGCAGCCTGATCGATGGCGTGCGTCCAGGAATGCGCTGCTTCGATGACGAGATCTTCGGCCCCGTACTTGGCGTCGCCCGTGTGAATTCATACGACGAGGCTCTTAAGCTGATCAACGACAACCCCTACGGCAACGGCACCGCGATATTCACCCGTGATGGAGGTGTCGCACGCCAGTTTCAGTTCGACGTGCAGGTCGGCATGGTGGGCATCAACGTCCCGATTCCGGTTCCAGTCGCCTACTACAGCTTTGGCGGGTGGAAGGCGTCTTTGTTTGGCGACCTCCACATGTATGGCCCCGAAGGCATTCAGTTCTACACTCGGTCTAAACTTGTCACAAGCCGATGGCCAGATCCCAGCACCAGCCGAGTGGATCTTGGCTTCCCAGAGGTTCGATAACCTATGTCTGACACCGTTCGAAAGCATAAAGAGTTCCTGTTCCCCGTCGTGGCCACCTATTACAAGGAGCCGCTGGCGCTTGTACGAGGGGAGGGGATGTATGTATGGGATGAACTTGGTGACAAGTATCTGGACTGCTTTGGCGGAGTGCTCACCATCAGCGTTGGTCATGCCAACCCGGCCGTCGTCAAGGCGGAGGCGGAGCAGCTCGGACGCCTATCCCATACCTCCACCCTCTACGCAAACCACAATCACGCGGACCTTGCGGAGAAGATGGCGGAGATTACGCCGGGGAACCTAAAGAAGAGCTTCTTCACCAGCACCGGCACCGAGGCCGACGATATGGCGGTGCTTGCCGCCAAGATGCACACCAAGCGCCACGAAATCATCGTGCTCCGCCACAGCTATAGCGGCCGCTCTGCCAGCGCCCTGAGCTCAGTCGGTCACAGCAGCTGGCGTCCCATCGCTGCCCAGGTTCCCGGCATCGTGCATGCTCACGCGCCGTACTGCTACCGTTGCCCGTTTGGACTCACCTTCCCGAGCTGCAACATCAAGTGCGCAGACGACATCAAGAACCTTATCGACACCACCACGACCGGGGAAATCGCAGCGTTCATGGCGGAGCCCATTCTCGGTGTTGGAGGGTTCATCGTCCCCCCTCCTGGCTATTTTGAGAAGGCGGTCGGCATCGCTCGCAACCATGGCGGTTTGTTTATCGCCGACGAAGTGCAGACAGGCTTTGGCCGTACCGGTGAGAAGTGGTTTGGCATTGAGCACTGGGACGTGGAGCCGGATATTCTCACCACCGCCAAGGGCATGGGGAACGGTGCGCCCATTGCCGTGACCACCGCAACCTCAGAAGTGGCAGACAGCTTCCCAGGTGTTACCTTCTCGACCTTTGGCGGCAACCCCGTTTCCACCGCCGCCGCACTTGCCGTGATCAAGGAGATCGAAGACCGAGACCTGCGGACGAACGCAAAGGTAGTCGGTGACTACTTCCGGGCGAAGTTGGACGAGCTAAAAGACAAGCACCCCATCATCGGAGACGTGCGAGGCATGGGCCTGATGCAGGGCGTCGAGCTAGTTAAGGACCGCGAAACCAAAGAGCCAGCTCCCCAAGCCGTCGCGCAGGTATTCGAGGAAACCAAGAAGCACCGCGTGCTCATCGGCAAAGGCGGCCTCTACGGCAACGTCCTCCGCCTCGGGCCTCCCCTCATCGCCGATAAGTCCCACATCGACGAACTGATCGGAGCCTTGGACAAGGCATTTTCGGCCGTCGTGCTGTAGGCGAGCATCCGTTGATCTCCCCAAAGGGGTGGTTTCTGTGAAGCTAAGGGTCAGCCGCTCTGGCGGCTTACCCTGGTAACGGACACCGGCCAATTGGTTCTACGCCAACGGCGTTGTTTCTCCGAGAACCCGGAATCGGCAACCCACGTCGGTCGGGCGACATGAACCGGATGTCCCCACGCGTCTCCAGAGAAGCAACCGCGTTGCGGTACCGGTTCGACGGTGCACCGTCATTTCCAGGGAAGCGCTCGCTGCACGAGCATATCTTCGCTACGCAGATTCAGCCCATTTGGGGCACGTCCGAGCCATCAAGGCAACAACGTTGACATGGCGGCGAGGCTCTTGAAGTACTCGCCGTCCTTAAACAGATCCTGCCGAAACAGACACTTGCCGGAATTCAATTCGGTGCTGTCCTTCGACTGCACCCATTGAAACTTTCCATTCGGCGAAACCATTTCAAACGCCCGACCACCCACAAGCCGGTAGATCGCCTTCTTCTCAGACGAACGCCGTTCGTCAAGGTCTGCCCGGCGGAACTGGCCGGGCCCGAGCTCAACGTCCAGCACCCTTGGCCACAGGTAAGGCTCCGGCCGAGAATAGAGACCAAAGATTCGGGCTACGCCCCCATCGCCACGGGCGACGTTGACGTACCGTGCGACGAAGCCATCGAGAATGGGAAAGCGCACTGGGATTGGGTCATTGAGTGTGCCTTCTAGGATCGCCTGCACCCGACCCGACTCCTTGGCATTGGTGATCATGTCTCCGAGCCCCTCGCGCCGCCGCTCGTTGTCGGCGACTCCGTTGAAACGCTCTAGCACCTCACGGGAGGAAACACCCGTTTTCGGTGCCTCCACCGGCGAAGCCGCCTTCCCCGCCAGCAGGAACGCCCCGGCCCATATCCCGCCGATCAACCCGAGTCCCACCACCGCCGCAAATTTCATCGCCAATACCCTGATGGTTGAGTGTAGCCTCACGAAGCAGATTGAAGAATGGGACGCTGGGTTCAGCCGGATGTGGCCTAGTGGAAGCTCATCTCTCTCAGATCGGAAGAAGTCTGGTAACTCGCCTCGGTCTTGGCGAGGATCTCGTCCTCGCCTACTCCGGGGGCGAGTTCGATGAGGGTTAACCCATCGGGGCCGACTTCGAAGACGCACAGATCGGTGACGATGAGGTCAACGCAGGCTTTGCCGGTTAGGGGGAGGCGGCACTCGAGAAGGACTTTGCTGTCTCCGGCTTTATTGGTGTGCTCCATGACGACCACGACTCGCTGGACGCCGGCGACGAGGTCCATCGCCCCGCCCATTCCTTTCACCATCTTGCCTGGGATCATCCAGTTGGCGAGATCACCTTTCTCGCTCACTTCCATCGCTCCCAGGATCGCGAGGTTGATGTGGCCGCCGCGGATCATGGCGAAGGAGTCGGACGAGGAGAAGTAGCTGGTGCCGGGGATGGCGGTCACCGTCTGCTTTCCGGCGTTGATGAGATCGGCATCTTCCGTTCCTTCGATCGGGAATGGGCCGAGACCGAGCATCCCGTTCTCACTCTGCAGCATCACATCCATCCCGTCTGGGATGTAGTTGGCCACGAGGGTCGGGATTCCGATTCCCAGGTTGACGTAGTAGCCATCCCGAAGTTCTCGGGCAGCGCGCTGGGCAAGTTGTTCGCGTGTAAGTGGCATCAGTTCACCTCCCGTGGTCGCGTCGTCCGGCGCTCGATGCGCTTCTCGTAGCGGACACCACCGATGAGGCGCTGAACAAAGATGCTGGGGGTGTGGATTTCGTCTCCATCGAGGGCGCCGACCTCGACAATTTCCTCAACCTCTGCGATGCAGACCTTGCCCGCTGTTGCCATCATCGGATTGAAGTTGCGGGCGGTCTTTCGGTAGACGAGGTTCCCGGATCGATCGGCTTTCCACGCCTTCACAATGCTGAGATCCGCCTTCAGCGCGGTTTCCATCACGTACATCTGACCGTCGAACTCGCGGGTCTCCTTCCCTTCCGCCACGAGCGTGCCGTAGCCAGTTTTGGTGTAGAAGGCGGGTATGCCCGCACCTCCAGCGCGGATGCGCTCAGCGAGGGTGCCCTGGGGATTGAACTCGAGCTCGAGTTCGCCGCTGAGGTACTGGCGCTCGAACTCCGCGTTCTCACCCACGTACGAGGAGACCATCTTGCGGATTTGGCGGGTCTGAAGCATCAGTCCGAGGCCGAAGTCATCGACACCGCAGTTGTTGCTGATGACGGTGAGGTCTTTCACTCCCGAATCTCGAATGGCGAGGATGAGGTTCTCGGGGATGCCACACAGCCCGAAACCACCGGCCATGATCGTCATGCCGTCAAACAGCAGGCCATCTAAGGCTGATGCCGCGTCTGCGAATACCTTCTGCATGCAAACTCCTGCGGCAAGGAACTGCGGTCATCCTCGTCCGCCACTCCATTCTACTTAAGCTGGGCTGTCGATTCGGTCCAGGAGGGCCTGGGTTTTAAAGGTGAGCTCGCTGTTGGTGGCGAGGGTGTCGCAACCGGCCTCTTTGCCGAACGCCATCAACTCCTTCTCCTTATGCCCGGCGTGGCCAATGACGTGGATGCCACGCGATTTGAGCTCGGGAATGAGGGTCTTATTGTCAAACTTGGAACTGCCGAGATTGACGATTGCGGCTCGTGCCTCGACATCTCCAATCTCCGGCTGGGTTCGAAGAATTGGCTCATGCCCCAGCGCCCTTAGCGTCTGGATCAGCCGAGAGCTCCACATGAGATTGTCTTCGAACACAAGGACTTTCATGGTCAGCTCGGCTTGGGGCCGGTCTCCACCACGATAACGGAGCCGATGCCGCCGCGAACATTGAACTTGCCGGTTACGCGCATCCATCTTGGGCTGCAGGCTGCTGCGAGTTCATCCAGAAGACGGTTGGTCACCGCCTCGTAGTAGATTCCTTCATTTCGGAACGAGTAGTAATAAAGCTTTAGCGACTTCAGCTCGATGCAAGTCTGGTCCGGGATGTACTCCAGGTCGATCGTAGCAAAATCCGGCTGACCCGTCTTCGGGCAGACGCTGGTGAACTCTGGACAAGTGTGCAGAATCGTGAAATCCCGATGCGGCGCCGGGTTTGGAAAGACTTCTATTTCGTGCATGGAACTCTTAGAGTGTATCTGTTGACTAGGTCTACGAATTCGAGCGGCAAGGCAATTCACGCCGCGTTCAGCCTCTGAGAACGTCAACTTCGGTCTCCAGGTAAGCGTAAAATCCCATATCTTGCCGAAATCTTCGTGGCTTGCTAAAGCGAAAACGGTCCACGACCTTGGCCACCCGGTTTATCTCCCTGAGCCTGGGCAGGCGTGGGATGATGCACGCCAGGATCGGGTCGACACGAAATGGTCGGAATTCATCAAGCGACCTCTTCCCGTTTCCGAGACCGATGCACCCTTCTTTGGCACACGAATGCATGACTCGTGGGTCATGGGTATCAATCAGACTCCCGAGAAAGTCACAGTTCGCCTGGACTCCATTGAGGCTGACATTTTCGTCATCGACCTCTGTGCCGAACTGGGGATTGAGCGAATACCGAGCCAGTGGCCGGTGGAACTCATCTGTCACCAACCGGTCTACGTACGTGCGGCGAGGCACGATCCCTACGGCAACCTGCGCTTTGAGGACACCAGAAAGATCCGATCTGCCGTGCCTCAGACGGGAGATGAGTTCCTGTACGACTGGTTCTTCGAGCAGGACGGCCGAATCCAGTGGATTGCAGAAATTTGCTCCATTCGCCCTGAACGAGGGAAGCTCTCAATGGCGGTGTATCTGATGGTCGACTGTGCTCGATGCACTGCCCTCGATCTCCGCGGAAATGCCATCGAGAAGGTTTACGGTCAAAACGCGCGGACGATTTGGAATGAAGTTCTTCGCGGGAGCGACGACTGCACCCCCTATCAAGGTATTTGGGCATTTGGTCGGATGCGGGAATTCATCAGGGGTCGGATCGACCGCCACGGCTTTGAGAGGAGCCCGAGGAATAAGGATTAGGGCTCCGGCTCAAATATGAGCGAGATCCCTTGAAAAATAATCGGAACATCATTGTCGGCTTTGCGGACTAACCTGCGCGGCGCATTACTGGGCCAGCAGGAAACTCCTATGAATATTTCAAAAAGAACAGGCTCTTGGATCGCTTTTGCGATTTTGGGCATCGTTGCCGTCGGTTGCGCTCCTCAAGAGCCGGCCGTTGTTGTTGAACCAGGCACAACCCGTGTCGTCCACGATAAGGCTCCTGGGAACACCATCATCAACAACCATCCGGCAACTCCTCCCGTGATCGTGGTGCCGCCGGCGTCGAAAGACTCCAACACGAAGACCGACACCACCACAACAACGAACAACCCTCCAGATGGGTCGAGTTCGTCGAGCACTACAACCACAAAGTCCTCCAGCACGGGCGGCTAGTGTCACCGGAGCCCCGAAAGGGGCTCGACCTTCTGCTCGTTAGTTCAGTGCAGCGGGTTCACCTTCATTGCATCCTCACATTTGGTGGCCATAGTTCTCATACATCCAGGAGAACGAGCCATGAAAAGAATCCGAACCTCAAACCATCCGACCTTACGAGCTACGGCTGTGGCCGTCGCATTGGGTCTGTTAGGGATGGCGAGTGCCGACCTCAGGTTTAACGTCAGCGTAACGACCTCCACATCCTATGCCCGACCTGAAGGTGTACCCTCCTCTGGCAGTTATGAAATTGACTTCCGGGCTGGTCAGGCACGAGTTGTCGAGCCAGATGGAACCGTTCTGCTATTTGACTTTAAGGCTTCCAAAGTCACCGTGATGAACTCGACCCTGAAGACGTTCTACACCCAATCCCTTGCCGAGACGCTGAAGTCAGACCACCAGGATGCGGCGGCTCCCACACTCGCCGAAAGCACTAACGCAAACTCGCAGACCTTTTTTGGTGCCAATGCTTACAAGTTTTCGATCCGAAGTAATACCGCATCGTCAGGCGCAACCTTAGGTGCATTGGCCGGTGGATCCACCACCACCACGACAAGCAGGCAATTGGCCAATCTTGAAGGGGATGCCTGGCTCGCGGACGGGTCTGAGACTAAAGGGTTCATCGGCTCAATCGCCCCAATCGTCCTGATCAGCGCACCGTCCTTCCTCGCTTCCTCGCTCACCGACCAACTCAACAGCCTTACCGGCATCCCCGTCTCGATGTCCCTGGTATGGAGCAACACCGACAAGAGCACGGGCTCAACCGACATGGTCGTCACCGGTGTCGAATCGGTAACCCTAGACGCAGCTCTCTTCGAGACTCCATCGCAGTACAAACCCACTCAAAAACCGCGAACGCGATAAAACCGAGTGTCGCGAGCTCCCCGGATGGGAGCCAACTGAAGGAGCCAGGCTCCAGTAGAATCTTGCTGGAAACGGCGATGACATTCGAAGTCTTCAGACACACCCTGCTGACCGGGACATCCGACGAGGATCTCGCCGAAGTTGTGGATTCCTACGGCCAAGTTCAGGTCTCCGAATGGTTGGTGCTCATCCTGGGGAACTGGCTAGATACCGCAAGACTGCTTTCCCATGCCCAGCAGGACAGGATTCTGTGGAGGATCGGCTCGAACCCTATGTTCATCGGCTGGTGGCTGGAAGCAGACAGCAAACTCAACTTCGAGCAAAAGACGACATTGCTGCAGGCATCCAAATCCGTCCCCCTCGCCATCCCAAGTCTATTCAAACCAGACGAACCGATGGAGAACGGATACTTCATGTGGTGGGACCTTCTCTGCTCGGGCATCAGCGATGAGGATCTGGCGTCGGAATGCCTAGAGATCTTGGAAGCCCTGAGTCAGCACAACGATAACCGGGTGCAGGCCTCTGCCCTTCATGGCCTCGGCCACCTGCAGCATCCGAGGCGCGCGCAAGTCGTGGACGCCTATATTGCACGCCACCCAGAAGCAGGGAAAAGCGATTGGATACTGGCCTGTCGCGACGGGACCGTGATGTAGCGTAGCTGGCAAAGCTTGGGCTTCTGCACTAATATTTGAGCCAACGCCCTCGGTCGACGGTGTTCTGTGTCTTCGAATCGAACCCTTGCTGTTTCCACAGTTTTCTCCCCGGCAGAAGCCTAATGCAATCCAGTTTTCGGGAGGGACTCCTTCTCCTGCCAAACCTGGCGGGAGAGGCGGGATGAGGGTGGAGATGTTAGGCGCGCCCCTGTCACCTTGCTGAATCTGGAACATGGAGAGGAGCCATTCAAAAATCCGATCTTTTCTGCGATAGCCCGCAACCAGTGTGAGGCAAGGCAGTTCAGGTTCGAAAGTTGCGGGTTTCCATTCAAATTTTGAGCCAGGGTCGCGCATTTCGGAACCACCCTCACCCTTCCCTCTCCCGCCGCTGGCAGGCAAGGGAACCGATCCACGACGCTTGGCCCTGCTCAGTAAATTTCGGTAATCCGTCCGCACAAAGTGGCAAATCTCAAACTGGCTGGCACTAGGCTGAAGCCGATGGTGCCATTAGGGGGCGTTAGAATCCGACATTTTATTGATTTCGTTCAGCTTTAGGACTTCTTGCGAAATCCGCAACACCTGTGCGGGTTGCGGGGTCAATCTTTTTTGAAACGGCAACGAATATCAACGGAGGAACGATATTTTATGAAAATTCTAGCGAGGATTACGCTTTTGGCTTCGGCGTCGCTGATCTGTCTTGCGACCGCTGCAACTGCCAGCGCAGACCGTGTTTACTATCTGGTCGGTGTGCGCCACGTTTATCGAATCGGCCACGACAAGTACTTCCACGCGGATGAGCGGCGACAGATTGAGCAGGACTACGCCGATCAGGTCTCCGCTGACAACTCGCATTATCAGTACGCCATCAACCACGGTTCCGACCCTAATGTAGAGGGTCCGCAGCTCGACTCCGCCCTTCACGACCTTGCCGCTGAGCGCGAAACCAGACTGGGTTCACTCTATGAGCGTTGCGATTGGGTCCGTGAAAGACACCCTAGCTTCAACATCACGGTAGACGGACCCTATCAGGTGATCGGTGTGGGCTACCACGTCTATCAGAACGCAGAGTATTGGGACAACTACGTTGCCTATGCTCCTTGGCCCGGCTATGTTTGCGAGGGACCGAACCCTTACGGGTGGAACTATGGCGTGGTTTATGCGCCTGGCCTCTTCGTGAGCTGCTATCACGGCTGGTATGGCGGCTGGGTTGGTTTTGGAAGCCCCGCATTTGTTGGGTTTTATGGCTACGGCGGCCCCATCGTGTGCGCTGGCCTATCAATTCATATCGGAGGCGGCTTTGGCTTCAGCTATTACTCCAACCCGGGTCTCGGCGGATATTACCACGCAGGTCCTGGATACTTCGCTCGAGACGCCTTCCGAGGCGGGTATATCGCGGGACGACGCGATGCCCGGTTTGCGATGGCCAGACGAGCTGGATACGAAGCCGGATTCAACGCGATCCGCTCGGCAAGATCGGCTGGCTATGCCAGCGGCATCCGCGCAGGCGCTCGATCCACTTTCAGCAGCAGCACTCGCGGCTCCTCGACCAGCTTCGCTCACGGCGTCAACCGAGGCGGCAGCTTCTCTCACACGGCTCCGCCGGTGCGAACAGGCAGTTCCTACTCGCACAGCACCACCGGCAACCGCGTAGGAAGCTTCAACCGAAGCGCGAATACGGTTCGTCCGGGCAGTTCCTACTCCCACACGCAGGTTCGTTCCACGTCCGGCTCAACCTATAACCGGACGGGAAGCTTCAGGCCCAGCACCCCAACCCGCAGCTCTGGATCCTCGTCCCCGAGCCCAAGCAGGTACGGGCATAGCTCCGGTAGCTTCCGCCCAAGCGGCAGCAGACCGTCGGGCTCCTTTGGTCACAGCTCTCCGGGCAGGAGTTCGGGCAGCTTCGGCCGACCCTCGACTCCTGCAAGTCACGGGTCGTTCGGCGGTAGCCGGCCAAGCGGCGGCGGCCGATCCAGCGGTGGCGGCGGCGGCGGACGCAAGCGCGGCGGCTAGTTCGCCAAGCTTTTTCGCAAAATAGCGGCTCAAGATCGTTAGATCTTGGGCCGCTATTTCGCCTTAGGAGCGTCAACTGGAAGCATCCGATACAGCGCTAGTCCGATTGATGAGCGCGGGAATTTATCCCCAGAACATACATCTTCAACGCCTTCTCAGGGTTTGGGCCATCGACTCGGAGGTAGATAATCGGCGCATCGGGGTCTATGCCAGCGTATGCAGGCGGCTTTGCTTCGAGCAGTTCTCGAATGATTCGAGATCCCTTGGCATCGCTTGAAAAGACGGGAATCACCCCAAACCAGTGTCGCTTTTTGACCTTTGCGGTGCGAATGAAGCGAAACAGGCTTTCACCGGAAGGACTGTCTCCAAGCGGCTCACATAGGCACGCTTCATGACTGAGCAGGTATTCAGCTCGACGCGCATCGGAACTCTTCGCCGCCAACTTCTTGAGCTGACTATCGATTTTGTCGATGGCAGCCATGCGCTGCTGAGGTGTCACGCTAAAGTGAAACGTACCGGGCGGCAAATCCTGTTGGAGGAATGCCACACCTGTGCTCAGGAACATACCAAAGATCGGGATCAACAAGTTCTACTCCCTTGATGGATGCAGGAAATTTAAAGGGCTCTATTTTGCTGAGGTTGCCATCTTTACCAGTTCCTGAACCTCACCCATACCGAGGGCTCGGTTGTAGATGCGAAGGTCATTGATGATTCCATTCCAGCCAAAGTTGTAGCGCGAATTTGGAAAGCCGTTGTTGGTGCCGATTCCAACGCCCGCATGCTGACCGTCAACGAGTGGGACCAGCGGTGTCAGGGTGAACTTGTCACCCGCACTCGCAACCACTTTTCCATCCATATAAAGCTTCTGGCTACCGGTTTTCTTGTCGTAGGTCGCTGTGATCAAAACAAATTTGCGGAGGGGCATCGGCGCCTGGATTTCGGACAGGTTGTCTCGCTCACCGGTGGTTAAAAACGCCATTTTGCCTTCTGGATTCACCTGAAGCGCATACGGATCCATTCCGTTTCGGTCGTCGCCGTTAAAAATGATGGAAGACCAAAGCTTGCTGGAGGCGGGATATGACCTCAGGTAGACCCAAGCGCTTATTGTAAAGGATGCGTCAAATTGAAGGTCCCGGGGGGAGCGGATGTAGATCCCGGTCGTCGCTCCATCCAGATCGATGCCATATCCCATCACCGCCGGTACATATTCGTACGGGCCCTGGGGAGTGAGATCGATTTCGCCAGCCGAGTCCATGGCGTTGCCGTTGAACTTCCACCAGTGAATCAATCCTTTGGTCAGCTTCGCCTGATCCAGGGTTGCGCGAGCCATCCCGTTGGGAGTTGCGGCCAGCACAGCGGCGCATAAGAGGCCGACCGCGACCGAGGTAAGAATCTTTGGATGGGTCATGGTAATAAATCGATTCGCCTGAGAATTGACGTTTCAATTATAGGTGGGTTTTGGCAAATAGCCGAAGATCGTGAGAGTCTTGTCACGTCGTCCATGCAGGACAAGTTGGCACTAAGTGTCCTATTGCCATAAGATGAAGTGTTGCGAGGCGAACGGAGATGCAGGCGGAAGTCCAATTTACTGAATCAGTTGTAGCGAAGTCGGCAAATGCACCTCGGTTTGGTCTTCTCTTTCTGAGCCTTGTATGCCTTGCCTTGGGATTCTATGCCTACTTCGGTATCGCGCAACTGGTGCCACTTGAGATCCGATGGCTGGTGGCGTGGGGAACTGGGCTTGCGGCTTCCTTCTTGACAGTCGTGAGATTTCGAAGAAATGACAGAATCCTCGCTTCACTGGCACTTGCCTGTTCAATGGCAGGATGCTGGATGCCAATCGCAAGATTCTATGACGTAAACCACACGTACCCATGGGTGATGGTTGGGACACTTGCAATCACGATGATCGCTGGCGGTCTGATGTGCCGCCTGCGCGTGATTCCGATTCTGGCAACGCTGTTTCTGCTCTCCTGGTTTGGTGGCACCGTCTTGCCGCCTCAGGCCCACTACCCGGTGGTGAAAGAGGCAGATGGGATTCGCTGTACGCTGAAGTCTCCGCAGGAGATCGACTTTCAAGCCGTGGATTGCAGCGATATCTCACTTCAGATCGACGAAAATAACGTGCAGTCAAATGCTTCCATCGGACCATTGATCCAAACCGACAACTTGCTCCGAAGGAGGTTCACGCTTGAAAACGCGATGATTCACGGCAGAGACAGGTCTTTTGTTGCGCTAAACCCACAGGTGGAGAAGCCGGTTTGGTCCCGGTCAGTTCGCCTGCAATTCGATGTGCAGCGGTGGCCCAAAGTGCCGGCATGTGAAGTCACAATTCCTTTAAAATCCACCCTTGACGATTCTTTTCAAGCAAGCCAAGGCGAGTTTGATCTCTCAGCTAACCAGGTGCGTTGGACTTCTTCTGCTCACACCGAGTTTCAAGTGAACCTATTCTACAACCGCATCAAACGGCAGACTGGAGCGGACGCAAGAGCGAGCATGTACGACCCGACTCCCTACCTGCTGACAGGTAAGGAGTACCGAATCATTGATGATCGGGGAATGAAGGTCGAACCACAGAGGATTGCCGATGGTGTTGATCCGATCGACGGTGCCTATCGAAGCGGAGTCTCTCCGCTCCTGCGCATTGGCTTTTGGTCTCGAATGCCAAAGTGGATCAAGATTCAAGTTTTCAACCCAGATGATCTGGGCAAGAACCGAACCACGTTTGACTTTGGTCGATTGCCATAGGTGGGTGCAGAAGCCGCTTCCGGACGCCCACCCGAATCAATCGCTTGGCCCTACTTTGTTGTCGCAACCGTGACGGAGATCTTGTTGGAGGTGCCGTCTTTGCTGACCATCAAAGTCTCTGCCTTCTTTCCAGATTTCCAAGTCGCCATCGCCATGGTGTCGGTGGTCATGGACGACGCTGGCTTACCCAGCTTTCCGGTATAGAAATCGACCACCTTGGCGGCGGCATCGGTCGTCACACGGTTGGACATCACCGTGGTTCCCTTGTCCGTAGCGCTCTTCAGGCTGTCTTTGCTTTCCGTGCTTCCAGGATAAAACGGCAATCCCAAGTCCGCCTCGGAAACGCCGGTACCCATCTCAAGGGTGTTGCCCTGGCTGTCGTGCGCCTTCACCGTGCCGTTATCGGCAACATACTCCGAAGCGCCATTGCTGGACTTGATGGTCATCTTCTTGCCATCACCCGAAACGGTGGCCGTGTTTCCTTGGGAATCAGTCGTCTCGATCTTTGCACCTGGTTCGACCGTCACCTTGGTTCCGTCGCTGGCGGTCACCGTGTGGCTGCAGCCAAACAATGCGAGAGGCGCTAAGAGAAATCCAAGGCGGGCGGAAGTTGCTACTTTGCTAAACATGACTTGTCCTCATTATGCAATGGTCATGCAAAGTTAACAAGGCTTTGGCCCGCCCAACACTCGGCGAGCAGTTCGAGCGACTTCAACCTGGCATCCAAGTCGAAAATCCGCGCCGTGACCATGATTTCGTCCGCTCGGGTCTGCTCGGCAAATTCCTCAAGATCAGCGCGAACACTCTTAGGACTGCCGACAAAGGAACAGCTGAGGAACCCATCCACAAACTCATGCTCCTCGGGAGTCCAATGGGCATCGACATCAACAATCGGCGGCTGCATCTTGCCACGCTTGCCTTTCCCCAGGTTCCAGACCCCGATTCGCGCCGAGGAGAACAGGTTGTAAGCCTCTTCATCCGTTTCCGCAACCACGACGTTGGCGGCTGCCATCGCATGGGGCTTCGGCCACTCAGCCGAAGGTCGATATTCGCGTCGATAGATATCAAGGGCACGATACAACAGCTCGGGTGCAAAGTGCGAGGCAAAGGCAAACGGGAGGCCCAAGTGAGCCGCAAGCTGGGCGCTGTACAGGCTGGAGCCAAGCAGCCAAATTGGCACATGCAGACCGACACCGGGCACCGCTTGGACCGCCTGGTTCGGCACCGCATCTCCGAAGTACATCTGGAGCTCCTGCACGTCCTGGGGGAACGTATCCATTGGTCCCGCATCGAGGTTGCGGCGAAGGGCGCGAGCCGTCAATCGGTCCGTGCCTGGAGCACGACCCAGCCCCAAATCAATTCGGCCAGGGTAAAGCGCCTCCAGCGTTCCGAATTGCTCGGCAATCACGAGTGGAGAGTGGTTCGGCAACATAATTCCGCCTGCTCCAACCCGAATCGACTCCGTACCACCCGCAATAAAGGCGAGCGCAACCGAAGTCGCCGCACTCGCGATTCCCTCCATGTTGTGGTGCTCCGCCATCCAAAAGCGCTTAAAACCCAACCGCTCCGCCTGACGAGCCAAAGTTAAGCTGTCCAACAGCGCCTCACGGGGAGATTCGCCCTCCCGCACAAAGGAGAGGTCGAGAACGGAGAGCGGGATATTGGTAGGCATCGCTACCTTGACTCTACGTAGTCAGCAACCTCAGCCTCTTACCGTGAGGCTTGCCTCCAACCCAATCCCCCTCCCTCGGAGGGGTGGACAGCTCGACTTACACCCCATGTACCCAGAATACGGTTCAAGATGCAGCCAGGTTTAGCGAACTGGCCGCCAAGGCGCTCAGCCTTGATATCTGCCGTTCCGAGAATACGAGAGCTGCCTATACGCCTCTTTCCGAGTGTTATCCAGCCTCGGATGACGTCGGATGACCCCCTGAGCGTGCCGGACCGCATCCTGCTTCTGGCCAAGCGCATCGAGATCCTGCGAGAGGGCGATGCGGTTGGAATCGTCAGCCGGACTTCTTTTATCATGATCAGGCAGGTTTTGATTTCTTCCGCGTAGCCGCATTCGGGAGCTCGTAAGGCAACTTTCTGACCAGGTTGATTGATTCAGTGAAGTTCTGCCGAGATGAATCAAACGTATTCCAACCTGCATAACCGCCAAGAATGAGATACCCGAGCGGGTTCCGGAAGGTATCCGACCCCTGCTTGTCGCGGAGTCGCCCGAACGCCAAAGACTGATTGAACGCGTGTTTGAACCTTCTGAAATGAACATCAGCGGGGTTGAAACCCATGTCTAAAAGCGGGCTAAATTGCCCGCGCGCCCATTGGTCCGTCTTATCCAAAAGACATCCAAACCTCAAGAAATAGAAATCCATCTTGCTAAAGCACAAATAGATGCGCTGATGCGGATTTACTGAAACAATCCTCGAAACGAATTCTCACTCCAATACGACGGTATACGTTGCCGCTTCTGCCACGCTGAGGCCGAAGAGGAGGCGTTGGCTGGGGGTGACTGTGTTCTTATCGTTGACGGAGGACACCTTGGCCAGGAATCCCATGCCGCGAAGGTCGCCTGAAACGAGGAAGTCTACGATTCGGCCGTAGAAAGCAAGCGACGCGGAGCCGAAAAACGGGGCCTGAACAACGGCGTTGGAGAACAGTTGGCGCTGGTTTGCATCCATGTTGGTCACATTGATGCCATCTGCCATTGCGGTAGGAATCTCCCGGCCCCTTAGCGTCGAATAGAATTGAAGGGCTGGCATGGAGCGCTCGAAGAGCTGGGTCGGAAACTGAGCGAGAACCTCTTCCTTCAACTCCAAAACCCGGGCTTGGGGCGGGGTCAGCTTGGCGACGAACGAGGCGTAGTCCGCAATGCTCAACTCGGACTTCTCCGATTTTTTCTCCAGCGGCTGAAAGGCGGATTCTGGCGTCTCAAACTTTCTCAACCGCCAAAATCCACCATGACGGGACATCACAATGCCGTCGTCGAAACGAGTGAAAACGTGACATTCCTGCTTCATTTGGGCCAGCCAATTAATGTAGGAAGAACCTAAACGGGTGGGGGCTCGACCAGGGGCGGGGACGCGAAATGCATCCGCAATGATCGGCACTCCGGTTGCATCAAACGCCATCTCGTAAAGGTCCGAGATCGAAACGCGCTTGCTGTAGTAGGGAGATACGGCTGTGGCGGGGACCGTCAGAACATTCTCCCAACCACCCCCAGTCGGCACCGGCTGGTCCCAGGCGAGAACGGCTTTTCCAAAAGGCATTGCCGCCAATTTGCTGTTTGGAGTGGGATCTGCCACCACTTCGGTTGGCCGCTTGCCAAACGTTCTAGCCGCCCCACGAAAGGTGTATCGCACCTGATACAGCAAAGGATCGACCTGCATGAAGATTGGAATCGCGGCCCGAGATACGGGAGCGCGCCTTCCTCCCCGAGTCGGGGCGGAAGGGTCAACGGGCACCGCCGTGATCGCGTTCATGCTGGGGTCCCTTGCCGCGACCACATCTCCGCGCCAAAACGCCGAAGCCTGCTGATTTCCCAGTGAGCCGATCACCTGCCCAAGCACGGCGGCATTGATTTTGGCCATACGGGGAGCGCCTGCACCCGCTTTGGGTGCTTCTTCGGGACCGTTTGCATCCACCAGCTTCTTCACCTCGTCCGAGAGCTCCTGGAGCGCGATCTCATCCTCTTTTGCCACAAACTTCTCTCGGTCATGCGTGGCTTCAAGCGTCATGTGCAGCCGCCACAGATCGCCGTCATGCACCCACTCGCAACCCAGGACGGACGCGATCTTTTCCAGCACAAGGCCGGCTGGAATCTTCTTAACGAGCACTGTTACCTTTAGGTCGTTGATCGGCTCGACGCTGGCGAGCTTGACCCCTGTAAGCTTCGATATCTCCTTGAGCGCATCTGGAAGCTGGGCGACTTTGAGCTTGATTGAAATCGGTTTGCCTAAGCTGGTGTCATGGGCGATATCCGCCGACTGGGCACAGGCCCATCCGGAAAGGCACGCCAAGAGGAGAGGAAGCGCGACTCGGCGAAGCAGGTTGGATGGGGTCATGGTTATCGGACGCCTAGAACGCCCCTCAGTTACTCAAAGGCCTATCATTTTGGCGCGTGGGCAGGGCCTCTCCAGCCGCTTTTGGCACTGCAGATGCGACCGTCAGTGCCCACCTTTGTCTGGAATGACTACTTCAGCGATGACTCCATCGACATCGCTCACGGCGGAGAAGAACTTAAAGGTTCCATACAGCCTTCGTGGCGAAGCTTGTGCCGCTACAATGTCCATCTGATTCACGTCACGGAACGAAAAGAAGTGGGCGTGGTAGAGCGTGACCGGGTCGAAGGCATTGACAAACTGCGTCGAATAATCCGGACTGTCAGACCACAGGTATCGGTAGGCAGATGGCATCACTCCTGCCTCCAGGAGCTTCGACTCAATTCCGACTGGGATTCCACCATAGAACACCCCCCACGCACCAGAAGAGTTTATGAAAAAGTCGGTTCCTTGCCGTCTACCGGTCGTGGCCATTTCATCAAGAATGATCTTCAACCCGGTCTTTGGAGATTTCTGGAAGGTGACATTGTGAGTGACGCGTAAATCGTCTTGGATATCTCGATACCAGTTGACGAATCCACCCGACAGCAGGTGAAGGCGCTGCTCGTTCGTGAGCTCCCCGAATGCCGCCAGTGCAACTGGATTCGTTTGGAACGGCTTTGAATCAAAGAGGGTCAAGGGCACTTCTTGAGACTCGAAGAAAGGCATGAGATAGGTGCGGTCGGTGTTTCCCCACCAGCCCTGTTCAAACGCAAAATCTGCGTATTCATCCAGCCCTGGGCGGGGGATCGCCTCGAAGCGCCTCAGTGCTTCTTCGGGAATTTCGAGCGTCCTCAGGTCCCAGAAGCCACCGTGTCGGATGCAGACGCTTCCGTTCTGAACGTGGACGAAGCTGCCCTGTCGGGTTCTCAGGGACTCAAGCCAATGTCTGAGATCCGCTCCCTTAACCGGTTCCTTACCAATAACGGGCATGCGAAACGCATCCGACACCACCGGAATCTTGAGTGCATCGGCGAGTGCTTCAAGATAATCCTCGATGCCCTGCCCGCCACCATGGAATGGTGGAGGCTGTAGGGCTAGGCCTGTGATCTGTTTGTCCAGGATCGGATCATCAGAGTCGTCGAGCGGCGTTTCCCATTCCATAAGCCACTTGCCGGGAGACGTCTTGGCGAGATACCCAACTGGCTTCGGATATCGAATCAAATGCTTCGGGCGATTGTCAGGACGACTTCCAGCACCCACCACCACCGATTGGAGAGATCCGGCCCAAGGGGCGGGGCGAGCAAGGATCTGGGCGCCTTCGAGCCCCGCGCCTGCGTCTCCAGCAGCGCTGCACTGGAGCGATTCCGCTATTTTCTCCGTAGGAGGCACAATCAATCGGTAGGCAATTTGGTAGTAGGTGTTGGCAAATCCACCAAAACAATCAAATTTCCGGGTCCATTCCTCAGCCGCTCTCGTGCGGGCAAACATGAGCCCAGCCACGAAATACGCAGGATCGTGAATCTTTGCCTCAGCCCACTGCTCAGGCGTTGCGTCATCCGATATGTTGGAAAGCGAAGAATCGGAGCCTTTCGCCAATTCCGACCAGCTATGCTTAGAGACGGCTTCGGCCAGAGCTCGCGCACGGTCCTTTATATCGGCGATGAGGACCTGACGCTCGGAATTCTCATAGACGGGCAGAAGGAGCTTGGATTCGGAGGACTCAACCAAGCGCCATTCCGACCCGAGATCCTTCCACTGGCCGCCAACAACCTCGGCGACATTCTTCATGATCAGCCCAAGGGGCTGATGTTCGGCAAACACGCAGACCATCAGCGGTTTCAGCGTGTCTTCCATGATGAAGAGCTGATTTGAATGGACCTTCAGGTAGCGAAGAAGGTCAGGCAAGAGCACCCGCTTGAGGTGAACGTCAATCGGCTGTTGGAGGCGCGGGTCTTTTGAGACATCAGGCGTCGCCTGATGCCAACCCATTGCAGCCAAACAAGCAACCGTCGCTAGAACCACAAACTTATTATAGGGTGAATTTTCGGATCAAGAGGAACCTGAATAGGCTCTCAGAAAAATAGAAATGGGAGGGCCCTTCACTTCGACGTTAACCGTTTGAGAAGCGAAGGACTTCCTCCCTCTATCCGTGTAGCAGGGTGGCCCTACTACTTGTGAATCGCGTGGCCCTGGGCGTCTTCAAACGCTTCAAGAACCGCTTCAGACATCGTCGGGTGAGCGTGGATGCAGTCCACCATGTAGTCCAGAGTGGCTTCGAGCTTCAGCGCGACAACCGCTTCATGGATCATGTCGGTGACGTGGGCGCCGATCATGTGGACGCCGAGAACCTCGCCGTACTTTCGATCGCACACAACCTTCACAAAGCCATCCTGCTCCGTCGTGGCCATTGCCTTGCCAAGCGGGCGGAAGTTGAACTTGCCAACCTGCACGTCGTATCCCTTCGCCTCAGCCTCGCTCTGGGTAAGACCCACGCTGGAAACTTCAGGGGACGTGTAGACGGCGTTCGGTACTGCCTTGTAGTCCATCTTCTTTTCAGAGCCGGTTACCGCATTGGTAGCGGCGCAGATGCCTTCCGCAGAAGCAACATGGGCGAGCTGAATTCGACCGGTGACGTCGCCGATGGCGTAGATGTTCGGCACGTGAGTCTTCATCGTGTCGTCCAGCAGGCTAACGCCGCGTCGATGAAGCTGAACGCCGATCTTCTCGAGGTTCATGCCTTCCGTATTGGCCTTGCGTCCGACGCCAAGCAGAACAACATCGACTTCGATAACTTCGACGTCGGTGCCCTTCTTGATGGTGACCTTCCAGCCCTCGCCACTTCGCTCACACTTTTCGATGGTTGCGCCGGTTCGAACTTTGATTCCCTGTCGGCTGAGGAGCTTGCCCAGTTCCACGCCGAGGTCGACATCCATCATCGGCAGTAGCTGAGGCATCATCTCGACGAGAGTGACGTCCGAGCCGAGCCCGTTGAAGACGTAGCCAAATTCGCAGCCGACGGCTCCGCCGCCGAGAATGACGATTCGCTTTGGAACATACGGCATGTTGACCGCTTCGTCGGACGTCCAAACGTTGTTTTCCTTACCGCCTTCCAGACCTGGAACGGGGATGTGGATCACGCTGGAACCCATCGCGAGGATAATGTTCTTGGCCTTGATCTTTTCGACCTTGCCGTCCTTCTCCACGTTGAGGGTGTGCGCGTCGACAAAGCTTGCGAAGCCTTCTACGTGGCGAATTCCGTTCTTTTTGAACAGCATGCCCACGCCGCCGCGCTGGGTCTGAACGATTTTGTCCTTGCGGGCGATCATTGCGTCGAAGTCGACGGTGGCCTCACCGGACACCTTCACGCCGAGCTTATCGGCATGCTTCACGCTCTGAAGTCGCTCAACGGTGGCGATCAGGGCCTTGCTGGGGATGCATCCCCAGTTGAGACACGTACCGCCGAGATATTCCTTCTCGACAACGACTACCTTAGCGCCCAGCTGCGCCGCACGAATCGCCGCAACATATCCTCCCGGACCCGCGCCGATCACTACGAGGTCTGCGTCGAAGTTCTCATTTGCCATTAACTGTTCTTGCTCCTGCAGGACGGGGATGTTCGCAATATCTCGAATAAGGGATTCAATCGGCGCGGCAACGGTTGCAGGACCGTTCGTTGGATGGATTGATGGAGATTCGTGACTGCTCATTAAGCGTCCTAACTATAACGGTTGAGTTTACCTACCGGGTAAACCTGCCGGTCCTGTCTGGCGTTAAGCAATGCAATCGCATCGGTTTGGCGTCAGAATTCTAGGAGCCGTCGAAACACGCGAGAAAGATTGAAGATGGGTTTGGTTGAGGAGTTCAAAACTTGGTCCCGACGGGAAGGATACGCCGTCACCGCCATCTTGGTGGTGACTCTCACCCTCAGCACCCTGTACTTCTTTGTCTCCCAGTTCCAGGGGATTGAGTACTTGGCCTACGCGGGTGCCCGACTGACCAAGCCCTGGACACTATTCACCTACCCATGGGGCGCCCTGCTGGGCACTGGCGGCGGACTGCTAGCATTCGTTTTCCTCATGGTTTGGCTGTTTTGGGTCGGTCGCAAGACTGAGCAAGATATCGGGCCGACCAAGATGGCAATTCTGTGGTTCGCGTTTACGATGACTGGGGCGGTATTCAACTGGCTCGCGGTTGAGATGACCCGAGTCAATTCACCCCTTCTCGGCCCTATGGTTCCCGTGATGGCGATCACCGGGGTGTGGGCCGCAAGAAATCCCCGTTCGATCGTCCGCATCTACGGAATCATTCCGGTGGAGGCGCGATGGCTCGGCGTGCTTGCCGCCGTGCTTCTCGTCTTCGCCACCGGCATCCAGCATCCACTTATTGGATTGCTCGACTGCGTCCCAATGGCGCTCGGGGCTCTGTACGCAATGGATCGATTGCCGGGAATTCGATACGGGGCAGGGCGAGTCTACGAATCCAAGCAGAAGAAGGCAACCACGCGAGGGCAAGTGATGTACGACGAAGCCTACTTTGACGATGTCAAACGCCGCGAAAAGGAACGGGCCGAGCAAGAGCGCCTTCGTAAGCTGTTTGGCGAGGACTAGGCATAGCTCTCCCGTCTAAAATATCCCGTGACGTCTGCCGACTTTCTTCACCTGCTCGACCAATGCCCCCTGATCGCCTCCGTGCAGGCAACCGATGGATCGGCGACAGATGATCCCCAAACACTTAGCCAGTTGGCTCAGGCGAGCGCAGCTCAAGGCGTCAAAATCCTTCGCCTCCAGGGCATTGAGAACATCAAGGCGATCCGCGCCGATTTGGATTTGCCGATTATCGGACTGATCAAGAAGACCTATTCAGACAGTTCGGTCTATATCACACCCACATCGGCTGAGGTCACGGCGTTAACTGACGTCGGATGTGAAATCATCGCCATAGACGGCACTAGTCGCCCGCGACCTGGTGGAGAAAAGCTCTCAGACTTGATCGCTCTGGCGCACCAGCACGGAGTGCTGGTGCTGGCTGACATCGACACTTTAGAGAGTGCACAGCAAGCCATCATGGCTGGAGCAGATTTCATCAGCACGACACTCTCCGGTTACACCTCAGAGTCGCCAAGCATGACGGGACCCGATCTGGAACTGCTTCGAAAAGTCGTTCAAGCGGTGGATGTGCCCATGCTTGCGGAAGGTCGCTTTGCCGAGCCTTGGGAGGTTCAGGCAGCGATATGCATTGGAGCGAAAGCCGTGGTCATGGGCGGCGCGCTGAACGACCCAGTGAAGACCACCCGGCGGTTCACCCCTTCGCAACGGCCATCAGGAAAGGTCGGGGCTGTCGACATCGGGGGCACATGGATGCGCTTTGCGACGTTTTCTTCCGATTGGAAGCTGGAATCCATTGAGAGAATGCCACTGCTCGAAGGTCGCCAAGAGCGTATCGACTGGGTGAGGCGTATGGTCGCCGAAACTGGAGTCTCGGCGGTAGGAGTGAGCACAGGCGGAATCGTGGATCCAAAGACGGGAGAAGTGTGGGAAGCGAAGGCGCTGATTCCTGACCACATTGGCACCGTTTTCTCGGAAGACACCATTGGGGTGCCAACGCGGGCCCTGAATGATGGACTTGCCACGTCCTGGGGCCATGCGTGCCTCCCACAATACGCCGGCAAACGAGTGGCAACCCTGGCACTGGGAACCGGCGTGGGATGTGGCTTTGTGGCGGAAGGCAACCTGATGATGGGCCCACGCGGCGAGTACCCTCGCCTCAACGACCTGCCCGCACCCGGAGGCGCTACGTTTGAACAGCTCATGGGAGGAGCCGCTTTGAGCCCCACCCCTGCACCGGAGCAGATCAAGAGTGCCCTGACCGCCTTCTTCCAAGCAGGTATCACGCTCCAAGAGATGTACTTCCCCGACCAGATCGTGGTTTGCGGAGCGGTTGGGCTGAGCGACTGGATGTCCCCTTACCTTCAATCCCCAGGCCTAAGCGGCTCCCCGTTAGGCTTCGACGCCGGCCTCTACGGAGCCGCCGCGCTAGTTCTTTTCCCGCCTACGGCGTAGATTCAACCAGCCGTCACCTTCCTTTCGCCTGGCGAGAGGGAGATAGCACGGATATTTTGGCTCAGCCCTCAATAACCAGTTTGGAGAAATCTCCTGCCGCCAGCAATTGCTGGGCGACACCGGCGAGGAGCGAAAGACGTGCGTGGCGGACCGCAGGGTTCTCGGCCATGACCATCGTGGTATCGAAGAAGGTGTTGATCGGCGAGGCAAGTTGCTTCACGAGCTTGATGATCGTTTGTGCGTCTTCGTCGACAACCGCCAGAGCCATTCCTGAAACCTGAGATGCGGCGGCAGCAAGCAGCGCTTCTGCCTCGGCCGATTCCAAGGACGCGGCGGAAATGTCGCTGATGGCACCGTCAGCACTGAACTCGACCCCGTCTCTTCGGGCAGACGCGAGGATATTCAGGGGACGCCTAGCGGTTTGGATAAACGCGGTGTCCTCTGTAAATGCGTTGATCGCATCCTTTCTGAGCCGCACTCCGCGTGGCACCAACAGGCTGGGACTGTCCGTGGAGAGCATCGCCGCTTCCAGAGCATCGTGGCGAACGTCGGGCAACATCGATGAGTAGCGTGAAGCGAACAGGCTGATCAAAGATTTCTTCGCCGCCGCTCCATCGAGTTCAAATCCCTGATCCGCGTAGAGACCCAGAGCGAAGTCGAAGAACGACTCGTAGCTTGGCAACGTGCCTGGCCACATCCACGCAATCTCGATTAGGATGGTGGCGGCTCGCCGCAGTCCAAATGGGTCCGAGGAACCTGTGGGCTCCTTACCGATGCCAAGATATCCGGCGAGCTTATCAAGCTGGTCCGCCATCGACAATCGCAGCGATGCTCTTTCCCCTGAGCAGTCGCCAGGGTCGGTGTTCTTGGTGATGTCGTACTGCGTCTCGATGGCCCAGGCGATGGAACCGAAGATCCCTTCTCGGCGGGCATAGGCGCCTCCGATGATTCCCTGAAGCGACGATAGCTCACTGACCAATCCGGTGCTGAGGTCGGCTTTGGCATAAAGCCCAGCGGTACGAGCAAACTCGACTTCGCGACCAATCGCTCCGGTGTTCAGGGCGATGTGCTCGGCGAGCTTGCTGAGGCGGTCTGCACGCTGGCGGACGGTGCCAAGCTTCTCCTGGAAGATGATCTGGCTTGTCTGTTCGAGGAAGTAGTCCAGGTTGTGCTGGCTGTCTTCATCGTAGAAGAACTTCGCATCGTTGAACCGGGCGTTGAGCACCCACTCGCTGCCGCGACGAACATCTTCGTCTTGGCCCGAGTTTCGGATGAACACGAACTTGTTGGTGAGCTTGCCGATCTCGTCGCGGACCGGGAACATCCTCTCGTGCTTGGCCATCGCGGTTACGAGTACGGCCTCGGGCAAATCAAGGAAACCTTCCTTGAACTCACCCTGAATCGCAGTGGGCCACTCGGTGAGGAAGGCATTCTCTTCAAGGAGTCCCTCATTGAAGTCCGGTCGTCCCTCCGCCACAGCTGTTGCCTGACTGAGAATCTTCTCACGACGCACTTCGGCATCGGGCTCGACGTTTCGATCACGCAGTCCAGTCAGCAACATTTGAAGATTCGTTGCCGGAAACGGCTCTGGCGCATAGAACCGGTGACCATAGCTATGGATTCCGCTGAGAACTCCTTCGATGCCAAACGGCACCAGGCTTCCCCCAAACGTCGCCACGATCCAGCGGATCGGACGAGCAAATCGCATCCGAGAGCTGCCCCAACGCATTGTTTTGTCGAAGGAGAGTCCTCGAATGGCCTTAGGCAAAACTTCGGAGAGGATTTCGGTGGTGGGCCTGCCAACGACCGTCTTGCTTGCCCAAACATACTGGTCGTCTTTGCGAAGATCAGCCGGGTCTACACCTTGTCCGCGGCAGAAGCCGAGAAGTGCCTGGGTGGGGTTTCCGTCAGCATCGTAAGCGGCCTTGACTCCAGGCCCGCGAACTTCCTTGACCTGGTCCTCCTGCCTCGCCTTGAGCTTTGGGAAGGAGAGAATCAGTCGGCGCGGCGTGCCCATCGCCGTACCCGGCTCCTCAAGCACGCCAGCTTCGGCTAGCTGCTGGCTGACGCTCGCGAGAAGATCGGTATACGCCTTACGGACAAACGAAGCGGGCAACTCCTCGCACCCAACCTCCAAAAGCAACTCGGACATAGTCCCCATAGGATACCGCCGAGGGTCGCGAACCCCAACACGAACCCTATTGCATCGCCCGAGCGCAAGACAGCCCAGGCGGAATCGCCTGGGCTGTTTCGTTTCTAGGGTGTGTCTGTCTTAGTTGCGGACCACCGTGATGGTTCCCACGTTCTCGTAGACGCCAGGTCCTACTGTAGGATCGATAACGATCTGTCGTCCTAGCTGAAGTCTCATGATGCCGCCTGTCTGAGCGACCTGGAAGTTGGGGC
>CAIYLG010000027.1 GCA_903927025.1 uncultured Armatimonadota bacterium
CTGACGCTATAGCGCCGCCAGCTTCGATTTCCTTCAACACCTTCAGGATCTCGTCCTCGGTGTAGCGCTTGCCAGTTTTCTTCATGTGATTCCAGACGGATTTCACACTTCAAGTGGGTCAAACTTCGGGGAACAGGTCAAGTGCAGTTTTCAAACATGCATGCGGAACTGGTTACTTCATTGATTATTGTTGAGGAGAATCGAACGTTATCAAATCTGCAATTGTGCAATTGACTTCGCTTTACATTAAGGTTCAAGACCGTCCCATTGAAGAACCTGCAATTTGAAATGCGACTGTTATGGAAATGTAAGTTAGATAGAATTTCAGCACTACCCGAGTAACCGTGCAGC
The DNA here is from genome assembly GCA_903927025.1 of uncultured Armatimonadota bacterium. Classification (GTDB taxonomy): domain Bacteria; phylum Armatimonadota; class Fimbriimonadia; order Fimbriimonadales; family Fimbriimonadaceae; genus Fimbriimonas. The sequence goes on from CAIYLG010000027.1 coordinate 352, forward strand.
ACAAGTATTTTCACCGCCGACCTAGTCAGGTACTTTTCCCAGATGCTCATTCACTAATCATCCAGTAAAGCATTGTCACATCACTGTCCGGGGGCAGCATGGCATTGTCACCCATTGTTATAATTAGATTGCGGGCATATTGCGCAAATACTTCAGCCCTGCTACCAGCTACTGCCCCACCCGTCTGCACGATTCTTACAAACCCGCTTTCGATTGCGTTTGCCCGTAATGCTGTCATAAGAGTACTAACCCCTCGCTCTCCATTGATAGCATTTATAAACACACCAAGGGTAGACAAACTGCCAGAGTCTACGCTTAGATTTGCCCAATATGCCGTCCCTCCCAAAGAACCCTCAATGGAAGTTGTACCTGCGGTGCCAGCTGTTAAGCCACCCAGACTAAAATCGTCCGCGCCAGTATTATCTGCTCGACATGTAGGGCAGTCGCTACAGTAAGCGAACCATTTACGACCAATGCTCTTGGCATCTTCACTCGTGAATCTACCGCGTGTGGCGTCGTAATATCTTGCCCTCATGTAGATGAACTCGGATTCATCATCCTGCTTGTGACCCAGGTTCACACAGTATCTTCCCCTGGGATCGCCAGTTAACGCTCCTCTACGAACTATTCCCCAGGCATTATATGTTCTCAGTGCCGAATAAGCGAATCCGCCTGATCCTTGCCTTGTTAACGTCGAAACCATGTTGCCATGCACGTCATAGATCGGATAGCTGGACGCTGCTGTCCCGCTTTGCGTAATGTAAATAGCGTCCACACCCCGCAACCCAATCCTGTAGTCGGTAACCTTCGAGAGAGTTCCGTTGGACGCGAAATCGACGTCCTCCATCCCCATCTGACCATCGTATCGATACGACGTCGATCGGCCGGAATTCGACTTGCTGACCCGCATTCCGTCGGCACGGTAAATGTAGTTCGTGACTCCCGATGAGGAGGTGAACGAAGTCATGCGGTCTAGGATGTCCCAGCCGCAGGTGGTCGAACCTTTTGTGATCATATTCCCAAGGATGTCGTTCGTAACCGTTGTTCCTCCAAGGCTAGTGGGCCGGTTGAGATTGTCTGTCACCGCGTCGTTTCGGTTTCCGGCCGCATCGTAGCTCCAGGTTGGGCTTGCGTTCGCGAGGCCATCTCCGTACCTGGCGGCGGTCAGATAGTCGAGTTTGGCGTCGTAGCCGTAGGTATCGGTTTGGGAGCTGCTCCAGGCTGACGAACCGGGAGACGATGGGAGCTTGTATACAGAGTCGATCTTGACACCGCGGCTGGGGGCAGTTACCGAAACTTCATAATCGCACGCCTGGACGACGATGGCCTGGCTGGAATAGGTGTTGCCGGTTCCCAAGGTATCCCAGTAGTGGCCGAGCCATGTCATGCGGCCACCGGCGTCGTACTCGTAGTGCGCCCGTGTTCTCGTCGCCGCCTCGTACCCATCATAGTATCCGCTTGAATCTGGCAGTCAAGTTGGAAGGTGTTTGGGCAGAGGCCGCCTCGTAGACCCGCCCCTGTTGGTCGTAGGCGCAGTGGAACTCTTCGCCGAAGTTCTCAATGCTGTAGCTTCTCTGAGGGCTCAACGCACAGATCTAGACAACAAACCAGCATCGTAAGCAAACGAGATAGGAATGAATGCTTCGACCTCAGAGCACTTTGAGAATTGCCGGTTATCTGCAGGCCTACATCCATCCCCTCACCTTAAGCTTTGATCGTAGCCGACTCGTTTTTTCTGGGGAGCCGTACCACCTATCGTACTCTTCAACTAGCTTCTCTAACTGTGCTGGATCATTCCTATGCTGATACAATCTTCGCTCAAACTCCCCTCTCCAACTCAACAGGAGCACTTGAAAACCAACAATAGTTGGAATCGCAAATGCTAGAGCATATGCTATATCGGGAGCTTTTTCAATCCGTCCGTTCCAATGCCATTTCACCGTCAATTGAAGAATCTTCGTTGCCATGAACACTAGAAACATAAAGGCCACAAACTTGCGACAATTGCGATGTGCGAAAGCATCTTTACTCGCCAGCATTATTTGCGTTAAAAGTGGAATTCCGCGCATTTGAGATTTTAATATTCCTCCGACCCAGCGTCAGTCATACCTTGGCGCTGAATGATTCCAGGCGGTTCATTAGATTATCGAGGGGAAATGAATTTGAAGACACGGTTGCCTTTTGGTACAGGTTCCATCCAACTCAACATAGATTCCAAATGTTTTGACCGGTCCCCGGATGTTGCCCCTCCTAGAGTGTTAGTGCCTCTGCCTCCATTTTAGTCTTTAGATTTGCCTTGTATGTCGCGGGAGAGAGCCCTCCGAGTGCCGAGTGAGGACGGCGGTTGTTGTAGAACTTCATGAAGTCGCCCTGGTGAGATTGAAGATCTTGCCCGTGATGAAGTTCTCGATATTGAGGAGCTCGTCTCGGAGTCTTCCCAAGAAGATTCCGATGTGTCCGCTCTGCCAGGGAGAACCTGGTAAGCGCTGAGTCGAAAAAAATGCGCGCTGTGCGCACCTGACGCTTCGTAAGCTCAAGGACGCGAATCGTCCAATCCTCAAGTCCGTAGGCCATGTGGGAATTCAGACTTGCCTACTAAGCGCCCAGCTACTTGGCGCAGTGAGCGCTGCAGTTCGAACAAGGAACCCAGGTAGGTGCACAGGCTGTGAAGCCCATCGTGTGGAGGTCCCACCAGCGATGCTCGGAGGAATGATCGTAGAGGCTACACACTGCTTCGCACACCGCACAGTTCAGAACACCAACGTGCTCCACATGAATCTCAACCGGACGGGACTCCTCGCTCAGATCCACAGAAGACACCGGCCAGGAAGAAGTCCGACCCAAAAGAGGGGTGAAGAAGTCGACGTCGCGCACGCAACAAGACTGCGCGAACCCACAGAAATATTTGTAGAACCAGATTTTTATCCAAGCTAATAGTTGGCCGCAATGCAACTACACTGGCGCTTCAAGGGTCATTCCGATTTGGATCGTTCGAAAGCCTTTTCAGATAGGTGAGATTAGAAACCAAGAGTGAACAATTTATAATCACGAGCCCACCTATGGCAATAGGCGTGAATACCGCCTTTCCATGCGTCGATTGGAGCCAGATCGGAAGAAATGTCGGTAGCCATGCAAAAACAGCCATCGGCTTCCTCTTGGTCGTCATTATGATGCCACACCCTATGATAGCGTTCACCATTACAATGACCCACACAAATATGACTAACATCATGTTATTGTCCTGGAACCCCGTTGTTGATCCAGTCGGCAGCAAGTTCCGCCCCGACAGCCAGAGTATATGATAGGCAAGCGAGTACGGCAACACCGGCTTCAGTTTTCGATCCAATGGAAGCGGCTACTACCGCACCTTCAACCCACTTCGCCCAAACAGCAATCTCAGAAACCAGTATCGCCATTGAGAGCTTCCAATTTGCATTCGAAGCAGTGTCCGCAATAGCGCAAGCAAGCATAGCTATATTAAACGCCTGAACCGCTTCCATTAGTGATTCCGGATCATCTGCAACTGTTACCATGATCAACGCGACGGCTGTGCAAATAGCAGCAACTCCGCAGGCTGCCAAATCAATCATTTGGCGAATTACGTTGTCCCAACCCTTTGCCTTCCCTTGCGAATCGCAGAAATTCACGGGATTGCTAGAACAATAAGTCATCCAGTTGCTTCCATCGTGGCTTGGGTCCTGAGAAATGAATCTCCCACTGCCCGGCTCGTAATACCGCGCCCGCATATATACAAGACCCGACTCGTCGTCCTGCTTATGCCCAAGACTGGCGCAGTACCGGCCCTTCGGATCGCCGGTTGCCACCCCACGGCGAACCAATCCCCAGGCATCGAACGTGCGAAGGGCTGAGTAGGCAAACCCTCCAACACCCTGCTTGTTCAACGTCGAGATCATATTGCCATGTGCGTCGTAAAGCGGATAGCTGACCGAAGTCGCCCCGCTCTGAGTAACAAACATCGCATCGAGACCGCGTGGACCAATTCCGTAGTCAGTCACCTTCGAAACGCTGCCGTTGGCGGCTAAGTCAATATCCTCCATCCCCATCTGACCGTCATACCGGTAGCTGGTCGAGCCCGTCGAATTAGACTTGCTCACCCGCATCCCGTCAGCACGATAGACGTAGTTCGTCACTCCCGAGGACGAAGTGAACGATGTCATGCGGTTGAGGATGTCCCAGCCGCAGGTGGTGGAACCTTTGGTGATTCGATTGCCAAGAATGTCGTTCGTAACCGTTGTACTGCCAAGAGAAGTGGCCCGGTTCAGATTGTCGGTCACCGCGTCGTTTCGGTTTCCAGCTGCATCGTAGCTCCAGGTTGGGCTGGCGTTCGCGAGGCCGTCTCCGTAGCTGGCGGCGGTCAGGTAGTCGAGCTGGGCGTCATATCCATACGTGTCCGTCTGGGAGGTAGTCCAAGACGCCGATCCGGGTGTAGTTGCGGTCTTGTAGACCGAGTCGGACTTAACGCCACGGTTCAAGGCCGAAACCTCATAGTCGCACGACTGGCCAATGATCGCCTGACTCGAATAGGTGTTGCCGGTTCCCAAGGTGTCCCAGTAGTGGCCGAGCCACGTCAATCGCCCCGCGCCGTCGTACTCGTAATGAGCTCTCGCCCTCGTCTGAGCCTCGTATCCATCATAGTATCCGCTCGCATCTGGAGTCAAGTTTGAGGGTGTTTGGGCGAATGTCGCTTCGTAGAGCCTTCCCTGCTGGTCATACGCGTAGTGGAACTCTTCACCGGTTCGGTTACCGCTGTTGTCCAACTTACAAAGCGTCTGGAACGCATGGGCGCCCTTGCTCGGACTGCCGACGCTTAGGTAGTCGTAGTAGCCCCACTTGGCCAGGACTGTGCCCGATATGTCGCTTCCCTGGTAATAGGTTGCGGTCAGACGGTCACCAGAGGGGCCGTAGGTGTAGTCGCAGGTGGTGTCGACAGTGCCGCCGCGGATCTCCTTGATGGAGAAGGGCTGACCGGCTCCCGAGCCGGTCGCGCCGTTGTAGTTGATATCCTGCTCCACGCCGGACAGGTTGTCGACAACGGCTGTCGGCTGGCCGTTTGTGGTGCCGCTCGTGCCGTAGGTGTAGCTGACGACAGGGCTGCCATTCTGAGTGACACTCAGAACCTTGCCATCGGGATCGAAGTTGGTCGTGAACGTGTGGCCCGCGCCGTCTTGGACGACACTTGGTTTGCCCCATGAGGTGTAGGCAAGGTTCTGGGTCGTGCGATTGATGCCGCCGAAGTCCTCGATGACGGTCTTGGCCTGCCCCCAGGATCCGTCGGTTGTGTTTCCGTAGGTGCTCTGGGTTGTCACGTACCGATAGGTTGACGGCGTGCCCGGCGTTGCTGACTGGAGCTTGAGCACCTGGGTCGGCTGGCCCCAAGAGTTGTAGCTGAACTGGCCGGAATACTGTCCGGCTGTCGCGTAGACCTGGTATCGCCACGCATCCTGAGTCTGAGTATTTGGTGGCGGGGTGATGTTGGTGTTGAGCCCTACGCCACCATACTTGGGGTCGAACACCTGATACTTCTGACCACGGTTGCCGAGGTTGGCGTCGGTTGCTGTGTAGTAGTCGGTGAAGGAGATGCGGCCGCCGGGGTCTTTCACTGCCTTCTGCTGGTAGTACTTCGACGCATCCCAGTAGGCATACGAGGTTGTGGCAGAACGGTTGTGGATCACTCCGCCCGTAAGCGGCGCCTCGTACTCATCCAAGGTGCTGTCCAGCGGCTTGCCCTGGAAGTTGTAGGTTGTTGTTGTCAGCGTCTCCTCGTAGGCGAAGGGCGATGCCATCAGGTACCGCTTCTGGGCAAGGTTGATTCCGTTGGGGTCCTGGGCAGGCATCGTGTAGCTGGCGGTGGAGAGGTTGTTCTGGCTGAAGCAGTCGTACACGTCCACCTGGTTCGGACAGGGGCCGGTGTTCTGAAGGTTGTTGTAGAACTGGTTCACCTGAATCGAGGTGCCGTTGAGCGAAGTGTAGTTGAAATAGGTCGCAATAAGGGGAGATCCGACGGGTCCCGCGTACTGGGAATACCATCCGCAGAAGTTGCCGTTGTCCGGCACGACCGTCCCCTGCACCTCGTTGCCCTGGTTCAGCTTCCAGTTGTACAGGGTGGTGACGTTATTGGGTGCGACGATGGAATTGACGAGGGTCGCCTCTACCGAAGCCGCATAGGGCATGACCGTAGCGACGCCGACGAAGGAATTGATGGTGGTCTTTAGTCCGCGGGGGTCGATGATTTGATACAGGACGGGCAGTGAACCATCTAAGTTGAAATTGTTTACCGGCGCTTTATACACGTAGGAAGTGGTGAGACCGTTTGTGTAGATCGCCGAACCGATATCCGTGGTCACGGAGGTCAGGTATTTGGAGGTCGGGTCGTATCCATAGTTCACATAGCGAGGAGCAGGGTTCGCAGGATTCAAAGCGTTGTCGTGAACCTGGATCACGCGATTGGACAGGTTTCCAGTACCCCAGACCAAGGTGATGATATGCCCGTTCGGCATATTCACTGAGGTGAGCGGATGCTCCGAAGTCTGACCGTCTATCTTCTGGAACAGCACCTGGGTGGTGCCGTAGTTGTAGGTGGTCGTGTTGCCATTTCGGTCGGTCGCGCTGATGCACTTGAGCACGTTTGCGGGCGTCCCGGTGGCGCCCGGATTGTTGTACGGCGTGGTTCCGCTGGTGTAGCTGCCCTCAGCGGCATACTGGTAGACGGTTCCGTCTGGCGTGGTGGTGGTCTGGGAAAGGGCGATCTGGTAGACGCTGGTGCCGGAGACGACGCTTTGATACTGGGTTGAGGTCTGGTTTTGGTCCCAGGCGGCGGCCGAGAGGCAGCCGTCGGCGTCCTTTTGAATCGTTTCCTGCTTGCCAGAGGCATCCTCCGCAACCACGGCATCGATGGGCTGGGTGGTGACGTTGGGGTCCGTCTCCAGCGGAGACCGCTCTTTGTACGTTGTTGGGACGGAGAGGACCGGGGCAGACTTGCTCTTGAGGACGCCGCCAGCGGTGGTGCGGACGTCGGCGCTTAGGGTCCAGCCGGGACCGAAGGGGCCGTCGTTGCCATCGTTGGCGCTGTAGCTGCGGGTGATGTTGACGGGGATGCCGTAGCCGCCGTCGAACGAGAGGTCTGTCGCGCTCATCGAGTAGTTCCCAGAGATCATGTCCACGCCTTGGAAATTGGGGTCCCACTTGTTAGCTCCCGCGACGTAGGGGCATAGGGCGACTCGTCCCTGGAGCGAACTCAGCTCCTTGCTGTCCAAGGGTCGAGTTCGGCTGATCGCCTTGCGCGCATCGAGTGCCTTCTTCTGCTCGGCGGCGGCCTTCTGCCTGGCAGCGATGGCACCAGCGAGGGGCTGTCCGACCGCCAGCACCAGGCTCTGGGGGACGGCGAGGTTCACCAGTGCAAAGCACAGGAAGAAGATGAATGACCGGTAGATGAGGTTCCTTTTGGACATGGTGAAGATCTCGCGGAGCGGGTTAGAAAGTGGAAGGGAGCGCTGGGTTCACCCAGAGCGCAGCGTGTGCTTCAGCGCACGCTTTAAAGCGGCGGCTCATCGTCGAATTGGGTTCGTGCTTCACGATCCCCAACGGGGAGGGTTTGGATGAAACGCCACCTTGAGATCTCGGAAGGATCACTCGCGTGCTGAAGCATCGCTCGCCGTGCCGAGTGAACCCAGCGATCCATATGGAAGGGAGCGCTGGGTTCACCCGGCGCGCAGCGTGTGCTTCAGCGCACGCGCTAAAGCGGCGGCTCATCGTCGAATTGGGTTCGTGCTTCACGATCCGCAGCGGGGAGGGTTTGGATGAAACGCCACCTTGAGATCTCGGAAGGATCACTCGCGTGCTGAAGCATCGCTGGCCGTGCCGGCTGAACCCAGCGATCCATATGGAAGGGAGCGCTGGGTTCACCCGGCGCGCAGCGTGTGCTTCAGCGCACGCGTTAAAGCGGCAGCTCGTCGTCGAATTGGGTTCGTGCTTCACGATCCGCAGCGGGGAGGGTTTGGATGAAACGCCACCTTGAGATCTCGGAAGGATCACTCGTGTGCTGAAGCATCGCTCGCCGTGCCGGGTGAACCCAGCGATCCACAGGGGGGATAAGAGTTCTGCCACTAGAGTCCCCCTTTCAGGAGGATGGCGTTGACGTAGAAGTCGGGGTTGTCGAGTTCGGGGAGCGTCATGGGGCGCTCAGAGTGGGTTAGGGTGTCGTAGACGGTCATGTCCCGGTCGTGGACGGCGAGGAGGGTTAGGTAGTGATCGCCCCAAAGCAAAATGGCGGGGGTGGCGATTTTGGTGAGGTCCTGGCGGTTGACCCGGTAGGCGGAGGTGGGTACGCCCATTGCCTTGAGGCCAGTGATCATTCCTTCTACCGTGGTTCCCTTTTCTGTGGTTTTGCAGAGGGTGGCAAACGCCTTGTAGTCGTGAGGCTTGTCGCCCGGGTGCAGAGCGTTAATTTCGCAGAGGTAGGCAAGTGTTTTGGGTCCGCAGACGCTGGACTCGAATTTGTCGTTTGCCTCCTGCTTGCGGGTTGCCGTATCGATGAGGGCGTCCATCTCTGGGGTTGCGGTGCCGCCGTTCAGCTTTTTGAGCCGACGGTAGCAGGCCATGCAGAGGGGACTCAGCGGGCGGTCCTGGATGAATTTGGTGTACTGCTGACGAGCCTCATCGACCTTGCCACTGGCCTGGAGGCAGACAATCGCCTCGTAGGCGCCCTGGTCGCTGACGCTGCCAAAGTCTCCAGTTTTGCCGGTGCCCTTGGTTTTGGCGGCAGCCTCCAGAAACGCTGAGCGGGCGCCGGTCCAATCTTTCCGGTGGGCGGCCAGGAAGCCAATTTTCACTCTGGCGGTGCCTACCTGGTCCTGGATGACCGGGTCGGGTGAGGCATCGTACTTGCGAACGAATTCCTGATACTTCCTCGTCGCCGCTTTGGGCTCAGGACCATACATCTTGTCTGCATCGACCGGACGGGGCACGTGGTCATCCTTCGGGAACTGGAATTTAGCCACCACCGGGGTCTTGGTGTGGGGCTTGGTGAGCAGGAAGACGGCTACCCCGGCCACGCCGAGAGCGGCAACCGCAGAAAGGCCGAGAATCTGATTTCTTCTCATCAGTTCAGCCCCGTTCCGGTTACGATCCAGAGTCGAGGTTGGGCATCGTTGTATGGATACGCGAGCCCGGCGGTCGGATAGTTCTGACTCATCAGCCAATGGAAGATGCTGGTTCCGTTGGCTTGGTACGCAAGCTCATTCGCGGAGGCGATGCAGATGCCCTGCGAGAAGGTCGCGGGGATCGCCGCGACGGTGGAATAGCTGGTGATTACCCCCTGCGCATTGTAGTTGGGGTTGTCGTACACCGCCGTCAGTGGGAAACTGGCGTAGTCCCCAATCGCAGAGCCAGTGGCCGTGCTCTGCGTTCCCAAAAGTGTGGTGAGTGAGATCGGGATCGTGCTGTAGCTTCCTGAGTTGGGAATCCACGTCGGGGTCGGGTGAATCGATTCCCATTGATTTGCCCAAACAACAGTGGAGATTGTGGGGGCTCCAGCCGCGGGCAACAGGTAGGTGTCTGTGGTGGTTGGGCAGTAGGCGCCTACCAGAAGGTCCGCATCCGCGTAAATCGGGTCACCGGTGTGAAGCAGACTCGCGATGACCATTGCGTATGGCGTGGTTTGAGTAGGAAGCGTACCGGGGTAGATGAGAACCCGGGCGGTGCCGCTTCGATCGCTCTGGGAATTGCCTGGTCCCATATTCCCGACGAACGCCCCGCCCTTGTAGAGGTTCCCGCTGAAATTGATGGGACGCGGAGAGGTGTTGGCATCGGCGGGCGGCGTGTCTCCGTCACCGTAGGCGAGCCGAGAGTCGACGCTGGTGACATTGCATGGCGATTTAGCCACAGTCACAAGATAGGGCGTGTCCTGCACCTGGACGTTGCAGTTGGTCCAGTTCACCTGGTCGTTGGAGCCCTGGGTTACCGTGAACGTGATGAGGTGAAACTTGAAGGTCCCACCCACCAAGGTCCCGGAAGTGTGCCACTCAACGGCGACATTGTTGCCTGGAGTGAGAAGCGAGCACATCTGATTGGCCCCGTCCGCATTCTGGATGTAGGTGTTTGAACCGATTGTGGTTCCAGGCGTTGATCCGGGGTTTGTCCCAATTCCGACGGATGGGCCACCGGTTGGTGCGTCCACATAGACGTAGTTGTAAATCTGACCTTGGGTGTAGGTGAACGCCGAACATCCGCCACCGCCGCCACCACCGGTGGTGCCTCCCGTACCGCCAGTCGTGCTTCCGGTACTGCCAGAACCTCCACTTGTGCTTCCGGTGGTCCCGATTGCTGGAACGACAAGCCCCGCGGCCTTGGTTACGATCATGGCACCGCCAGATCCGCTCGTGGTTCCGGTTGTTCCTGTGGTGCCGGTCGTGCCGGTGGTACCCGTGGAACCGGTTGATCCGGTTGAACCCGTTGATCCCGTGCTTCCGAAGCCATACGGCGTGGTCTCCGGGCCAGCGGTGTAGCGCCAGACCAGTTCAAGGGAGTGGTCCTGGCTTGCAATCAGCTGAGTCCCGTTCCACGACCAGGCCTTTCGAGCTTTGTACTCGGAACCTGATACCAACCGTATCATCAGTTCCGGTGCGGGCTGCGCCTGCCGAGACGCCGCACCCCTTCCTCGGGTTCTTTCTCACTTTGCGTGGGTAGAAATAGTAGACACATTTCTTGATGGTCACCTTGCTCGCAAGGCCTCCGGCGACAGATCAAGCTTTCCGTGCATAAGGTAGCTCATGAGGATCATGTGCTTTGGATTGGCGTAGCC
>CAIYLG010000028.1 GCA_903927025.1 uncultured Armatimonadota bacterium
GATGAACAGCTTGTACGCTGGCTTGCGGGCTTCAGGAAATGCCTCGGACCGAATAATGGTGCCTACCGTCATTTCCACTTTCGCAAAGTCGTCCCAATCGATCATTTACGCAGTTTAGCGCGCCGATCCCCACGAGCCCACATGCAATTCCTGGATCATTTATAAGCGAATCTGGACGGGCGAAAACCTCTTATGCGCCCTTCGGTGTAAGCTCCTCGCCACTTTATCTACAAGGGGCCCTGATGCGGATATGAAGACTCTGTGTCCGATTATTGTTTTGATCTGTTGCATTGGGTTCGCCCAAGGTCAACAGGGAAGCCTTTCACGGATTGACATCGAGTGCCATCGCATCTTTGGGGCACCTTATTGGCGTGGCAAACTGCCAGCGGACGATTTTGCGACCCATGCTGGTTCGGAGCTTAAATCAAGCCGTTCCCTTCGAGTTCTGCAATTCCGCGCCCTCAGCTGGCTGAGTTCCAAATCGTCCGCCAAAGTGTTGGCGAATATGGAAGATGATCTGGCCGACCATCCAGAAGATTCTCAAAGGTTGTTCACGCTTGCATATGCTTTTACAGAATTGGCAAGGCGGCAGCACGAGGGAGGAGGCGGGAGCTTTTGGCCCCAGCGATACCCGTGGCGACGGATGCTCAGTTGGATGCTGTCCAATTCGGCGGGTGATGTGCTAAGCCCAGCCGACCGTTCCTCCTTCGAATGGCTCAGGGTGAGATTTCTGGTGCAGGGAGCTCTCGACTCGCATCCAAAACTCATCCCGCTTGGACAAAAGTTGCTGGAGTCGCGCCCGGACGACCTAGAAGTATCACTCACGCTGTGCTATCAACTAGCTCTGTCCAATACATTGCTTGGCACGGGTGCCGCGATAAAGATGTCAAGGGAGTGCCAAACTCGCTGGCCAAACACATCGCTCGCCTTCCTCAATCTCGACAATCTCGCCTACTATCTTCGTTGGACAAACCTCGGCCGACACAGGCAGGACCTAGAACTGGCGATTCAAACGGTTGAGAAGATCCTTAAGAAGCTTCCAGTGAAGGGCCTCGACACGGAACAAGCGGAAGGTCAGTTGTGGTCGCTCAAGGAGTCCCAAAAGCTAGGAAGGCCGGTCACCGCCGCAGAAATATTCGCGCATGCGCGCGCCTCGAAAGGTGGTGACTGAGCGCCATTTTGCAAAGGCATTTCGGTTCAACTGCCATGCTGCAATCCCGTTGGAAATGGGGGATGAGATGGCGAAATGCGAACGCATCCCTAATATAACCGTGAACCGTTTGGGACGGGCTTGCTGGGTTGAGCGAGGACGACTTCTCCGGGGGCGCGGTCGAAGCCGCAGACGAGGACTTGGGACTCGAAGCCGGCGATTCGCTTGGTGGGGAAGTTGGTGACGGCGATCACCTGTTGGCCGGGGAGTTCCTCTAGGGAGTAGACCTTCGTGATCTGGGCGCTGGACTGGCGGACGCCCATCTCTCCGAAATCGATGAACAGCTTGTACGCTGGCTTGCGGGCTTCAGGAAATGCCTCGGACCGAATAATGGTGCCTACCGTCATTTCCACTTTCGCAAAGTCGTCCCAA
>CAIYLG010000029.1 GCA_903927025.1 uncultured Armatimonadota bacterium
CATCCCCCTCAACCCCTGCACAGGAACCACGACCGGCTACTCGATCACCACGACCGCTACGACGGCAACTGTCGCTGCAACTTCAGGCTCCAACTGCGGAACCTGGACTCCAGCAACCTTCTCGCTGACTCTGTAAGATCAGCCTAAGCACTCAGAACAGAGGCGGCAGGGTGAAGTTCATCTTCATCCTGCCGCTTTTTCGTGTTTGAAGTTCCTTCATACGAAATTCATCTGAAAGGCAGACAATAGGGGCATGGTTAACGACGACGCGCCGGTTGGCACCGTTATCAGCAGAAGGGAGGCCCTGAGCCTCTTATCTCGGGCAGGACTCTTTCTCGCAGGTGGAGCATCGTTTATCGCTCCATCATCAGAAGCCCTTGCAGAGCTGCCCACTAGGCAGGTGCATTTGGTGGCAAGTCCTGAACTCACGGAAGGACCCTTCTTCGTGGACGAAAAGCTTCATCGACAAGACCTGTTGTCTGGCACGACTCGCGAGACGGTATTGAAGGGTCTGCCGCTGCACCTTAGCTTTGACGTCATGCAGGCAGTGAATGGAAAGGTGGTCCCGCTTAAGGGCGCCCATGTCGATGTGTGGCACGCAGATGCCGCCGGGGTTTATTCGGATGAGAGCAACCCGATGAACCATGAAGACACTTCGCGTCAAACCTGGCTTCGAGGTTATCAAGTTACAGATGCCAACGGCTTAGTGCAGTTCAAGACGATCTTTCCGGGATGGTACGAGGGAAGATGCCCACATATCCACTTCAAGGTTCGCAATTTCTCCAAAGCAGACAAGGTAACCGCTGAGTTCACGTCTCAGGTGTTCTTCCACGATAGAGATGCGGAATTGATCTATAAGGCAGAACCTTATGCCTCGAGAGGGTCTCGTGAGACGACCAACGAGAGAGATGGCATCTTCTCCGAGCGTCAGGTGGATGGTTCTATGGCAGGGTCACACCTGTTGCTTGACCTTGAAAAGCACTCAAGCGGACGCGGATATCACTCAAAGTTTGCGATCCTCCTAACGGATGGGAACTTCAACGCCCTTCATCGCCGCGGCTTTGGCCCAGGTGGCCCGCCTCCACCTGATGGTGGGTGGGGCTAGGCTGGCTTTCTTTCAAGCGATCCCGACTGAAGTCCGCGCTCCGAGATAGCGATTTATCGCCACAAAATCCCCAGTAATTTGTAGAATGGGAGGCGTGTCTCGCTTCCTTCGGTACCTAGTCTGCCTTGCAGTCGCGCTGTTCTCGACAGCGGTTGTATCGGCCCAGGTCACCGAGTCGAAGGATACGCTAGTGGGCATTCGTGACCACAACTTCATCAGGACCCTCACCGAGAATGGGGCCCCGGAGAATTTGAGCAAGGGGCAAATCTACCTGCTGGTTCGGATTGGTGCTGCTTTCGAAAATATAACCGCATGCGCAGGGACATCCGAGGATGCTGTCAAGCTTGCGAATTCTCTCCAGCGGGCTTCCGGCATCAACGAGGTTCGCTATGCTAAGGAGGACGACTATACTGCCGCGTTCGCGGGTCACTCGTCCGGGCACCTATTCAACATGTCCCAGTCTTGGGATTTCGATCTTAGTTCGATCGTTCAGCGACTGAAAGCGGACGGATGGCAGGTATTCGGCGGTGTGACCCTTGGAACCCATGTCTCCGCCAACGTCGCCGGTTCGCCGCTCCATGTCGTCCGCAACCTCCAAACCTTTCCCTTGGAGGCTTTCACGCAGCACCCCGTTCACCTGGAAACCAAGGTGGGTGGAATCCCAGTCGCACTCATCGCGATCGTCATCTTCGGCCCGTTCTTCGGATTGGTCTTCGGATTTACGGCGGGCACTGCGATTGCAAAGAACAAAACCATCGAGATTTCGGCGCGAAGAAAGCTCTACCTCAAGCTCATTCGCACTCCCACCTACGGACTTATGGGGCTCAGCGTGGTTGTGTCTCTATTTGCGATCTTCACCAGGCAGCTCACTCCAATCGTCGACGTCTGGTTTGGCACTTCTCAAGAAGCGTCTGTGATCATCCCGTTGATCATGCCGATGATGCTTCTGTCGGTCTTGGCGATCATTCCCATGTCGAAGGTCGAACGTAAACTGTTTTCAACCGCACCAGATAGTACGGATTTCAAGCCAGCCGAAGCAGTTCCAATTACAGATTCGCCAAAGAAGCCGTTCACCGTATGGATGATCGCTCAAGTTGTGGCGGGGGCCACCGTCTCGTTCACTGTCATCTTTACGCATCCCTCCCAACTTGTTCGATTTATCGGAACAATCGTCGGTTACGGCTTGATGTTTACGGCTGGGCCACTTTCAGGCTACATTGCCAGCCGCAGGAGGAAGTTGAACCCTGTATCCGAGTCTGACGATCCGCTCGTTCAAAAAGTGATGCGATTCGCGGAGGCGGCAAAGGCGCCGGTATGGAGCGTCGATGTTTTGGAGCCGAGGGATCAGATTCAAAAGGTCGCTATCTTCGTGCTGAACGGAAAGTTGACTCTCTCTAGAACGGCACTGGATGACCTCTCCGAGCCGGCCCTTGACTACGGAATTGTCAGTAGCCTCTCGTCCAAGACGAGTCAAATGCTCCTCCCGATGTTTGCGATGATGCTTGTCTTGGTTTCTGCATTTGTCTTCGCAATGATGAAGATCCGAGCCTTGCTTCCCCGGGAGCAAGTGGGTTCGGCGATATTCGCGTCCTTTGGCGGGATGTTTGCAGTGGAATTCCCTTTCCTCATGTGGCTGAACCGGTGGGTTCGCCGGAAGCAGATTCGCGCCTCTCTCACCCTGGTTCCAAACCGCCTCGCTGCCCGGGAATATGTGGAGAAATCGATGGCGCCGCTAACGTCCGATCTGCCGTCCAAGCGAACTGAGAAGTTCCGGACGCAAGCCTTCGCCGACATCGACCTTGTCGCCAACCAAATGGGGCTGCCATGAGAACCTTTTCTCGAAGATTGAGCCCGGAGGAAACCCCGAAAGAGCTGCAGGCAGAGGTGGAGCACTATACCAAGAGATTTCGTGCGAACACGGCGATCCTCACGTTCTGCGGAATGATTGCTGGACTACAACTTCCAATCCAAAGTCTCTTTGTCACACACGATTCTGCAGTCACGTGCGTGATCATGACAACCCTTGGCTTGGTAGTGTTCTTCAGTGCCGGGCCATTCGCGGGATTTCTAGCTTGGACCCATTCCCACTCCGAACGAAGAGGTCACTCCAAGTCCACACTTGAAGAAATGGGTTTCGAGCTTGCCAAACGGGCTGGATACCGCCTCCTGTGGGGAGTTCCCGTGGTCACCGAGAGCTTTGCGCAAATAGACTCATTTGTTGCAGTGGGTTCGGGACAACTCATGGTATCGAAGCGAGCCGCTGAGGAGTTCTCGGAGCCGGTTATCAAGTTCGGGATGGCTTACGCCCTGGCACGATCAATGGAGAGCTTCCTGTTGCGGGCGAGCTGGTTTCTTTTGGGCGCAATTCTTGCGGATGGATGGATTATCAGCCGCTACCTCAGATCACTGCCGCGTGCGTCGTGGAAGGCCGAAGCGTTCTTGGCTTCCCTAATCGGTATGTACTTGGTTTTTATACTCGTCGCTTCCTTCTTTTGGAAACGAAGAAGTGGGACAGCGATGAGCCGAGCGCTCCAACTGGCCGCCGACGTGGAAGCAGCCAAGACCTGGTGCGAGCGCCCCGTGCCAGAAAACGTGCCCGCTTGGACAGTGAAGGGCAGAAGAAA
Organism: uncultured Armatimonadota bacterium; assembly: GCA_903927025.1. Classification (GTDB taxonomy): domain Bacteria; phylum Armatimonadota; class Fimbriimonadia; order Fimbriimonadales; family Fimbriimonadaceae; genus Fimbriimonas. The sequence goes on from CAIYLG010000029.1 coordinate 3,730, forward strand.
GCGACGCGCTAAGTTGATCGATGACCTTTATCAAGCTATTGGGGAGTGAAGTGTTGTCGGGCCATATGTGGCTGAGGTTAGAATCCGACGGCTTGGCCGTCTTTGCGCTGATCGGAGCCGGCGATGTATCCGTCTTCTCCTTTCAGGATCAACTGAGCTCCGCCAAAGGCTTGGTTGCCCCAGCCGCCTTCGACTGAAACCTGGTGGCCAAGCGACTGAAGCTGAGTGACCACATCGGGCGCCATCGAAGATTCAACGGCTATCGTCCCGTCTTCCATCACCTGCCATCGTGCGCCGTCGGAAGAGGCTTGTGGGCTTTGGCCGTGGAGCAGAACGCGGATCGCCATTTGGACGTGGCCCTGAGCCTGCATCGCTCCACCCATCACGCCGAAGCTCATTATCGGGCTTCCATGTTGGGTGACAAAGCCTGGAATGATCGTCTGGAATGGCCGCTTGCGCGGACCTACTGAGTTGGGATGACCTTGCTCCAAACGGAAGCAGCAGCCGCGGTTTTGAAGGCTGATTCCAGTGCCGGGCACCACAATTCCCGAGCCAAAGCCCATGTAGTTGCTCTGGATGAACGAGACCATACGACCTTCGGAATCGGCGGCGGTGAGATAGACCGTTCCGCTTGGCTTCGGAATGCCATGGGTAGGGAGTCCAGCAACCTCCGGACGAATGAATCCACTTCGAGACCGGAGATAGTCCGTCTCGATAAGCGTTTGGGGATCAAATTCCATCGTCGCCGGGTCCGAGACAAACCGGTGCAGATCGGCAAACGCGAGCTTCATCGCCTCAATCTGCAGGTGAATCGACTCTGCCGAATCTGGTGACATGGAATCCATGCCGCCAAATTCGCGCAGGATTCCAAGGGCCATCAGAGCTGCTATCCCTTGGCCGTTGGGCGGGATCTCGTGAACTTCGTAGCCGTAAAAGGGAATGGAAATCGTTCCGCACCAATCCGCGGTGTGTCCGGCTAAGTCTTCCAGGCTCATCACTCCGCCGCACTTATTGGAGAAATCAACGATCTTGTTTGCCAAAGCGCCACGGTAGAAGGAGTCGCCCACTGTCTCGGCGATCTCTTCGAGTGTTCGTGCCATCCCTTCGCACCGGAACGTGCTTCCAATGGATGGTGCCGCGCCTCCTGGCATAAACGCTTCCGCATATCCAGGCTCGTCCTTCAGAACAGCGGCAGCTCGAGCCCATGACGTGGCTGTAATAGGCGATACGGGGTATCCGTCTCGGGCATACGAAATCGCCGGCTCGAAGAGTTGGGCGAATTTCAACCGCCCAAACCGCTTTGAAAGCGCACACCAGGCGGAAACGGCACCGGGTACGGTGACGGTGTCCCAACCGCGTGATGGCATGGTTGAATACTTAGCAAATCGCTCGGGAGTCCAACCGGCTGGGCTGCGACCCGATGCGTTCAACCCGTGAAGCTGCTCTCCGTCCCACAGGATGGCAAAGGCGTCGCTGCCGATCCCGTTGCTGGTAGGTTCCACCACGGTCAGCGCAATTGCGGCGGCAAGAGCGGCGTCGATGGCATTGCCGCCCAACAGGAGCATCCTGAGACCTGCTTGGGCAGCGAGGGGCTGGGAGGTAGCGACAAGGTTGCGGGCGAGAATCGGCTGCCGGATCGAGTGGTAAGACGCTTGAAAGTCCATCAGGATGACTTGAGTCTACCAACGAGCCTCGGTAGCTTCACCTATAATGGCGAAGATAGGAAACACCGATGTTCACTGTTGCGCTCCTTGGTCTCGTCAGTCTTCAGGCTGCTTCTTCCGACTTCGCGTTTACTATTGACGCGCGAAAGCAGACCTTAATCTCGCCGTACATCTACGGGATCAACTATCCTGACTCCTTCATTGATGAATGGCTTAAGGAGTGGGATGGACTCTCGGCTGGTGTGACCCTTGCCCGTGAGGGCGGCAATCGCTTCACTGCCTACAACTGGGAAACGAACGCAAGCAACGCGGGACAAGACTACTTCTTCGAAAATGACGACTATTTGGGAGTGAGCAACGAAGCCGGGCTCACCGTTCGGAAGTTTCTTGAGCACGTCCAGAGCAAGGGGGCTGCCTCCTTGCTCACGGTTCCAACCCTTGGATTTGTGGCAGCAGACAAAGACAATGCCCGTGATGGCGGACAAGACGTTAACCACACGCCCGACTTCCTGCACAAACGCTTTCTGCCATCCGTGGCCCGTAAGCCTAGCGGCCACTTTGAATATCCGCCGAACACTAAGGATTCGGTGGTCTACCAGGATGAGTTTGTCCATTGGGTTGAGTCGGTGAAGAAGCCGAACGCGCCTGTGTGGTTCTCATTGGACAACGAACCTGACTTGTGGGCAGGAACCCATGCCCGAATTCGCGCCAAAACACCGACTTACGCCGAGATCATCGACAACGGCATTGAATATGCGTCCGCAATCAAGGCGGTTGCTCCCAAGGCGCTCGTGTTTGGTCCAGCTAACTATGGCTGGTATGGCTTTCGTGCCTTTCAGGGTGCCCCAGATGCCAACGGAAGAGTGTTTGTCGATGCCTATCTGGATGCAATGAAGCAAGCTGAGAGCAAGTGGCACCGGCGTTTGCTGGATAGCTTTGACTTCCACTGGTACCCGGAAGCGACTGGCGATGGGGTTCGGATCACGATGACCAATCAGGCGGATAAGCCAGCCACAGCAATGGCAAGAATTCAAGCCCCACGCTCCCTTTGGGACCCGACCTATGTCGAGGACAGTTGGATTCCAAAATCCAACGGAAACAAGCCGATTCGATTATTGCCGGACATGCAGGAGCGTGTCCTTGCCCATTATCCGGGCACGAAGCTCTCCATTTCCGAATACGACTTTGGCGGCCGAAGTTCAATAAGCGGTGCCTTAGCTGAAGCGGATGCACTCGGCATCTTTGGTCGATATGGACTCTTTGCTGCGTGCCACTGGGGCTTGGGGGCAAAGGATGAAGCCGCGCTGGCCGGGTTCGAGGCGTTCTCCAACTATGACCGACACGGTTCAAGATTCGGAGACCGTGGACTTCAAGTAGCAGGTGGGAATCCTGCACTCAACTCGGTCTATGCGTCCCTCGACTCAAAACGCCGAGGAATATTGGTGCTCGTCGTGATCAACAAGGGAAGCGAATCGCAGAGTCTGTCGATGAATTTGACGGGCTTTCATCCGCGTGATGGCAAAGCCTTCGTGGTGAAGGAAGGCATCTACCTACAACCGCTTGCGGGGATGCTAGGAATCAAGAATGGAACCGTGCTGTACACAGTTCCGCCCTTCAGCGTTTCAACCCTTGAGGTCCAGAACTGAGCTGCTGGGAACGATGCGAGGATGTCCATCCACCCAAGCCGTCTCACGTTAACTCGAATTCGTCGAACACAATCCAATCGATTGGTTTTGGTTAGCGGTAAAGTTCGCTTCATGTTGCTCGTACTGTCTGCATTGGCGATCTCCTCGACACTGATCTCACGTCACATGCCAGCACAGTCAGATCCCTTTGCAAAGGAAGTCGCGGCATTTTCAAATGCGGATCGTATCAATCCTCCTGCCAAGGGGCAGGTTCTCTTTATCGGTAGCTCCTCTTTCACGAAGTGGACGGATGTGGGCGACTATTTCCCGAACGTCAAGATCCTCAATCGTGCCTTTGGAGGCTCAGCACTCCCAGATGTGATTCGCCACTTGGACGAGGTCGTCTATCCGTACAAGCCAAGGCAGGTTGTGATCTATTGTGGGGAGAACGACTTTGCTGGAGACAGCAAACTTGAGCCAGCTGAAGTGGTGAACCGCTTCAAGACCCTCTTCCGACTGATCCGCAATCATGAGCGCAACGTCCCCATCATTTACGTTTCCATGAAGCCGAGCCCCAGCCGATGGCAGATGCGCGCAAAGTTCCAGACAGCCAATGCGAAGATTGCTGACTTCCTCAAGCACCAGCGCAAGGCTGAATTCTTGGATGTTTGGCCCGTGATGCTCAACGGCGACGGGGTTCCGAAGCCAGAGATTTTTCTGTCAGACAGGCTTCACATGAACGCAACCGGATACCATCTCTGGCAACCTCTTCTGGAGCCACTTCTCGTAAAGCAATCAAACTAGGTTAGTCCAAGACGCGTCCGAATGTCGCCAAGCGTCTTGGGACCCTGTCCCAGCCATAGAATGCTTGTTACACCGCGTGGATAGTATCGACTGCCCACAGCTTTGCCTTCCAGCATCTGGTCGCTCCAGGCATAGAAGATGTTCTCGTCACGCAGAAGCCAGTCTCGGTGGGCTTTGTCTGCTACAACGTCTTGTCGGTTCCCAAGTACCCGCTCGCTGACGAACTGGCAGAGATAGATCTTGCTTAGCCAAGAGTTGCCACTGGTCGAACTTAGTTTCCATCCCCCATCTTGAAATAGGCAAACTCCGGGTTTGAGAACGCCGTCCAAGTGGCGAGAAAGAATCTGCCGAAGCTGCGGATAATCATCTGCAAAACCCATCACGTACGGGTAGACCAAGGCCTCAATCGCAGGAATAATTCTTGCCTCAATCCCTTCCCCGATCACAGCGGGAAGAAGGCCATCAGGATCTTTTGCACCGAGCACGGTGCTCGCCGCCCGATCCGCCTGAACGTTGGCTCGAACGGATAGTTCGGCATCTCCAAGTCTTGAGAGCACCGATTGAAGGACTCGATAGCAGGCCCATCCCTTCACTGCCAGGTACACGTTATTTCGCGCTTGCCCAAGCGAAGTGTCTAGGCTATCGTAGGTCGTAATTTCGGCCCCACCGGCACACCGCGCGTCGTCTAGCCCCATGACACCATTTCTTCGAATGTCGACTGGGTTATCACGGTTTTCCAGGCTGGCAAGGCATTTGTGCCATACGTCTCTTTGTTCTTGTGCCCAATCCCAGTCTTCAGTGTCAAACACGTAAAGCCCTGCGGTAAGGACCCAGTTCATCAGCTCCTCGCTGCTCATGTAGGAAAAACAGCCAGTGAGTCCGGCCTGCTCGTAGCCAGACCTGCCAGCAGGAGCGAAGTTGTTTGCGACTCCCATGTCATGCGTGAAGGCGATTCCGCCTGGATGAAGGTCGCTTCTGCCTGGGAAGCGAGCATCAGATTCGTAGGAATAGCGTTCTACAAACTGGTCCAGCACGTTTCGAACCGTCCAAGGATTCATGACGAGTTCGAAGAAGGTTTGATCGACGGTTAGGTCGAACGTGTTCATCATTCGGTACTCGCCTTCATGGACCACCCACAGCGGATCCCCGACTGGAGTCTCTAGAAGCTGGGTCGATCCATAGTAGGACCGTATAGCGTGTGCAGCCATGAAGGCTCGGTCTGGCGATAGCCACTCGGATAGCTTTGAATCGAATGATTTGCACTCGGCAATGGTGTGCTGCGCTTGAGCGAGGCTATGGCGAAGGACCTCTTCAACGTTTTGAAACCAGCGTCGATAGAGGTACCGAGTTTCAATTCCTGTTGTCGCAGTTCCGCTCCTGAAGAACCCAACTGAAAAGGTGAAGGTCTTACGCTTTCCTGCCGGAACCGTTCCGACCAGCATGCCAATGCTGCCGAGCATGAAGCCGAGGTTCTCAGAGAGTCGCGGGGCGAGAACTGCCTCTGGCTGCCAGGCGAGCCCAGCTGTGAGTCCAGGGTCACTTGAGGCAATCGCAATGCTTGACCCTTGGCCCACTCCCACGAGACCCTCGGCCTGTAAGATTCTCATGCCGCTCGCACGATCTGAGCCGGCGTAGCCGAAGAATGCCTTCCGATCGTTCAGGCAACTTCGGTTATCCACCTCGATTTGAACCACTATGGCTGGGCATAGTGCACCTTTTGCTAGTGGCGAGGACGGGTGAGGAATGGACTGGACCTGCGAGAAAACTCGAAATTTAAAGTCTTCTGCCTTCCACTCATCCACTGATGCGCCGAAGCTGCGCGTGATGACGGAATCCTCAAAAGGCCGCATCGCCGACTGGTAACCGATATCGCTGAGTCCTTCGACGTCGAAGTCCTCCGAGGCGGTCCCTGTGTGGCCGAAGAAGGGAAGTGAGCGGAAGTTCCCACCCTCACGGTCCTGCACTCCCGCATAGATCCCTTCGCAGGCGGGACCGGCAAGTTCGAGGCCGAATCCCCCATTCGGCCCCTTCATTCCGAGTGTTAGGGAAGCGAAGGCGCCAATAGGGGAGTGATGGGCGTTAAAGAACGGCGTCGTCATCAGTCCCACTATTTTGGCGACCTCAGGGCCGCGAGTGCCTGCCCATTACCACTTTAACGCGGAGATGCCGGCCTTCGTGAGTGTCTTGACGTGTCCATCGACGTAAGCAATGAACGTGCGATCCTCGAAGTACACCAAGTTGGATTTGGGACCGAGCGAAAGCATAACGGTTGCGGCAGGTTCAGCTACGGACGTCATTGATTTGCCCACGAGGTTGGGGTTGATCCGAATGTCCAACGGCTTGTTGTCCGGACCCAGCCAGACCTTCTCGTTCTTTAGGTACGGCCGAAGCTTTGCCTTCAGAGTTGCCTGCGTCATCGCGACCTTGTCCTGGTGATCGTTTGTGTAGAGGAGAACTCCCAGAGCGATTTGCTTGAAGTTTGAGAGGATCACCGTTCGCTCCGCAGCTTTGTGAGCCTGAGCCTGCACGACACTTGGGTCCTTGGCGAACTTGACGAGTTCATCAAAAATCCCTTTGCCCCCACTGATCTTCCAATCCCCACCCACATTCTTGAGGGTCACTTCACCGGTCAGAACCGGAGCCGTTTGACCAGTACCCGGTTTATCAGGACGCATTGGGAAAACGAATGAAACGGTTCCCGTAGCCGTGTCTCCTGTTGTAGTCAGCTTGACGTCCTTCACTTCAACGCTGGGTGCATCGCTCTTCTTCTGGTTAAGCCGTGCGAGGGCATCCGTGGCTTCGGTGATTTTTGCACCGTCGATACGAGAAAAGAGTTCCTTCCAGAGTTGGTGGTTGAGCGCATCCATCGCCCCCCTTACCGTTGCCTCCGGTGTGGCGTCTCGAGCAAAAAGAAGTAGGGCCCCAGCCAGTAGGTGGATCATGTTGAGAACATTATATGTTGAAAGAGTGATTAGTCAAAGGCTCAATCGGCTACGCCTTTCCACCAAATGTCAGTCCAACGAACCACTGGCTGTTCTTCTTTAGCCCGCCAGCAGACGGCTGGCTAGAGTAGTCCACCACGTTGTTGATCGTCAACTTCAAAGGCTTTGACAATTGGTAGCCGACGGAGAGTACAGACGTGAGAACATAGTCCGAGAAGTTGCTGAACGCCGGGATGTAGCTTAGCGTGTGGGCGATATTCATCTTGTTGCCGATATTCCTATTGAACTGACTGCCAAACGCGGCGCTGGGGGTGTCTTTTCGCTGAGAGCCATCGGTGTAGGCTTCGGTTAGGTAAGCGGCACCTCCGCTTAAGTTCCACTTCCATACGTGGCTCTCATGCACGATGTAGCTGAGTCCGCCTCCATAGATACTACGCAGACTCAGGTTGTTCGGACTGTCCTCTCGATAGCCGACCGAGCCGTAAACAGCCAGTTTCTGCGATACATTTCGATCGTAGCGACCATTGATAAATGCGAAATTCGAGGTGACGCTGTATGCCGAACTGGCGGCGGTGGTTTGCCTGCTAAAGAAGTAGCCAAGGTCAAAGTGAATCGAGTCGATGCCCTTATTTGCACGATCCGCCGAGGCGAGGAAATTGTAAGTCTGAGAGTCAGTCGCACCGTTGACAAAGGTCAGACCGAATGTCCCTGACAGGTCAAACGCTGGTGCCGCCGGCTTGGCTTCATTAACTTTATCGTCTGTGGCGAAAGCGCACGCGGCCAATCCGACGGCCGCCATGCTTACAGAAAAGCGATGATTCATGGCAGCAGCATTATAGTCGCTGAGGAGTGCCCTTGAAGACCTCAGCGCGACTGCCACATGCTATGGGCTTGACTGCTCTCCAACTCGAACTCCGTTACCAAAGCTGGTGACCCAAACTTCACCCGGCTTGAATGGATTGAAGAACACTCGGGTGGGCTGGCGGAACGGGTAACTGGGGACTTGATTGAATGTCGGATGCGCGCTCGTAGCGTTCACCGAAGCCCACAGTCCTTCGGTTTCCGTGGTTGCATACACCAGCTTCGAATTCTTCGGATCTACTGCGCAGGATCCGACTCGGTCTGACTGGAACACTAGGGTCCATGAAGCGCCCCGGTTGGTGGACTTGTAGAGACCACCGCGGTTGTTGGCGGTGCCACCCCAGCCGCTGTAGACGCCTACGTACCAAGTGTTTTGGGCTGCGTCGGTCGGGTCCAGAGAAAGGTCCATCGTCCACCAGTGCATATTCGCGGCGCTGCGATCGACCCATGAAGTGCCTCCATTTGTGCTGACAAAGACTCCGGAAGAATCTGTGAAGCTGGGAGCCATTCGGCCGGAGTACGTTGCCACCAGGGTGCCGTCTTTGAGGACCGTAATGTTGAAGGCATGTCCTTGAGTTCGGGGTGGCGATGCCAGTCGCTTCCAAGTCGCAGAAGTACCTTTTGTAATGTCCGAGCACACATAGATGCCGCCGCTGGCGCTGTTGGCTACCGATGCATACAATCGCTTGGTGTTTGTCGGGTCCAACGCCACACCCATCACGACGTGGCCGATGGTTCCAAGTTGGGTCCAGGTCTTTCCTGCATCGGTTGACTGCAGAACGTTGCCGGTGCCGCTGTCTATTCGCGAATCCGTGAGGTGCGTACTCTCATACATATCGTGATTGGATGACGTAGCCATGTACATGGTGCCGGTCGGTCCAACGATAGCCTGGTAGGAAGAATTGAGCTTTTGGCCAGAGTAGTTCAGGCTCCAGCTGGATCCCCCATCTGTACTTCGAATGCCGGATATGTCAGAAAACGACGCCCACATCGTGGAAGTGTTTGGCCAGGCAAGCCACCAAGAGGATGTGTTCTCGAGCCCGACTCCATGGTAAGCCTTTCCCTTAGGGGTTAAGGTGTTCACCTTGTTCTGATCCGACGGCAACACGTAGGTCTGCTGCCAAGTGGTGCCACCGTCCGTGGTTAAGTGGCAGAAGCCGTAGCCTGTGAATGCCGCCCGTTTGGCGTCGGTTGGGCACACTTCAAAGCCAAAGACGAGTTGGTCATAGGACCACTGGTGATCCCCACCCGCGCCTTGCCAGCCCGTGGCGACATTTTGGTTATTGGCAGTGAGAAGTGAATTTCCCCAGGCTTGTCCTCCGTTGGTGGACTTAAGGACGACGGGGGTTTGCGAATCGCAGCTTCCGGCAAGATAGACGTTTTGGATGTCATTCCGAGCCATGCTCACATAGAAAGGATAAGTGCCCGCCGGGACTCCGCTTACACACTTTTTCCAAGACGAGGATGTACCGAAATCAAGGGTGTACACCCCTTTGTAGTTTCCGTAATTGTCCCCACCGATTCCGCCCCAGATTTGCCCTGCCGCCAAAGTGACGGCGAAGAACCGAGTTGTGGTCCCGGCTTTTGCCGCGGCAAAGCTGACGATCTGCTCGGTCGTTGGGATGCCCGGTACGGACATCTTAATGAATGAGCTTCCGCCATTAGTAGATTCGTAAACGCCCAGACTCGTTGCGGCAATGATGGTCTGTCCGCTGAAATAGACCCCTCCCAGCACGACGCCAGAGTTGTTGTCTCCAGCCACGACTTTCTTCCAAGTTTTGCCAGTGTCAGAGGAGAAGTAGAGGGTGGAATAGTCGCTGACGAACAGTCGGTTGGTTGTTGTCCAGTCCGCCATGAGATACCAGGCGCCCTGTCCAGTTGGGTCGGTGGTCAGCGGTTTCCATGTGCTTCCTCCATCCGTGCTCGTCACCGGGGTCTGGTTTCCATTTGTGGTGCCGATGGAGTAAAGGGTGGACTTGTTGCTGGTGTACTGCACCTGAGGCGCGTTCGGCCCTGTTTGAATCGAGGTGAATGGTACAAGGGACCAGCTGGCTCCGGTCGTGGTTGAGTGATACACGCCACTCATGTCACAGGAAAGCCAAATCTCACTGGAGTTGAATGGGTTGAAGGTTGGTGCGAAAAATGAGCCTCCGCCTCCAATCCCAACACTCTTCCACGAGGTGGGCATTTGGGCGTTTGCGGCACTCGCCAAAATCGCAACGCTTGCCAAACCAAAAACTGAAAACCTATTTCTGCTCATGAATACCTTTCGCCTGTTCTCCGACTTCTTCAAGATTGTCGGTCGATTTCAAGGCGAATTGTCTCTGATGGAGCGCAGCAATACCGTTACAAATGAAGATTTCGGCCAAAGTGGGACCTATGACCCTGTCAGTTCTCGACTGACAGGGTGAACCACTTTTCCAGATAGGAAAGCATAAGGTCGGGCTCGTGGATATCGAATGCAGCGCCTACGTACCCGTCTGGTCTCACGAGGTAGGCAGAGTCGGCGGCAAATCCAGCGGATTGTGCTTCCTGGGTGAACTCAACATCAATCACTTTAATCCCAAAGCGGCCGACCATCTCCGTGACTCTTGACGTTCCTGATGGTATGCAGATCAGAGACCAGCGAGCTGAACTCAGCTGATCGTAGATGTCCGAATTCGGCAGCCAGGGAAGTCGATCCCCACCTTGAACCGATCCTCGCACTCCTTCACTGAGTTCGCTGTGCGAGTAGTGAATCTGAGTTTGAGAAACGAGCCGAAAGAGTACGTTTCTTGTAGCATCCAGCCTCAGCATCAACGGTCCAAATCGTGGAACAAGAAACCTTCGAATGGCGCGAGATTGAAGATTGGTACCAACGACAGCGCGGAACGCCCGGTCGGTTGAGTGAACCAGCACTTTCGCAAATTCGATCCGCTCTGGCTCATAGGAATCCAGAATGGACTCTGGAGCAGTTCCTGAGAGAACCGCCCCCAGTTTCCAGCTCAAATTGACGGCATCCCCAATTCCCGTATTCATGCCCTGGCCGCCGGCGGGGCTGTGCACGTGCCCCGCGTCGCCGGCTATAAAGACCCTCCCGACCCGGAAGTGCTCGGCGACGCGGTGATGCACATGATAGGTGGAGAACCAATTCACCGCTTGGACCTCTGCGTCAATTTGTGCTTTTACCAATGGGCGAAGGTCTTCGAAATCCACTGGGGATTTTGCAGCGAACTCCTTGGGCACGATTCCAACGAGCCGGAAGGTTCCTTCAGAACGAATCGGAAAACCGAGAAGCAGCGATTCAGCGTCAGCAGATACGTTTACGTCCTGGTTGAGCGCGGTTCCGGAGGCAACGACATCCGCCACATAGAACATCTGATCGTAGGTTCCGCCTGGAAACTCAAGTCTCAGCCCTTGGCGAACTGAGCTATGGACGCCATCGCATCCGCAGACGTACGAAAAGGATGCAATCTCGTCTTCTTCAGGTCGGCGAATTTCCGCGGAGACCGAGTCCCCATCGTCCCGGAATCGCATTAGCTCGGAGTTCCACTCGACTGCGACGCCAAAGTGGCTCAACTCCTCAATCAGGAGCCTCTCGTGAATATCTTGAGGCAGACTGAGAATGAATGGAAACGGGCTGATGAATTGGCCGGCATCGCTGAACGGAAGCGTGGCAACTTCCTCGCGTCCTCGCCGGAGGTGCATCGCGTGTACGGGTATGCCGGCCGCAACGATTCGATCTGCGATTCCCAGAAGCTGGTACAGCTCCAACGTCCTTGCTTGGACTGCCATCGCCCTGGATGCTTCACCCGGGCCCGCATTCTTTTCGATGATGCGAACAGGGATGCCAGCCTTGGATAGCCAAAGCGCCATGACGAGACCGGTTGGTCCTGCGCCCACGATCAAGATTGGACGAACCATGAAGCCAACCCATTCTGAACCATTTGGCCTATCGGTGACGAATTTTAAGTCAATTCACTTTCAAAGGCGGGCTAAATCCGTCGCCCTTTTCCGTGATGAGACGGATTCTTGCGGATAACACCTGCATTCAGAAGTGATATGAAGTCAAAATGAAGTGAGAAGGGAAACGTTAAGGCAGAATCGGGCTATCCCGATAAAAATACTAGCATGATGTCGAATGAATCGTCTCGCCCTTCGATCACTCAGGCCGATTTGCAGGCCGGTATCGATGGTGGGCAGTTTAGCCTCCGCTATCAGCCTAAGCTCGACTTTGAACTTCTGAACTTGAAGGGATTTGAAGCTTTGGCTCGTTGGGAGCACCCTATCTACGGGCAGATCATGCCCAGTGAGTTCATCCCCGTCGCCGAAGAAACCGGACTGATCGGTCGATTGACTGAATTGGTGGTTGACCAGGCATTTCGCTGGTACAAAACCACGCCTGGCGCGCAGGGGCACTCCCTTTCCATCAATTTTTCAGCGAAGCGCCTCAGCAATCTCGACTTTTCCAACTGGCTCTACGAGATCTGTCGTCGTGCCGCAATACGGCCAGACACCGTCATTCTCGAAATAACGGAAGCCGGCATGATGGAGCAAAGGCTCCTCGCTCATGATATGTTTGACCGTTTGCGAGGAAGGGGCTTCCAGATCGCGATTGACGATTACGGGGTGGGACCTAGCTCTAAACTGTTGCTTCAAAGGTTGCCCATAAACGAAATTAAGATCGATACGTCCTTCGGAATCAAGGCGACGACCTCACAAGAGGCGAGAGACTTTATCAAGGCAACTGTCGACTTTGGCCACAGCTACAAAATCAAGGTCGCAGTTGGCGGAGTTGAGGATCAGGACACGTTGAATTATCTTCGGAGCATTGGTGTGGACTACGCCTATGGCTTCCTGATTTCCAGACCGATGACGGCTGAACAGTCTGCGGAGTGGATCCTCCATCGACGTCAGCTCACGAAGAACCTGCTGTTCTAAATTGAATGGAGTGCAATAGAATGCACTCCATTTAATTTAGGCAACGATCTCGTCAAGTTCTCCGATTCCGAGTCCCATTCCCCGACGACTGCTAACGTATTCAGAGAGCCTGTACGGAGCTTCCATCTCGGTTCCTCGGATGAGTCTTCGAAGCAGCGGTGCCGCCATGATGGTGCTGATCACACACATGAGAACGAGCATGCAGTAGACCGGGGCCGTAATCGCTCCCATCTCACGCCCAATGTTCGCGGCAATCAGCCCCATCAGAGCCCGTGTGTTCATCATGATGCCGATGGCAGATGCCTGGCGAGTTTCGAACCCGCTGAGTCTTGCCGCGACAAAGCAACCCACGAATTTCCCAAAGAACGAAACGAACAGTAGAAGCCCAAGTGCAACCCACATGATTCCACTTCCTAGCGACCCCATATTCGTGTGAAGTCCTGTAAAGGTGAAGAAGATCGGGAGGAAGAACGCCGTGATGAAGTTCTTCATGTTTTGGAAAACGGCTTCTTTGAACTCTGTTTGGTCGTACAGCACTGCACCGAGCATAAATGGGCCAAAGAGGGATGAGATGCCGATCTTGTTTGTGGCCGTTGCGCTGAGCATGATTGCCACGATCAACATCGCCAGACCATTCAGGCTCGCCTTGCCCGACTTATCCAGAAACCCCTTCTTAATGCCTCTTATTGCCAGTGGCCTTACCACCTTGAGGAGAATCACGGCGAGAATGGCAACCATAGCCATCATCTGCAATGTCTCCATCAGGTCTAGCTTGGACCGGACGATCGCGCTGACGACCGCAAGGCAGACCCAGCCAAGTGCATCGTCAATAGCGGCAGCGGTGATCGTAAGCACACCGACATCGGTGGCGGTAAGGTTGAATTCGATCAGGATCCTGCCGAGAATGGGGATTGCTGTGATGGAAACTGCAGTCCCGATAAAGAGGCTGAACGCCAACGTGTTCGTCGCAGGGAATTGAGGATGGAGCCAATAGCCAAACCCCGTACCCAGTGCGAATGGCAAAACAATTCCACAAATGGAAACTAAACTGGCTGACTTGTAGTGCGATTTGACGTTTCCAAAATCAAACTCCAGCCCAATGAAGAACATCAGGAACACGAGCCCTATCTGGCTCATCATGTAGATGACTTGATTGGTGGATCCAGGCTGGCCGTCTGGCGGAAACAGTGCATGAAACATGCCCGGGAATGCACTTCCAAGGAACGACGGGCCCAGCAGAAGTCCGGCAATGATCTCTCCTACGACAATCGGATGGCCCAGGCGCCGCCCAATTTGCCCTGCGATTCTGGCAATCAAAACGATGACAACAAGCTGAATTAGCAAGCCAACGAGGATGGCTTCATTCTTCATGAAGAAAATATATCATATCGCGATATATTTGAGGGAAACTTTTCGTGATCGTCACGGCCGTACTATTTCATTCAACTCGTTCATCTTCCGGTAAAAATGCGTCAACATTAACCGGAAATCGGGTCCACGGAGCGTCTTTGAGCGTGGATGTCCGGTACGGGAGACAACAACTATGAAGTTGGCAATGAGATTTGGGCTTAGCGCCCTTTTGCCGATCGTCATCCTCGCGGCAGGATGTGGATCTGATTCGAGTTCTGGCGGCACCGCTGCGGGAGGCAGTTCCACCAACGGAAAGTCCCCTGACTCCGGAAAGAAGCTCGTCGTGGGCTTTTCACAGATTGGCGCTGAAAGCGGCTGGAGAACGGCGAACACGGAGTCGATCAAGTCCGAGGCTGAGAAGCGTGGCGTTGACTTGAAGTTCAGTGATGCTCAACAGAAGCAGGAGAACCAGATTAAGGCGATCCGCTCCTACATCGATCAGAAGGTCGACGTCATCGCGTTTTCTCCTGTAGTCGAAACAGGATGGGAGCCGGTCCTTCGCGAAGCAAAGGCTGCAAACATTCCTGTGTTTGTTTCAGACCGCCGCCCAGATGTGCCAGACGATCTGTACGTCACGTTTATTGGCTCTGACTTCATCGAAGAGGGCAAGCGTGCCGCCGAGTGGCTCGCTGCGAAGTGTGGCGGCAAGGCCACAATCGCGGAGCTTTCCGGTACTCCAGGAAGCGCTCCCGCCAACGACCGCAAAAAGGGTTTCACCGACGCAATTGCCAAGTTCCCCGGCATGAAGATCGTCTTCTCTCAGACCGGCGAATTCACCCGCGCAAAGGGCAAAGAGGTTACTGAGGCGCTGTTGAAGTCCCCTCAGGGAAGTCAGATCACGGCGCTGTTCGCGCACAACGATGATATGGCGCTTGGAGCAATCCAGGCGATTGAGGAAGCTGGCAAGAAGCCTGGCAAGGACATTCTCATCGTCTCAATCGACGGTGTCAAGGATGCGTTCAAGGCGATGAGCGAGGGCAAGCTTAACTGTAGCGTTGAGTGCAACCCACTTCTTGGCCCGCCCCTATTTGATGCAATTGACGCGTTCAAGAAGGGAACCAAGCTACCAAAGCGAACGGTTATGAAGGACGGCATCTTCGATGAGACGACGGCGGCCAAAGAGCTCCCGACTCGTAAGTATTGATCGAGGAGGATGGCAGACCCTGACCTCCTGACCCTCCGTGGCATTGTCAAGCGCTTCCCTGGAATGGTGGCGCTTGATCACGTGGACTTCTCCGTCAAAGCTGGAGAGGTCCACGCTTTGATGGGTGAGAACGGTGCTGGCAAAAGCACGCTCATCAAAATCATGACAGGCGCGCTCGCCTTGGACGAAGGAGAGATCCTGTTGGAAGGAGCCACCGTCCAGCCCAGAACAACCTTTGAGGCTGCTCAACTGGGAATCCGCCCTGTCTATCAAGAGGTTAACCTTGCCCCCAATCTCTCGGTTGCTGAGAATATTTGCCTCGGACAATTCAATCACAGACGCTTAGGGCTGGGTTGGAAGCAGATGGTGTCACAAGCGGAAGAGGCTGTCGCTAAGCTCTCCCTTCAAATTGATGTCCGACGCCCCCTGTCCGACTACTCTGTGGCTCTGCAGCAAATGATCGCTATAGCAAGAGCAGTTGCCGTTACGCCTAAGGTTTTGGTTTTGGACGAACCTACGTCCAGCTTGGATGCTGGGGAAGTGGAGCAGGTGTTCGCCGTCGTTCGCCATCTGCGAAACCAGGGGCTTGGAATCATTTTCGTCTCTCACTTTATCGATCAGGTCTTTGCCATTTCTGACCGGATTACGGTTCTGAGGAACGGCAAGATGGTCGCGGTTGATACGGCACAAGCGATGGGCCCGCAGGGCCTGGTGCGCCACATGATCGGTCGTGGCGAGATAGAATCGCCAACAAGAACGGTTCAGCACAAGGCTCCAACTGATGGACCCACAGTTCTGGCTGCCGAAGGAATTGGAAGACGCTCTGCCGTCCACGGTGTCAGCTTGAATATTCAGCAGGGCGATGTGGTTGGCCTAGCCGGTCTGCTGGGCTCTGGAAGAACGGAAACTCTCCGACTGCTATTTGGCGCAGACAAGCGTGACACCGGCCAATTGAGCATCCATGGTCAGCCCACGGGCAGGTGGACGGTAAAGAAGTCGATCCGCAGTGGTTTTGGATTCTGCACCGAAGATCGAAAGGTATCGGGAATCATTCCGGAACTGAGCGTTAGAGAGAACATCATCCTGGCGCTTCAGGCGCGCAGAAACGTCTTTGCTCCGTTGAGTGCGTCAAAGCAGAGGGAAGTTGCCGATCGCATGGTTGCCGCGCTTCGCGTTGCAACGACGGATATCGACAAGCCGATTCAGTTTCTCAGCGGAGGAAACCAACAAAAGTGTCTTCTCGCCCGCTGGCTGGTAACCGAGCCCAAATTGTTGCTGCTTGATGAGCCAACTCGAGGCATCGACATTGGCGCAAAGCAGGAGATTCTAGAACTCATCAACGACTTGCGCGAGAAGGGTATGTCGCTTGTCATCGCGGACTCCGAGCTTGCCGAACTCCTGCGGGTAGCCACGGAAATCGCGGTGTTGCGAGATCGTGAATTTGTTGCCTCAGATCGATCCGGCCAACTGAAAGAAGAGGCGATCATGGCCCTCATGGCGGAGGGAACTGCTTGAAGCTACCGAAGAATCTTATTGCCCCGTTGGTCGCTTTGGCCGCGATCCTCGTCTACGACCTATTCTTCACCCCCGGATTCTTTCACCTGGCTTGGACGGCCGGAAGGCTTCAGGGGAGCCTGATTGACGTCCTCAATCGCGCGGCACCAGTTCAGTTGCTCAGCGTAGGAATGACGCTTGTGATTGCGACCGGTGGCGTGGATCTGAGTGTGGGTGCGGTGATGGCCATTGCGGGCACGGTGGGAGCTTCGCTGCTGGCAGCTGCTGAAGGCGCCAACGGCAAAAAGCCAGTGCCGCATAGTGTTCCGCAAGTCCTCCTCGTATCGCTTGGTGCAGCGTTGGTCTGCGGCCTCTGGAACGGCTTTTTGGTCACGTTTGTCGAGCTTCAGCCGATTGTTGCTACGCTTCTGCTCATGGTGGCGGGTCGCGGCGCGGCTCAGTTGATTTCTGATGGTCAGATCATCACTTTCTCGAATGGCTCTTACAGCCACATCGCAAGCGGCTCGCCGCTTCTGGTGCCGAATCCGGTTTGGATCGCTCTTGGATTTGGGGTAATCGTTTCCCTGTTGGTTCGTCGCTCCTCCCTAGGACTCTTCTTGGAAGCAGTTGGTGGAAATCCGGAAGCGAGTCGGCTTTCAGGAATCGACGCACGGTGGGTCAAGATCGCAGCTTATGCGATTTGCGGCTTGGGAGCAGGAATTGCCGGCGTGATCGCCACTGCCGATATCCGTGCGGCCGATGCAAATAACGCGGGTCTGTACCTTGAGCTCGATGCAATTCTCGCAGTTGCCATTGGCGGGACTTCCTTGTCGGGTGGTCGCTTCTCACTCATTGGATCGGCGATCGGCGCTCTGCTAATGCAGACACTAACGACGACCATCCTTTCGAAGGGAGTCCCTCCTGCGGCGACGCTCGTGCTCAAGGCAGTTGTGGTCATCGGCGTCTGCCTGTTCCAATCTCAAAAGTTTGCCCAGTGGCGCTCGTCCCTCAAGAAGGTGTCGGCTTGAGGTGGTTTCGGTCTCGTGAAAACCTTCCTCTGATCACCACGATCGGTGTTTTCATCCTCTTGTATTTGCTTGCAGGGTGGAAGTTCCACGGATTCTTCTCGACCCGTGTTCCGCTGAACCTGCTTTCCGACAACGCCTTTTTGGGGGTTGTGGCTGTCGGTCTCACCTTCGTGATTCTCTCCGGTGGCATTGATCTGTCTGTGGGGTCAATGGTTGGGCTGTCTGGGATTCTACTGGCACACTTAATTGCCCACCTGCATTGGCATCCTATGCTCGCGATGGCGGCGGTTCTGTGTGTTGGAATCGTGATCGGCACTTTCCACGGGATTCTAGTCGCGAAATTTGGGATCGCGCCTTTTCTGGCGACGCTGGGTGGGCTGTTCTTCTGCCGAGGCGCGGCACTTTGGATCAGTCAAGAGTCAATCGACATTGACCATCCGTTCTTCAAAAAGCTTGCCCTCTTCTCCATTCTGCTTCCCGGTGCGGCTTCTGTCACGGTGGGAACGATTGTTTTGGTGTTGGCAGTTGCATTTGGGGTCTGGGTGGGCAAACACACTCTGTTTGGAAGAACCGTCCTCGCCATCGGCGGCAACAAAACCTCAGCAGGATTGATGGGGCTACGAGTTGACAGCACCCTCATTCGAATCTACGCCGTGTCCGGCTTCTGCTCTGCGCTCGGCGGCATCCTCTACGCGATTTACACGTCGTCCGGAAATGCCGTCTCTGGCACTGGGATGGAACTTGACGCGATTGCGGCGGTGGTAATTGGCGGCACACTGCTGTCGGGCGGATACGGCTCGGTGCTAGGTTCCTTTATCGGAACCCTGATCTTGGGAATTATCCAGACTGCGATTTCCTACCAGGGAACGCTAAGCTCGTGGTGGACCAAAATCGCGATTGGGGCCCTTCTCTTGATCTTCATGCTCCTGCAGCGGGGACTCGTTCGGCTGACCTCGCGCGGTACAGGAAGCGGTTAGAAGTCAGCTCGTACTGACTTCTAACCCAGTCTGGGAAACCGCCATTCTTACGAATCTCGCTCCCGAGGAGCGGTTCTCCAGTTCAAGTACCTGCTTGATTCGGTGAGACGCTTCCACACTTTTGCCCAGTATCAGCAGGTATCCGCCTCCGCCAGCTCCGAGGAGCTTTGCGCCAACAGCGTAATCATCAATCAGGTTGTAGAGACGAGCCACTGCGGGTGGGTTGGTGCCGCTGTCAAGCTGTTGATTGAGCACCCAAGACCGCCGAATGGCACCGCCAAATCCTTGGTAGGAGCGGGTCTGGAGGGCTTGGACAAGGGACTCCGTATTCTCTCCGATTTCTCGAAGCGTGGAGAGCCGCGACCCGGAGTTAAGAAACATTCCCCTCACGATCTCCTTGAGCACATCATGGGCCACTCGAGTGATACCGGTGTAGTAGAGGAGGGCAGTTCCTTCAGAGATGGCAGATGCAAAGACCTGTTCAGGGAGCCAATTGCAGGAGATGTCCTGACGAATCCCGGGAGTCGTCGTCACTAGCTTCAGCCCAGGCATGACGCCTCCAACTTGGTCCTGCCAGCCTCCGCCGCTTGTAAGCATCTGCTCGCTAGCCAGTACTCGATCAAAGATTTGTTGATGGCTCCAGCAATGCCCGCACATTTCGGAGAGGGCGGAGAGAATGGCTGCGGATAAGATGCTGCTCGTGCCCATTCCTGAGCCCTTTGGCACGGCTGCAAGCATGGAGAGTTCGATTCCGCCGCCAAACGCCTCAAGCTGCTTCCTCAGTGTGGATTCGCTGTGCTCGACGAACTGCGGGGTGAAGCCACTGAGTGCAAGCGCGGTTTTTGCAAGCGAAAACTCCGATTGCTTGCCAACATCGGTTTTAAGATCTTCATAGGTCGAAACCCTAACCTCAGTTCCGAGGTCGATGGATTTGAGCACGATCTCGGGCTCCTTGAGAACCCTTCCGAACACCTGTACCGGTGGCTGACCATTAATCTCTATCGCTACGTTGACGACGCGTCCGCCATACAGCATGCTGTATGGCGGCGTATCTGTCCAGCCGCCTGCTAAGTCCATCCTAAGCGGACAGCGGCTCCAAATAATCTGGTCGGGAAGGAGCGTCGATTGTGGGAATTTCGTCTTGAGCCAGTCCGCTTCCACGATCACGTCATGCAAAACTCGAAATGCCTCCGCTTCTAGCCGATCGGCACCGTTATCGCCTCGATTACGCAGGACAGCAGATCGAAACATTCTCTCATGAAGTTTCTGAGCGGGACTTGCCGTTTCTGACAGCGGATGAGCATCCCAGGCCATTTTGGTGGCGGCAAGCTGTGTGGCAGCCTTCTCAAGGTCTGTGCTGAAGAAGATGCTTCGGGTGTGGTTCTTCAGGGTCGTTTCAAGGGACAAGTCTCGCAGCTCCCGACGCTGTTTGTAAAGTCGGCCAATATTCGCGCGGCTCTGAAGCGCTTGAGCGGAAACTCGTTCAGCTGCCAGCCACCAGGCTGCGTGCACTTCCCGCGATACGGAGGTTTCCCCAAAGAGCCATGCTAGCCTGTCTGCGGATATATCGCTCAGATCGCAGATCGGAAATAGTCTCGCCTCCTGAATATCTGTCGCCGGACTGATGCCTGCATCTTCGAAAGAGAGACCGCGGATGGCCAGGCAGGAATCTAGAACCTTCCCCATCCACTTCGTGTCTTTGCCGCCGGCCGGTCCGGAGAAAGAATCATCAAATCCGTAGGGGCGAACACACCACTGATCCTCGCCAATGGGGACGAGGTCTAGGCATTGTCCTTTCGGGAGTATCAGCGGGAAACTGAGCGGAGGGATGTTCGTGACAACGTTTCCTCCTGCGAAGGTAGATCCTTCTCTAAACCAGCAATTCTCCATCCAAACCTTGGCGGCAGGGTCGAAATCAGGAGTCCGCTCAAACACACAGTTGAGTGCGTGTTGATTTAGGCGACGATGGGCACTGGTCGTAAAACCTAGGTCGCTGCGCACGGGTGAACAGCCCGTTTGCAGCTTCGAAACTGCCTCCACAAGCTGCCGATTGGTGCCGAAATGATAGAAGTCGTCACCAGCGGCGAGGAGGGCAGAAGTGAGTCCCTGGAGCCGTTCCACCGGCTTAGAGGGGTTCAATCCGAGCGCAAGCCCGTACTCGGAGTACAAATCGTACTTGCGAATTCCATTTGGAAATGATTCGCTGGCCTCATCCCATCCGCACTCAGACATCAGTGCCATCACTGCCGCCTCGCTAAGGAACCACACGCCAGCATCTACGAGGCATCGGTGTGACTCGGCAAACGAGTTAATCTGCTTTACGGTTGGCTTCTGAAGGGCAAAGTCGATTTGACCGAGCTTCCCCCACGGAGTGAAAAAGGTGCCAAAAACAGTGGCGGCCTCGGCGGGAGCCTCGAACCCTAGGCAGACCACGTCCGCCTTGGGCAATGTGCGGGGAAGTGCTCTCGGGCGCATTAATGCGTCTCCGCTGATGATGGCTACCAGGGAATCTGAGTCCGCTCTTCCGAACAGGTCATCCATCTCGGCGGTCTGGAGGTCCAGCAGTGTTTGATCAAAGGCCTGCCCAACCGTCCCGCGTTCCACGGAGATAGGCAGAAGTGCCTTTCCAACCGAGGCGTAAGCTGGCAGACGGCGACTCTGACCGCCCGAATGCACCACCAATTTGGGGCGAGATCTGAGCCAGACCGCGAAAGATTGCCCCTTTCCAGTTGCTTTCCAAGCTTCGAAAAGTAGATTGGCGGTGCCGCCTCCAGATCCAATGGGACGGCCCGGGTCGTTTGCGGCAAACCAATCTGGAGCGTGCCTTCCTTCAAGCTGAGGGAAGTGGGCAACCATCGACTCCGGCAGGGTCACCAGGCACTGAAACGAAGACATGGGCAGAAGTATATCGGTGCTGGCTTCGGGTTCGTTCAGGCTAGCGAGCGGAACGTGAGAACAAGTGCCTTCCCGCTTGGATGACTGCCGGCGGGTCAATCCTTCCAAATTGGCCGTGAGGCTGACTTCTTGGACCCGCGGTGTAATACAGAGAGCCGACCGCACCAGCCGCAGCGCCGTTCCCAAACATCAGACATCTCAGGCCAGGAATTGAAATGGGAGTCTGGTTGTCGATGGATAACGAGCCAATATACGCTCCCGTCTTTGGGTCGTACACGTTGATCATCCCATCTCCATAGTTCGCAACCAGGAGCATGTTGGCAGCGGCTTTGAAGGTGGCTGGCGCAACCGCGACGCCGATGGGTGAGTTCAAATTTCCACCTGCCACAAGTTGGGATAAAAGGTTTCCGCTTGTATCGTAGACATCAACGTATCCATTGCCGGGAGCAGGGACGTCGGTCTGCCCGCTTGGGTCATATTTGGCATAGGTTACATAGAGCTTCCCGCCAATATTCTGGATGCCGAATGGGTGAAATGCCGGAGGAATAGTAGGGTCTTTGAGGCCCGCCGTCAGGGTGACAAGCGCGAAGTCCTTGTCAAATACATCAATAGTTCCGTTTGAAAAATCGGTGGCAAAGATAAAGTTGCCAGCAGGATTGTTTCCCACTGCCACTCCGGTGTAGATGGCATTTGTGATGGTGGTTGCTGCAATCGCTACTGAGGAAGACACCGTCGCATTCCATCCGCAGATCCATCCGGCAACGGATACCACGATAAAGGTTGACGGTGCAGTTACAGCGCCATTGGTAATCTTAAAGTCAGTTGAGGGGTTGAATGCCGCGCCGGTCGCTCCCCCGAATGGGATCTTAAAGTTTTGATTCGCGGCCGCGATGGTCCCGTTGGGCACCCCGCCTGTGTAGACGGTTGCGGTGCCATTGACGGCGTTCGGTACGACCCAATTCCCAGTGGGAGAATATGTGATTCCCCAAGGCGAAATGAGGTTGGCGTCTAGAATTTGGCCCAGCCCAACCTGGTCGCTCACGAGCGACGTTTGCACATACCCAGGAAGCGTCGTAATGTTGGATGGGAGCGTATTTGCGGGTCCCCCGCCTCCGCATCCATGCAGGAGAAGGGCAACGCTAGTAGCGGCTGCGCCAGCCGAGATCGTTCTGAGCCGAAGCGTCATGTCTGCTATCGTAGCGCCGAAGACACGCTGAATGTGCAAGTTCTACGCACCTGCATAAAAAGTTGGGGCTAATTTCGATTTCGGAGAGCCTGGTTAAGCTAAATCGTATGCCTGCTTAAGCCATGCAGAAAGTTCGGCGTCGACGGTTTCAACGCTGGGCACTCTTACCCTGTGGCTCAACATCGCGTTAAAGCTTCCAGATGCTTCCAGTCGAGCACTTGGAGTTACGCCCTTCAATTGGATGCCAACATCCAACCGACCAGAGGCTGGCTGAAGTATCGCAAACTGTTTGGATCGCCTTACGCTGACGTAACCTTTTTTGGGAGCAAGGTCGATATCTGAGCCAAAGCCCTCAAGCAAGGCTAACACTGCATCGTAGATGGGCTTTACTTCTGCTCGCTTCCCAAACATTTCTGTGATGGGATCGTCCGAGTTTGGCGGCCCTGAACTAACAGACCTAAGGGCAATCTGATTGGCGTAACCGTGGCTAACGCCAAACCCGTCCTTGATCCCCTTCACGATCTC
Source organism: uncultured Armatimonadota bacterium (assembly GCA_903927025.1). GTDB lineage: Bacteria > Armatimonadota > Fimbriimonadia > Fimbriimonadales > Fimbriimonadaceae > Fimbriimonas. Next base: position 27,205 of record CAIYLG010000029.1, read on the forward strand.
TCCGTGCTTCGTCCATCCGCTTTGCTCGATAACAGACTGCCACTCTTCCAGAGTTTTCCCGGTCTTTTCCTTTAGGGAGGCGACCATCTTTTCGAGCGACTCTTCTGGGCGAATAGGTGCCTTGTCGGATGCCATTTTTCATCATAGCCCGTTATGAGCAGGCCACTAGTGAGGCACAAGAACGAACGCCAGATCGTCAACTGCGAAATCATTCCCGATGATGTTGGTGTTGTCATCATAGAGTCGGATGCGCGCTTCTGTTTCTGCCCCGGATGTCCATCTCGCCACGAAATGCACCCAGTCTCCAGCGCCTGGCTTAAGCTCAAATACTGGCGCGACAGGATGACCATTGATTCGCAACAAGATCCGTCCCGGACTTGGGTCGCGAGGAGCGCCATTCGTAGGGTCTTTAGACCAAGAGGCGGCTGAGATTCGAAACTCGTAACTGTGGTTCGGCTGGACGCGAACGGTCTCGGTCCAGAAGCAAAGGTTGGCGGTCGCGCTGCCATTCACCAGCAACATATTGCGGTTGCCTTGCTTCGGGTCCTGAATGCTGCACGCCCCGTGGTGTTTTAGCTTAGGGTCTTTCGCGACGGCATACGTTCCGTCACCAAGCAGGTCAGTGGATAGGCCGTAACTAGACGAAAAGCCTCTTGTCCCGTGTCTGAAATCCCCGTTGACCAGGAGATTGCGCTCTCCGGACAGAACCAAAAGTGCCATGGTTGTGCAGATCATGATTTCACCTGCGGCATTGTATGCCACTTTCTGGTTTTTCCGAGCGGCCTGAGAATTATTTCAGGGCGTAGAAATCCGTCGGTCCAATCGCAGCGGAGCTCACGAATGTGCTTACGGAGGCATAAGCCCATTTCTGCGTACCATTCGGGTTCACTGCGTAGATCTATTCGGTGGCCACCCCATCGGCTGGATTTTTCATGATGCGCCCGACTGGCGTATTCTTTTGGCTTGATGCTTATTCCCAGAGACAAAGTTGTCGAGGTCAATCGAACTCACCCAGTTGCGGGGGTAAGGCCGACAGATTTCGTTTGTGAGCCCGATGGAGAAGTCGGATTTGAACAGCTCATTGCGGATCCGCGCTTTTCGCTCTACTGTTTTGATTCCGCTTCGAACGAGGCCGTCTTTGTTGAGCTGTCCGATCCAGCAGCTGCTGATGCGGCACCCTTTTACTATCAGACTCAAGCAGAGCAGGCCCGCGCAGTGCTGCGGGTGCCCCTGGAGACCTTCCACGAGGCCGCTGATAGAATTGCGAAAGCACCTGAGCGAATGATCCTCATCCACTCGGTTGGACGGTGCGGATCGACTTTGGTCAGCAAAGTGTTTGCATCTCAACCCTCCGTCTACAGTCTTTCGGAGCCAGATGACCTCACCCAATTGGTTCAGCTACATGTGGGTGACGGTATTGAACTTGACTGGATTCGTGCCAATTTATCTAGTGCGATCAAATGGCGATGGAAGCCGCGAACGGGTGCGCCAGCCCAACATCTCGCAATTAAGACAAGAAGTGAAGTTCTCGTTCTCGCCGACTTGATCGCTGACTGCTTCCCGTCATCGAAGCACCTGTTTGTCTATCGAGACGCAATCGACTGGTCAAAGTCGGTCTACCAAGCATGGCCAGCCGACCGCGACGTTTATGACCCGGAAACTTGTAGGAAGATTCAGCAATCTTGGTCAAACACCCTGCCGATTGTCGGTGACTACTTGCGGCAGGGTGTGGCGCTCAATGCAATGGAGACTCGGGTTCAAGCCTGGATTACCTGCACTGAAGCATATTTGAGCCTGAGGGAGCACGGGCTTGCCGCGTTTGGTTTGAGGTACGAGGACCTTAACGCTCACCCAGCGGATGTTCTGCCGGAGATGCTGGAAAGGTGTGGTGTTGGCAACATTGACTGGGGGGCCGTCGAAACCGTACTCAGCCAAGACTCTCAGGCAGGAACTGTTTTTGACCGGGCCGAACGCAAGAAGAACGTGCGCAACCTCTCCGATCAGATGGTTGTGGATGTTAAGCGGTGCATCGCGGCTCGTCCGAAACTGCTGGCTCCCGATGTCATTTTGCCCGGCACGATTCTCCCTGCTCCTCTCATGACGGAAAGGTAGTTGAAGGCGTGAAGGTGAAACGAGTCCTACTCAGCGGGAACGGCAAGTCGAAAACCATAAAGTGGGCTTCGGATGGAACCTGGCTTGTAGTCATTGGCACTTGAGCTAGGTGTGGTCGAGGACATGTCGGCGTAGCGAAATGCGGTGCGGAAGCTTCGCGGGTTATCATCTCCCCAGTCCCCGCCTCGAAGCACGCGTCCTCGACCCGTGGTGGGTCCCTTCGGGTTCCTAACTGGCATGCCTTCATAGCTTGCGCTGTAGTAATCCAGGCACCACTCGAAGACATTACCGGCCATGTCAAGACAGCCAAACGGACTCACGCCGGTTGGGTAGGAGCCAACTGGTGCGGTGAAAGTCGTATTGGTCCGTAGCCGAGTCGCCTCGAATCGATTTCCCCAGGGGAATTCTCTGGCATCGGTGCCACGGGCGGCTTTTTCAAATTGCGCTTCAGTTGGAAGGTCTCCTCCAGCCCACTTACAGTAGGCGCGACAGTCTTCCCAGTTGACCAGCACCATAGGATGGTTGTCTATCCAGCCCCACTGTGGCTTCAACGCCTTCCAGTCGTACTTGTAGCCCGTTGATTTGGTGAATTCTCGAAACTGCGCCACTGTGACCAGATTCTTTGCCATCCAGTAGGCGTCAAGGTAGACCTGTCGAATCGGCAGCTCGTTGGGGTTGTGATTTGAACCCATGGTGAACTCACCGGCAGGCACGTACATGAGGTCAATATCGCCCTTAAGGCTCTTCTTGGTCGACCCAATGGTCAGCTGCTGGGGAGTTCCATGCAGCGCGAGGACAGCGGCGAGGACAGTTAACATATCGCGGAGTGATGGCACGATACCGCATTAATACTCGACCTTTCCGGACAGACGTGCCCATAGCTCAAAGCTGTGCAAATCGTCATCAAGTTTGATCTGATGGCAAGGGATGCTTCGTGCTTCCATCGGCAGTTCAATTTCTCTGTAGATCCTATCGTCGTCGAAACCAGCTTTCATGGCGTCGACGCGATCCGCCGCGAACCACACCGAATCCAGTCTTGCCCAATAGATGGCGCTGAGGCACATTGGGCAAGGTTCACAGCTCGCGTAGATTTCACATCCCGCCAGATTAAAGGTGCTCAGGCTCCTACAGGCGCTTCGGATGGCGACCACTTCCGCATGAGCCGTAGGGTCATTATCCGGAGCGACTCGGTTAACGCCAGATGCCACGATCTCGCCGCCCTTCACAATCACAGCGCCAAAGGGGCCACCACCGGTGCGAACGCTCTCGACGGAGAGCCTCACGGCTTCTGCTAAGAATTCTCTCCGCTGAGGGTTGTTTCTTTCTTCGCTCATCTCGCCATTTATGATCATGACATTGAGCTCAGAGCCGACGTTTCCTGGCTACTTGTAAATGAAGTACGAAGGATGAGAAGATGTGCCTGTGATTGATATCTGTCTTGTCTCGCTCCTCCTGGGAGGAGGAATGCAATCCGAACTGCAGATGGACACGATGGCGCCTCTCCAGCGCGCGCCGATTGCCAAAGGTTTGTTCGACGGAAGCATTGCCTCGCTGAAGAAAAACCAGTATCCGAAATGGTTTACCGATGGGAAGCTGGGAATCTGGGCGCACTGGGGACCGCAGGCTGTGCCGATGGAGGGTGACTGGTATGCCCGAATGTTGTACGAAGAGGGGAGTCACGACTACCAGGACCACCTCGCTAAATTCGGCCACCCAAGCAAGACCGGCTACAAGGACATCATTCCCCTTTGGAAAGCGGAGAAGTGGGACCCTGAAGCGCTGATGGAATTGTACAAGGGTGCTGGCGCCAAGTATTTCGTGAGCATGGGAGTCCATCACGACAACTTTGACCTCTGGAACTCAACCTACCATCGCTGGAATGCGGTGAAAATGGGTCCGCATCGAGACATGGTAGGAGAGTGGCAGAAGGCCGCGCTCAAGAACGGACTCCATTTCGGGGTTAGCGAGCACCTAGGTGCAAGCTTCACCTGGTTTCAGGCAAGCAGAAAGGCTGATAAGGCCGGACCGCTCCAAGGTGTGCCCTACGACGGCAACGACCCGGCATACGAAGATCTCTATCACTGGAAGGCGAAGCCAGGAGATACCGGCTGGTACAGCAGCGACCCGCAATGGCATGCGGAGTGGTATCGACGCATCAAGGACCTTGTCGACAAATATCACCCTGACCTTCTTTATAGTGATGGCGGCCTCCCCTTTGGCGATGTTGGCTCATCGCTCGTTTCTCACCTCTACAATGTCAGCCGTGAAGTCCACCACGGAAAGCAGGAGGCGGTTTATACATGTAAAGAGCCTTCCGAGGGCAGATGGGCTCAGGATGTTGAGCGTGGTGTGCTTTCTGGAATCCAGAAGTATCCGTGGCAGACGGATACTTCGATTGGGGACTGGTACTACAACAAGAATTGGAAATATCGCGGAGCAGATTGGGTCATCAAGACTCTGGTCGATGTTGTTAGCAAGAACGGCAACCTGCTGATCAACGTGGTGCTTCGCCCTGATGGAAGTCTGGATCCCGAGGCGCGGACTGTTCTGGGTGACATGACGTCATGGATTAAGACAAACGGCGAATCCATCTACGGGACCACTCCGTGGGTGATTTTTGGCGAAGGCCCAATTCGTGCCAAAGGCGGAGCGTTCAAGGAAGATTTTGGCTTTACCGCCAAGGACGTACGATTCTCGTCAAAGGGTGAGCGGACCGTTTACGCTACCTTGATGGGTGCGGCCCAAGGTGATGAAGTCGTTCTTTCCTCGCTCAGGAAGTCAGCCGACACGCTTGCGGTGATTCGCTCAGTCAAGGTGCTGGGCAGCCGTTCCACAATTGATTGGACTTGGAAGACCGACGGTCTTCATGTCTCTCTTCCTGATGCCCAGCCAAATAATATTGCGGTTGTCATCAAAATCGAGGGCGACAACCTTCGTGACTTCAATCCGCCACCCACACCTGAGCAGCAACCGGTTGTTGTCAAAGCGACTGGAGGCAGCACTCTCAGCCTCAACGCCGCTTTGGCGACCACGCACGGTGCCGTGGCGGTCGAGGCCAGTGGCGGAAAAGAAAATCTCGGGTTCTGGGACAACCCAGACGACTACGTTTCCTGGGAGGCGGAAATCCCAGCTGCCGGAGAATATGAAGTGCTGGCAATAGCGTCCGCTCAGTCTTTCCCCACTGAGTGTGATGTTGTCATCGGCAAACTTCATGTGGCTGGATCCGTGGCTGCCACGGGCGGATGGGGCAACTACACGGATCTCAACTTCGGCAAGGTGAAAATTGCCAAGGCAGGGCGAACAACAATAACGGTCAAGGCGCTCCGCCACGACTCATGGAAACCGATGAACCTCCGGGCGATTATTCTTCGAAAGGTTTAGCCACATGTTCGCCGCCCAAGGCTCACAGTAGGGCCTTGGGTACCCTTATGCAGTCCCCAAGCACTATTGAGCGTGCGTTGTTGCCCTATGACTGCCCTTCAGAAAGAGATCTCCAAACGACGTACGTTTGCCATCATTTCCCACCCAGACGCGGGAAAGACGACGCTGACGGAAAAGCTGCTGCTCTATGGAGGCGCGATTCAACTTGCCGGCACAGTCACGGCTAGGCGGAATCAGCGTAAGGCGACGTCGGACTGGATGGAAATTGAGAAGCAGCGAGGCATCTCCATCACCTCAACCGTGCTTCAGTTTGAATATCGTGACCACGTCCTCAACTTGCTGGATACCCCGGGTCACGACGACTTCAGCGCGGACACCTACCGAACGCTGACTGCCGCGGACAGTGCGGTCATGCTGATCGACAACGCCAAGGGCGTCGAGACCCAGACGAAGAAGCTATTCGCCGTCTGCCGTCAGCGCGGCATCCCCATCTTCACCTTCATCAACAAGCTTGACCACGACGGCATCGGGCCTCTTGCGCTGCTCACCGAAGTTGAAGATGTCCTTGGTATTAAGAGCGTGGCGATGAACTGGCCAATTGGACAGGGAATCGACTTTAAGGGCGTATACCATCGAGGAACCCGGCGCGTTCACCTGTTCCAGAGGGTTGCGCATGGTGCAGAGCGCGCACCTGTGACGGAGTTTGATTTTGATTCTCCAGAAGTGGCCAAGTACCTAACGGCCGCAGAGCTGAAAACACTTCAGGATGAGATTGAGCTGATCGACATTGCCGGCGAGCAGTTCAACGCAGAAGCCGTTCTTAAAGGCGAACTCACCCCCGTTTTCTTTGGCAGCGCCATGAACAACTTTGGCGTTGAGCTGTTTCTCAACGAGTTCTTGGGCATGGCACCCGCTCCAGGACATCGAACCGCCGAAGAGAGGCAGGTCGAACCGGACGAACCGGACTTCAGCGGGTTTGTCTTCAAGATTCAGGCCAACATGGACCCGAACCACCGGGACCGAATTGCATTTCTACGGGTCGTCTCTGGCAAGTTTGAAAAGGACATGGCGGTGAAGCACACTCGCCTGAACAAGGAGATTCGGCTGACCCGACCCCAAAGGCTGTTTGCCCAAGATCGGGAAACTGTCGAAGAGGCTTACGGCGGCGATATCATCGGCCTGACCAACCCTGGTCTGTACAGCTTGGGAGACACCGTGTGTGTGGGCCCCGCCATTCATTTCCGAGAGCTGCCACCCTTTGCACCAGAAATGTTTGCGGTGCTTATCAATCGAAGCATCGAACGGTTCAAGCACTTTGAGAAGGGAATCGAGCAGCTTTGCGATGAGGGACTCGTCGATCTATTCCTGGACACCCGTGCCCACCGCCGAGATCCGATTCTCGGAGTGGTTGGAAAGCTTCAGTTTGAAGTCATCCAGTATCGACTGAAAAGCGAGTACGGCGTGGACACGATGCTGGAGCCGCTCACCTACGATCTGATCCGATACATCGAGGCGGACCCCAAAGTGCTCGCTGAAGTCTATTGGGGAAGCAACGCTCGCCCAGTTCAGACCAGGCGCGGCAACACAGCAGCACTCGTCGCGGGCGCGTGGCCGCTTAAGTATCTCGAAGACAAGAATCCAGAGGTCAAGTTCTTCGAGAGAGAAGACATGCTGAAAGCCTTCTCAAGGGCTGTTTAGAACCTGACGTAGTTGGTGACTGGGTCTAAAGACCTAATCGTCCTATCATCCTGCGATCACGTCCTGATCACCCATTTGCAGAACTGTTTTGGCCCATTTGCGGATGGCCAGACTCTCCTTTGTAACCGCCTCGAACCCTCAAGTTGAGGCAAAAAACGGAGAGAAACAGAAACATGAAATTCAAAACCGCAGCCGCAATCGCCGTCGCCGCCATCTCGTTCAGTGCCCTGGCAATGCCCAGGCAGGATGCCATGGATCACAACCCCATGGTCGGTGGCGCCGCCATGATGAAGTCGATAGATATCGTTGACAACGCTGTCAACTCACCCGATCACACCACTCTCGTCGCCGCTGTCAAGGCCGCTGGACTTGTCGACGCCCTCAAAGGAAAGGGACCTTTCACGGTCTTTGCTCCAACCAATGGCGCATTTAAGCTGCTTCCGGATGGCACAGTTGACACTCTCCTAAAGCCTGAGAGCAAGGAGACTCTGACAAAGGTTCTCACGTATCACGTCGTCCCCGGTGTTCTGGATTCCAAGGCGCTTAAGGCCGGCATCCGAAAGGGCAATGGAACGTTTATGGTCAAGGCGCTAAGCGGCGATACCCTTACGTTCATGATGAACGGACCGATGAACATCGTCGTGAAAGATGCGAAAGGCGGCGTTGCCAGCATCTCCACGTACGATGTCTATCAGTCGAACGGAGTCATTCAGGTCATCGACAAGGTTCTGATGCCCTAAGCTTTGGGTTGAGCTTTCGGTTTTGAGAGCCGCTCAAGCTGAGTGAGGCTGCCGTGGATAAGAAACTCCAAGGCTCCCTTCGCAAACGGTGTCTGCTGGACGGCAGGCACCGATTTGTCGTACAGCTCCCGTGGTGGAAGGTACCCATACCAGCCATTGGCGACGTTCATCACGCAAACGGCTCGATCAATGAAGTGAAGGCGCAGGTGTCGCTGGAGCAGTGTGTACGGTTCGCCAGGCGTACCTAGGAATAGAATATCTCCCGCTGACCACAGGTACATGGGCAACCGCACGGAAGCGTCTGGGCCAACCGTCAGTCTCGTATCCCGTTCGTTGCGAAGCAGCTCATGCTGTCGCCGATCTTCAGTAGCCAGCATCTGGAATTCAAGCTGCTCAGCTGAAGGCATCTCGCGGAGCGGAATTTCTACCGTGTAAATCGTGGCATCCGTCCCAGTGGGCACATCATCCGGCACGCTCTCCCATATGCCGATCGGCGCTGCAGATTCGACCATGCTGGTGTAGGAGGATTTTTGGCCAACCGGCACCATTGATTCCAAAGCGGAGAGCACGGCGTAGCCAAGCTCCCGCCCGTTGCTGTCCGCAATTTCCGGGTCGTTGGCGTATTGGTCGCGCGGGGCCATTTCGCCGCCAGCTCCCTGTAGGAACATACAGGTGCCGCCGACGTGGTTCTCGACAACTTCTCGCATGGCTCCCACGTAATCGGGCGAAATCCACCGGCTCTGCCACCCAAGGGACGTCGGGTGACAGGCGTAGTTGACGATGGTGCCAATCATCTCTCCGTCATCAGAAACGGCCTTGCCCACAAGGAGAACTGGGTCTGCTGGAGCTCGCTCCTCATATCCATTCACGTAGGTCCCGAGCTCGGGGTCGAATTGATCTCGACATTTTGCGAGCCGGCACCTTCCGTAGGTCCACGCGAGCACGCCCTGTTTGGCGGATCGGTTAGATTCGCGGGCGAGGTCAACTAGCGTATCTCGAAGAAGCTGGAGGTAAGGACGAACAAGATTTCCACCCGGTTTGTCTGTATCTTCAAGCGAGATACTGGGGCCTGCGTGAGTGTGAGAGAGGGCGATGATGACTCGGGCAGGGTCAATGTTCAGCTGCTCAATAAGGTGTCCGCGCACGTACCATTCGTCTTCCTTTCGACGCCACCAGCCAAGGTCCAGAGCGACAAGGATAAGCGGCTCTTCCGTGCGGTCGCTGCGGAGTGTCAGGACTGTTGCAGTTAAGGGACGGTGAACCTCGTCCGCGATATCGTGTTCGGACGCGGCCCAAGTGCGGGCGTAAATGCCCAATGGCGGCGTGATCTCTGCTCTAGCGATTCCTATGAATCCGTGAAACGACGGTTGGCGAACGTCAGGCAACTATGCCCCTCCCAGATAGATGGCCTCAGCCACTACTCAAACTTAGCATGATCGCTCCCCAGCGACAAAGCAAAAAGCAAATAAGGGAAACAGCATCTGAGAAACATCTGCTGAAATCCAACCTGCACTATATCGGATTGTTGTCCGACGCTACCAGTCCCCAGGGCTGCCATCGGAGTAGAAACTTCTTTGCGGGAGCTCCTGCTCGAAAGGATGCTTGGCTACTTCCTTCTCGTTGATCTCAATTCCAAGTCCGGGGCGGCTGTTAGGTCGCACGATTCGTCCCTTGGGCTCCACCTCAAATCCTTCCGAAACCACATCTTTTCGCCACGGGACGTCTCGGTGAACGGCTTCACAAATGATGTAGGAAGGTGTTGCGAAGCCAAATTCGATGGATGCGGCGGTGCTCACTGGGCCCTGTGGATTGTGTGGCGCCATTGCGACGCGGTAAGCCTCTGCGAGCGCCGCGATGCGACGAGCCTCGCTGAGGCCACCGCAGTGGGTGATGTCTGGCTGGATGACGCTGCATGCTCGTTTCTCCAGCAAGTCGCGGAATGCATGGATGCCAACCAGTCGCTCGCCGGTTGCAATGGGCGTCTTAACCGCACGTTGAATAGCCGCAATATCGTCGGCGGCTTCTGGCCAGCAGGGTTCTTCAAACCAGTAAAGGCCATAAGGGTCGAGCGCCTGGGCAAACAGGTGTCCCATCCGCGGGGACGGCCGCGCATGACAGTCCACCATAATGTCGATTTCATCACCGACTGCATCCCGCATCGCGCTCACACATGCTTCTGCGTACTTCACTGGCTTAAGACCCTCCAGTGGCATGGTTTCCGGCACTGCCATCGTCTTGAAAGCGGTGAATCCGTCCTCGACGGTCTTGATTGCCAAATCAGCAAACCGATTTGCGTCGCCAGGAGTGGTCTCGTAAAAGTCCTCCATTTTGCCCCCACCGAGGTGGCTGTACAGTCGGATAGTGTCTCTCACCGGACCGCCCCAAAGCTTATGGCATGGCACCCCGTGCACTTTTCCAACGATGTCCCAGAGCGCAATATCGATTCCGCTGATTGCCGTGCCCCGAACGATGCCGTTGCCGTGCCAGAAGTGTTGGCGGTACATCACCTGCCACAGATACTCAACTCGCGTAGGATCTTCGCCGATCAGCAGCTGTTCCAAATCCTGAATGGCTCCAATGACTCCCCGAGTGTGCCATTCAAGGGTGGCCTCTCCCCACCCGTATAGGCCTGGCTGGTCCGTAAGGACCTTCACGAATATCCAGTTGCGCATTCGAGCGTTGCAGACCAGGGTTTCAATCTTGGTGATCTTCAAAATGCTTCCTCTCCGCATTCGGGCGCGATCAAATCTGATCGATTGAGCATAGACAAACCGGGCTTGGTTGCATCAGCCCATCTCGCACACTCCGTGATATTGGCGACAGTGCCACCGCTATCGACGACAGCGCCTGCGGCTATCAGAGAAAGCATTCCCTACTATAGAACACGGACTCAGCGGCTAAGCGAGAGCCATCACACCGTTAAGGAGCAGCCCGCAAAGTCCTGGTCGACCTGGATCGTACTGTGCGCAATCGAAAACTCATGGATGAGTTCATGGCCGAGGTCTGCGACAAAGCCTTCCTCACATCCCTGAGGCATCACGAGATGTGCGGTTAGGGCCGTCTCCGTGGTGCTCATCGCCCATATATGCAGGTCCGATACACCTTTTACTCCGGGCCTGGATTCCAGATAAGTCCGTACCGCGATTGGGTCGACGCCTTGCGGAACCGCATCGATGGCCAAGTCGAAGGACCTCCTGAGGAGGTTCCAGCTTCCCATCGTAATCAGGCCGACAATCACAAGGCTCGAAACTGGATCGATCCAAAGCGCACCCGTCTTCTTGATAATAAAGCCGGCAACGACGACTCCAAAGGCGACAATCGCATCGGCGAGCATGTGCATGTACGCGCCTTCGATGTTCAGATCATCCTTTCGGCCCCGCACAAACATTAGGGCAGTTCCGCCGTTGATCAGGATGCCCACGGCTGCAACAGCCATCACTACATTGCCCTCAACCGGAACTGGATGGGACAGCCTTTGCACTGCTTCCCAAGCGATAGCACCCACTGCGACGAGGAGGAGCGTGGAGTTTCCGAGGGCGGCAAGGATAGAAGATCGCCGGTACCCGTATGTCCGCCTCAGGGTCGGTGGTCGTGTCGCTAGATAGGCCGCTGCCCATCCCATGAGAAGGCCCAATACGTCGCCGACGTTGTGGCCGGCATCGGCAAGCAATGAGAGCGATTTCGTCATCGCTCCGTAGAAAATTTCCACGATGACGAAGGTCGCATTAAGGGTGATTCCAACCGCAAACGCGGCATTGTAACTTGCTGGCTTATGATGTTCGCAGTTGGAGTGGTCGTGCATAGCCTGTTAGAAACCTGAGTTGATTAGCCCCATCACGCAAAGGACCAAGCCGGCTGCGCCGACCAAGATGCTCATGAGCCATACCGGCTTAAGCTTGGTGAGGGCTGAAATAGCGCCAAGTGCAATCGCCACCTGAATAAACGCCACAGATTGGGCAAACATTTCATGCGCCTTTTTAAGGTGTTCGGCCTCCTTTTCAAACTCTTTGGCCTCGGTTGAGAGCTTCTTGGACTTCTCCTCCTCCGTGGCAATCTGCTTTTCGTAATCGGCGACTCGATCTTCAGCCGACTTGGGTCTGAATTTGGGTTTCTCGCCACCCTTGGACTTCTCCTTAGAATTTGTCTTCGGCGCGGCTTCGGGATGGGGTGCGAAGGCCACCGCTCCATCTAGGATCGCATTCGTCTGAAGGGTATACAGGTGGGTCTTTTGGCGGGCTGACTGGTACTCATTCCACTTGTCCGATGCTTTGAGCTGCGAGATCATTGCCTCATTGATCAATCCACCCGACCTTAAGGCACCCACAGCTGCAAACACGGCTAGGATCGCCGTAGTCAATCCGATATAGCGAGTCCAGTGAGTGAGCTTTTCCTCAGCAACACGCTCGCTACGTTCCTTGTGGAGTTCGTCGATTGCGTCCTGAAGCTCGGTTGTTTCGACTTCAATTTCTTCTGGCACGGACGCTATTTTAGGCGGTTAACGCTCTGGTTCTTCTGAATCTACTGAAGATTGGTCTCTAAAGCGCACCTGCAGCCTTCCTCTGAAGGCAGTGCCGTATCCACACGTCGCCTTGCTTCGAGGGCAATTTCCTGGGTGGTTAGGTCCGGCTTGCCTACGGATGAAATGGCATCCTTCTTGGCTGAGATTGTTGCCCTGATGCCCGCTCGACGGACCTTGCGGGTTGGGTCAGGCGGCAGTTCAAAGGAGCGATCCATGTCTTAGTCTGCATGGCGGTGCGGAATCAGGCAAGTCCCAATATTGGGTTAGGTCTTTTTAAGGAAGTTGATGAGTTCTCGGAACCTCTGGGATTGTCGCAATGCCTAGAGTTTTCTCACGCTATAAATACTTAACGCTTCTAAAGGAAGTGAAACCGACGTTTCGATTCACACTAACCAAAACATGAAGAGAGCACTCTTGATCGGCATTCCGTTTATTCTCCTGCTTGTGCTGGTGGGTTGGCGCTATATGCAAAAGGCCGACAGCGGCGCGAAGCTGCAGCAGCGCTCCTCCAGCATGAAGAGCGGTGCCGTCAATGTCGTGTTGGGCGTGGCTGGTCCAAAAGATGTTGACTCCACGTTTGAGGCTGTGGGCATGGTTGCTTCCCCTTACGCTGTCGAGCTCTCTCCAAAGTTGACCGGAAAGATTGTTTATCTCCCCGATTTCATTCGTGAGGGATACGAAGTCAAGGCTGGACAGCTACTCTGCCAGTTAGACACAACTGAGACGATGGGGCAGGTGCTGCAGGCAAAAGCCCAACTTGCTCAGGCGAAGTCGAACCTGGTCAGTGCCAAGTACATCCAACATCCAACCGACACCAATATTGAGTCCCAGATCGCCCAGGCCATTGCGACGGTACGGAGCAATCAGGCGGACTACGATCAGGTCAACGAGAACTACGCAGCCCAGGTCCATCAGGCCCACTCTCTGGTCGTCGATGCCCAAGCAAAAGTAGCGGCTGCCAAGGCGGCTTCTTACAACGCGGAGGCCAGCCTCGGCAGCGCAAACGCCAACCTCGTTGACTCGAAGGCTAAGCTCAATCGAGAAAACACGCTTTACAAGCAGGGATACGTTGCTGCGCAGGACGTAGACGACGCCATCGCCGCCGAAAAGGTGGCGGAAGCCAACGTCAAGGTCGCCGATGGATCCGTTCGTGCCGCCAAATCCGCAGAAGAATCAGCACAGGCTCAGCTTCGATCGGCTGAGGACAACGAAAGCATCGTCAAAAAGACGGGCCAGACAAACATTAGAGCAGCTCTTGAAAAGGTCAAGCAGGCTTCGGCAGCGCTCAAATATTCGCAATCTACAACTTCCCAAAAGCCTGCCTATGTAGCCCAGTTGGCGGCTGACCAGGCTGCGGTTGACGCGGCTGAAGGCAACCTTAACCAAGCCCTGGCTCGATTGGCCGACTGCGACCTGAAGTCCACGATTGACGGCACCATCAGTAAGCGAAATGCTGATGTGGGGACGGTAGTGAACTCGGGAAATTCGATCGTAGAGATCCAATATCTCAAATGGCTCTACGTCGACTCAGCAGTGCCCATTGAGTATGCAGGCAAGATTTCAAAAGGCACTCGAGTGCAAATGTCGCTTGATGTGCTCGGTGGAACTCCGGTCGCCGGCGTTGTCACCGATCTGAGCAATGTTGCTGACCCTCAGAATCGCCAATTTACCGCGAAGATACGGATCGAAAATGCCGACGGCAGGCTGCGACCCGGAATGTACGCCCGTGTCAAGTTCCTTATCAGCACAAAGTCATATCCAGTTGTTGTGCCTCGAGAAGCCGTGCATACCGGCAACGATGGAACCTCTACAGTAACAACCGTTGACGCAGGCAATGTTGCCCATGTGGTCCCCGTGACGATCGGCGAGCAGGACACCAACAATATCGTGGTGACCAGCGGCGTCGAGGCTGGAGACAAAGTGGTTGTCCTTAGCTACACAACTGTTCGTGACAAGCAAAAGGTCACGGCGGGTGGTAAAGGCAAAGGAAAGAAGGGAGGCAAAGACGGTGCATCGGTCGACCCGAATGCTCCTTTGCCGGATGGCACCCCCGTAGGTGGTGGCGATGCCCCTGCAACTCACCAAAAGGGGCCTGGAAAGCACAAAGGGATCCCAGCAGCAGAGCAAACCCCGCCTGCAAGCACTACAGGGTCGCCCGACGGCACTCCTGTGGGAGCCGGACCCGCGCCGACTGACTCGGCATCGCCCAGCGCCGGCACTCACCGGCATAAGAAGGGAGTTGGATCAGAGTCGGCAGCAACCGGAGCCGGAAAGTAACTCATGAGCCTCGCAAAGTTCTCGGTTGAAAGACCGGTCGCGGTCTCAATGCGTATTGCTGCTCTGGTTGTGCTCGGCGCAATCTGTTTCACGAAGCTGCCCATCGACCTGCTTCCAAAGATCTCCATCCCAACCGTTGGCGTCAACACGTCCTACACCAACGTGGCTCCCGCAGATATGGAGAGCATTGTCACGCGCCCGATTGAGGAAGCAGTCTCTTCGGCACCGAACATTTATTCGATCTCCTCAAGCACCACGCTCGGCAACTCCAACGTTCGTATTCAATTTCAGTGGGGAGTCGACATTGGCCAAGCAGCCGTCGATACACTTCAGTTAGTCGAAAAGGCCAGGGCTGGATTTCCCCTCGATCCAAACCTGCAGACACCGATCGTCTCCAAGTTCGACCCATCCCAGCTCCCGATCATGATTTTCGGCGTGACCGGAATGGACGACATGGTCAAGTTGCGCGACCTGATGAACAACCAGGTCACTCCGCTGTTCGAATCGGCAAATGGAGTTGCCTCGTGCGTGGCGTCGGGTGGGCTTCCTCGCGCAATTGTTGTCGACGTTGACCCGATCAAACTCCAGACCTACGGCATCTCGCTATCCCAGGTGGAGAGCCGAATTGTACAAGAGAATATCGATCTTCCCGCCGGCGTCGCCAAGCTCGGCAAGACGGAGTTCACGGTCAGGGCATTGGGTTACTTCAACTCACCCCTTCAGGCCGCAAACATCCCGCTCGGGTTCTTCAACGGCCAGGTCATTCGCCTAAGAGACGTGGCCAGTGTTACGGACAGCCACCAGGAACAGCGCATTTACACGCGTCTGAACGGCAAACCTGCGGTCGGAATGCTTATCATCGAGCAAAGTGGTGCGAACACCATCGACACCGCAAAGGCGGTTCAAGACAAGCTCAAACTCGTCAAAAAGCTTTACCCTCAGCTTAAGTTTGATTTGGCATACGAGCAGGCGGGATTCATTGCCGCTTCGATCGACGATCTTAGAAACACAGCGCTAATCGGCGGTGGACTCGCAGTCCTCATCCTCATGATGTTTCTGCGCAACTTCCGCGCAACTATGGTGGTGGGACTGTCCATCCCCATTTCGATCATCTCAACGTTTTCTCTGCTTTACTTCGGCGGATTTACGCTGAATACCATCTCACTAAGCGGCCTTGCCTTGTCTTCCGGACTCATCGTCGACGATGCTGTCGTTGTTCTTGAAAACATCTTTAGGCATATCGAGCGTGATAAACGCCGGGCGGTAGAGGCCGCCGTCTCCGGATCGGAGGAGATCACGGGTGCGGTCGTCGCATCAACCTTGACGGTTATGGTTGTGTTCTTCCCGCTTCTTTTGGTCAAGGGGCAGTCGGGCCAGATGTTCAGCCAGTTTGCGCTGGTGGTCATCTTCTCCATCGCCGTTTCGCTGCTAGACGCCACGACTGTTGTTCCGATGCTGGCATCGAGACTCATCCGAGAGGAGGAAGTTCTTGAAGAAGCTCACCCAGAGCTGCGAGACCTGCACGGCAAGAAGCTCGGTCCTTTGACTCGAATTTTCGACTGGACGGGGGCGAAGTTCAACGACCTTGATGCTTCGTACCACCGAGGTCTGCAGTGGGCGTTGAGGCACCGCTATTTTGTTCTGGGTTCGGCCATCGCCATCACGGCCGTCAGCCTCTTGCTGGTGCCGTTGGTCGGCAGCGAAATGTTGCCGCAGACTGACAGCGGAAACTTCACCGTCAACATGAAGTATCCGGTTGGCACCGCGCTCAGTGTTACCAACGCAGGAATGAAGTCGATCGAGGCGTATCTGGCCAAAGAGCCGGATGTGGACGTAGTCTTCGCCGCGGCAGGAACCACCCTCAGCCTTCGTGGCACGACAACGGCACAAATTGGCTATCAAGGCTCATGTACTGTTCAGCTCAAGGCGAACCGAAAGAACAGCACACAGGATTTGATCACAAAGTATCAGAAGGCACTTGCGCCACTGGTTCCGGGAGCCCGACTTGTTGTGACTCCTTACGACCTCGTCACCCAGATTCTTACCGGCGGTGCGACCAACGAGGAGATTGACCTCTTTGGTCAGAACATCGACGAAGTGCAGGTGCAGGCCAAGAAGGCCATTCAAGAGCTCAGAGGAGTACCGGGTCTTGAATCAGTCGACCAGACCGCTCAGGAGTCCACCCCAGAACTTAGATGGAACATTGACCGTGATAAAGCCGCCGCACTAGGCGTGAACTTCTCGGACGTTGCGAATGCCCTCAACACGGCGACCAGCGGCACGATCTGTACCTACTATCAGGAAAACGGCTTCCAGTACCCGATTTACGTGCAGATGCCCGAGAAAAGCCGAAAGTCCATCGACCAGTTGTCGCGGATGCCGATTACTCCTTCGATGTCTCCGCAGGTTTCAGACGGAACTTCTTCAGGTGGTTCTGGCGGATCCAGTTCGGCACGTGTGGTGCCGACTGTGGCCGGATTTGTCTCCTCAGGTGGCGGGGGCGGAGGCAGTTCGGGAGCGGCATCAAAGCAGGTCCTGCTCGGTCAAGTTGCTACACCTGCGACTCAGCTGGGACCCAACGAGATTGACCGGCTAGATCGACAGCGATACATTGCCATCACTGGGCGTGTTCAGGGGCGATCAGAAAGCGCTGTTCAGGAAGACATCTCCAAGGTGATGAACCAACTCCAGGCATCCTTCCCACAAGGGCAGGGAATGTATTGGGACTATGGAGTCAATCAGCGACGAAAGGCTGACGAGTTTTCGGGACTCGGATTGTCCGTAATCCTTGCGATTGCGCTCATCTACATGTTGCTTGCCTCGCAGTTTGAATCTTTTGTCTTCCCGCTGGTTGTGCTCTGCTCGGTTCCACTGTGCGCTTCTGGAGTCGTCCTGGCGCTGTTCCTATCGAACCGGGCCTTTGGTCTAACCGCATTCATCGGCTTGCTGATGCTCATTGGCATCGTCGTTAAGAATGGAATTCTGCTCGTGGACTACACCAACCAATTGCGGGCCAGGGGTCTCAATCGAGATGAAGCGATCTTAACCGCTGCTCCCACCCGACTGCGGCCAATTTTGATGACGTCAAGCGCTGCCGTTTTGGGCATGTTGCCCTTGGCGCTCGGAATTGGAAAAGGATCCGAGACTCAAGCGCCCTTGGCAACCGCGGTCGTCGGCGGGTTGACCAGCTCAACCATGCTCACCTTGTTCGTTGTGCCTATCGTTTACACGATGTTCGACGACCTTGGACGCCACTTCCGCAAGAGCAAGGGCGACTTCGCTCCGGTCGGAGGTGGGACAGGCGGGCCAAATAATCAAGACCCGCACCAGCCCATTCCAGCGCCGGAGAAAGAGACTCTTGGATGAATCGACGCATGAGAGAGCGATCAAGCTTGAAGGATTGCTCCCAAAGGCACTTCGTTCTCTGTTTAAGCCGGAGGCAAGCGACCCATTGGTCGAGCTTCCGGTGGGGCAGATGCGGCTTATGCGACTTTTGGCAATGCGCCCTTGGACACCGTCGCACCTGGGTGAAGAGTTGGGTCTGTCAGTGAGCGCCGTCACTCAGATGGCAAATCGTTTAGAGGGCATTGGATACGTCGCTCGTGTCGAAGATCCGATAGATAGGAGAGTTAAGCACCTAACCCTCACGACACTTGGAAAGACGCTGATGTCCAACCGACAGCAACGTCGCGTTGGCACGCTCCAAACGGTGCTTGCCCACATGCCAGAAGAGCGACAAAAGGAGTTTGTCGCGTTGCTTGAAGAGGTTATTGAAGCAACCACAAAGGCAGCAACGAGCGCTGACAACAGTATTTTCATGGAGGCAGAAATGGAGCAGAAGCTTCCGATGCCTCCTGCATTTGTAATGGAAGAAAGATGATCAAAAGGACCGTACCGATTCTCGCCTTGGCCTGTGTCTTTGCCCTGGGTTTTGGCCAGCAGACCCCGCCGATTCAGCCGAAAACAGTTGATGTCCCAAAGCTTCAGCCGCTTGTCGCGCCTGGGCTGCCTAAGGGAGGGGAAATCATCGCAAATGCACCGCTGTCTGCCGCAGAAGCCGTTCGGATTGCGCTTGCGCATCAACCTCAAATCGGAATCGCAAAGGCAACGGCAGATGCGGCTCACGGGGCCACTCTCCAGGTGCAGGCGCTGGGCAATCCGACGGTAGCGGTTAGCGGAACTGCAACTCATGCTCAGGTGATTCAATCGGGCAGCCAGGCTCTTGTCGGCGGAAATCAGTCGGATATGTCGACCGCCATTGTGCTCAATCAGCTGATTTTTGACTTCAACAAAACCCGCGACATGGTTCGACAGGCACAAGCGCTGGAGCGCGCCAGCTACAAATCGTTCGGGCAGACCCAACAGGACTATGCCCTTCTGGTCAAGCAGGACTTCTACGCTTATGTTCAGGCTCAGCAGGAAGCAAAAGTGCAGGAAGCGAACGTAAAAAGCAGGCAGTCACAGCTAGATCTCACTCAGGCCACAGTGAATGCAGGAACAGGCGAGCCTCTGGACTTGGTGAGCGCCAAGACGCTCACCGCGCAATCGGTTCTAGCCTGGAGCCAGTCGCTCCAGGTGCAGGAGACGGCCCGAACCAAACTCGCTTTGGATATGGGAATTGACCCCCGAACGCCTATCGCCGTCTCTCCGTCTACCGAACTTGAAGTTCAGCTGCCGACTGACGGGAATGTTCTAGTCGACCAAGCCCTGAAGCAGAGGCCGTCGATTCTCGCCGCAATTGAAACGCTTAAGGCGTCGGGATTTGGTGTTTCGGTTGCTCGAAAGAATAATGTTCCTACTCTGAATTTTCAAGCAGGAATGGATACCTCTGGGCCGGAGAACCCGTTCGACCGTCAGACAGGATTTGTGTCGCTTACGCTGGGGTGGACTCTGATCGATGGCGGAGTGAAGCTCGGAAAAGTGCGGGAAGCTGAGGCCAACAAGTCCGCGGCGGCACTTGCCCTGCGCCAGGCTTCGCTAACTGCCATGCAAGAGGTCAGCAACGCAATTGTTGCCATTCAGACCGCCCGGCAGCAGATTCCGGTCGCCGACTCAGAAGTTGCCAACGCGCAAGAGGGCGTACGTCTTGCTCAGGGCCGATATCGAGCTGGGGTCACCACATTCCAGGAAATCATCACGGCACAGGCGAATTTGGTGACGGCACAGACGGACCAAGTGAATTCAGTTGCGGCCCTCGCAATCGCGTTTGCGACTTTAGACCATGCGATTGGAAAGTGGCCGGTCAACTAGTTTTGCGAAGGGTGGCAACGCTGTCGCGTTCGACGAGGTGAGTCGAAAACCGAACGGTTTCTGCAAAGCGCCCGCCATCCGCAATGTGATCGATCAGCAGCTCGACGGATCGTTTTCCGATCAGTTGTAGCGGTTGTCTGAATGTGGTGAGAGGCGGAATGCACCTGGAGGCCTCAGGACCATCATCGATAGAAATCATGCTGAGGTCAGTGGGAATGGAGATCCCAGCTTCCATAAGCGCCTCCACGACCTGCATCGCAAAGACATCGTTCCACGCCACGAATGCGGTGGGCCGCAGATTTTCCGGGAGCCCCAGAAATGCGTTCACGAAGCTTTGGGGCCACTCATCCCTCAGATCCCATCGGTTGAACTGCCAGTCCGGGTGAATGTCGAAGCCCGCCGTCGCCATGGCCGCTCGGTAGCCGGCTTCTCGCTCAACAGAGCTGATTCGTGAGGGTTTGGTGCCGATGTAGCCGATTCTTCGATGGCCACGCTCCAGCAAATAGGAGGTCGCCGCTCGTGCCGTTTCCAGGTTGTCGATATCCACGCTCGAGACACCCTTTAGCCAGCTGGTGGATCCGATCATCACCATGGGGACACCTCGTTGATGCAGTAGGTTGACTGCCTCACTCTCTAACCCTGGCGCCATCAGGAGGAGTCCATCACACCTGCCGTCATAGTTGCGGCGAATTGCCTGACCGATGTTGGTATGCCACATCTGCTGGATGAAAATTGTCGTGCTCCACCCCTGCAGACCAGCAGCTTCCAGAATTCCGTCAAGAATGCTGGCGAAGTAGGAATTCGTGAAGATTGGCGAATAGCTAAGCTCTTCGGCAATGAATCCCAGATTGCGGGTGTTGATCGCCTTTTGGCGTTCCTCCATTGGCGGAGGGCGATATCCGAGTTCGCGCATTTTTGCAAGAACTCTAACGCGAGTCTCCTCTCCGACACGCTCGTAGCGTCCGTTGAGTACGTGCGACACAGTGGCGGTGCTGACGCCACACGCCTTTGCGACTTCCCGAATGGTTGCCATAACGAAGGATTGTCAGGCTCCTGACCCGTCCATGATAGCGCGGGCTTGGGTGCATCTGCTTTCTTCAACCTGGTAGAACCCTAGTAGCAGGTGCGCGCAGGTGCACAAGATGCCAGGAATCCGATTGAACCCACAGTATCTAACCGTTCCCATTCGCAGCGATAAGCTGTCCCTCTCAGTTCAGGTGAAGGCTCACCTATCGCACAGAAAGACTGAATTCCAAACGATCGATATCTACGATACCGAAGCATTTGGCCGTGTTCTAACCCTTGACGGCCATATCCAGCTCACTGAACTCGACGAGCGGACCTATCACGAAGGCCTTGTCCAGGTACCCCTACTTTCCATCGAGAGCCCAAAAACTGCGCTCGTTGTGGGAGGCGGGGATGGTGGAGTTTTGCGCGAGATCTGCAAGCACAGTTCGATCGAACAGGTTGACATGGCGGAAATTGATGCAGGAGTTGTCGAAGAGTCAAAGCTTCACCTCCCGTTTGTCAGCGGCGGTGCTTTCGAAGATCCCAGGGTCAACCTGTGCATCACGGATGCGTTTGAATTCGTTCGTGCTTCCAAAACAAAATACGACCTTATTGTGGTGGACAGCACGGACGTTTACGAAGAAGAAGACGGGGGACTGAGCGAGCAGCTGTTCACAGAGGGCTTCTATCGCGATTGCCTCAATGCGCTCACCCCTCAGGGGATTGTGGTTACGCAGGCAGACAATCTCGTCTTCTGCCCGTACTCCCTTGAGCATATCTTGGCGATGTTCGGAAAGGTCTTCCCCCAGACGGGCAGCTATTTCGCGGTCATTCCATCGTTCGGAGGCTTCTCGGGATACGCGTGGGGAAGCGCTGGAGCGGTGATCAATGCGAGCTACCCAGCGGATCGTGCCGCCAAGGTTGAACTTCGCTCGCTGACAAAGTCTTCCTACGAGTACGGCATGGGGCGTTGGACCTAATTGTTGACCAATGCTCGCCGCTACACCGTGACAGCGCAGTCAGAAGAGCACTCGTCATTCCGGTTGCTAGAAATTCTTTAATGGACATAAGAGATTTCTAACTCCCTTTCGGAGCTCTTAGCTAAACACTAGGAATTGTTTAGCGTCCCAACTTTAAACATGAAAAACTTTGACCGATTTGTGAGCCTAGGATTGGCTTGCGCATCTTTGATGGCTATCTCTAGATCTGCCAACGCCTACATTGACGCCGGATCAGGAAGCTACCTCCTGCAGGTCCTCCTAGCGGGTCTTTTGGCTGGCGCGTATGTTGCCAAGTCAGCGATCCTAAACATGAAGGCTGTTATCGTTCGCAAGCTCCACCCGACAAAGCGAGACGACTCAGTTACGCATGTCGGCTGAGGCTAGGCTCGGCGCCTCTTTTCGAGATCCGAGCGGATTCGTCTATAAGAAATCAGGCGTGCTCCTTCGGCAGGTTAACGAGTCCTATCGGGACGCGTTTCGGTTGCTGACAGAGTCTGGACTATACGAGTCGCTCGTGCAGGGAAGTCTTCTCATTCCTCACACAGCCGCTAGCTTTGATCTAGCGCTAACGGAGGATGCGGCCTTTGTCATTAAGCCGGAAATCATCTCAACGATTTCTTATCCATACGAGTGGTCTTTCAGCCAATTGAAGGATGCGGCGCTGTTGACGCTTCAAGTCCAAAAGACTGCGATCCAGCACGGGATGAGCCTTAAGGACGCCAGCGCCTATAACGTCCAGTTTCATCACGGTCGCCCCATCTTCTTGGATACGCTCTCGTTTGAGCCGTATCTCGAAGGCAAGCCTTGGATTGCCTACCGCCAATTCTGCCAACACTTCGTTGCCCCACTTGTGCTCATGTCTCACGTGGACGTGCGGCTAGGAAAGTTGAGTGAGAACTTTATTGATGGAATACCGCTCGATTTGGCCAGCAGAATCAGTCATCCATTCACGCGCCTAAACGTCAAAATCGGACTTCATTTACATCTCCACGCCAAACTTCAGGCGAAGTCGGCGAACGAGGCTCCAAAGCCCGAGCCTGCCTCCAAGTTCAGCAAGAACGCGCTGCTTGGTCTGATAGATGGGCTCAGTTCTTTGGTAGAGGGACTTCAATGGAAGCCAGAAGGTACGGAGTGGGCAGACTATTACTCCGACACAAACTACTCCTCAGCCTCGATGGCGGCAAAAAAGGAAATGGTTAAGAGTTGCCTCCAGACCATTGAGCCGGCGCCCAAGATTGTTTGGGACTTGGGTGCAAATAACGGTGAATTCAGTGCGATCGCAACTGGGCTCGGAATTCGAACGATCGCTTGGGATATTGACCCCGCCGCCGTTGAGAAGAACTATCGCAGTCGAAGAGACGATCGGCTCATGCTTCCACTCGTACAGGACCTGACCAATCCGAGCCCTGATCTTGGTTGGGGCCTTAAAGAACGGGATTCGTTCATTGGGCGAGGCCCCGTGGATGCTGTGATGGCACTGGCATTAGTCCACCATTTGGCAATTAGCAACAATGTCCCCCTTCAAGACGTTGCTGAGTTCATGGCTCGGATTGGCGAGTGGCTCATCATCGAGTTCGTTCCGAAGGAAGATTCCCAGGTTCAACGGCTGCTGGCAACACGCGAAGACGTCTTTCCGAGCTACACCAAGGCTGGATTTGAATCTGCGTTTAGCGCTCATTTCCGAATTGTTTCCTCTGAAAACGTGGAAGGAACAGTTCGTACCCTGTATCTGATGCGCCGAATCGGAGCGCCTAAAATATGAATCGGCCGTTTCATCCGATTCTGTTTTCCATCTATCCAGTTCTCGCCCTGTACTCCGTCAATACAGCTCTTGTCCCCCCAGGGGATGTTCCTATTCCCTTGGCGGTGACGCTTGTTGTAGCGCTGTTGTTCTGGGGGATGCTTTCGCTAATCTTGCGAAATGCTGGCCGTGCTGCTGTTGCAACATCTCTCTCGGTCATCACCCTTTATGCATACGGCCATATCTGGAATCTCTGCGACCAGAATCGATTGCTAAAGGAGTTTTTTGGGGACAAGGAGGGCCTGCTTTGGGCATGGTCGCTGCTTTTTATCCTTGTCATGGTCGCCGGTGGATGGAAATGGAAGCGGAGTGAAGCCATCACCCGAGGCATGAATTTCTTCGGCATGGTGCTGCTCATCATGCCAGTAAGTTCAATAGGATTGTCTTGGTTCAATGTATGGCGTGGCACCACCGTGGCGAAGGCGAGTTCTGGCGTTGCCAGCCTAAGCACACAGGACCGACCAGACATTTTCTACATCATATTGGATGGATACGGCAGAAGTGATGCCGTCAAGAGGGTCATTGGATTTGACAATGAGTGGTTTGTAAAGGGGCTGGAAGCACGTGGATTCTACGTGCCTCGAAACAGCCGCTCAAATTATTGCGAGACGGAACTGTCCCTTTCCTCAAGTCTCAACCTGGACTACCTTCCGACGCTGTTGCCGAAGATTGACCCGAACCACACCGATCGTGTGATATTGGATCGGCTAATCGACAAGAGCCAAGTTTCAAGCTATCTGAAAGGGATTGGATACCGTTATGAGGCGGTGACGACAGGCTTTCCATCGGTCCACCCTGATTCGGCAGATCTTTGGCTACGGAAAGATATCGGCATATCCCTTTTTGAGGGAGTGCTCCTGAGTGAAACGCCGCTTCCCGCGAGAGATCCAATGAGTTCGATGTCGCAGTTTGATTCCAGACGGATCATTCTGAAGTCAGCATTCAGCAACCTCGAAACGCTCGCGAAATCTGGTACTCAGCCTCGATTCATTTTTGTCCATATCCTTGCCCCCCACCCTCCGTTTGTCTTTGATGCCAATGGGGGATCCGTCCGGCCCAAGAAAATGGGATATTCGATCGTTGATGGGAATCACTTTTATCAAAACGGTGGAACCCGAGAGGAATACCAGGCGGGCTATGCCGGGCAGGCCACCTACATCAGCAAGCTGCTGCTTCCAGCCGTCGACAAGATCATTAAGCTCAGTTCCAAGCCACCGGTGATTATCATTCAAGGGGATCACGGGTCCAAGCTGAACCTAGATCAGGAACTACTGGAGAAGACTGATGTGAATGAATGCTTTCCCAACCTGAATGCGTTCTATGTGCCGCCAAAGGTCAGGGCAAACCTATACGATTCAATCACACCCGTCAACTCATTCCGGCTCTTGTTCAATGGGTTGTTTAACGACCGGTTTGAAAAGTTGCCGGACAAAAGCTATTACTCGGGTTGGTCGTCACCGTTCAAATTTGAGGAAGTGACTTCCCGAATCAAAACGAGATCGACCAACTGACGGTTCCGGTACTGGTGGGACTGAGCTTTACCTCGGCGTAAGAATCCTCGACGCGCACATCAATGCGGTCAACTCCCGCTTTGGCGCCATTGAGCGTGAACCCCCTAGGAATTCGAACAAAGATGCTGTAAGGATCTCCTTTCACAACTCTGCTTGAGCCGGATAGGGTGTGTCCGCTCCACTTAACATTCACGAAGTCTTGAGCTCCCTGCGTGATGTGCCTGCTGGTTGACAGGATCTGAGGGTGGCTTTCAACCCGACGAATGGCGTAAGTTGCGAGATCCTTTGGATCCAGCGCCTTAGCGGTAAAGATGCCGTTGAAATCGCCCAAATACCTCTTTGACCAAAATTCGAACACAGCGTAAGTTGCGTTAGCAAGTCCGAGGTCACTGAACTTGACCTGGGATTCACCCATCGGGTCGGAGGTCCAATTCATATGGGTCAGGACGGCCCATTTCTCATAGGGCTCGTTGATGTCCAGCATCCACCAGGGGCAAACCTCTCCCTTTTGGTCCGCATCGATCGGTCCTGAGTTGGCACCCCCATTCTCGTTTCGAAGGCCCTTGATGAGGTTGTTTGTCTTGATGGGGTCGTAATCGTAGAGCTGACCGGGGATGGTGAATAGAATCGGACTCGCTCGCTTAACACCTTCCAGGTTCGCATCGTCCTCATACACTTCAGGTTTGTCGCTGAGAAGAAGCTGTCCTCCTGCCATGGAAACAAGGACGGGACGGATCTTTTCTTCACCGTCGATATATTTTCCGGTCTTTCGATCGAAAGGTTTAACATCGCAATGGTCAGGGTCATTGCGCCACACAACGTTGTTCCAAGAGGTGTACTGCTGCAGGGTCGAGGGGCCGAACCCGTCCCCACCCAGACGGCATCCGTCTGCAATGCCGATTGCTTCCGGAAGCACTCCCCAGCATGCAAGCATATACGTGCTTTCTCCGAGCTCCTTGCGCATTGCCTTGAGGATGTTTCGATAGGCTTCTTCGGGAGCGACGCCCTTCTTCACCAGGACATCGCGGCAGGGATAGGTGGAATCGTACAGCAGGTGGCGAAGGGCATCCACTTTGATGTACTTCCAGCCCATCTCATGAAGCGCATGGTGGGTTGGAGTGACGACGTTTGCTATGGCTTCTGGTTCGGCTCCGTTCAGTCCATAGTCGATCCACGGACCCTTGTGTGGGGTGCCATCCGCGTTCTGAATAAAGTAGTTGGGGTGTGCCTTTACGTAATCTTCATCACCGAAGTGCACGTTGATCCAAAGCGCGGGGTCGAGTCCCAGATTTGAGATGGACTTGCTGAGGATAGCTAGGCCGTGGGGGAATTTCTCATTGGTATTCAGCCAATCTTTTGGCAAACCGCCGTTGCCTGACTGATATCCATCGTCGATTTGGATGTACTTGTATCCAAAGTCTTTGAGCTTCGTAGAGAAGATCTCACTGACCTTGAGGACGTCCTGCTCGCGAACGCTGTCAAAGTACGCCCACCACGAGCACCAGCCTGTCACGGAGCCCTTCCAAACCGACTTCTCCCAAGGATGGAAGTAGGGAAGATTCTTGTGCTTCTGGTAGTAAAGCGGTCGGAATTTAAAGTGGATGGATGGCCCATTTAGGGTCCAACCGAATCTAGGGTTCTTCTCTCCTTGGCCAAGTGGTGTGATCAGTCCCGGCACACCATCAGTTGATTCGAGCATCCAATCGCGGGTGCGATCATAGATCGCATTGTTCCTTCCGTTTGCGGAGAGCCCTATCGAATTTCGGACCAGTTTGAATTTTGCCTGTGCCGCTCCGAGAGTTTCCGCCGCGAACGATTCGGACGAACCGTTTGCCAATGCGCTTAGAGAGATTGACTTTCCATCGCTTGAATCGATGGAGATGTCCTGGGTGACCTCATGTCGCGGCCCAAACGTCGTCTGTGTTCGAACGGAGATCTTCGTGCCGACGAGGCCGCCTGCAGACTTCAGGATGCCAGCCAGGACGACTTTTGAGTCGTAGGCAATTTCTATCTTTCCGGTCTCGGGAACGAATTTGACCTGAGCCCCTTCGTTGGAAGGCGAAAGTTGGTTTCCAGGTCCGCCGGATAGAACTCCGAAAACCGCAAGCGAGTAAAGCGCCAAAGGCATTTCACCATCTTATCTCGGAACCCTTTCTGAAGACAGTTTGCCCGGCGTGTCCCGTAAATGCGGGACTCTCTCGTCGACCGAAAGGAAGCAACAATAGACGTTGAGGGACACGGCATAGATGCGCGATTCCGAATTTTCGCGACCCCCGGCTAAAACATGCTAGATCAAGCGCTGATGATTGCCGCCTTTTTGGTGGCGAGTTCTGCTCCTCAAAGGGCACGGCTCTCGACGTTTTACGCCTACGAACCTACCCAAGTCCCCTCCCCAGCCATGTTGTCCGTGCAAGAGAAGCGACCGCCCAACGGCACCAAGCCTGGTGTGATCAATGGCGGGCACCCCGTGGCCAAGCCCGGTCAGTCGCCTTCATACGTGAATATAAGCGGAAATTTTGGCGGAGTGTTTTACGTTTCTGGAATCGGCGGCGCTACGAGCCAAACCCAAACCAGCCAGGTGAGCGTTATCACCAATCGGTCATTGACCTTGGCTGCCACAAGCTTTCGGCCGCTAACCTCGGCGCAAAATCCTAACCCGGAGATGGGAACGATCTCCTACACCATGGCGATCTACTCGGGTACTCCGAGTCAAATGGGCGCACTTGTGGCGGGACCCGTGTCTGGCACTGACGCTGGATTTAATGGCCAAACTCTTTCAATCACCGTGCCAGAACAGCAGGCCAACGAGAACTTTGTTCTCGTAATTACCAGGACGCTGTACGTAAACCCTTCGGCTACAGGGCAGTGCACGCTCGTCGGGACAGGAAATATTAGTGTTGCCATCAATTAAAGAAAGCCTCGTGCACGGAATGCGCGGCGTCGTGCGGTGCCTGCTTGCGGCCGCCTGCCTCGCCACTGCCGCACAGGCGCAAACTGAGTCGTCGGGTCTTCGCGGGATGGCGATCAACCCAATCATGTACCGCGTCGGTGGGCATGTGGGATCGCCACTGAACCTGCCAATTGAGGTTCAGAACCTCGAAATGAGACCGCTGAAGATCACACTCAAGCTTCGATCGGTGGCCTACAGCGATTGGTCTTACGGAGCCAATCTGGATGCTAAGAATTCGCACGACTGCTCGTCTTGGTTTGGCACGACGACCTTCACCACCACGATTGATAAGACTTCAACCTATCGTTTCCCTCTAAAGTGCGTGATTCCTAAGGTGGATCCGGGCGTTTATTATTGCCTCGGAACCATTGATCCAAACATTGTTGGGGACACCAGCGTTATCATCGCTGAGTACCAGATTCCGATCATCGTCTTTGTCGGGATGCAGCCCAAATTGGACCTCAAGTTTGGGACGCCCAATCTCACAGTCACAGACAAACTCTCCGGAATCGACGTGCCGTTCATCAATGATAGCGACGCCTTTACGGTTGTTGGAGCCGCCGTCCAGCTGCGAGATTCCGTTACCGGAAGGAGCATTGCGATCCGATCAGATTCGGATCGCAATCTGTACCCTCAATCTAAGCGGTTGATCCACTTTGCGGTTCCAAAGCTGTCTGATGGGCAGTATCGAATTGACTGCACCTGCCAATCTGGAACCCGCAGCTTCCGCCCAATTGTTGCCCAATATGTGGTGAACAAGGGCAAGGTCGCCCTGAGCACTCCTGACTCCGTGATCTCCCTTCCTCCTTTCACGGTGGACCCGCCCCGATTGCGGCAAAGCATGCCGGCGGGAGCTCAGCGCTTGGTAACCATCAAGTTCACCAACCAGACAGATGCACCGCTGACGATCAACTTGACTCCGCATCGGCTAACCCAGTCAGCCAACGGCTTGCTTCAGGTAACCGATGATCCGCCAACCGCTCCGCTTACAGTAACCCTCAATCCGAACACCCTCACGATTCCTGCCCGAAGAACCAGCACTCTGCGAGTGACACTGGCTGTCGATGGAACCGCTGTTGGAGACAATTGGTTTGCGATCACTGCCCTAAGCGCGGATGGTGCATCCATGTCCGAAGAGGTTTACGGAAGCATCAATATTCCGAACACTGGAAGTCCAAAGCTGGGCATCGTTCCCAAGGAGACCGGCTTTGTTGGGGACGTCCCGCTGAGTATCGACTACGAAGTGACCAACAACGGCAACATCGCACTGTTGCCCAAGATTTCCGCATCGGTGATGGAAGGTGGACTTACTCCCGTCGCAAGACTCGAAGTTCCACTTTTGGGCGACGGCGGCATTCTGCCGGGCGCAACATTACGAAACCGGTTGATGCTTCCTCCAGATTTGAAGGCAGGCGCGTACACCGTAAGACTTGAATATCAGTACGGAGAAGCTTTGAGTGAAATCAAGCAGCTCCCATTCATCGTTCCAGCTCCGAAGAAGAAGGCAACGGCAGGCACGAAACCAAAACGAGGAGGCAAACGTTGATCCAAATGAAATATCGTGCATTTGCGGCCGTCGCGATTGTCAGTGGAGTTTCCCTGACGCCGGCTGCTCCGTTAACCAGACATTCGCTGACGTCATCCATGATTTCGGCGGCGATGGCCAAATTCCATGGCGTCAAAGACCCTAGCCACGGCTCTTTCCGCATGGTTGCCACGGCGGTTCAGGTTCCAGCTCAAAACAAGTCAGGTGACCCAAAACCCGCCGATCCGAAGACCTCGGATCAGGGGCCTATCACGGCAGATGTCACTCCGTTAAAGCCGGCGCAAGAGCCGATTAAAGCGGATGTCAAGCCTGTAAAGCAGGGAGATCAGGGCGCTGTTCAGGCAACCGTCACCCCGGCTGTCAAGGCTCCTCCGGCTCCAACAAAAGTTGCTGAAGCCAAGGTCCCAGACGCGAAGCCAGCAGAAGAAAAGCCGGCCCCCAAATCGGCGGACCAAAAGACTCCTGCAGCCACTCCCGTCAAGGGTGCTCCAACGAACGGCTTAGTCTCCAACGTTTTCGTCGATGCGGAAATTCGGTCCGTGATCAACGACGTCTCGAGTCTTGCCGGAGTCACGATCATTGGCGACGACACGATCAAAGAGCAGACCGTTACCATCGAGTTCAAGAACGAACCCATCGATTCGGTCGTTGAAAAGCTTGCCTTGATCACGGGTGCTTACTCAAAGCAACAGTCTCCTGGCGTGTACATAATCAGCAAGGCGACGGTGGAGTCCGCATTCTTCCAGAAGTTCGCGGAAACTCGAATCTACAGCGTCCAAAACCAAACAGCCGCGTCGATTCAGGCCCTGTTGAACGCGTCCTATAAGCCATATCTCTCCGTTGACCCCAAGACGAACACGATTGGAGTCTGTGCTCCAAAGCAACTGGCAGACAAGATTCTCGCTGACATCCAAAAGGCCGATAGGCCGGGTCGACAAATCTATGTGGAAGCCCTAGTTACGGAAATCAGCGCTGAGGATGGACTCAACACGTCGTTCAACGGTTCGCACGGAAAGTGGTCCCTCGGCGCAAACCTGGGCATCATCACTCAAGCGGCTGGGTTTGCGGATCTTGCTCAGATCAACGCGTTGATCACCGATCATAAAATGAAGCTGCGCGCCAATCCGCACCTCATCGCGACAGCGGGACTGGAATCCACAGTGAACGTTGGGCAAGATACTTACTACAGCATTCTCAGCGGAAGCACCATCTATCCAACCAGCCAGATTCAGCTCATCCACACCGGCGTTGTCCTCAAGTTCACCGCCACAATTGGAGACGACGGACTCATCACGATGCAGCTCGCACCTAGCGTGAGCGATGCGGTTGTGAACGTGAATGGCAACCCGACGTCGAATATCCGCACCGCGGATACCCGAGTTCGAGTCAAGTCTGGCGAGACGATCATGATTGCAGGCTTAACTCAGGAGACCGGAGACAAACAGGTTGTCCGCGTGCCGCTTCTTGGCTACATTCCGCTCGTGGGCGAACTGTTCACGCAGCGCAATACCACCAAGAAGAAGGTTGAGACGGTCTTCCTGATTACCCCTCGAATACTGGATCCAAAGTAGAGGTAACGCCATGGGGCACTTCAGATCAGCTTTTGTCTGAAGTGCTCGTCTGGGCGCGTGTGAATCCGGTCGATTGCCTGTTGCGTCATCGGCACCAGATCCTTGCCCGTGGAGAGTGCACCGAGCCATGCTCGGGCGGACTTTTCGCCCATATACGTCGCGCTTTCAACATCGCGAATCGACTTGGCGGGGGCGATGAGGCCATGGTTTTGTAGCCAGATCGTCTTTGGCACCATTCCAAACTTCGCGATGAACGCCTCGACGCTTGATCGAATCGCGCGAGCTAGTGGCAACCCAGGGTCAACATAGGGGACGAAGGCAGTAGCAGGACCGCAGCAGACAATTTCATCCGGAAAGAGTCGAAGTCCGGCGATCTCTTCGCAACCGTCAACTGAAAGCAGACTTATGAGTGGGGTCGGATGGGTGTGGCCGACGTACCCAATCCCCTCCAAGCTGAGCAGGTAAGCGTGCATGAACGCCTCTACGGATGGCTGAGGATCGACTTCCGGGTCTACACGACAGCTGCTGAGCAGATTCTTTGTTTCCGTATCGCTGAGATCTGGTCCGTCCAGAGCCGTTAGGATCGGAGCAAACTTCACCCGAGAGAACCCAGCCGCGGAGATGTTCCCCATCGAGTGTCCGCTCGCCTTCACAAGGAAATAATCCTCACCAGCCTTACCGCTGACATTCCCCTCGCCAAGAATGGCGAGGTCCTGGGAAGTAGAACCCAGTTTGTGACAAAGCTCAATCAGTTCTTCAGTGAGCGCTTCCTGCATCAAAACGAGGATACCGGAGGCAGGAATTCTGTGAAGGGGCAGCGAATTCGGTGCCCATGTCGGCAGACCACACAGTGACACGAAAGGAAGTTCTCAAATCGATTCTCATCGCAGCCGCCGCAGGCAGCCTGCCTGCATCGGCTATGGCCGCTGTTCAAGGCGGGGCACCAGCCTCCGAAATCACCCTAGACGACCTCAAATCATTTGAGAAGATCGCTGGGATTTCCTTTGCCGATGATGAACGCAAACGAGTGCTCGGTGAAATTCGTGGTGCGCGAGCCGGGTTTGAAACTGTCCGCAAGGAAACGATCCTTCCAACTACCGGCATTTCCACGCCATTTATCCCACTGGGAGGTGGATCGGTCCACGGTGCCAAGGTCCACGCGCGATCTTCGGACCCCAGTGTGAAGCGACCCTCAAGCGATGAGGATCTTGCGTTCATGTCCGTGCGCGAACTCGGCCACCTGATTCGCACCCGTCAGGTGTCTCCAGTTGAGCTTACTGAGGTCTACATCGCCCGGCTTAAACGCTACGGCGACAGGCTCATTGCGGTCGTCAATTTGACCGAAGACTTAGCAATGCAGCAGGCTCATGCCGCCGAAGCCGAAATTCGGGCAGGACATTATCGCGGTCCCCTGCACGGCATCCCGTATGGAATCAAGGATCTGTTCAGCGTCAAGGGACTTCCGACAACCTGGGGCGCGGGCCCCTACGAGCATCAGGTGTTCGACTATGACGCTACCGTCGTGAAGAAGCTGGAAGCGGCAGGAGCCATCCTCCTTGCCAAATTGAGCTGCGGCTCCCTAGCCCAGGGAGATGTCTGGTTTAAGGGAACCACGAAGAACCCATGGAATCCCAAGCAAGGCTCCAGCGGTTCCAGCGCTGGATCTGCTTCAGCCACCGCGGCAGGGTTGGTTGGGTTTTCGATTGGAACGGAAACATACGGCAGCATCACCTCTCCCAGCGTTCGGTGCAGGGTGACAGGTTTTCGCCCGACTTTTGGCCGGGTCAGTCGCTATGGTGCGATGGAACTCAGCTACACGATGGACAAGGTTGGGCCGATCTGTAGAGAAGTCGAGGACTGCGCTTTGGTCTTTGCCGCGATCTGCGGATCCGACGCTCAGGATCTTGCCGCTGTGGATCGAGAGTTCCAATACCCGCATCGGGTCTCCGTCAAAAAACTAAAGGTCGGATGGGCCGGATCTGAGGCGGCGATGGCTACGGATCCGATCCTGAAGGTTTTTAAGGATTTGGGCGCCTCGGTTCGCTTTGCCAAATTCACGCCTATTCCAGATGGGGTCAATCAGATCCTCGATGTGGAGGCCGGATCTGCATTTGACGAGTTCACGAGAACGGACACGATTCACGGACTCAAGAACTCGAGTTGGCCGGAAACGTTCCGTGCCAGCCGATATGTCCCTGCCGTCGAATACCTGCAGGCGCAGCGAGCGAGAACCCTCCTCATGCATCGGTTCGAGGCAGAGCTGGGAGACATGGATATCGTGGTTGGAAATGGCGTGCTGGGGGCGATCCTAGGGCACTGCAACTACTGTGGCCATCCTCAAGTGGCCTTGCCATTTGGAGGTGATGCAAATGGCAACAGCATCGCCAAATCGCTAGTCGGAAGGCTGTATCGCGATGACGAACTCCTGAGCGTGGCAAAAGTCGTTCAAGACCACTTCGACTTCCACAGAAAGCGTCCAGACCTCACAAAGGTGTGAAGGGTTTGGATAGCGGGCATAATGGGGCTCATGATCGGCGCAGTCGAAACCCCAGTGTGTGTCTCAATCGTTCTGTGCAACGAATGCATCGAAGATAAGCGGACCAACAATAAGTCGCTGATAGGTCTCTTCAATGCGATTCATGTGCAGGCGGTTCCAGCCGTCCATCCTCGGATGGTGGTGATGGCCACGCTCACAAACGCTTCGACGTTGCTCAACCTGAGTCTCATCATCCGGTCGCCGTCCGGGGCGGACGTTTGTGAACTGAGCGCCCCATTTCCGGCCTCACACCCGCTTGCCACCTACGATATCGTGTTTGAATTCAACGGCGTGCTCATTGAGGCACCAGGGACATACAACGTGGATCTGCTATGCAACGGCAGCTATTTGGGTGGTCGCCGCTTTGATGTTGTGGCCGGCAACGCTGATCACTCCGACGAGGGCTGATGGGCGCGGATAGCCTGGATCAGTTTGGGCCCAACTCCCTGCACTTCCTTAAGCACCTCTGATCGATCAGCTTCCTGGAGCTTTGCAAAGCTATCGATTCCGTACTCCTGGAAGAGTTTTCGCGCTGTTTTCGCGCCCAGTCCAGGGATGCGTACCAGTTCCAGCACGGTGATCGGAGCCTGTTCCTCCCATTCCTTCTGCTTCGAACTGACACCCGAGTCCAAGATTTCGCGGATGTACTGCGCGACAAGCTTTCCAACGCCAGGAATCTCGGTGAGGCGTCCCTCCTGGCGGAGCTGCATCACGGGCTCCGGCATCTTTTCAATCATTCGCGCAATCTGGGTGTACCGAGTGGCGTGCGACTCTTCATAGCCTGCGATGATCAAAAAGTCGCGGAGGTCCTTCAGCCTGCTGGCCAGTTCAGCGTTGGTCATGTTCAGCATTTTGACTCACAAGGATACAGACCTCGCAAATGTTCTGTTCTAACGGAAATCTGTGGATCTGGAGAAGTTCTCGGGCTCTCCAAGAACGTGTTCTAAGCCATACTTTTTCAACTAATGCCTTTCTCAGAGAACTTCCAGTGGGGTGTCGCAACCGCCTCCTACCAAATCGAAGGTGCGCCTTATAAAGTCGGTGGCGGCCGAAGTGTGTGGGATATGTTCTGCGAGCGCCCGGGCGCCATTAACGATCGTTCCAACGGAGACGTTGCCTGCGATCACTACAATCGATATCGCGAAGATGCTGCGATGATGAAGACGTTGGGGATCCCCAACTACCGGCTCTCCATCTCCTGGCCCCGTGTGATTCCCGATGGAATCGGAGCGATCAGCCAAGAGGGTCTCAGCTACTATGATCGTCTTCTTGATTCGCTGTTGGAGAACGAAATACAGCCTCATGTGACCCTGTTCCACTGGGACATGCCCTATGAGCTCTACTTGAAGGGCGGCTGGCTTAATCGCGATTCCGCTGACTGGTTTGCCGAATATTCGCAGGTCGTCGTGGATAAGCTGCAGGACCGCGTTGCCAGTTGGATGACCCTCAACGAGCCACAGTGCTTTATTGGCCTCGGGCTTCAATCCGCACTGCATGCTCCGGGAGATCGACTCAATTTCAAGGAAGTGCTGCTTGCCGGCCATCACGCCATGCTGGCTCACGGTAAATCTGTCCAGGTGATTCGAGCACGAAGCGAGAAGCCAACTCGAGTTGGCTGGGCACCGGTAGGCGCTCCGAAGATTCCGTTGACCAACTCGCCAGAGGACATCGAGGCCGCTCGCAAGGCGACCTTTAACGTCACACAGAAGACGGTTTGGAGCAACGCCTGGTGGAACGACCCCGTGTTCTTTGGACATTATCCAGAGGACGAAATGGCCGTCTTTGGCTCAGATGTGCCTACCCCGAGGGCAGGCGATATGGAGACGATCTGCCAGCCGCTCGACTTCTACGGGGCAAATATCTACAATGGAGATTCGATCAAGGCGGATCCCAACACAGGTGCGCCAGTTGAGGTGGAGCATCCGCTGGGAATGGCACGGACCATCTATCACTGGGCGGTTACGCCAGACGCGCTGTATTGGGGGCCCAAGTTCTTCTATGAGCGCTATGGCAAGCCAATCGTGGTCACGGAGAACGGCCTCGGCCTTTCTGACTGGATCGCTCTGGATGGCAAGGTTCACGATCCGCAGCGAATCGACTTCCTCTCTCGCTACCTGTTGTCCTTGGAGCGAGCCGCAGATGATGGAGTGCCAATCGACGGCTACTTCCAGTGGTCGCTGATGGACAACTTCGAGTGGTACGAAGGGTATCGGTTCCGGTTCGGCCTCGTTTATGTGGACTACCAGACTCAGGAGCGCACTCCAAAGGACAGCGCCTACTGGTATCGGGACGTCATTAAGCGAAACGGCGTCAACTAGGCGATCCTTTCTTCGGAGCCGGTGGTCGAGAGATCACCGGCTCCTTTTTTGTCTAGTCGCGTAGTGCCCATGCTTCGTGGGCGTTGTCCATCAGCGAGTCAAGCAGGTGGTCTGCACTTCGGAGGCGAGCACATACGACCCGGGTTAGGTTCGCAAGGATATAGAACCCAAACTCGTGGTCTGAACACATCGCCTTTCTGAGCTCCTGAGCGGGAAACTTGAGCGCATAGACCGAACCGTTCGCAATCGCATTTGCCGCCCTTGGCTGCGCATCGAGAAAGGCCAGTTCGCCAAGCACTGTGCCCGCAGAGGCGTCGTAAAACTTGTCGCCGTCGTCAGTAAGCACATTGGCATGTCCCTCTAGGATTACGTAGAGGTCAGCATCAGTGCCGTTATGCTTGATGATCTGATGTCCGTTTTGGAAGAAAACGGGCTGGGCAAGTGAGCAGAGCTTTTGAAAGTGCTCTGGTTTAAGCTTGTAGGTAAGGCAGTTTTCGGCGAGTGCAGTCAGGTCTTGGGGTGTCATGGCTTGGGCGGCTCCTCCAAGGAGTTCCAGCCGTTTTACCCCGTTCGCCTGCTTAAGCCTTTTCTTGGCGGCCGACCACGACGTATCGACCCTGCAGGGGTTCGGATCGGCTTACAAAAAAGACCGGCTCATATCCCTGATCCCGAGACGTGTTGGCATAGCGGATATCGGCTTCATCCAACATGACTTCACCAAGGCCCTGCAGGTCTACCGGACCCTTAGCAATTGGCTTGCCGAGCTCTGAGTAGGTGATCTGAAAGATGTTCTCCCGAATCTGCTTCACGATTTGATTATGACCGGTTGAGGCGGTTTAGCCGTAGAGGGGACCGTAAGTGGCGCAAGCACGGTAGTCGGCACCCTGCGGGTCCATTCCTCCGAATCGGTCCCAAGCGCTGGGACGGTAGACCAGAGACTCGTCTACGTTGTGCATATCAACTGGAATTCTCAGCATCGAAGCGAGGGTGATCAGGTCGGCCCCAATGTGGCCGTAGCTGATCGCGCCATGGTTGGCTCCCCAGTGCGACATTACGGTGTAAACATCTCGGAATGCGCCGGAGCCGGTGGTGCGAGGCACAAACCAGGTGGTTGGCCAGGTTGGATTCGTTCGGGCGTCGAGAATGTCGTGGATATCCGGCGGAAGCGAGATCGTTGTTCCTTCCGCAATCTGCAGCACCGGGCCGAGGCCCTTCACCAGGTTGATTCTGAACATCGTGCAGGGCATTCCGCCTCTGGTGGTGAAGTCGGTTGACCAACCGCCAGCTGGGAAGTAGCCGAGGTCGCTGGTGCACCAAAGTGTTTCATCCAGGCATTGGGCAGCTTCTTTTGCGGTGATATCCCAGAACGGCTTGCATGCGGGGCCACCGTTAATCGATTGCTGCCCTGTCCAGTCGAGTGCCGATGGACCCGAGTTGATAAGGTGCAGAAAACCATTTTCACCGTGGCCGGTCAGTTCTCTGCCCGTCACCCTCTGAACCGCATCGGGCGACCAGTAGGTGCGAACGTCGCTGAACATTTGAGCGGTGCCGGTCAGCAGGTGACCCAGCAGCATGGACGCTCCGTTCATAGCGTCGTTCTCGGTGGCGACGACGTAAGGTTGTCGAATGCCGTTCCAGTCAAAGCTGCTGCAGAGGATTGCCTCTAGGAAGTCGCCGTTAGGGAAGTGGTCCGTCCACTGACGCTGCCCCTGGAACCCTGCGGCAATTGCGTTGTGGCCGCGAGCCTGCTCGTGGTAGCCCATTTCGTCGAGCTTGGGGTTGCCAACCATAAGATCTCTGGCAATGAGGGCCATCTTGATGCTGAGATCCCAGTCGCTGTCCTTCTGCTCTCGGGTGCGCTGTTGGGTGTTTAAGTCAGCGCCTTCTTTGCAGTTGGCCTTCACCCAAGTTTTGGCTCTCTCGTACTCTTCGTGGTCAAAGATCCCTTTCTGGATGCGACCCGTGAACTCAGTGAGGTCGATGGTTTCGACCCGCATTCCGAGATAGCTTTCAAAGAACGGCTGGTCAACGATGCTTCCTGCGATTCCCATGCTGACCCCGCCCATCGCGAGGTAGGAGTTGCCATTCATGGTCGAAGCGGCGATACCTGCCCGGACAAAGCGGAGAATCTTCTCGCGAACATCTTTGGGGATTGTAGTGTCGCCAAGGTCCTGGACATCACGGCCATATATTCCAAAAGTCGGCAGGCCCTTTTGGGTGTGACCCGCCAGGGTTGCGGCAAGATAGACGGCTCCCGGCCGGTCCGTACCATTGAATCCCCAGATCGCTTTGGGGATCCGGGCATCCATATCCATGGTTTCGCTGCCGTAGCACCAGCAGGGGGTAACGGTTAGTGAGACGCCCACTCCCTCTCGCGCGAACTTCTCCGCGCAGGCGGCGGCTTCGGCAACGCCGCCAATACATGAATCGGCAATGACGCACTCCACCGAGAGTCCACACGAGTGCTTCAGCTCCTCGGAGATGAGCTGCGCGGTGGCCTTTGCCATCTCCATCGTGAACCCTTCCAACGATTCTCGAACGCCACCGTATCGTCCATCGATCGTCGGTCGAATCCCCACCTTAGGAAGGCTGCGCTTGAGCCTATTTGCCGGTGGATTCATGCGGAGTGAATCGAGTTGTGCCACTTTCGCAAGTTAACCCGAGAACGAAGTTGAGTGGCTGGGGCAGTCGAGAAAACAGGTTGCGAGTTCAGATGCGCAGTCAACGTTCAATGCGGAACTTCACCCATTATTCAGACTTCCTGAACATCACCTGAATCTTGACTTTAGAGTCAACTTTGAAGCTACAATCTTCGTAGAAACTGGTAGGCAGAGGTTTTCCGCCTCCAGGAGTTGCGCCCGCAGATTATGTTAGAGATCAAGAACCTTCATGCCCGAGTCGAGGATAAAGAGATCCTTAAGGGAATCAACCTCACCGTCAACGCTGGCG
Source organism: uncultured Armatimonadota bacterium (assembly GCA_903927025.1). Classification (GTDB taxonomy): domain Bacteria; phylum Armatimonadota; class Fimbriimonadia; order Fimbriimonadales; family Fimbriimonadaceae; genus Fimbriimonas. Next base: position 66,373 of record CAIYLG010000029.1, read on the forward strand.
AAGTCCACGCCATCATGGGGCCAAATGGCTCTGGGAAGTCCACTCTGGCATCCGTAATTGCCGGAAAGAGCGGATATGAGGTGACGGAAGGAACAGTCGAATTGGACGGGAAAGACGTTCTCGAACTGAACCCCGAAGATCGAGCAGCGGAAGGCATTTTCCTCGCCTTCCAGTATCCGGTTGAAATTCCTGGTGTGACCAACACCTACTTCCTTCGCGCAGCGCTGAACAATATCCGCAAGCATCGCGGCGTGCCTGAGCTTTCAATGACCGAGTTCATGAAGCACATCAAAAGCAAGGTTCAGCTGATGGAGATGGAGAATTCCCTCCTTTCTCGCTCCGTCAACGAGGGATTCTCCGGCGGAGAGAAGAAGCGAAACGAAATCTTCCAGATGGCGGTTTTGGAGCCGCGACTGGCTATCTTGGATGAAACCGATTCTGGCCTCGATATCGACGCCCTCAAGACGGTTGCCAACGGCGTGAACACGCTCCGATCTCCCGAGCGCGGCATCTTGGTGGTGACTCACTATCAGCGTCTTCTCAACTACATTGTTCCGGACTTCGTGCACATCCTCATGGAAGGCCGCATCGTAAAGAGCGGTGGCAAAGAGCTGGCATTTGAGCTTGAAGAGAAGGGATACGGGTTTATCGAGGAGGAGCTGGCGTCCAAGGCTTAAGCCGGACTTCAGCCACACATGATCGACCTCAAGGCCGAAACGCATAGCCTTCTCGCCAACTTCGAACTCCTGAAGGGGCTCCTGTCTACCTACGGCCCAGAGGCCTGGCAGGCACTTCGTGAGCGCGCCTTTCGCAGCTACAGCGAATTTGGCATTCCAACCCTCAAGGACGAAGAGTTCAAGTACATCTCTCTTCGCGCCCTGGAAGAGGGCCGATTTAAGCCAGCTTACGGAGCCACGGTTGACCGGTATCAAGTCGAACAGACGACGCTTGGTTCGGTGGATGCCATCACGGTGGTGTTCGTCAATGGCGAATACGCCCCCGAACTCAGCAGCGCCCACGCCCTGCCGGCTGGCGTCTTCATCGGCAGCCTCAAGGATGGCCTCGGAATCTATGAGGAAGAAGTGCTTGCCAAGCTCGGCACCATCGCCAATCTGAAAGGGAAGCTAGGGTCCAGCAACGACGAGCGCTTTGTGGATCTCAACACGGCCTACCTCAGCGAAGGTGCTCTGGTTTACCTTCCCAGTGGCGTCTCTCTTGAGAGACCGATCCATCTGCTGTATCTCACCTCCGCCAACCATGGCCCGCTAGTGAGCCACCCCAGGACGCTGGTAATTCTTGGCGAGAATAGCGATGCCAAGCTGCTGGAGACCTACCTTGGAATGGAAGGCGTCTACTTCACCAACGCCGTCACTGAAGTCTCGATGGGTCCAAACGCGATTCTTGAGCACACCAAGATTCAGTTGGAGCAGGCTGATTCGATCCATATCGCCAATATCAGCGTGCACCAGGCTGAGCAGTCGATGTACACGTCAAACAACATCGCCTTTGGCGGCAAGATCGCACGAAATGACATCAACGTTTGGCTAGACGGCGAACATACAGAGACTTGGCTGAACGGAGCCTCGGTTGGACTTGACCATCAGGTCATCGACAACCACACCCGAATCGACCACGCTAAGCCGAACTGCAACTCATTCGAAGTCTACAAAGCCATCTTGGGTGACCATGCCGCGGGCGTATTTAACGGGAAGATCTTCGTTTACGAAGATGCTCAGAAGACGGACGCGAAGCAGACGAATCAAGCGATTCTGCTTTCCAACACCGCTTCGATCAACACGAAGCCGCAGTTGGAAATCTTCGCCGATGACGTGAAATGTACTCATGGCGCTACGGTTGGACAGCTTCGAGAGGAGTCGATGTTCTATCTGCGGTCCAGAGGCATTCCCAAGGCAGAAGCGCAGGCGCTGCTAGTGTTCGCCTTTGCCGCCGAAGTGCTTGCCAAGGTCACAATTCCGGGAGTTCGAGAGATCTTGGAGAAGCTTCTCTTTGAAAAACTAGAGCTTGCTCAGCAGGCTTCTTAGGTCACCATGAAGTTGCCGCATCCACTGTCCGAAACTCTAGCTCCGCTCTTCGAGAAGCTGCCATTGGATGCGGCAATGCCTGAACTTCTCCCGAAGCAACCGATTTCTGACGAGCTGGTTGCGCTGGTAGAGGAGCTTACCGGCCTTCCAAGCATAAAGGCCAATCCGACATTGGCAGCGGGGCTGTGGCTGTATGTGGATGATCTGCACCGATCCCATGAGCTGAGCCAGCAGATCCTGACTTCCGAGGGGAGCCTCTGGCACGGAATCATGCACCGCCGGGAAGGAGACTTTTGGAACAGCAAGTATTGGTTCCGAAAGGCAGGGGATAGCGCTGGGCTTTCCGTAGCAACGGCCTCCATTTTTGTGGACCGAGTTGAAAAGGCGACGCCGGCCCAGGTTCCTGCCCTGTTGACTGAGCAGAGGGCCGAGTGGCAAAAGCTGTTCGAGTGGTGCGCCAAGGAGACGCAGAGTTGAACGTGATCGGTCAGATCAATGAGTCTTTTTTTGCCGAATCTGGATTTGATGTCAACCAGATTCGAGCCGAATTTCCAATCCTGTCGACCCAAGTCAACGGAAAACCGCTGGTCTATCTCGACAATGGCGCAAGTTCGCAGAAGCCCGTCGCCGTCATTGAGGCGATGGATGCCTACTGGCGAGAAACGAATGCCAACGTCCACAGAGGCGTTCACTACCTAAGCCAAAAGGCGACCCGTGAATTTGATGCGTCTCGGGAGAAGGTCCGCGCGTTCCTTGGCGCGAAGCATTCCCACGAGATCATCTTTACGGCTGGCTGTACTGCCTCGATCAATCTGGTCGCGGAATCTTGGGGGCGATCCAATCTCAAAGCTGGCGACGAAATCCTGATTTCCACGATGGAGCATCACAGCAACATCGTGCCGTGGCAGCTGATTGCACAGCGAGTTGGCGCAACGGTCCTGCCGATTCCTATCTCAGACGCTGGCGAGATCGACCTGGACGCCTACCGAGGAATGCTGTCTGAGCGGACGAAGATGGTTGCCATCATCCACGTCAGCAACTCGCTGGGTACGATCAATCCGGTTAAAGAGATCATCCAGATGGCTCACGCTGCGGGTGCAAAAGTTCTGGTGGACGGAGCCCAGGCCGGTCCCCACATTCGAATCAACGTGCAGGATCTGAATGCAGATTTCTACACCCTAAGCTGCCACAAGATGTATGCGCCGACTGGGATTGGCGTGCTCTATGGCAAGGAAACGCTGCTTAACGAGATGCCTCCCTACCAAGGTGGAGGGGACATGATTCACACCGTCAGCTTTGAGAAGACGACTTACGCGCCGTTGCCTTACAAATTTGAGGCAGGTACCCCGAACATCGCGGGTGTGATTGGATTAGGTTCTACGATTGACTACCTCGCCGCACTCGGCAGCCGATTCGAGAACCGGGAAGTAGCCGACATCTCGGAGGCGCTCGATGCAGCGTTCCGAACCCTTGAGGCGCGAGAGAAGGAACTCACTGACTACGGAATGCAGGTTCTGGGCGATATCGACGGTGTCCGCCTTACCGGAACCGCACCTAACAAGGTCGGAATTCTGGCTTTCACGCTAGATTGTGCTCACCCGCACGACGTTGGAACCGTATTGGACAATATTGGCATCGCGGTTCGCACGGGTCACCACTGCTGTATGCCGCTGATGAAGAGGCTAGGCGTCCCAGCCACCACGCGCGCGTCACTTGCGATGTACAACACGCACGAGGAAATTGATGAACTGGTGGTTGGAATCAAAAAAGTGAAGGAGCTTTTCGGATGAGCATCGAATTGAGAGAGCTGTACCAGGAAGTCATCCTGGACCATAACCGCCACCCCCGCAATCGGGGCAAGCTTGAGGAAGCCACTGGCTATGCAGAAGGGCACAACCCTCTTTGCGGAGACAACATTCAGGTTTATCTCCACACCAACGGTGGCCTCGTCGAGGCCGTGAGCTTTGAAGGTTCAGGTTGTGCGATCTCTACAGCAAGTGCCTCGATGATGACCGAAGCGGTGAAGGGGAAGACCCTCGAGCAGGTCGAAGCAATGTTTAAGGAATTTCAGTCAATGGTCACCGAGACTGGCCATGCCGAGGAACACCCTGAGTTGGGTGACCTTGAAGTTCTTGGAGGCGTGCGCGAATACCCCGTCCGAATCAAATGCGCCACGTTGCCCTGGCACACGCTAAAGGCGGCTCTCGTTGGAGAAGCGGACAAGGTGAGTACTGAGTGAATGGATTACGGAGACCAGACATTGCCTAAGCCAGTTGAAATTGCCACCGAGGCGCCTCGGCACGGCTTGACCAGTATTCAGCGATCGCTTTTCGAAGCTGAAGTGATTGAGCAGATTCGAATGGTCTATGACCCTGAGATTCCCGTCAATGTGTACGATCTGGGGCTGATTTACGATATTCAGGTCGATGATGCGAAGAACACTCACATCATGATGACCCTGACCTCACCGGCGTGTCCGGTTGCGGGGTCTTTGCCTGGCGAAGTGGAAAGTGCGGTTCGTGGCACCCCCGGTATCGGAGACGTGAGCATTGAATTGACTTGGGATCCGCCGTTTACGATCGAACGGATGAGCGAAGAGGTTCGACTCATGCTTGGCATTGACTGATCGGCACTAGGAACCTATGAAGTTTTCTGCTCAAGAAGAATACGGACTGCGGTGCCTCATCCAGATTGCGCGTCTGCCCAAGGACGGAAGCATGACTATCCCCGAGATCAGCCGAATCGAGGGCCTGACCCAGCCGCATGTGGCCAAGCTGATGATGATCTTGCGAAAAGAAGGATTCATCACCAGCACGAGAGGGCAGTCTGGCGGATATACGCTGGCCCGCTCTCCTGAGCAGGTTGTTTTGGGAGATGTACTTACCGCGTTGGGCGGAAAGCTCTACGATTCCGAGTTCTGCGGCAAGCACACTGGAAACCATTCGATTTGTACGCACGCCATCGACTGCACCGTGCGATCCCTTTGGCAGGTTGTGCAAACCGCGGTAGATAACGTGGTTTACAAAATCACCCTCGCCGACCTCATGAGACAGGCAGAGCCGGTCTCCAACGTTCAGTTCTTCGACGAGCCACAGCGGCTCAAGACCCTTGTATAACGCCATGAGCACCAAGACAACCGACACGGATATTTTCCCGATCACGATGACCGATAAGGCGCTCGCCCAAGTGAAAAGGCTTATCGCCAAAGATGGCCGAGAAGGAGTCTTCCTACGCTTGGGCGTTAAGGGGGGCGGCTGCAGCGGCCTTGAGTACGTGATGAAGCTGGATATCGCCCGCAAGCCAGTCGACCTAGAGCAGAATTTCGAGGACATCACCGTGGTCTGCGACGCCAAGTCCGCCGTCTACCTGCGCGGCAGCGTCTTCGACTACACCGGAAACCTAATCGGCGGTGGTTTCAAATTCGACAACCCCAACGCCGGCAAAAGCTGTGGATGCGGCACCAGCTTCATGCCGAAAACAGCGTAAACGGATTGACGAAATCGGTGTGGAGGTCCACAGCTCCTGCCCTGCAAGACCCCAATCCCACAAGGATTGTCTTGCCGAGCGAAGGGTTGCCGCTCCGGCGGGAACCCTGGTGATTTCCCACGCAGAGAAGATCAACCCAGAATGGCTTGTCTATCGGTCCGACGTCAGATTCCTCATTTCCAATTGGATTCTAGGATCTCATTTGATAGTGTCGTTAGGCGACAACTTGCAAAACCCCAGAATTCATTGTTAAATGATTGAGCCACGCTTCTTGCCATTAACTTGAGAGATAGGCATGAGATCATGAACTCAAAGGGCCGCGCCACAAAAAAGGATCGCCTCCTTATCCTCGTTGCGGTCACCTGCTTTTCGTTGACGGCGCTCTTGGTGTGGCACAACGGCCAGGAACCACCGATGCATCGCCCTATGCTCTCCGAGCAGGCGGCAAAAGAACGAGGGTTCTCATCTTCACTTGACGCAGATCGCGCCGCTTCAGAACGAGATAGATATCTTGTCCACGAGTACAAGAAAGGTTCTTTGGACGCTCATGATATGGAGTACGTGAAGTCATCGCTGGCTTCTGGAAGTCCTTCGGCAAAAATGTCAGTCATTTTGAATCTGGGAGCTCTCCCGGATTCCCGCCAGCAGCAAGAAATTATCGCTTTCATGGCCGACAAGCCAATCCATCCCGAGGAGTTGGAACTTTGGAAATTCACCATCACTCAGTGGTCTTTTGTTCCAAAGTTTCAAAGCACCATGAACTCACTGCGGTTGTCCAGGAATTCGGAACTCGCAACCCTGACCTTAAAGGTAATTGATGAGCAAAGTAAAGCAAAACGGAAGTAGTCCTCACCCATACGGCTTCACCGTGGTTGAGTTGCTGGCGGTGATCTCCATCATCGCCTTGCTGACGGCGATACTCCAGCCCGCAATTGTGTCCGCAAAGCGCGCCGCTATTCGCGAGTCGTGTCAGTCGAATATGCGGTCAATTGGAGCAGCCATCCACCTCTATGTCGCCGACTATGACGACAGGTATCCCAGCGCAGTGGATATGGGGCCGAAAGAAAATCCAGAGCAGATACCCATACCTCACCCACCCATCGGTGAAATTCCGTTCATCACTGACGTGCTCTTGCCCTTCGCCGGTGGAAGCAAGCAGATATTCAAGTGCCCGTCTGATGTGAACCCTTATAGCTTCCTTTCCGAGGGAATTGGTCCGTACGGCACCTGGCCAACTTTCTTTGACTTTAATCACTCAAGCTACGGATTCTGGGCTAGGTCTTATTTCGGAAAGAGCGCGTCAAAGGATGATCAGAGTTCATTGATTTTGGCGCAAGATGCGATGACCAGTTGGCACTGCCCCTACGAGAATCCAGGGATTTGGATTCCCTCCCGCAACTACCTATACGGTGACGGACATGTTAAGTTCGGTACAGGCATGGATTGAGGTGCAAGTCACTGTCTTGGAAATAGAATTTCTATGAGGCCTGCCCTAGCCCTCCTGCCCTGCAAGAACCTAATCCCACAGGGATTGTCTTGCCGAGCGAAGGGTTGCCGCTCCGGCGGGAACCCTGGTGATTTCCCACGCAGAGAAGATCAACCCAGAATGGCTTGTCTATCGGTCCGACGTCAGATTCCTCATTTCCAATAGGACTCCCCTTGGCTCCTTCGCATGTGCGTAAGCCCCGAGGAAATTTCACAAAAGGCTGCACGGTATGGGCAGACGAAAAGGCGGTTCCTCAATCTTTGTGAACGATGGTTCGTCACTTTCGCACATACAATGAGTGAGAGCTATGAAATTCACCATCGTTGTGGGCATAGGGGCAATGGGCATCGTCGCTGCTGCACCTGTCTGGAATTCATTGGAAGTTCGGAGGCAGCTGCATGAACCGACTGTGGCCCACACTGATTGGACGCCACCCTCAACGACGATTGACCCGAGCTATGTAAGTGCTGCAAAGGCGCTATTGGGCAACGGTCTCGCTGACCCAAGGAAAGGACACTTTGCTCATGTGAGGGTCGAAATTGGCGACGCGGCCTGGAACCCGAAAAGAGTGATGGAAGCCGATGGATGGGTTCAGCCAGATGGCAAGCATGCAGTGCTCTTCGATGGGGTTGAGTATCTGATACTCGGTCAGCCAACCCCGGCCGATTTGAACTTATTGGCTCACCCTTCGGCCAGTGGAAAGGGACCGGCCCGCATGTTTAGAAGCATTGATGTTGGCCCCGCCGCGATACCCTGTTCCGCACTTTTATTGCTGGTTGGACGAAAGGATCTCGCCGAAAAGGTCTTCATTCCGGACCAGATGAGAATCGCTCATGGCTCAACTGGTGACACTCGCCTGTTCAATTTTTTGGCTAACCGATACAACATGCTGACTGCTCAGGCGTTGAAGTCTCACGACGACCAAAACGGTCTTGAATGGGCAACGCATCTCTTTCTGGTCAATAAAGTAAGGCGAGAACAAAATGTTCCGGAACCAGATGTCAACAGCTACGACAAGTCCGGATCGTTAGCTTTTTCGAGAGGGCTATGGGCAGACCTGCTGCGGCGTGTGAATCACCCCAAACCGTCCAAGGTCGACTTGGATGCGATCAAGCGGATGGGGCAGAGGCAACGAATTGAAACCTTGGTTGCCGATTTGGACGAGGTAAGTGGGCAACAGTGGGGTCAACCCGGTGGAGTTGGGTTCGAACAGGACCCGGTCTATGCTGCACTTGAAGTTGAAGGGTCGTCTGCAGTTCCCGCCCTGATTGATGTGCTGCAAAATGACAAGCGATATTCTCGTACAGTTTCCTTCGGTCGCGATTTTTGGCCAACCCGGTTCATCCACTCGGTAAAGAGCGTTGCGTGGCGTCTCCTGCTAGATATATGGCCATCGGCTAGAAGTTTCGAGGCTGATCAAGTGTCTATCCCTGAAGCCACGGTCCTCCGTACGGCCTGGCAAAAGGCGGGGCGACTCACTGAGCCGGAGCGTTGGGTTGAGGTGTTGAAGGACGACCAGGCCGGTGAAAAAAGTTGGTTGGCGGCAGGGCTGTATTTGACAAAGCCTGCCGACGAGATCCATCACGGGGACTCTTACACAATATCCGCGAGTCCGGACGGACCGATGACTGGAGAGGCGCTGCGTCGTGATCGACTCGAACTGGTCAGCCAGCTAATGGCCAAACGTGCCGTTGAGATGGCCAATGTTCATGGCGTTACCACCGGTGACATGTTTGTATGCAACGATGCTCTTCAACTGGCCAATGCAGAGGCAAAGTGGGATCCGGCTCATGCGCTGCAATGCCTCAAGGATGTTTGCGCCGCAAGTTTTGCCACTTCTGATCGCCTTGCCCACAATGTAGATCCTGGAGTCTTCGCAGGCTCGATGGCGAAGGTCATTAGCCAGAGAGTAAAGGCGAATGATCGCAGCGCGATCAAGGATTACGAACGGCTACTCGATTTGGCGAGTCCGGCACAAACATTTGTTGACTACAATCTCTACCGTCCGCTGTGGGAGTGCCCGAAGGATTCCGAAATCCAGACGATAGGCAACAAGGCAATGGCCAAATGGCTCCAACTGATCCTCAGCGATCCAAAGGGGTCGGGAGCAACTCAGGAACTCACCGGAACCTTGCCGTCGACCCCGATTTTGACGGTGCCTTCCTATCGACGTCTACTGGCTGAATCCATCAAGTCTGGCGTGCCTGCGGGAACGTTTGAGAAGAAAGGCAAGGACGTTACTTACAGGTTGCAAGGGGGTGGAAGTGGAATGTGGAATGTGTCACCCGAAGCGGCAGGCTCGGTTGCAGCGGATAGGAGCCGTACTCTGTCGATTGGCGACTATGTTGCCCAAAGTTTGTTAATCTGCGGATTAAAGGGCCTTCCGCCGTTCCATATCTTGGGCACCGAGTCTCAACGCGCCCAAGAACGTCAACAGCTTGCCGATTGGCTCGCCGATGACCATCGAGATTGGGTCGCGGTAACCAAAACCTCTGTTTTCGCCACCATGTTCCAATAGGCCGAGAATCAGCCCTACCGTAAAGCACAGCGCCTAATCATTGCCACCCACACCCATTCCGTTGGGGTGATCGATTGGACGTGCCCTAAGGGGGCAGATTCTGCGAAGCGAAGGGATGCTCTCGTGAAACGGGAGCTTCCCTGGAATCCGCGGTGCGCCGCGTAACCGGTACCGCAACGCGGTTGTTTCTCCAGAAACCCTTGGGGACATCCTGTTGATGCCGCGCGATCCACGTGGATTGCCGATTCCGTGTTCTCGCAGAAACCGCCCCGTTGGGGTGATTTGGTGCGGGGAATGCCTTATCTTCTAATACAACCTCGACCCGTTTGGCACGGGTTTGCCGGGGTGGGCTAGGACGACTTCGCCGGGGGCTCGGTCGAATCCGCAGACTAACACTTGAGAATCGAAACCGGCGATTCGCTTGGGTGGGAAGTTCGTGACGGCGATCACCTGCAATCCGACAAGTTCGTCGAGTGAGTACACCTTGGTGATCTGGGCGCTGGACTGGCGGACGCCCATCTCTCCGAAATCGATGAACAGCTTGTACGCTGGCTTGCGGGCTTCAGGAAATGCCTCGGACCGAATAATGGTGCCTACCGTCATTTCCACTTTCGCAAAGTCGTCCCAA